>NZ_CDCG01000013.1:108386-127084 GCF_000819845.1 Aeromonas enteropelogenes
GGGTTCGGCCCCCGCCAGGATATCGCCGAAGGCCCGCTGCTGGGCGGCTCGCTCGTAGCAGGCGAGGGCCTGCTCGGCGTTGCTTGCCCAGACTTGCAGGGGACCAACCGCAAAACCCTGTTGCAGCAGACTCGTCAAGAGCTCTCCCGTTTCGGGGGCAGCCAGTGGCTGTGCCATCACCAGGGATCCCTTGATTAAGAACAGATAGCGTTTGCTAGACATGGCGTGACTCCTTGTGTGCCGGACGGGCAACAGGCCCGCCGCACATCCATTACAGCAAGGAGGTGTGATAATTTATAATCAATAAATCGCCATATTGGATAACCAACTGGAATGAAATTCGACTTGAGGCAACTGCAGGCTTTCGTGATGCTGGCAAAGACTGCCAACTACCGGGAGGCCGCCAACCGGCTCTTCATCACCCAGCCGGCCCTCACCAAGCAGATCCAGGGGCTGGAACAGGCCCTTGGCTGCACCCTGTTCCACCGGGGCAGGCACGGCGCCGAGCTGACCTCTCTCGGCGCCCAGTTGCTTACCCAGGCCAACGCCCTGGTCGAACACGGCAAGGGATTCGAGCGCCATGCCCTGGCGCTGGCGAGCGGCATCGCCGGGCGACTCAAGATAGGTTTCGGACTGTCCAGCTTCGCGCTGGCCCCCTCGCTGGTGGCCCGCTTCAGGCAGCTGGTTCCCGAGGTGATGGTCCATCTGCAGGACATGCCTTCCGCCATTCAGCACCAACAGCTGCTCTGTGGCCAACTGCAACTGGGCTTCATGCGTCGGCCCCAGGCACCGCAACTGCAGGAACACAGGTTGTTGACCGACCGGTTGGTGCTGGCCGTTCCCACCCGGGTCACGGGATCGGATCCGGCCACTTTCGACGTCGAACGGGCTCTGACCAGCCAACCGTTGTTGCAGATGGTCGGCCATCGCTGCCCCGGCCTTAGCCAGCAGATCGCCAGTTTCCTCGGCGCCAACCGGCTGACCGGCATGATCCAGGAGACGGAAGATGTCCAGACCCTGGTCGCCCTGGTCTCCGCCGGCATCGGCAACGCCATACTGCCGCGCAGCGTCAGCTTCATTGCAGGCCCGGATGTGACCCTCTACCCCCTCTCGGGTCCCTATTCGGAGTGGGAAATCAGTCTGGTGTGGAACCCGGAATTTGCCGATCCCATCCGGGATCGCTTCCTGCAACTGGTTCTGGAGGCCCACCCGACTGTCTGCGCCGCAACCGGACGATAAGCCGGACTCATCTTTTGCCTTGCCACTGAGGGAGGCATAAGATGGGGCAGCAAGTACCCAGTCAACATATGAAGGGAGATCAACATGATAAAAACGGTTATTGCGCTACTACCCGTTCTGCTGCTGGCCGGCTGCGCCACCGAGAAAGCGCCTGCCCCGGTCGGCATGGCCAATCCGGCCTCGGTCTACTGCGCTGAGCAGGGAGGCAAGGTCATCATCAAGCAGGAAGCCGATGGCGCCGTGGGATACTGCCATCTGCCGGATGGCCAGGTGGTCGAGGAGTGGACCCTCTATCGCGCGGCTCATCCGTAATCTTGCAGCAACGACAGGCCTGATACACAAGGGGGTCGGTTCACCAGAACCGACCCCCTTGTCGTTGTGGCCATGTTGGCGATAACTGCCCCGACCTATCTATTGCCAATCTGTCTCAGACCAGGCCCAGCGCGTAGCGCAGCGCCATCTCCTTGAGCGGCCCCGCCTTGTCCGCCACATTGAGGGCCAGGTTGCGGGCCAGCTTGAGCGGGCCTATCTCATTGCTGAATGCGCCGTAGAAGAGATCCATCCCCGACTGCATCAGCAGGTTGTCCGGGCGTCGGCGCCGTTCATAGCGGGTCGCCAGCTCGGGCTTGTGCCACCCGGTACCGGCACTGTGCAACAAATCCGCCCAGCAGGCGACATCCTTGAAGCCGAGGTTGACCCCCTGCCCCGCCAGCGGGTTGATGGTGTGGGCGGCATCGCCAAGCAACACCACCCGCCCGGCGTGATAGTCGTTGGCGTGGCGACGCACCAGCGGGAAGCTCCCCTTGCCGGTTACGGTAAAACCACCGAGGCGAGCCGGGAAGTGGCGACGCACCTCGGCCGCCAGCGCCTCGTTGCTCATGGCACCGAGGGCCCGAATGCGGGCCGGGCTGTCATACCATACCAGGGAGCCATGCCGGCCGGGCAGTGGCAAGAAAGCGCGCGGACCGCTCGGGGTAAACTGCTGCCAGGTGATGTCCTCTTGCGCGAACTCGGTATCGATATTGATCAGCATGCAGTGCTGGCGATACTCGAATCGCGACACGCCGATGCCGGCCAGTTTGCGGGTATGGGATTCCGCGCCGTCACAGGCCAGCACCCAGCGCGCCGAGAGCATCGTTTCATCGTCCAGCTGCAGCATCACATCGTCGGTACTCTGGCGCAGGCTCAGCACCGCCGCCGGGGTATGGGTCTGGATATTGGGAAAATCCTCCATCCGTTTGAGCAGCGCCAACTGCACCAGCCGGTTTTCGATGATGTAGCCCAGCTGGGGCAGGCCAAGATCGGCCGCGTTGAAGCGGGTGGCAAAGCCGTCCAGCTCCCAGGTCTCCAGCCGGCGATAGGGGCACAGCCGCATCTGCTGCAGGTATTGCCAGGCGCCGGCCTGCTCCAGCAACGCCACCGAGGCCTGGCTGATGGCGGAGACCCGCAGATCCAGCGGCTGCGCCGGGTCGTAGGATTCCGGCAACCGGGTCTCGATGACCCGCACCGAGAGGCCCTGGGCCGCCAGCAGGCAGGCGGTGGCGGCGCCCACCATGCCGGCACCGACGATGGCAATATCACAGTGTTCCATAACGTTGTTCCTGAAGAGGGGTGGCCCGACGATGACGCGAGCCTGAACCTGATGGGGGCATCATAACGCAAGGACGCGCCGGAAACAGTGAGGCAAACGGAGAATTGCCGCGTCAAATCAAGGGGAAAGGGATGAACTACCGGACCGGCATGGGCCACTTCGGCCACCATGGCAGCTGGATATTAACTGGTCAGCACCCCGATTGCGGAGTAAAATGCGCGGTCCTTTGACCATGCCGATTTCAAAACCAGTCAAGAGAAGCAATGAGCAAGAAACTTCACATTAAAACCTGGGGTTGCCAGATGAACGAGTATGACTCGTCCAAGATGGCTGACCTGTTGGATGCCAGCAATGGCTACACGCTGACCGAAGAGCCCGAAGAGGCAGACGTCTTGCTGCTGAACACCTGTTCCATTCGCGAAAAGGCGCAGGAAAAAGTGTTCCACCAGCTGGGGCGCTGGAAGAAGCTCAAGGCAAGCAAGCCCGATCTGGTGATCGGTGTGGGTGGCTGCGTTGCCTCTCAGGAGGGCGACGCCATTCGCAGCCGCGCCCCCTACGTGGATATCGTGTTTGGTCCGCAAACCCTGCACCGCCTGCCGGTGATGATCAAACAGGTTCAGGAGGGCCGTGGCGCCCAGGTGGACGTCAGCTTCCCCGAAATCGAGAAGTTCGATCGCCTGCCCGAGCCGCGCGCCGAAGGGGCCACCGCCTTTGTCTCCATCATGGAAGGCTGCTCCAAGTACTGCTCCTTCTGCGTGGTGCCCTACACCCGTGGTGAAGAGGTGAGCCGGCCGATGGATGACGTGCTCTACGAAATCGCCCAGCTCGCCCAGCAGGGCGTGCGCGAGGTGAACCTGCTCGGCCAGAACGTCAACGCCTATCGCGGCGCCACCTTCGATGGCGGCATCTGCACCTTCGCCGAGCTGCTTCGCCTGGTGGCCGCCATCGACGGCATCGACCGCGTGCGCTACACCACCAGCCACCCCATCGAGTTCACCGACGACATCATCGAGGTTTACAAGGACACGCCGGAAGTGGTCAGCTTCCTGCACCTGCCGGTGCAGAGCGGCTCTGATCGCATCCTGACCATGATGAAGCGCCCGCATACAGTGCTGGAGTACAAGTCCAAGATCCGCCGCCTGCGCGCCGCCCGTCCCGACATCACCATCAGTTCCGACTTCATCGTCGGTTTCCCGAACGAGACGGACGAGGATTTCGAGGCCACCATGAAGCTGATCGAGGATGTCGGTTTCGACATGAGCTTCAGCTTCATCTATAGCCCGCGCCCCGGCACTCCGGCCGCCGACATGCCCGACGATGTCGACATGGAGGTGAAAAAAGCCCGTCTGTCCCGCCTGCAGCACGCCATCAACAACCAGGCGATGCAGATTGGCCGCGCCATGCTGGGCACCACCCAGCGCATCCTGGTGGAGGGGCCCTCCAAGCTCAACCCCATGGAGCTGTGTGGTCGCACCGAGAACAACCGGGTGGTCAACTTCGAAGGCCCGCATACCCTGATCGGTGGCTTTGCCGACGTGGAGATCACCGAGGTGCTGCCCAACTCCTTGCGCGGCACCTTCATCCGCGGCGAGAGCGAGATGAACCTGCGCATCGCCACCGCCCCGAGCGAGATCCTGGCCCGTCGTCCTGACAACGTGCCGGACGAGCTGGGCGTGGCCGCCTTCACTCCCCATTAATCCCCTCCTCCCCCTGTGCCCGGACGCAGGGGGAGCGCCTTGAGACGAGGATACCGTGAGCCGACACATCTCGACCCTGAATCTGCATCTGGAGCCCGCCGATAACCAGCGCCTCGCCAGCCTCTGCGGCCCGTTCGATGACAACCTCAAGCAGCTGGAGCGCCGCCTCGGCATCGAGATCAGCTATCGCGACAACCACTTCCAGCTGCTGGGCAAGCAGGCCCAGGTGGATGCAGCTGCCGTCATCATCAAGCATCTCTACGTCGAGACCCAGCCCCTCAAGGGGGGCAAGGTGACCGACATCACCCCCGACATGGTTCATCTGGCCATTTTGGAGTCGCGGGTGCTGGAGCAGGATGACGAGCCGACGCCGAGCATCCCCTATGGCAAGGAAGTGACGGTCAAGACCAAGCGCGGCCTCATCAAGCCACGCAGCCCCAACCAGGCCCAGTACATCGCCAATATCGTGCGCCACGACATCTGCTTCGGCATTGGTCCGGCCGGTACCGGCAAGACCTATCTGGCGGTCGCGGCGGCGGTGGATGCCCTGGAACGTCAGGAGATCCGTCGCATTCTGCTGACCCGTCCGGCGGTGGAAGCGGGTGAGAAGCTCGGCTTCCTGCCCGGCGATCTCTCCCAGAAGGTGGACCCCTACCTGCGCCCCCTCTACGACGCCCTGTTCGAGATGCTGGGTTTCGAGCGAGTGGAGAAGCTGATGGAGCGCAACATCATAGAGGTAGCGCCGCTCGCCTATATGCGCGGTCGCACCCTGAATGATGCCTTCATCATTCTGGATGAAGCCCAGAACACCACCACGGAACAGATGAAGATGTTCCTGACCCGCATTGGCTTCAACTCCAAGGCGGTGGTCACCGGCGACATCACCCAGATCGACCTGCCGCGCAACGCCAAGTCCGGCCTGCGCCATGCCCTGGAAGTGCTGCAGAATGTCGATGGTCTCTCCTTCAACTTCTTCCAGTCCACCGACGTGGTGCGCCACCCGGTAGTGGCCCGCATAGTGCAAGCCTACGAGGCATTCGATGCCGCTCAGGCAGCCGAGAAGAGCGCGGCAAACACCCGCAAGGAGAACGAACAATGAGCGTGACTCTGGATCTGCAACTTGCCAGTGCCAGCACCGATGGGCTGCCGAGCGAAACCCAGCTGCAGGGCTGGCTCGACGGCACCATCCTCGGCTTTCAGACCGAGGCCGAGGTGACGGTACGCATCGTCGACGAGGCGGAGAGCAACGAGCTCAACCTCACCTATCGCGGCAAGGACAAGCCCACCAATGTGCTCTCCTTCCCGTTCGAGGCGCCCCCTGGCCTCGAGCTGCCGCTGCTCGGCGATCTCGTCATCTGCCGCCAGGTGGTGGAGCGAGAGGCCAGTGAGCAGGGCAAGCCGCTGGAGGCCCACTGGGCGCACATGGTTGTGCACGGCAGTCTGCATCTGCTAGGTTATGACCATATCGAGGATGAGGAAGCCGAAGAGATGGAGCAGCTCGAGCGCGACATCATGCAGGAACTCGGCTATGCCGACCCTTATCTGAACGACGAAGTGTAATGGCGAAAGGGGCGGGCCGGCAGCTTGAAACGGATGTTGGCCATCCTCATATAGCAAAGACAAAACATCAGTATCTTCAATGAGTAACCAAGAGAAAAAATGACCGACGATCACCCTAGTACCGGCTCGCCGAAGAAAACCTGGCTCGACAAACTCAGCCAACTCTTCCAGGGCGAGCCAAAAGACCGCAATGATTTGGTAGACGTGATAGCCGATGCCGAAGAGCGCGACCTCATCGATCAGGACACCAAGGACATGATCGAAGGGGTGCTGGAGATCGCCGATCTGCGCGTGCGCGACATCATGATCCCCCGCTCCCAGATGGTGACCATCGAGAAATCCCAGCCGGTGGACGAGATCCTGCCGGTGATCATCGAATCCGGCCACTCCCGCTTCCCGGTGATCAACGAAGACAAGGATCACGTCGAGGGCATACTGCTCGCCAAGGATCTGCTGCCATTCGGTTTCGGCGGCGATCTGGCCAAGGAGCCGCTGCAGCTCGAGAACATTCTGCGCCCCACCGTGATCGTGCCCGAGAGCAAACGGGTCGACCGCCTGCTCAAGGAGTTTCGCGAAGAGCGCTACCACATGGCCATCGTGGTCGACGAGTTTGGTGGCGTCTCCGGTCTGGTGACCATTGAAGACATACTGGAGCTCATCGTCGGCGAGATCGACGACGAGTTTGACGATATCGAGGACGAGCCCGAAGAGATCCGTCGTCTCAGCAAGCGGGTCTTCTCCATCAGCGCCCTCACCGAGATCGAGGATTTCAACGACTTCTTCGGCACCAAGTTCAGCGATGAAGAGGTGGATACGGTGGGCGGTCTGGTGATGCACGCCTTCAGCCACCTGCCCAAGAAGGGCGAGGAGATCGAGCTGGATGGCTACCTGTTCAAGGTGATGCACGCCGACCGGCGCCGTTTGCAGCAACTGCAGGTGAAGATCCCGGAGAACCACGCGGTGGCTCAATCAGAGCCGCAATAACGCCGCTTTGGATGATACCAACAACGCCCCGATCACGGGGCGTTGTGCTATCTGCAGGCTCGCGGTCACCCGCCTTACGGGGTAAGATACCGCCCATTCAACCCAGCAGCCCAAGACGAGCATCCATCACCCGTGAAAACATCACCCGTGACATCCAAAATCCTGTTAAGTATCAGTGCCCTGGCAGCCGGAGCCTGCGCCGTCTTTGCCTTCTCCCCCTTCAACTACTGGCCGCTGGTGATCCCCTCCCTGCTCGGCCTTTATGCCCTGCTGGACAAGGCAACCCCCAGCCAGGCGGCCTGGCGCGGCTTTGGCTACGCCATGGGGCTGTTTCTGCCGGGGCTGTGGTGGATCCACGTCAGCATGACGGAATTTGGCGGCATCATACTGCCGGTCGCCTTCGTGCTGCTGGCCCTGCTCTCCGCCTATCTGGCGCTCTATCCGGCGCTGGCCTGCTGGGTCTTCGCCCGCTTCTTTGGCGGCCGTCACTGGAGCCGCTGGCTGCTCGCCTTCCCGGCACTCTGGCTGGTAGCAGACTGGCTGCGCGGCTGGGTGATGACAGGCTTTCCCTGGCTCTGGTTCGGCTACACCCAGATCGACGGCCCCCTCAAGGGCTTCGCCCCCGTTCTGGGGGTTCAAGGCATCACGCTTGCGCTGCTGCTCGCCAGCTCCGCCCTCTGGATGGTGTGGAAGTCCCGCTCTCCCTTCTGGTTGTTGCTGCCCGCCGCCCTGGTGGCCGGTGGTCACAGCCTGATGCAGATTGACTGGGTCACCCGGGGCGAGCCGGTCAAGGTGGCTCTGGTGCAGGGCAATATCGCCCAGTCCCTCAAGTGGGATCCGGAGGCGCTGGCCCCGACGGTGCGCACCTATCAGGATCTCAGTCGCGAGAATCAGGATGCCGACATCATCGTCTGGCCGGAGTCGGCGATCCCGGCCCTCGAGCAGCAGATGGGCCCCTATCTGGAGAATCTGGACAAGGCGATGAAGGTGAACGAGACCGGCCTGCTGGCAGGGATCATTCATTACGACCAGGAGCAGCAGCGTTTCTACAATACCGTGCTCGGCATGGGGGTACAGGATGCGGACGGCAAGGAGTCCTACTTCTACAACCACCCGAATCGCTACAACAAGTATCACCTGCTGCCCATCGGCGAATTCGTGCCGTTTGAAGATCTGCTGCGCCCCATCGCCCCCTTCTTCAATCTGCCCATGTCCTCCTTCAGCCCGGGCGATGCGATCCAGCCCAACCTGATCGCCAAAGGGCTCAAGTTTGCCGCGGCCATCTGCTACGAGATCATCTTTCCGGAAGAGGTGCGCCGCAATGTCACGCCAGAAACCGACTTCCTGCTGACCGTCTCCAACGACGCCTGGTTTGGCACCAGTATCGGTCCCTGGCAGCACATGCAGATCGCCCGGATGCGTGCCCTCGAGCTGGCGCGACCGCTGCTGCGCGCCACCAACACCGGCATCACGGTCGTCACCGAGATCGATGGCAGCATCATCGGCCAGATCCCGCAATTCGAGGCGGCGGTGCTGCGCAGCGAAGTGCGCCCCGCCCACGGCGAGACCCCCTACCTGCGCTTTGGTAACTGGCCCCTGTACGGCCTGACCGCCCTGCTGCTGGTGCTGGCACTGGCGCTGCGCCCCAAGGCTCACCCCTGGGCTGGCGAGCGCTGATCCCGCGTTAAGGAAGTACCATAGACAAGAGGCGCCATAAGGCGCCTCATTTTTTATCCAGACACGGCGGCCGCTGACCGCAATTCTGTCTTGTTATCCCTGATTGAAAGCCGGGTGGTAGCTCACCTCACCACGGGCACTGGTTGCACCAAACGACCTGGCCATAAAGTACTCGGGTGGCACACCGGGTAACACCAACGCCGGGTTCTGCTCAAAGCCAAAGCGGCCGTAGAAGCCTGGATCCCCCAGCACTACACAACCGTCCGCACCTTGCTCCTCGAGAGCGGCCAGCCCTTCCGCCATCAGGTGTGACCCTATCCCCTTGCCATGCAGCTCGGGCAGTACCGAGATGGGACCAAGGCCAAACCAGTTCTTGCTGCCATCACTGATGGTCACCGGCGAGAAGCAGAGGTGGCCGACCACCCGCCCCGCCTGCTCCGCCACCAGCGACAGACTGAGTGCCCCGGCCTGGCGCAGGTCGCGCACGATCAGCTGCTCGTTGTGATCGGTATGGGGCGCCTCAAGGAAAGCGGCGATGGTCACGGCTTCGATGGCATCATAATCAGCATCCGTTTCGGGTCGAATAATTATGTTCATATTGTTCTTTCTCTCTCGCTTGATGGGATGATCAGGCCACCTGCAGGCAACAGATCACATAGCCGTAGCTGCCAAGGTATTGGCGATGGATGGCCAGCTCACGAGCCAAATCCTTATAGGCAGCACTCTCTCCGAGCTCTGCTTGATAACGGGCCAGGTTCATTTCAATGGGATTCAAATAGTTGTGCCAGGCAACCATGGGCAACAGGGTATGGGAGAGGCAGCGATAACCGGTCGCTCGCACTGTTTCGAGCAGAGCGGGCAGGCTCTGCATCGCCGGATACTCTTGCTGCCAGAACACCAGCGCCTCCTCTGGCGGCGTGTCGGTCAGCCACACCAGCTCGCTCAGCACGATGCAGGCAGCGGGGTCGGCAAGGTGCGCCCACCAGGCTTTCAGCGCATTGGCCACCCCTATGGTGTAGGCGCTCCCTTCGGCCCAGATAAGGTCCGCCGCAGCCAGCTCTACCGGCAGTGCCGCCATGTTGGCGCACAGGGTAGTGACCTGCTCAAAGCCAGCCGCGCTGGCCGATCTGGCCAAGGCGGCCAGCGCCTCCTCGTCGAGGTCAATGGCCACGATGGCAGCGTCCGTCACCTGGGCCAGAGCCAGGGTAGAGGCGCCGCGCCCGCAGCCCATGTCGAGGATCCGGCGCGGTTGAATAGGCAGCGCGGCGAATTGCTGCTGGGTGAAGGCGCGATCCCCCGGTCCCCAATAGCTCATGCCATCCAGCAACTGCTTGAAATCGCGGATGTAGCGATCATGCTCGTTCAGGTCTTTACTGAGCCATTGCAAGTAGTAGCGCTCCTTTTCACTGAATCCCTGCTTCATCACCCAGTCGAAGTAGGCCTCTGGCGCTTCACGCTGCAGTTGTAACTGCCAGGCCTTGAACTCGTCGCCGGAGTGAGTGCTCAAGCCTGCGAGGTCTGCCAGCAGATCCCGCGCTCTCTGCATCCGCGCCAGCTCGCCGTCCAGCTCTCTGACCCGGGCTTGCAATACCTCCTGATCTATCTCTCCCGCCAGGCAAGCGAGGCACTGCTTGAGGCTGAGCCCGCCGGCCTGCAGGGCCTGCACCATCCGCAACCGCTGCAGATCGTCATCGTCGTAGTGGCGATAGCCGTTGGCGGCCCTCGTTCCCGCAATTACCCCCAGCTTCTCGTAGTAGAGCAGGGTGGAGCGGGCCACACCGCAGCGGCGGGCCAGTTCGGATATTTTCATGACAACAACTCGCACTGAGGGCCGTCATCTGACCCGATGAAGAGAAGCTTAAACTGTGAAGCTATAAACGGGTCAATGGCAAAGCCCGCATGCTTGTCATAAAAAACGGCCACCCAGGGGTGGCCGTCGTCATCAAAAAAGCAGAGTAGCAAGCGGATCAGAGGCCGGCGGCCTCCAGATGCTCCACCAGCAGCTGCACGCTGCGGTTGCCGCGCCACTCGTTGACGTCGAGCCGGTAGACCAGCCGCACCCGTTTGACCGAGGCATCGGGCCAGCGCTGCAAGTCGACCCCGAAGGCGATGGCATCCACCGCATGGCCAGAGTCGGTCGTCAGCATCATCTTGAGGTGCTTCTCCCCCACCAACCTCTGTTGGACCAGCACGAACTCGCCGTCAAACAGCGGCTCGGGGAAGGCTTGACCCCAAGGGCCGGAGGCGCGAATAAGCTCCGCCAGCTCGAGGTTGAGCTCGTCCGGCAGCAGTTCGCCGTCGGTGAGCAGTACCCCGGTCAGCAGCTCAGGTGTCACCAGCTCGCCGATGACCGCCTCGAAAGCGCGACCAAAAGCCTCGATATTGGCCTTGGGCAGGGTCAGCCCCGCCGCCATGGCGTGGCCACCGAACTTGCCCATCAGCCCCGGGTGGCGGGTATCGAGCAATTCGAGCGCATCGCGCAGGTGCACGCCGGGGATCGAGCGCCCGGACCCCTTGAGCTCGGTCTCGCTGCTCTCGGCAAAGGCGATGACGGGGCGGTAGTACTTCTCCTTCACCTTGGAGGCCACCAGCCCCACCACCCCCTGATGCCACTCGTCCCGGTGCAATACGATCCCCGATGGCACTTCACCATCGCGAAAACGGATCTGCTCCAGGGTGGCGAGGGCCTCCTGCTGCATCCCCTGCTCTATCTCCTTGCGCTCCTGGTTGAGGCTGTCCATCTCGGACGCCAACTGGCGCGCCAGGTTGAGGTCGTCACACAACAGGCAGGCGACCCCGAGGGACATGTCATCAAGGCGGCCTACCGCGTTGAGGCGTGGCCCCAGCGCGAAGCCCAGATCGGCGGCGGTGAGGCGGCGACCATCCCGGCCCGACACGTCCACCAGCGCCTGAATGCCGGGGCGGCAGCGCCCGGCCCGGATCCGCTGCAAGCCCTGATGGACCAGGATACGGTTGTTGCCATCGAGCGCCACCACGTCGGCGACGGTGCCGAGGGCTACCAGATCCAGATAGTCCGCCACATTGGGGGCCGGGATGCCGTGGCGCTCGTACCAGCCCGCCTGCTTGAGGTGGGTGTTGAGGGCCGCCATCAGGTAGAAGGCCACCCCCACCCCGGCCAGGGACTTGGAGGGGAAGTCGCAGCCATGCTGGTTGGGGTTCACTATCGCATCGGCGTCAGGCAGCTCCTGGCCCGGCAAATGGTGATCGGTAACCAGTACCTGCATGCCGGCCGCCTTGGCTGCCGCCACCCCGGCGATGCTGGAGATGCCGTTGTCCACCGTGATGAGAAACTCGGCGCCGCGGGCCACCGCCAGCTCGACGATCTCGGGGGTGAGGCCGTAACCGAACTCGAAGCGGTTGGGCACCAGAAAATCGATGTGGCGGCCCCCCATGGCGCGCAGGGCCAGCACGCACAGGGCCGAGCTGGTGGCGCCGTCGCAGTCGAAGTCACCGACGATGAGGATCCGCTTCTGTGCGGCCAAGGCATCCGCCAGCAGCGGCACCGCCTGCGCCATGCCAAACAGACGCCGGGGCGGCAGCAGCTGATTGGCGCTACGCTCCAGCAGGGCGGGATCTGCTACGCCACGGCTGGCGAAGATTTGCCGCAGCAGGGGATGAAGGGTGGCGGGCAGATGGGAATCATCAACTCGCGGACGACGACGGATTTGCAGGGGCATCGATGTGATCCAGTATCTTGAGCAGTTGTTCAGGGCTCTGGTAACCGCGCACCAGGTCGCCGTTTGGCAGGACCCAGCTCGGCAGCGCCTTGATCCCGAGCCACTGGCTCAGGCCGATATAGTGGGAGAGGATCTCACTACAGCGCGCCACTGGCAAATGTTCACTGAATTGGGGGTGACGCCAGGCGCCAGCCTCGCACTGTTCCGGCGAGATCCGATCCTGCCCGCCGGCGGGCGACACGATCGGCAGCAGTTGCACCGTGACACCCAACTCCTGCAGGCGGGGCAGTTGATCCAGCGCCCGGCGACAATCGGTACAGGCGTCATCGGTAAAGAGGGTGATCCGGTGCGTCTCTTTCGTTGCCCGAAGCAGCATGGGAGGCTCACCTATCTGTGCCAGCGCCATGCGCCTTTGATGACGCAGGCCGGAGAGGGTCAGGTTTTTCATGTCGCGGGTCATGTCCAGCATGACCCCCTGCACCAGATAGTCTCCGTTGGCATCGCTATAGAGCACGCCCTGGGAGGTGCCCACCATGTAGAGCCCGGGGATCGGGGTACGATCCACCAGATAGACGGGAACCCCCAACCGGCTGGAGACCGTCTCCTTCAGGGTTTGCGGGTTCACCCCGGCATAGGCAGCAAATGTGCATAGAAGCATTGCCATCGATATTAAATGCTTCACCATTTTACTCTTGCAGCATAAATGATTGAGTCCAACACACTAATATGGATGGCACCTGTTATTCAATCCGTTATTTGCTTGATTATTAATACTCCCTTGGCACCAAAAAATCCGCATTCCCCGATTGCCAAGGAGATGCAACCTCAGCAAGCTAGAGAAGACGACAGGAACAACGCGGCGTGGCCTCCGTTTTCCTGATGCGGATCGCCCACACGATCCACACTCTATCTTGTTCGGTTTCGGAGGAAATAATGAGTCTTATCCAGGAGTTCAAAGCCTTTGCATCCAGAGGCAACGTGATCGACATGGCGGTCGGTATCATCATAGGGGCCGCCTTTGGCAAGATCGTCTCCTCGTTCGTCGGCGACGTCATCATGCCACCCATAGGTCTGATCCTGGGAGGGGTGGATTTCAGCGATCTGGCCATCACTCTCAAGGCGGCGGAAGGATCGGCCCCGGCCGTGGTCATCGCCTATGGCAAGTTTCTCCAGACCATCATCGACTTTCTGATCATCTCCTTCGCCATCTTCATGGGGCTGAAGGCGATCAATACCCTCAAGCGCAAACAGGAAGAGGAAGCCGCGGCGGCACCGGCCGGCCCGACCAAGGATCAGGAACTGCTCGCCGAAATCCGCGATCTGCTCAAGGCCCGGCAGGAGAAATAAGCACCCGCCCCTGTCGTGTGTACAAAAAACCGCCTTTCGGCGGTTTTTTTGCTGACACTAGGCCACAACACCGTAGACTACGGCACAATTCAGCCTGGGGCTAAACGCTCGCGGCTCTCGCGCCACATCGTGATCGAATACATGCAAAATCTACAGGAGTCATCGCCATGACATCCCCGACAGTGAAGACCAGACCGAAACATGGTTTCATTCTGCGCTATTTGCTGTTGCTCTCCCTGCCCCTGTTGCTGATGACCGCCAGCAGCTTCTACCTGTTTGCCATCAAACAACAGAATGTCGTGCGCGATCGCATGGAGTTTTTCAGCAGCAGCACGACCCAGCAGTGGGACAACGCGCTGAGTTCGGTCGAAGAGCAGCTCAACATTCTGGCGGCCGATCTCGCCGCCTATGACGGTATGCTCCCGCCGGAGATGAAGGCGCGGCACAACTCGGTGTGGCAACAACTCAGCCGCTCGGGCAGCTTATTGAAGGGACTCTACTATGTGCAGCGAGATAACTCTCTGGTCAACTTCAACCATCTGGCGACTCCATCTACTCAAACCATGGCCAAGCAGCAGTGGTATCAGGCTGCCATTCATACCCCGGGGATCAACACCTGGAGCGCTCCCTATCTCGACAGCGTCCAGCACATTCCGGTGATCACTCTGTCGCGGGCGGTATTGAACCCGAGCGGGAAGGTAGTGGCCGTGGTCGGCATTGATGTCGATCTGGCGAAAGTTTCGGACCGGATCGGCCGCATGTTGCAGGGCGGGAAACAGATGGCTTATCTGCTCTACGATCGCCAACATCAGCTCATCATCGCACACAGCAACCCGCTCCTGAATGTCACCCCGCTCGATGAGCCCTGGCTGCCTCGAGTCAAGGGCCAAAATGGCACCCTCACGACCGGGGATGACGAGTTGATCGCCTACTACACCCTGACCAACAACCCCAGCTGGCAGGTCATTACCGTGTTCCCGTTCAGCAACTCCTTCGTCATCAAGGAGCTGCTGCCCACCATGATGGTGGGGCTGATCCTCTCCCTGGCCATGTTCATACTGGTAGCCATCATCTTCCACCAGCGCCTGGAAAATACCATCAGCATGCTGGTGCAGGTGGTGCGCCTGCTGCGGGTTACCCCGCCCGGACAGCCCATCGCCATCCCCAGCATTCCGGGTATCGAGGAGCTTGAGGACGAGATCACCATGATTTCCGACCAGATGCAGGCCGAGAGCGAGAAGGCCCAGCGCGATGCCCTCACCGGGCTCTACAACCGCCGCTACATGGACGGCCTGCTCGCCAGGCTGCACCAGGAGCACGTTCCCTATGTGCTTGCCATCATCGACATCGACAATTTCAAGCAGATCAACGATGAATATGGCCACCCCATCGGGGATGCCGTGTTGAGACGCACCGCCGCCATCGGCCGCCAACTGCTGGAAGAACAGGCAATCCTGTGCCGCTTTGGCGGCGAGGAGATGGTGGCCATCTTCGAGCAGGGAGAGCTGGCCCAGGCCCACCAGCTGATGGAGGCGTGGCGCCAGGCCATGGTGGATCAGGAGTGGCGCGAGCCCCCCCTCGAAGTGCGTTTCAGCGGCGGCCTTGCCGAGGCGCTGGATGCTCCGCCGGCCCAGGTGCTGGCGCAAGCGGATGCCGCCCTCTATCGCGCCAAGCAGGAGGGGAAAAACCGCCTCTATCTGGCCTAGGCGCGCGGGTGATGCTCGCCGTGCAGCGCCTTGAGCCGCTCATTGGCCACATGGGTGTAGATCTGGGTAGTGGAGAGATCGGCATGGCCCAGCAGCATCTGCACTACCCGCAGGTCGGCGCCATGATTGAGCAGATGGGTGGCGAAGGCGTGGCGCAGAGTGTGGGGGGAGAGCTCCCCGTTGATGCCGGCGCGCAGGGCGTAGAGTTTGATACGGTGCCAGAAGGTCTGGCGGGTCATCATCTGGGCCCGTTTGGAAGGAAACACCACGTCCGAGCTGGTGCCGCCAAGCAGCAGACCGCGCCCTTCCCGGTAATAGCGCTCCAGCCAGTAGACAGCCTCTTCCCCCATGGGCACCAGCCGCTCCTTGTTGCCCTTGCCCACTACCCGCACCAGCCCCTGGCGCAGGCTGACATGCTCGGCGGTGAGCCCCACCAGCTCGGAGACCCGCAGCCCGGTGGCATAGAGCAGCTCCAGCATCGCCTTGTCTCTGAGCTCCAGCGGATCGTCCACCAGCGGGGCCTGCAGCAGCGCCTCCACCTCGGCTTCACTCAGATCGGCCGGCAGTTTCTTGGGCAGCTTGGGTCCCTCCAGCAGCACGGTGGGATCGTCGCTGCGCAATTTTTCCCGGTTCAGATACTGGTAAAAACGGCGCAGGGCCGACAGAAAGCGAGCCGTGCTGCTCGCCGCAAACTGGTTGTCGACCCGCCAGGCGAGGTAGTGCTGAATGTCATCCATGCCCGCCAGCAGCAGGGAACTGCCCTGCCCGTCGAGCCAGAGGGCGAATTTTTCCAAGTCGGTGCGATAGGAGCTGACCGTGTTGTCAGACAGCCCTCGTTCGAGCCAAAGGGCGTCGAGAAAAGGTTCGATCAGGGGATGGGAGTCAGGCTTGCTCATGGTGCGCCGCAGTCAGAGAAAAGATGGCCCATTGTAGCGCGCGGGCTCGCCTCCCGTGCAAGCCCGCTTGCCCGCCAGCCAATATCTGAGGGCAGTGTAGGGGCCCCGGCAATCTGCTAGACTGGCGACCTCCCCTTAGGTTGCCAACATGGCGCAGCCCACAGCAGTCAAGAGAAGAGCGATGAAGATTGGTCTGTTTTACGGTTCCACCACCTGCTACACCGAGATGGCCGCCGAGAAGATCCGCGCCCTCATCGGCCCCGAGCTGGTCGACATCCACAACATCAAGGATGTGCCCCTGGTGCGCATGCAGGATTACGACATCCTGATCCTCGGCATCTCCACCTGGGACTTTGGTGAGCTGCAGGAGGACTGGGAGTCCCGCTGGGAAGATATCGCCGATCTGGAGCTGGAGGGACGCATCGTGGCCCTGTTTGGCCTCGGCGATCAGCTCGGTTACGGCGAGTGGTATCAGGATGCCCTCGGCATGTTGCACGATCAGCTGGTGCCCAAGGGGGTCAAACTGGTGGGTTACTGGCCCAACGAGGGGTACGAGTTCGATGCCTCCAAGGCGCTGATCGACGATGGTCGCCACTTCGTCGGCCTGGCCCTCGACGATGCAAACCAGTACGACCAGACCGATTCCCGCATCGAGCAGTGGGTCGACCAGATCCTGGCCGAAATCCACGAACTCCTCTGATTGATGTCCGGCGGTCAGCCCGAGTGCTGACCGCCTGGGCGCATATCTCGCGCCGATTTTCTCAATCGGTATCATTGTATGACGCTATAGCGACTTTTTTGTGCTGGTCTGTAACAATGAGTCTGACGCCCCATAACAAGCAAAGCAGGGCGCCGGAAGCAAACGGACAGATCAGAAAAGGAAATTCTATGACCTCATTCTCCCTGTTGGCCCCTGCCATCGCCCGCGACGTGCTCGATCACGCCCTGGCGCTGGGTGCCGACTTTGCCGAGCTGTTTGTGGAGCGCAAGCGCCGCAGCCAGCTCAGCCTGCTCTCCAGCCAGATAGAGAACATCAGCGGTGGCCTCGATTTCGGCATCGGCGTGCGCCTGTGCTACGGCCACAAGGTGCTCTACGGCTACACCAACCAGACCAGCCGTGACGAGCTGCTGCGTATCGTCACCCTGCTGGCGGCCAAAGACAGGCGCGACCCCGTGGTGACCGCCACCGCCTTCGATTTCACCCGTCTCACCGACCGCCATCCGGTGGCCCTGCCCCTGTCGGCGGACAAGCTGCTGGAGCAGAAGATCGCCTATCTGCACGCCATGGATGCCGCGGCCCGCGCCGAGAGCGACAAGGTGAGCCAGTTCTCCGGCAACGTGCTGGGCTGGGAGCAGGAGGTGGAGATCTTCAACAGCGAAGGGTTGCAAGTCAGCGATCGCCGCCACTACAACCGCATCATGGCCCAGACCATCGCCCGGGAAGGGTGCGAGCAGAGCATGGGCTACGAGGCCCCCGGCGCCCTGATGGGCTGGGAACACGCCGAGCGTATCGATCCGCGCGAGCTGGCCCTCACCGCCACTCGCCAGGCCCTGGTGAAGCTGGGCGCCGCCCCCTGCCCGAGCGGTACCCTGCCGGTCATCATGGAGAGCGGCTTTGGCGGCGTCATCTTCCACGAAGCGTGCGGCCACCTGCTGGAGACCACCTCGGTGGCCAAAAAGGCCTCGGTGTTCCACGACAAGATGGGCCAGCTGATTGCCAATCCCGCGGTCAGTGCGGTGGACGAAGGGTTGCAGGGCAACGCCTGGGGCTCCATCAACGTCGATGATGAAGGAATGGCGACCCAGCACACCCAGCTCATCAAGGATGGCGTGCTGACCGGCTTTCTGGTGGACAGGATGGGCGCCCTCAAGACAGGTTACGCCCGTACCGGCTCGGGACGACGCGAATCCTACAAGTTCGCCCCCACCTCGCGCATGCGCAACACCTATATCGAGCCGGGCAACTACAGCCTGGACGAGATGCTGGCCACGGTGGAACACGGCATCTATGCCAAAAAAATGGGTGGCGGCTCGGTGCAACCGGGTACCGGCGAGTTCAACTTCAACGTGCAGGAGGCCTACCTCATCGAGCACGGCAAGGTGACCAGACCACTCAAGTCGGCGACCCTGATAGGCACCGGCCCTCAGGTGCTTAAAGAGATCTCCATGGTGGGCCGCAATCTGACGCTGGCTGCCGGCATGTGCGGCTCCGTCTCCGGCTCTGTGCCCACCTCGGTCGGCCAGCCCGCCCTGAAAGTGGACAATATTCTGGTGGGGGGTAATGCCTGATGAATGACACCATT
>NZ_CDCG01000013.1:127355-200389 GCF_000819845.1 Aeromonas enteropelogenes
CCATTAAGCGCCTGAAAGTGGACCTTATGCTGGTAGGGGGGAACGCCTGATGAGCACCATCGACATGAATCAACTGCTTGCCCGCCTGCTGGACAAGGTCGCTAGCCTCAATGCCGAGGCGGATATCATCGCCAATCAGGACAGGGCCTTCTCCCTCAAGGCCGACAAGGGGGAGCTTGGGGAATACAAGGTCACCAGCAGCCAGCAGATTGGTATTCGCCTGATCAAAGAGGGCCGGGTCGGCATCGCCTACTCCGAGTCCCTCGATGAGGCCGCGCTCGATGCCATGCTGCAGGATGCCTGTGACGCCAGCCGTTTCGCCAAGGTGGATGCGGATCAGGCCATCTCGGTCGCCAACAGCCGGCTCACCACCGACTACGCCGAGATCAATCAGCCCGACACCACGCCAGTGGAGGAGAAGATCGCCCTGGCCCTGCGCCTCGAATCGGACATGCTGGCCCTACCGGATGTGACCGGCGCCCCCTACAACAGCTTCTTCGAAGGGGAGAGCCGTCTCTGGCTCGCCAACAGTCTGGGCACCTTCTGCGAGCACGGCGAATTTTCCGTCGGCTGCTACACCTCGGCCCTGGTCGAGCGAGATGGCCGGCAATCCATGCACTCCCAGGGGCAATATGGCCGTCGCTTCGACGAGCTGGATAGCCAGACCCTTGCCCAACAGATCCATACCGTAGCTGCGGGCCTGCTGCCGGGTGAGGCGGTCGCGAGCGGCCGCTACAGTGTCATCTTCAACACCAACTGCCTGGCCAGCCTGTTTGGCTGCTTCCAGGCGGCGCTCTCGGGCAAGTGGGCCCAGCAGGGGATCAACCCCTGGCGGGACAAGGTGGGGCAACCTGTTGCCTCCCGCTGGCTCACTCTGGAGAGCCGGGTCCATATGCCGGGCGGCATGAACATCAAGGCTTTCGACGGCGAGGGTGCCCCCACCTCGGATCTGCTGCTGATTGGCGAGGGGGAACTCAAGACCCTGCTGCACAACAGCGCCACCGCCCGCCACTTCGGCGTGGCGAGCAACGGCTCGGCGGCTCGCGGCGCCCGCAGTGCGCTGGATGTGACCCCTCGTCACCTGGTGTTCGGTACCGGCCCTCATAGCGAGACAGAGGTGCAGAGCGGCGACTATCTGGAGCTGGTCAAGCTGGACGGCCTGCACTCGGGCGCCGATGCGGTCAGCGGCGACTTCTCCTTTGGGGCGTCAGGGTTCCTCTGTCGTGACGGGGTGCGTATCCAGCCGGTGCGCGGCATCACGGTGGCGGGCAACTTCTATCGCCTGTTGGGGGAGCTGGAAGCAGTCGGCGATACCCTGCATCACAACGATGGCAAGGGCTTCTATGCCCCGCTGATCCGCTTTGGCGGCCTTGCGGTGGCGGGCAAGTAACGCCACTGAGGAATCACAAAGAGGCGCCTGATAGCGCCTCTTTTCGTTGGATGCTCAAGAGATTGGCAATCAGGGCGAGAGGGGTTCGCGGTGATATTCGGTGCCGCCGCATTCGGGACAGGTATCCAGCTGCTCGGGACGAAGAACCTTATGGCGCCAGCCACACTGGTTGCACTCCATGACCCCCAGCCCGACCCACTCCCCCGCCTCGTAGACGCCCTTATGCTCCAGCTCGTCCGCCAATTCGCGCCACTCCACCTGGGCCCGATCGGTCACGTCCGCCAGCCAGGACCAGGCAGTGTCCTTGAGCGCCAGCATAAAGGCTGACTCCTCCACCGCCTCATCACTGCGCCCCTCATCATAGTTGCCCAGATCCCGCTTCACGTACTCG
This sequence comes from Aeromonas enteropelogenes, assembly GCF_000819845.1. GTDB lineage: Bacteria > Pseudomonadota > Gammaproteobacteria > Enterobacterales > Aeromonadaceae > Aeromonas > Aeromonas enteropelogenes. The sequence continues at coordinate 129,137 of NZ_CDCG01000013.1, forward strand.
GCGATCAGGGCCAGCTCGTCCTGGGTCAGATCGCTGGCTGCCTCCAGATAGGCCTGCACCCTGGCAATCATCCGGTTGAGACGCTCTCCCTGGAACTCTCCGGTCTCCTGCCACTGCTTTTTCAGCTCGGCGATGAAGGTTTCGTATCCTTTTTTATGTTTGTCCATGGCCGTTCCTCCTCTACTAAACCCCGATCAGACCCGGCTTGAGGCCCGAGGGACGCTGGCGGTTGTTGCCGCCGCAGGATATGGGTATTCTATTGCGATTTCCCAGCTGATTTATCTATCCATTTCACAGATCCGGATGTCACCAATGCAAGAGCAATACGTTCCCCAATCAATCGAACCAGCAGTGCAAAAGCACTGGGATGCCAAGAAAACCTTCAAGGCCGTGGAGAAAGTAGACAAGGAGAAGTTCTACTGCCTGTCCATGTTCCCCTATCCGTCTGGTCGTCTACACATGGGTCACGTGCGCAACTACACCATAGGTGATGTTATCTCACGTTATCAACGCCTTAATGGCAAGAACGTGCTGCAACCCATAGGTTGGGACGCATTCGGCCTGCCGGCCGAGAACGCCGCCATCAAGAACAACACGGCGCCGGCGCCCTGGACCTACGAAAACATCGAATACATGAAGAACCAGCTGAAGATGCTGGGTCTGGGTTATGACTGGGATCGCGAGCTGGCCACCTGCAAGCCGGATTACTACCGCTGGGAGCAGTGGTTCTTCACCAAGCTCTACGAGAAGGGCCTGGTCTACAAGAAGACCTCCTCCGTCAACTGGTGCCCGAACGACATGACGGTGCTGGCCAACGAGCAGGTAGTGGACAACTGCTGCTGGCGTTGTGACACCCCGGTGGAACAGAAAGAAATCCCCCAGTGGTTCATCAAGATCACCGACTATGCCGAAGAGCTGCTGAACGACATCGACAACCTCGAAGGCTGGCCCGAGATGGTCAAGACCATGCAGCGCAACTGGATTGGCCGCTCCGAAGGGGTCAACATCAGCTTCGCCATCGACGGGCAGGATGAGCACCTTGAGGTCTACACCACCCGTCCGGACACCTTCATGGGCGTGACGTACGTGGGCATCGCCGCCGGCCACCCGCTGGCCCTGCAGGCTGCCGAACACAATCCGGAGCTGGCCGCCTTTATCGAAGAGTGCAAGAACACCAAGGTGGCCGAAGCCGAGCTCGCCACCATGGAGAAGAAGGGCATGGCCACCGGCCTCTACGCCATTCATCCGCTGGATGGTCGCAAGGCCCCGGTCTGGGTCGCCAACTTCGTGCTGATGAACTACGGCACCGGCGCCGTGATGGCGGTACCGGGTCACGACCAGCGTGACTTCGAATTCGCCACCAAATACGGCCTCGACATCAAGGCGGTGATCAAGCCGGCCGATGGCGAAGTAGACGTGAGCGAGGCGGCCTACACCGAGAAAGGCGTGCTGTTCAACTCCGGCGAGTTCGACGGTCTCGACTTCCAGGCGGCCTTCGATGCCATCGCCACCAAGCTGGAAGCAATTGGCAAGGGCAAACGCACCGTCAACTACCGCCTGCGCGACTGGGGTGTCTCCCGTCAGCGCTACTGGGGCGCCCCCATCCCCATGCTGACCCTGGCTGACGGCACAGTAGTGCCGACGCCGGAAAACCAGCTGCCGGTACTGCTGCCGGAAGACGTGGTGATGGACGGCATCCAGAGCCCGATCAAGGCCGATGCCGAGTGGGCCAAGACCACTTACAACGGTCAGGAAGCGTTCCGCGAGACAGATACCTTCGACACCTTCATGGAGTCCTCCTGGTACTACGCCCGCTACTGCTCCCCGGACTACGACAAGGGCATGCTGGATCCCGCGGCCGCCAACCACTGGCTGCCGGTGGATCAGTACATCGGCGGCATCGAGCACGCCTGTATGCACCTGCTCTACGCCCGCTTCTTCCACAAGCTGCTGCGTGACGCGGGCCTGGTGAACAGCGACGAGCCGTTCAAGCGCCTGCTCTGCCAGGGCATGGTGCTGGCCGACGCCTTCTACTACAAGGACGAAAAGGGTGGCAACGTCTGGGTCAGCCCGACCGACGTCAAGGTGGAGCGTGACGAGAAAGGCCGCATCATCAAGGCGGTGGACCTTGAGGGCCGCGAAGTCATCCACTCCGGCATGACCAAGATGTCCAAGTCCAAGAACAACGGCATCGACCCGCAGCTGATGGTGGAGCGTTACGGCGCCGACACCGTCCGCCTGTTCATGATGTTCGCCTCCCCGGCCGAGATGACTCTGGAGTGGTCCGACTCCGGCGTGGAAGGTGCCCAGCGCTTCCTGCGTCGCCTGTGGCGCATCACCTTCGAACACGTTGCCGGTGGCGCCGTGCCGGCGCTGGATGTGGCCGCCCTCTCCAGCGAGCAGAAGGCGATTCGTCGCGAGCTGCACAAGACCATCGCCAAGGTGAGCGATGACGTGGGTCGTCGCCAGACCTTCAACACCGCCATCGCCGCCATCATGGAGCTGATGAACAACCTGGCCAAACTGGGCTCCGAGCCTCAGGATCGCGCCCTGATGCAGGAAGCGATGGAAGCGGTCGTGGTCATGCTCTACCCCATCACTCCGCACATCGGCTTCGAGCTGTGGAAGATGCTGGGCAAAGGCGAGGACATCGACCACGCCACCTGGCCGGTCGCCGACGAGGCCGCCATGGTCGAGACCGAGAAGCTGGTGGTGGTGCAGATCAACGGCAAGATGCGCGGCAAACTGACCGTGCCGGCCGACATCAACCAGGCCGACGTCGAGAAGCTGGCCATGGCCGACGCCTCGGTACAGAAGTTCACCGACGGCCTGACCGTTCGCAAGGTGATCTATGTGCCGGGCAAGCTGCTCAACATCGTTGCCAACTGATCGTTGCCAAGCGGTGACGGTAAACGGATGATAACGGCGGGCCTTGCGCCCGCCGCTCTTCACTTAACGCAAAGAGGATTTCATATGGGCTCCATCTTCACTCGCTGGATGGCCATCATGCTGGCAGCCCTGCTGCTGCAGGGTTGCGGTTTTCATATGCGCGGCACCGGCATCCCGGCGGAGTTGATGACCATGAAGGTCGTGGGCGACAACAAGAGCGACTTCTACCGCCTGGTCACCACCCGCCTCAAGGCTGCGGGCGTCACCCTGGCCGACAAGGAGGGCATCCCGGTGCTGACTCTGGGCGGCATCGGCAGCTCCAGCCAGGTTGCCTCGGTCAATGCCCTGGGGGCCGATACCGAGTATGTGCTGGGCTTTAGCACCCGCTTCACCGTCGCAGTACCGGGCAAGCCGACTCAAGTCTTCCCCATCAACTTCAACCGCAGCTTCCTGAACAAGCCGGATGCGGCGCTGGCCTCCTCCCGCGAGCAGGAGCAGCTCAACCGCGAGATGCAGGAGCAGGCGGCCAGCCAGGTGATCCGTCAGTTGAGCCAGGTCAGCTTCTGATGCGGATCTACCCCGAGCAGTTTGGTGAACACCTCAAAGCAGGGCTTCGGCCCTGCTATCTCGTTTTTGGCGACGAGCCACTGCTGCGGCTGGAGGCGCTCGACGCCATCCGCCAGATCGCCCGCAAGCAGGGATTCGATGAACGCCATACCTTCGTGGTCGAGCAGGGACTGGACTGGAATCAGGTCTACGACGCCTGCCAAGCCATGAGCCTCTTCTCCGCCCGCCAAATCATCGAGCTGGAGTTGCCCGCCAAGGTCGACAAGGATCTCGCCGCCCGCATCAGCGAGATCGGCAAACAGCTCCACCCCGACCTGCTGCTGGTGTTGAGCGGCGGTCGTCTCAACCAGACCCAGATGAAGGCGGCCTGGTTCGACAAGCTCTACCAGATCGGCACCTATGTGCCGGTCAACCATCCCGAGCCCAAGTTTTTCCCGCGCTGGATGAATGCTCGCTTCCAGCGTTTCGGTCTCAAGGCGCTGCCGGATGCCATCAACTTCATGTGTCACAGCTATGAGGGCAACCTGCTGGCCGCGAGCCAGGAGATAGAGAAGCTGACCCTGCTCTCGCCGCCCCAGCCCATCAGCGTCGCCTATCTGCAGGAGACTATCATCCGCCACGCCCACTTTACCCCGTTCCAGCTGGTCGATACCCTGCTGGAGGGCAAGGTGAACCGGGCCCAGCGGATCCTGGCGGCCCTACGTGCCGAGGGCACCGAACCCGGCATGCTGGCATGGACCCTGTGCCGCGAGCTGGAGCAGCTCACCGAGCTGTCGCTGGCCATGCGCAGTGGCCAACCGCTGGGGGAGCATTTCAGCCGACTGCGCATCTGGCAGAGCCGCCAGCAGCTGATCCAGCAGACGCTGACCCGGCTCCCCTTCGCCAAACTGCAGCAGCTGTGGCAACTGATGGCCCGGCTCGATGACGCCCAGCGCCGCTTCGATACCGAGCAAGCCTGGCTGATGCTGCAGACCCTGGCTCTCGGCTTTCGCGATGGCACCCCGTTGCCGCTGGCGATGGAGGAGAGTCCGTGCTGAAGGCTTCAATCGGCCCGCTGAAGGCTCCTGTCGGCCTGCTGGGGGGGACCTTCGATCCCATTCACATCGGCCACCTGAGACCCGCCATCGAGGCGCGCGATGCCTTGCGGCTCGAAGAGATCCGCCTGATCCCGAACCATATTCCGCCTCACAGGGCACACCCCCTCTGCTCGAGCGAACAGCGTCTGGCCATGGTCCGGTTGGCGGCGGCGGAGAATCGCGGTTTCGTGGTGGATGAACGGGAACTTTGGCGGGACAAGCCCTCCTGGACCATTGATACACTGGTCGAGCTGAGGAATGAGCTGCCCGACACGCCGCTCTGCTTTCTGATGGGGATGGATTCGCTGCTGAGCCTGGCAAGCTGGCATCGCTGGCAGGAGCTGCTCGATTATGCCCATCTGGTGGTGAGTTCACGCCCCGGCTGGCAGCCCGACTATCCCGCGGAGATCGCCGACTTGCTGGCTCGCCACCAGACCACCCGGGTGCAGGCACTGCATCAGCGTCTGGCCGGCCATATCTGGCTGGCGGACAACCAGCCCGTCGCGCTGTCGGCTACCCGGCTGCGAGCGCTGCTGGAGGCGGGACAGGATGTCCGCTACCTCCTGCCCGAGTCGGTTGCACACTATATTGATCAACAGGGGCTCTACCGCGCCACCGGCCAGTAAGACCCTGTCGTAATCCCGTCTCAGCCCAATGGGGAAACGGGATTGACCATGATATAATCCGCCGCCCTCACGCCGTACGAGCGCGCCGGAATACAGGAGAGACTCATTGCAAGGCCAAGAACTACACGCCTTTATCATCGACAAGATCGATGACATGAAAGGCCGCGATATCATCACCATCGATGTGCGCGGCAAATCCAGCATCACTGATACCATGATCATCTGCTCTGGCAACTCCAACCGCCACGTTTGCGCCATCGCCAGTCATCTGGCCAGCGAAGCCCGCCATGCCGGACTCGATCTGCTGAGCGTGGAAGGCCAGCTGAGCGGCGAATGGGTACTGGTAGACATGGGGTCGGTGATCGTGCACGTGATGCAGGACGAATATCGCGACTTCTACCAACTGGAAAAACTGTGGGGCGGCGCCCCGATCCAGGCGTAACGACCATGAAGATCCAGTTGATTGCGGTGGGCACCAAGATGCCCGCCTGGGTAGAACATGGCTTCGAAGAGTACCGTCGCCGTTTCCCGAAAGACATGCCGTTCGAGCTGGTGGAAATTGGCGCCGGCAAGCGCGGCAAGAATGCCGACATTCCCCGCATCCTGCAAAAAGAGGGGGAGGCCATGCTGGCGGCAGCCGGTCGCTCGCGCATCGTCACCCTGGATATCCCGGGCAAGCCCTGGACCACGGAGCAACTGGCCAACCAGCTCGAGGCGTGGAAGTTGGACGGCCGCGACGTGGCCCTGCTGGTGGGCGGGCCCGAGGGATTGTCGCCCGAATGCAAGGCCGCGGCTGAGCAGAGCTGGTCCCTGTCACCGCTGACTCTGCCCCACCCGCTGGTGCGAGTTCTTGTAGCCGAGAGCCTCTACCGGGCCTGGAGCATCACCACCAATCACCCGTATCACAGGGAGTGATCCATGATGTCGTGGCCGATCGTCCCTGCTGCATTTGCGTACTACAGAGAGTGAACCATGCCGTTCTTGCTGTTATTGCCCCCCATGGAGTTGAGGTAGAGGCATGCTGAAACAACGCATCGAGATGCGCGATCACAGTGCCGAGGGCAATCTGTTCTTCCGGCGCACCCTGGTAGCCTACATCGGCATCATAGTGCTGATGCTGGTGCTGCTGGGCAATCTCTATTACCTGCAGGTAGAGTCCTACGACACCTATCAGACCCGCTCCAATGACAACCGGATCCGGGTCGTGCCGGTGGCGCCGCCCCGCGGCCTCATTTATGACGCCAACGGCGTGTTGCTGGCGGAGAACCGCCCCGTCTACAGCCTGGAAATCGTGCCGGAAGAGACCAAGGATCTGGCGAAGACCGCCGACGACCTCATCGCCCTGCTGAAGCTGCCGGAGGGAACCAAGGAGAAGTTCCTGGCCGAGGTGAAACGTCAGCGCCGCTTCAAGCCGGTGGCGCTGTACGAGAAGCTGACCGAGTATCAGGTAGCCCTCTTCTCGGTCAACCAGCACAACTACCCAGGCGCCAGCATCGAGGCCTACCTCAAGCGCTACTACCCGTTTGGCGATACCCTCACCCATGCCCTCGGCTATGTGGCCAAGATCAACACCCGCGACGTGGAACGCCTCGAAAAGGAGGAGAAGCTCGCCAACTATGCCGCCACCAAAGACATCGGCAAGCAGGGGGTGGAGAAATACTACGAGGACGATCTGCACGGGGTGGCCGGCTATCAGGAAGTCGAGGTCAATAACCGCGGCCGGGTGGTGCGCACCCTCAAGTTCCAGCCGCCGATCCCGGGCAAGGACATCTACCTCAACATCGACATCCGGATGCAACTCAAGGCCCAGCAGCTGCTGGGAGGCCAGCGGGGAGCCATCGTCATGATGGATCCTTCCACCGGTGCCATCATCGCCATGGAGTCGAGCCCGAGCTATGACCCCAACCTGTTCGTGACCGGCATCTCCAGCGCCAACTACTCGGCGCTGCTCAACGATCCGGCCCGTCCCCTGGTAAACCGTACCACCCAGGGCATCTATGCCCCCGCCTCCACCGTCAAGCCCATGATGGCGGTGATGGGGCTCAACGAGGGGGCCATTACCCCCAACTATCGCTACTTCGGCGGCCCCAGCTTCTCCATTCCGGGCACCACCAAGAAGTTTCGCGACTGGCGCCGCTGGGGCCATGGCTGGCTCGACGTCTACCGTGCCATCGAGGTGTCGGCGGATACCTACTTCTACGATCTCGCCTACCGGGTCGGCATCGACAAGATCCACGACTACATGACCAAGTTCGGCTTCGGCCGCTACAGTGGCGTCGATCTCTATGAAGAGACCAAGGGTGTCATGCCGTCCCGCGACTGGAAGATGGCGCGCTGGCGCCAGCCCTGGTATCAGGGCGATACCATCTCGGTCGGCATCGGTCAGGGTTACTGGAGTGCCACGCCAATCCAGCTGGCCAAGGCGATCAGCATACTGACCCAGAACGGCCACGACGTGACACCTCACCTGTTGAAGCGCCTGACTTCAGCCACAGGCAACGAAGACGCCCCGGTCAACCAGAAGATGGCTCTGCAGGTGAAAAACGACAGCTACTGGAAAGTGGCCCAGGACGGCATGTGGCGCGTCAACCATGGCCGCGAGGGCAGTGGTCGCCTCTCGTTCGCCAAAGCCCCCTACTCCTCGGGTGGCAAGTCGGGTACCGCCCAGGTGGTCGGTCTCAAGGAGAACCAGGTCTATAACATCAAAACCGTCAAGGCCGAGCACCGCGACAACGCACTGTTCGTCGCCTATGCGCCGTTTGAAGCGCCCAAGGCGGTAGTCGCCCTGGTGCTGGAGAACTCGATTGGTGGCGGCGGTGGTCGAGCCGGTGCGCCTATCGCACGCCAGATGCTGGATGCCTATCTGCTGCCGCCCGACCCCCAGCTGCCGCCGGCGCCGGTCAAGCAGCCCCAATCTGAAGAGGTCGCCCCTCATGAGTAATTCTGCCCGCCAGCAGAGCATCTGGTACAAGCTGCATATCGACCTGCCACTGTTTCTCGGCCTGCTGGCCGTGATGGCCCTATCCATGGTGGTGCTCTACTCCGCCTCAGGTCAGGACATGGACTCCATCGTGCGCCAGCTGGTACGCGGCGGGATCGCCTTCGCCCTGATGATCGCCATGGCCCAGCTGCCCCCTTCCCTCTATGCCCGCTGGTCGGTGCCGCTGTTTGTGGTGGTGGTGCTGCTGCTCATCGCGGTGGATGTGTTCGGCCATATCGGCAAGGGGGCCCAGCGCTGGCTGGACCTCGGCTTTATGAAGTTCCAGCCCTCCGAGGTGATGAAGCTCTCCATGCCCATCATGGTGGCCGCCTGGCTCAGCCGCCACTCGCTGCCCCCCAAGCTCAGCCACGTGGCGATCGCCTTGGTCATGGTGCTGTTGCCGACCCTGCTGATCGCGGCCCAGCCCGATCTCGGCACCTCGATCCTGGTGGCAGCCTCCGGTTTCTTCGTCATCTTCCTGGCGGGACTGAGCTGGTGGCTGATCGGGCTGGCGGTGGTAATGGCACTGGCCTTCATGCCGGTGCTCTGGTTCTTCCTGATGCACGAATACCAGCGCCAGCGGGTACTGATGCTGCTCGACCCGGAAAAAGATCCCCTCGGCCGTGGCTATCACATCATCCAGTCCAAGATCGCCATCGGCTCCGGCGGCGTCTTCGGCAAGGGGTGGCTGCAGGGCACCCAGTCCCAGCTCGAATTTCTGCCCGAACGCCACACCGACTTTATCTTCGCGGTATTCAGCGAGGAGTTCGGTCTGGTGGGCGTCGCCCTGCTGCTGGTGCTCTACCTCTATGTCATCAGCCGCTGCCTGTTTATCTCGATGCAGGCCCAGAGCAGCTTCGAACGTCTGCTTGGCGGCGCCCTGACCCTCACCTTCTTCGTCTATGTGTTCGTCAACATGGGCATGGTGAGCGGCATACTGCCGGTGGTGGGGGTACCGCTGCCGCTGGTGAGTTACGGTGGCACCTCCATGGTGACCCTGATGGCCGGTTTTGGCATACTGATGTCAATCCAGACTCATAGAAGGCTACTCGCCTGATGAGATGGGGTTGGGCACTGCTCTCCCTCTGGGCCATGACGGCCCAGGCCGGTGTGCCGCAGGAGCGTCTGGCGCAGCTCGCCGAGCAGCAACAGGTACCGCTGGCGGCGCTGCAGGCTGCCGCCAAGGAGGCCAAGCTGCGCCAAGAGGTGCTCGACACCATCAACCGTCCCTGGGAGGCCAAGCCCTGGTATCGCTACCGACCGCTGTTCGTGACTCAGGAGCGGATTGCCGACGGACTGCGCTTCTGGCAGCGCCATGCCGCCACCCTGAGCCGGGCCGAGCAGACCTACAAGGTGCCTGCGGCGCTCATCGTGGCCATCATAGGGGTCGAGACCTTCTACGGCCGACAGATGGGGCGTCATCCGGTACTGGACAGTCTCTATACCCTGGGTTTTCACTATCCGGCGCGGGCCGACTTCTTCGCCAAGGAGTTTGCCCAGCTGGTGCTGCTGGCCCGGGAAGAGGGTTGGCCGCTGGCGCGCCTCAAGGGCTCCTACGCCGGGGCCATGGGGATGGGGCAGTTCATGCCCTCCAGCTATCGTCACTACGGCGTCGATTTCGACGGTGACGGCAAACGGGATCTGTTTGCCAATCCGGCCGATGCCATCGGCAGCGTGGCCAACTACTTTGCCGAACATCAGTGGCGCTGGGGCGAGTCGGTGGTCGAACCGGCCCAGACCGGTTTGCTGGCGATCGAGCCCCTGCTGAGATCCGAGCCCGAGCTGACACAACAATGGGCGGAACTGGCGGCGGCAGGCATCGAGCTTGCCATCCCGCCGACCCCACAGACGCCGGTCAAGTTGCTGGCATTCGAACAAGCCGATGGACCGGAATACTGGGTCGCACGGCATAATTTTTATGTGATCACCCGCTACAATCGCAGCCCCCTTTATGCGATGGCGGTGTACCAACTTAGCCAAGCCATTCAGGAAGCGTATGCAACTTCGTCACAAACTCCTCCCGCTCAGCCTGAGCTTGTTGCTGGCCGCCTGTAGCAGCCAGCCGGAACAGAGCGCCCCGGTCGAACAGCAAGCACCGGTCAGCAAACCGCCCGTTATCGAGATACCGCAAGCCACTGGCGCCATTCCGCGCCCCGAGCCCCTGAGTACCAGCGGCAACCGGAACTACTGGATTGGCAAGCAGAAATACGAGGTATGGCGCGACATCAAGCACTACACCGAGGAGGGCACCGCCAGCTGGCTGGCCAAGGATCTGGACGGCAACAAGACCGCCAACGGCGACGTGCTGGACAGCAAGCTGTTCAGCGCCGCCCACCGCAACCTGCCGATCCCGAGCTATGTGCGGGTCACCAATCTGGACAACGGCCTCGAGACCATAGTGCGGGTCAATGACCGCGGTCCGTTTGACAGCAGCCGCCTCATCGACCTCTCCTACGCCGCCGCCGAGCAGCTGGACATGGTCCACACCGGCGAGGCCCGTGTGCGGCTTGAACTCATCAGCGACACGCCGGATCAGCGGGTGATCATGGAGCCGATGGCCCCGATGCTGCCGGCCGAGACACCGGCAGACACCCAGGTTGCCCCCTCGCCCAAGCCGGCCACACCGGCCAGCAGCGCCAGCAAGCCGGTTGCGGCCAAACAGGCTCAGCCCCAGGCGGCCAGTGGTCAGGGCAAGATGATCCAGGTGCTGGCCAGCGGCTCCCGGGAGCGAGCCGAGGCGATGGGCAAGGTAATGACCCAGCGCTACGGCGTGCCCTACCGGATCGACACCCATGGCGCCATCTTCCGGGTGCTGATAGGCCCGATCCCGGCCGACCAACAACTGAGCACACTGGAAAAAGTTCGCCAGGGTGGGCTGGAACAGGCGTTCATCGTGCCCTGATCCCCTCCAGATTGTGGGTCTATCTGCCGGCAAACCCGCTCATCACGTCGCTTTGTGGCGTGGTGAACGGGGCCGATGGATAAAAAACCAGAGTTGATCGCCACGTCGGACTATGACCGGCGGGTGCATCTGGTATAGTTAGGCCCGCATTCATTCCCCATCTGGCTCGCAGGAATTTCAAGATGTCCAAATTTGCCCGTTCCGTTATTCTGGCCTCTCTGATAAGCGCCACCGCTCAGGCCAACACGCCTGTCCCTACGCCGAACGCCAACCCTGTGGTCGTTCCCGCCGCGCCGGAAATCTCCGCCAAGGCCCATATTCTCATCGATTACTACTCCGGTCAGGTGCTGGCCGAGCAGAACGCCGAAGAGCGTCTGCCGCCTGCCAGTCTGACCAAGATGATGACCTCCTACATCATTGGCCAGGAGCTGGCCAAGGGGAACATCAAGCGCACCGACATGGTGACCATCAGCCAGAACGCCTGGTCCAAGAACTACGCCGACTCCTCCAAAATGTTCATCGAGGTGGGCAAACAGGTCTCCGTTGATGATCTCAACAAGGGCATCATCATCCAGTCCGGCAACGACGCCTGCGTCGCCATGGCCGAATTCCTGGCGGGCAGCACCGACTCCTTCGCCAGCCTGATGAACAGCTGGGCAGCCAAGCTCGGCATGAATGACAGCCATTTCGTGAACCCCCACGGTCTGGATGCGGAAGGCCACTACAGTACCGCCCATGACATGGCCCGTCTGGGTCAGGCGCTGATCCGCGATCTGCCGGAGGAGTACAAGATCTACTCCCAGAAGTCCTTCGTCTTCAACGGCATCACCCAGCACAACCGCAACCGCCTGCTGTGGGACCAGTCCCTGCAGGTGGATGGCATCAAGACCGGTCACGTCAGCCAGGTGGGCTACAACCTGGTCTCCTCCGCCACCAACAACGAAGGCATGCGCCTGATCGCAGTCGTGCTGGGTGCCAACAGCGAAGCCACCCGCGCCGCCGAGAGCAAGAAGCTGCTCACCTACGGTTTCCGTTTCTTCCAGAGCCTGACCCCGTACAAGGCTGGTACCGAGCTGGTCACCCAGAAGATCTGGATGGGTGACAAGTCCGAGGTAAAACTGGGCGTCGACCAGGATGTCTCCGTGCTGGTGACCCGCGGTCAGGGCAACAACCTCAAAGCTGACTTCCAGCTCGACAGCGAGCTCAAAGCTCCACTGGCCAAGGGTCAGCGAGTCGGTACCGTGTTCCTCAAGCAGGGCGACAAGGAGATCAAGCAGGTTCCGCTGGTTGCTCTGGAAGAAGTGCAGGAAGGCGGTCTGATGAGCCGTCTGTGGGACTATCTGGTACTGCTGGTTTCCAGCTGGTTCAAGTAACAGAGACGCACAATCCTCACCCAGCAGCGGCGCCAACAGGCGCCGCTGCTGTCTCTGGCCGTCAGGGCAGTGAATAACCCTGCAAACTGCAGGTTCCGCCACACCCCGATTTGTGGTAAAAAGCAGCACTCCCATTCTTGTCTGACCGCTCCGGGCCTTGATCCTGGCCAGGATCGTGCCCATATAGACAGCAATGGCGGCCCCAAGGGGCCACCGGCAACTAGCCATCCAAGATGAAGTCGTCCCCGTGACGATGCAAAAGGTGAGTAAATGAATACCAAGTTTGATGAACTGCTGGAGTTTCCCTGCAAATTCCCGTTCAAGGTGCTCGGCGTCGCCGATCCGGCGCTGCCGGACATGGTGGTGGAAGTGCTGCAGCAGCACGCCCCCGGAACTTACAGCCCGACCGTCCAGCCCAGCTCCAAGGGTAACTATCACTCGGTCCGAGTGACGGTCACCGCCCAGAGCAAGGAGCACATCGAGGCGATGTATACCGCCCTCGGCAAGATCGAGCTGGTGAAATACGTACTGTAACGTCTCTCTCGCCCCGTTCTGCGGGGCGACTGTTTTTGGCAGCAGCCTGCCGTGAGGAAGCCATGTCATCCCGGATCCCCGCCCAGCCCACGCTTATCGTCAGACATCTGGGCCGTCGTCCCTACCAACCGGTATGGGACGCCATGAAAGCCTTCACCGACAGCCGCACCGGCGAGACCCCGGACGAGTTCTGGGTGGTGGAGCACGATCCCGTCTACACCCAGGGGCAAGCCGGCAAGGCCGAACATCTGCTGAACCCGGGCAATATCCCGGTGGTACAGAGCGATCGCGGCGGCCAGATAACCTATCACGGTCCCGGCCAGCTGGTGCTCTATGTGCTGGTGGATGTGCGCCGTTGCAAGCTGACGGTGCGCGAACTGGTCACCGCGCTGGAGACCGCCATCATCAATACCCTGGCGAAAAGCGACATCACGGCCTATGCCAAAGCGGACGCCCCCGGTGTCTACGTGAAAAACGAGCTCGGCATGGAGGCCAAACTGGCTTCCCTCGGCCTGCGCATCCGCAAGGGGTGCTCGTTTCACGGGCTGGCCCTCAACATCAACATGGACATGACCCCCTTCCTGCACATCAATCCGTGCGGCTACGCGGGCATGGCCATGACCCAGACCAGCGCCCTGGGCGGCCCGCAAAGCGTGGCCGAGGCGCAATCCATTCTGGTGGCCGAACTGGCCAGCCTGATTGGCTATCAGACAATAACAAACACCGAGAGTGAATCATGAGCAAACCCGTTCGTATGGAGCCGGGCGTCAAGCTGCGCGATGGCGACAAGATGGCCCTGATCCCGGTGAAATTCATGCCGGATCCCAACGAAGAACTCCTTCGCAAGCCGGACTGGATGCGGATCAAACTGCCCCCCTCCAGCCAGAAGATCGAGCACATCAAGAGCACCCTGCGCAAGAACAAGCTGCACTCGGTCTGTGAAGAGGCCTCCTGCCCCAACCTGGCGGAGTGCTTCAACCACGGCACGGCGACCTTCATGATCATGGGCGCCATCTGTACTCGTCGCTGCCCCTTCTGCGACGTGGCCCACGGCCGTCCGCTCCCGCTGGATCCGGAAGAACCGAAGAAGCTGGCGCTCACCATCAAGGAGATGAACCTCAAGTACGTGGTGATCACCTCGGTGGACCGCGACGATCTGCGCGACGGTGGTGCCCAGCACTTCGCCGACTGCATCAAGCAGATCCGCGAGCACAGCCCGCAGACCCGCATCGAGATCCTGACCCCGGACTTCCGCGGTCGCATGGAGCAGGCCCTCGAGGTGTTCCGCGAGACCCCGCCGGACGTCTTCAACCACAACCTGGAAACCGCCCCGCGTATGTACCGGGTGGCCCGTCCGGGCGCCGACTACAAGTGGTCGCTGGAGCTGCTGCGCCGCATCAAGGAGATGCACCCGCACGTACCGACCAAGTCCGGTCTGATGATGGGTCTTGGCGAAACCAACGAAGAGATAGTCGAGGTGCTCAAGGATCTGCGCGAGCACGGCGTCAACATGCTGACTCTGGGCCAGTATCTGCAGCCGAGCCGCCACCACCTGCCGGTGAAGCGCTACGTGCCGCCCGCAGAGTTCGACGAGCTGAAAGACGTGGCGATGGAGCTCGGCTTCAGCCACGCCGCCTGCGGTCCCTTCGTGCGTTCCTCCTATCACGCCGATCTGCAGGCCAAGGGCGAAGAGGTCAAGTAACCTCATCCCTTGCCATCAAAAAGAGCGCCACAAGGCGCTCTTTTTATATCCGCTTCTCGACATTACCACTCATCGAACACGCCGCGCTGCCACCAGAGCTGCAGCTGGGCCAGCACCCGGGTCTCGCGCACAGTCCACTGCGGACAGGGGCCCGCCAGCTGGGTCTTGTTGATCTGCAGCGCCTCCTCGATGGCGATCCAGCCGGGTACGAAACCGAGCCGGATCTCGTAGGGCTGGGGCTGTGGGGCCACCAGCGTCTCCCCGATCCGGCAGAGGTAATAGAGGGAGCGTATGCAGTAGGCATCGACCCCCTGCTCCCGGGCCGGCCGGTACTCGCGGGTCTCGCCGAGCAGGGGCCCCACCTCCAGCAGCTCGGCGCCGCACTCCTCTCGCAGTTCGCGGGCCAGCGCCAGGGCATGGCTCTCACCTGCCTCGACGCCGCCGCCCGGGAACATGAAGTCGCCATTGACCCGGGAGTGCACCAGCAGCAGCTCGTCATCTCGCGCCACCACGGCGCGCACCGTCAGGCGCTCCAGGGTGCTGCCATCGGTCGGCACCTGGCCGTGGACAAAGTCGATGGCAAAGGGGTCGGGCCAACAGGAAGTCTGTGTCTGTAACGTCATCATTGTCTCAAGGCCGGTAGTTGCCTTGCCGGATCTGCTCGACCAGCTCGGCGGCCCGCTTGTCGTAGGCTTCGAGATCGGTCTTGCTCAGGGTGTGATAGATGCCAAAGCGTGCGGTGGAGACCTCGGGAGAGCCTTTGAACGATTCGCTCACCTTGCCCCAGAGGTAGGCCTGCCCATACTGCTTCTGACCCATGTAGAGGGTACTGAGGGAGGTCAGCAGGCGGCTGTTGACCGCGTCCCCCTGCCGGTAGAGAGAGAGGCCGTGCTGCAGGGTGTCGATCGCCTTGGCCGGATCGCTCTTGGCATAGATGCCCCCCAGCGCCAGCTGCAATTCAGGCTCCTCGAGCACCGGCTTGCCCTCGAGCGCCATGAACTGCTGGCGAGCCAGCTCGTTGGTGTTGTTGGTCCAGTGCCAAAGCAGCAGGTAGGGGTCCTGGGAGTTGCGGGTCGCCACATCCAGCTGGGCCAGCTGTTCGCCGGCGGCCAGCATGCCTTCCACCCGCGGACTCTTGAGCTCCTTGGCATTCTTGTATTCGATGTTGGTGGAGCGCTCCGCGCACTTGAGGTAGCGCTCAAGGTTGCGAATCAGCTCGTATTTGCGGCGATCCGTCTCCTCCTCCTTGAGGTAGAAACGGCTGCGGATGATGTCGGTACGCTCGTAGCGGCACCAGCCATCGTCCACCAAGTCCTGACACAACTCGGGATGGTTGTTGCAAATGTTGTGGAGCCGATCGTCATTGCAGCCTGCGGCGGCAAACATGATCGGGAGCAGGATGAGTGTTGGGCGCATAGGCAGATCTGTCATGACTCACATCTGGTTAATTACAATAGGAGCCTGATGCGGCCACCTCCGGCTAGCAAACCGGTTACATATCCATTACAATGCGCGCGCCACTCAAGGCCGCGACTGCAGAATAATATAACGAAATATACACCCCTACAGTGATCTGCATTCGACGATTTTCTATTTGCACCAACAACGTGAAATAAAGGATCTGGTTAATGACCCACGAGCACTACTTGCAAGCGTGGCAGGAGAGCCAGGAGCTCGCCGAAGCCATGCAACCCCTGATTGGTCGTCTCTATCGCCAGCAAGGGGTCGAGATCACCGTCTACGGACGTCCGCTGCAAAACGCCTCCACCATCGATATCCTCAAGGCCCACAGGGTCGTACGCCGCCACCAGGGCGCCCCCCTCCCCATCCAACAGAGCTTTCCCCTGCTGCAGGCCATCGTGGCCCTGAAACCGACTGTTGCCGAGATCGATCTGGGTAAACTGGCCGTTGGTTACTGGCAGGAGCATCAGGATGAGGCGGGCATTGAGGACTATCTGAAAGCCAAACTGGCACCGGCCCTGGGCCGTGGTGAGGTTCCCCAGCCGACGGATGTAGTGCTCTACGGTTTTGGTCGCATCGGCCGCCTGCTGGCCCGCCTGCTGATCGAACGTACCGGCGCCGCCAACTCCCTGCGCCTGCGCGCCATCGTGGTACGCGGCGGTCGTGACGGAGATCTGGAAAAACGCGCCAGCCTGCTGCGCCGCGACTCCGTCCATGGCCCCTTCAACGGTTCCATCGAAGTGGACGTGGAGCGCAGCGCCATCATCGCCAACGGCACCTACATCCAGGTGATCTACGCCAATAGCCCGGCCGATATCGATTACACCGCCTATGGCATCCAGAACGCCCTGATCATCGACAACACCGGCGTCTGGCGCGACGAGGCAGGCCTCAGTGAACATCTCAAGGCGCGCGGCGCCGGCAAGGTGCTGCTGACCGCTCCCGGCAAGGGCGAGATGAAGAACGTGGTATTCGGGGTCAACCATGAGGTGATCACCCCGGAAGATCGCATCATCTCCGCCGCCTCCTGCACCACCAACGCCATCACCCCTGTGCTCAAGGTGATGCAGGAGAGATACGGCATCCGCCACGGCCACGTCGAAACGGTGCACTCCTACACCAACGATCAGAACCTGATCGACAACTATCACAAGGGCGAGCGCCGCGGTCGCAGTGCAGCCCTCAACATGGTGATGACCAGCACGGGTGCCGCCAAGGCGGTAGCCAAGGCGCTGCCCGAACTCAAGGGCAAGCTCACCGGCAACGCCATCCGGGTGCCGACTCCCAACGTGTCGCTCGCCATCATCAACCTGTCGCTGGAGCAGGCCACCGATCGGGAGAGCCTCAACGCCTATCTGCAACAGATGTCGCTGAGCTCGGCCCTGCATCGCCAGATTGACTTCAGTGCCAGCACCGAGCTGGTCTCCTCCGACATGGTGGGTTCCCGCTTCGCCGGCATCGTGGACTCCCAGGCCACCATCGCCGAAGGGGATCACTGCGTGCTCTACGTGTGGTATGACAACGAGTTCGGATACAGTTGTCAGGTAGTGCGGGTGATGGAGCAGATGGCTGGCGTAGTCCGTCAGGATCTACCTGCATAACCCGCCAGGATCTGCCCGCCCAAGCCCGGGTTCATGGCTCAATTTCAAGGAGAGGCCGGATGTCGTATCAACAAGGTGAGTTTCAACAAGCAATCAGGCAGATGCCCAAAGAGGTGTACGAGCGGCTCAAGACCGCGGTCGAGCTTGGCAAGTGGCCAGATGGCAAGCCCCTCACCGACGAGCAGAAGGCCACCTCCCTGCAGGCCGTGATGGCCTGGCAGGCGATGCACCTTGAAAATCCCGAGCACATGAATATTGGCCGTGACGGCGAGATCGTGATGAAGAGCAAGAGCGAGCTCAAGCGCCAGTACCGCGACGAAGAAGAGATAGTGCGGGTCGACCTCAGCCACTGAGACTGACCCGACAAGTCGCTGCTGGCAGCGCACAACAAAGAGGGGAGCCATCATGGCTCCCCTCTTGTTTTATCCGCACCTTACCCGCTCATCAGGGGGTCAGTTCGCCACGCAGGGATTGCTGCATCAGCTCGCGAATGCGGTGGGAGGGCAAGCCCTGGCTCAGCAGGAAGTGCAGCTTGGTCAGTGCCGCCTCGGCGGTCATGTCGAAGCCCGAGATGACCCCGGCGCGGGAGAGGGCGTTGCCGGTGGCATAGCCGCCCATGTTGACCTTGCCATGCAGACACTGGCTCAGGTTGACGATGATGACGCCGCGGGCCGAGGCCTCGGAGAGCAGCGCCAGCATGGTCGGATTCTGCGGTGCATTGCCGACCCCGAAGGAGAGCAGGATCAGCGCCTTCACCGGCTGCTGCAGGATATTGGCGATCACCTCGCTGGAGATCCCGGGATAGAGGGTCACCACGCCGATGGGCTGGGGGGTGATGTCGTGCAGCACCAGGGGCTGATCGGACGGTACCCCCAGCTCGCCTGCCTCCAGGGAGATGGCGATGCCGGCGTTGAGCAGCGGCGGATAGTTCGGCGAGTCGAAGGCGTGGAAGCCGTCCGCATGCACCTTCTTGCTGCGATTGCCGCGATAGAGCTGGTTGTTGAAAAAGAGCGTCACCTCGTGGATCGGGTAGTTGGCCGCGATATAGAGGGCGTTGAGCAGGTTCTGCTGGCCGTCGGAGCGCAGCTCGGCGAGCGGGATCTGGGAGCCGGTGATGATGACCGGCTTGTGCAGATCTTCGAGCATGAAGGAGAGCGCCGAGGCGGTGAACGACATGGTGTCGGTACCGTGCAGAATGACGAAACCGTCGTATTTCTCGTAGTTGTCGCGAATGTCCTCGGCGATGCGCTGCCAGTCCGCCGGGGTCATGTCGGAGGAGTCGATGAGGGGATCATATTCGTGAATATGGTAATCGGGCATCTCGGGCCGATGAAACTCGGGCATCCGCGCCAGACAATCTTCCATAAAGCCCGCCATCGGCACATAGCCGTGGTCGGAACGCTGCATCCCAATGGTGCCGCCTGTGTAGGCGATGTAGATGGACTTCTTCACACCCTCTCCTCTTGGTTGGCCGGATCAGTGGGCCGGAAACCGGCGGATTATATAGGGATAGCCCCTCTTCTTCACACCCCATCCGTCGCATCTTGTGATGCCTGCCCGGGCACGATGGGGCGGCAAGGTGTGCCATATCCATTGTTATCCCTCAGTCAAACACGCTGTTTTTCCCACGCCCGGGCTGAGTTGGACAGGCAGCAGGAGCCAATCATTTCGAACCTCAACACGCCCTACCCCATAGGTATTAAATCTCGAAAAAAGAACAAATAATGGTCAACAAGGCATGAAATATGGAATTAATAGGTGTTTTTTGCTACAGTCCGCCGGATTTTACCAAAATCTCATCTGGATGCCTGAGCATGTCAGGCCCGCACTGGCTCCATCTTCATGGAGCGGGGAACCTTTCCCCTTCTTTGCTGGCACGTTCGCCGCACTGTTTTTATCCCGGCTGAATCTGTGAGTCTTCACCACCGAAAGACACAGCCAATCAACATGGGAGTACTGAATGCTACAACTTGATTCCTACGCCACTCTTGTCGCCGCCACCCTGGTGTTGCTGCTTGGTCGTCTGCTGGTTACCCGCGTCGGGCTGCTGCGCACCTTCAACATCCCCAAACCGGTTGCCGGCGGCCTGGTGGTCGCGCTGGTACTGCTGTTGCTGCGCTCCACCCTGCAGATGGAGTTGCAATTCGACACCAGCCTGCAAACCCCGCTGATGCTGGCCTTCTTCGCCTCCATCGGCCTCTCCGCCGATTTGGGCAGCCTCAAACGCGGCGGCAAGGCGGTGGTCACCTTCCTGATGGTGGTCACCGGCCTGCTGCTGGTACAAAACAGCCTGGGGGTGGGCCTGGCCACTCTGCTCGGTCTGGATCCCCACATGGGGCTGCTGGCCGGCTCCATCACCCTCTCCGGCGGCCACGGCACCGGAGCGGCCTGGAGTACCACCTTCTCCGACAAGTACGGCGTGCAGTCTGCCGCCGAACTCGCCATCGCCTGCGCCACCTTCGGTCTGGTGCTGGGGGGCCTCATCGGCGGTCCGGTGGCCCGCTATCTGGTGAAGAAGGTGCAGGTGCCGGGCGAAGAGCACAACCAGGATGACGCGCCCCAGGGCTTCGAGATGCCCGACATGGAGCGCCCGCTCACCCCGTTCAGCGTGATTGAGACCCTGGCGCTCATCGCCATCAGCTTGAAAGGGGGCGAGCTGCTCTCCCTCTACCTCAAGGGCAGTGTCCTCGAGCTGCCGATCTTCGTCTGCGTGCTGTTCGTCGGCGTACTGCTGCGCAACGCCCTGACCCTGCTCAACTGGCATGAGGTGAGTGACCGCGAAGTCTCCCTGCTCGGCAACATCAGCCTGTCGCTGTTCCTGGCGATGGCGCTGATGAGCCTGAAGCTGTGGGATCTGGCCAGCCTGGCGCTGCCCATCTTCATCCTGCTGGCCGCCCAGACAGTGGCGATGGCGCTCTACGCCGTCTTCGTCACCTTCCGGGTCATGGGTAAAAACTACGATGCGGCCGTGCTGGCGGCAGGTCACTGCGGCTTTGGCCTGGGGGCGACCCCGACGGCCATTGCCAACATGCAGGCCATCACCCTGCGCTTCGGCCCCTCTCACCTGGCGTTTCTGGTGGTGCCCATGGTGGGGGCCTTCTTCATCGACATCATCAACGCCATGGTGATCAAACTGTTTATGGCGCTGCCCTTCCTGTAATCCCGACCAGACAGAACCATGATGACAAGAGCCCACCGCAAGGTGGGCTCTCTGTTTTGGGCATCAGTCTGCATGGCAAAGTGCTGACCAAAGGCCAGATATGCTGTCACCTGGCACATGGCACATGGCACATGGCACATGGCACATGGGAGTTAAACGCAGGTTTTCTCCCTCTACCTCCCCTTTACCAACCGCGACTACCACGATAACGGCCAATAAAAAGCCCCGCGATCATCGATCGCGGGGCTCGGTTGCAACGGGTCTGCCTGATTACAGGATAAAGGTCGCGACCTGCTGGTTCAGATCGGTTGCCCGTCCCTTGAGTCCGGCGGCCTGATCCAGATCCCGCATGGCGGCGGCGGTGATCTCGTCGCTCACATCCTTGATGGCGGTGGTGTTCTGAGTGATCTCGCCGGTCACCTGGGTCTGCTCCTCGGCGGCAGTGGCAATCTGGCCCGCCATGTCGGAGATGAGGGAGACGGCCTGGGTGATCTCTTCGAGCGCGGCGGCGGCGGCATCGGCATCCTGCACGCTATTGTCGGCCAGCCCCTGGCTCGTCTGCATCAGGCTCACGGCACGGGAGGTGGTCTGCTGCAGCGTCTCTATGGTGGACTGGATCTCCTGGGTGGAGTCCTGGGTACGGCGCGACAGCACCCGCACCTCGTCCGCCACCACGGCGAAGCCGCGACCCTGCTCGCCGGCACGGGCCGCTTCGATGGCCGCGTTCAGCGCCAGCAGGTTAGTCTGCTCGGCGATGCCCTGGATGGTGGAGAGGATGCCGGAGATGGCCTGGGCGTGACGGCTCAGCTCGCCGATCACCTCGGTCGCCTGACCCACTTCATCGGCCAGACCGTTGATGGATTGACGAGTCTTGTTGACCAGCATCTTGCCCTGCTCACTGCTCTGGGCCGACTGCTGGGCCGCAGCAGCTGTGCTCTCGGCGTTGTTGGCGATCTCCTGGGTGGCGCTCGCCATCTCGGTCACCGCGGTGGCGACCATGGTCACCTCCTGCTGCTGGCGCTGCAGCTCTTCGACCGCCGCCTGGTTGGTCACCAGACTGCGCTCGGCATCGGCGTCCAGCTCGCTGGCCAGCTTGCGGATATTGCCGATCAGCTGGTGCTGGCTGCCGACGAAACGGTTGAAGCTGTTGGCCAGCTGACCGACCTCGTCATTGGTGTCGATCTTGATGCGCTGGGTCAGATCGCCGTTGCCGTCAGCAATGCGGGCCAGTGCCTGGGAAACCTTGGTGAGCGGGCCGAGCAGCAGGCTGACCAGCCAGGAGATGGCGAGGATGCTGCCCACCAGCACTAGCAGAGCCAGGCCGAGCTGGGTCATCAACAGGGAGGAGAGCGGCGCCTCCAGGGTCGCCTTGTCCAGTACCAGTACCAGCTCCCAGTCTGTATCCGGAATGTCCACCGCCCACAGCAGCTTGTCGCGCCCTTCGCCATCGAAGTAGGCCGGCACCAGCTCGTGGCTGGCCTTGCTCTGTTCAATCAGGGCGTTGGTCAGATCGTTGTCGATCTCGGTGGTCGGCTTCATCGCCTTGGCGGCATCCTTGTAGGCGATGACAGTGCCGTCCTTGTGCATCATGACGGCGAAACCGTCGGCCGGCAGAGTCATCTTGGTGACGTCTTCCACCAGGGAGGCGATGGAGAGATCGCCGCCAACCACACCGCCCTGGGCCGGTTGGGCCAGGGTCACCACCAGGATGTTGTAGGCCACGTCCAGATAGGGTTTGGTGACTATCATGCCCCCCTTGGCCATGGCCTCCTGATACCAGCCACGGGAGCGGGGATCATAACCGTCACGGTTGATGGAGGGGTCAGAGTCATTCATCTTGCCGCTGCTCTCGCCAAAATAGGTGAGCTGGAAGCGGCCGGAGACCTGTGCCTGCTGCAGGGCATTGAGGGGCTCGGCGCCAGCCTTGTTGCCAAGGGCCTGCACTACATCACGACGGGCAGCCAGCCAGTCGCTGATCCGTTCAGCCTGCTGGTTACCCAGACGCTGTACCTGCTCCTGACTGCCTTGCAACAGCAGCGACTTCTGGCTGCTGTAGCCTTGCCAGGAGAGCAAGGTGATCACCAGCGAGAGGGCGATCACCACCGATAACAGTATCTTTTGCTTGAGTGATAGATTTTTCATCATGGTTCTTCTTATGAGATCAGGAACAGGATTTCCCAAAAAGTGCATGGCACCCGTATGTTATAGCGACGTTATTAGCCAGAACTGAACCCTTATTCCGGGTTGCGGGCGGTATTTTCTACTGGAGTGGGGAAAACTGCACCAGAAATTGCCTACAGGGCACGCACAAGGACAGGCGGCCCTGTTTATTCCTTCCACAATTGGCTAGAATGACCCGTTTTCAAATCACATCGATCCTGAGAGTTTTCACGATGTTCGAAGTTAATCCTGTATTGAACAAACTTAAGGAGCTGTCTGAGCGGACCGAGCTTCTTAGGGGGTACCTTTGACTATGACGCCAAGAAAGAGCGTCTGGAAGAGGTAAACGCCGAGCTGGAACAGCCCGACGTCTGGAATGAGCCGGAGCGCGCACAGGCGCTGGGCAAGGAGCGTGTCGCGCTGGAAAACGTGGTTGGCACCATCGATACCCTGACCCAGGGCGTGGAAGATGTCGAGATGCTGGTCAGCCTGGCCGTGGAAGGGGAAGACGAAGAGACCTTCAACGAAGCCATCGCCGAAGCCGAGCAGCTGGAAGCCAAGCTGGTGGAGCTGGAGTTCCGCCGCATGTTCTCCGGCCAGCACGACGGTTCCGACTGCTATATCGACATTCAATCCGGCTCCGGTGGTACCGAAGCACAGGATTGGGCCAACATGGTGCTGCGCATGTACCTGCGCTGGGGCGATGCCCACGGCTACAAGCCTGAGCTCATCGAATGCTCAGAGGGTGACGTGGCCGGCATCAAGTCCGCCACCATCAAGTTCACCGGCGAATACGCCTTCGGCTGGCTGCGCACCGAAACCGGCGTGCACCGTCTGGTTCGCAAATCCCCGTTCGATTCCGGTGGCCGTCGCCACACCTCGTTCTGCTCCGTGTTCGTCTATCCCGAAATCGACGACGATATCGAAATCGATATCAACCCGGCCGATCTGCGTATCGACGTCTACCGCGCCTCCGGTGCCGGCGGTCAGCACGTTAACCGGACTGAATCCGCGGTGCGTATCACCCACGTCCCGACCGGTGTCGTGGTACAGTGCCAGAACGACCGTTCCCAGCACAAAAACAAAGATCAGTGTATGAAGCAGCTGAAAGCCAAGCTCTACGAGCTGGAAATTCAGAAGCAAAACGCTGAGAAACAAGCCCTGGAAGAGACCAAGTCCGATATCGGTTGGGGCAGCCAGATCCGCTCTTACGTGCTGGATGACTCCCGTATCAAGGATCTGCGCACCGGCGTCGAAACCCGTAATACTCAATCGGTGCTCGACGGTGACTTGGACAAGTTTATCGAAGCCAGCCTGAAATCAGGTCTGTAAACAAGCAGGAATCACCATGTCTGAACAAACCACTACTCCGGAAGTCGACCAAACTCTCGAACTCAACAATGAGATGACAGAGCGTCGTTCCAAGCTGGCCGCCCTGCGCGCCCAGGGCAATCCCTTCCCCAACGACTTTCGTCGTGACAGCCTCTCCGGCGATCTGCAGGCAGAGTTTGGCGACAAAAGCGCCGAGGAGCTGACTGCCCTGGGTAAACGGGTGAAGATTGCCGGTCGTATCATGACCCGCCGGATCATGGGCAAGGCATCCTTCGCGACCCTGCAGGACATGGCTGGCAAGATCCAGGTCTATGTGACTCGTGACGACCTGCCGGAAGGCTTCTACAACGAGCAGTTCAAGAAGTGGGATCTGGGTGACATCGTCGGTGTCGAAGGCACCCTGTTCAAGACCCAGACCGGCGAGCTGTCCGTGCACGTCTCCGACATCCGCCTGCTGACCAAGGCACTGCGCCCGCTGCCCGAGAAGCACAAGGGTCTGACCGACCAGGAAGCCCGCTGCCGTCAGCGTTACCTGGATCTGATCGCCAACGAAGAGTCCCGCAAGACCTTCGTGACCCGTACCAAGGTGGTGGCCGGTATCCGCAAGTTCCTGAACGACAAGCGCTTCATGGAAGTGGAAACCCCCATGATGCAGGTCATCCCGGGTGGCGCCTCCGCACGTCCCTTCATCACCCACCACAATGCGCTGGACATCGACATGTACCTGCGTATCGCTCCGGAACTCTATCTGAAGCGTCTGGTGGTCGGTGGTTTCGAGCGCGTGTACGAGATCAACCGCAACTTCCGTAACGAAGGTATCTCCGTTCGCCATAACCCCGAGTTCACCATGCTCGAGTTCTATATGGCCTACGCCGACTACATCGATCTGATGGATCTCACCGAAGAGATGCTGCGCACCCTGGCGCAGGACATCCTGGGCGACACCAAGATCCGTTACGCCAAAGAGGGCGAAGAGGGCCTGACCATCGATTTCGGTCAGCCGTTCCAGCGCCTCTCCATGGTTGACTCCATCCTGAAGTACAACCCGGATGTGACCCGCGACGATCTGGCGACCCTGGAGAAGGCCACCGCCGTCGCCAAGCGCCTGCACATCGAGCTGATGAAGAGCTGGGAGCTGGGTCATGTGATCACCGCGATCTTCGAAGAGACCGTGGAGCACATGCTGCTGCAACCGACCTTCATCACCGAGTACCCGGCCGCCGTCTCTCCGCTGGCCCGTCGCAACGACCAGAACCCGGACGTCACCGACCGCTTCGAATTCTTCATCGGCGGCCGCGAGCTGGCCAACGGCTTCTCCGAGCTGAACGATGCGGAAGATCAGGCCGAGCGCTTCCAGGCTCAGGTTGACCAGAAAGCCGCAGGCGATGACGAAGCCATGTTCTACGACGCCGACTTCGTGACCGCGCTGGAACACGGTCTGCCGCCGACTGCTGGTCAGGGCATCGGTATCGACCGTCTGG
Organism: Aeromonas enteropelogenes; assembly: GCF_000819845.1. Taxonomy (GTDB): domain Bacteria; phylum Pseudomonadota; class Gammaproteobacteria; order Enterobacterales; family Aeromonadaceae; genus Aeromonas; species Aeromonas enteropelogenes. Next base: position 154,981 of record NZ_CDCG01000013.1, read on the forward strand.
TGATGCTGTTCACCAACAGCCACACCATCCGCGACGTCATCCTGTTCCCGGCTCTGCGTCCACAAAAGTAAGAGCCGAAGAAACAGGGCCGCAGCAGCACAGCTGCCGTCCATGACAATCAAAACGCCCCGCAACTGCGGGGCGTTTTTTTTATGGCGGGCACAGCCGGTGGCGAACGCTCAATACGCCGCTAGCTTGCCGCTTATAAGGCCGGCGGTAGCAGCCACTCCCCCTGCCACAAGGTGACGGCCTGACCCGCCATCAGCACCCGATCTCCCTGCAATTCAAGCCGCAGCTCACCGCCCCGGGCCGAGATCTGGCGGGCCCGCAGTTGCTGTTTGCCTAGCCGTTCGGCCCAGAAGGGCACCAGGGCGCAGTGGTTGGAGCCGGTCACCGGATCCTCGTCTACCCCGACCCAGGGGGCGAAGTAGCGGGAGACGAAGTCATGGTCCGGATCGCGCGAGGGCGCCGTCACCATCAGGCCACGACCGGGCAGCGCTCGCAGGGCCTGAAAATCTGGGGTGAGCGCACGGACCTCCTCCTCGCTGGCCAGCTCCAGCAAGAACTTGGCGCCGGCCGCCAGGGTTTGCAGCGGCTGGCAACCGACCGCCGCCGCATAGGCCGGATCCAGAACGAGCGGCGCCGGGGCAATGCACGGGAAATCGAGCCAGATCCACTCCCCTTCGCGCCGGGCCAGAAGCTCGCCGCTGCGGGTCTCGAAGCGAATGATGTCGTGCACAGCCAATGCTCCCGTCTGCCACAGCACATGAGCCGCAGCCAGAGTGCCGTGGCCACAGAGATCCACCTCGACCTTGGGAGTAAACCAACGCAGTCGGTAATGGGCATAACCAAGGGGTGTCAGAAAGGCGGTCTCCGAGAGGTTGAACTCGGCCGCCATGGCCTGCAATCCGGCATCCGGTTGGCTCGGCCCCAGCGCCACCACCGCCGGGTTGCCGCCAAAGGGCTGCCTGCTGAAGGCATTGACATGAAACAATCTGATGGTCGACATTCACGCTTCCTGTGTGATCAATCCGGGGCTCATTCATGGCTGTTTATACCATGACAATCGTCACGCCCCGAATGGCTAACATCCCTGCACCCTCTCCTTTTAATGCAACAATGGAATAAAGAAGATATTTTTATTCTTTGTTGTTATCCATCACACCCCTTACTCTGACCAAAAATCAGCCCATGGAAGATGTGTGTGATGCAATTGAAGGATCCCTTGACCCACCTCGCCCCCCTCTCTGATGAGCAGCAACGTCAGCTGAGCCAGGCACTTTCAACCCTCAATACCCAGCAACTGGCCTGGGTCAGCGGTTATCTCTACGGTCTCTCCCAGTCCGGTCAACAGCCTGTCGCTACAAGCACTGCAGCCGTTGCCCCCGCCGGCAATCTGACCATTCTCTACGGCTCCCAGACCGGCAACGCCAAGGGCGTGGCCAGCGCCATCAAGGCGCAGGCCGAGGCCCGTGGCCTGCCGGTGACCCTCACCTCCATGACGGACTACAAACCCAAGCAGCTCAAGAAAGAGACCCACCTGCTGGTGGTAGTGAGCACTTACGGGGAGGGTGAACCACCGGAGAGCGCGGTCGATCTGTACGAGCAGCTCAAGAAGGGCAAGGTCGGCAAGCTGGAAGGGCTCAAGTTCGCCGTGCTGGGGCTGGGTGACAGCTCCTATGAGTTCTTCTGCCAGACCGGCAAGGACTTTGACAGCCTGCTGACCAAGGCCGGCGCCGATCGGGTGCATGAACTCGCCAGCCTGGACGTGGATTATCAGGATGCCGCCAAGGCGTGGGGCGAACAGGCGCTCAACGCCATCGCCGCCACTCTCTCTGCCGGCCCTGCCGGCAGCAGCGTGGCCAGCGCGGTACAGCAGGCGGTCGGCCACAGCCAGTACAGCAAGGAGAACCCCTTCCCGGCCAGGCTCTCGGTCAACCAGAAGATCACCGGTCGCGACTCGACCAAGGATATCCGCCACATCGAGATCAGCCTCGAAGAGTCCGGCATCCACTATCAGCCGGGGGATGCGCTGGGCATCTGGTTTGACAACGATGCCGACCTGGTCGGTGAGGTCTTGGCGCTGGCTCATCTTTCCGGCGACGAGGCCACCGCCCGCGGCAGCCTGCGCGAGGTGCTCAGCCGCGAGCTGGAGCTGACCCGCTTGCACGGCGGCTTTATCACAGGGCTCGCTGACATATCGGATAACGCGGCGCTCAAAGATCTGGCCGGTGACAAGGCCCAGGTCAACGCGCTGGTGGCCAGCGCCCAGGTAGTGGATGTGCTCAAGCGCTTCCCGACCGCGCTCACAGCCGAACAGCTGATCGGCCTGCTGCGCCCGCTCACTCCGCGCCTCTACTCCATCGCCTCCAGCCAGAGCGAGGTGGAGGAAGAGGTGCACCTGACCGTCGGCGTGGTGCGCTACCCGCAGGAAGATGGCACAGTGCGCAGCGGCGCCGCCTCCTCCTACCTGGCGGACCGTCTGCCTGAAGATGCCGAGGTGCGGGTATTCGTGGAGCACAACGACAACTTCCGCCTGCCGCAAAACCCCGATACCCCCGTCATCATGGTGGGCCCTGGCACCGGCATCGCCCCCTTCCGGGCCTTCTTGCAGGAGCGGGAAGCGCAAGGGGCCGACGGCAAGAACTGGCTGTTCTTCGGCAATCCGCACTTTACCCAGGATTTCCTCTATCAGGTGGAGTGGCAGCGCTATGTGAAATCGGGCCTGCTGTCGAAGATCTCCCTGGCCTTCAGCCGGGATCAGGCCAACAAGATTTATGTGCAGGACCGCCTGCGCGAGGCAGGGCTCGAGCTCTACCAGTGGCTGGAAGCAGGCGCTCACTTCTATGTGTGCGGCGATGCCAATCATATGGCCAAAGATGTGCAGGAAGCCCTGCTGGATGTGATTGCCGAACATGGCCAGAAGAGCCGTGAGGAAGCAGAAGAGTATCTGAGCGAATTGCGTCGTGCCAAACGTTATCAAAGGGATGTCTATTGATGAGCAAACAAGTTATTCCAGGACCGGTGGAAGGACCGCTGGCGGACAACGAACGTCTGAAACGCGAGAGCAACTTTCTGCGCGGCACCATAGAGCAGGATCTCAAGGACCCGCTCACTGGCGGCTTCAACGGCGACAACTTCCAGCTGATCCGCTTTCACGGCATGTATCAGCAGGATGACCGCGACATTCGCCCCGAGCGCGCGGCCCAGAAGCTGGAGCCACTGCACAACGTCATGCTGCGTGCCCGCCTGCCCGGCGGCATCATCACCCCGGCCCAGTGGCAGGTGATCGACCAGTTTGCCGAGGAACACAGCCTGTACGGCAGCATCCGCCTGACTACCCGCCAGACCTTCCAGTTCCACGGGGTACTGAAGCGCGACATCAAGCTGATGCACCAGACCCTCAACAGCACCGGCATCGATTCCATCGCCACCGCGGGCGACGTGAACCGCAACGTGCTCTGCACCAGCAACCCGGTGGAATCCGAACTGCACCAGGAGGCCTACGAGTGGGCCAAGAAGATCTCCGAGCACCTGCTGCCCAAGACCCGCGCCTACGTGGAGATCTGGCTGGACGGCGAGAAGCTGGGGGATGACGAGGAGCCGATCCTGGGTTCCAACTACCTGCCGCGCAAATTCAAGACGACCGTGGTGATCCCGCCCCACAACGACGTGGACATCCACGCCAACGATCTCAACTTCGTGGCCATCGCCGAAGGTGGCAAGCTGGTGGGCTTCAACGTGCTGGTGGGCGGGGGTCTGGCCATGACCCACGGCGACACCAGCACCTACCCGCGCAAGGCGAGCGATTTCGGCTTCGTGCCCCTCTCCCACGTGCTGGAGGTGGCGGCCGCCGTGGTCAGCACCCAGCGCGACTGGGGCAACCGGGTCAACCGCAAAAACGCCAAGACCAAGTACACCCTCGAGCGCGTCGGCGTCGAGGCCTTCAAAGCCGAGGTGGAGAGCCGTGCCGGTATCCAGTTCGGGCCGGTACGTCCCTATGAGTTCACCAGCCGTGGCGATCGCTTCGGCTGGGTGGAGGGGATCGACGGCAAGCATCACCTGACCCTGTTCATCGAGAACGGCCGCCTGCTGGACTTCCCGGGCAAGCCCCTCAAGAGCGGCATGCTGGAGATCGCCAAGGTGCATCAGGGGGATTTTCGCCTGACCGCCAACCAGAACCTCATCATCGCAGGGGTACCCGCCAGCGAGAAGGCCCGCATCGAAGCCCTGGCGCGCCAGTACGGCCTGCTGGATGACGGCGTGAGCGAGCAGCGCAAGCAGTCCATGGCCTGCGTGGCCCTGCCCACCTGCCCGCTGGCGATGGCCGAGGCCGAGCGCATGCTGCCGGCTTTCGTCACCGACATCGAGGGGCTGCTAGCCAAGCACGATCTCGCCGATGACGCCATCATCTTCCGGGTCACCGGCTGCCCCAACGGCTGCGGCCGCGCCATGCTGGCGGAGGTGGGACTGGTGGGCAAGGCGCCGGGTCGCTACAACCTGCACCTGGGTGGCAACCTGGAGGGAACCCGCATCCCGCGCCTGCACCTGGAGAACATCACAGAGCCGCAGATCCTGACCGAACTGGACGCCCTGATCGGCCGTTGGGCCAAGGATCGCAACCCGGGCGAGTGCTTCGGCGACTTCGTCATTCGCGCCGGCATCATAGCTCCGGTCATCGACTCCGCGAGGGACTTCTATGCAGCCTGAACAGACTGATACAGCCCGGCTGGCGCGCACCGCCGACGGTCGGCTCGACCTCGACGCCCTGCTGGCCTTGAGCCGGGAGGAGCAGGTCGAGGCGCTGGCGCCCCTCAACCGGGCGCTGGACGCCATGAGCGCCCCCGAGCGGGTGCGCTGGGCCTTGGCCAACCTGCCAGGAGAGCACGTGCTGTCATCGAGCTTCGGCATCCAGGCGGCGCTGATGCTGCACCTGGTGAGCCGCGAGCGGGCCGACGTGCCCGTGGTGCTGACCGATACCGGTTATCTCTTCCCCGAGACCTACCGCTTTATCGACGAGCTGACCGAGCGTCTCGCCCTCAACCTCAAAATCTACCGGGCCGCGCTCAGTCCGGCCTGGCAGGAGGCCCGCTTCGGCCTCCTGTGGGAGCAGGGAGTGGAGGGGATCACCCGCTACAACCAGTTCAACAAGGTGGAGCCCATGGACCGCGCCCTGAACGAGCTCGGCGCCCGCACCTGGTTTTCGGGCCTGCGCCGGGAGCAGTCCGGCAGCCGGGGCACACTGCCGGTGCTGGCCATCCAGCGCGGCCGCTTCAAGTTCCTGCCGGTGATCGACTGGAGCAACAAGGACGTCTTCTACTACTTCAAGGAGTTCGACCTCCCCTACCACCCCCTGTGGGAGCAAGGTTACCTGTCGGTCGGCGACGTGCACACCACCACCAAGTGGGAGCCTGGCATGAGCGAGGAGCAGACCCGCTTCTTCGGCCTCAAGCGTGAATGCGGCCTGCACGAGGAGAGCGGCGAGAGCGACGGTTCAGGCATCTGATCCCGTCCGGCAACGCACCCTTCCGACAACAAAAAGCGCCCGGCAACTGCCGGGCGCTTTTATAAGTGACACTCAAAGAACTTGGATACCTGAGCGGTATGGCTGCATTTTCTTGTTCCCAGCCCCCGCTTACTTCGCGGCGCGAGCCCGAGTCAGCCAGTCGTTGACCAAATCCTTGTGCCCCTTGAGCCAGGCATCTGCGTGACGCTCGATATCCGCCGGCTTGTTCTGACCCTGCTTCATCAGCCCATTTTGTACGTTGATGTCATTGATGGGCAGCTTCATCTCGGCAAACAGCTTGGCGGCAGAGGGGTTGGCCTCGGCAAACCCCTTGTTAGCCACTATGTGCATGGTATTCATTTCAAAGCCATAGTTTTTGCCATTCGCCAATTGGGTATCCCCCTCACGTCCCTCTGGCAAGGCGGTATAAGGCACTTCCAGCCATACCACATCCTTGCCGGGCACCAGCTCACCACTCACCCAGTACGGGGTCCAGGTGTAGTAGAGCACGGGTTTTTGTTCCTTGAAGCGGGTAATAGTGTCGGCAATGATGGCCGCATAATTGCCCTGTTGATGCGTCACTGTCTGTGCCAGACCGTACGTCTTGAGCTGATGATTGATCACCATCTCGCAGCCCCAACCCGGATTGCAGCCGGCCAGATCAGCCTTGCCATCGCCATCGCTGTCAAACAGGGCAGCCAGCTTGGGATCCTTCAACTGGGCTATGTTGGTGATGCCGTATTTGTCGGCAGTAGCCTTGTCGATGAGATAACCCTGGGCCGCCCCGGTCACATAGGTACCCTTGCGGTAGAACTTGGTATCGCCCCCGGCCTTTTCATACTTGTCCTTATGGAGCGGATCCCAGTTGAAAGCGAGAAAAGTGGCATCGCCACTGGCGACCGAGGCATATCCTACGTTGTAGTCCGCCTCTTTGGCTGGTTTGACATCATAACCCAGCTCACCCAGCAGCTTGCTCACCAGCAGGGTCTGAAAGGCTTCCTCCGGCAACGTACTCTGGATGGGTTGAACCGTGACACCGGCCATGGCGGCCGTGCTCAGCAGCAGGCAACCCAGCGTCATTCCTTGGGTAATGGCTTTCATACTTGTCCTCCTTTGGTGTGAGTCTTGTGGCGATGTTCGAACGGGGCGAGCAACAGGGCAATAGGACCACGCCGATACCAGCGGCCAACATGCCCTGATTTGGACTGGCCCATCGCCTGGGTCATGCGATCCAGCACTATGGCCAGCAGCACAATGCCAAGCCCCCCTACCGAGGCCATCCCCATGTCGAGACGTCCGATACCGCGCAATACCATCTGGCCAAGACCCCCCACGGCTATCATGGAGGCGATCACCACCATGGAGAGGGAAAGCATCAGCGACTGATTGACCCCTGCCATGATGGTGGGCATGGCGAGCGGCAGCTGCACCTTGAGCAGCAGCTGGGAGGGGCTGGCACCAAATGAATTCCCGGCTTCGATGAGATCCTCCGGTACCTGACGAATGCCGAGGATGGTCAGTCTGATCATGGGCGGCAATGCAAAGATGATGGTCACCACCACCCCGGGCACATTCCCTATGCCAAACAACATGACGATGGGGATGAGATAGACAAAGGCCGGGGTCGTCTGCATGGCATCCAGCAACGGCCGGGTCCAGCTGGTCGCTTTCTCGCTACGGGCCAGCAGAATACCGGCCGGCAAGCCAATCAGGATGCAGAAGAAGAGTGAAGTCAGCACCAGCGACAGGGTCACCATGGCATCAGCCCAGGCACCGATAAGACCTATGCCGATCAGCGAGACCAACGTCCCCAACGCCATCCGCCCACTGACCAGTTGCCAGGCAACCAGGGTCAATAGCACAACCATGATGGAAGAAGGAATGCTCTGCAGCGCACTGGTCAGCGCATTGAGTGTCACTTCGACGGGTGCACGTATGATCTGGAACAGGGGTCTGAAGTTGCTCACCAGCACGCCAATGCCCTGTTCGACCCAGCTATCGAGTGGCACCCAGGCATGCTGGAAAGGATCCAGGGGGTCGAAAGCCGGCTCTTCCGCTTTCGCAGCAAGCTCGGCCTGCCAGTCATTGCTGGCCACCGCCGTCTCGGTTGAACTGCCCCAGGGATCCTCGGCCGCGTCCTTAGTCTCACTGCTGACCGCATCATCTTGATGATTGGCCGTCGCCTCTTCAGCCCATGCGGGGTAGCTTGCCAGCAACAGGAGTGCCAGGCAGAGGGAGAGTAATTGCTTCATGCCGGGGTACTCCTGTCCAGGGTGTTGAGTAGATTCGCCTTCGAAATGAGGCCCAGGTAAGTACCATCTTCCTCAATAACCGGCACCTGGCAGGGAGCCGCCGCTACCTGGCTGATCAGCTCATGCAGCGGGGTATCAGCCAATAGCGGCGTCACCTCATCCAGCAAGGCCTGTTCCAGGCTGCCCTTGCTATCCACAGTGCGCGCCAGCGATGCGAGAGAGACAACGCCCACGAAACGACGAGCACGATCAACCACATAACCAAACTCACGATCCTGCTGCTTGAGTTGGCGCAGGGCGTTGGCCGGCCCGTCCGTGGTGTGCTTCTTGATAAGCGGCATCTGCTTGCGGCTGACGATATCGCGGGCACTGAACACGTTGGCCAGATCCACACCGCGAAAAAAGGCACGCACATAGTCGTTGGCAGGCTGACTCAGGATCTCGTCGGGCGTCCCGACCTGGATCACCTGCCCATCCTGCATGATGGCGATGCGATCACCGATGCGCATCGCCTCATCCAGGTCGTGAGATATGAAGACGATGGTGCGTTGATGGCTGGCCTGCAGCTTGAGCAACTCATCCTGCATCTCGGTGCGGATCAGCGGATCCAGCGCGGAGAAGGCCTCATCCATCAACAGAATGTCGGGATCATTGGCAAGTGCGCGGGCCAAGCCAACCCGCTGCTTCATGCCACCGGAGAGGGCGTCGGGGAAGGCATTCATCCAGGGCCCCAGCCCCACCTGATCGAGAGCCTGACGGGCACTTTGCTGGCGCTCGAGAAGTGGCACACCAGCCAGCTCCAGGCCAAAGGCGGTATTTTCCAGCACGGTCAGATGAGGCATAAGAGCAAAAGACTGAAACACCATGCTGATCTTCTTGCGCCGCACCTGACGCAGTTCTCTGTCCGAGATGGTGGCAATGTCTTCACCATCGATCAGTACCTGACCACGGGTCGGCTCGATCAGCCGGTTGAAGAGCCGCACCAGAGTAGATTTACCCGAGCCGGACAAACCCATCACGACGAAGATCTCCCCCTCGTGGATGGCCAGATCGACCCCCTGCACACCCAGGGTCTGTCCGGTCTTTTTTAGAATGCTGGCGCGATCGTGCCCTTTCGCCAGCAATTTGAACGCCTTTTCCGGCTGTTCTCCGAAGATTTTATAGAGTGATTTGACTTCGATTTTGACTGTCATACTGTCCTTTTTTCATGGTCGACATCTTGACAATTTGCCTGCCGAACGTGAGCCAATTACTTTTAACACTAAGCAATTTGTATCTAGAAAAAAAGGGTTATATCCCAACCCAAAAGAACGGAATCAGCCAATTCATTGATTGAAAAGGGTTTATTTGAACAATAAAAATACATTAAGTTGAACATTATTCAGATGACAGGATGAAAAATGCTTCGCCATTTAAATAATTGATATTTTTATTGAACAGTCAGTGACAGAGGGAACGCTGGCAAGAAAATGGGAGTCGTCAGCAGGTTCAGAATCACCCGTATTAACAAGGTTGGCGACGCCATCGCCGGGATGAAAAACAGGAAAGCTTGAGAGTCAAAAAAGCATGGACCATGCCAGCATGAATTATGTGGTCAGGTAACTCATCATTGTTGCGTTTTGACCAGTCAGGAAGAGCGGGAGAAAGATCAGGCTTTTCGGGGGTGGCGCCGGGACATGCTCCCGAACAGTCATCAAAGCTGTAAAAATTATTACAACCCTAACGATATCAAGCCAAAAAAGGAGCGAATGAAGTAGCGCGCTTTGGTGCAGCCATGGCAGAGATCTTGTCTGCCAGGCAGAAGCTTCATTGCAAGAAAAAGCCCCTTGTGCGGCACCAGGGGCTTTTTGGCTTCAACGATGATGCAATGAGGTTCAGCAGCAGCGCTGCCAGGTCTCGAAACGATAGGGATGCGGGTTTTTCTCGTCGGCGGGATGGGCTTCGCTTTCAACAAGCTGCCACTGGCCGTCATCAAACGCAGGAAAGCGGGTGTCCCCCTCCACCGCCAGCTCGATGCGGGTCAGATAGAGGCAATCGGCCTTGGCCAGCAGCTGGCCATAGAGGTGACCACCGCCGATCACCATCAACTCGTCCACTTCCCCCACCTCTGCCAGCGTTGCCAACACGGCCTCGATGGATGGAAATACCTCGGTTCCTTCAGGGGCTGCATAGGCGGCGTTGCGGCTAATAATCAAATTGCGACGCCCGGGCAAGGGGCGACCAATGGACTCGAAGGTCTTGCGCCCCATCAGTACCGGCTTGCCGAGCGTGACCCGCTTGAAGTGGGCCAGATCGGCCGGCAGATGCCAAGGCATCTGGTTGTCCTTGCCGATCACCCGATCCTGGGCCATGGCGGCGATCATGGAAATCTTCATGGTGTCAGCCTCTCACAAAACCATCTAAATTATGGGCCGGTTACGATATACGACCAGAGAGGGGATCGCCAACCCAAAACTTAGGGCCCCTACGATAAAGATAGACTTTAACCCGTTCTCCACCGCGCTCTGGATAAGCTCCATGCTCACCCCCGAGATATTGAGCTCAACCACCGCAATCATGGTCTTGAACGCATAGCTGCCCGGGATCATGGGAATGATGGAAGCGACGCTGAATACGGGGCGGGGCGCCAGCAGGCGGCGTGACCAGTAGACGCAGACAAACCCGACCGTGGTCGCCGCCGCCAGGGTAGCCCATTCGATGGTCATGCCGTAATGGATGAGCAGGGTACGCAGGCTGTGGGCCAGCGCCCCGCCCATGGCGCAATATTTGAGCATGCGCGGCGGCACGTTGAAGATCATGGCAAAACCCACCGCCGGTATGGCCGACCAGAAGGCATCCTTGGCCAGCAGCCAGAGCAGATCCATCATACTGTCCCCCCCCTGATTCCGGTCACCGAGATGGTCAGAATGATGCCGATATGGCTTCCTGCGCTGATGGCCAGATCCTCATGTGCCAACTCAGAGTCAACAACCATCATACCTTCCACCCCCAGATGCCCGTCACCGTCATCGCCAGGATAATACCGATGGCAGCGCTGATGGTCAGCAGGGTCGCCGTGCCCCAGCGGGCCAGCCCCATATTGAAGTAGCCCTTCACCATATCGGAGACCGCATTGATGAGCGGGAAGCCCGGCACCAGCAGCAACACGCTGGCCGCCATGGCCAGATAGGGTTGCTCACCCCAATGGAAGAAGGTGGCGCTGGAGGAGAGCAGGGTCGCGATAAAGCCGGTCACAGCAAAGTTGATCAAGGGGCTGTGGTGATGGCGAGCCATCAGCTGGCGCACCCGCATCGCCACGGCGGAGGAGAAACAGGTGACCAGGAAGATGGGCCAGTCACCGCCAAACAGCAGGCTGAACGCGCCGCAGGATAGCCCGACCATGGGCACCACCAACCAGGGATGGTAGTGAAACGGCACTATGGCCTCGAGCCGTTGGCGCACTTCTCGGGCACCAATCAATTCTTTTTCCGCCATGATGCAGATACGCTGGATTTCGCACACCACCTGCATATTGATGCCATGCTCCCGTACTCTGCGGGTGGTGGTGACGCATCCTCCCTGATAGAGGCTGGTAAGCACGATAGCGCTGGAGGAGATGGCCATCTCGACGCTCTCCAGCCCCAGCGCCAACCCCAACCGAACCGTGGTCTGCTCTATGATGCGGCTTTCTGCGCCAAACTGGGCCAGCATTTGCCCCACCTTGACGATAATGCGGGTGATCTCGGTCTGCTGCTCCCGCGACAACACCCGCCTTGGCGTGATACTTCTCATAATCCCTTCGAGTCGTAGCAATTAAAACTTTGGTCATACTAGCTTACTTCTTGCCGCTATTCATCTACTGCTATCAGTGACATATCGTCATTATTTATTAAATAACGCCAAGGCAATCACAACTTCATTACAAGTCATCTTATAAATAACAACAGAATCCCCTCTCCGACTATATTCCTGTCAGGCTTGCTGGATTTAATCAGGTAAAAATAAACTACAGAAGATTATTTAAGATGTTGATAATCTGCCAGCCGGACTATTTTGCTGCTGCTATCGTTTTCATCTGGCAGCTCCTCCTCCTTGAATTGCATCATTTCGGTTTGCATCAAATAAAAGGAGTCTTTCATCATATTGGCAATCCGGATGCAACTGTCGAGATTGTTTTTTGCCAGACGGCGCTGGCCATCAATCTGGAACTGCAGGCCCAACAGACGACGCTGCTGCTCAGGCCCCGCCCGGGCCATCAACTCATCTATCTGTTGCTGCAGTATCGTCTCGAGTTGGGCCGGCTCAGTGGCGGCAAGCTCTTTCAGGGTATCGAAATCAGGCAATTCCATAAAGATGCCCTCCATCATGCACCGCAATATGGACTGAGAAAAGACGACGGCTCATCATCGGCCTCTCTCGTTTTTATATACGCCTGAACAATCCCGGGTTCACTCCCAAAAGTGCGCCTTGCCAGAAACAATAAGACTCAAACTGACAGCAAAGCCTGTAATTATCGATACATTTCAATAAATTATTAATTCAATCCTGAACTCGGTTCCACTTATACAATTTTGTATTATCCCGCTCCTCTTTTATTGCGACCAAACGAACCAGACTCATTATTTTTGCTTCATTCGACACTTATATTTCAATCAAGCATCGCTGCCCAAGCTACCATCGTTTAACTTATCTTGCTGATTATGCTATTTTATTTTCCACTTATTCAGCGCAACCAAGAGCAGACCATGAGCAAGGCAAAAATCGGTATCGTTACTGTCAGCGATCGTGCCAGTGCCGGCATCTATGAAGACCTCTCCGGCAAGGCCATCATCGACACCCTAAACGCCTACCTGACTTCGGAGTGGGAGCCTGTTTACCAGGTGATCCCGGATGAGCAGGATCAGATCGAGGCAACCCTGATCCGCCTGGCGGATGAAGAGGAGTGCTGCCTTGTGGTCACCACCGGCGGTACCGGCCCGGCCAAGCGAGATGTCACCCCGGAAGCCACCGAAGCGGTATGCGATCGCATGATGCCCGGCTTTGGCGAGCTGATGCGGGCCGAATCTCTCAAGTTTGTGCCAACCGCCATTCTCTCCCGCCAGACCGCCGGCTTGCGGGATGACACCCTGATCGTCAACTTGCCGGGCAAGCCAAAGTCCATCCGTGAGTGCCTGGACGCCGTCTTCCCCGCCATCCCCTACTGTATCGATCTGATGGAAGGACCTTATCTCGAATGCGATGAAACCGTCATCAAACCCTTCCGTCCGAAAAAATAATAAAAAAATGGCGAGCCACCCGGCTCGCCATATTCACGGAACAAGAAAATTAATATCCAGGCAGTATTCGTTTACTTGCGACCAAATACTTTAACGCCAGCCTTGCTACGCTCTGAATTACCATAGACTTCAATTTTCTTCACGCAGCGACGTGAACCCAGCGAGCGCCACTCCGTTTCTTTCTCGCCACGCATTTCCCGATCAAAATAGATGGTTTTGGTGCGATCACCACCATAGGTCACCACCACACGCTCCAGGGTCAAATCCCGCTCGGCCTTCACCTTGATATATTTGGTCTGACGGCAGATCACCAAAGGGATGGTTGCGCCATGATCCCCGGCCCCCAGCAGTATAGTCCGTCCCAGGGTAAATTGGTCATCACCTGCGTAGCTGCTCGATGCAACGGCCAGCAAGGCGCCCCCCAGCAGGGCTCGGACGGAAAAACGTGATTTAAGGACAGACATCAGGGACATAACACCTCCAATAAAACGGAGCGTCATGATAGCGGCGCAACCATAACGGCAGCTGTACCTGATTAATAAATATTGCTGAAAAATCATCCACTAATAACAAAGTGTGAGCGAATTAATCATTTCGGGGGAGAGGCCCGAAAATGACAGGGGCCGCCCATGGGCAGCCCCTGTGACCACTGATGGCAATCAGCGCTCCATGATCTGGGTGACGTCATCCTTCTTGATCATCACCTCACGCCCTTCTTCATCGTAATAACGATACATGCCGGTGCTCTCGTCCAGCCTGGGCTTGCTGTCGGTGGTGATCATTTTCCCGTCTTTGGTACTCATGATGTATTGGGAACTGCACGCCACCAACCCGAATGCACATACCAGGATAATCATCAGTTGTTTCATCACCAGTCTCATCTCCCTGTGTTCTCCCTCAACACCGAGGGCGGTGTTTGAAGCCTAGTCCAGAATCGCCAAGCCTGAGGGATTTTAGCCAACTATCAGCTACTTGCGTCCACCTTGCTTGCCACCGCCCGTGCTGCTAGTGCTGCCGTCACACCCGAGCGCCAGCCGATCCGCAGCCGCCCTGGCCTGCACCAGGCCGTAGCCATAGCTGTTGTCCCGTCCGGCCGTACCCAGATCCTGAGAGCTGAGGCGCAAGGTCTGGCGCAATTGATCGTTGCTGCACTCCAGCCGCTGCGACCAGGCCAGGGCGGCCACCCCGACCACGTGGGGGGTCGCCATCGAAGTGCCACTGTAGTAGGCGTAACCGCCCGGCACGGTCGACATCACCGAGACACCGGGGGCCGCCAGCTCCACCTGATCGTTGCGTTGGGAGAAATAGGCAAGCTGCTTGTTGGCATCGATGGCTGCCACGCTCACCACACTGCTGTAGGAGGCAGGATAGGACTTGCTGGTATTGCCGGCATTGCCTGCCGCCGCCACGCTCAGCACATTCTGGCTGTAGGCCTGGTTGAAGGCTCTCTCTTCGGTCTTGCTGGGGACACTCCCCCCCAGACTCATATTGATGACCATGCGGGTAAAACCACGGCTGGACATTGCCTGCTGGCAGGCGTTAAGCGCCCCCACCAGGTTGGAGGTATAGGCCCAGCCATTGGCGCCAAACACCTTGATGATGTGCAGCGGCACGCTCTGGTTCGGCAGCCCCCCGACCACGCCCATGTCGTTGCCACCCACTGCGGCTATGGTGCCCGCCACATGGGTGCCGTGGCCATTTTCGTCGCTGCTCCAGCTGCCGGTACCGGCATTGTCACTGCCCTGTACCTGAGCCCCATGCGGCAAGTCGGGATGATTGCCGCTGTAACCCGAGTCGATGATGCATACCAGCACCTCCCCGGCCGCCGCATCGCTCAGCTGCGGCGCCTGCACCATGGGAATGCCGTAAGGCAGCGTTTCGGCACTGGCATAACGTTTGGCATCCGGTTCAACCCAGAGCACGTTGGGATTACGCGCCAAGGCTGTGACTGCCGTCGACGGCAACCAGAGTGCAAGGGCATTTTGCTCCGTCAGCGCCAGTGCCAGCTCGCCCCCCATCCCCCGACTCTGGACCAGCACGGAGTCGCTGGCACCCGGTTTGATCTGCACCAGATAGCGGGCCCGCTCTGCGGCCATGGCCCCCTGCCCCAACATCCCTGCCACCAGCAGACTTATCCATATCCGTTTCATCAGTCACTCCTCACGTCGATCTGATATCTCTTCGCAAAAAGTGTAGTGTTCCGTGGCCACTGACACGAACCGGGATAAAAAAAGCCGGACAGATGTCCGGCCTTTTCACGATTATCAATTACTTGGCGGGCTGACGCTCACCGGTCACCGTGGGATTCATGGGATCCATGCTCCACTCGTACCAGCCACCGTCATAGACGCTGATCCGTTTCCAGTCCATCAGCCAGGCGTAGAAGAAGGCCTCGGAAGCGCGCCAGCCGGTACCGCAATAGAAGGCGGCCTGCTGGGTCGGCTCTATGTTCCACTCATCCCACATGGCGAGGATCTCGCCGGCCGGTTTCATGGTGCCGTCCGGGTTGTGGAAGCCGCTCATGCTGTTGGCATCCACGCCACCACGCCCCCACTTGGCCCCCGGGATGTCCCCTTTCGGCTTGATGTAGCTGTAACCCGAGGAGTTGCCGACAAACTCGTCCCAGGTACGAACACTGACCAGAGCGCCATCGGGCTGTTTGAGCAGCTCCTTGGCCTGGGCCAGAGTGGTGAGGTACTCGGGATGCACAGGAATGGTGGCCCCGAACTCTTTGACCGGTGCAAAGGTGTTGGGCAGGCCGGTTTCGGTGCGCAGATGCTGGCCAAACCAGGCCTCCAGGCCGCCGTCCAGCAGCCGCACATCTTCCACTCCGGCATACATCATCAGGTGGGCCGCCCGGGCCGCCGCCATGGTGTTGCGACCATAGAGGATGATGGTGGTATCGTGACGGATACCATTTTCCAGCAGCAGCTTCTTGAGCGCCTCGTCAGAGACCTTGTTCCACAGCGGCTCCTCCTCCAGGCGGTTGGTGTCGATATACCCCGCCCCCGGAATGTGGCTGATAAGGTAGGCCTTGGGTGCCCCCCAATCCACCTCGAACAACTTCCACTCCCCTTTCGGCGCGGCAACTACCGGCTTGCCGGCCTGCAGATCGGCCAGCCACTGCGGATAGACCAGCTGCTGCCAGCGAACCAGATGCTCGCGCGGGACACTCTGCCAATCCTGCAGCTCGAACAGCTGCTTGATGCCCTGCTGGCGCAACAGGCGGGCCACCTCGGCCACCTCGCGCGGCGCACCGTAGAGAACGACCGGGCGATCGGCTTTCAGTCCCTTGGCGGCAAGCGCCTTGGGCCACTCTTCATCACTGTATTTCCAGTCAGCGGAGAGGAGTTCGGCCCCGGCCACATGGCCACCCTGCTGCTCGCCCTCCATTGGCCACCCCTGATAGAAGTAGCTGGCACGGGTATCCAGGATGACCGCCTGCTTGGCTTTGGCATCGGTCAGGATGAGCGACGGCAATTCGGCAGCAAGGACGGGCCAGGCACACCAGAGCAGCAAGGTCGCCAGTGCGGCCTGCAGAGAGCGAAGATATCGTTTCATGATGATCTCTCGATTCATTGAACAAGGTTAAAAAATGGAGCGGCCCAAGCGCTCGGCCAGCAACTCCAGCGCCGCCGTGCCCGCCAGCGAATTGCCGGCCTTGTTGAGCTCGGGCGACCAGACACAGACGCACAACTCACCCGGGATGAGGGCGATGATGCCGCCGCCGACCCCGGATTTGCCCGGCATCCCCACCCGATAGGCAAAATCACCGGCCTCGTCATAGAGGCCGCAGGTGGCAAGCAGGGCATTGACCTGCTTGGTGGTACGGGCCGGCAGCAGCGGCGTCGTCTCACCGAGCGGCACACCCCGGTTGGCCAGATAGATGAAGGCCCGCGCCAGATCGACGCAACTCATACGGATCGCGCAGGCATTGAAGTAGCTTTGCAGCACCTTGTCCACTTCATTTTCGAAGTTGCCATAAGCCTTCATCAGGTAGGCGATGGCGGCGTTGCGGGCGGAGTGCTGGTATTCGGAGCGAGCCACTATCTGATCCGCCATGATGGCCGGGTTGCCGGAAAGACGGCGGGCCAGCTCCAGAGTACGCTGGCGCGGGGCGGTCAGGCGGGTCTCCAGCAGATCGCTCACTACCAGGGCTCCGGCATTGATGAAGGGGTTGCGGGGAATGCCCTGTTCGAATTCCAGCTGGACCAGGGAGTTGAATGGCTGACCGGACGGCTCCTTGCCCACCCGGGCCCAGATCTCCTCCTCCTGATAGAGGGTGAGGGCCAGCGTAAGGCTCAGGGCCTTGGAGATACTCTGGATGGAGAAGGGCTCGAAGGCATCACCTGCGGTGAACAGCTCTCCCTCCACGGTACAGACCGCCATACCGAGCCGATCGGCGGGCACCTGGGCCAGGGCGGGAATGTAGTCGGCCACCTTGCCTTGCCCCAGCAGCGGGCGCACCTCTTCCAGAATGCTGGCCAGTAATTCGGATGACAACACCATAAGCGATTCCATGACTAAAACGGCTGCGAAGAACCCGGGTCCACTGACAAAAATCCCGCCAGCGGCGGGATTTGTCTATCTGCCCACCATGGGCAAGAGATGATTAGGCCGGTTCACCGTACCAGAGGTCAAACAGCTCGCTGACCACCACAGCTTCCATCCCCTTGGCTTCCAGCCAGGCTTTGACGGCGGCGCGATCTTCTTCGGTGCACTTGCCGAGCTGCTGGGTGCAGATCATCCCTTCCCAGGCCAGGTGGCCGGAACCGGCGAAGGCCAGTTTGCGGGGTTCAATCACTTCATCGATCATCGCATCGACTACCGCATCGATGGTCTCTTCGGCAGTGCCGACCGGGAAGTTGAAACCGATGTCGAACCCCATTTCCTGGAATTCATCGACGCGCAGTTTCTTACGCAGGCGGCGGCTACGATTGGCCATGATAGCTCCTTAGTTAGTTGACACGTTTGAAAATCAGATCCCAAACCCCGTGACCAAGACGATGGCCCCGTTGTTCGAATTTGGTCAGCGGACGCCAGTCGGGACGCGGCACCCAGTTGCCGGTGGCAGAGGTGTTTTCGTACCCCTCGGCAGCGCTCATCACCTCCAGCATGTGCTCGGCATAATTTTCCCAGTCGGTGGCCATGTGGAAGACACCACCGATGGCCAGCTTCTGACGAATGGCCTGGGCGAACGCCGGCTGCACGATGCGGCGCTTGTGGTGGCGACTCTTGTGCCAGGGGTCAGGGAAGAAGAGCTGCAGGCAGGCGAGAGAGCCGTTCGGGATCATGTGCTCCAGCACCTCGACCGCGTCGTGGCAAATGACCTTGAGATTGGTGACGCCCGCTTCCTGGGCGGTACCCAGGCAAGCCCCCACACCCGGGGTGTGCACCTCGATGCCGATGAAGTTTTTCTCGGGGGCGTTCTTGGCCATCTCGACCAGGGAGGCGCCCATGCCGAAACCGATCTCCAGCACTACCGGCGCTTCGCGGCCAAACAGGGCGACCAGATCGAGCGGCTCTGGCGCGAAATCGATGCCCATGACCGGCCAGAGTTCTTCCAGGGCCTTCTCCTGCCCTTTGGTCAGGCGGCCTTCGCGACGGACAAAGCTGCGGATTTTGCGCATGAACTTGCCGTCTTCGTTAAATACATCTTGGGTCACAGGCATAATTGTCTCGTTATTTCATCAATCCGGGTAATACGTCTTGGATCCGCTCAGCGCAAGGACGGCTCGACGCTCGTTATTTCATCGCCTGGCGAAAACAGGGGAGCGAATTATCCCAAGATAGCCACTGGGCGCAAGTGTTTCGCACAACAAATCTTCCATCCACGCCCGCGGATCTCGCAGTCATGGGCAGTGGCCGCCGCCACGGCGCCAAACCGGCTCTTTTTTGGCGAATATTGTTACAGCCATTGCCTCATTTTTTAAATCTGATACAACCGGATAACTTGGCGGTCGAATGGAGTGACCGCTCATCATGCCAGAGAGAGTCCTATGCAGCCGTTTTTTGCCCAGCGTTTCGAAAAAGTCGAGCCTTCCTTTATCCGCGAAATCCTTAAAGTTGCCGCCAATCCGGAGATCATCTCCTTCGCCGGCGGTCTGCCCAACCCGCACCTGTTCCCAGTCAAGGCCATCGACCAGGCCTGCCAGGACGTGCTGCGCGAGCAGGGTGCCGCCGCCCTGCAGTATGCCGCCACCGAGGGCTTCGCTCCGCTGCGCCAATACATTGCCGACCGCTATCTGAGCCGCCACGGCATGCAGGTCAACCCGGACAACATCCTCATCACCAGCGGCTCCCAGCAGGCGCTGGATCTGCTGGGCAAGGTACTGATCGACGAAGGACAAGACCTCATCATCGAGGAGCCTGGCTATCTTGGCGCCATCCAGGCGTTTTCCGTCTATCAGCCCACCTTCAAGCCCATCACCCTCGGCGAGGAGGGGCTGGATCTGGCGGCGCTGGATGCGCTGCTGGAGCAGGGTTCCAACGCCAAGCTGCTCTACGGCGTGCCTAATTTCCAGAACCCGAGCGGCGTCTCCTACAACCGCGCCAACCGCGAGGCGCTGGCCGAGCGGCTGGTGCGCCACGAGCTGCTGATGGTGGAAGACGACCCCTACGGCGAGCTGCGTTTCGAGGGCGAGCACCTGCCCCCTATCGCCAAGCTGGCGCCGAACAATACCGTGCTGCTCGGCTCCTTCTCCAAGACCGTCGTCCCGGCCTTCCGCCTCGGCTGGATGCTGGTGCCGGACTGGCTGCGCAAGAAGGTCACCATCGCCAAGCAGGCCACCGATCTGCACAGCAATGCCTTCAGCCAGCAGGTGCTACACCGCTTCCTCTGCGACAACTCGCTGGATGCCCATCTGGAAAAGATCAAGGAGGTCTATGGCCGCCAGCGCGCCGCCATGGAGGCTGCCCTGGCCCGTCACTGCCCGCCCGGCGTCAGCTACACCCGACCGGAAGGGGGCATGTTCCTCTGGCTGACCCTGCCGCCGAGCGTCAGTGCCATGGCGCTGTTTGACGAGGCGATCAAGGAGAAAGTTGCCTTCGTACCCGGGGCCCCCTTCTACGTGCGCCCCGAGATCCAGAACACCCTGCGCCTGAGCTTCTCCTGCGTGGATGAGGCAACCATCGAAGAGGGGGTCAAGCGCCTCTGCCGCGCTCTCACCCGCATGCTCTGATAGAGCCGCCATGACGGCGAGCACGTTCCTGAAACCAGCGAGTGATCCGCTGGTTTTTTTTCGCCCGCATCCAGCGGCGGTAACAGAGCCGGCAGACAATGATGACCCAGCGGCCACTTGTTCAATGCCCAAGAGCTGATTAGAGTGAAAACAACGAATTAGGGAGCACAGCGATGAAGATTCTGATCACGGGGGGCACCGGCTTTATCGGCCGTCGACTGGTGGCCCATCTCAAGGTAAACCACGAGGTGGTAGTATTGAGCCGCCAGGGCAGTCGCGCTTATACCCTGCTGGGTCACGACATCAAGGTGCTCGACAGCCTGGACAGGCTCGACGATCTCAATGACGTGGATGCGGTCATCAACCTGGCGGGGGAGCCCATCGCCGCCGGACGCTGGAGCGAGCAGCGCAAGCAGCTGCTCTGCGACAGCCGCTGGCTGCTGACCGAACAGCTGGTGGATCTCATCAAGCTCTCGACCACGCCCCCCAAGGTGCTGATCAACGCCTCCGCCATCGGCTGGTATGGCAGGCAAGACGATGCGCCGCTGGATGAGCAGTGTCAGACGCCCCACGACGAGTTCACCCACCAGCTCTGCCAGCAGTGGGAAACCCTGGCTCAGGAGGCCCGCAGCCGCCTGACCCGGGTCTGCATCGTGCGGATCGGGCTGGTGCTTGGCACCGATGGCGGCGCCCTGCCCAAAATGCTGCCCCCCTACCGGTTTGGTCTCGGCGGTCCCATGGGCGCCGGCAACCAGGTGATGAGCTGGATCCATGTGCAGGATCTGGTGCGTGCCATCCTGTTTTTGCTGGAGCACGGCGAGTGTGACGGCATCTTCAACGGTACCGCCCCCCATCCGGTCAGCAACAGGGAGTTCAGCCAGACTCTGGCGCACACCCTTCACCGCCCCCATCTCTTTTTCGTGCCCGCAGCCTTGCTGCGCCTGATGATGGGAGAGGCATCGGATCTGCTGCTGACCGGACAACACGTGCTACCCGCCCGCCTGCAGCAGGCCGGTTTTCACTTCACTTACCCTGAACTCCCCCAGGCCCTCACCAATCTGCTGAGATCTCCCCGCTAGCACGCCCGATCCCAATAAAAACAACCCGGCCAATTGGCCGGGTTGTTTTTATTGACTGCAATTTTGCCTGCCGCCGCTTACAGCAAGCCCTGCCCCAAGCCGCGCAAGCGATCGCTCAGGGTGCCCGCCAGCAGTTGGCGACGCATCCCCTGCCCGGCCAGCGTCACCAGCACGGCCCCCAGGGCCGGCAAGGTCAGCCAGATGGCCCAATGGAACTGCCACTGCCCCTCGAACCACCACCACTGCAGACCGAATGAGCAGAGCTCCACCACCATGGCGGCGCACAGCCCCGCCAGTGCACCGCTCGCCACCAGCTCCCAACGCAGCATCCTCTTGAGCAGTGCGCTGCCGGCCCCCAGGGTGCGCATCAGCAGCAGCTCGCGGCGCCGGTGGGCCATGCTGGCCTGGGTCTGGGTCAGCAGCACCAGCAGCGCCGCCACCGTCACCAACCCCAGCATCAGGGCCAGCGCCCGGCTCACCTGTGCGGAAACTTGGCTCAGGCGGGCGATCAAGTCATCTACGTCAATGAGGCTGACCGTGGGATGGCGGCGGATGATCTCCACCTCGGCGGCGCGCCCGGCGGCGGGCAAGCGGTAGCTGCCGAGCCAGGTACGGGAGAAGGAGGAGAGCAGATCCTCCGAGAAAATCATGTAGAAGTTGGGGCGCATGTTGTCCCACTTGATGCTGCGAAGGCTGGTCACTCGAGCCCCGAAGCTGCGCCCGTCAATAGTGAAACCGAGCATGTCCCCCAGCTTGATGCCGAGCCTGCCGGCCAGCTCGCTGTCCACCGACACTTCCCCGGGCCCGTCAAACCAGCGCCCCGCCACCAGCTGGTTGTCGACCGGCAGGGTGCTGGTAGTGGTGAAATTGAGCTCCCGATCGACCCCCTCGCGGCCGCTGGCGGCCCCCTCACCCACCGCCTCGCCGGCGATGTGGGTCAGGCGACCGCGCACCATGGGGTAGAAGTCCGAAGTGACCGCGCCCGCCGCCGCCAGATCGGCCAGGATCCCCTCGCGCTCATGTTCCGCCACATTGACCAGAAACCGGTTGGGGGCATCGGCGGGCAGACGGGCCGAGAATTCGTCCAGCAGATCGACGCGCGCCGCCCACAAGAGGCCAAACAGCATGAGTGCCAAGGCAAAGCCCGCCAGCTGGAACAGGCCGCTGCTGCGCTCGCGGGAGAGATGGGCCAGTGCCAGACGCAGGGCGTGAGGGCCATTGACCCTGGCCCCCAGCCGCAGCAAGCCGGCGGCCAGCAGCGCCAGCAACCCCATCAGCAGGCCCATGCCCCCGACCAGCCCGAACGCCAGACGCATGTCGGCGGTAAAGCCCCACACCAGGGCAAACAGGCCGAGCAACCCGACCGGCAACGCCAGCCAGGGGGGCACGCTCGCCTCCAGCTCGCGGCGCAACACTCGCAGGGGCGGCACCTTGAGCAGGCGCAGGAAGGGCACGAAGGCGAGCAACAGGGTGATGAAGAAGGCAACCGCCACCCCGAGGGCGAAAGGACGCCAGGAGGGAGGCGGCAGATCCGGGGGCAGCAACGCTCCCAATAGTTGCAGAGTGACCCACTGCATCACAGTGCCCGCCAGCAGGCCAAGCAGGGCGCCAATCAGGGTCAGGGAGAGCAGCAGCACGCTCATCAGTTGCCACAGGCTGGCACGGGAAGCCCCCAGGGTCTTGAGCAGCGCCACCATATTGGTCTGGCGCTCGGCAAAGTGGCGCACTGCGATCCCCATGGCCAGCGCCCCCAGCAGTACGCCGCTTAAGGAGGCTAGACGGAAGAAACGCTCCGCATTGGCGAGCGAGCGCCCCACCCGGGACTCGCCGTCATCCGGCTTGATCCACTTCTGGCCCGGCTGCAGCTTTGGTTCCAGCCAGAGCTCGTAGCGGGCCAGTGACTCCCGCGAGCCCTGGAACAGATAGCGCCACTGCTGGCGCGAGCCGGGCAACAGGGCGCCGGTCGCCTCGATATCGGCACTGTGAATGAGAGCCCTGGGCGCCAGCAGGAAGGGGCTGAAGCCCTGATCCGGCTCCTCGCCAAGCAGCCCGGCCACTTTCAGCACCGTATTGCCGACCTCCAGTTCGTCCCCCGGCTTGGCCGCCAGCAGCTGCATCACCCGGGCCGACAGCCAGATCTCCCCGGGCGCGGGAGAACGCTGCGGGGTCAACTCCAGCTTGCCGTAGAAGGGAAAACCGTCCGGCACCGCCCGAATGGAGGCCAGCTGCAGCGCCTCACCATGAAACAGCATGCTGTTGAAGCTGACCGTAGTCTGCACCGCCAATCCGTCATTTTTGGCCTGCTGCAACCAGCCATCCGGCATGGCCGTGGCGGTGCGCAGCACCCGATCCGCCCCGATAAAGTCGCGGCCCGATGCCTTGAGGCCGGCATCAAGCCGATCGGCCACCAGCGCCACGCTCAGCACGCAAGCCACGCTTAGGGCCAGCGCCAGCACAAACCAGCGCAACTCGCCGTTGAATCCCTCCCGGCGAAGCAGTCGCCATCCCAGTCGCCACTGCATCATTCCCCCTGACCTCCATTTACTGGCCAAACAGGCAGGCATGCCGTCCCGGATCGTCTCATGCCTCCACTCCTTCGGCTGCCCCATCCAGCCGTCCGGCCGCCATCACTATCTGGCGCTGGCAGCGCCGGGCCAGCTCGTGGTCGTGGGTCACCACCACCAGGGTCGTGCCGTGCTTGCGGTTGAGCTCGAACAACAGCTCTATCACTTTCTCGCCCGTCTTGCTGTCGAGGTTGCCGGTCGGCTCGTCGGCCAGCAGCAGGCTGGGCCGGGTCATAAAGGCTCGTGCGATGGCGACCCTCTGCTGCTCGCCACCGGAGAGGCGGGGCGGCAGATGGTGCAGCCGTTCACTCAAGCCCACCGCCGCCAGCAGCTCGCGGGCCCTCTGCTCGCACTCCCGCTCGCCGCGCAGCTCGGCCGGCAGCATCACGTTTTCAAGGGCTGTCATGGTGGGCAGCAGCAGGAAGGATTGGAATACGAAACCGATCTGCTCGGCCCGCAGCCGCGCCCGCCCCTCCTCATCCAGCTCGCCGAGGGATTTGCCGAGGATCTCTATCTCCCCCTGGCTCGGCAGATCGAGGCCTGCCAGCAGCCCCAGCAGGGTGGATTTACCCGATCCGGACGCCCCCACCAGGGCCACCGTCTCGCCGCTATTGACTTGCAGATCGATCCCTTCAAGGATGGTGAGGCTTTCCTGGCCGAGGCGAACCGATTTGCCCAGGCTCCTGACGACGATAATGGGTGTTGAACTCATG
Source organism: Aeromonas enteropelogenes (assembly GCF_000819845.1). Classification (GTDB taxonomy): domain Bacteria; phylum Pseudomonadota; class Gammaproteobacteria; order Enterobacterales; family Aeromonadaceae; genus Aeromonas; species Aeromonas enteropelogenes. The sequence continues at coordinate 179,531 of NZ_CDCG01000013.1, forward strand.
CTGCGTATCCTGTTTATTCAGGGCCTTGGTGACCGTCACCATAGAGTGTCGGCACCCTGTGCAGGCCCTTGTCCTTTTTTAATGCCAATCACTGAAGGGAGTTGATGTTATGGCGCGTATTCTGTTTGCCCTCTGTTTCCTGATTTCATCCGTTCAGGCCCAGACCCTGCTGGTGCTGGGGGACAGCCTGAGTGCCGGTTATCAGATGCAGGCCCAGCAGAGCTGGCCTGCCCTGCTCAACCAGAAGTGGCAAAATGAAGGGGCTGTGCACTCCCTGATCAACGCCAGCATCAGCGGCGAAACGACTCAGGGGGGACTGGCCCGCCTGCCCGCCCTGCTGGAAGAACACCAGCCGGACTGGCTGCTGATCGAGCTGGGAGGCAATGACGGTCTGCGCGGCTTCGCGCCGGCCATCACCCGCAAGAACCTGGCCGACATGATTGCCTTGGCCAAGGCCAACCAGACGCGCGTGGTCTTGACCCAGATCCAGCTGCCGCGCAACTATGGTGCCCGCTATCTGCGCCAGTTCGAGCAGATCTTCCCGGAACTGGCCGAGGCCAACAAACTGCCGCTGCTCCCCTTCTTCATGGATGATATTGCGCTGCGCCCTGAACTCATGATGAACGATGGCATCCATCCGACGCCAGCCGCCCAGCCGCAAATCCGCGACAAGGTGGCCCGTTTCATCGAGCCTCTGTTAGAGCGCTGAGGCCTAACCCGTCCTTCATACCGACCTCCTCCCCATAAACAAACATCCCGCCAGGGCGGGATGTTTGTTTTATCAAAGACACACGAAATTTACTGCTCCAGCACCTGGCGCAGACGCTCCTGCGCCACTCCGACCAGCAAGTCGGGCTGAAACTTGGAGATGAAGCGGTCACACCCCACCTTCTTGACCATGGCTTCGTTGAAGTTGCCGCTCAGGGAGGTGTTGAGGGTGATGAAGAGATCGGCCATGCGCGCATCGCTGCGCACCTCGTGGGTCAGGCGATAGCCGTCCATCTCCGGCATCTCAGCATCCGTGATCATCAGCAGGATCTCGTCGGTCACCTTCTTGCCCGCATCGCACCACCCCTTGAGCAGGGTGAGGGCCTGCAAGCCATCCTGACACTCGATAACCTCAAGGCCAAGCTGCCCCAGGGTTTCACGCACCTGATTGCGGGCCGTACTGGAGTCATCCACGATGAGCACCTTGCGACCGTGCATCTCGGGCAGGATCTCCCGATCCAGCACCTCTTCCGAGATGCGGATGTCATAGGTGATGATCTCCGCCAGCACCTTCTCCACGTCTATAATCTCGACGATCTGATCGACCCCGTCCTCCGGGATCCGGGTGATGGCGGTCAGGTAGTTCGCCCGCCCGGCGGAACGCGGCGGCGGCAGAATATCCTTCCAGGTCATATTGACGATATTGGCCACCTGCCCCACCAGAAAGCCCTGAATGGTGCGGTTGTATTCGGTGATGATGAGGTTGGATTCGCTGTCGATGGGCATGGGGCGCATGCCGATGGCGCTGCGTAGGTTGATGACCGGAATCGAGGTACCCCGGATATTGGCCACGCCGCTGATGTTGTGATGGGACCCCGGCATCTTGTTGAGGTGGGGCAACTTGACGACCTCCCTCACCTTGAAGACGTTGATCGCAAACATCTGGCGGGTGCCGAGGCGGAACATCAACAACTCCAGGCGGTTTTCGCCCACCAGCTGGGTTCGTTGATCAACTGAATCCAATATACTCGCCATATGCTGACATCCATCTGATTATTAATCGACTCTATTATAGAGAGCAGCGGCCAGGAAAGGCAGACGCTTTTTCCAGCAGAGCGACCAATCAGACAAAAAAAGTGAGGCCGAAGCCTCACTTATCACATTGATTTTAAAATCAATAGCTACAGACTGACTTCCAACTGCCGTCGCCGGCTTTGGGTTCACTGCTGGTCCACCAGTTGGCCTGCCACACCGCTTTGTTGTGGGTGATGCGATCGCCGCCGCTGGCGTGATCCCCGCGCGGCCAGCTCGGGTAGGCCGGGTAGGAGGCCGGATCCACGTTCTGGCTGCTGCAGGTCGAACCATCGGAACCACCGCCACCAGTGCCCCCCGTGCCCAGTACCGCTTCGGGCAGGGTCGGGAACTCGGCCTTGAGACCTATGGTCTGGCTGCCGCTGATGATGCGCATCCCGCTCGGTACGCCGGCGGCCGGCAGATAGTAGGTCATCGCCACTTCCACCTCGGCTCCCGGTGCCAGGGTCTGCCAGCCCGGCAGGTTCATGGCCACCTTGTGGAAGTCCTTCTCGTTTGCGATGCCTTCCGAGTTGTCGTTGCCACCGCTTTCGACCACCTTGAGCCCCATGCCACTCTGATCCGTGATGGTGTCAGAGGTGGAGGTGGGGACCAGGAACTCGATTCTGGCGCCGCCCGGAATGGTCTGGGTCGACTTGTTGACCAGCTTGAGTTTCGGGTTGATCGGGTAGTTGGAGTCCCCTTCCTTGAAGCCATACAGGCTGACCTGGATGTCGAGCTGGGCGCTCGGCGCCGGCAGATCGTTCTGCTGGGTATTGTAAGGCGCGGCCTTGGCAAACTTCTCGTAGGCAAGAGTAGTCAGGGTACTGCCCATGCCGTACTCGTTCTTGGCCGGATCGAAGGCGTAGTCACCCGCCATCTCCCAGAACATGACGCCGCCCAGACCGCGCTTGATGATGTAGTCGAGCTTGTGGCCCATGGACTCTTCATCTTCGGTGGAGAGGAACACCTTCTTCTGTTCGTTCCACAGCCAGGGCGCATGGGCCTTGTCATCGTAGTAACGGACATATTGTCCCTGCATCACGTGCGCCGGATTGTTGGGATCCAGACCCCAGGCCGTGCCATAGCTCGGCAAGGTAGTGATGCCGAGGCTGGCCGCATGCTCCAGGTTCTTGGCATGCCACATGGGCACGGCGCCACCGCCGATCTCCTTGCCGTTCTTGTCGAGATCGTGCCAGATGTTGTCGATGCCGACCGCCCCATTGCCGCACGGAATGGTGCTGCCACCAGTGCCCGGCTGGCACTCGTTCTGGCTCGGCAAGGCCGCCTTGCCACCCAGGCCGTGAGTACCGCCGCTCACCCCCTGCCAACCGCGGGTGTAATAGGGCACACCCACGTTGATCTTGCCGGCCGCCAGGGCGCCGCGGAAGTAGTGGGCAGACCAGGCCGCATTCAGATAGCCGATGCCGCCGAACTGGGTCTGGGTATAGACGCCCCAGTGGGAGAGTTCGGGGTCGGCATTGTTGTCAAACAGGGCCGCGTTGTGACCGACGAAATGGTTCCAGGCACCGTGGAAGTCATAGGTCATCAGGTTGACGTAATCCAGATACTGGGTGACCTGGAAGTTCTCCATACCGCGCAGCAAATAGGCCGATGCCGGCGAGGCGATGGTCAGCATGTACTTGCGGCCATCCTCGGTGCCGGCGCTGTCGAGCCGCTCACGCAGGGTCTTCATCAGCACCTCGTAGTTGGCAAACAACTTGGCGCGGCACTGGTTGGAGAGCGGGAAGTCATTCGGGTTGCCCGCATCCTTCATGGAGGTGGGGTACTCGTAGTCCACATCCACCCCATCGAAACCGTATTGGCGGATGAAGCTCACCGCCGAGTCGGCAAAGGCGTTGATGCCGGCGGTGTTGACCGAGCAGTCGCCCTTGGTGGTGGCGGTGTAGAAGCCGCGGGTATCGGCCCAGCCACCGACCGAGATCAGGGTCTTCACGTCCGGGTACTGCTTCTTGTATTTGGAGAGCAGGTTGAAGTGGCCCTGGTAGGCGAATTCGGGATCCATCTCGGCGCCCGGCACTCCGTCCCAGGTCATCTTGGTGGCGGAGTCATCCACCTTGATGGTATGGCTCTGTTCATCCACCGCCGCGAAGGCATAGTTGATGTGAGTGATCTTGTCCCAGGGGATATCGTTGACCAGATAGGCGGGCAGGCCGTTCTTGCCGGTACGCCAGGAGGTGAAGTAACCGATGACCCGGCGGGCATGGTCATCCCCCATGCACTCGTAGCCGTCCGGGCGGTAGATCTGGCGGATGTCGCAGGAGAGGTTGCCACCGGTGGGTGGCAGGGTAGCCTCTTCCACCTGCACGTCGACCAGGGCAGATTCGCCAGTGAGGTTTGCCTTGTCGGTCGCCACCAGCTTGAGTGCCGCCACCCCCTTGGCTTGCGGGATCCAGCTTACCTGCCAGGGCGCGCTGGTGTCCTCTCCTATCTTCTTGCCATCGACAAACAGCTCGACTTTGGCGACATCGTTGTTGGCGTCGGTCACATTGCCGCTCACCGCCACGCTGCGGCCCAGGGTCACCTTGGCACCATTGGCCGGGCTGCTGATGTTCACCTTGGGCGCTTCTGGCGCCACCACGGCATTGATGCTGAAACTGGCGTCCGCCTCACTCAGCACCTTGCCGTCCTTGTCCAGCGCCCGGGATTTGAGCTGATGGGCCCCCACTCCGCTGGCGACCCAGCTGGCTGACCAGGGAGAGGCGCTCACTTGCGCCACCGGCTGGCCATCGATCAGATACTCGACCTTCGCCAGCGCGCTGCTGTTGCCACTCAGGGTCACCGCCAGCGCAACCTCTGTCCCTTCGTCAAATGCACTGCCAACGGCGGGAGAGCTGACGACGAGCCCCAGATCCGGATTACCGCCCCCCTCGCTGAACAGTTTCCAGGCATCACCCCAGACCGAACCCACGCCGGGTTCGTAGTGATAGGGAGACGCACCGCACCAGCCGGAGTAGGGGAATTCCTTGCATTCGTAGAGGTTGCCGACGTTGCTGACGACATCGCCAGCCTTGTAGGCCGTGCCGGCCTGATAGGCAGGGTATGCCGCCTGCGCCCAGGCGGGCATGGCAGCAAGGGCCACCAGCATGGCGAGCCGGCTGGGCCTTAAGGTTTGTTGCATATTGTTATCTTCCTTGTTTTGTCTTGGCATGGGTCACCAGGACAAAGAACAATCGCAACCTGCGTGATAGGTGCAGACAACTGGCGATGGACGCGCCACAGACACGACTGTCACCCAGGGGAACCCCGCTATCTGTCTTGACTACCCAGACAGACCGGAGGCATTGCGTCCCGGCATCGCTACCGGTTTGCCCTTTACCTGGGTTCCGTTAGGAACGGATCAAGTATAGGAATTAACCACCAGAGTCTCAATCTTCATTTTCAAAGAAAATTATGTAACCGACGCCGGTCACCTGGCTCCAATCGCGCATGCAGATAACATTTTTATCATTTATTTCAGTGTGTTAGCCAAGTCAAAAAAAGGGATGTCTCAGGCGCCGACATCCCGGTTATGTGCGTTGGCTCACTGGTATGACATGCCGGAAATGTGACAATGCGCGCCCTTGGTCAAGGAGCCAAGGCTATGGAAATACTGGCAAAAATAAAAAAGGAACACCTATGAAAGGTACACGTACCCTGCTATCGCTGGCCGTGGGGCTGGCGCTTGCGTCCCCGTCTCTCTACGCGGCTGGATTCACCTGCCCGGCCGATGCGTCCTTAACTCCTGTCCCCGCCATCCAGGGCAGTGGCGACAAGAGCCCCCTGGTGCCCGACGACAGCTTCGTGAGCCCCCAGAGCGTCACGGTCAAGGCCGTGGTCTCCGCCCTTGGCGAGAGCCTCAACAAGGGGTTCTACCTGCTGGATGTGCAGGGCGATGGCAATCCCCAGACGTCGGACGGCATCTTTGTTTATCTGAACGACAAGAGCTTCGCCAGCAAGTACCCGGACATCAAGCCGGGCGCCGAAGTCTGCCTGGAGGCCAGGGTCGAGGAGTATTACGGCCACACCCAGCTCAAGCCCGTGTTTGACGGCACTACCCCGCGCCTGCAGGTCCTGACCCAGACGCAAGCCCCGGCCGCAGTGCCATTGCGGGTACTGGAAGGGGAAAACCTCGCACGGTCCCTGGAGCGCCACGAAGGGATGCGGGTGCGCCTCGATGCCGACAGCCTGCTCAAGGTGAGCCGCAACTTCAGCTATGACTATGCCGCTAAACGCAACAACTTGGTGCTCGCCCACCAGGCACCGCTGATGAAGCCAACCCAGCTGCATGTGGCTGGCAGCAGCGAGGCCAAGGCACTGGCCTCGGCCAATGCCGGCAATCGGGTGTTCCTGGAATCAGACTTCAAGGCCGCTAACGGCACACTGCCCTGGCTGCCCGCCTGGGAGCCGGAGCAGGGTTACCTGCGGATCGGCGATGCGCCGGTCAATCTGGAAGCCATGGTGGGCTACAGCTTCGGCGAGTATCGCCTCATCGTCCCCCGGGAGCAGACCATCACCATAGGAGATCTGCTGCGCACCAGTGACAACGATCGCCAGAATGCACCGGATCGCGTTACAGGCTCGGATCTGCGGATCGGCAGCTTCAACGTGCTCAACTACTTCACCAGCCACTCCAGCGTGGGCGGTGCCCTCAACGTACTGTGCCAGGATCAGGCTGATGCGGACAGCGCCAAGGGCTGCAACCGGGGCGCCAAGAGTCTGGAGGATTTCCAGAAACAGAGCACCAAGATTGTCAACGCCATCACCCAGATGGATGCCGACCTGCTCGGTCTGATGGAAATGGAGAACAACGGCTTCGACGATACCTCTGCCCTCCATGATCTGGTCACCCGTCTCAACCAGGCACAAAAAGACGCGAGCAAGCACTATGCCTATGTTCGCCTGCCCGCCACGGCCCTCACCGAGGGCAAGTTCTTCGGCGGCGACGCCATCATGGTTGCCATGATCTACCGCCCCGCCCTGCTCACTCCCGCCGGCGATGCCAGCTTCATCCAGATGCCGGAACAGCGCTACACAGTGGGTGGCATCGCCAAGCGCGCCTCCCAGCGTGACTCTCTGGTGCAGACGTTCACCGTCGAGGGCAGCAAGGAGCCACTCACCCTGGTGGTCAACCACCTCAAATCCAAGGGATCCGGCTGCTACGAGAATGGTGATGGCAAGAGCGAACCCGCCGATCTGCAGGGCAAATGCACCGAGTTCCGGGTCACCGCTGCCAAGGTGTTGGGGGATGCGGTCAGCAAGCTGTCCGGTCAGATGCTGCTGGTGGGGGACTTCAACTCCTACGCCAAGGAAGATCCCATCCGGGTACTGACCGACTACAACCCGGCCACCAGCGAGCGCAAGATTGTCTCGGCCTCCCACTCCTATCTCGGCGAACAGCCCTATGAGCAGCTGGGACAGGAGGTGACTCGCAGCTACGGTCTGGTCGATCTGAACGTGAAATTCAACAAGGAGAAGGCCATCTCCTACAGCTATGAGGCCGAGCTCGGCACCCTGGATTACGCCCTCGCCAATCCGGCGCTGGCCGGCAAGGTACTCGGGGTCGCCGATTGGCATATCAACTCGTTCGAGAGCAACCTGTTCGAATATGGTCGCAGCTTCACCGGCGATATGATCAAATCCGACAATCCGTTCAGCGCCTCCGACCATGATCCCGTCATCGTTGATCTCAAACTGGGCAGCGATGCGGCCAAGCCAGGCTCCTCGTCAGGTGGCGGCGCCCTTGGCCTGGGCTTGCTGGCCCTGTTACCACTGGCCTGGCGACGCCGCCGCTAAACACGGTGACGCCCATTCTCATGCCCCAAAGCCCGCGCCTGGTGCGGGCTTTTTTGCCGCCGGGATCTGTGAGTGGCACGACGTATGGGAAGCAAGGGAAAAAATAACGGGCAAGGAAAAACAAAAAGGCCACCGCAATGCGGTGGCCTTCAACGTTCTTCTAATAAGAAGATGGTGGAGCTACGCGGGATCGAACCGCGGACCTCTTGCATGCCATGCAAGCGCTCTCCCAGCTGAGCTATAACCCCAAATTTTCTACCCGACAAACGGTTCTGGACACCGCTTGTCGTCAGCCTGTCGGCTTCAATGATGGTGGAGCTACGCGGGATCGAACCGCAGACCTCCTGCGTGCAAAGCAGGCGCTCTCCCAGCTGAGCTATAACCCCAAATTTTCTACCCGACAAACGGTTCTGGATGCCGCTTGTCGTCAGCCTGTCGGCTTCAATAATGGTGGAGCTACGCGGGATCGAACCGCGGACCTCTTGCATGCCATGCAAGCGCTCTCCCAGCTGAGCTATAACCCCACAAAGGTCGGCCTGGGTGTACACACCACACTGCCCTGGGTACTGCAATTTACAATCGAGAATCTGGTGGAGCTACGCGGGATCGAACCGCGGACCTCTTGCATGCCATGCAAGCGCTCTCCCAGCTGAGCTATAACCCCTTTGATTCCAGATTGTCCGAGAAGAATTTGGTGGAGCTACGCGGGATCGAACCGCGGACCTCTTGCATGCCATGCAAGCGCTCTCCCAGCTGAGCTATAACCCCAACTCACCTCGGGCCACCGAAGTTATCTCCGGCAACGGAGGCGCATGATAGGCATCACCCGCTTTGCTGTCAACCCTAAAATAATCCCCACAAGCGCGTTTAGTCAAAATTACAGCAGTTCGTCGATTTAACCAGCAAGAGGCCAGCTATCTCACTGTTTTTGGTCACAAAACAGGCGTAATGCCAGGATGAAATGCCTACCGGTCAGTGCCTCATAATGCTTGGCTGCTTTATCCCGTTTCTCCCGACTTAGCCTGAAGGACTCTGCTTTCCAATCCGGGACACCAGGTCCCTCTTGTAACAGGCGTTGTAACGGGCGACATGAAATCCTTTCCATAAGGGCTTTTGAATTTGAAAACCCTTTCCATGATTTATGTAAATTTACAACACAAAAAGTTGATCCAACTCACAGATACTCCTAGGATCAAACCGTGACCGAGGTCACACAACCAATCATAAATAACAGAGCGATGAGGTTAATCATGTTTGAGAATCTGGCTGTACTGTTCCACCTTAAAGGTGCGACCCGCAAAAATGGCGTCGTCGAGAAAGACGCGTATGCCCCGTCAACACGCCAGTACTACTTCCGTTATGGCGCGTGAACGGCTGACAACATTACACACCAAGTAGTAAAATTACATAAATGCATCCCCTCGCAGCGCCTCCAGGGTGCTGTCCTGTCCTGGCCAACCTCTCTACGGCCAAACCTGAACTCCAGCAAATGAAGATGGGGCCCACAGGCCCCATCTTTTTATGGTGTTACGGTTCTACCATGATTGGCTCAGCTCAAGGCAAGGTCTCACAGCTGACGAGTCTCCCCGGTCAGGCTTGGCGGCCGACGCTCCCTGTGGGACAGGATGTAAGCAACAATGTCACTCACATACCCCGTCGGTCACCATAGCACCGGGTTGCCATCCCTTGCGGCAGAGCCTGCCTTCATGGACCAGGATCAGTTGCAACTGGCGGCACCAATGTCCAGCCAGACTTCATGCTTGCCGGGTTCATTGCCACGGGTCCAGTATTGTGCTTTCCACTGGCGGCCATTATGGCTGGTCAGATCGCCGCCGTTGTAGGCAACATTGGCATCCCAACCCAGCTGAACCTTGCTCACCAGCAGCCACTGGTCGCTCGTGCGGCTCGGTTCATTGCCCTGAGTCCAGTACTTGGCCTGCCACACCAGCTGGTTGTGGCTCACCTTGTCCCCGCTGTTGTAGGTCTGGCTCGCCTGCCAGGCTGGCCAGTTGGCCGCATCCGGATCGCTGACCTCGCAACCGCCACCCGTGCTGGCGGGCTTGACGGTCAGCCGGCTGCTGGCGCTGGCATCCAGGGCACCATCGGATACCGTCAGAGTCAGGTCATAAGCCGTGTCACTGGTCACGCTTGGACCCGTCACCACCAGGGTGGGGCTATCCTGCCCGGTGGCACTGAGGCCAGCCGGTACGCTCCACTGATACGTCAGGGCATCGCCGTTGGGATCGGAGACGCTGGCCTTGATGGTCACCTGCTTGCCCGACTCCACGGTCGTGCTGGCCGGTACCGTCACCACGGGTGGCAGGTTGGGCTGGGGCGCCTTGTTGGTCACTACCACCTGATCGCTGGCCGAGAGCCCCTGATCGTCGGTGACGGTTAGCTCGAACACCAGATTGATGTCGGCTGTCACGCCATCAAGCACCACCCGGGCCTTGGCCTGACTGGCGTCGAGCAGGGTAACCTGCGGGCCGGAGACCTGCTTCCAGCTGTAGGTGAGCACGCCGCTTTCCGGATCATGGGAAGAGGCGCCATTGAGGGTCACCTCGGCCGGGCCGGTGACGGCGAGATCACTGCCCGCATTGGCCACCGGCGGCTTGTTGGCCGGCGGCGTGATGCCCTCGCCGTGGCCCAGCCCCTCGTGCATGGCGTTGAGGATGTCACCGTTGTCGGCATCGATCTCCCAAGAGAAGAGGCCGCCGAGCTGGTTGGCCAGCACGTATTGCCCCTTGGCCTTGACCGAGCGGTCGTTGTCATAGGTGATGAGATCGCCGGTCGACGCCTTGAACACGTAGGGCCCTTCGGCCACCTCGTCGTAGCCCTTCTCCCACTCGCTGCCCATGCGGTTGTTGACGATGTCGCGATAGTCCACTACTCCATCTTCCCAGGTCCCTTTCACCTTGCCGGTCGCGGTACCAGTAAAGGGGTTGCCGGCCTGATAGCCGCTCACACCGGTCCAGCCACGGCCATACATGGCCGCACCGACCACCAGCTTGCCGGGCTCGACCCCTTGCCCAAGCAGCGCCTTGACCGCCTTGTCGGTGGTGTACTTGGTATCGGGATCCCAACTGGCCGGATAGAGGTTGGTCTGGTGGCCGAGCTCGGTATTGCTCCAGCCGCCGTTGAAGTCGTAGCTCATCAGGAAGATGCGGTCCATGTACTGCTGGGCCGCGCGGTAATCCACGTCTTCAATCTTGTCGCCACCGGCACCGATGGCGGAGGTGAGCTCATACTTGCGACCCGTCTGGGCTTCCAGCTCGTCGAGCATGGCGCGCAGATCCTTCATCAGGGCCACATAGGTGGCGCCATCGGTCGGGCTGCCGAGTTTCGGGTTGGCACCCTGGCCACCCGGATACTCCCAGTCGATATCCACGCCGTCGAAGAATTTCCAGGTCTGCAGGAACTCCTTCACCGAGGCGACGAAGGTGTCGCGCTTGGTCTTGTCACCGAGGAAGTAGAAGGGATCGGAGAGGGTCCAGCCCCCCACGGACGGCAGTATCTTCAGATCCGGGTAGGCCTGCTTGAGGGCCATCAGGGCACCGAAGTTGCCCTTGTAGGGCTCATCATGGGCGGTCAGGCCGCTTTGCGGCATCTGGACGGCAGCCCAGGGGTCATGGATCGCCACCTTGAAGTCAGCGCGGCCGGCACAGGCCCGTTGCAGCGCTTGGAAGCTTCCTTCGATCTCCTTGAGGCTGTCGTTCAAGCCATCCCCGCCGCAAATGGGGGTAAAGCCGTAGAGGATGTGCGTCAGGTTCTGGGCCGGGATCTTGTCCACGGTGAACTTGCGGCCATAGACGCCCCACTCCACATAGTAAGTACCGACCACCTTGCCGGACTTGTTGGCGTAAGGCTTGTTGTTCTCCTGCAGCGACGTCTTGAGCGGTGCCAGGTGGCTGCCGTCGGTATCGGCCACCACTATCTCCTTCTTGTCGGAGAGGGTACAGCCGTCGGCGTTGCACAGGGCCACTTGCATCTGGTAACGGCCCCCTTTTTTTACCTTGAAGGTGGCGCTGCCGGACGCAGCGGAGGGGCCGGACCACACCTCCTGGCCATCGAGCAGGACCTTGGCTGTCTGGCCCAGATCACCACTCCAGAGATTCCAGTTCACCTCGACATCGGCGGCATCCTTCACCTTGACCAGGTTGTTGTAGGAGGTCGCGGCCTGATCCACCTCAATGATGGAAAACTTGGTGGGGCCCCAGCCGATGGTGGCTTTACCGGGCGGCGCGGCGTAGGCGGAAGATGCACAGAAGAGACCGACCGCGAGGGCCAGCATGGTTGGTTTTGGACTTGGCATTGTTGTATTTCCCTATCTCGTTATGTTTGCAACGAAAAGGGCGACGCCCCTGACAGGTAATGCAGACAGCAGCTCCTCCTTGGCAAAAGGAGCACAACGACCTGTGGTGGCCCCGCTATCTTAGGTACTGCTGACCCTTAGACCGGAAGCTTTGCGTCCCGATTTTTCAATCGGTTTGCCCTTAACACACTTCATTCGCGACATAAAAAATCGCCCCCCGACTATAGAGGGGGGCGATCCGGACCGCTACCTAGCAGAAATGACAGGAGATGGGAGTCAGGTTTGGCAAAAAGCATGATTTGGTGAGGATTGATGCGGCAATCCTCGCCATTCCCGTCCCTTCATATCGCACCGAACAGTTTCATGATTTGATTAATTTTGTGAGCCTGCTCACTGCGGCGGCAATAAAAGGCTGTTCATCAGGGCACGCAACTTGAGCGGTTTGACCGGCTTGCTGATGTAGCCATAACCCTGCTCGCGGATCTGCGCCTGCAATTCGCTCTTGCGATCGGCGCTGATGATGATGCCACCGATATGGTCGCCATGAGCCTGCTGCAGCCCATCCAGTGCCTGCAATCCCGTCTTGTCATCATCCAGGTGGTAGTCGGAGAGCACCAGCCTCGGCACGAAGCCCTCCGCCACTATCCCCTCTGCCTCGCTCTGATTGAGGGCGCAGCGCACCTCGCAGCCCCAGCGTTCCAGCAGCGAGGCCATCGCCACCAGAATATCCCGCTCGTTGTCGATGCAGAGTACCCGCACCCCCTCCAGCTGGCTGTCGCGCACCACGGGTGCCACCGGCAACTGGGGCGTGACGGGGCGGGTCGCCTGATTGAGGGTGATGGCAAACACCGAGCCAGCTCCCGGCCAGCTGCGCAATGTGAGCTGATGACCCAGTACCAGCGAGATGCCGCGGGCGATGGCAAGCCCCAATCCCAACCCTTGCTCCCGGGTGGTGCGGGAGTGATCGAGGCGGGAAAACTCGTCGAAGATCGCTTCCTGCTTGTCCTGCGGAATGCCGGGACCGTTGTCCCACACTTCGATGCGCACCTTGTCCCCCACCCGGCGACAACCGAGCAACACCCGGCCGCCCGGATTGTAGCGAAACGCATTGGTGAGGAAGTTTTGCAGCACCCGGCCGTCAGGACGCTCCCGGGCCGAGATGTGGGCGCTCCCCTTCTTCATGAAGGCGACCCGACGGGCCACCTGATCCTCGATGTCGCCGGGGCCGCACAGCCCTTGCTGGGCGTTGTAGCGAATGATCTCCTCGATGGGGCGTCCCGCCTGAATGAGCCCGGGGGGATAGCGGAACAACTCTATATAACGCCGGTTCCAGGCCACCAGCTTGAGCTCCCGATCCACCACCGAGATCCCCTGCCCTATGTGTTCGATGGCCCCCTGCAACAGGCCGCGGTTGAAGCGAAACACATCGGAAGCCTCGTCCACTATGGTGGCGATCTCCTCGAGCTGCATGTTGCGCCCCTGCAGGGCCGAGGCAAGCACCAGCCGGGCCGACGAGGTGCCAAACACCCCCGCCAGCAGCCGCTCGGTGTGGGCGATAAGTTCGGCGGAGGCCTGCATCTGGGGCGCCAGGGTGCCGCCATGCTCCCCGGCGAAGCGACCAAAGGCACGCTTGACCCGGCTGGAGCCGACAAAGCGGGCCGCCAGCATCTCCAGCTCCTTGACCGAGACCCGCGCCTGATAGAGGGCCGTGGTATCACGGTTGGCATTGCCGACGAAGTTGGCCGCCTGCAACCGCTCGCTCACCGCCGCCCGCGACAGCAGGGAGCCGGCCACATAGCCGATGACATTGAGCAGCAGGCTCAGGAAGATGCACCAGGCCCCCAGACTCAGATCACGAAACGCAGGCCAGTCGGGAGGGGCCAGCAGGGCCTCCAGCGGCGAACCGGCCAGCAGACCGCTCTCCGCCAGCAGGGTGATGAACCAGAGGCTGACCCCGAGGGCGAGGCCAAGATAGACCCCCTTGCGATTGCCGTGTCGCCAGTAGAGGCCGAGCAGCAGGGCGGGAGCAAACTGGGCCACGGCGCCAAACGACAGATAGCCGATGCGCGACAGGCTGGTAAGATCACCAAGCCAGAGGTAGAGCCCCCAGGCCGCCAGCAGGATCAGCAAAATGGCCCCCCGGCGCACCCGCAGCAGCAGACGCACCAGCCTCTCGTCCCGCCCTTGTTGCCAGAAGCGGCGCAACAGCACCGGCAGCACCAGATCGTTGCTCACCATGATGGCCAGGGCGATGGTGCAGACGATCACCATGCCGGTGGCCGCAGAGGTGCCGCCGAGAAACGCCAGCATCGCCATGCCGTCGAAGCCGAGGGCCATCGGCAGGCTGATCACATAGGTATCGGAGGCCATGTCCGCCCCCACCCACTGCTTGCCTGCCAGCGCCAGCGGCCAGATGAAGAGCCCCATTGCAAAGAGATAAAGGGGGAAGATCCAGCGCGCCCAGTGCAGATCCTGGCCCTGGTTGTTCTCCACCACGGTCACATGGAACTGGCGCGGCAGGCAGATGACGGCGCACATGGCCAGCACCGTATAGATGGCCAGCTCCAGCAGATTGCCGGGCGAGACGGACACCACGGCATCCAGGAAATCGCTGGCAACCCGGGTGTGCTCCGGGCTCGGCTGACTCAGGATGAGCCAGAGGGCGAAGCCCCCCACCGCGATAAAGGCCAGCAGTTTCACCACGGATTCGAAGGCGATGGCCACCACCATGCCCCTGTGATGCTCGGTGGCATCCAGATGGCGGGTGCCGAACAGTATGCTGAACAGGGCCAATAAGAGGGTGACGCCCAAGGCCAGCTCGGCGGTATTGCCAGCGGGGCCGGCAGGCACCGAGTTGACCATCAGCAGATCCAGCCCGGTGACGATGGCTTTAAGCTGCAATACCAGATAGGGGAGTATGCCCATGATGGCGATCAGCGCGATCACCATGGCCAGATGCTGGGACTTGCCGTAACGGGCGGCGATAAAGTCGGCGATGGAGGTGATGTGCTCGCGCTTGGCCACCAGGATGAGGCGGGCCAGCAGGCGCCAGCCAAACAGGAACACCAGCATGGGGCCAAGATAGATGGGCACCGGCGACCAGGGGGATTCGCTGGCCTGTCCGACCGTCCCGAAGAAGGTCCAGGAGGTGCAATAGACCGCCAGCGACAAGCTGTAGAGCAGGGGTTGCCCCTTGAGCCGGTGGCGTTTGTGCTTGTCCGCCACGAAGGCGATCAAAAACAGCAAGCCGAGATAGGCGAGCGACAATCCGATCAGCAGCCATCCCTGGTGCATCTATAACCCCTTGTCCATCCTGGAAATTGGTTCAAACCACCGCCAGTCTAGAGAGACGGCGGTCAAAAGTCATGGGGGCAGGATAAGCACATGGCCCTCCTGCCCCGTACGTCCCCATCAGGCAGCCACCGTTTGTGGCCTGAGACGCAAGAAGAACACTGGCAGCACCACCAGCACCATCAGGAAGAAGATGCTGCCGCCGAGGGGCTCGAACAACACGCCGCACAGCGCCATCAACGCGGCCACCGTCATGCCGAGCCCGATGGCGGCATAGAGAGACTGGGTGGGGATCATCTGCTCGGCGGGCAACATCCGCGTCATGAAGCGTACCGCCCCCAGATGACTGACACAGAAGGTGACCGAGTGCAGCAACTGCCCAAGCACCAGCACCCAGATCTCGGTCGAGGCGCCCAGCAGGGTCCAGCGCACCACACATCCGATGGCACCGATTGTGAACAACATCTGGGCCCCGTAGCGCTGCAGGAAGCGCTTGTCGGCGGCGAACATGCAGATCTCGGCTACCACTCCCAGCGCCCACAGATAACCTATGGTGGTACCGCTGTAGCCCTGCGCCTTCCAGTAAATGGCGCTGAAGCCATAGTAGGCGGCGTGACTGCCCTGCAGGAGGGCGGTGATCAACAAGAAACGGCGCACTTGGGGAGATCTCAGGGTATCCAGCAGGGAGGATCGCTCCCGCTCACCCTGAATATCCTGTGGCACCGGCTGGATCGGCAACCAACTCAGCAGCAGCATCAGCAGCAAGCCGGCCACCATGGTGTGCAAGATCCAGTCGCTGCCAAAATTGCCCACCAGGGCCCCCACCAGAGTGGAGGCGACAATAAAGGCGAAGGAGCCGCACAGGCGCACCTTGCCATAGTCGAGATGGGCCTGCACCACCATGCGAGTAGCCAGCGCCTCCCCCACCGGCATCAGGGTCGGGTAGATAAAGTTCGCCACCAGAGTCAGCGCCACCAACCACCAGAGGTTGTGGCTGAGATAAAACCCGAGAAACGCCAGAAGACTGAGCAGGGAGAGCAGCCGCGTCACTGGCAGCAGGTGACCCGCCCCCTTGATCTGCCCCATCACCATCAGGTTGCCGGCAAAGCGGATCGCCATCCCCGCCCCCAACAAGAGGCCAATCATCTCGGCGCTCACCCCTATCCCCTCCAGCCAGAGCGACCAGAACGGCAGATAGGCACCGTAGACAAAGTAAAACGCGCCAAAGAAGAGCGCTAACCAGGAGAATGCGGGCATAAGTCCTCAACAACCGGATGACGGGACCGGAATGATAACCGATCCAGAACCCCAGATCCCGATGCAAAGTCGACATCAAAAATGAAAAAACTCAATAAAATTGAACTATTACGCAGGGGTAGGGTCTACTGGATAACACCTCCTCCTCCTGGTTAGTGTTGCAATCCTTCCACCCGCCGCCGGCGGGTTTCTTTTTGGTAAATTGCAGCCGCCAAAAAAAGAGCTCATCAATCGCCAATCTTCGGCGTTGTTTCTCAAGTCGATACTGGATACTGCTTGAATGGAACTAACTGAAGAGATTGTTATCTGATCGCCACCATCCTCTTTAAGTCAACATTCCATGGGAAAGGCGCTTCACCCCATCACCAACTGGTCTCCATACAACACCGGTTTGAAGACGGTGTCAGGTTATAACTAGAACTGTTCACTAATCAACACGTTCATATCGGATTGATAGAAACTTCGATTTCATTAACTACTTCAGAACCAACAAATTTTATCGTGTAATTATCATTCACATAAATAAAAGCACCATCTTTCTTAGATGCTGGAACACCATACACTTTTACAACGTCAAGCATTTTACTTCCAACATAAATTCCTCTACTACTGAACCCTATACTTTTCTTGAGAATAATTTTAGTTATTCTATAATCATCAAAATCTCTTTTTAATCTTTCATAATTAAGATTTGATGACTCTATATATATGAAATCAAAATCATGTGGATAGAATTTATAA
Organism: Aeromonas enteropelogenes; assembly: GCF_000819845.1. Lineage (GTDB taxonomy): Bacteria > Pseudomonadota > Gammaproteobacteria > Enterobacterales > Aeromonadaceae > Aeromonas > Aeromonas enteropelogenes. The sequence goes on from NZ_CDCG01000013.1 coordinate 196,707, forward strand.
TCCACCCCATTAATCGTCTTAAATACGTCTAAAAATCCATTTCCATCATCTGTTGTTTCACTAAAATCATCGAATACCCCAACAATCTCACTATAACTAGCACCGACTTTTATATCATGGCCATTGAAATGTATAGAAAAATCATTTTTTTTAATATTTAAATATTCTGATGATGTTTCTTTTTTACTGACGCGAGATGATTCAATCCATCCTGTATGGACCTCACCATTTCTATCTAAATAATTAATATATTGAAATCCATTATATGAAGCATATGATATAGCTTTATCGCCATTAATAATGAATTTTTTTGACTTACATTTATCAATAGGGAAATCGTGAAAAAAAACTCTACCTTTTGATGTTACGATAATATTTGACACATCGTAAAAAACATTATCAGAACTCTTCTTGATTTCATCAAAACTGACTTTTTCACATGCTGCTTGCACGCTAAAAGAAAAAAATAGAAAGATGACACTAAATATACTTCTCATTAATTATTCCTCATAAACTGGAATATCTATATGTAGAATAGCATTAGGAAAAATATCAAATCGTTTTTTCATGTTAGGGATTTGATGTTTAGCCCATAGAACATCACTAGCATACTGGTGCTCACCAGGTGATGCAGGATTCCAACGCATTTTATAAAGAGTATTTTGTTTATATCTCGGATGATTAATAAAATTATCAGATATCCACTTAGCACCACCATCTATTGCTTTTTCAATAGAATCCCATCCTTTGCTATAAGCATATTCTGTTCCTAATGACGGTTTGTCATCTCTAACGTTAATGCCATACATATTATAGACTTTAGTCCCGTTATATTCTTTTCCTCGTGCAAAACCTGATGTACCCCGCCCAGTTTCTAGTGATGCATGAGAAACAAGATACACTTCACTAACATTATATTTCTTGGCTGCTGATACAAACACAGCCCCTTTCCCTTCGAGAACTCCCTGCCCTAATAAAAACTTATTAAGTTCATCATCTGAAATCTCTGAACACTTAGAAAGATCAAGAAACTGATAAATAGAATCTTTAGTAATATCATCGTCTGGAGTTAGATTGACTAACACTTCATCTCGACTTGCTATTTTATAATTACCCACTTTAGGTGCGTATTTAGAAGGTATTGCCATTTGTTTTTCTAACGCTTTTTCTAATGCATAGTTATATTTTGTATAGTTTAATACGAACCTATTTTTTTTCTTTCCATACATGGCTATAGGATATATATGCCAAATATCTGGTCTGATGTTAAGACCTGTTGCACTCTGCATCCATTCCAGCTTATCGATACGCTGTTTTTCGTGATCCACCAGTTGGTCAAAATCGGGCAAGCCAATTTTGGCCATCAACTTGTCCAACCATAGATAACTACTGGCTGACGATTTTTCATACCACTCACTGGGATGCTTGACGATAAGCTTGTTCAACTGTTCTCTATTGCTGCTATTTTGCAAGGCAGCCTTAATCTCTTCACTGCTAAGCTCGCCACTCTTGTCGGTATCGAAGCTGTTGACCAAATCGCTAAAAAAGGTCGGTGGCGCCTCGGGATCCAGATAGCCATCGGAGCCTGAACCATCGACCTTTTTAAAACCAATCTTCAGCCAATCATGTTGACTCAGCAGCTCGACTTGCTCTTTCTTGACATATTTTCCTGATGAGAGGCAGACCCACTCCTGCTTTGCCACATCTTTCTCTATCTTGGGGGATTCAACCAATTCTTCCTGACTCTTGCTATCGGTGGCGACCCACTCCTTGTTCTTCATCTCATGGAGGATCAGATCCGCCGGAATCTTGGCATAGGTAGTGCCCCCCTTGGTACCGGCCTTGTTGGCCAGCACATCGTCAAGACGAGGGTCCTGAGTAAATACCTCAAGATGGACCTGATGCTTGCTTTGTTTCCTTCCGATGAGGGAACCCGGCGTTTCCACCAGACCGAGGTAACCCATGGTGTCACCCGCCGCGATAGCGACTGGCGAAGGCAGCACATAGATCTCGCCAAGATGGGAGGGGACGCGTACATTCACCTTGATAAATTCATCCTCGACGCACACCCAGGCCACACCACAGCGACCTGGTGCACCCTCCACACTCGGCGTCACATAGTTGCATCTCGCCATCTTGCGCGCCTTGTCACCCATCCAATGGAATTCGAGTTGGTGCGCATCATACTGCACTTTGGTGCCCACAGGCAGTGAGACGCTGCCACTGCCTGCCATCAGACGACCGCTTTTGTCATCCGGGACGGGATCGGCACGCCCCGCCATATTCTTCAGTAATTCGGCCTCTATCTGGTCATCTAGCCAGCTCGGTAGATTGGGTTTAATCGCCTCGACCGCGTCCGGACTATTGGCGATCCAGACCGAGCTCCCTTCACTGACCAATACTCCCGCCTTCTCGGCCTCTTTCATCTGGGCATTGGACAGCTTGCTCTTGATGGTCACCCTGATGAAATCATACTCCTTGCCCCCGACACTCCCCTTTTGGGATGGCGTGCTGCTGTCCATCTCCAATTCGGTATCTTTGGGCAGCGCGAAACGGGGCAAGGCGGCATCGGCACGCTGCTGATTGGCATCAGGAACGGAATTGCGCGCATTCCATCCCTTTTTCAGCACCAGCTTCTCGGCGGTCTGATAGTGATCCCAGGGCAGCAGATGCATATAGAGCGAATAGAAGGTGAATTCATTTTTCGCCTTGGTCTCTGCATTGATTTCACAATATTCATGTTGCACCAGGCAGAAGCAGTTGGAATAGCGCAGGGATTCGCCCTGAAATTCAGAGGTCAAGTAATCCTTCATCATCCGGAATGCCACTACCTTGCCATCGGCAATCGCCCTGACGGGATACTTATCCTTGCACCAGGGGGCACTCTGGTCGCTGATATGAATGCCACCGTGCCACTTGTTGTGATTACCGAGCAGATAGTGACCGGATTTCTCACCGTTGATCAGCGCAGTCAATGCCTTGACGTCTTGGAACTCTTCCCCTGCTGCGGTGAGGATAGGAAATGCAAACTTCATGCTGCGTCCTTATTCAGAAAAGAGGTAGAAGGCCTTGGGCTTTTTCTCTACAGGCTCCTGCTCCTTGAGCAGTGCTTCCATCGCTTTTTCCGTGGGTACGGCCTTGACCAACTCCACCGCATCGGGAGCCTTGACCACTTCTACCCCTTTGGGCACTACCGGAGCCTGACCTGCCCAGCCCGATCCACTGCCCGGACTGCCGCCTGCATTGAGCTTGATGCCGGGGCCGACCAGCTTGACGCCACTGGGGTCGACCTTGACGAAGCTGCCGCCCCCCTTGAGGGTGATTTCGGAGCCCGCCTCCAGCACCAGTTTATCGCCGACTTTGATATGAACCTCTTGTCCGGCATCCACCAGCAACGACTGCCCCAGCTTCTGGTGCAGGCTGGCATCTACCGTCAGCGAGTGGTCACCCTTGATATGGTCCCGCTTCTCACCTTCCACCGTCAGGTGGTCATTGGCCTTGATGCGGGTCACCCTCTCGTTATCGATGTCCCGATGCTCGTCGTGCTTGATATGCCAGGCCGCATCATTCTCAATCAGCACATTCAGGTCTTTCTGACCGTGCAGATAAATCTCTTCCTGTCCGGCCTGGTCTTCAAAACGCAGCTCGTTGAACCCCTCCCCTTGGTGGGTCTCGGTGCGCAG
>NZ_CDCG01000014.1 GCF_000819845.1 Aeromonas enteropelogenes
TCCCGTCCGCTCCGCCACTAACAAGAAGCCCAGTCGACAGACTGGGCTTTTTTTCGTTTTAAGGCTTGCCAGATAGGGAAGGTCTTTTGTTTTCTGCATATTCTTTTGCCTTTTTATGGCCAGTTCGACGATAGATAACGATTCCTGATGAGCTCGTATAATCTGCAGTTTGGCCTCAAATAGTCTCCAGTCGCTCGTTTTATCATCTTTTTTAAGGATGCCGGAGGGGTGGAAAGCGGCTCTTGTGGCTGGTTTACTTTTGGCCGATCTAGGTCCGTGGCGCGTGATTAGGGTTGTATCTCGCTTATAACTCGGTAGAGTAAGGACATCTTGAGTTTGCCTGCTCCGCGCTCTCTTGTCGGAAACCAGGCGTAACTTGGCCAGTTTTTATCAACCTTACGTCAGTGGTATCGATATGGAACAAGTAAACAAGTCCACCTTTAGCGATGTACTGGAATATGTGCGTATGTCCCGTCGCCAGAACAAACTCAAGCGTGAAATTGCGGATAACGAAAAGAAGATCCGTGACAACCAGAAGCGTGTGCTGCTGCTCGACAACCTGAGCGATTACATCAAGCCGGGCATGAGTATCGACGAGGTACAGGCCATCATCGCCAACATGCGCGCCGACTATGAAGAGCGTGTTGATGATCACATCATCAAAAATGCCGAGCTTTCCAAGGAGCGCAAGGATCTGAGCACCAAGCTCAAGAGCATGAGCTCTCACAAGTAAGCACGATTGAATTGAAAAACACCGGCCATTGGCCGGTGTTTTGCTATCAGCTCGGATCTCTGCAACTCCTGCAACAATCGACTCCCCTTTTTAGAATTGCCCTGTTACCATCATTCCAAAGCGGTTAATAGTTTCAAGCCATTGACTTGAAAAGACTAAGCTTGAGAGTAACACAATAAATTGCGCAACCATGGTGGGGCTGATATGGGCGCATCAAAGCAGACGGATTTGACACAAGTGGCATCTCAAGAATCATCCATCCCGACCTCGGACGCGCATCCGAAGCGCAAGCGTCGTTCCTGGTGGCGCTGGCTATTCTGTTTCCTCTTTTTATCATGCCTGGGTGCGGCGATAGCCCTGATCGGCTACGAGATGAAAACCTCGAAGCTGCAGTCCCGGGAGATCTCGCGCTATGCCGCCACCCTCACCTATCAGGTCGAGCCTGGGCCGAGCAAGCAGATTGCCTTTCCTGACGACGGTCCATTCGACAAGCGGCTGGGTTATGTGCTGCTGCCGATGATGCAGGAGCGCCTGTTGCAGCGCGGTTATCAGGTCAGTCAGCAGGTGCATTTCTCCGATGCACTGTATGACTATGCCAGCCGTGGCTTCTTCGTCCCCTATACCGAAAAGGTGCAGGCCGGGCTGACGCTCCACGATTGCCGCGCCGAGCCTTTCTATCAGTTCAAGTATCCGACCCACCACTACCCGGATTTTGCCTCGATCCCGCCACTGATCATCCAGTCACTGTTGTTTATCGAAAACCGTGATCTGCTGAGCACCAAGGAGCCGCTGGCCAACCCGGCGGTGGATTGGCCACGTTTTGCCAAGGCGGCGCTCTCCCAGGTCGGCAAGGCGCTGGACATGCAGGATCAGTCGGCCGGTGGCAGCACGCTCGCGACCCAGGTCGAGAAGTATCGCCACTCCCCGGATGGCCTGACTATTTCCCCTACCGAGAAGATCCGCCAGATGGCTTCCGCCAGCGTGCGGGCCTACCGGCTGGGGCCGGAGACTCTGGAAGCGCGCAAGCTGGTTGCCTGGGCCTACCTCAACTCGGTACCGCTCTCGGCGGCGCCCGGCTATGGCGAGGTGCATGGCCTGGGGGATGGGCTCTGGGTCTGGTTCGGTGCCGATGTCGACGAGGTCAACCGGCTGCTGGATCCGTCGCGCAACCAGGATGCCTCCCTGGCCGATCAGGGACTGGCCCTGCGCCAGGTGGTTTCGCTGATGATCGCCCACCGTCGTCCTTCCTACTATCTGGCACAGGGGCGCGAGGCACTCGTCGAGCTCACTGACAGCTACCTGCGTCTCTTCGTGCAGGAGGGGATGATCACCCCGCCGCTGATGGAGGCGGCGCTCAAGGCCAAGATCAGTTTCCGTGACTTCCTGCAATCACCGGCGGTCACCAAGGTCAATAACAACAAGGGATTGCAGGTGGCCCGTACCCGCTTGAGCCGTCAGCTCGGGGTGCAGCTCTATGATCTGGATCGGATGGATCTGACCGCCGATACCAGCCTCAACATGCCGCTGCAGACCGAAGTGTCCCGTTATCTGCACCAGCTCGCCGATCCGGCATTTGCGGCCGAAGTCGGGCTGTTTGGCGAGCGCCTGCTGTCGCCTGAGAAGACGGGGGATGTGCGCTACAGCTTCACTCTGTTCGAGAAGTCTCCGGAAGGGTTCAAGGTGCGGGTACAGACCGACAACACGGATCAGCCGTTTGATATCAACGAGGGGTCCAAGCTGGAGCTGGGCTCTACCGCCAAGCTGCGGGTGTTGACCACCTATCTGGAGATAGTGGCCGAGCTGCACGACAGCTATGCCGGCATGCCCACCGCCAGCCTGCGCAAGCTGGCTGATGCCTCCCAGGACAATCTCAGCCGCTGGGCCATCTCCTACCTGATGACGGCCAAGGACAAGAGCCTGCCGGTGATGCTGGAGGCGGCGCTGGATCGCAAATACTCCGCCAGCCCCTATGAGGGTTTCTTTACCGGTGGCGGCATGCACACCTTCAACAACTTCCGCAAGGAGGACAACGGCCGGATCCCGCCTATCCGCGATGCACTGCGCGAATCCATCAACCTGCCGTTTGTCCGCCTGATGCGCGATATCGTGCGCTACAGCCTCTACAAGGAGGGGAATCGCGCCCAGTTGCTCAAGGATGACAAGGATCCCCGTCGTCAGGAGTATCTGGCCAAGTTCGCCGACAAGGAGGGGCAGACTTATCTGCTGCGCTTCTGGCGCAAATACCGCGGCAAGACCCCGGATGAGCAGCTGGATACCTTCCTCGACGGTCTGAAGCCCAGTGCGGTGCGACTGGCAGCGGTGCACCGCTACCTGTTGCCCAATGCCGACGAGGCCACGTTTGCCGCCTTCCTGGCCAAGCGACTGCCGCGGGAGAAGCTCAGCGACAAGCGCATCAACCAGCTCTATGTCAGCTATGGCCCGGGCAAGTATTCGCTGCCGGATCAAGGCTATATCGCCAGGGTTCATCCGCTGGAGCTGTGGCTGCTCGCCTACCTCAAGGAGTTTGACAAGGCGACCTTCGCCGATGCTGTAGCTGCCAGCCGCGACGAGCGTCAGGAGGTCTACAGCTGGCTGTTCAAGACTCGCCACCGCAGCGCCCGTGATACGCGGATCCGCACTATGCTGGAAGTCGAGGCCTTCCTCGATATCCATCAACGCTGGGCCAAACTGGGCTATCCCTTCGATCACCTGGTGCCGTCGCTTGCGACCGCGCTGGGCAGCTCGGGGGACAGGCCTGCCGCGCTGGCAGAGCTGATGGGGATCATCCAGAACGGAGGCATCCGGGCACCAACCCTGCGTATCGAGCATCTCTCGTTTGCCAAGGACACGCCGTTCGAAACCGAGTTCACACCGGCCCAGAGCGAGGGGACCCGGGTGTTGCCTGCCGAGGTGGCGGCGGCCCTGCGCAATGCGTTGTCGAAGGTAGTGGAAGGGGGCACTGCACGGCGTATCGCCGGGGCTTTCGCCCTGCCCGATGGCACCGTGCTGCCGATGGGAGGCAAGACAGGGACGGGGGACAACCGGATCGAGACGGTGGGGCGTTATGGCAACGTGACCAGCTCGCTGGCCCGCAACCGTACCGCCACCTTTGTCTTCTATCTGGGAGACGACCATTTCGGCACCCTGACCGCCTATGTGCCGGGCAGCCAGTCCGACAAGTTCCGCTTTACCTCGGCGCTGCCGGTGCAGGTGCTCAAGGGGATGGCCCCCTTGCTGATGCCCTACCTGCAGCCTGGCTCACACACCCAGTGCCTCGCAGACCGCTGAGTCAGACTGGATTGGCATAGCAACATAACAAACGGGGGGAGGCCAGCTGGCCTCCCCCCGTTGCGTTGTGCCTCTCAGGCGATGAGGCAAGCAGGCATGTCAGGCGTTCAGGACGAATTGCTCGATCACTTGGGCGACGCCATCTTCATCGTTGCGCGCGGTGATGTGTTGTGCCAGCGCCTTGATCTCGTCGGTAGCGTTGCCCATGGCCACGCCAAGGCCGGCATATTCGATCATGTGGCGATCGTTGCCCGCATCCCCCACTGTGATCACCTGCTCCGCCGTCAGTCCGAGATGTTCGGCCAGCGCAGCGACTCCGGTTCCCTTGTTGCTCTGCTTGTTCATGAATTCGAGGAAGAAGGGTGCGCTCTGTACTACGGTGTAGCGCTCATGGAGTTCGCCTGGCAGGCGCTCGATGGCGCGGGCCAGCTGGGGCGGCTCGTCGATCATCATCACCTTCATGATCTGCTCATCGCTGGGCAGGGTGGCGAAATCCAGCAGATTGATGGGCATGCCGATAAGGCGTGACTCGTGTTCGGTGTAGGTGCTCACCTTGGGGCTGATGAGCCCCCGGGTCACCGAGAAACCGTGGATGTTGACTTCCAGCTCGTTGGCCAACCTGGCGATGGCACTGGCATCGGCCCCGGTCAGCAGCTGGCTGCGGATGATGCGCTGATCGGCGACCTGTTGCACCAGGGCGCCGTTGTAGCAGATGACGTAATCATCCTGCCCGGTGAGGCCAAGCTCCGCCAGATAGTGGCTCATGCCCTCCAGCGGGCGACCGGAGGCCAGCACCACAGTGACCCCCTTGGCGCGGGCGGCCCGGATGGCGTCATGGGTGCGGGGGGTGATCTGGCCCTGCGGGTTGAGCAGGGTGCCATCCATATCCAATGCGATCAGCTTGTACATCTCTCACTACCTGAGTCTGGGTGGCCCGCCCTATGGGGCCAAGGAAGTGGCGAGTGTAGCGAAAATCGGCGGCGGGATCACGGCTGGCACTGCTGTGGCACGGGATGGATTACTTGCGCCCCTCGTAGGGGTTCATCAGCAATTGATCCTCGCGGATGCAGAAGTGGATGGGGCCGTGCTCGATATCGACCCGGTTGTGGTGGTGGGCCATCTCCACCTCGACACCGGGGAAGAGGTGCTGGGTGGCGATGATATCCATCTCGGCCATCAGTTTTTGCAGCTCTTCGTGATTGGCGGCCAGCTGGTCGCTGAGCTGATTTTGCTCGGCCAGCAGTTGGTCGCGGATGGGTTTGAGTTTGCGCAGTGTTTCCGGGTTGCGCTTGTCGCTCGGCAGTTGCACCAGTCGCATCACCAGCTCCTTGAGCTTGTCCAGCTGCTGTTGCCCGGCTTGCTGGCGTTGCTTGAGTTGCTGCTCCTGCTCCTTGTGGGTGAAGTAGCCCCCCAGGATCTGCAGCCGGGTCTGGTTGCCTGCCGAAGCGCCCAGTACGGGGGAGATGATGAGACGATTGGCAATGCTGAGCCCCCCCAGCAGATTGCCTTTGCGCATGGCGCTGTCGCCGACCCTGATATCCTGGCCGCTACGGCTGTAACAGTGGCTGAGCTGGCTCTGGATCTGGATATTGCCGCCCGCCGCCAGCTGGGTGTACTGGGCGTAGCTGGCGTGGATCTCTCCCTGGGCATTGAGCTGGCAGAGGTACTCCCCCTGCTCGTTGCGTCGCCCTATGATGCCGTGGCGCACCGTGATGCTGCCACCGGCTTCAATCAATCCCCCCTCGATAAAGCCGCCGACGACGATGTCGCCGCTGACGGACACCTTCATGCCCGGGTTGATATCGCCGCTGACGATCAGCCCCCCTTCGAAGGTGATATGGCCGTGGCGGGCATCCACCTGCTTGACGCTGAGCACCTCATCCACCTTCATGCCGGACTTCTCGCGGCAGGGTAGCCCGGCGCGGCTGGCGATCAGCAGATCGGGATCCTCCTGGGAGAGGAAGGTGCCTTCTCCCGCCATCATGGGAGAGTCCTTGCCATGTTTGGCAGGCAGCTCCTGCCCGGTCACGGTAAATCCTGGGACCCCCGCGGTTGCCGGGTGGCGGCGCATCAGCTGGGTACCCGCCTTGACGGTGACGATGGAGCCGAGATCCCGCAGGTCAACCTTGCCGTGCTCCCGCTCCTGGGGCTTGAGGATGCGTTCGGCCGGCGTCTCCACCAGCCGTTCATAGCGGGTGTCCTGACCGTTGACTGCGGGCTCGCCGCGGGCCACGACCAGTTTGAGCAGGCTGCCCGGGCTGGCCTCCCTGGCGGACTGGATGGCCTCCATGAGCAAGGGCTCGCTCACCCCCTGCTTGATCTCGCTCTGGGCGATCGCCTCCTGCAGCTGCTCCAGCGTCAGGTACTTGCCCCCCCAGTCAGAGGTGATCTGGGCAATGCCCCTCATCCGGTCTTTCTCCACCAGAATGGTCACCCTGGCATCGTGCCGCTGGGCGATGGGGATGGGGGTGGTAGAGACGGGGGC
>NZ_CDCG01000015.1:0-2925 GCF_000819845.1 Aeromonas enteropelogenes
GATAGCACTCGAGCGAATCTATTAGCAGCGTCCATGCCAAACCAAAAACCATATAAATATCATATAGATAAAAACAAGCCCTCGTCCCCATCACCACTTTTTACGCAAGATTTCGCGCAAACCTGCTCCCCGAACTACCAAATACTGCAATGGCAGTGATAAATGTCATCATGAAAGCAAGATGTTGCGCATATCAGCATTTATGACTACCAAAATGGTCTCGCCCCCCCATTACCAACATTCCCTCTGTGCGACCAAGGTGCCAGCCACTTTTCCGTGACCTCGCGTCAATCCTTGTCACTGAAGCAGAGATAAAAAAATCCCCGCCTGTTCGGGCGGGGATGTGTGCGGGGATCCCTGCTCCCCTCATGACTGCGTGTGCTGCTTGTTATTTAGAAGACGTACTTGATCCGTGCGCTCAGGTTGCGGCCCGGCTCGGTCATGGCGCTGTTGTCCGACCCTTCGGCACGGCCGGCGATGCGTTCATAGCTGGTGTACTCCTTGTCAAACAGGTTGAAGACACCGACGTTGAGCTGCAGATCGGCCATCGGATTGAACTGGGCATACATGTCCACTACGCCCCAGCCTGCGCTCTTGACGTATTCGTTACCCTTGCTGTCCTTGCGAACCTTGCCCATGTCGTCGGCAAAACGCAGCGCCGTGTTGAAGTTCCACTTAGCCTGTTCGAGACGCACCCCCACGCTGCCATTAAGCGGGCTCAGGCTGTTGATGTAGTTGCCATCCCCATCCTTGCCTTCGATATAGGTCAGGTTGCCCCAGACGTTGACGATGTCGTTCAGCCAGTAATCCGCCTTGGCTTCAACCCCCTTGGTGGTAGCCTTGCTCAGGTTCTGATACTGATAGACGGAAGTTCTGCCTTCCGTGCCCACCTGTACCATCTCGATGAAATCGTCAAACTTGTTGTAGAAGCCGGAGACTTCGTAGCTCAGACCATGACTGCTGCCGCGCACGCCGAGATCGATGCCGTCGCTGCTCTCCGGATTGAGGTTCGGATTCGGCTCGATGCGATAGCCGTAAGCCTGGTGATTAAGGGTGGAGAAGGCGGTGTCATACATGGGCGCCTTGAAACCATGGCTGTACTGGGCGAACAGGTTGGCCGCCTCATGGGCCTTGAATACCAGGCCCAGCTTGGGCGACAACTCCCCTTCGGAGAACTTGTGCAGCTTGTCTCCGGTGTACGCGGGGTCATTGTCCGGCGTCATGCGGTAATAGTCGTAGCGGGCCCCCGGCGTCAGCACCCAGCGCTCGCCAAACTTGATCTCGTCAAAAGCCCACAGTGAACCACGCTCGCTGGTAGTTGAGGGGAAACTCAGCTCGTTGTAGCCGACAAAATCCCCCGGCGTAGTGGGCCCCTTGTAACGGGATCGCTCGTTGTCCGTATGTTCGTACTCGGCCCCCCAGGCCAGGCGGTGATTGCCAATCGCCTTGTGGAACTGCAGCTGGGCTCCTGCGCTAGTTTGCTCAAACTCGTTGTTGTCCAGCGAGTTCTTGGTCACATAGGGGTTGCTCGGGCTGACTGGGTACTTGGAAGAGGCGTATTGATCCAGGGTCTGCTTGGTGCGGGAGTAGTAGACCTTGCTGTCCATCCGATCGGCCCAGCCAAGGTTGAGCGCGATGCCGTGATCCAGCACCAGGGAGAGGTTGTCGGTCTGCTTGTCGGTGATGGGCTGCTCGAAGACGCGGGCAGTGCCGGTACCCACCTTGTTGAGTTTGATGGCATCCGGCTCCTCGCCATCGGCCAGGTAATCGACGGTCAGCTTGAGGAACTGCTCATCGGAGAGGTTCCACTTGCTCTTGAGCAGCAGGGCGTGGGTACCGATATCGAAATCGCTCTTGCTGGAGTCATAATTCTGGGTCACGCCACCATCTCGCCAGGTGTAGCGCAGCAGGTTTTCCACCTCGCCGGTGCGCAGGGCGCCGGTAAAGCCCGCCATCGTCTGGTGACTGCCGGAGGCATAGCCGCTGGTCACGTCCAGATAGCTGTCCCTGCCTTTAAGAAAGTCGCCGGCATCCTTGGTGGTGATGGCGATTACCCCCCCCAGCGCATCTGAACCATATGCCGCAGAAGCCGGCCCCTTGGCCACTTCCACCTGCTTGATCATGTCGGTGTCGAAATAGCTCTGACCCACGCCCCCCTTGCTGTAGGCATCGTTTAGGCGCACGCCGTCACGCACCACCTTGACCCGGTTCTCCCCCATGCCACGAATGATGAAGGTCTGGGCATCCCCCTGACCGCCCAGCACGGTCACGCCCGACTCGTAGCGGAACAGATCGGCAGCATCGGTTACTACCTGTTCTTCAATCTGCTTGGCGGTGATCACCGAGATGGGACCGGAAACATCTTCCAGTTTTTGCTCCATCCGTGAGCCGCTGACGACCACGACTTCATCCGCCTGGTGGCTTGCGGCAAAGAGTGGGGTGGAAAGCCCTGCTGCCACAGCCATGGCAACCAGAGAGAGTGAGTTATGATGGGTCACAGAGAATCCTTGTTGAGAATAATTATCAATAAAGGCGCATATTACCCACCATCAAACAAAGATCAATAAAAAGAATCATTATCATTTGAAAGCAAGCATCTTGCTCTTACACTGTCGGCGGCTGTTACCCTTTAATCCTGTTTTTCATCCGCGATGCCTGCGCATCCCGAACCATTTGCCGTGAGATCATGATGAAACGACTCCCTCTGCTCGCCCTGCCCCTGTTGCTGGCGGCCTGTGCCACTCAACCCGTACCACCTGCGTCGTTGCAGACCCTCTATGACTACCAACTGAGCAGCGATCGGCAGGATCCCCTCACTCTGGAGCAGGCCATCACCCGTGTGACCGATGCCGACATCATACTGGTGGGCGAATTGCACACGCACCCCGCCATCCATCTGCTGCAATCCCGCCTGCTGGCCGGATT
>NZ_CDCG01000015.1:3139-4935 GCF_000819845.1 Aeromonas enteropelogenes
CGCCTGCTGGCCGGATTGAATGACAGCGCCGCACAGACAAGGCGGCAGTTAATCCTTTCCATGGAGCAGTTCAGTCGGGCCGATCAGGCTACCCTAGATGCCTATCTGGCGGGGCGCATCGGCGAAGCGGCGCTGATCCGCGAAGGCCATGCCTGGCCCAACTACCCAAGCGACTACCGCCCCCTGGTGGAATTTGCCAAAACCAATCGGCTGCCAGTGATCGCCGCCAATGCCCCCAAACCTCTGGTGAGCTGTGTCGGCCAGGAGGGGCCCGAATGGCTGGACAAGCTCCCCGCCAACCGGCGCAGCCAGCTGGCTCGCGAGCTGACGCTGGGGAGTGATGCCTATCGCCAGAAGTTTATGGCCTCCATGCACCACGGCGATGCCGACAGCAACGCCCGCCGTTTCGCCGCCCAGACCAGCTGGGACGACACCATGGCAGAAAGCATGGTGGATTACCTCGCCAGCCACCCGGGCCGGCAGATCATGCATATCGCCGGCAACTTCCATGTGGAGGGGGGCCTGGGGCTCGCCAGCCGCATCGCCAGCCGCAATCCGGCGCTCAAGGTGGCCCTGATAGTGCCGCAAACCGGCGACACGCCCGCCGCCGGGCGCCCTGCCGATGTGACGGTCACCGTCATGCCGCTGCCGGCACGCTGGCAAAGCAGTGCCGAGATGAAGCAAGATATGGGGGCGCTGCATCAATCCCGCAGCCGTGACTGCAGCCAGTGGCTGCAACCCTAATCATCAAGGAGACGGCGAGCATATATGGACGTGTTACTGATCATCGACGTGCAGCAAGGGGTCATGAAAGAGACCCACTACAACCAGCAGCAGGTACTGGCCAATATCAACCGGGCCGCGGCCTATATAAGGCAGCACCATGGCCGGATCATCTACGTCCAGCACGATGGCCCGCCCGGTAGTGAGCTGGTACCGGGCACGCCGGGCTGGCAACTGCATCCGGCGCTGCAACCGGCCAAGGGGGACAGCCGGGTACGCAAGGAGGGCTGTGACAGCTTCCTCGATACCGAGCTCGCCTTCCTGCTGGCCGAACAACCGGTCGACAGACTCATCCTCTGTGGCAGCAACACCGATTTTTGCGTCGATACCACGGTGCGTAGCGCGGCTTCCCAAGGCTTTGAGGTGCTGGTGCTGAGCGATGGCCATACCACGGCCGATCGTCCCCACCTGGGCGCGGCGCAGATTATCGAGCATCACAACTGGATGTGGCGCCACCTCAGCCTGCCGCAGGGGCGCGGTGTCACCCTGCTCAGCACGGATGAGCTGCTGGCAGTAACACCCGCTGTGCAGCCATGTTAATCTGCGAGCCTCGTTTAGTTTTCACCGGAGTCTGTCGTGCGCCTGTTGCCTGTCACCCTGTTGCTGCTGTTTCCCCTGCTCAGTGCCTGCTCCGGCTTGCCCGGGCAGGGTTATGACGGGCCTGAGCCCCTGTTCCTGACCCATATCAGCGAAGAGGGAAGCAAGCGCTTCACCTTCGAAGCCGCGCCCAACGACACCCTGCCGCGCGGGCTTTCGGCCGCCCAGCACCAGCGACTGCTGGAGCAGCGGGAGGAGCTGCAACAGGATCTGCTGACCGAGACCTTGGCCCGCAAGCAATATTGCCGCGACGGTTACATAGTGCTGAGCCAGAACTCCTGGCGACTGCGGGGGGAGTGCAACGAGACGGCTACCGAGGCCGATCGTGGCGCCTTCCCGAACAGGGGCACCTGGCAGGATTGAGGTGCTGCGCGCCGGTGCAAGATATCAATGAAAACGGGCAGCCAGTGGCTGCC
>NZ_CDCG01000015.1:5128-7311 GCF_000819845.1 Aeromonas enteropelogenes
CAGCCAGTGGCTGCCCGTTTTGTCATGGTATGACTGACACTCAGAGAGGTGCATCGGCCGGGCTGGTGAGCTCGGCGCCATTGTCGATGCGTTTGTGCCCTTCCACCAGATGGACGAAGTCCACCAGCTCGTCGCCGGAGACGCGAAACGCCTGGCCGAAGCCCTTGACGAACAACCCCTGCTCGGGCTTGAGGCGAAACAGCACGAAATCCTTGAGATTGGAGAGACCGCGGACAATCTCGCCAAAGCGCCCTTCCAGCGCGCCGACCGCTTTCTCCCAGCGCACATCGTCGCGAGCCACCACTTCGGCCACCGCATCGAAGGTGAGGCGCTTGCGGGCAAACAGCTCGCGGGCACCGGTTTCATCCTCGATCAGCATCAGCGACACCCTGGGCACCTGCTGCAGGTTGCGGGCGTGGCGGGCAATCTCGGAGATCAGCACATAGTAGCCATCTTCCTGCAGCACGAAGGGGGCATAGCTGGCATTGGGATTGCCTTCGCTGTCGACCGTGGCCAGCTGCAGGGTGCGGCAGTGGTCGCGAAACTCGCGGATCTCCGGTTGCAGGCGGTTTTGCAGACGTTCCTGACGCTCACTCATGCTTTGACTTCCTCTTGAGACGGGTGGCGCAGGGCCATGAAACGGGTCACCTGATCCGCCAGCAACTGGCGTTTCTCGTCACGCCCCAGGTAGATCTTGAAGATGCAGCGGCCACTCTCGGCGAAGAACTGGAACGAGTGCCCCTCCTTGCCCATGAACAGCTTGCTGACCAGCGCAATCCCCACCACCCTGTCGAGCTTGAGGTGGCCGTGCAGCTCGCCATCACGTCCCATCAGGTTGTAATAGCCGCGCGCATCCTTGCCCTTCGGGAAAGGCGCCTTGACCTCAAAGATGGAGCCTTCAGATTCGACTATGGTCGTCACCGGCCCCCAGTCGGCCAGATCCTCCAGCAGCCCCTGGGCACGCTCCGGTGGCAACAGGGTCACCAGCTCGGCTGGCAGATGGCGCACCACCTCCCACTCGCTGACGGCCAACTGGGCCGCCAGTGTTGACGGATGAGCGCCGGGATCCTGTTCCAGCAGCGCATGAATGCGTTGTGCAATGCTCATGTTCTCTCCCTCTGCGAGGCCCGTTCGCCCCGCTATTCATCATGGCGGCTACTCTAATAAAGCACCAAACTCAATGCAATTGATAATTGCTATCATTATCAGTGCAATTTTATTGCGGCCTTGATATTCTCGGCGACACACTCGTTTCATTGATCCTTTTCGGAGGTTAGCATGGGCCGTCGTCTTGCCCTCGCACTCACCCTGTTGGGCTGCTCAGCCCTCCTTGCCCCTCTGGCGGTATCGGCTACTCCAACAGAACGTATCGTCAGCATAGGTCCGGCCACCACGGAACTCATCCTCGCGCTGGGCGGTGAACCCTGCCTGATCGCCACCGATGTCAGCAGTCCGCTGCCCAAGGGACTGCCAAGGGTGGGCTACCACCGCGCCCTCGCAGCCGAAGGGATCCTGAGCCTCTCTCCGACCCGGGTAGTCGGCAGTGACGAGATGGGCCCGGCGCCGACGCTGGATCAACTGCGCCGCGCTGGCGTCAAGGTGGACGTATTGAAGACGGCCCCCACCCTGGCCAACCTCACCGAGCGCATCGACACCCTGGCCGCTCTGCTGGGGGATAAGCAGGCCGGCACCAGACTCAAGGCCGAGATCCGGACCCAGACTGACAAGCTGGCGACCCAGGCCAAACAGAACAAGCCGCTCAAGGTTGCCTTCCTGCTGCTGCACAAGGGACAACCCACCAGCATTGCGGGTGGAGATACCACCGCCAGCGCCCTCATCGAACTGGCGGGCGGCATCAATCCGGTCGCCAGCCTGCGCAACTACAAGCCCGTCTCTGCCGAATCCCTGATCGAAATGCAACCCGACCTGGTGCTGGTGAGCGGCCGCGAATGGCAGCAGTATGCCGATCCGGCCAGCGTGCTGGCAGAGGTGCCCGCCCTGGCGGCCACTCCGGCCGGCAAGCGCAAGGCCATTCACGCCATCGACGGTCACGCCCTGCAAGGGGGGCTGAGCCTCAACTCACTGCAACAGGCGAACCAGATCGCCCAGTGGATCAAGCAGGGATCATGATGCGCCTGCCCCTCCCCTGGTTGCTGGCCATCACCATGGCCCTGCTGGCCCTG
>NZ_CDCG01000015.1:7535-8668 GCF_000819845.1 Aeromonas enteropelogenes
TGCTGGCCCTGCTGCTGCTCGGTTCTCTGGCAACCGGCCCCATGGCCCTCACCATGAGCGAGAGCATCAAGGCACTGTTTGTCGGTCAGGAAAGCGGGATTGCAGCGCACAAGCTGCTGATTGTGCAGGAGATCCGTCTGCCCCGCACCCTGCTCTGCATCGCGGTGGGAGGCATACTCGGGCTCTGCGGCGCCGTGATGCAGGGGCTGTTTCGCAATCCGCTGGCCGACCCCGGCATCATAGGGGTCTCGGGCGGTGCGGCGCTCGGGGCTGCGCTTGCCATCGTGCTCCTGACTCCCCTCAGCCAGCAGTGGCAGGCCACTCTGGGGATCGGCCTGCTGCCCCTGCTCGCCTTTCTCGGCGGGGCGCTGACCACGACCCTGGTCTATCTGCTCGGTACCCGAGAGGGGGGCACCTCGGTCACTGTCATGCTGCTGGCCGGGGTCGCCATCACGGCACTCTCCGGCGCCGTGATCGGCCTGCTCACCTATCTGGCCGACGATCAGATGCTGAGGGATCTGAGCCTGTGGCAGATGGGCACTTTGGCGGCGGGCAAACCGGCGGATGTGGCACTGGCGCTGCTGACCCTGGCGACCCTGATCTGGCTCTTCCTGCGCGATGCCAACCCGCTCAACGCCCTGCTGCTTGGCGAAGGGGAAGCGCGCCACCTGGGGGTGGATGTGCAGGCGCTCAAGCGCCGCCTCATCCTGCTCACTGCCGCCGGCGTCGGCGTGGCGGTGGCCGTCTCCGGCATGATCGGCTTCGTCGGTCTGGTTGTGCCCCATCTGGTGCGGCTGATGGCGGGACCCAATCACGTCAGGCTGCTGCCACTCTCGGCCCTGCTGGGGGCCGCCCTTCTGCTTGGCGCCGACATGCTGGCCCGCACCCTGCTGGCCCCGGCCGAATTGCCGGTGGGCATCATCACGGCCCTCCTGGGCGCCCCCTTCTTCATCTGGTTGCTGATCAAGGGCCGCCGCGCCCTCTAAGACGGATTGCTATGGATCATCTTGTCCCCTCCCCCCTCCTGACTTGTCAGCAGCTTGGCCTGCGCCGCGGCCAGCGCCGGATCCTCGACAGGCTGGATCTGACCCTCGAGAGCGGTACCCTGACCGCCCTGCTCGGCCCCAACGGGG
>NZ_CDCG01000015.1:8903-9310 GCF_000819845.1 Aeromonas enteropelogenes
CTGCTCGGCCCCAACGGGGCGGGCAAGAGCACCCTGCTCAAGTGCCTGACCGGTGAACTGGAGCACGAAGGCAGCATCACTCTGTTTGGCCAGGATCGCAGGCTTTGGGACAGCAACCAGCTGGCCTACCGGGTCGGCGTCTTGCCGCAGAGCTCGTCGCTCAACTTTCCGTTTCTGTGTGAAGAGGTGGTGGCCATGGGGCGACTGCCCCACAGCGAACCGGCCAAACGGCGCGACGAGATAGTGCTGGCCGCCATGACCCATGCCGGGGTAGAACATCTGGCCAAGCGGCTCTATCCCGGCCTATCCGGCGGCGAGCGGCAGCGGGTGCAGTTTGCCCGGGTACTGGCCCAGATCTGGCAAGCCCCCGACGAGGTGCAGCAGCCGCGCCTGCTGCTGCTGGATGA
>NZ_CDCG01000015.1:9596-13105 GCF_000819845.1 Aeromonas enteropelogenes
GATGAGCCCACCTCGGCCCTCGATCTGAAATACCAGCACCAGTTGCTGACCATGGCTCGCGCCCTGGCAAGCCGTAAAACCGCCGTGCTGGTGGTGCTGCACGATCTCAATCTGGCGGCCCGCTACGCCGATCGGCTGGTGATGCTGGAACAGGGAAAACTGATGGCGGACGGGACACCGGCCGAGGTGCTGACCCCGGCGCTGATTGCCCGCCTCTACGGCTATCCGGCCCAGGTGATCCACCACCCCGACAGCGGTCTGCCCATGGTGCTTTGAAGGCTGGCCACCAAGCCATCTCCCCTCTATTGGATCCCGGATTGCGTCGGGATTCGTCGCTGTGCTTATCGGCAGCGAGATATCCATCAAGGTTCAACAAACGCTGTGAATGCTTTCACACTTTTGCCAGACAAGGGGTTTCAGTTCTCAAGCGAGCACTATAATGGCGCGGCCTTGAAAAGGCTTAACCCATTGATGCTACGGAACAATTATAATGAAGAACAAACACAGAACCCTGCTGGCCGCGGCCATCGCCCTCGGGCTGCTCGCCGGCTGCAACAGCGACAACGACTCCAAGGCCCCCGATCCCATGGTCCGTTTTGCCACTTTCAATCTCTCGTTCGACCGCACAACTCCCGGCATGCTCGCCGGCGAACTGGCCCTGACCCGCACAGCTCAGGATGCCCTGCTGGCCCGTTACCAGGAGGGTGACACCAGCCTGAGCGAGGCGGAAAAGACCACCGCCAAGAACGTGCAGCAGATCCGCAATATCGCCGAGATAGTCCAGCGCACCCGCCCCGACGTCTTCCTGCTCAACGAGTTCGACAACGACGGCAAAGGCGAGAGCACTGCAGCCCTCAATGCCTTCAACGACAACTACCTGGCCCACGCCCAGCACCCCGACGTCACCGCCATCAGCTATCCGGTACGCCAGAGTTTTGCCACCAATACCGGCCTGATGAGCGGCTTTGACCTCAATCAGGATGGCAAGGTCAACACGGGGCCGGACGATGCCTGGGGCTTTGGCAACTACCACGGCCAGTACGCCTTCGCAGTCATGTCGAAATATCCGGTCGACACCAAACAGATCCGCACCTTCCAGACCTTCAAGTGGAAGGATATGCCCGGTGAAACCAACCCCGTCATCGATGACTGCAGCAACCCCAAGGCCCCCATTCCGGCCAGCCGCCAGTGTGGCGATGCCTGGTATGACGACGCGGCCTGGCAGCAGTTCCCGCTCTCGTCCAAGAACCACGCCGATGTGCCGGTGCGGATCAAAACGCCGCAGGGGGAAGAGGTGGTTCACTTCCTCATCTCCCACCCGACGCCGCCCATTTTCGGCAATGCGGCGCGCCACAACGTCAAGCACAACCGGGCCGAAATCGCCTTCTGGAATGACTACGTCAACGGCCTCGACTACATGACGGATGACAAGGGCACCAAGGGTGGGCTGGCCAAAGATGCCAAATTTGTCATCGCCGGGGATCTCAACGCCGATCCGCTCACCGGCGACGGCGATCTGAGCGCCATCAAGGCGCTGCTGGACAATGCGCGGATGAACCAAGCTGTCACCAATGGCTCGCTGATCCCGATCAGCGAAGGGGGCCCGGAGTGCCTGGCCAGCGGCACCGATTGCAAGCGCAACAACAATCGCCCCTCGCCGGAGCGCATCACCAGCAGTAGCGGGTTGCAGCTGGATCACGTTATCCCCTCCGCCAACCTGGAGGCCACAAGCAGCGGCGTGTTCTGGCCGGCAAGCTTCGAAGCCGGTTATCACCTGGTTTACGACGCCAAGCTTGGCATCGCGAAAGGAGTGAGTTCGGATCACCGCCTGGTGTGGGTCGATCTCAAGCTCGACTGATCCTGACGCATCGCAAGAGGGGGCTTTGGCCCCCTCATCGTTTCTCCGGCCAAAGTCGGGAAGATCACAAAACCACGCCACCAATCGGGCTAGAATAGACCCTCCTGTCGCCTGCCCCTGCCGTGGCGGGCGATCCTCCCGTGCCTTCATTCATCGAGGACTTGTTTCATGGAACTGCTTCTTCTTAGCAACGGTAAAGCCAACGAATTTCCGGGCCTGCTCGGCTGGGCCCGCGAGCGGGTGCAGAGCCTGCTCGCCCGCAAGCAGGTCAAGCGTATCCTGCTCATTCCCTATGCGGTGATCCGAAGCGACTGGGATGAACGCGCCCGGGATCTCGCTGACAGCCTGGGGGTTGAGGCCATCAGCATCCATCACTTCGACGATCCTGTGGCCGCCATCAACCAGGCCGAGGCTATCTTCATCAGCGGCGGCAACACCTGGCGTTTGAACCAGCAACTGCACGAGCAGGGGCTGGTCGTGCCCATCCAGCGCGCCGTGCGCGAGCGTGGCGTCCCCTATGTGGGCTGGAGCGCCGGCTGCAACGTGGCCACCCCGAGCATCCGCACCACCAACGACATGCCGGTGTGCAACGCCGCCGTGCTGCCGGCGTTGGGCCTGTTTCCGCTACAGATCAACCCCCACTACCTGGACGCCAGCATCAGCGGCCACATGGGGGAGACTCGCGACGAGCGGCTCGCCGAGTTCTGCGCCATCAACCCGAGCGAATACGTGGTGGCCCTGCGCGAAGCGAGCCTGCTACAGGTGAGCGGCGACACCCTGGAGTACTGGAGTGCCCGCGAGCAGGACTTCAAGATCTTCAAGCACGGTCAGGAACCGCAAGCCTTTATGGATGCAACCCCGCTGGCCGAACTGACCCCGTTCAGGGTGCGCTAGGCCGCACGCTGCCAGGCACCAAAACAGAGAGGGATGGCTCAAGGCCATCCCTCTTTTTCATTCTGCCCGACACCACCGACAGCCGCTTACTCCCCCAGCAGGGTCACCAGGATCTTGCGGGCGCCGCCGTCAATGCGATGCTCGCCGAGCCAGATCCCCTGCCAGGTGCCGAGGGCCAGCCGGCCGTCACGCACCGGCAGCAGCAGGCTCACTCCAAGCAGGGAGGATTTGATGTGGGCCGGCATGTCGTCCGGTCCCTCACAGGTGTGGCGATAGTAGGGGGCATCTTCCGGCGCCAGCCGGTGCAGGTGCGCCTCCATGTCGGCGCGTACGCTCGGATCGCAATTCTCGTTGAGAGTGAGGGACGCCGAGGTGTGCTGCAACAGCAGGTGCGCCATGCCAACTCGGTAATCGGCAAGCTCCGGCAGTTTGGCCACCAGCTCGTCGGTCACCAGATGAAAGCCCCGGGAGCGGGGCTTCATGGTCAGCAGGCGCTGCTGCCACATCAGACGTACTCCATAAAGACGCGGGAGGTGAGCTTGGTGATGAGCTCGTAGGGGATGGTGCCAATCTCTTCGGCCACCCGCTCCACCGGCAGCCCCTCACCCCACAGCACAGCTTCGTCCCCCGCCTTGTCGGTGGCGTCCGGACCGAGATCCACCGTGCTCATGTCCATGGAGACCCGGCCCACCAGCGGCACTATGCGGCCATTGACCAGCACGGGCGTGCCGTTGGGGGCCATGCGCGGATAACCGTC
>NZ_CDCG01000015.1:13443-15752 GCF_000819845.1 Aeromonas enteropelogenes
GAGTTGGCCATGGCTCGCTCACCCTTGAGCGGCGCGGTCAGCTTGCTGAACAGATCGATCTGCTCACGGGTGGTGAGTTGTTCCAGCTCATCGGAGCGGCTGAAGTGGGTCATGATGTTGAACGGTTGCACCACATTCCTGCACTTGCCAAGACGCTCGATAAAGGCGGGCATCTCCTCGGCCCGTACCCCGAGCCGGTGCATGCCGGTGTCGAGCTTGAGCCAGGCCACCACGGGGGCTGGCAGCTCGGCTTGCTCCAGCGCCTCGAGCTGCTCCCAGGTGTGTACCGCAGTCTGCAGATTGTTGGCCGCCAGCACCGGCAGGTCGGCGGCGCTGAAAAAGCCCTCCAGCAGCACGATGGGCTTGACCACGGCGCAGGAGCGCAGCATCAGGGCCTCTTCAATGCGGGCCACCGCATAGGCGTCCGCATCCACCAGGGTGCGGGCGACCGGCAGCAGGCCGTGGCCGTAGGCGTTGGCCTTGACCACGGCGATGATCTTGCATTCGGGGGCGTGGCGTTTGACCACGGCGAGGTTGTGGCGCAGGGCCGCTGTATCGATTTGGGCAATTGCCGCTTTCATCTGTTTTCCCTTACGAGGGCATGATAACGCGCCAACGCGTCAGGCACCGGGTGGTGTCAGCCCTCAAATGTCATCGTCTAAGGCCGGACCGGCAGAATTGTCGAACCGGGAAAACTGTTTCTGGAGGCAGGGTTGGCCTTCTTGCGAGAACCTTCCCCGTCAAGATCGCAATGGTGACTCCAGAGTTGGTGTCACCCTGCGGATTGTTCATCAGTAGTCATCATCAAACGCAGGGCCCGCGTAGTTGTCAAACCGCGAAAACTGCCCCTGGAAGGTGAGACGCACTCTTCCTATCGGGCCGTTACGCTGCTTGCCGATGATGATCTCGGCGATCCCCTTGTCGGGGCTGTCGTCGTGATAGACCTCGTCGCGGTAGATGAACATGATCAAGTCAGCATCCTGCTCGATGGAGCCCGATTCCCGCAGATCCGAGTTGACCGGGCGCTTGTCGGCCCGCTGTTCCAGGCTTCGGTTGAGCTGGGAGAGCGCCACTACCGGGCACTGCAGCTCTTTCGCCAATGCCTTGAGGGAGCGGGAGATTTCACCGATCTCCAAGGTACGGTTGTCGGAGAGGCTGGGTACCCGCATCAGTTGCAGGTAGTCCACCATGATCATGCTGATTCCGCCGTTGTCCCGCGCCACCCGACGGGCGCGCGAGCGCACTTCGGTCGGAGTCAGGCCGGAGGAGTCGTCGATGTACATCTTGCCCTTCTCGAGCAGCAGCCCCATGGTCGAGGAGAGTCGGGCCCAGTCCTCGTCATCGAGCTGACCGGTCCGCACCTTGGTCTGGTCGATGCGCCCCACCGAGGCGAGCATACGCATGATGATCTGCTCGGAGGGCATCTCCAGGGAGAAGATCAGTACCGGCTTGTCGGCGGTGAGGGCCGCGTGCTCGCACAGGTTCATGGCAAAGGTCGTCTTGCCCATGGAGGGACGGGCCGCGACGATGACCAGGTCCGAGCGCTGCAGGCCGGCGGTCATCTTGTCCAGATCGTTGTAGCCGCTGGAGACGCCGGTCACCCCGTTGTGCGGGGTCTTGAACAGCTCTTCAATCTTGTCGACGGTCTGCTCGAGGATGAGCTTGAGGGGCTGGGGCCCTTCGTTGGCGCTGGTACGCTGCTCGGCGATCTGGAACACCTTGCTCTCAGCCAGATCCAGCAGATCGTTGGAGGTACGCCCCTGGGGCTCGTAGCCCGCTTCGACTATCTCGTTGGCGACCGAGATCATCTCCCGCACCACGGCACGCTCACGCACGATTTCGGCGTAGGCGTTGATGTTGGCGGCACTCGGGGTATTCTTGGCGATCTCCACCAGATAAGCGAAGCCACCGGCCTCTTCGAGCTGTTCGGAGCGTTCCAGCTCCTCCTGCAAGGTGATGAGGTCTATGGGGTTACCCGCATTGGAGAGGCGGGTCATGGCCTGGAAGATAAGGCGGTGCGGACGGCTATAGAAATCCTTGTCGATCACCCGCTCGGCAACCCGATCCCAGGCGTCGTTGTCCAGCATCAGGCCGCCCAGTACGGACTGTTCGGCCTCAAAAGAGTGGGGAGGTACTTTCAGCTGTTGTGTCTTGGCGTCTTTTTTCGCCGTCACTTGCTCTGCCATACACATAAAAACCGCAGCGGGAAGGGGACGGGAATTTTACAAAAGAAAGCCAGGCACGGCGAGCCCTATTCTGGCTTATTCACACCATCATGAAGGGCCAGACCAGGGTCTGCTCCCCCTTGC
>NZ_CDCG01000015.1:15905-16477 GCF_000819845.1 Aeromonas enteropelogenes
CAGGGTCTGCTCCCCCTTGCTGCTTCTGGTTTTGCTTCGCAGTTTGCGTTCCTTGCGACTCAATCGTCTGCTTTTCATGCTGCATGCTCCCATTCTTGACGCCTGATGCCAGGCAACTCGTTCATGAATAATTCATGCCAATCATGGTACTTATCGGCCCAAGCTGCGACACATTTAGGGACAGGCAGCCTGCCATGCGTCTTGCTGAGCTAGCCAACGCGGAGCATGCCCCACCCACAGACGAGAGTGAAAAGAGTCAAAATGAAAAAGATGCTGACCCTGTTTGCCGTGATCCTGGCCATTGGCCTGGGGGCACCTCATGCCGAGGCCAAGAAGTTTGGCGGCAGCAAATCCTTTGGAAAAAGTTACAAAACTGCGCCGGCCCAGCCTGCGGCCAAACCGGTCGACAACAAGAATCCGACACTGAACGCCCAGACTCCGCCGAAGAAGAGCGGCATGATGGGGGGTCTGCTGGGCGGCCTGCTGGCCGGCGGTCTGTTTGCCTACCTGCTGGGCAGCGGGGCCTTTGAAGGCATGCAGGGCATGGACTTCCTGCTGATCGCCCTGCTGGC
>NZ_CDCG01000015.1:16693-17026 GCF_000819845.1 Aeromonas enteropelogenes
TGCTGATCGCCCTGCTGGCCCTGGGTGCTGTGTTCCTTTTCCGCGCCCTGCGCAAAGGCAAAATGGCGGCGCCACAGCAGCAACAGGCGGCCTACGCTGGATATCAGGCTCCGCAGGCTGCCCCGCAGCAGTTCGAGCAGAGCCACAGCGCGCCGCAAGCCACTGGCTTTGCCGACAGCGATGTGCCATTCCGCCTGCCGCCCGGCTTTGACATGAACGGCTTCCTGGCCGGTGCCCGCGACCACTACCGCACCCTGCAAGAGGCCTGGAACAAGAACGATCTGGAGAAGATCCGCGAGTATGTGAGCCCGGAGCTGTTCGAGCAGCTCAAGG
>NZ_CDCG01000016.1 GCF_000819845.1 Aeromonas enteropelogenes
CCCCTTCCCCCATCAGGAGCCCCAGATCCAGCATGCCAATCTCCAGCATGGGAGCTCCTTAGTCGTCCAGCCTGGGCAACCGCTCACGCCAGTGCGTCAGCTCGCCGGAGAGTTGCTCGAGATCCCGGTTCAGCACGAAGAAGCTGTCCTCCACCTGCTGCAGCCAGCGCTGGCCGATGAAGAGGTGCTGCTGATGGCGCTCGAACAGGCTGCGCTGCTGCTTGAGCGACTGCACCACCTTGGCCACCTCGGCCTGCAACTCGTCCAGCTCCTGCAGCCAGGGTTCCAGCACCACCTCGGGGATGGCGTTGCGCTCCATCAGCACCAGCGGGATCTGCTGACGCTGGATATCCAGCACGTGGAGCCGCAGCTCGTCATCCAGCACCAGCTCAAAGTGGCCCTCTTTCGGGTTGCCATACTGATAGCCCGCCAGGGCTTCACCGGTCGGATGCCAGTGGGAAAGCAGAGTACGATCGAACACCAGAGTCTCGGTCAGACGCTCGGGATCGCCACCATCCAGCGGCGCCGGGGTGAGCAGGTGGAAGTGCACCGCCTTGCCGAAGGGTCTGGCGTTGGCCAGGGGGATCTCGATCCCCCGCGCGCGGCGGCCAAACCACTGCTTGCGCTGGCGCGCCTTGCAGCAGAGACGCTGGGCGACCCGCTGCTTCAGCTGCTTGAACCTGTCCCGCAGGGTCAGCAGCTGACGGGTCATGGCCAGCTGCTGATAGCCGTAGAGGCGGGAAAACTCGGTCATCATCTCCAGCAGGGCGGTGCGGGACTCCTCGTCGTGCCACAGGCAATCCTTGAACAGCAGCAGATCGAGGGGGGCCACCTCGTCGCGGCCGTTGAAAAAAGCGCTCGCCTTGATCAGCCGCACAGCCTTCTTCCAGCGCCGATCCGACACGTAGCAGCGATGGGCCAGCTGGCTGTCGAGCTGCTGGCGCAGCTGATAGATGAGCTCGAAACAGGCTTCCGGAAGGCGCACCTGCTCGATCTGGCTCTGCCACTGCAGGTACTCCTCCCCCTGGATCTGCAAGGCGGCCGGCAAGTTTTGATGGGCGTGACCGTCACTGGCCAGCATCGCCTGAAAGTTGGCCTTCTCCTGCACCCTGTCCATCCAGATCCGCACCAACATGCGGTCGTAGAGGGCCTCCAGCCCGCTGTCGGGGGCCGGCAGCTCGTTGGAGGCGGTCACCAGCAACCGCATCGGGATGGGGTACTGACCATCGCCGTTGCGAAACTGCCGCTCGTTGATAGCGGTGAGCAGGGTGTTGAGGATGGCGGGACCTGCCTTCCAGATCTCGTCGAGGAACACCACCTCGGCCTCCGGCAGGTAGCCATTGGTCAGGCGCAGGTACTTGCCATCCTCCTTCAGGGCCTGGATGGAGAGAGGACCGAACACCTCCTCCGGCGTGCTGAATCGGGTCATCAGGTATTCAAAGTGGCGGGCCTCGTGAAAGGCCAGCTTGAGCCGGCGGGCGATCAGGCTCTTGGCGATGCCGGGGGGCCCCAGCAGAAACACGCTCTCGCCGCTGAGAGCAGCCAGCAGACCGAGCCGCAGGGCATCCTGGCGTTCATAGAGCCCCTCGCCGAGGGCGGTCAGCAGACGGGGCAGGCGTTCATGGATGGGCATGGACCGCACGGCGGCGTGGGCTTGAGCTGAAAGCGACATAGAGACAATTCCGAAGCTGAGATAATGATGGCGCCAAGGGGTGATATCCGTTTGTTCGCCCTTGGATTTTGTCTTGTTATGATGTTTATTCTGGCCCTGGTTGCTGCAAAATACCCCGTTCTGGCAGGAAAAAACCGCGCGGGCCAAGGCTGTACGCTGCAAAGGGTGCAGCAAAACCCGTTCGAGTGTACCCTGCCCGGCACGATTTTCCCCAACGCAGATCAAGAGTGAGTCGCCCCATGCAAGATCCCGTACGTCAGAGCATGTTGGCCCGCATGGGCATTCAAGGCTGGCAGTTGCGCCGCCCGGCCTTGCTGGGTGGCGCCCCTGAACCAACCAAGCCGCAGCCTGCCAGCGGCGAACAGACCCAAGAGGCTGTCATGCCAGACGGCAAGCTCTGGCTGCTGGCCCCGCAGCTGCCCGCTCAGACTCTGCTGGCCGATATCTGCCAGCTGCTCGGCATTACGCCGGAGGAGGTGTCACTGCTTGGGGAGATGCCCGCCGGCGAGCCGCCCCTGCTCTGGTTGACCGAGGGCGATCCCCGCTGGCCCAACGCCCTGATCTGCCCGCTCGCACCCAACGGGACGCAGAAGCGGGCGCTGTGGCAACAGCTGCGTCAACGACTGGCCGCGACGGCGGCATAAGAGGGCATCTTGTCGCAAGCCGGCCCAGTGATGCCGCTCTTTTTACCTGATTTTACAAAAGCGGCACGCCACCTGGTTCGGCGGGTGCCAGTGCGGCTTGTCGCCATTTTTCCCTAGTTTCGGAGTTTCCATGGCTGAGTTTCGTCCCCTGCTCGAGAGCGATTTCGAGCTTGTCTATCCCATTGAGCAGGCCGCCCATAAGGAGCCCTGGAGTCAGGCCAACCTGCTCTCCTGCTTTGGCCCCCGTTATCTCAACGGTCTGATGCTGGTGGATGGCCGCCCGGCCGGTTTCTACATCTCGGATCTGGTGGCCGGCGACAGCTCGCTGATGAACATCTGCGTGCACCCGGATTTTCAGGGCAAGGGGCTGGGCCGGGCGCTGCTGAAGGAGTATCTGGCTCGCAGCAAGGCGAAGGGGGCCGAGGCCTGGTTTCTCGAGGTGCGCGCCAGCAATCTGGCCGCCATCGGCCTCTACGAGAGCGCCGGCTTTGCGGAATATTGCCGCCGGGCCGACTACTACGGCACCGGCAGCGAGCGGGAAGATGCGATCCTGATGTCGCGCCTGTTCGACTTCGGCTGACATCAGGGCTTTTGTGCCCAGCCCCGACATCACTCCAGCGGGGCATTGTCCAGGGCGGGATCCTGCAGGGCCAGGGTGGTCTCGAGCACGGCATCGAAGGCTGCCGCCGAGAGCGGCATATAGAAGCCCCGCTGCCAGGTCTTGCCCGGCATCCAGATCTGGTTGATATCCACCACCAGCTTGATGGGCTTCAAGGGTTCACCCGGTCGCTGTACGTAGATGCCGGGCGGCGTCGCCACCCTGGGGAAGCGGCGCAGGATCTGCTCGCTGCCATCCCCGCTCCCCGGATTGAGCCTCACCTTCACCAGTCGCGAGAGGGGGCCCACCATCTCGTCGCTCTGCCAGAAACGCTGATCCAGCGCCTTGCAGCGGCGGCACTTCGGGGTTTCCAGTACATAGAGCAGCGGCTGGCCGGATGACAGCGCCTGACGCTGCGCGCTCTGATAGCCCTCATCCCCCTGATACCAGGCGCTGGCAGCCTTGTCCGCTTCACTGCCCGAGAAGAACCAGGCGACGCCCCCCGCCACCATGAGCACCCCGGCGGCCAATCCCCCTTTAAGCCATAAATTCATATTGTTACCTCCACTGTACACACTTTTTTTATATCGGCTGCCCTGTGCAGAGATAGAGCTATTTGCACTCTTTGTGATCCAGAACAAACAGCGAACACTTGTAAGCCGTAATGGTCGAGTTTAAACTCTAGCCCGATTTTTAGTGCCCTCGCGGGCGTACAACTGTAATTAAAGGATGTTTGATTGATGCCGAAGCTTCATCTGGTTCGACTGATGCGTGAGCGCATTGCCCAGCTTGGCAACAAGGCCGCCCTGCGGGTTCAGCAGGATGGTCAATGGCGTGCCATCGGCTGGCGCACCCTGGGCCAGGCCATGGACTACTGCGCCCAGGCGCTGATCCGCGCCGGCCACCAGCCCACCGAAATGGTCGGCATCTATGCCCGCAACATGCCGGAGTGGACCCAGGCCGATCTCGGCATCCTTGCCGCCCGCGGCGTCAGCGTTCCCATCTATCCCACCAGCACCCTCGATCAGCTGCGCTACATAGTACGCGATGCCAACATCGGCCTGCTGTTCGTCGGTGAGCAGCCCCAGTTTGATCAGGCGCTGACCCTGCTGCAAGCCGGCGAGATCCGCCAGATCGTCGCCCTCGATGGCACAGTCGATCTGCGTGGCTGCCCGCAGGCCAGCCACTTCCAGACTTTCCTGGTTTCCGGCAACCATCAGGCCAGCGAACAGGCGCTGCGGGAGCGCGAAAGCCAGTACCGGATGGACGACCTGCTGACCCTGATCTACACCTCCGGCACCACGGGCGAGCCCAAGGGGGTCATGCTCGATTTTGCCAACATCGCCGCCTGCTTCGAAATGCACAACAGCCGCCTCGATCTGAATGAGCAGGATGTATCCCTGTGCATGCTGCCGCTCAGCCATGTATTCGAGCGAGCCTGGACCTATTACGTGCTCTATTGCGGTGCCGAAAACGTCTACATCCGCGACCCGCAGAAGGTGATGGAGGTCATCGGCGAGGTGAAGCCGACCGTGATGTGCGCCGTGCCGCGCCTCTACGAGAAGGCCTACGCCATGATCCAGGCCAAAGTCGCCCAGGCGCCGCGCCTGCGCCGCGCCCTGTTTGGCTGGGCTACCCGGGTCGGCAAGCAGATGGTTGCCACCCGTCAGCAGGGCAAGTCCGCTTCCCCCTGGCTCTACGCCCAGCTGGCCTTGGCCGAACGCCTGGTATTTCGCAAGCTGCGTGCCCGCTTCGGCGGTCGTACCCGCTTCCTGCCGGTAGCCGGCGCCCGCCTGGCCGATGACGTGAACCTCTTCTTCCAGGCCATGGGGCTCAACCTCAAGTACGGCTACGGCATGACCGAAACCACCGCCACTGTCTGCTGCTATGAGGATAGCCAATTCAAGCTGGGATCCATCGGCACCGCCCTGAACGGCATCGAAGTGAAACTCGGCGAGAACAACGAGCTGCTGGTGCGCTCCCCGACCGTGATGCGCGGCTACTACAACAAACCCGAGGCCACTGCCGAGGTGATGACCGAGGATGGCTTCCTGCGCACCGGCGATGCCGGCGAGCTCGACGGCGAGGGCAACATCTACTTCACCGAACGGCTGAAGGAGCTGATGAAGACCTCCAACGGCAAGTACGTGGCCCCCCAGCTGGTAGAAGGGACCCTCGGCAAGGATCGCTTCATCGAGCAGATCGCCATCGTCGCCGATGCCCGCCACTTCGTCTCGGCGCTGATCGTGCCCTGCTTCGAGTCACTGGAGGAGTACGCCCGCTCCATCAACCTGCAGTACCAGTGCAAAACCGAGCTGCTGCGCCACTCCAAGGTGGTGACCTTCTTCGAGGAGCGGATCCACGAGCTGCAAAAAGAGCTGGCCAAGTTCGAGCAGGTGAAGAAGTTCACCCTGCTGCCGAGCGCCTTCTCCATGGAGCTGGGGGAGCTGACCCCGACCATGAAACTGCGCCGCAAGATCATCGAGGCCAAGTATCAGGACGAGATCGAGGCAATGTACAACCACGTCTGATCCCGCCGCTTCGCACCAACAAAGAGCCGCCCCTCCCCGGGGCGGCTTTTTTGTTGTTCATTCAGCTCCGGTCAGCAACAGGGTCGCACACTGGTACAGATAATCATCATCCCCTCGGGGGTGGTACCTATCGTCCCGCTCAACGCCCAATCCCATGACGCTGACCACACTCGACTTGCACGGCAAGAAACACTATTACCTGCTGCTCCATGACCAGCTCGAACTGGATCACTGGTCACTGCAGCAGACCGAGCAGACCCGCCGTCTGGAGCGCATCGCCAGCAGCCAGTTCTGGCTCCATCCCGCCAGCAACAGCCTGTGCAAGATAGTGCCAGACAAGTACCCGCGCTGGACCCTCGGCTGGTGGTGCCGGGATCAGCTCAGCAAGCGGTTGATCGGTCATATCGACGCCCTGCGCGAGTGGCAGAGCAATCGCCGCCTGCGCAAGGCCGGGCTCCAGGTTGTCCCCTGCAAGGCCGCCGGTATCGCCCTCAACCCGCTCAACCCCCACGCCTCCTTCCTGGCGGTGCACTACCTGGCGGAACACAGCTCCGGCGAACACTACTTCAAACAGGCAGACGAGAGCGATCGCCTGGCCCTGCTGCACCGGCTCGCCCAGGATATCTATCACCTGGCAAAGCACGGCTACTATCACCGGGATCTTCATCTGGGCAACCTGATGCTCTCCCCTTCCGGCAACATCGTCTGGATCGATACCCATGTGCGCCGCCTGCCCAGCAATCTGGAGCGGCTGCGCCAGACGGTGATCGCCTCCCTCGAGCCCGGCAAGCTGTTCGGGCAGTTCTACCGGGATTATCTGCTGACCCAGCTGCGCCGTCTGGCTGGCCTGCCTCAACCAGAATCCATGAAGCCTTAACCCATAAAAAAAGCCGCTCATCGAGCGGCTTCTGGTGTGCCTGATATCAGGCGGCAGTCGTGCTGGCTCCGAAGTAGTCGGCCAGGAAGTCGTCAAACGACTGGCTGTCGCTGCGCTCCCGCTCCCGCTGCTTGATCAGGGAGTCCTTCGCCTCGCCGGCGAAATAGGCCTCATCCCAGTATTGCAGCTCGGCCGCCAGCAACTGCTCCCGGTAACGGGTCGCCAGCTTGTCGCCAAAACAGCCGTTGTCCTCGCCGCTTGCCAGCAGATCTTTGAGGATGCGGGCCGAGTAGGTCAGCTCGGGGTCGAGCAGCTTTTCGCGGTGCTCGGCCAGCGTCTTGCGGTAATGGTGACGGCCGCAGCAGCGATCCAGCAGCTCGGCCACCTGGGCAAGCTCGTCAAACAGCTTGAGACCGAACTCCTTGAGACCGATGGGGTTGCCCTGCTCGTCCTCCAGCATCAAGCCGGGGCGACGCCCCTCCAGCACCACCTTGTTCTGGTTGCGGCGATTGCGGGCGATCTCCTCCTCGACGAGCACGGGAGACGGACGCAACAGGCACCAGACCAGGAACAGATCGAAGAAGCGGATCTGATCGGCCTCGATCCCCAGCGGGGTGAAGGGGTTGACGTCCACAGTGCGCAGCTCGATGTACTCGATGCCGCGCTGCTCCAGCGCGTCGGACGGTTTCTCGCCGCTACGCGGGGTGCGCTTGGGACGGATCGGGGCATACAGCTCGTTCTCCAGCTGCAGCACGTTGTCGTTGAGCTGGCGGTACTCGCCGTCCACCTTGACCCCGATCTTGGCAAAGTCCGGATCATGGGTGTTGATGGCTCGGCGCAGGCTGCTCACATAG
Source organism: Aeromonas enteropelogenes (assembly GCF_000819845.1). Taxonomy (GTDB): domain Bacteria; phylum Pseudomonadota; class Gammaproteobacteria; order Enterobacterales; family Aeromonadaceae; genus Aeromonas; species Aeromonas enteropelogenes. Next base: position 7,177 of record NZ_CDCG01000016.1, read on the forward strand.
GCGGGCAGGCTGTCGTGGCTGATCTTGAGCCCGGCCTGGGCACTGTTGGTATAGCCGAGATCGGAGAGGCGCAGGGCGGTGGCGTAGGGCAGGTAGAGGGTGCCCTTGCCGGTCTTCTGGAACGGCAGCGCGCTCTTGCGCCCCTTGAGGAAGGATTCGCAGATGGCCGGAGATGCCCCAAACAGATAGGGTACCAGCCAGCCGAAACGGTAGACGTTGCGAATAAGCCCCATGTACTTGTCGGAGATGAAGCGCTGGCTGCAACAACCGGCGCACTCCAGCTCCTGCCACTCGCACCAGAAGCTGTCCGGCATGGAGAAGTTGAAGTGGACCCCGGCGATCACCTGCATCAGGCTGCCGTAACGGTTCTTGAGCCCCTGACGGTAGAGGGTCTTCATCCGCCCGATATTGGAGCTGCCGTACTGGGCCAGCCGGATGCTCTCCTCGCCACCCACGAAGCAGGGCATGGAGAGAGGCCAAATCCGCTCGTCACCCAGGTGCTGCATCACATGGTGATGAATATCGCCGAGCTGCTCCATCAGGCTGTCGATGGAGTCGGTGGCCGGGGTGATGAACTCCAGCAGGCTCTCGGAGTAGTCGGTGGTGATATTGGGGTGAGTCAGGGCCGACCCCAGCGCCCGCGGATGATCACTCTGGGCAAGCCGGCCTTCCGGCGTGATGCGCAAACATTCACGCTCGAGCCCGCGCCGGATCCCCTTGAGGGCAGTCAGGCGTTCCGGCGCTCCCAGCGCCCCCAGCAACTCGGTGAGCGACAAGCTTGTTGTAGTCATATTCTCGGCTCATGTGAGGCCGCCCCGTCCGGGGCGGCTCTATTGATATGAAGTGCCAGTTACGGCAATTGCAGCGGATAGATGGGAAGATGAAGCTCCTTCAGGGGTTTTTCAAGCTTTTGCTTGTCTCCCACCACCACGATCACCATGTCGGCCGGGTCGAGCCAGCGGGCCGCACTGGCCTTGAGCGTCTCGGGCGACACCGTCTTGATCAGCTTGCTCTGGGCCTGCACATAGTCCGGCTTCAGGTCATACATGATCATCTGCAACAGGAAACCTGCCTTCTGGCCGAGGGTCTCGTAGGAGAGGGCATCCTGCTGGGAGACGGCGCTGCGCATGTAGGCGAGTTCGACCGGTGTCGGCCCGCTCGCCCGGTAGTTGTCCATCTCCTTGAGGAACTGGCGGATGGCATCCACGGTTGCATCGGCCCGCACGTTGGCGCCGGTGGCGAAGGTGCCCACCTCCCGGTTGGCGGAGAAGCCCGAGCTGGCCCCATAGGTATAGCCCTTGTCTTCCCGCAGGTTGAGGTTGATGCGGCTGTTGAAGTTGCCGCCCAGGTTGAAGTTCATCAGCCCGGCGGTGAAGTAATCACCCGTGGTATCGAACGGCAAGGCACGACGGCCGATGCGGATCACCGACTGGGGCGCCCCCGGCTTGTCCACCAGATAGATGCCGGGCTTGGCCTGCTCGCCCTTGAGCTTGAGACTGCCCAGAGTCGGGGCTGTCCCCTTCCATTCGGTCAGGAAGCCGAGTTGCTCCTCGATCTGCTGGCGACCCACATCACCGGCCACCACCACCTTGGCATTGGTCGGGTTGTAGTAGGTCTGGTAGAAGCGCTTCACGTCCGCCAGGGTCAGCTTGGCCACGTCGCCGATCACCCCGTCGGTTGGCTGGCCGAGGCGGTTCTCCTTGCCGTAGACCAGTTCGCGGAACGCCTGGCCCGCCAGCCATTCTGGCTGCTGCTCGCTCTGCTGCATCCCCTGCAGCAGTTGCGCCTTGACCCGCTCGAAGTCAGCCTCGCGCATGCCGGGGCGCTCGTACACCTCGCGTACCAGCGCCATGGTCTGGGGCAACTTGTCCGCCAGCGAACTGATGGTGATCAGGGTGTTGTACTGGGCACTGGAGACATCAATGCTGGAGCCAAGCTTTTGCAACTCGTCGCTGAGCTGGGCTTCGGTCAGGCGTACCGACCCCTGCCCCATCATGGCGGCGGTCAGATTGGCCAGCCCGAGCTGCCCCTGCTCTTCGGCGCGAATGCCGCCCGGCAGGGCGATCATGATGGAGACGGCGGGGATCTCGTCGCTCTCGGTGCCGATGATCTCGATGTTCTTGTCCAGCTTGCCGCGCCAGATGGCCGGCACCTTGACGCTCACCGCATCCGCCGCCTTGGGCTGGACGCTGCGATCGAAGCTGTCTTTCACCGGCCGCTCGGCCAGCGCCTTGTCATGCTTGCTGTAATCCGGCAACTCGCGCTTGGCGGGGGTGAAGTTGGGGACGGCCGCCTGCCAATCCGTCTTGCCCTTGGGCACCACGCTCAGCACCACCGCCGATTTGTTCGCGATGAACTTGTCGTAGGCCGCCTTGACTTGCTCGGGCGTCACCTTGCCGATGGCATCCAGGGTCTTGAAGACATAGTTGGGATCCCGGGCGAAAACCTGGCCCATGGCGAGCTGGCTCACCTTACCGGAGACGCTGTCCAGCCCCCAGATGGCGGAGGCGCGGTACTTGTTGATCGCCTTCTCCAGATCGTCGGACTTGAGGCCGCGCTCGGCAAACTCGCCGATCACCTTGTCCACCTCCCCCTTGAGGGTCTTGAGGCTGCCATCCACCGCCGGGTTGGGATAGGCGTAGACGGTCAGGGTACAGGCCAGCTCTTCGCAGTAGTGGGAGGCCCCCGCATCGACCGCCTTGCCGGTTTTCACCAATGACTGGTAGAGCATGGAGCTGGCAGAGCCGCCGAGCACGTCGGCGAACATGTCGAGCGCCGGCTCCTGGGGATCGCCAAGAGCAATCGTCGGGTAGCTGATGTAGAGCAGCGGCAGGTGAACCTTGTCCTCGAGCGTCACATAGCGGGTCTTGGGCAGGGTCACCGGCTTGGGGGTTGGCTCCGCCACCTCGGGGCCGCGCGGGATGGGGCCGAAGTACTTCTCAATCCAGGCGAGCGCCTGCTTGGTATCAAAGTCGCCCCCCAGGGTCAGGGTGGCGTTGTTCGGGCCATACCAGCGCAGGAAGAACTGCTTGAGGTCGTTCACGTCGACCCGGTCGAGATCCTCCACATAGCCGATGGGCTGCCAGGAGTAGGGATGGGTGCGCGGATAAAGTGCCTCACCTACCTTCTCCCCCACCAGACCATAGGGCTGGTTGTCGACGCGCTGGGCACGCTCGTTCTTGACGGTGGCACGCTGGATCTCGAACTTCTTCTGGCTCACCGCATCGAGCAGGAAGCCCATGCGATCCGCCTCCAGCCAGAGCACCTTCTCCAGCTGGTTAGCCGGCACTGTCTCGTAGTAGTTGGTGCGATCCCGGTTGGTGGTGCCGTTCATGTCGCCACCGGCCTCGTTGATGATCCGCATGTGCTCCTGATCACCGACGTTTTTCGAGCCCTGGAACATCATGTGTTCGAAGAAGTGGGCGAAGCCGGACTTGCCGACCGTCTCTCGCGACGAACCCACGTGGTAGGTGACGTCGAGGTGCACCAGGGGATCGGATTTGTCGGGAGCCAGGATCACGGTCAGGCCGTTGTCGAGCTTGTACATCTGGTAGGGGATGGCGAGCTTGCCCTCCTCCTTGACCTGTTCCGACACCAGGGTTGGCGCTGCCAGCACCGGCAGAGTGAAGCCCAGCAGCATGCTTAATGGAATGAGTTTGTTCACGGTTACCTCGTGAGTGACAAAAGGGCTAGAAGATCTGCCTGGCCAGCAGAAAAATCAGGGTATAACGCAGCAACTTGCCGAGCCCGATGAGAACGAGAGAGCGCCAGAAAGAGAGACGCAGCCAGCCAGCCAACAGACAGAGTCCATCACCGACCACAGGCGTCCAGGCCAGCAGCAGGCACCAGTGGCCATGTTGTTTGAGCCAGCCCAGGGCTTTTTGTTCCCCACGGCCTTGAAAATCTTCCGGTTTTTTCTTGAAGGTGGCGAGCCAGCCGAGCCACCAGGTGGTCATGGAGCCCAGGGTATTGCCGAGCGTCGCCCACCCGAGCAGACTGGCCATGCTCCACTGCCCCTTGGCGGCCATGGCCCCCAGCAGCACTTCCGAGCCACCTGGCAGCAGAGTGGCCGAGGTGAAGGCGCTCAAAAAGAGCCACCCCAGCCCCATCTCCATCAGATCGTTCATGCAGGGTAGTCGTCGGCGGCGGGCATGCGCAATACCAGCTTGCCGCGCACGTGTCCGCCCTCGATGGTTCTGTGGGCCAGCGCCCCTTCGGCCAGGGGGAACTCACCGGCGACAGTGATCTTCACCTCGCCCTGACGCAGCAACAGCAGCATCTGGGCCAGCTGTTTCTGGTCGGGATGGACCAGCATGCCGAGTACCTCGACTCCGGCCTCGGCCCCCGCATCCTTGATCAGCTGAGCCGTGATAGTCGGCACCGTCACCAGACGCCCGCCCGGCTTGACGCAGGCCAGGGCCGCCTTGCCGCTCTCGCCCCCCACCAGATCCAGCACCAGATCGACCTGGCCGCCCGCGGCCACTATTTGTTCGGCCCAGTCGGCATCGTGATAATCCACCAGAGTATTGGCACCCAAACCGTGCAGGAAGCTGTGATTGTCGCCGCTGGCCGTGGCGACCACCTCGGCGCCATAAGCGGCGGCAAACTGCACCGCCAGATGGCCCACACCGCCTGCACCGGCCAGGATCAGCACTCGCTGCCCCGCCTTGAGGGCGCCGTGCTCGAACAATCCCTGCCAGGCGGTGAGCCCTGCCAGCGGTAGTGCCGCCCCCTGTTTGAGGCTGACGCCATTGAGCCTGACCAGCTCCCCTTCACCAGCCACCACGGATTCTGCATAGCCCCCCGCCTGCAGCGGAAAGCCCACCATGCCGCACACCCGATCCCCTTCGACCAGCGAACTGACACCAGGGCCGACCTTCTCGACCACGCCGGCAACGTCATAGCCCGGCGTCCAGGGCAGCTTGTCCTTGTTCTGGGCCGCCGCCCAGCCGAGGCCGGCGCGTGTCTTGGCATCGATGGGGTTGACCCCCGCAAAGCAGATGCGCACCCGCACTTCCCCTTCTGCCGGCACCTTGTCGAGAGAAGGGTTGAGCCTGAGTACCGAGGGGTCACCGAATGCGGTAATCTGTAGTTGCGTCATTGCACAATCCATCCTGTTGATTGATCAAGGGTCAACAGAATAACAGCGAGGACACCATGGCTCGAATGTTTCTTATTCCCCTGTTGCTGGCGCTGGGCTGGTGGGCGTTTCTGCTCTACTTTCGCATCCCCCTCAAGCAGGGGGCCAAGGGGTTTTACTGGATCATCGGTCTGGGTGGCGGGCTGGCAGCATTTCTTGCCCTGATGATGGTGCTGACGCACTAGGGGCAAGAACGAACAAGGGAGCTGGAGGAATAATGCTGACTGGTCTGAACCATCTGACCCTGACAACAGGAGATCTCGACAAGAGCCTTGCCTTCTATGTCGAAATCCTGGGTTTCAAACCGCGTGTCCGCTGGACAAGAGGTGCCTATTTAACACTGGGCGAACTGTGGCTTTGCCTTTCCTGCGACCACCCGCACCCGGCAAGGGACTACACCCATGTTGCCTTCAGCATCGCCTCTGAACACTTTTCGGCGTTTTGTGCCCGCCTACGCCAGACGGGCATAGATGAATGGAAAACCAATCGCAGCGAAGGTGAATCCTTCTACTTGAAAGACCCTGACGGCCATCAACTTGAAATCCACGTTGGCAACCTTGAGAGCCGACTTTCCTCTCTCAGGGAGAGCCCCTATGAGGGATTGGTCTGGTACGACTGAACAGGATTCAGCTGTTTTCAGTACGCAGATGATAGTGGCGATTGCTCCCCTGCCCCAGCACCCCTTGTGACAAGAGATGATGGAATACCCTGTCCACCTCCTCCAGCGACAATGACAGCGCCTGGGCCACCGAGCGCTTGCTGCACTTGAGCTCGCCGCTCTCCAGGGCACCACGTACCCGCTCCACTACGGCCGGAGCCGGCTCGGGCTGAGCCACCACCTCGGGCTGGACAGGCGCCGGCACTTGCACAGCCTGCTGGGCCTCCCGGCGCTCCTGATCCTGCTGGCGCTGCCACTGGCGGCGGAAGCGGTTTTCCTCGCCAATCAGACTGACAAAGAAAGCGCCAAATACATCCAGCAGGATGGAGAGGAAGCAGACTAGCAGGAACTGCACCTGGCTGATGCTCATCCCCATACCATCTGCCAGGCTGCTCATCAGGCCCAGCATGGAGGACTGCTCATTGACTGGCTTGGCATCGCGCTGCTGGCGCAATTCGTCCTGTTGCAGGCGCAGGCGAGTATTGTCACGCTGCAGGGCGGTCACGCCGCTGGAGATGCGTGCCAGCTCGATATATTTGCGGGCCGCCTCCTCGTTGAGCTTGATCTGCCGCTCTATGCTGGCGATCTGCTCGTCAAAACGGGCGATAACCCGTTCATGGTGAGCCTGCTGGTTGAGGATGGTGTTGGTGGCACTGTTGATGCCGCCGATACTGCCACCGATGGAGATGGCCGCCAATACGCTGTAGAACAGCAGCGACCAGAGGGCACCGCCGAGATCCCGGCGCGCCTTGCGCTCACCATACTCATACCAGACATAGAACTTGCCCAGTTCGAAGATGATCGCCAGGCCGCCAAACAGCCACTTCATCAGCGGGTTGTCATCAATGGAGAGAAACAGCAGCAGGGAGAAGACGATGGAAGCCAGAATGGCCAGCCCGGTAAAACTGTATACCGTGGTCAGTGCGAACCATCCCTTGGGGTAGCGTTGGGCGGAAGAAGGCTGTGTTGTCATGATGAAGAGGTGGTGCTGTGGAGAAAAGGTGGCTGCCGATTATAGTCAGCGGACTCGCCGAGAGAAGGGCAATCATGCGAATTGCACGAGATCAGTGATCAGCTGCCCAGAGTGCGACCAAAACGGACAAATCGACAGCAAAAAGTCGGTACACTTTCTTACCACACTGAATAGTATGATGAGATTGGGTGCGGTTCCGCCCGGGTTCAGCCCGGCTGGAATAGACTGACCCGCAATGACAATTAACCGAGGCCATCATGAACAGAACGACTACCTTGTTACTGTCCCTTTTTCTCGTTACCGGTGCAGCACAGGCCGTATCACAGTACGAGGACGGGGGTGGTTCAGCGTTCTCCGTCGATGAGCTAACCTTCAATCTGGACTGGGATGACCAGCAGTTTGGCTGGTCACAAGCCGATTGCCTCGATCTGGGGGTGGGCGATACAGCCCCTTCCGAATGCCGGAGAGTCAGAATCGATCTCGATGATGAAGAGCACCGCAATCATCCACCCAGCACCAACCAGATGCCAACCACCTCGGGCAACGGCCAGTAACAACGGAGAATTCTCGTTATGACTCATAAAACCATGTTCAACAAAGGTGCCCTGCTGCTCTCCCTGCTGCTGGCTAATGGGGTCGCCTTTGCCGCCCCTCCCCACTCCAAGGACGGCGATGGCATCCGGATTTCCACCGACAATGTGAAGCTGAACGTCGACTGGGATGACAAGGAGTACGACTGGTGGCAGAACAACTGCCTGGATCTCGGCATCGGCGACAGCCGCATCAAGCTCAACTGCGACAAGATGGATGGCAAGTACCGGGATCACTACAACCGCAGCATTCACAGCGGCAACAACCCGGGTCAGGGGCACGACAAGTTCAAAGACAAAGGCAACAAGAAGCACTGACCTGTGTATCGCATCTATGAAACAGGGGCCCAAGGCCCCTGTTTTCATGTTGCCTACCAGTAGTTTTCCGCACTGATGTTGCCTGGCGCGCGCCGCAGGTTCTTGGCAAGCCCCAATCCCAGCAGGGTCTGTTGGGTCTCCTTCACCATCGCGGGATTCCCGCAGATCAGCACCTGACTGAACTCGGGTGAAAAATCGAGACCAACCCGTGCTTGCAGCTGACCATCACTAATGGCGGTAGGGATCCGCCCGGCCATCGCCCCCGACCACTCTTCCCGGCTGACGAAAGGCACATAACGAAAACGCGCCCCGTAACGCTCGCCAAAACTGGCGATAAGCGGCTGATAGCTCAGCTCTTCCCCTTTCCTCACCCCGTGCACCAACACCAGACTCTCGAAACGGGAGAATGCTTCCCCATCCGCCAGCATGGAGAGAAAGGGTCCGATGGCGGTCCCGGTGGAGAGCAACCAGAGATCGCGGCCAGCAGGCACTTCATCCAGAGTCAGGAAACCGGTGGCCTGAGACTGCACTAGCAAATTATCGCCTACCTGCAAGGAGCCCAGAGAGGGGGTCAACTCTCCGCTCGGGATCTCGACAAAATAGAATTCATGATAAGGCGAGGAAGGGGGATTGACGAAGGAGTAGGCTCGCTGGATGCGCCTCTCGCCCTGCTCGAGGGCCAGCTTGGTGAATTGCCCTGCCTCGTAGGGGGCAAGCTCTGCCGCCACGCGCAGGGAAAACAGGGTGGGTGTCCATTCGATGCGTTCAATGACGCGCCCTTCAACCCAGGCTGCCATAAGGATCTCCTCCAGAGGAACAGATCTTCACTCTACCCCCGGGCCCCAAAATAAAAAACCCGCGCATTTGCGCGGGTTTTTCTGCAACAGCGAATCGCTATTACAGGGCAACAACCTGAAGCTGTACGGTTGCTTTAACGTCAGCGTGCAGCTGAACGGCAACTTCGTACTCGCCAGTGTTGCGCAGAACGTTGCCCATGCGGACTTCGCTCTTGGCAACGGCTACGCCGGCAGCAGTGATGGCTTCAGCCACGTCACGGGTACCGATGGAACCGAACAGTTTACCTTCGTCACCAGCTTTGGAAGCGATAACAACGGCAGCCAGTTCACCCAGCTTGGCAGCGCGCTCTTCGGCAGCAGCTTTGTTGGCAGCCAGTTTGGCTTCCAGCTCAGCGCGACGAGCACCGAAGGCTTCGATGTTGGCCTTGGTGGCCATAACAGCTTTGCCTTGCGGGATCAGATAGTTACGGGCATAACCAGCTTTCACGGAAACTTGGTCACCCAGACCGCCCAGTTTGGCGATTTTGTCGAGCAGGATAACTTGCATTACCTTTCCTCTATAAATTTCGTTGAGTTAGGCTTAAGCGCCGGACCGATTCTTACTTGTTGTGCAGATCGGTGTACGGCAGCAGAGCCAGGTAACGAGCACGCTTGATGGCGCGTGCCAGCTGACGCTGATACTTGGCGCGGGTACCGGTGATACGGCTCGGTACGATCTTGCCAGATTCAGTGATGTAGTTTTTCAGAGTAACGATATCTTTGTAGTCGATCTCGGTAACGTTCTCGGCGGTGAAGCGGCAGAACTTACGACGACGGAAATAACGTGCCATGGCCTTTATCCTCTAGTCAGTGATCCAGAATTACTCTTCGGAAGCAGCTTCAGTAGCTTCTTCGCGGCGCTCGTCGTCACGACGGGAGAAGCGCTCTTCTTTGGCCTTGGCCATCGGAGAAACTTCGGTCACGGCGTGCTTGGTGCGCATGATCATGTTGCGGATAACGGCATCGTTGAAGCGGAAGCTGGTTTCCAGCTCATCGATAACGGCTTGCTCTGCTTCTACGTTCATCAGAACGTAGTGGGCTTTGTGCAGTTTGTCGATCGGGTAAGCCAGCTGACGACGGCCCCAATCTTCCAGGCGATGAATGGTACCACCGGAGGTGGTGATGGCGCCGGTGTAACGCTCGATCATGCCGGGTACTTGCTCGCTCTGGTCCGGATGAACCATGAAGACGATTTCGTAATGACGCATTTTAGCTCCTTACGGATTAATTCAGCCTCCGCCCAGGTGCAGCCAGACCTCGGAGGCAAGGAACATAAAGGTGTTTAGTCGCTGCTTTTCTAGGGCGGCATATTGTACGAAATCGCGCCCGTCACTGCAACTCACCGCCTCAAATGTTTTTCCCTATTGGTATGATACAAAACATCAATTGATAATGGTTATCATTTAGATCTATTCTTTCTCCATATCCTTATGGAGGCTGATGCCATGCAACCCGCACTGACCACGGCCATTCCGGCCAGCAAATTCAAGCTGACCCTGCTCGGGCCGGCCTTTATCGCCGCCATCGGCTACATAGATCCCGGCAACTTCGCCACCAATATCCAGGCGGGATCCACCTTCGGCTATCAACTGCTGTGGGTGGTAGTGTGGGCCAATCTGATGGCCATGGTGGTGCAGACCCTGTCGGCCAAGCTCGGCATCGTCACCGGCAAGAATCTGGCGGAACACATTCGCGACAAGCTGCCCAAGCCGGCAGTCTGGGCTTACTGGGTGCAGGCTGAGATTATCGCCATGGCCACCGATCTGGCCGAATTCATCGGCGCAGCGGTCGGCTTCAAGCTGCTGCTCGGGGTCACCCTGCTGGAAGGCGCCTGCATCACAGCCGTGCTCACCTGGGGCATCCTGATGCTGCAATCTCGCGGCCAGAAGCCGCTGGAATTCGTGGTCGGCGGTCTGCTGCTGTTCGTGGCGGCCGCTTACATCGTCGAGCTGGTGTTCTCCCGTCCCCATCTGCCGAGCCTGCTGGAAGGCGCTCTCTTCCCCGGGCTGCCCAACGGTGACGCCGTCTATCTGGCAGCCGGCGTACTGGGGGCGACCGTCATGCCCCACGTCATCTATTTGCACTCGGCGTTGACCCAGCACACCCAGGATCGGGGCTCGGTCACCCAGCGGCTGCACACCACCCGGGTCGATGTGGCCATTGCCATGACCATCGCCGGCTTCGTCAATCTGGCGATGATGGCGATGGCGGCCGCCGCATTCCACAGCTCTGGCCACCAACAGGTCGCGGAGCTTGAATCCGCTTACCAGACCCTGACGCCACTATTGGGACAAGCTGCTGCGACCCTGTTTGGTCTGTCACTGGTGGCGTCCGGCATCTCCTCCACCGTGGTCGGAACCCTGGCAGGCCAGGTGGTGATGCAGGGCTTCGTACGCTTTACCATCCCGCTCTGGCTGCGACGCGCCATCACCATGGCCCCCGCCTTCGTGGTGATCGCCATGGGGCTCAACACCACCGAGATCCTGGTACTGAGCCAGGTGATCCTGAGCTTCGGTATCGCACTGGCCCTGATCCCGCTGTTGATGCTGACCGGCGATCGGGCACTGATGGGCGAGCATCGCAACCACCCCGTCACCCAGGCGCTCGGGCGCCTCATTGTGGCTCTGGTGATAGGGCTCAATGCCTATCTGCTGGTCGCCATGATCTAGCACTCATCATCCTGCCTCCGGACCGGCTCATTAACCGAGGTTAATGAGCCGGTCTGCGCTTTGACGTATGCTGGCGGCTCTCTTCCTCTTCGATCTGCGGGAGCCATCCATGTCACATACCCGAGCCAGCTTCGTGCTGGGCCACCATCAGGAGCAGGCCAGCGTCATCTGCTGCCAGAGCGGCGACACCAGCCTGCTGGTCACCGACCTCACCCCCTTTCATCCCCAGAGCCACCTCTGGCCCGATCAGCCGGGTGACGTGGGCACAGTGCGCTGGGAGGGTGGCGAAGCGGCCGTCGGCCCCTGCCGCATGGGGGCCATCAGCCCGGATGGGGAGCTGTTCGTCGACCAGGCGATCCCGGTCAAGCGGGGCGCGGAAGGGTGGCGTTTCGTGGTGGTGCACCCGCTGGCTGGCCACTGTGCGCTACCGGTGGGCAGTCAGGTGACGCTGCAAGTGGATGCCGAGGCCCGTCACGCCCTGAGCCTGGGTCACAGCGGCTGCCACCTGGCGGCACTGGCGCTCAACCGGGCGTTGATGCCTTACTGGCGCAAGGAGGTGACCGAGCGGGATGCGCTGGAGCAGCCGGATTTCGACCGTCTCGCCATCCAGACCTCGCGGGTCGAGCCCAATGGCTCGCGCGAGCAGTACCGGATCGGCAAGAGCCTGCGCAAGAAGGGAGTCAACGGTGAGGCTCTGCTGACCGACCTCGCCCATATTGAAGCCAGTATCAACCAGCAGCTGGGCAAGTGGTTGGCCGTTGGTGGCAGAATCCGCCGCAGCCGGGCTGGCGAGGCGATCATCGATTCGCGCTACTGGCACTGCACACTGGATGGGCAAGAGGTCACTATCCCTTGCGGGGGAACCCATGTCGCCGATCTGGCCGAACTCGGGGAGGTTACTGTGCAGCTGGCACCTTCAGACGAGGGGTTCATCATGATCAGCTGGGTCTGTCCCCCATAAGGTGAGCCGATCCGGCTAGAAGGCGCTATTTCACGGGGGCAGATAAAAACAATGCCAGTCAGCAAGCTGACTGGCATTGGACAGAATTGGACTTTCGGACTTACTTGACAGCGTCTTTCAGAGCCTTGCCAGCCACAAATGAAGGCACGTTGGCAGCAGCAATCTGGATCTCTTTACCAGTTTGCGGGTTGCGACCGGTACGGCCAGCACGGTGGGTGACCTTGAAGGTGCCAAAACCAACCAGTTGCACAGCGTCACCTTCTTTCAGGCTCTGGGTAATACCATTGATGATCTCTTCCAGAGCCACTTTGGCCTGAGCCTTGCTCAGATCTGCTTTGGCGGCAATTGCATCGACAAGTTGAGCTTTGTTCATAACATTTCCTTTATGATCGGGCATTTAGCGCTGGGTCACTCTATGCAAAAAAAAACGCCCAGGCAAAGGCTTTATCGACCAGGAGACGTTAAACGCTGGGGTTTTCATCAAGATCTGCGGAAATAGTCACATTACACATGCCAAAAAGCGCGGACAGGCCTGAAACCTGCTAGCCCTGCCAACACGGGTCGTCTGATTCTTCACCAATGCACAATATCCGGGCAAGCCTATTGACGGTCGGACAGATTTTCCATAGTTATAGGTGAGGTCACGGCTCAAACGGCTTGGGAGTCCCATCAATCGCCCAGCCTTGTCCCATGGAGGGATTATGTTGACGAAACTGGAACAGACCAAACAGGCGCTGGCAGGCAAACATAAGGCAATCGACGACTGGCTGGATGAAAGGCAAGCCTTGCTGGTCGAATACATGAGGCTGGCCGGCCTCACCCCGGCGCGCGCCAAGCAACGCTGCCTGCCCAAACCAGAAGAACTGCAGCACTTCTGTGACAAGTTGGTCGATTACGTCAGTGCAGGTCATTTCGAGATTTATCACCACGTTGTCACCGCCTTCGAACAGGCCAGCGGAGAGACCCTGGAGCTGGCCAAACGCATCTACCCCCACATCCGCACCAGCACCGAGTTCGCCCTCGAGTTCAACGACAAGTACAGTGAAGCCGACGAAGCGCAGTTGCTGCTGCTGGATGAAGACCTCAACCAGTTGGGTCCGGTGCTTGAGGAGCGATTCAAGCAGGAGGATCGCCTGGTCAAGGCGCTGCATATAGTGGAATCTTTGAGTGCCCAGCAGGCCTGAGCCCATTTTTGGAGCAAGTTCAAGATACTGGCGGTCAAGGTCGATTACACTCAGAACAGTGACCCAGCGTCTACAGCAATTGCATACAGGAGATGAGCATGTCTGAGCGCCGCCGTTTTGCACGGATCCTCTATTTGACCACGGCTGAACTAACTCAAGGGGAAGAGAAGTGGCAGACTCAGCTGGTCGACGTCTCCTTGCAGGGTGCTCTGCTGATAAGGCCCGATGACTGGGAAGAGCATGACAACAAGGAATACCAGATAAGTTTTGTCCTGAGTGGCAGCGACATCGAGATAAAGATGCAAGTCGAATTGACCCATACTGCCAGCAAGAAGCTGGGTTTCTACTGCCATCACATCGATATCGACAGCGCCACCCACCTCAAGCGGATGATTGAACTCAACGTGGGTGATGAAGAACTGCTCCACCGGGAACTGGAGCAACTGCTAAGCGAGCACCTTGAGCACAACCAGCCTTGATGGCAGAGCCGTTCCGACAATAAAAAAGAGCGCCAAAGCGCTCTTTTTTATTGTGATTCAATATGGTTACAAGGCTTCCAGCGCATCGGCCAGCTTCTTCACCGGCACCACTTCCATCCCCTCGATGGGATGCTTGGGGGCGTTGGCGTGGGGCACGATGGCGCGGCGGAAGCCATGTTTGGCTGCCTCCTGCAATCGCTCCTGGCCGGACGGTACCGGACGGATTTCGCCGGATAGCCCCACCTCCCCGAAAACCACCAGATCCTTGGGCAGCGCCTGATCGCGGAAACTGGAAACCATGGCCAGCAGCAGGGCCAGATCCGCACTGGTCTCTTCGACCTTGACGCCCCCAACCACGTTGATGAACACATCCTGATCCGCCATCTGCAAGCCACCGTGGCGATGCAGCACCGCCAGCAGCAGTGCGAGACGGTTGTGATCCATCCCCACCGCCACCCGGCGCGGGTTGGAGAGCTGGGAATAATCCACCAGCGCCTGCAGTTCCACCAGCAGGGGACGGGTTCCCTCCCAGATCACCATGACGATGGAACCTGGGGCCTGCTCTTCACCGCGGCTAAGGAAAATGGCGGAAGGGTTGCTGACTTCCCGCATCCCCTGCCCGGTCATGGCAAACACGCCGAGCTCGTTGACCGCCCCGAAGCGATTCTTGTGGGAGCGCAGGGTGCGAAAACGGGAGTCGTGCCCCCCGTCCAGCAGCACGGAACAGTCGATGCAATGTTCCAGCACCTTGGGGCCCGCCAGGGTGCCATCCTTGGTGACATGGCCCACCATGAAGATGGCCACGTGGTTTTGCTTGGCATAGCGGGTCAACAAGGCGGCCGCTTCCCGCACCTGGGAGACAGAACCCGGCGCCGACTGGACATCTGCCACATGCATCACCTGGATGGAGTCGATGACCATGATCTGGGGCTGTTCCTGCTGGGCGATCAGGCAAATTTGCTCGACGCTGGTTTCCGAGAGCATGCGCAGCTTGTCGGTGGGAAGCCCCAGGCGGTTGGCACGCATGGCCACTTGCTGCAGAGACTCCTCCCCGGTGACATACAGGGTCTTCATGCGCTCCGCCAGGCCGCACATGGTCTGCAGCAGCAGGGTGGACTTGCCCGCCCCCGGATTGCCGCCTATCAAAATGGCCGATCCCGGCACCACACCGCCACCGAGCACGCGGTCCAGCTCCTTGAAACCTGAGGTAAAACGGGGAATTTCAGTGGTGGCTATCTCTGCCAATGTCTGAACCTGGCTGCCGATGGCACCGGCATAACCGGTGTAACGGGCGCTCTTGCCAGCGGGCGTCATCGAGCCGAGGCGCACCTCGGTGATGGTATTCCACTCCTTGCACTCGCTGCATTGGCCTTGCCAGCGTGTGAAGTCGGCACCACATTCGGAACATACATAAGCAGTTTTATTTTTAGCCATTGATAACTCGGGGACAGGATGAATTCCTGCTTGATATACTTGTTTGCGACCCACAGATCAAACCCAGAATCGGAAAAATGGATTTCCGTGGCAGGAACACATGGATTCAGCGCATCAGCAACATCTGATTGAACAACTCGTCCCCTTGCTGCGGGAGAAGGATTTCGAAGAGATCTTCAACCGCCTGACCCAGGAGGAAAACAGCAACAGCCGTTTTCTGATCAAAATGGAGCTCAAACGCAAATGCTCCCCCTGCCGCAGGGTCATCGACATGCGCGACGAGCTGGGGGACGAGTGCCAGGTGCACGAGTTTGAGGGGATCACCCACTTCATGCCCGCCGAGGCGGCAGGCTTGTTCCAGTCCCAGTGTTATCTCTATCGCGACATCTATACCCTGGGTGTCTATGAAGCCATGCAGCAGTGGCTGCGGCAACACCATGCCCGCTCAGACAGCCAGCTCACCCCTCCCGCAAGCCCTTTCCGGCAATACGATGTCAACACCATCTCCTTTGCCAGTTATTACGGCCGCCGTCAGGAGCGGATGCACTTCAGCTCCCCCCTGCTGATCAAGTTTCAGGATGGTGAAAAGTTGTTTGCCAAAAGCTCGGATCTGTCGCTGGGGGGAATGCGCGTCTCCGTACCCTATCTGCCCAACTACCTGACCGGAGCCCAGGTGGAGGTCTTCTTCACCGGACTGGAACGGGACAATCCCAACCCCGTCCTGCACCAGCCCGTCAGCTACCAGATCCTCGGCGAGGAGAGCAAGGAGGGGAAGTACTGGCTGCGTCTGGTACGCACCGGTGAACACTCCGCCTTCGATACCTTCCTTGAGGAGTTCATCGAAGCCAACAAGGCACGTTACCGGGTCAGTGTCGACTATCTGCTCTCCGCCGCCATCATCAAGGGGTATGAGCAGTTCTACCTGCCACGCATGACCGGCATGCCGCTGTTTTTCGGCAAGGGAGACAGCCCGTCTCTGGAAATCGCCCTGCGTACCGAGAACAACCAGCACCTGCTGGAGTACTGGCGAGACGAGAAAAACCGCGACACCCTGGCGAGTCTGTTCTACGCCGAACGGATGAAGCAGCTCTGTCCCCCGTCGGGCTCCACCAGCGAAACCCTGATCTACGCCTTCACCCATACGGTACGCAGCCATATCTACTTCTTCTCGGCGAGCGCCGAGGAGCTGCAGCAAAGCGGCCTGAAATCCCTGTTCTTCCAGGTGGGCTCACGGCGGCCCAGCTGGCGGGTCTACAAGTTCACCCTGGAGGCATGCGACCTGGTTGAGGCGGATATCGGTCAACTGCAGGGGCAGGACAACCCGCAACTACAGGACATATTGCTGACCGAGCGGCTCAAACAGATTGGCTACGTCGGCCTGCTGCAGGACATTACCCAGGAGTCCCAGCGCGACGAGTTCCGCCCGCAGGAGACACTCAACGAGAATGCCAACGAGCTGCACTGCTATGCTCACGACCAGAAAGCGGCCCCGTTCGAAATCGAAACCCTGCACTATGTCCAGCTTCGCAAAGAGTTGCGCTACATCCACAAGACGGCGGTTGCCATCCATCACAAGGGCAAATCCTGGCTGGGCTGGACTCGGGACATCTCGACCCACGGCCTGCAGATAGAGCTGGAAGAGGCCTTCGACGGCGAAAAGAATGATGTGGTGACCATAGCGCTGCCCCGTCTGCAGGAGCTCTCCAAGAGCATGGATCTGCAGCGTCTCTCCTACCGTCTGGTCAGCCTCAACACGACCCGCACCGTGCTGCATCTGTGTATCGAAGGTGACTCGGATCGCCACACCGGCCGCCAGTTCTTCAGCCTGCTGATAGAGAGCAACCAGAACAAGCTCAAGGCAGCGCAGGAGCAGCGGCGTTACCGGGGGCTGGCACGGGCGCTTCGCAACATCTATACCCATCACCTGTTCAACTCGCCGGTCTATATCAACAAGCTGAAAGGCGCCCCCAAACCGGCATCAATCGGCAAATCGCTGCAACCACGCAGCCTTCACCAGCTGCTTGAGGCCTGTGCTGAATTGCCGGACCAGGACAACCTCTATCCTCTGTTTCAGGGGGGGCTGCTCAAGGAGTTGCTGATGAACCCGCTGCGGGCCATAGAGCGGGAAGACAAACCGAAGGAAGATGAGGTCTACATCGCCTGCGAGCAGACCAATACCGGCCTCCCGGTGTTTGACAGCCGGCTGGCCAGCAGTTTTGCCAGCGCGCAGGAGAAGCGCGCCTTCATCGAGCTGGCGCTAAAGAGAGGGGAGTTCTATTCGGTACTGGTCGGTATCTCCCGTACCGGACGCCCCGATACCAACTTCATCGCCAACGAGCTCGACTACATCGCCAAGTTCGCCATCCACAAGGCGCGCAAGCTGGAAGAGGAGTTGTGGAGCGTGGTCGGCGTTGGCGAGCTGACCGATACCACCCGGGCCACGCTGTTCCGCCTTGGCATTGCGTCCCCCAGCCACTAAACGCTCATACAGGCGAGCCAGTTAACTCCGGACATCGCTCAGGCAAATCGGCAAGCAACCAATGGCGGGCACAAGCCCGCCATTGTTTCATTCCCGGCCTTCATCAAGCCGCCTGCGGGTCCTGCAACCACGCCAGGATCTGGGGGAAGTGATCCTCCTGAGCCTGTGGCGCCGTCAGCATGTTGATATGGTCATAGTCGAGGCGATTGCCGTTGTCCCGCCCCAGCCGGGTGTGACGCGCCACCAACCCCATCTCGTCACTGAAGCGGCGCACATCGGTGGGATGTCCCAGCACCTTGTCGGCCTTGGCCGAAATCATCCAGAGCGGTGGCCAGTTCACCCGGGCCGCAGCCTCGTCATAGGCAAAGCCATCGTGGGGATCCAGCCAGGGGCCGCATTTGACCCAGGGAATGGTTTCCTGCAGGTAGCGCAGCGGCTCGTCATCGGCACCTATCTTCAGATTACGCGCCGCCAGAAAACCGCGGCGCCTGGCCAACCAGGGGGCCAGCCGGTTCCAGATCAGATCCACTTTCAGCCAGCGCTCCGGATTTTGTACCGAGACGCCCCGCTTGGTGCCGAAAAACAGCAGACTGGCCACCTGCCGGGCCAATTCGGGAAAACGGACCAGGGTCGAAGCCATGATGACGCCGCCCCAGGAGTGAGCGACCCAGTGCACCTTGAAGCCTGAATGGCGCTCGGCCACCCAGCGGTGCAACGCGGGCAAATCCTCGGAGATCAGTTCATGCTGGCCATGGCCGGCCTGCTCGGCGATGGCTGGCGTACTCAGGCCACGGCCCCGCAGATCGGCCACATAGACCTGATAGCCGTGACGGGCCAGGAAACAGGCCAGTCCCTTGCCCGATTCGGTGTAGAAGATCCGGCCATTCTCGATGGCGCCGTGCACCATCAGGATCGGCTCGCCATGCACGGCGATGCCCGGCTGGATATGGCGAACATGCAGTTGATGTTCGCCACAGGGAATAAACAGAGATTGTTGCATCAGCTCCATGTGACTGTTACGTCCTCCATGACGTAGGGAGCGGTGTACCACCGCCCTGACATAAGGGATATCAGCGACTCCAGCGACGATCGCGACAGGCCAGCGCGCCCAGCAGACAGATCACCCCTTCCAGATCGTGATGATTGAGGGTCGCGGCAGCCTCGACCCGCACCAACGGCTTGGCGTGAATGGCAATACCCAGCCCGGCAACCCCCATCATCTTGAGATCGTTGGCGCCATCGCCGATGGCCACTGTTTGGGATGCGGGCACACCAAACTCCTGCGCCAGCTGCTGCAACACCTCCGCCTTGACGCCGGCATCCACAATACGACCGCTGACCTGGCCGGTCAGCCGTTCCCCTTCCACCGCCAGCTCGTTGGCGAAGATGGCATCCAGCCCCAGCGCCCGTTGTAGCTCGCCGGCAAAACGGGTGAATCCGCCCGAGGCGATCGCCACCTTCCAACCAGCCTTCTTCAGGGTATCCACCATCAGTTGCAGTCCCGGCATCCAGGGCATGTCGGCAGCCACCTCGTCGAGAATGGCGACGGGAGCACCTGCCAGCAGGGCGACCCGGTTGCGCAGGCTGTCGGCAAACTCCAGCTTGCCCTGCATGGCGGCGGCCGTTACGGCAGCTACCTGTTCCCCGACACCGGCCAGCCGGGCTATCTCGTCAATGCATTCGATGCGAATGGCGGTAGAGTCCATGTCCATCACCAGCAAGCCGGGTTCGCTCAGGGTCGGCAATGCTGGCAGATGACAGAGATCGATGTCCCACTCTTCCTGTTTGAGCTGCATCACCAGCTCCTGGCTGAAACGTGCCGTGCCAAGCAGCATGAGCGGCACACCCGCCACTTCGGCCGGCGGATAGAGGCTGGCCTCCATCCCATTAGCCGCCAGCAAGGTTGCCACCCTGGCCAGATGAGCGGGGCCCAGTCCCTTACCAAACAGCACCAGCCAGGCGGCCGACAAGGGCACGCTCGCAGGCTGCAAGGTCTCGCCTTCCAGCTGCCAGCAGGAAGAGTGAGACAACAGCGCAGGCCAATCGGACAACAATGGGGGGAGCTGGGACAACAACATAGGGGGTACGCCTTCCTTGGTGATCTGGGGGTTAATAGTGCCGGCCCAGAGTAGCGTATTGCTTTTTGTACAGGCAAGCGCCAAGATCCCGCCACTCCTAGTCATCATGAGGCCTCGGCTTGCAGCGTCATCTTCCCATCAAACGTGTTCTCAGTCTGGGCGCCGGTATTTTGCTCGGATGCTGGGTGCTGGGCGTGCTCATCCATATGCAGGGCGAAAGCCAGGCTGCCCTGCACAGCGAAGCACGCAACCGTGCCCAGGCACTGGTGGCCTATGCGGCTCGCGACATGAAACGCTGGCTCAAGGAAGATAAAACCGGCGAACTGGAGCGGCTGGCCCGGGATCTGGCGGCCGAGCCGGAGATCCTCGATGTCACTCTGTACGATGCCCGCGGCATTCCTCTCGCCCAGTCGGAACAGGCCATGCCACTGGAGAGCCTGCTGCCCATCGGCAGTGACAACAAGTCGGTGCCGGAACAGGGTAAGGGACGCACCCAATACGTGCAGGAGATCCTGGATGGTGATCAAACCCTCGGCTACCTGCGCATCACCCTGGAAGAGCAGCAGTTGCTGGCGGACAAGGACACCCGACTCAAGGTAACGCAGGAGAAACAACGGCTGATGCTGTTGGTGGCCCTGCTGGCAGGCCTGCTCCTCTCCTACGGGGTGCGTCGCAACTATATGCGGGTTCGCAAGCACAAGAAGAAGAGCAAACCGGTCGATCCACCGCAAGGTGAGTAGACCCTATTGGTAACCTTGTATATAACCATGGCAATACCAACAGCAGGAGCGCTGCATGATTGCCCCCCCTCTGCCACTGGATGAGAAGAGTCGACTGGAGCGACTGCGCATCCTTGGCCTGCTCGACCGGGAACCCATCGATCAACTGGATCGCTTGACCCGCCTCATCACCCGACACTTCTCGCTGCCAATTGCCATGGTCTCCCTGACCGATGTGGATCGGCAGTGGTTCCTCTCCAAAAGCGGAGTGGAGATGTGCGAGATCAGCCGGGAACACTCCTTCTGCGGCCACGCCATCCTGCGTCCCGACATCATGCAGGTGCCCGATGCCAGGCGTGACCCGCGCTTCGCCGACAATCCGCTGGTGACAGAAGCGCCCCACGTAGTCTTCTATGCCGGCCGTCCGCTGCGGGCCCTCGACGGCGTGGTGCTCGGCACCCTCTGCCTGGTCGACCAGCACCCCCGCCAACTCGACCAGGCCCAATGTCAGGATCTGGACGACTTCGGGCGCCTGGTGGAGAACACCCTGCACGATCTGGAGCGACGCCATCAGGTACGCAGTCTGAACCAGATACTGGAAGACAAGGAACACCTCTTCACTCTCACCTTCAACCAGTCCTCGGTCGGCATGGCCCTCTCCTCCCTTGAGGGACAGTGGTTGCGGGCCAACCCGGGGCTGGAGAGACTGCTTGGCTACAGCGAACAAGCGATGCTCGGGCTCACCTGGCATGACATGACTCATCCCGAAGATCTGGTCCGGGAGCTCCCCCTGTTTGAAGCGCTGATCGCGGGAAGGCGCCAGGACTATCGGCTGGAGAAGCGGATGATCCGCGCCGATGGCTCCCTGTGCTGGGTACAACTCAGCGTTGCCCTGTGCGAGAGCCGTACCGTGGCCCCCCATATGATCGCCGTGTTCGCCGATCTCAGCGAACGCAAGCAGGCCGAAGCCGAGCTGCTCACCCTGCAGCAAGGGCTGGAGCAGCAGGTGCGCGAACGTACTCACGAACTGTCGGAAACAGTGGTGCAGTTGCATCGGGAAATGAACGAACGCTGCGCCGTGCAGCAACGCCTGTGGCGAGAGCAGCGGCGCCTGCAGCATATGCTGGAGCACACCAGCAATGCCTTTCTCGAGCTCGATGAGGCACTCACCATCACCGGCTGGAACCCTGCCTCCACCACCCTGCTTGGCTGGCAAGCCGAAGAGATGCTGGGTCAGCCCCTGGCTCGCCTGCTTGAAGAGAATCATCCCCTGTTCACCCAGCTGCCGCTTTCCGGCGATCAGCCGCGGCGTCTGGAGTGCGACATCCACATCCGTGATGGGAGGCGTCTCCCGGTCGAGGTGATTGCCGAGCGTTACCGCTTCGATGACAAGGTTCGCCTGGCCCTTTTTCTGCACGACATCACGGCCCGTCGCCGGGTGCAGGCCGAAATCGAGCGTGGCCGGGCCCGGCTGCGCGCCATCACCGACGGCCTGCCTGTCACCATCAGCATGGTGGCACCGAACGGTCGCTATCTGTTCGCCAATCAGGCTTACTGTCGCTACTTCGGGCTGGCTTCCGATTTGCTGTTTGGCACGAGCCTGCGAGACAGCATGGGTGAAACCAGCTATCAGCGCGCCCAAGCCTATCTCGAGCGCGCACAGGCCGGCGAGCAACTCAGCTTCGAGTCCCGCTTTACACTACCCATCGGAGAGCGAGATCTGCGCATCACCATGATCCCGAGTCGCAGCGATGAACAGGGCGTCTATATCCTCGGCACCGACATCACCGAGTACAAGGCATTGCAGGCTCAGCTTGAGCACGAGGCGGCCCACGATCCCCTCACCGGGCTGCCGAACCGGCGTGCCTTCACCCTGCGCCTAGCCCGCGAACTGGAGCGAGTACATTACAGTGCGGAGTCGCTCGGTCTGCTGTTTCTCGACCTGGACGGTTTCAAGCAGATCAATGATCGGCTGGGCCATCACGTCGGCGATGCCTTGCTGCAACGCTTCGCCAGCGTGCTGACATCGGAAGTCCGCCCCGGCGACATGGTGGCTCGTCTTGCCGGCGACGAGTTCACCGTCGTACTGCCCGCCCTGCACCATCCCGAACAGGAGCTGCCCGCCCTGTGCGATCGCTTGCTGGCCGCCATGGCCGTGCCCGCCGATGTCGCGGGCCATCAGCTTTCCCTTGCCGGCAGCATAGGCGGGGCACTCTGCCGCTCGGGTCGGCACTCCCGGATCGATGATCTGCTGAATCGAGCCGATGCCGCCATGTACCAGGCCAAACAGGCCGGCAAGGGACGCTTCGTACTCGACCTCTAACCCCTGCTTCAGAAATGCAAAAAGGCGGCCCGAAGGCCGCCTTTTTCATACGCGAGGGAATTACTTGTCGCCCAGCAGGACGGAATCCAGCGCGATTTCGATCATGTCGTTGAAGGTCAGCTGACGCTCTTCGGAAGTGGTCTGCTCACCGGTACGGATATGGTCGGAGACGGTGCAGATGGTCAGTGCCTTGGCACCATACTCTGCTGCTACGCCGTAGATACCGGCAGCTTCCATCTCGACACCCAGGATGCCGTATTTTTCCATGACGTCGAACATGGAGGGGTCCGGGGTGTAGAACAGGTCGGCGGAGAAGATGTTGCCTACGCGCACGGCCACGCCCTTGTTCTTGGCGGCCTGTACGGCATTGGCCACCAAGTCGAAGTCGGCGATGGCGGCGAAGTCGTGATCCTTGAAGCGCAGACGGTTCACCTTGGAATCGGTGCAGGCACCCATACCGATCACTACGTCACGCAGTTTCACATCTTCACGCACGGCGCCACAGGAGCCCACGCGGATCAGGGTTTTCACACCGTAGTCGGTGATCAGCTCTTTTGCGTAGATGGAGCAGGACGGGATACCCATGCCGTGACCCATGACGGAGATACGACGGCCCTTGTAGGTACCGGTGAACCCGAACATGTTGCGCACGTCGCAGATCTGCTCGACGTTCTCCAGGAAAGTCTCGGCGATGTACTTGGCACGCAGGGGGTCGCCCGGCATCAGTACGGTATCTGCAAACGCACCATCTTTCGCATTGATATGAGGAGTTGCCATTCTCTTGATTCCTTCACACTGGGTTGAGTTTTATTGTCTTTATTGGTTTGCCCGCCGCCGAGGCGGCGGGCGGGTAACTTACAGGAAGCTGGTACCGTATGCCAGCTTGGGCAGACCATGGTAGGCCGCGATGCTCTGGCCGATGTCGGCGAAAGTGTCGCGACGGCCGACGCTGCCAGCCTTGACCGGCTTGCCGTAGCACAGCACCGGAATGTATTCACGGGTGTGGTCGGTGCCGCTCCAGGTCGGATCGCAACCGTGGTCAGCGGTCAGCACCACCACGTCACCATCCTGCATCAGCTCGAACAGCTCCGGCAGACGGGAGTCGAAATACTCCAGTGCATCGGCGTAGCCCTTCACGTCACGGCGGTGACCATAGGAGGAGTCGAAGTCCACGAAGTTGGTGAAGACGATGGTGTTGTCACCGGCGGCCTTCACCTCTTCCAGGGTGCGATCCCACAGCTCGGTCAGGCCGGTGCCCTTCACCTGCTTGGTGATGCCCTGCTGAGCATAGATGTCGGCGATCTTGCCGATGGAAACCACCTGGCCACCCGCTTCTTTCATGTAGTCCAGCACGGTCGGTGCCGGCGGCAGCACCGAGTAGTCGTGACGGTTGCCGGTGCGCTTGAAGTTCCCCTTGCCACTGCCCACGAACGGACGGGCGATAACACGGCCGATGTTGTAGGGCTCCAGCAGCTCGCGCACGATGTGGCACAACTCATAGAGCTTCTCAAGGCCGTAGGTCTCTTCGTGGCAGGCAATCTGGAACACGGAGTCGGCAGAGGTGTAGAGGATCGGCTTGCCGGTGCGCATGTGCTCTTCGCCCAGGTCGTCCAGCACCTGGGTGCCGGAGGCGTGGCAGTTGCCCAGATACCCGGGCAGACCGGCCTTCTCGACAATGGCGTCCAGCAGCTCCTGCGGGAAGCTGTTCTGGTGATCCTTGAAGTAGCCCCACTCGAACAGCACGGGCACACCGGCGATCTCCCAGTGACCGGACGGGGTGTCCTTGCCGGAGGAGAGCTCCTGGGCGAAACCGTAGGCACCGACCACCTCGATGTCCTTGTTCAGACCCGCCGGGAAGGTGCCGGAAGCGAGTTCACCCGCGTGGCCCAGACCCAGCTTGTTGAGGTTCGGCAGGTTGAGCGGGCCACGGCCCTCGATCTCGCCGGAGGCACAGGCTTTGGCGATATGGCCAAGGGTGTTGGCGCCCACATCTCCGAACTTGTCGGCATCGGCGGCAGCGCCAATACCGAAAGAGTCCATCATCAGAATAAAGGTACGTTTCATGGGACTTCCCCTTGTTACAAATCAGCCAGACCGATGCGACGGTAGACCTCGGGCAGCGCCTCTGGTCGGGTGTCACCGATCTTGACGGCTGCCTGCACCATGCCGGCAGCCTGAGCGAATTGCTCTTCAGTTTGAGCGTGGATCAGGGCGAGCGGCTTGTCTGCATCGACGCTCTGACCCAGGCGAATAAAGTCGGTCAGACCGACCGCGTAATCGAGTTTGTCGCCGGCTGCGCGGCGACCGCCGCCCATGGCGACCACAGCCAGGCCCAGTTCACGGGTGTCCATGGCGGTGACGAAACCGGCGTTGGCTGCGTAAACCGGGCGCACGATGGCAGCCTTGGGCAGGTAAGCGTCATAACGCTCCATGAAGTCGGACGGGCCACCCAGACCGGTCACCATGCGGCCGAAGATCTCGGCCGCCTTGCCGTTGTCCAGCACTGCCTGCAGCTTGGCGCGGGCATCGACATCATTGCTGGCAAGCCCGGCAGAGATCAACATCTCGGTACACAGGGCCATGGTTACTTCGTGGATCCGCGGATTGCGGTATTCACCGGTCAGGTAGCGCACCGCCTCGCGTACTTCCACCGCGTTGCCGGCGCTGGAGGCCAATACCTGGTTCATGTCGGTCAGGAGCGCAGAGGTACGGCAACCGGCCCCATTGGCCACGGCGACGATGCTTTTCGCCAGCTCTTCGGATGCCTCAAAGGTCGGCATGAAGGCACCTGAGCCCACCTTGACGTCCATCACCAGCGCTTCCAGCCCGGAGGCGAGCTTCTTGGAGAGGATGGAGCCGGTGATCATGGCGATGGATTCGACGGTGGCTGTGATGTCGCGTACCGCATAGATACGCTTGTCGGCAGGGGCCAGATCGCCGGTCTGGCCGATGATGGCCACCCCCGCCTCTTTCACCACCTTCAGGAAACGGTCGTTGTCGACCGAGGTCTGGTAGCCCGGGATGGCATCTAGCTTGTCCAGGGTACCGCCGGTGTGGCCCAGACCACGGCCAGAGATCATAGGTACGAAACCGCCGCAGGCCGCGACCATGGGGCCAAGCATCAGGGAGACGACATCACCCACACCACCGGTGGAGTGCTTGTCGACGATGGGGCCGCCCAAGTTCAGATGATCCCAGGTCAGCACCATGCCAGAGTCGCGCATGGCGCAGGTCAGGGCAACCCGCTCATCCATGGTCATATCCTGGAAATAGACTGCCATCGCCAGTGCCGCGATCTGACCCTCGCCGATGGTATTGTTGGTAATGCCCTGAACGAAGAATTGAATCTCTTGGGTACTGAGCGCTTCGCCGTTGCGCTTCTTGCGAATAATTTCTTGAGGCAAAAACATCTTTCATTCCCTCCGCCATGACTGGCGTTACAAAAGCCGGACGCCCTGCCACAGGCCATGTGGCCGGGCATAACAGGGCGAGCCGGGCTCGCCCTCTCGGGTCAACTTAGTAACCGCTGGTGTTGGCCGGCTTTTCGCCGTGACCCAGGGTCGCCAGCAGGCTGGCCAGCAGGCTGGAGGCACCGAAGCGGAAGGTTCGGGCGGATACCCAGTCCTTGCCCAGGATCTCTTCGGCCATGGCGAGGTACTGACCCGCAACAGCCGCGTCTTTTACGCCACCGGCAGGCTTGAAGCCCACTTTCGGGTTCTTGGCCTTGATCACTTCCATCATGATGCGCGCCGCTTCCGGGGTCGCATTGACCGGCACCTTGCCGGTGGAGGTCTTGATGAAGTCGGCACCGGCATCGATACAGATCTCGGAAGCGCGACGGATCAACGCCTCTTCCTTCAACTCGCCGGTCTCGATGATCACTTTCAGCAGCACATCGGCGCCACAGGCTTCCTTACAGGCTTTGACCAGATCGAAACCAATCTGTTCATTGCCCGCCATGAAGGCGCGGTACGGGAACACCACGTCCACTTCGTCGGCACCGTAAGCGACGGCGGCGCGGGTTTCGGCCACGGCGATCTCGATATCGTCGTTGCCATGGGGGAAGTTGGTCACGGTCGCAATGCGCACGTCGGCAGCGCCGATGTCACGCAGGGTCTTGCGAGCGATGGGAATGAAACGGGGATAGATACAGACGGCGGCGGTCAGACCAGCCGGAGACTTGGCCTTGTGACACAGGTCGATCACTTTCTGATCGGTGTCATCGTCGTTCAGGGTAGTCAGGTCCATCAGGTTCAGGGCGCGCTGGGCGGCCAGTTTCAGATCAGTCATTCTGTTCTCCAAAGTCTCTAAGTAGTCCGGATCCCGGGGCAAAGGCCCGCTTGTTGCAACGCAACCGGCAAGACTCGACTCCCAAGGATACGGGAATGGAATTACAGCGCGTATGCAGAGGCATAGCTGGCTGCAAATAAGGCAAGAGCCCTGTCACTTTCTTACAAAAGTGCGGACTTGGTTCCATGAAGACTTGAGAAAGGCCGACAACATCTGACCCGACTTCCCAATCAATTCCATTTGACCGCCAACACCCGATTTCATCGGGCATTAGTCAATGCCAGCACCCTGCTGGCAATGCCTATTTCAGCCGAGATACCCCGTGTTTGCAAGCCGGATTTGCCATTTTCAGAGGTATCTCACATCTGGCAAACCCTGGTAGAAAAAGCCTTACGAGAAGAAACGGGTGAGGATCCAGGAGTAGGCTAAGCCACCCAGATAGACCCCCACGATCCCCATCACCCCGGACAAGACCGGCGGCGCAGGAATGGGCAATTTGAGGAAAGAAAACAACAAGCCAACGATAAAGCCGGCCACCA
Source organism: Aeromonas enteropelogenes (assembly GCF_000819845.1). Classification (GTDB taxonomy): domain Bacteria; phylum Pseudomonadota; class Gammaproteobacteria; order Enterobacterales; family Aeromonadaceae; genus Aeromonas; species Aeromonas enteropelogenes. The sequence continues at coordinate 34,847 of NZ_CDCG01000016.1, forward strand.
TCGCCAGTAGCACTTCATTCATAAAACCTCCGATTTGACTCATTTTATTATTAGTTTAGATAGGAAAACGGTTGTCACCGCCCCATACACAAACGCCACGGCAGATGCCGTGGCGTTTGTGTTTATACCTGTCTGGTCAGGCGATATTACATGCCGGACAGCGCCAGGAAGAAGCCTGCAATAGTGGCAGACATCAGGTTGGACAGAGAGCCGGCCAGTACGGCTTTCAGACCAAATCGTGCAATGGTGCCGCGGCGGTTCGGTGCCATGGACCCCAGACCACCCAGCAGGATGGCAACAGAGGAGAGGTTGGCAAAGCCGCACAGAGCGAAGGAGATGATGGCCTTGGTGTGATCGGACATGGCAGCACCATTGATCAGCAGCTCATCTTTCAGGTACGGAGCAAAGTTCAGGTACGCCACGAATTCGTTCACCACCAGCTTCTGGCCGATGAAGGAACCGGCAACCACGGCTTCGTTCCAGGGCACACCGATCAGGAAGGCCAGCGGGGAGAAGATCCAGCCCAGAATAAGCTCCAGAGAGAGCTCGGGCATGCCAAACCAGCCACCCACACCAGAGAAGATACCGTTGATCATGGCGATCAAGCCGATGAACGCCAGCAGCATGGCACCTACGTTCAGGGCCAGTTGCATACCGGCAGAGGCACCGGCAGCGGCAGCGTCGATCACGTTGGCCGGCTTGTCATCCAGCTCGGCATCGGCGGCGCTTTCATCGTAGTTCGGGGTCTCGGTCTCGGGCACCAGCAGTTTGGCGAACAGCAGACCACCCGGAGCAGCCATGAAGGATGCGGCAATCAGGTACTCCATCTTGACGCCCATGGAAGCGTAACCGGCCAGTACGGAGCCGGCTACGGAAGCCAGACCACCACACATGACGGCAAACAGCTCGGAGTCGGTCATCTTGGAGATGTAAGGACGAACTACCAGCGGGGCTTCAGTCTGGCCCACGAAGATGTTGGCAGTAGCAGAGAGGGATTCGGTGCGGGAGGTACCCAGCACTTTCTGCAGGCCACCGCCCAGCAGCTTGATCACCACCTGCATGATGCCCAGATAATAGAGCACTGCGATCAGGGAAGAGAAGAAGATGATGACCGGCAGAACACGGAAAGCAAACACGAAGCCACCGCCGCCGAATACTTCAAACATCTTGTTGCTGACCAGACCACCGAACAGGAAGTCGATGCCGTTCTGGCCATAGCTGATCACACTGGATACGGCGTCGGATACGCCCACCAGAATATCGCGACCTACCGGTACATAGAGCACGAAAGCACCCAGACCGGCTTGAATTGCGAACGCACCCAGTACAGTACGTACGTTAATTGCCTTGCGATTGCTGGAGAACAGCACCGCGATAAGGACGAGCGTTGCCATCCCCACCAGACCCATGATTAAGCTCATTATTATCTTCCTCTAGTAGCACCTATCTTGTTAGCAACTTGTAATCTCAAGCCGCTAATCAAGGGGAGCGCATTATACTAATTAAAGGCCTTTAAAATAGAATGCTGGTCACATTTTATCAGTGTCAAAATGATCGATTGTCACAAAAGTAGACAGCAAACGATTTTTACGCTCATTTTTTTTTCTGCCGCCCAAAAGCCTTGTTGCATATATGTTTCAGCATTGACGCTCAGGATGGAAAAGTTCAAGGGTAGATTCGCGCAACACCCTTGCAACATCCACCATACTTTCCTCTCTTATTGAAGCCAGAGTAGTCACTATTTTTACTAATGACGCCGGGGTATTGCGCTGCCCCTGCTCCCCTTGCAACGGCATGTCGGGCGCATCGGTTTCCAGCAACAGAGATGAAAGCGGCATATCACGAAATGCCTCACGGGTCTTGTTGGCCCGCTCATAACTGATCACCCCACCGACCCCCAAGCGAAATCCCATCTGCCAGAAAGTGTCGGCTTGCTGCCGGGAGCCGCTGAACGCATGAATCACCCCACCCCTGGCTGGTTTGAAACGGCGCAATAGCTTGGCAACCGTGTCATTGGCCCGTACCGAATGCACGATCAATGGCAGCTCATATTCACAAGCCAGCCTGACTTGCGCCTCAAATAGATCCATCTGCCCCTCTTGGGGAACATGGGAACGCAGATCCAGCCCGCACTCGCCTATCGCCACCAGCCCGGTCGGGCGACGAGCCACCAGCATCCGCAGCCGTTCCATCACCCCTTTCTGCTGTGCGCCGGCATACCAGGGGTGAATGCCCAAGCCATAGAAAATATCGGCATGCTGGCCTGCCAAAGCCATTACCCGCTCCCAGTTATCCTCAGCGATGGCAGGGATGATATACTCCCGGATCCCAAGCTGCCGACAATGAGCCAGTAACACCTCCCTGTCCTTGTCGAAGACGGGAAAGTCGAGATGGCAATGACTGTCAATCAGCTGCATATCACTACACCTATTTGCGGTATTTAATGGGTCATTCAACACAATGAAACACAGACACCATGGTTTTACCCTGATTGAACTGGTACTGGTCATCATAGTGCTGGGTATTCTGGCAGTCATCGCCCTGCCCCGTTTTATCAATATCAAGGATGATGCGTTAAGAAGTAGTGTCGCGGCGACGGCGGGTAGTTTTGCCAGTGCGGTGCAGCTGGCCCATGCAGGATGGGCTGTTGCCACCAAGGGAGAGGCGGTCGCACTTTACAATTTGGGGAGCCATGGGGAGGGCAAGTCGGACATCAATCGCTACGGATGGCCGTCAGGTTCCGAAGAGGATTACAACCAACCCGCCAATACTCCCTATCAGCCCGGTTCAGGAAACCATATCTCGGTCAGCAATCAATCGGATTGCCGTTTGCTGTTTACCGACCTCCTTGATGGCGATCAGACGGTAGCGTCTACCAACCAACCTGATGAGATCAAAAAGCAGGCGGACTATCTTTCGGACATGGTTGGCCCGGGACATCCTGATGAGGAAGAGGGTGATGAGATGCATTACAACTGCCGCTATATCCTGCGCGACTCGATGGGCCGCTTCCAGACTGGTTCAGATTATAAAAATGGCCTCGGCTTTGAGTACAACAGCGTTACCGGTGCCGTGACTCGCAATTTTGACTAGAGGAAGAAGAGGTCTTTTCCGACTGATCTTTTGATGACTCCTCATCGTAACGCACCGGTGTGCAGCAGCGCCGGTTTTGCGGTGTGAGCCCCCACTCTTCGCACCATGCGTCGTAACGGGCCAACCAACGCAGCAAGACTCCTTTCATGCTCATAGCATCCCTCTTTTCTTGTTCAGTCGAACACCATGCTACCAGAGAACTCCCGCTGAACAAGCTGCCTGTCTGTCCGCATCAGTACCAATAAAAAAGCCGGGCAGCAGTGCTGACCGGCTTCTCTGGATTGATTTACGAGGCATATGCCTTAGAGGCTCTTGAGCTTCTCTTCGGGCAGGGCAAGCTCGTCGTTGTGGTTGACCCCGATACCCCGCTCCAGCACGTGACGGGCAATGGCGTGCGCCTCCTCCAGAGAGTGCATGCTGAAGGTACCGCACTGGTATTCGTTAAGCTCGGGGATCTGCTTCTGATCCTGCACGGTCAGCACGTCGTTCATGGCCGCCTGCCAAGCAGCACCCACCCGCGCCTCGTCCGGCGCACCAATAAGGCTCATGTAGAAACCGGTACGACAGCCCATGGGGGAGATGTCGATGATCTCGACCCCATTACCGTTCAGGTGATCCCGCATGAAACCGGCAAACAGGTGCTCGAGGGTATGGATGCCACGCTCGGAGAGGATCTCCTGGTTGGGCACACAGAAACGCAGGTCGAACACGGTAATGGTGTCCTTGTTCGGGGTCTGCATGGTCTTGGCCACGCGTACCGCAGGGGCTTCCATACGGGTGTGGTCAACGGTAAAACTGTCCAATAACGGCATTTCTGACTCCTGATTGGGTTACCAGAACCAGCCCCCGGTGGAGAGCTGATCCTTGCATTGTCGATACTGGGCGCCGTAGCGTTGGGCTCGGGCCTCTACCTTGCGGGAGGTTTTCATCAACCAGCCCTTGCTTCGGTAGCTGCCACGCCGGTAGCCACCCCACCCTTCGTGATAGTTGAGATACTGGCCATACGCATCCCACTTGGAGGTGCCGTTCAGCCGCTGGGCCTTGTGAGTGTACCAGCCCATGAAATCGATGGCGTCGGCAAAATCGTCCCGATCACTCCAGCTGTTGCCGGTTTCCCGATGGTAATCAGCCCAGGTTTCATCTTTCACCTGAGCGTAGCCATAGGCGGAACTGGCCCGCCCGGTCGGGATGAAGAGGAAATACTCCATGGGCGGCTGGGCATCGTGCACGAAGGAGGACTCCTGATACATCATGGCCATGACCACCTGGATCGGGGTACCCCACTTCTCGTTCATCTTGAGGGCCGCCTCATGCCAGTCAGGCTTCTCGCGAAAGATCTGGCACAGGTTTTCCGGCTGGGCCGGCGGCCGGCTACTACAGGCGGTCAGGCCAGCCAACAGGCCTGCCACCACAACGAGGCGCATCCACATCAGATGGCGTCTTCGTTCTCTTCGCCGGTACGGATACGAATGACCCGCTCCACGTCACAGACGAAGATCTTGCCGTCACCAATCTTGCCAGTGCGGGCTGTGTTCTGGATCGCTTCCAGGCAGGCATCGAGATCCTCATCCTGCACCACCAGTTCCAGCTTCACTTTCGGCAGAAAGTCCACCATGTATTCGGCACCGCGATAAAGCTCGGTGTGCCCCTTCTGGCGGCCAAAACCTTTGACTTCGGATACCGTCATGCCGTTGATGCCGATCTCGGCCAGAGCCTCGCGCACATCGTCCAGCTTGAACGGTTTGATGATGGCTTCAATCTTCTTCATGGTGACTCCTTACCAGTTCTGTTTGCCAAACCCGGATGTGATGGGGTAACGGCGATCCTTACCAAAGTTGCGGGCCGTGATGCGGGGACCGACTGCGGCCTGACGGCGCTTGTATTCATTGAGATCCACCAGACGGATCACCTTGCGCACCACCGCCTCTTCGAACCCTTCGGCCACCATGTCGGCGACCGAGGCATCCTCTTCGACGTAGCGCTTGAGGATGGCATCCAGGATGTCATAGGGGGGCAGGCTGTCCTGATCCACCTGATCCGGCGCCAATTCTGCCGAAGGGGGACGGTCGATGACCCGCTGGGGGATCACATAATCGACCGAATTGCGGTATTCGCACAGTTTGAAGACCAGGGTCTTGGGCACGTCTTTGAGCACGTCAAAACCGCCGGCCATGTCGCCATACAGGGTGGCATAACCCACCGCCATCTCGCTCTTGTTACCGGTGGTGAGCACAATGCGACGACGCTTGTTGGAGAGCGCCATCAAGAGCACGCCGCGGCAGCGAGCCTGCAGGTTCTCTTCGGTGGTATCGCGAGCCGTGCCTTCAAACAGGGGAGCCAGCTGATCCATAAACCCTTCGAACATGGGCTCGATGGAGATGATGTTGAACTCAACACCCATCCGCTCGGCCTGCTCCTTGGCATCTTCCACGCTCATCTGGGCGGTATAGCGAAATGGCATCATCACCGCCTGCACCTTATCGGCACCGATGGCATCGGCCGCAATCGCCAGAGTCAGGGCAGAGTCGATACCGCCGGAAAGCCCCAGCACTGCGCCCTGAAAGCCGTTTTTGGTGACGTAGTCCCGAACCGCCAGCACCAGCGCCTGATAGGTTTCGGCCAAGGGCTCCAGCGGCGCAGCCGGTTCCCGCTCTTTCACCGGCTCACCATCGGCAAAGCGCACCAGCGCCAGCTCTTCGGCAAACGGCGCCAGCCTGTGAGTCAGCTCGCCATGGCTATTGAAGACTTTTGAGCAGCCGTCGAAGATCAGCTCATCCTGGCCACACACCTGATTGAGGTAAATCAGCGGTACGCCGGTCTGATCGCAGCGCTCCGCCATCAACTCGCGGCGGATCCAGGGTTTCTCCTGATCGTAGGGTGAGGCATTGATGGTGAGCAGAAGCTCGGCTCCCGCCGCCCTGGCGGCCAGCGCCGGGCCTGCTTGCCAGAGGTCTTCGCAGATAAGCAGACCCAACTGATGACCACGGAACGGCACGACACATGTCTCGGTGCCTGCCGTGAAGTAACGCTTCTCGTCAAACACCCCGTAGTTGGGCAGATCCTGCTTGAAGTAGCGTGCCACCAGCTTGCCCTGCTCGTAGAGGGAGGTCGCGTTGTAAAGTGCCTCTCCTTCCCGCCAGGGGTGCCCCACCAGAATGGCGCAGTTGCCTGCCCAGGCAGCAAGGCGGGCCAGCGCGGCATCAACCCGGAGCATGAGATCACTGCGCAGCAGCAGATCTTCCGGCGGATAGCCGGTCAATGCGAGCTCGGAGCAGACCAGCAGATCGGCCTCTTGCCGCTCTGCCTCGGCGGCCGCAGCCAGTAACTTGTCACAGTTTTCTTCGATGGCGCCTACCGTCAGATTCAACTGGGCAAGCATCAGAGAGAGGGCTTTTGCCATGGCGATGCATCTTAAAATCAAAAATGATGGGGAATGATAAAGAAAAGGCGCTGGCTGTGCCAGCGCCCGAGGTTCAGGGGGTACAAGTCAGGTTCGCCGCATTGCTGACTCCGTTGTCCACCAGCAGGGCACAGGGGCCCGTGATCACCTGGCCGCTGGCAGGCGGCGTCATGGCGATACTGAGGGAGGCCGGCTTCAACAAGTAGGTTTTATTGCCCTGAGCGCTATAGGATAAATTCACAACCAGATTACTGTTTTGTGCAGCAGAACAAACGTATGTAGCGGGCTGGTTGTTGGTTTTTGGCACATCGATACGACAGGTGGCTCCCGTGGTTGTCGTAGTGACTGTCAGCCCGCTGAACGTGTTGGCCTTACAGGACTCTGGAGTGGCATTTTGCCCATTGCCCTGTTCAAGACACTCGATTCGTCCCGATACGGTCAGGGTCGGCACCGTCTGGGAACTGGTATCGATCGCCACCGGCATGGTGGCACTCTTGGCCTCGCTCTGATCCACCGGAGAGATGAGCGAAGCGGTGATCCCCGAGTTCCCCTGATAGGCGGTTACCTTGATCGAGGCGCTCTGCAACACGTTGGACGCATCCTTGGTGCTCTTCTTGGCCGACAAATAGCCACGGCTGTAACTGCCGAAGTAGTAGTTGCTGAGATCAACCACCGTCTTGACCGTCTCGTTGGTCACTCCCACGTAATCAGAGGTACTGCCGGTGAGCTGGCCATTCAGGGGCACCAGGCTCCACTCCGCCAGCATGGTCAGGTTGATGTCCTGAAACGGGATTCGGGCCAACAAATCCTGTGATGTCAGATCAAGCTTCGCGAGATTGTCTGGTGAGAGCACATCCACATAGATACCGCGGGCAATCAGCTGGGCCGTCCCCGTGTTCATGGTGATCTTGGTGCTGGTGTCTCCTCCCGCTGCCGCGTTGGTAGGCAGCCAGTCGGCAAATTCAATGATCGAGGGGGGCGTTGCCGTGGGATTCGAAGTCCAGTTGAGAGTGTTCTTCTGCCAGGTAACATAAGTGGTAACAACGTACTTGATGTAGTTCTGGTAGCTGGTCTGGTTCTCAGCCTTGGCGAGGAAGTCGGCGCTGGTCACTATGACTTTGATCAGATTCCAGTCCGGCAGGGGACGATAGTAGCCATCGAGCCGGACAAAGCGGCAGGCATCGACATAATTCCCGCTATTGACCGATGAAAGGGAGCTGCTGTAGCGCTGTCGGCTGGTGTGAAGCGGCGAGTAAAACTGGTCAAAACTGCTGCCACTGCCATCGAAGTGATCCTTGCAACAGCTGGTACAGAGGGCCGGTTGATCCTTGACGCTGCTGTTGAGTACCCCTGTCTGCTTGATCACCTGGGAACCCGCATTCCAATAAAGCAAATTGCTGCTGGTCAGGGTGGCCTGGCCGGGCAGGTAAGCATTTATGCTCGAGCCATAGCTACAGGAACAGGAGACCGAGGCCAGATCCTGCAGCACCTGCTGGGTGTTGCCGCCATTGTCGGGCTTGTAGGTGACCGTCTCGAACTGCACCAGCTTGCCAACCGCACCATCCTTGGAGGTCACGGTCGGCAGCGGCTTGCTGGTCTCCTGCTTGCGGCCTTCCTGATCGATCTGGATGGAGATGACATCAGGCGCAACTCCGGGGGTATAGACCACGTGGGGCGGCTCGCGACTGGTATCCAGCCCGCCGTTGAACTGATTCTGAGTCAGCGATTCCGCCGGCGACACGGCCCCGGAGAGCAGCAAAGAATGAGCCTGCCCTACGCTGTCGCTCCAGCTGACGGTCACATTGACTACCTTTCGGCCAGGATAGGAGTACAAATAACCCGCCGGGATCGTGGTCTGCCAGGCAGATCCATTCCAGTACTGGTTGCTGACGGTCCAACTCAGGGCATAAGTCCCCCCGCCATCGGCAGGAGTGGCCGAACTGGTGCCCGCCGTTATGTTGTTGTAGGCCGTGAGCGGCGAAACCGCACTCACCACCCCGTTGAAGGTGCGAAACGCATCGAGTTGTGACTCGGCCAGCCGCATGGCCACCTCGTAGCGGCGACTATCCTGGGAGGTATTGAGCAATGAGCGAGACATGGCCACCAGACCTGCCACACCCACCCCAAGCAGAACCAGGGTGATCAAAATCTCCAACAGCCCAAATCCCTTGTGCGGTTTCATAGATGCTCCTACCAGTCCCGCCAGCTACCAGGCACCAGATTGATGCTCTGAAACGCCGCCCCATTTTCGATATTGCTCAACACCGCCTGATCATACTTGGCATCAAAGGTCCCATTGGCCGTCTTGCCCAGCTGATAGTTGGCTACTACCGCGCCGTTGACGAGTGCTCCCCCCTTCAGGCTGACGTCGGTGGTGGCTGTGGCGGGCGTGGCTGAGTAGGCGAACACCAGCCCGTACAGGGTCGCATTCCCGTTCACCATCAGGTTACCGTTGCGTATGATAAGCACGACCGGCGCTGCGATCGAACCGATCGACCCACCCGGTTTGCAATCACCATCGACGATGATGAGACCGCGCGAGGCGGTCGACAGTGAATCGCAATTTGTCAGCAGTTGCACCGCCCGAGACTCCAGATTGGCCCAGCCGGCAGCATCATCATTCTCGTTGAACAGATACCAGACCAGATCCGTGGGGAAGTCGGTATCGTTGTCCTTGATGTCCGATTGTTTGTCGCCCTTCTGGCTGATGTTGGCGCTGCAGCCTCCGCTGTAGTCCCCCTGATGACAGGTCTGACCGGAGCCATTTGTCAGGTCCACATTACCGTTGGTCCAGATGGAGAGCGGCACTCCCGGTCCCCCTCCGTTAGGATTGGCCACTACGGTAAAATTGCCGGATACGGCCATGCCACCAGCTACCGTCAGGGGGGCGGCCGGGGTGCCGGCCAATACGCTTATCTTGATAGCCTTCACTTCAACCTCTGCATTGGCCGTCGCATCAACCAAGGTCGCCTGGGTGCGTATTTTCACCGGTGTTACACTCGCCCCCCCCACGATCACAGCCGGTTCATCCAGCGCAAAGAGGGTGTAATTGCCGGCCGATACGGTGACGGAAACACCGCTGCTAGGGGTACGCCAGGTGGCATCCTGCGCAAGCCGCCCGACCCCGTCCGACAACCCCAGCTCGGCCAGCGCCAGCGCCTGGCGATACTGCACCTCGTTGAGGCTGACACGACGATCCGCCACCATCAGTTTGCCCACCAGCAACGAGATGCCAAGCAGGATCACGATAAGCAGCAGGGTGATGGTGAAGGTAGTAAAGCCGAGATGACGTTTCATTGCATCAATACCCGTCGTTGCGCAGCTTCATATCGCGCTGCAGGGTGAGTTTGAGTGCGGAGTTCGCCTTGTACTGACCCGAAATGGCCATGCGCACCGTCCTCGCGCCGGCCGAGGCGCTACTGCCAAGCAGCGAGAAGGTCAGATCGGTTACCTCTATGGTGTTGTCGGTGCTGAGCAGGTTGCCAGTGCTGCAACTGGTGCCAAGCTGCACCCCTTTGTCAGCACTGTCATAGCTGTAAATAAAGGTTTCATCAGAGCCAAGAGACCCGTTGTTATCATCATCGTATTTCAGTCTGATGCAGCGATAAATTTTGGAACCACTGACGGTCTCATTCATCAGATCGCTGCTCGTATCGAAATAAAACGGGGATCTGGCTCCCGATGCAGCCCCAAGAAATGCGGTAGCCCCCTGATCGTAACCGGTTCGCTGCACGTCACGGGCTATCATGTCAGTGATGCTCTGCAGCTCCTGATTGAGGCGACTCACCTGCATGGATGTTTGATTGGCCTTGAGGATGGTGGCGAACAAGGATGTTACGGCTGCAACCAGAAACAGACCCGCGACCATGGCCACCATCAGCTCCACCACGTTGAATCCCCTTGGTGCTTTCAACATGCAGGCACTCCACTGACATTGCTGACACCACAGGTGCGCACACGCCCGACATTATTGGTCTTGACCTGCATGGAGTAGGTACCGGACGAAATGGCAATATTCCCCGCCGCCAAGGTGGCCCTTCTGGGCGAAATACTTAGAGGCCTGACATTGGTTACCGATTCACTGTAACTGGCCACCAGGCTGATACCGGGGTATTCGCTGGCATCTGCACCCTTGCGTCCCTCAATGCTTGAGCAGGAATCGCTGCAGCTGCTGCAGCTACCATCAATATGGATTCGATAACACCAGTTACTGGTGCCGCTGTTGAAGATAATAAACTGCAAGGTGCGATTACGTTTGATCGCCTCTGACTTGAGCAGCATCACATCCGTGTATACGGCCTGGGTGGCTGCTTTTACCATTTGTTCCTGGCGCAAAGACTGATAGCTGGGGATCGCCACGGTCAGGAGCAACGCGACCAGCGCCAGGGCAATCATCAATTCAATCATGGTAAAACCGGCGGAGCGGCACTCTGCGCATTCCATTGGCTAAAGACTCCTTTCTTTTCGCACATGCCAGTAGAGTGTGGTGTCAGTACTATCCTATAGTATCTATCTATTTAACGAACCCTGCCGCCCCCATGAGAATCAAACAATCAGGTATTACCCTGCTGGAATTGATGGTGGTAGTCGCCATCGTCGCCATCATTACCGCTGTCGCCTACCCCAGTTTTACAGATGGTCTGCGTAAATCCCGTCGGGCTGAAGCCGTCAAGGGGTTGCTGACCATGCAGCTCAAACAGGAAGAGTTCCGCATCTCCAATGCCAGCTACAGCAGTGCTGTAGCCAATGTGGGCAACCCGACCAGCGATTACTATACCTTCACCATTTCAGGCGCCACTGCCACCGCCTACACCCTGGTTGCAACCAGCAAGGGTGCCCAGGTCGGCGACAAGTCCGGCAGCACCAGTTGCGACAGCCTGACCATCAACAAGGCCGACATCAAGACCCCGACCGAGTGCTGGAAATAAGTTTTACCAGCATTCGGCCGTTGTCATGGTGGCACGCGATACCCCCTGCTGTCCGCTCTGATCGAGAGTCAACAATCCACAGGGGTCGCCATTCATCACACCGGTCGGAATAGCCGTCAGGGTATAACGGGCCCCGCTGGCATTGAGCGCCAGATTGTAATAAGCCGTACCACCGTCCCTGGGCAGGGTTGCCAAGCCGGCAGAGGCCAGGTTGCCAGTGTCGTAATTGCCATTGGCGGTAAACTCCCGCTCCAGATATTGCGCGGCTTCCAGCAAAGTCGCTTTGGCTTCGGCCCGCTTGGCGGACGCCATGTAGTTGTTGTAACTGGGATATGCGATCGCAGCCAGAATGGCGACCACGACCACCACTATCATCAACTCAATCAGGGTAAATCCACGTTCCATTCCAGCCTCTACTCCAGTTGCAACCAGGACTGACGACCACCCAGATCGCCCGCCCCCTCTTCCAGCGTGACCGAGATGTTGCCGCTGGAGCCGCTGATGTATTTACGCTCCATATCGGCATCCTCCACTACGCTCGGCGTCGTGGTGAGCTCGTCAAATTGCTTGCCGCTGACCGGCACCTTGATGTCATTGCCAGCCTCATCCTTGATCCCGACATAGTCATCATCGTTGACGGCTCCGTCGCCATTGACGTCGAATACCGAGTAGGTGAGGCGGGCGCCCGAAACAGGATCCAGCTCCATCAGCCAGGAGCGGCCACCAAAATCGCAGGCATCCGCCGACGGTATCAAGGTGTTGAAGATGAGCCGCTTGTGCCGGTACAGCATCTCGGAAACTGCCCGCTCCCCGACCCCCTTGCTCAGCCCGGGTGATTTCAACACCAGATACCAGCCCTTCTGGCTGGTGTAATTGACATCCCTGCTGGAGACCACCCGCACATTGAACTTGATGGTGGTGCCATTGGCCACGAATTCATGGGTAATGCTCTGCTGCAACAACTGGCTGCGGCTCACCTCGCTCCCAGTGTCCCAAATGCCGTAGACGGCCTCCAATCTTGGATTGGTGGGCAATGACTTGTCATCATTGGTGAAATAGCTGCCCGTGCCCATCAGCACCATGATCCCTCCCCTGGGATGGCGGATCGCCAGCGGCCGCATGGTGATGGGCTGGCGCGTGCTGGTCGAGCAGGCGCCATCGCAAGCCTGAAACAGCGGCTTGGGTTTGTTGCCGGCCTTGAACGCGATTCCCCATTGGGCGCTGTTGTTGTCACTCAGGTCGAATTTCCAGAGATTGCCCTGCAAATCGCCAGCATAGACATAGTCGACCACCCGATCGCCATCCTCATCCACAGGCAATGGCGAAGAGAGGCCATTGGGCTCGCTGGCCGAGCCTACCTGGGTGTCAATCTCCTTGATGACGGCGCCGGTCGCCAAATCCAGCACAAACAGCCGTGCCGTCTGGCTGTTACTGTTGTACCCGTTGGCCGCCAGGGCGACCCACTTGTTGTCGGCCTTGACCCGTACCAGCGTCGGGGCGGCCAACGCGATCCCCATCTCGGAATGGGTGAACTCCCACAGCATCTTGTCAGCGGTGAAGTTGTTCGGTGCGGTCACATCGATGGCGAACACCGCCTTGCCTCCCGCTCCGGTAGAGCCCAGCAAGAGGGTCTTCCAGCGACTCCCCAGATAGGCATCCCCGACCCTGGGCGTCCCGTCCACATAGTAGCGGTGGTTGTAATCCGGCCTGGTCAGCTGGGGCAGTTCCCCCAGCAGGCTGGCCGGGATATAGGCCAGTTGCTCGACACCGTCGGCCACCCGAAAGCCGTGCAGCATGCCGTCATTGGCACCGACATAGAGCATGGGCGGGCGACGGGCGATCGCCGTCGAGCTGAGGAACGCCTGATAGCTCTCCCGCTCGGTCTGGGTCAGGCCAGTCGCGCTGCTGTAGCCGTAATCGCGCTTGCCCACATAGACGGGATCCGAGTTGATGATGTCACCGAGCAGATCGCTGCGATTGCGAAATACCCCGCCATTGCGCTGCTCGCCACCGCGCTCACCGCGCAGATAGGCGACCCGGCTTTCTCCCAGATTGTCACCGGCAATATTGAGCAGGGTGCGGTTGGTATTGTTAAGCGCCTCCCAGGTGAAGGCGATGCCGGCCCCGCCTTGCCGGGTGAAGATGCTGCGTGCCGAAGGCTCCGGTATCTGGGTGGCGGCATCCCAGGCGATATTCCCCAGAGAGCCATCACTGTTAAGCGGGATCGAGACCAGTTGTCCCGACCAGTCACCGCTGTTGTAACGGGCCTGGTAGATATGGGTGTTGCTGTCAAGACGGGTGGCGTTGGCCGTTACCGAACTGGCGGAGCTGTTGCGGGCGGCAATCTGTGCCAAAGTACTGCTCAGGGCCTCGGCGAAGGTATCCGGATCCGCCGCGCTGAAGAAACTCCCCTTGCTGTTGACGGCCGCATGCCACAGATCGTCGATCTTGAACTCATCGGAATCATAAGGATTCGGCCAGCTGCCCGGGATACCGTTGGCAGGATTGAGCGAACCGTTGACCCCAAGCCCTACGGTAAAGTTGACCAGATGCTGCCAGTTGGCAGGGTCTGCCGTGCTGGTCGGCACCTTGTTGGCCAGGTCGCGACGCAGATCCGTTTTCCAGTATTTGTAGGCCACGTCCGCCAGAGTGTTCTTGATGCCATCCTGGTCCTGATCACCGACCGAGGGCGAATCACCGTTCCAGTAGCCATCCGTCATCAGAATGTTGTAGCTCTGGCGGCAGGTCAGATGAGGAAGTGTGCTGCCGGCACGGGCAGACCAGGGGCCGTTATTGTCACTGCGGGAAAAATACTCCCCTACCTCTTTCAGGCTGGTGCGCAGCGGTGTCCCCTTCGCCGGAATGTCGCGGCCATACAGCTCATCGAAAAAAGCGGTTCGATCAGTACCTGAAAAAGGGGTGACACCGCGGATCACGCTACCGCTGGCATTGATGGTGGCAAAGCCGACCCGAATGGCCTCCCCCTGGCTGGCGAAGGCTCTTCCTACTCCGGCTCGGGCCGCCAGGATCCGCGAACGATAATAGGTGTACCAGTTGGCAAAGTTCTGAATTTCCTCGTCATAGGTACAAACGGGCGCATTTTTGCAGTCACTGCGATTGGGGCGACCGTCATAGATGGTGGCCACCGCTTTGTTTATCACCACCCGGGTATAGTTCTTGGCGTTGAATACATTGCCACTTCCCTTGTAGTCAAAATAGACAGCCGGCCAGAAACTCTCGTCTTGGTTGTAATAATAAGGAGAAAACTCGGTGTAATAGATGGCCCACCATGCTCGATTGGTTTGAGTCAGGTCGCGACAACCGGCCGCCGTCTTCATAGGGTTGTGAGGGGCACAGGTCACTTTGGCATTGGCCATCAAGGAGCCATCCGCATTGGCCCAGGGACGATAGGTCAGCTGCGGGTTGTAATAGAGCTTGTTGTTATGGCTGGAGCGCACGTAGGCATTGCGGGCATTGTCGCTGGCAAAGGTGATCGTATAGTTGTCGTAATCATCACTTCCGTAGACCTGGCTGGCACGTGGATAGACATAGCGTGCATCGTTCTCGATCAAGGACTCGGGCATGATCTCGAAATGCATCGAGCCCGAATCATCCAGAGTAAACATGATATTGGGATCGGCTCGGGTGCCGAGATAGAGGGGAACCTGGGCAATATCGAGCGCCGCCTGCGCCGAAGCGCAGCAGAGCATCACCGAGAGTCCAAAACCGAGTTTACTCATACCCCGCCTCCTAGCGACTATAGGTCGATTGCAACAGCACCCGGCTCTCGTCCGAGAGACCAAATCCCCTTGCCGTGATGCGATAGAGGCGACGCTCGCTGATGGGCTCATCGACCGCCAGATTCTCGCTGCCCCCCTGGGTATAGGGCAGCCGTTCGATAAAGTATTCAGGGGCTCGCCCTGCCAGACCGCTGTTGGCATAGGTGCGCCAGGATGTGGAGGGTGATGCGGGATCCACCGCAGTATCGACAAATTCATACAGGCCTGCGCTGTTGTCATAAGGACCCGAGTTGCCAGCCTCGATATAGCGTTCGGCGGCGCGCAATCCTGCTTCCGCCGCCTGCAGCGCTTGCAATGCCTCCTTCTGGTTGCCAGCCATCTTCTCCTGTAGCTGCGCACCCCGCATGCCGGCCATGCCCAGCAGGCTCACCATGACCAGAAAAATCAGGCTGATCACCAGCGCCATCCCCTGTTGTCGATGCATCATGACTGGGTTCCTCAAGGTAACCGGTTACGCAGCGCGACCGTGGTCTCGGCTACCCAGTACCAGTTGCGATCGGTCGCCTGGAAGGTGGCGCCGGCAAAGCTCAGAGCTTGCGGGGCCGACACCACATTGCCCTGATTGCTGCGCATCAGAAGCTGCACCCCAATCCCCAGGACGTTGTCCCAGTTTGGATTGCTGGCGGCGCTCACATAGCGATCCGTCGCCCGATCCCGGTTCTGATCCTCCCCGAACGTGAGCTGCATATTGGCCACCCCTTCGATAAGGGGCATACCGATGGCAACTCCGCTCTTGCGATAGAGGGCGTAGGGGCTGTTGGCCGAAGGGCGAGCAATATAGTAGAGGCGGGTTTCCACCCGGTTCAGTACCGAACCTGGAGCAAAACGAGCCTCTATCGGTAAGCTCGCCCCACCCCAAGAGGGGGTGGCATTGCCTGGCGTGAATTTGTTGTCATTGGAGTGGCCGATATTGACCTCGTCGCCCCCGCCGACCAGCTGGGTCTGGGTGATCTGGAAGATCCTCGCCTTCTGGCAATCGGAGACCATAACGATGTCTCCCTCGCACAGATCGCTGTAACCCTGCTTGCCGGTGCCGCAATAATCCACCTTGCTGGAGAGATGCTGGACAAACAGCTGGGCGGCGCTGTTGTTGCGCACCACAGGGACACCGACGCCGACCGGCCCCTGCACCAGCAGCACATCGCTACCCGGCATGGGTCTGGGCTCGGCTCCCGTGAACAGGGCAGAAAGAGGGGCTGGCAAGGTGGCCGTCACATTGTCATAGCCACGCAAAAAGGTAGTGAAGTTGTAGGGCAGTGCCGCGTTGTTGTTGAGGGTATTGGTGATATTGACCCCCTGTTTGCTGAGGCACCCCTGATAGCCCACCATCCGCAGCTCTTTTTGCAGCAGATTGATGGCAAACCGGCTGTCTTCCTGTACCCGGGCAATGGCCTCGCCAGTGAGATAGGTTTTGTGATTGCCAAGAAATACCTGAATGATGACCCCCACAGTTACCAGGGAGAGCACCAGGGCGATCATCACCTCGACCAGGCCGATCCCGCGCTGGCGTAGTGGCAAACCGGCCCTGCTCATAGATCCGTCCTAAGGGTCATGCTGCGCGATGCAGGATCGGTGGCCAGCCGGCTGCTATCCCACTGAATGGTGATGGTGGCCCTTCCGGCGCTGACCGCCACGGCACCATCGCCACCCGGCAGCTCGCTCAATACCCGCTTCCAGTGCAGTAAATCCTGTACCGCCATAGAACTGCCCGAGACCGTCTCGCCCAGATCGATGTTGTATTGTCCGTTCAGGGCCGCACTGCGATTGGCCCGCATCATGTCGTTGATCATGTAGGCGTACTGTGTCGCTTCGGTGCGCGTCAGGGCAGACTGATTGCTCTTGAGTGCCTGCAGCTGCAGGGTCGCCATGCCCAGAATGCCGATGGAGAGCACCAGCACAGAGATCATGATTTCAAGCAGTGACAAGCCCTGTTGTCGTGTCATGGGCAACGTACCTCGGCGATGGAAGGGCGACCTGCCGCAGTGATGGTGATATCGCGGGCCGCCTCGTTGCGACACCCTTCCGGGCGCAGGGTAAACACCTGCGATGCCTGTGAGCGGCCATCGAGAAAACCGTCGCCACTGAAGCGCAACAGAGAGGTATTGCTGCTCAGGGTACCTGTCTCCATATCGGGGAAACCCCGCAGCAACTCGCCGTTATCGAGCCTGCCATTGCCATTGCCATCGACCCAGATCTGCCAACCGGCCTCCCAGTGATGCTGGGTCAGGTTCTCGGCCGAGGCGGACAGGGTCACCGCAGCATTGCGGCGAATGGCTTCGGAACGGGCAAGGTTGATAGCTGCCACAAAGTTGTTGGCCTGGGTATTGAGCGTCATGCTGCGCAACAGAGAGTTGAAGGAGGGCACTCCCAGCGTCAGCAAGAGAGAGACGAGCGCTATGGTAACCATCAGCTCGACAAGGCTAAAACCTGAACGCAAAAACATCCTGTTTCGCTCTGATTTGTTCCGGGGATGCAGACACAGCTCCATGTGTGTTCAGCCAGAGTAGGGGCTTGCAGGCAGTCTATGCCGGACACCTTGGGTTTCAATCCTGTCTATTCAAAATTTCGAGCTACATCATCAATTTTCGCTGCGATCTGGTCGCGAACGTGCACAAAGGACTCGTTGGAACCAAAAACAAAAAGCCACCTCGAAAAGGTGGCTTTGGCAATACATGGTCATCCGGCGAGGATGAGACGCGTCAGATGATGCGCAGCTCGGGCGGTACCTCGAACACCACATTCTCTTCGCGACCCGGGTGTTCGGCCACCATCTTGCCCCCCAGCTCGCGCAGGCGGGCGATGACGCTCTGCACCAGCACCTCGGGTGCCGAAGCTCCGGCAGTCACACCGATCGCCTTCACACCGTCCAGCCAGGCGGCATCGATCATGGAAGCATCATCGATGAGATAAGCCTTGGTGCCCACCTTCTCGGCCAGCTCGCGCAGCCGGTTGGAATTGGAGGAGTTGCGGGAGCCCACCACCAGCATGGCATCTACCAGCTCCGCCATCTCCCGTACCGCGTCCTGACGGTTTTGGGTGGCGTAGCAGATATCGTCCTTGCGCGGCCCCTGGATCTTGGGGAAGTGCTGGCGCAGGGCATCAATTACCTCGGCGGTCTCGTCCATGCTGAGGGTGGTCTGGGTGACGAAGCAGAGATCATCCGGGTTCTTCACCTGGAGTTTGGCTACGTCATCCGGCGTCTCCACCAGATACATGCCCCCCTCGCGGTTCTCGTACTGTCCCATGGTGCCGATCACCTCGGGGTGGCCGGCGTGACCGATGAGCACGGCTTCGGAGCCCTTGCGGCTGGCGCGATGGACCTCCATGTGCACCTTGGTCACCAGCGGACAGGTGGCATCGAACACCTTGAGGGCACGGGACTTGGCCATCTCGCGCACCGTCTTGGCGACACCGTGGGCGGAGAAGATGACGATGCTGTCATCGGGTACCTCATCCAGCTCCTCGACGAACACGGCTCCGGCATCCTTGAGCTTGTTCACCACATAGCGGTTGTGCACCACCTCATGGCGGACATAGATGGGGGCACCGAACTTCTCCAGTGCACTCTCGACGATGCTGATGGCGCGGTCGACACCGGCGCAAAAGCCGCGGGGGTTGGCCAGCAAGATATCCATCAGAGCACCTTCTCCTCGTCGTCAACGCCCAGGATCTCCACCTCGAAGGTGACCGTATGACCGGCCAGCGGGTGGTTGAAATCGACCGTCACCGACATCCCTTCCACCGCCCGAATGATGCCGGGCAGCTCGCTACCGTTGGGCTGGTCGAACAGGATGATGGTGCCGACTTTCGGCTCCGTATCGGTACCAAACTTGGCTCTGTCCAGATGGTAGATGTTGTCAGGGTTGGAGAGACCAAAGGCCTGTTCAGGGGCCAGGGTAAAGCTCTTGCTCTCCCCTTCGCCCAGGCCGAGCAGACACTGCTCGAAGCTCGAAGTCAGGCTGCCATCCCCCATCCGCAGACGGGCCGGCTTGCCGTGCAGTGCCGTGCTGTCGGCAACCGAACCATCTTCCAGTTTGATGGCGAAATGAAACAGTACGCTGCTGTCAGCACCAATCTGTCGGCTCATGCCGCCCCCTTTTTCTCGCCTTGCTCACCCTTGGATGAGCGAAAGCCGTCCAGCACTATCATGGCGGCGCCGATGAAGATGAAGGTATCGGCCAGATTGAAGGCCGGCCAGTGGGCCCGGCCCCAGTAGAAGTCGAGGAAATCGACCACATGGCCCAGCACCAGCCGGTCGAACACATTGCCGAGCGCCCCGCCGATGATGAGGCTGTAGGCGATACCGCTCCAGCGCTCGGTCACCGACTGCTTGCGCAGCCAGTGGATCAGCAGACCGCAGATGGCAAAGGCCAGCACGGCGAAGAACCAGCGCTGCCAGCCCCCCTGATCGGCCAGAAAGCTGAACGCTGCGCCCTTGTTGTAGACGTGGACCAGATTGAAGAAGGGGGTGATCTCCACCCCCGGGTAGCCAAATGGCAGCAACTTGACCACGGCGAGCTTGCTCGCCTGGTCCAGTATGAAGGCCAGCACCGCCAGCCACAGCCAACGCAGGCCGCTTTTATGGTGAGTCATGTTCATCAGGCAAATTGACGAGTTTCGCCGTCACCCTCGACGTTGGTGACACAGCGGCCACAGATCTCTTCGTGACCGGCGATGGTACCCACGTCTTCCACATGGTGCCAGCAGCGGTCGCACTTGGCGGCGGCAGACTGGGCCACGCTCAGCCACAGGTCATCACGCTCGGTCGCTACAGTCCCTTCCGGAGCCGCATCGGCCACGACCACCTTGGCCTTGGAGGTGAGCAGCACGAAGCGCAGCTCGTCGGCCAGGGTGTTGAGGCGGGCAGCCAGCTCCGGCTTGGCGAACAGGGTCACTTCGGCCTGCAGGGAGCCACCGATGCGCTTCTCGCCACGGGCGGCTTCCAGCGCCTTGTTCACTTCACCACGCACAGTGAGGATCTCGGCCCAGAACTCGTCGTTCAGCACTTCACCCGCTTCCAGCCCAAACAGGCCGTCGTACCACTCCTCGGTGAACACGAACTCGCCACGCTCGCCCGGCAGCAGTGCCCATATCTCGTCAGCGGTGAAGCTCATGATGGGTGCCATCCAGCGCACCATGGCCTCGGCGATGTGATAGAGAGCAGTCTGGCAGGAGCGGCGGGCCAGGCTGTCCGCCTTGGCGGTGTACTGACGGTCCTTGATGACATCCAGATAGAAAGAGCCCATCTCGATGGAACAGAACTGCATCAGCTTCTGGGTAACGCCATGGAAGTTGTACTCGTCAAACGCAGCCACGATCTCGGCCTGTACTGCCTTGGCACGGCCCACGGCCCAGCGATCCACTACGACCATGTCGGCAGGCGCGACCATGTCGGTCGCCGGATTGAAGCCGTTCAGGTTAGCCAGCAGGAAGCGGGCAGTGTTGCGGATGCGACGATAGGCGTCGGCGGAGCGCTTGAGGATCTCGTCGGAGACGGTCATCTCGCCGGTGTAGTCGGTGCTGGCAACCCACAGACGCAGGATGTCGGCACCCAGCTTGTTCATCACGTCCTGGGGGCTCACCACGTTGCCGATGGACTTGGACATCTTGCGGCCCTGACCGTCCACGGTGAAGCCGTGGGTCAGCACCTGGTTGTAGGGGGCCTTGTCCTTCATCGCCACGCCGATCATCAGGGAGGACATGAACCAGCCGCGGTGCTGGTCAGAGCCTTCCAGATACATGTCGGCCGGTTTGCCGTTGAACTCGGGACGAGCGTCGACCACGGAGGCGTGAGTAGAGCCGGAGTCGAACCAGACGTCCAGGGTGTCAGGCACCTTGTCGTACAGATCGGCATCGGCGCCGAGCAGCTCGGCCTTGTCCAGATCCCACCAGGCCTGGATGCCGGATTGCTCGACCCGCTTGGCCACTTCATGCATCAGGCGCACGGATTCCGGGTGCAGCTCCTGGGTCTCTTTATGGACGAACAGGGAGATGGGCACGCCCCAGGTACGCTGACGGGAGATACACCAGTCCGGGCGACCTTCCACCATGGCCTGGATGCGGTTCTTGCCCCATGCCGGGACCCAGCCGCTCTGGCCGTGCTGAGCGATGCCATCCTTCTCGATGCGATCGATCTCTTCCAGGGCGCGCTTGCGCAGACCGTTCTGATCCATGCTGATGAACCACTGCGGGGTAGCGCGGAAGATGATCGGAGTCTTGTGGCGCCAGCAGTGGGGGTAGGAGTGGTTGAACACCTTGTGGTGCAGCAGGGCGCCGCGCTCGGTCAGCACCTCGACCACAGCCGCATTGGCCTTGAATACATGCTGGCCGGCAAACAGTTCGGTATCCGGCAGGTAGACGCCGTTGCTACCCACCGGGTTGGCCACTTCCAGACCGTATTTCTGGCCGACCAGGAAGTCTTCCTGACCATGGCCAGGAGCTGTGTGAACGGCGCCGGTACCGGCGTCCAGGGTGACGTGATCACCCAGCACCACAGGCACGTCGAAGCTGTAGAAGGGGTGGTTGAAGCGCAGCAGCTCGAGGGCCGCCCCCTTGGCGTAACCCAGGTTGTGGTAGTGCTCGATGCCGGCGCGGTCCATCACATCCTTGACCAGCTCGGCAGCCAGGATCAGGCGCTCGGGGTTGTCCCCTTCGACCTGCACCAGGGCATAGTCGAGATCGGCGTGCATGGCGATGGCGCGGTTGGCCGGCAGGGTCCACGGGGTGGTGGTCCAGATCACCGCAGAGAGGGTGCCCTTGCCGGTGTGCCCTTCGGCGCAGTCAAACTTGGCAGCAACGGCTGCTTCATCGACGGCCTTGAAGCGCACGTCAATGGAGGGGGAGTTCTTGTCGTAGTATTCGACTTCGGCTTCAGCCAGGGCAGAGCCGCAATCGGTACACCAGTGCACCGGCTTGGAGCCCTTGTGCAGGTGGCCGTTCTCGACGATCTTGGCCATGGAGCGGATGATGTTGGCTTCAGTGCCAAAATCCATGGTCAGATAGGGGTGTTCCCAGTCACCCAGCACACCCAGGCGGATGAAGTCGGCCTTCTGGGCCTCGATCTGGGTCTTGGCATACTTGCGGCACTCGGCGCGGAACTCGGCGGCGGAAACCTTCTCGCCCGGCTTGCCGACCATGCCTTCCACTTTCAGTTCGATGGGCAGACCGTGGCAGTCCCAACCCGGGACATAGGGGGAATCGAAGCCGGACAGGCCCTTGGACTTGATGATGATGTCTTTGAGGATCTTGTTGACCGAGTGACCGATGTGAATGTTGCCGTTCGCATAGGGGGGGCCATCGTGCAGAATGAAAGAAGGCTTGCCCGCTTTGGCGCGGCGAATAGCGCCGTAGAGATCCTGATCGTACCAACGCTTGAGCATGTTGGGTTCGCGCTTGGCCAGATCGCCACGCATCGGAAACTCGGTTTCCGGAAGATTCAGGGTGTGTTTATAGTCGCTCATCAGTCCTGGGTTCCCTTCTTTTCTAAAAGAGTGCTGGGTAAATGAAATTGTGGCAGCCCGAACCAGGCTCGGGCCGCCAGGGCATCTCGTTCGATTTGCTCTTTCAAGGCAGAGAAAGAGGCAAACTTCTGCTCTTCGCGCAGCTTGTGGCGAAGCAGCACCTTGACCTGTTGACCATATAGATCACCAGAAAAATCAAATAGATGTACTTCCAATCTAGCTTGTGTACCGCTCAAGGTAGGCCGTACACCCACATTGGCGACACCGGGGAAGGTCTTGCCGGAACATAACACTTCCACCGCGAACACGCCACCGACCGGGATAACCTGGCGCTTGAGGGCCAGATTGGCAGTAGGAAAACCTATGGTGCGCCCCAGCTTGTCGCCGTGGGCCACCCTGCCGCTGATGGTATAGGGGCGGCCAAGCATCAGCTCCACCTCGGCCATCCGTCCAGCCTTGAGGGCTTCGCGCACCAGGGTGCTGCTCACCCGCTGGCGGGACAGCTGGAAACTTTGGGTGCTGATCACTTCGAAACCGAAGCGGCGGCCCGCCTCTTCCAGCAGGTGAAAATCCCCTTCCCGCCCCTTGCCGAAGCGAAAGTCATCGCCGACCACCAGGTAGCGCACGCCGAGTTTCTCGACCAGTAGTTGCTCGATAAAGGTGGACGCCGCCTGTCCGGCAAAACGGTGGCTGAAGCGCACGCAGAGCAGGCGATCGATCTGCAGCCCCTTGAGCGCTTCATACTTTTCCCGCAACCGGCTGAGCCGGGCCGGGGCCGCAGCGCCGGCAAACAGCTCCAGCGGCTGGGGCTCAAACAGCATGACGCAGGCGGGCAATCCCAGATGGGCCGCTTTCTCCTTGAGACGTGCCAGTACCGCATGGTGACCCTGATGAACCCCATCAAAGTTGCCAATGGTCAATACACATCCCCGGTGACGGGGCTTGAGATTATGAATGCCGCGAATAAGCTCCATCGGTGCCTTGTACGTTGCTGTTATGAAAATCGCCGGATTATATATCAGGCAGCAATCAGGATCAGCCCTCATGCCCCGATTTCAGGTGTCTTGGCCGAATTCCCAGCGCCAACAGCGCCACCGCATAGATGGCAGCCCCCAGGGAGAGCAACATGGCCAGTTCCAGGGTGGCCTTGCCCATGCCCCAGGCGCCCCACTGGGCCAGATCCGGCGACAGATAAGCCAGCACGCCCCCCATCAGCAAGGTCGCCACCAGCAATTTGAGACAGAACACGCCGGTCTGGCGGGATGGACGGTAGACGCTCTGCTGATACAGCCCCTTGAACAGCAAGGCTGCGTTCAGGGTGCCGGAGCAAGCGGTGGCCAGCGCCAACCCCACATAACCCAGGGGATAAATAAAGATGAGGTTGCACACCATGTTGGCCACCATGGCCATGATGCCAATGCGAACCGGGGTTTTGGTGTCCTGACGGGCGTAGTAACCCGGCGCCAGCACCTTGATCAGCATCAGCGACAACAGGCCTGTGGTGGAAGCCAGCAGGCTCGCACTGGACATGCTCACCTCGTGCAAACCGAACTCGCCGCGCATGAACAGTACCCGTAGTATGGGTTCACGCATCACCGCGATCCCCACCATGGCGGGCAAGCCAAGCAGCACCACCATCCGCACCCCCCAATCCATGGTGCGGGAGAAATCGGCCGGGTCGGCATCCACATGTTTCTTCGACAAGGCAGGCAGGATCACTGTGCTGATGGCCACTGCAAACAGGCCGAGGGGGAATTCCAGCAAGCGATCAGAATAGTAGAGGTAGCTGATGGCACCGGTAGCCAGAAAAGAGGCCAGCATGGTGTTGATCAGCAGGTTGATCTGGCTGACCGAGACGCCGAATAACGCCGGGATCATCAGGGTGCGGATCTTCACTACACCGGGGTGATGCCATCCCCACTTGGGCCAGACCAGCATGTTGATTTGCCGTAAAAATGGGAACTGGAACAAAAATTGAACCAAGCCGCCCAAAAATACCCCTATCGCCAGCGAGAGCTCTGGCTTCTCCATCATGGGCGCAATCCACCAGGCGGCCGCAATCATGGTGATGTTGAGAAATACCGGGGTAAATGACGAGACGGCAAAACGGCCGAAGGTATTGAGAATGGCCCCAGCCATGGCGGTAAAGGTGATGAACCAGAGATAGGGGAAGGTTATCTTGAGCATCAGACTGGCCAGCTCGAACTTCTCGGCGGCAGGTCCGCCATGCAGCCAGTCCCAGAACCAGCCCCAGCCAAAGATGGCGGTCAGTACGCCCGACCCGACCACGCCGAGCAGGGTCACCACGGTAACTATTCCCCCCAGGGTGCCCGCTACGGCGGCCAGCAACTCGCGCACCTCCCGCTCGTCACCGTTTTTTTTGTACTCCGTCATCACGGGGACAAACGCCTGGTTGAAAGCCCCTTCGGCGAACAGGCGGCGCAGAAAATTGGGAATGCGATTGGCGAAGAAGAAGACGTCGGCAGCCACCCCGGCACCGAGCAGATTCGCGATGACCACATCGCGGATCAGCCCCATCACACGGGATGCCAACGTCATTCCGGACACTATCATGCCGGATTTGATCAATTTCTTACTCAAGACGGGGCCTCTGGAACTGTCAGAATGAAAAGAATGCTGCTAGAATCGGCCGACAGTTTAACCGTCTCCCATCTGACACACCACCGGGGGGCGGTGTTTATTTGCACAAATCATTTGACAATATGTGGTTGGGAAGGCATATTTCTGGGCCTTTTCAATACACTCGCTAAGACAGTTTTAGGAGTTTTACCTTGGCTAACATCAAATCTGCTAAGAAGCGCGCGATTCAGGCAGAAAAACGCCGTCAGCACAACGCCAGCCGTCGTTCCATGACCCGTACCTACCTGAAAAAAGTAATTGCTGCCATCGCCTCTGGCGATAAAGCTGCTGCTGTTGCTGCTTTCGCTGTTGCTCAGCCGATCATGGATCGCATGGCGACCAAAGGCCTGATCCACAAGAACAAAGCTGCTCGTCACAAGAGCCGCCTGTCTGCCCAGATCAAAGCTATGGCTTAATCAGCTCACGCTGATCAAAGCTGAAAAAACCGGCCATTGTGCCGGTTTTTTATTTCTCTTCGCTGCAGTAGAGTCGATGCAGCAAACTGATCACCTCGCGCACCTCATGGCTGCGCAGCGAATAGAAGACCGTCTGGGCCTCTTTTCTGGTCGTGACCAATTCATCTCGCCGCAACAAAGCCAGATGCTGTGACAGGGCAGACTGACTCAGCCCCAACCGCTCGTTAAGCTCCCCGACCGACAGCTCTCGCTCCAGTAGCTGGCACAGGATAAACAGCCTGCGTTCATTGGCCAGCGCCTTGAGAAGCGCCACCGCCTGACCGGCTTTGGCTTCCATCTCTTCCAGTTGCATCAAATGTCTCCTCTGCCAGTCGGCGATGATACGTGGTGACGAGCCGTTTTAAAACGACAGGGTGGCAGGCTGGATCGCCGAGAAGTTCTCCTGCCCGGCAAACAGGGAGGTGAAATCACTCTCGCATACCCGTTTGACTGCGGGGTGCTGGATCATCCGCTCGGCGAAGATGACGTAGTACTCCTCCGTCAAATCCTGGGTTTCCCCCAGCAACATCACCTCTTCCCCCTCCAGGATCTCCTCCCGGTAGATGGTGGGAGCCATGAAGATACCCTGATTGAAGAAACCGAATGCCTTCATCAGGGCCGCATCGTCGAACTCACCCAGGATACTCGGCGATACCCCCTGCTGCTCGAACCACTGGGTCAGTTGACGTCCCATGGCGGTACGGCGTCCGGGAATAAGCAGCTTGCGCTCCTCCAGACAGGCCGGAAAGGGTTTCTCGGGCAACGGCGCCTTGCAGAAGAAGCTGACACCACAGCCCCCGAGCCGCTTGGAGAGCAGCCCCGCGTGCTGGCTGGAATCCACCGGACAGTCGGAGAGGATCATGTCGAGCTTGTGCTCACTGAGCTGCTCCAGCAGTAGTTCGTGGGTCGATTCGAAACAGCGCAGATGAATGGAGCCATCGTTGGGGATGACAGATAGCAGCACCCGACTGGCGAGGCGCTTGGAGAGAGCGTCGGCGATACCGACGTCGAACAGGATCTGGCTCTCCTTGCGATAGTTGACGATATCCAGCATCTCGTAGGAGAGGCTGAACATCTTGTCGGCATAGCGAAAAACCAGTTGGCCAAGTTCGGTCGCTTCGAGGGAACGTCCCTTGCGCTTGAGCAGTTTGCCACCCAGGCGCTGCTCCAGCAGCTTGATCTGGCCGGTCACGGTTTGTGGTGTCAA
Source organism: Aeromonas enteropelogenes (assembly GCF_000819845.1). Classification (GTDB taxonomy): domain Bacteria; phylum Pseudomonadota; class Gammaproteobacteria; order Enterobacterales; family Aeromonadaceae; genus Aeromonas; species Aeromonas enteropelogenes. The sequence goes on from NZ_CDCG01000016.1 coordinate 61,830, forward strand.
AAAAAGGGCTTCCGCTGCCTGGGTAACGGAGCCCTTCTTTTGAGTCATCCAGAAATAATAGAGGTGGTTGTAGTTAAGGTGTGACATCCGATGGGGTTACCGCTTTTCGCGGGCTCCGGTAGCAGCTGAGTTCAACCGCCAGAATGTCATACATGTCGCTGACCGAGTCAACCTTGTTCAAGGTAAACTGCTCCATCAAGCTGGCCTTGAGACGATCTTTATCCGGCTGGCGATCACCACAATAACGCTTGTTGGTGTGCTTGAGCCGCTCCCCCGCCCGGCTGCTTAAGGCCCGCTCATAGAAGGTTTCTCCGAAACGAGCCTTGGCCTGCTTGTCACCGAGCAGCAGGGCGCTGTCCACTACTCCGTTCAGGTAGGTAGAGCAGCTGGCCGAGGCTGCGTCCCGCTTGCACTCTTCCAGACCATCAGCCCAGACAAGGGGGCTGGCCAGCAACAGTAACAACCATGGTGTTTTCATAATCCCTCCGCATTTTGATCTCCCTCCCCCTTGGGAAGAGACAACCGCAGTGCCAGATAGCCAACCAGCGCTGCCATGGTGGAACCCGCCAGGATCCCGAGACGGGAGTAACTGCCATAATCCATCCCGCCATGCTCGAAGGCCAGCGATGCGATAAACATCGACATGGTAAAACCGATACCACAGAGAATGCTGACCGCAAAAATCTGCTTGAAATTGACTCCATTCGGCAACTGGGCGATCCCCAGCTTGACCGACAACCAGCTGATGGTAAACACCCCGAGCGGCTTGCCAACAAACAATCCCAGCATGATCCCCATGGGCACCGGGCTCATCAGGGAGGAGAGACCAATCCCCTCCAGCGAGACCCCAGCGTTGGCAAAGGCAAACAGCGGCAGGATCAGGAAGGCGGACCAGGGGTGCAGCGCATGCTCCAGATGCTTGAGCGGCGACGCATAACGCTTGCCATTGAGCGGGATCATGAAGCCCACCACCACACCAGCCAGAGTCGCATGAACACCGGACTTGAGCACGGCCACCCAAAGTACCAGACCCACCACCATGTAGAGGCTAATCCTGTCCTCGCCACGGCGGTTCATCCAGAACAGGATCAGGGTCGCCATGATGCCTACCGCCAGCGCTGCCAACGACAGCTGTTGGGTATAGAAGAGCGCAATGATGATGATGACCCCCAGGTCATCCATGATCGCCAGCGCCAGCAGGAACACCTTTAGGCTCACCGGCACTCGCTTGCCCAGCAGCGCCATCACGCCAAGGGCAAATGCAATATCGGTAGCGGCAGGGATCGCCCAGCCAGCGCGGGCTACTTCGTCCGAATAGTTGAAGAAGGCATAGATGAGGGCCGGAGCCAGCATGCCGCCTACGGCCGCAATGGCCGGGAAGGTCGCCTGCACACGGGACGAGAGCGCCCCTTCCAGCATTTCGCGTTTGACTTCCAGACCAACCAGCAGGAAGAAAATCGCCATCAGGCCATCGTTGATCCAGAGCAGCAGCGGCTTGTTGATGTCAAGGGCGGAGATACGTACCTGTACCTGGGTATCGAGGAATGCCTGATACCCACCAGCCAATCCTGTGTTGGCCAATACCATTGCCAGCAATGCCGCCATGATCAGAATAATCCCGGAGGCAGCCTCCAGTTTCAGAAACTTCTTGATTACGTCACTCATGGTTAAAAAGTCCACAGTATTGCTTTTGTTTGAGTCTATAACGCGTAACAACTGATGGAAAATCGTTTCTTGTTGCTCAATACAACGGAAATACCGAAACGAAAAACGGAGGCGCACAATTTCCATGCGCCTTTTCCATCCCCATTCACTACCGATAACCTAGTCATTAAAATGAATTTCCAGTTATTTTCATGAATAAACTCCACTCTGGTTGGTACTGCTCCATCCAGGTTGTCACAGGCTTGCTCAAAGGCCCCATGAGCCGTCGCCGGAGTAGTTGAGTCATGTTCATCCTGGTGCGTTGGAAATCTTCGCAAGCAACAACATATGACGCGCCAGTCACACCTCCCCCTGACTTAAGGCTATACCCTGAGGCGGTAAATAAAAACTCGATAAAAAAAGCCAGTCAGGAGAATGACTGGCTTTTTGATTGAGTGACGAAGGTGTCACCTCGAACTAAAGAGAGATTACTCTTCCAGGCTGATGCCTATGTTGGAAACGCCCCCCTGGGAGGCAAACTTCTTGATGGCAAGGATGCGATCACTGTCGCGCTCGTGAGCAACCCGCTTGAGTAGTTCAACCTGAAACTCCAGCTCGGCCTCCATGTATTCGTGCTCGTAGAGCTCCTCTTCGCTCAGCTCGCGCTCTTCCAGCATATCGATAAAGCCGGCCACGGTACCAACCGAGGCATGGCTGGCGTCATTGGCTTCTTCCCCCACCCGGCAAATGACAGAGTTGTAGGCACACCCCAGCGCCACACAGGCATCCAGCGCCGGGTAGGCACCGTAAGATTCAAACTTGCGGGGATCCGGAATGTGCGACTCGAAATCTTCGAGGATTGCCCCCAGATTGACCCGGGATCCCTTGACGGTGAGGTAGTTCCACATCTGGTCCAGCGCATGCCGGAAAGAAGCGGCATTGCCAAAACCGGAGGCCTGGCTGAACAGGGCATAGTTGGGGTACATGCGCTCTGCCAGCGCCAGGGTGTAGACGGTCTGCTGCCAAGGCTGTAGCTCGGCCAGTCGCTTATAAAACTTGTCACCAAACACTGGAGTCGGATCCTTTGCAAAATGTGGGGCAGATTGTAGCCCACACAGGACGTGGCGAAAACGAAAATGCGCCCTGGTCGGCTATGTTGCAACATCAACTCGGGTAAGATGAGGGCAAGGGCGACATCTCGTTGCGCCGCGAATTCTGATAAGGAACAAGAGTATGAGCCAACGCACCCTTCTTTTGCTCAGCCAGGATAATGCTCACTACGAACGTCTGCTCAAGGCCGCCAACCTCCCTCACCTGCGCATTCTGCGGGCAGACAATCAGGCCGATGCGGAAAAACTGATCGGCGAAGCCCATATCCTGATGGCGGAACCGGCCCGCGCCAAACCCCTGATCACAAAAGCCCGCAAGCTGACCTGGTTGCAATCCACTTATGCGGGGGTCGACGTCTTGCTGGAGGCGGGTAGCCGTCGAGATTACCAGCTCACCAATGTACGCGACATCTTCGGGCCGCTGATGAGCGAATATGTATTCGGCCATCTGCTCAGCCTGATGCGTCAGCTGCCGCTCTACCGGGAGCAACAGAAGCAACGCCTGTGGCAGAGCCACCCCTATCAGGGTCTCAAGGGGCACACCATGCTGATCCTGGGTACCGGCAGCATTGGCCAGCATATCGCCCATACCGGCAAACACTTTGGTATGAAGGTGCTCGGCATCAGCCGATCCGGGCGGGAACGAGCCGGATTTGAACAGGTCTATCAGCTCCCTGCCCTGAACAAGCTGCTGGCCCAGGCCGATGTCATCGTCAGCGTGCTGCCTGCCACGCGGGAAACTCGCCACCTCTTCAATGCGGCCCGTTTCGAACACTGCAAGCCGGGGGCCATTTTGTTCAATGTGGGACGTGGCAGCGCGGTCCACTCCGATGATCTGCTTACCGCCCTGCGCACCGGCAAGCTGGCCATGGCGGTACTGGATGTGTTCGAACAGGAACCCCTGCCGGCTGACAGCCCGCTTTGGGGGCAGCCCAATCTGATCGTGACCCCGCACAACGGCGCCTACAGTTTCCCGGAAGATGTGGCCCAGATCTTCGTGCGCAACTATATCCGCTTCATCGACGGTCAACCGCTGGAGGGCAAGATCGATTTCGACAAGGGATACTGATCCGGCCCCACCTCCCAATGAAAAAGGCCCCGCCTGTGTGGCGGGGCCTTTTTATTGCGTCAGCAAGAGATGATATCAACTCGCCTCCAGCTCCTTGCGATAACTCTTCACCTGGGCCAGGAACTGACGGCGTTCCTTACCACTGAGCGCTTCGGCCATCGGCAACTTGGCTGTCATGGCATTGACCGGACGGTTGTTGATGCGCAGCTCGTAATGCAGGTGGGCACCGGTAGAGCGGCCGGTATTGCCCGACAGGCCAATCTTGTCGCCCATCTTCACCCGTTGGCCCGGCTTGACCAGCAGCTTGCTCAGGTGCAGATAGCGGGTCGCCAGGGTTCGTCCATGTTTGATGACGATATAGGTGCCCGCCAACGGGTGACTGGTCGCCTTCTGGACGACGCCATCACCGGTTGCCAACACTGGCGTCCCTATCGGCAAAGCAAAGTCGGTGCCTTCATGGGGACGGATAGCCCCCGTCACAGGGTGTTTGCGCGCCGGGTTGAAGTTGGAGCTGATCCGGTAACGGCTGTGGGTGGGATAACGGCGGAAACCGCGCTCCAGACTGTTACCCTCACCATCGTAATAGTTGCCATCTCCGGCAAGCCAGGCCGATACCGTCTTGCCCTGACTGGTCACTTCGACTCCCAGCAGCTGGCTGTTGCCCGTGCCCTTGCCTTCCACTGTTTCCTGACGCACCAGCACCTTGAATTTGTCGCCCTTTTTCAAGTCCTTGGCAAAGTTGAGCCGCCATTGAAACAGGTTTGCGATCTTCTGGATGTGGTTGGCCGGAATGCCGGCATTACGGGCACTGACATAGAAGCTGCCGTTGATCACCCCGTTGTAACGCTGCGGCTGCCACTCCACCTTTTCGTTGAGCATGGAGGAGGTGTAGGCATCATCGCTGCGCGACATTACCAGTGTTTGCTTGATATTCAGACGGATCTTGAGTTGCTGCAGTATGTTGTCCTGATCGATCAGCAGCTCGATATTTTGCCCGGGTTTGAGACGAGCCAGATAGTTCTTGTTGTCAGCATCCAGCACCTTGTAAAGGGTGGTGGTAGAGAGTCCCAGATTGTTAAAGATCGCCGTCAGATTCTCGCCACTGCGGACCTGATAATCCTGCCACTGCGGGGTGGTATCGACCGGGATGTCATCTTCGGGTGTGCTCGGCTCAACCAGCTCGTGATCCGGGATTTCGTTGAAATCGGTGTTGTTTTCGTTGGTTGCCGTACCGGCAGTATCAATTGGCAACTCAAGGCGCAATGGCCGTTCCAGGATATCGCCTGGTGCCGGGAGCAATGCGACGGCTGAAAGGGTCATGGCCGTCAGCATTACCATGGCATAAAAGTGTTTGCGGGGAACCGGTGGTTCCCAGTTGGCAGCCTGCGCGACCAAGGGACGGAGACGTTTCATCCGCTATCCTGTGTTTAGATCTAAATAGTGTGAGTTGCGATGTCAGTTGTGACAAAACCGTATAAAACTGATTTTTGGACAAATAAAGATACAAAAAGTTCATCGCAATCTGCATGAACCTCACATTTTATGCATAACCTTCCCTTATGGGCAGAAATGATCGCCTTTTTTAACGATTTTTTCTTATTTTTAAGAACTGGGTCAGACTCGATTCGGAACAAGGCACATAAATGTTGCAATAACTTTTCCATGGAGTGGATATGTCGCTAGCCAAATTGTTAAACAGAATGATTTTCGTTCTGTTTCTAATCGGTGCCGTTCTGCTGCTTCTGCTTGAGATCACGACCGTCCGCCAATCCATCATCGACCAGATGTCGGCCAATCTGGAAACGGCGATTACCGCCCTGGGTCTGGTACTGCAGGGCACCCTGCTCAACGATGACAAGGTACTGGCCGAAACCATCGTCAATGCCATGTTCGATGGCGGTTTTGTCAGCGCTGTGACCCTGGTTGATCCCGATGGCCAAATACTGCTCAACAAGGTATTTCAATCCTCCCAGCAGAATGTGCCGTCCTGGCTCCCTTCGGTCATTGACATGCCACCTGTCAGGAGCGAACAAGAGCTGACCGATGGTTGGCGCATACTGGGCACACTGACGCTGGAAGGACACAGTGGTTATGCCTATCAGCATCTGTGGAATGCCATCAGCCGCACCGGCTTTGCCTTGCTGGCAGGGCTGCTGGTTTTTACCTTGGCGATCTCCTGGGCCTGCAAGCGACTGCTGCAACCACTGACAGAGATCAACCTGCAACTTGGCCGGCTTCGCAAGCATCAGTACAACAACACCTTGTCCACCCCCTGGCTGCACGATCTCAGAGAAGTGACATCCTCCATCAATCAACTGATCTCGGAACGAAAACGGGATCTGCTGCAACAACGCCTCAAGATCACCCAACTGGGTAAACAGCTTCCTATGACACCTCACGTTCCGTTGCATGGAATGGTTTCACAAGCTAGAGGAGGCTATCTGCAAACATTTTTCTCGACCCAGGGAGAGATCCCCCTCTATCAACGATTCCTGCCTGAGCAAACAGTGTCAGCCGACAGTGAGCTCTCAGTTATCGAAGCGGCCCTGGCGCCATGGCTACAACAAAACGTCGAGGGCATCTCTTTGCCGCTTTCCCTGCTCAACCACCCACAATGGCCGGAAATAGCCCCCTTGCTGACCCAGGGCCGTGGCAAGACACTGGATTGGCGCTGGGATCTCCCCGCCTTTCCGAATCAAGGGCAGTCCCTCCTGCTCTCACTGCAAGAGCAGGGGGTTGAACTCGCTTTCAGCGCCATTCCTCTCAATGCGGACACCCTCAATCAACTCGATCCTCTCAATCCCGTGTTTATCTGCTGCCAGATAACAGAGGCTCCTCTTTACTGGCATCTGGTCTCGCAAACTATGCATGCAGCCGGTTACACCCTGTTGGCCGAGGCGGGCGAGCTGGCTAAAGTAGACAAGTTGCGCAGTTGGGGGATCGACGGATATGCCAGGGAGGTTCAATCATGAGAAGGATAAGCCTATTATTGGCCCTGCTTTGGCAACCGGCTGCCACGGCAGCCTCCGTCACCATTGGCACCGGGGGTGAACAGGGGATATACCATCAAATCATGGGGGAATTTTGTCGCCTGGCTCCGCAGTTGAACTGCCAGTTGCAAGCCACCTCCGGCTCACTGGAGAACTTGCAGCGCCTGAAGAGCAGCGACGTCTCTTACGCCATGGTGCAGTCAGACTGGCTCTACCAGGCCAGCCAGGGCGCAGGCCCTTTCACCGGCAAGCCACAACCCGAGTTGCGAGCCTTGTTCGCCACTCATGCTGAGCCTTTTACCATAGTGATCCGCGCCGATGGTGATATCACCAAACTGGAGCAGCTCAAACTTGCCCCCATCGACATGGGATTGAAAAACTCCGGTACCCGCCAAACCGCTCTGGCGCTGTTCAACCTGCTGGGAATAAAAGAGCAGGATCTCGACCTCAAGAGCATGGCGAACCTGCCCGAGTCCCTGTGCAGCAAACAGATAGATGCCTTCGCCGTCGTCATGGGCCATCCGAACCGCCATGTACTCAATGCCGCCAAACGCTGCGCCATTAGTTTCTTGCCGGTAGATGGTGAGCTCAGGGAACAACTGATCCAAGACGTCAAATACTACCAGCGCAGTCAAATACCAGCCCGCATCTATCCGGGCAATCTCAAGCCGACCCCGACCTTCGCCATCGCCGCCACTCTGGTCACCAATGCCACTATGCCGGAAGAGGCAGTTTACCAGCTGACCAAGGCCATGGTGGACCAGCAAACCAAGTTCAATGAACAGACCTATGGCTATGCCAATATGTTTTATCGGGCCCGCAACAAGACGGGTCCTGTGCTGAGCATTGAACAACACCCCGGTGCGGCGCGTTATTTTGCCGAGTTGAAAGCGGCCGGGAAACTATAACTGACGGCGTGGCGTGCGCAGATGTTCGCTGGAGAAGCGGGTCTTCATGGCAGTCCACTGCGCCAGCCTGTCTGCGCTCCCCGCCAGGGTTCCCTCCCGACGGGACTTCATGATCCAGATGCTTTTGGCATCGAAGCTGTAGACGGGAATAAGATCGGTGCGCTTGCTGCCTGGCAGGATCCGGCTGTTGATATTGTCGAGCACTAACGGGTCTGATTTGGGGGTCGGAAAATAAAGCGTCACCATGTGAAACTGGTTGTATCTCACCGCCTTGACGTAGGCCAACCGCAACTTCCCCTCCGCTACCCCCAGCTCCATGAGTGTGTAGTATTTGGAAATGCTGTAGTCCTCGCAGTCTCCACCGCGGGCGCCGATAAATTCCAGCGGATTGGCCCAGTAATCCTCCATCCCCCACAGCTTGGGATCATCGCTGTAGGTCAGATTGTTGAAGTAATTGTTCACCAGCTCGAGCTTTTGCTGATCCGTGGTGCCGGCCCGCGGCGCAAGCAGGCGGGAGAATGCCTCGGCCCGCTGGATCGCCCTGCCGCCATACACCTCCTGCAACTTGGCCTGCAATTCGGGGCTGGCGATATAGTCAGAGAGACGAGAGGCCTGCACATTGTTCCCCAAAAGGGCCAACGCGCAGGCAGGGACGAGCCACCATTTCATACCGGACACTCCATGCCAGATGCTGGAGGTCAGTATAGTAGGCGGGCCAAGCGCTATCGCGACAAGGACAGGCTTAACGGCACTGGGCGAAGGCATCCGCCAATTGCTGCATGAACTGGGGATAGCCATCCGGACCGAGCGGCACCTGCTCACCCACTTCGTCCAGCAGCAATACCCTGGCCCCGGTATTGCGGGCTACCGACTCTATGACGGCGGGGGAAAACTGCGGCTCGGCATAGATGCAACTGGCCTGCTTCTCTTCCAGCGCCTTGCGGATCTCCACCAGCGTTCTGGCTCCCGGGCGGCGTTCCGGACTCACGGTGAAGTGGCCCTTCGAACTCATGCCGTAATGGCGCTCCCAGTAGCCATAGGCTTCATGGAACACGAAATATCCCTTCTGGTTCACCGCCTTCATCTGTTCAGCAATGATCTTGTCTTTGGCATCGACCTTGGCATCAAAGGCGGCGAGATTGGCCTCATAACGAGACTTGTTGGCCGGATCCTGCTTGCCAAGCTCGACGGCGATGGCGCGAGCGATGACCTTGGCCTGGGTCGGTCCCAGCCAGAGGTGGGGATCGATGCCCTCGTGGTGATGTCCCTCATGGCCATCGTGGTCATGACCTTCATGTTCTTCATCTGCGTGCTCTTCATGCCCCTCCTGCCTGGCGTAGTCAAACAGCGGCATGCCCTCGACCTGTGTCAGGGTCAACACATGAGGATGGTTGGCCAGCGGTTTGGCCATGAAGCCTTCCAGTTCAGGACCGACCCACACCACCAGATCGGCGCCATTGATGCTGCGAATATCGGAAGGACGCAGGGAGAAATCATGAGGAGACGCGCCGGTTGGCAGCAAAACCTTGGGCTCGCTCACGCCGTCAGTGATGGCGGCGGCGATAAAACCGAGGGGCTTGATGGTAGTCAGTACCTCGAGGGCACGAACGGGCAAACTCACTGCCAGCAGGGCAGTGATCAGGGCAAGAATTCGCATTGGGGGTCTCGTCAGCAGGTGTCAGTGTGATAATATAACAAACCAATTTTTTTGTTATATTATAACTCTCACTGGCTGTAAACCCCGGAGTTGTCATGACCCAACTGGTGGAGCTGAAAGAGGTCAGTCTGTCGTTCGATGGACGCTCTGTGCTCGACAAGGTCTCCTTTACCCTCAATAAAGGCAAAATTACCACCCTGGTCGGCCCCAACGGGGCAGGCAAAAGCACCCTGAGCAAACTGGTGCTGGGCCTGCTCACCCCGGATTCCGGCGAGATCAACCGTAGCCGTGATTTACGGGTCGGTTATGTCCCCCAGCGCCTCTATCTCGATCCCACCTTGCCGCTGACGGTTCGCCGCTTCCTGCAACTGGGCAAAAACAGCCGCCTCTCCATTGAGGAGGCTCTGGGCCGGGTCGGTGCCCAGGAGTTGCTGGACAACCGGATGCAGAAACTCTCAGGCGGCGAGATGCAGCGGGTGCTGCTGGCCCGCGCCCTGCTGGTCAAACCCGAGCTGCTGGTACTGGACGAACCGGTGCAGGGTGTCGACATCAACGGCCAGATCGAGCTCTATGCCCTCATCGGTCAACTGGCCGCCGAGCTCAACTGCGCCGTGCTGATGGTCTCCCACGACCTGCACCTGGTGATGGCCAGCACCCACGAGGTGATCTGCCTCAATCGCCACGTCTGCTGCCATGGCGAACCGGAGAGCGTGGCGCGCCACCCCGAATTTGCCCGTCTGTTCGGGCGGCCCGAGCAGGAGGTGCTGGCGGTCTACACCCACCATCACCACTGCGACGGCGAACACCATCATCATGAACCGCAGGCTCCCGTCATTCGCCTGCCCTCTCTCAACAAATAGCGCAAGCAATAGGACCTTCAAGTGGACAGCTTTCTGTTATATGCCCTCGCGGCAGGTCTCGGCATCGCTCTGCTGGCTGGCCCCCTCGGCAGCTTCGTGGTATGGCGCAAGATGGCCTATTTCGGCGACACCCTCTCCCACGCCTGCCTGTTCGGCATCGCGCTGGGCATCCTGCTGCAGGTGGATCTCACCCTGGCGGTGGTGGTCTGCTGCCTCGCTATGGCCATACTGCTGGTGATCATGAGCCGCAACCAGCAGGTGGCCACCGACACCCTGCTCGGCATCCTGGCCCACAGCGCCCTGTCGCTGGGTCTGGTTACCTTGAGCTTTATGGACAACGTGCGGGTCGATCTGATGGCCTACCTGTTCGGTGACCTGCTCTCGGTACAGCCGATGGACCTGCTCTGGATCTATGGTGGCGGCGCCCTGGTGCTGCTCACCCTGTGGCGATTGTGGGATCCCCTACTCTCCATGACCATCTCGGAGGAACTGGCGCGGGTTGAAGGGATCCGGGTCGATGTGCTGCGCTGCGTGCTGATGTTGCTGATCGGGTTGGTGATCGCCGTGGCGATGAAGTTTGTCGGGGCTCTGATCATCACCTCGCTCTTGATCATTCCCGCTGCCACCGCTCGCCGCTTCAGCCAGACGCCGGAGCAGATGGCCGGCTTTGCCGCGCTGATCGGCTGCCTGGCGGTACTGGGCGGCCTCACTCTCTCCTGGTATCAGGATACCCCGGCCGGTCCATCGGTCGTCGTCTGCGCCACCAGCCTCTTTATCCTGAGCCAGTTCAAACGCGCCTGAGCGGCTCGTTTTCCCCGGGGCGCAGGCTGGCCTGAGCCTCCTGCCAGAGCCACTGGCGCAGCCGGTTGATGGCGGGCTCATGGGCCCGCGATCGCTTGCAGACAAAATAGAAGTTATCCCCGGTCTCGAGGGCATGCAGCGGCAAGCGCACCAGTCGGGGATCCTCCGGCTGCAGCATGTAGTCATTGATGAGTGCCACCCCCTGATCCCAGTTGGCCGCCTCCAGCGCCAGCAGGATGTGGCTGAAGTGGTGCATTCTTGCCTCGGGCGCAATCATCAGCCCGCCCGCCTCCGCCCAGCGCCGCCAATCCTCCCCCTTCTCCCTGTAAATCGCCTGGATGGAGAGCAACGGCAGCTGCCACAGGGCAGCAGGCCACTCCCCCTCCACCTGCTGCCACAGGCGCCGGCTGCACACCGGCATCAACCGCTCCCGATAGAGCAGATCATGGACATAGCCGCGCCCCTCGGGGGAGACGGTGATGAAGCAATCCGCCACCCGATCAGAAAGCTCGGGATCCTCTGCCACCATCTCCAGGCTCAGATCCAGTTCGGGATAGAGTTGGCGCAGACCGGCCAGGCGCGGGATCAGCCACTTCACCGCAAACGAGCTGTAGACCGCGAGGCGCAGCCGCATCTCGCCGCCACCACGCAGCTGCTCGCTGCACTGGGCGATTTGGGCCAGACCCGCAGCAATGCCCTCGAAATAGACCTCCCCTTGGGACGTCAGTGACAGCGCTCGCCCCTGGCGCAACAGCAGCCGTTCTCCCAGAAAATCCTCCAGCAAGCGGATCTGGTGGCTGACCGCGCTCTGGCTGACGTTGAGCTCAAGGGCCGCACGGGAGAAGCTCAACAAACGGGCAACCGCCTCAAAATATTGGACGGCGCGCAGGGGGGGCAATTTCATTATCCAAAAATCTCATAGATGGTTATTTTTTATCATTTTACTGGATAACTGCGCCCGGGCTACCCTTCTCTCCTCTGAAACGGGAGGCGGTATGAATGCAGTCGGGATCGGCATCCTCTATCTGGTGCTGGGCAACATGGTGGCGGTTTTTTCTGATGCACTGGTCAAGGTGCTGGAACCGAGCCAGCCCATCTTTCAGTTTGTCTTTTTCCGCCAGCTCTCTGCCGCCATCCTGCTGGCCCCCTGGCTGCTCTGGTCGTGGCGTCGCCACCCGCCGGTGGCACTCAAGTGGCATCTGCTACGAGCCCATATCTGGGCGGTCGGCGTCTGCCTGATGGTGATCGCCCTCACCCGCTTGCCGCTCGCCACCGCCAACGCCCTCTTCTACGCTGCGCCCCTGATGATGGTGCCGCTGGCGGTGTGGCTGGCGGGGGAGGCCATCTCGCGCCAGAAGGTGTTGACGGCCTTTATCGGCTTCGTCGGGGTGCTCATCGTGCTGCGCCCGACTGAGGTGAACTGGGCTGCACTCGCGGCACTCGGGGTGGCGTTCTCCATGGCGGTCAACAATTTGCTGATAAAGCGGATCCCGCTCAAGCAGCCCATCGCCCAGACCCTGTTCTTCACCAATGTGCTGAGCATGCCTTTCATCCTGGCGCTGGCCTTCTGGGAAGGGGGAGAGTGGCAGTGGCAGATGTGGTGGCCCGCCTTCGGCTCATCGGCACTCATCATGGTCTATGCCGGATTGTGCGTGATGGCCTATCGCAAGGCGGAGGCGAGCAAGATCGCCTCGGCGGAATATACGGGCCTGTTGATGGCTGTCGCCATCGGGGTGTGGCTGTTTGACGAGCAGCCCGGCCTGCCGCTGCTGCTGGGCTGTCTGTGCATCATATTGCCGCTGGTGGCCATGGCCCGTGGCAAGCCAAAACCGCTGGCCGAACCTGCGGTCTGAACAAAACCTAGGGTCACACCAGCAGTGGAGCGACCCTCTTCCTCAGGTGCGGGAGCACATCCTGCTCGAACCAGGGATTTTTCCTGAGCCAGAAGGTGTTACGCGGTGAAGGGTGCGGTAACGGCAGCCAGCCGGGCCCGTACTCTGCCCAGCTGCGCACTGTTTCGGTCAGCGACCCCTTGCCCGACTCGCGCAGATAATAGTTTTGCGCGTACTGGCCGATGAGCAGGGTCAGCTCGATATTGGGCAGCAACATCAGCACCTTGTCGTGCCAGGTCGGGGCACACTCGGGCCGGGGCGGCAGATCCCCCGACTTGCCCTTGCCGGGGTAGCAGAGGCCCATCGGCATGATGGCGATGCGGGATTCATCGTAGAAGGTGGCCTTGTCCACTCCGAGCCAGTGACGCAGCCGGTCGCCGGACGCGTCGTCCCAGGGGATGCCGCTGGCATGAACCCGGGTACCGGGCGCCTGGCCGATGATCAGCAGACGAGCACTCCCGGCCCCCCGGATCACCGGGCGCGGCCCTAGCGGCAGATGGGCTTCGCACAGACGGCAGGCCCTGATTTGCTCAAACAGGATATCGATACGTTGCATGGGGCTCATAGTAACAGCTTTTCCCGGTTTCCCTCTTGTGAAAGCCAAACGAGACACATATCATCTCAACGCGCGTTTAATTTAATAAACAGGTGATCATGAAAAACTGGCTAGGTACAGGCACGGCCGCCCTCTCCTTCATTCTGTGGGGCATGCTGCCGCTCTATTATCAGTTCATGCCCGAGGTCAACATGTGGGAGCTCATCTCTCACCGGGTGCTCTGGTCCGTGGTGCTGCTGGGTGCCCTGTTCGTGCTGATCGGTCACAAGGTTCCCTGGGCCAGCCTGCGCGGCGAGCCACGCCAGCTTGGCCTCATCCTGCTGGCGGGCCCCGTCATGTCCATCAGCTGGTGCATGTTCACCTGGTGCCTGACCACCGGCCAGGTGCTGGCAACCAGCCTCGCCTTCTTCATGACACCCCTGTTCAATATCGTGTTCGCCGTGCTCTTCCTCAAAGAGAGGCTCACCCCGCAGAAGCACCTGGCGGTCGCCCTGGCGCTGGCGGGGCTCGCCTACATGCTGTTTTGCTACGGCCAATTGCCCTGGTTCTCCCTCATCATGGGTGCCAACTTCGCCCTCTATGGCCTCATCAAGAAGAAGATCCACTACGACACCGGCACCTGCCTCTACCTTGAAGCGCTGGTGCAGCTGCCCGTCGCCCTGTTGCTGATCGGCCTGCTGGCGTGGCAGGGCGAGGGAATGTTCGTCAATGGCGATCTGACCGACAAGCTGCTGCTGATCGGCAGTGCTCCCGCTACCCTGCTGCCGGTGGGATTGTTCTGCTACGCCGTCGCCAGAACCCGGATGAGCACGGTGGGATTGTTGCAATATATCGAGCCGAGCCTCGCCTTCCTGATCGCCATCTACTGGTTTGGCGAGACGCCGGATCCGGTGAAATCGGTGGGATTTGCCTTCGTCTGGGCCGGCCTGCTGGTCAGCCTGCTGCCGCTGCATCGCCTCAGACGACCTCAGGGGGCGGTGCGGTAGGACTCCAGAACCTGGTGCCAGCGGGGATCCCTGTCCATCTGCTCGGCGATGTCGTTCAATCTGGTATGCAGATCGCGGCGAGACTTGGGCAGCAATATGTGGCGGGAATAGGTGGACTGGGCAAAGGGAGAGACGAACAGCTTGCCCTCGAACGCAGCATCCCGGGTGAAGAAGGCCAGCGCCGAGCCCGGGACCAGGGTCACATCGATACGGCCCCGTACCAGCATGCTGAAATTGCTCTTCACCTTCTTGGAATCATGGCGAATGACCTCTCCCCTCGCCACGGCCTCATCAATACCCTGGTAGCGATACCCCTCGACGCCCCCGAACACCAGCCCCTTGAGTGAATCCGGCCCGTGATAGATGACCGGCTTGTTCACGCTGGAGATGAGTTCGTTGGTATCGCGCATGATGGGCAGGGTCCAGAGGTAGCGTTCGCGCATGGGATCACCCATCCAGGCCGGATTGACCCAGGCAACCAGGCTGTCGAAGCCGGGATCCGACATCTCCAGCGCCAGTCTGGCACGATTGACCGGCCAGAGCTCTATTCTGGGTTCACCCCCCAGCTTTTCATTGAGATACTTGACCAGCTCCCGACTCATCCCCGCATCAGGCCCGGTGTTGAAAGGGAGATGCTGATGGTAATCGTAGAGACGGAGCGTCTCTCCCATCGCGGGTGTCGCCAGTAGGAACCACAACCAGAGCCAGAATCGCATTGCACCTCCCAAGGTTAGCCTTGAGTTTGGCACAGAGAACACGAATGAAAAAATCCGCGGCACAGCCCGCCTTATCTTCTTCCCCACCCACCGACTGGTTCGTCTATATGGTGCGCACGGCCACAGGCGCCCTTTACACCGGGATCAGCACGGATCCGGGTCGCCGCCTGCGCCAACACCAAAGTGGCAAGGGATCCCGTGCCCTGCGTGGCAAGGGGCCGCTTATCCTGGCATGGCAACAACAAGTAGCAGACAAGGGCACGGCCCTGCGCATCGAATACCGTCTCAAGCAGCAGCCCAAAGCGGTCAAGGAGCGGCTGGTGCAGGAGCCCGCCTTCTGGCCAACCTGGTATCAGGAGTGGCAGTCCCGACACGTTTGAGCGCAAACATAAAAAAGGCCACTCTATTGAGTGGCCAACAAAGGGAGTTCGGGAAGCATTAACAACACATGACAACTAGAGGTAGGTGTTGGTGCGGCGCTTGCGGTTGCTGATGAGCCAGCAGACCACCAGTACCAGCAGCAGCCAGGGCGCCAGCTTGATGATGAGAGCAAGCATGCCGCCCAGGGCTCCCAGCAGCACGAACAAACCGCTGACCAGCAACATGGCAATCAGGGTAAAGCCGGTCAGCGCCATGATCACCAACACCACCAGCAATACGAAAAATTCCAGCATATCTTGCTCCTTACAGAGGATGGGGCCGGCTCGCTGACCCTGCGGTCAATCCAGCCAGCGTTTCAATTCATAACGGGGTGGCATCACCAGCACTGCCAGCAGATAGGCGGCCAGAGTCACCGGCGGCAGCAGGATCAGGGCGATCAGGGCCACGATTCGCACCGTGACACGGGAGACCCCCAGCCGATTGGCAATCCCGGCGCACACCCCGGTCAGCTTGCGATGTACCAGATCCTTGGGCCAGGGGCGCATGATCACACCTCCGCCTTCTGGCCTTTCAGGCGAGCCAGCTCACGCTCTATCTCGTCATTGAGCTCCAGCTCGCGGAACTGGGCCTCAAGCGAAGGATTCTGGCCCAGGGTCGCCGCTTCAAGCTGGGCTTCCAGCTGATCGATCCGCCCCTGAAAACCGTCGAAACGGGCCATCAGCTCGTGCATCCGCTGGTTGTCGACCTGGGCGCGGGCCCGCAGGCGACTGTGGGCAGTTTGCTCGCGCAGGGTCAGCATATTCTGCTTCTCGCGGGCCTCGGTCAGCTTGGCCGCCAACCGTTCGCTGTCGGCGGTCAGCTGGGCCAGCACCTCGGCCACTCGGGCCTTGTCCTGCTCCAGTTGCTCACAACGCTTGACCTCGGCCAGCTTCTCGGTGAGGGCGGCACGAGCCAGATCCTCACGCCCCTTCTGCAGGGCAAGCTCGGCCTTGGCCGACCACTCCTGGATCTGGTGCTGCAATGTCTGCTGGTGCCGCTCCAGCTGTTTCTGTTCGGCGATGATGCGGGCGGCCTGGGTACGCATCTCGACCTGGACCTGCTCCATCTCCTCGATCATCAGGCGCAACATCTTTTCCGGCTCTTCGCTCTTGTCGAGCAGGCTGTGCAGGTTGGCATTGATCACGTCGGTCAGGCGGCTGAATACGCTCATGGTCTGGCTCCTTGTTGATGGGATGGTTAGCTCTTCCCAAAGCATTACAAGTGCCGTGCCAAGATGTTTTTATGTTTCTTTACAATGAGATGGGAATTAATGACACTGAATAACCGGCAATGAGTTAGCGAATATCACCAACAAAATGGTGAAATTCACCAATAAAAAAGGGAGCCTGCGGCTCCCCCTCATTTTGCGCGACGAGGCGTCATGCGGCCTTGTGGTGGCCGAGCCTGCTGTCCAGTTCGGCCAGCTTCTCCTCCATCCGGCTGCGGCAGACCTCGGACAGCTCGCGGATGCCGGCGGCGCCGTGCTCCTTGCTGCATACCGGAGCCATCACCTCCAGCAGCACCTCGCCGTTGTCCCAGCGGTTGAGGTCGATCTGGCCAAAATAGCTGGAGCAGACGATGGGCACCACGGGTACCTCGGCCTGCACGGCAGTATGGAAGGCGCCAGCCTTGAACGGCAGCAGGCCACGCCCCTGGGAGCGGGTCCCCTCCGGGAACATCCAGATGGAGGTGCCGCGCGCCTTGATGCGATCCACCACCTGGCCAATGGTGCCAATGGCGCGAGAACGATTGGATCTGTCGATCAGTACGTTGCCGGAGAGCCAGAAGATGAGGCCGAAGAAGGGCAGCCACAGCAGACTCTTCTTGCCCACCGCCACCACGCCGGGTTGCACGGCGCCGGTCACGGTGAAGATGTCGTAGTTGCTCTGGTGGTTGCAGACATAGACCGCCGGCCCCACCGACTTGACCGCCTCATCCACCGTCACCTTGACCCGGATCCCGATCAGCGGGCACACCGCGTGATACATGCGGGCAAAGACATAGACGTTGTTGGGGTGACGCGGACGGGCCAGACAGAGCAGCAGACCGAACAGGAACCAGAAGACGAGCAGCAGACCAAGCAGCAGCACACGGGCAAGTTTGAGCATCGAACACCTCGAATTTGAACTCGGCGCAGTATACTGATCCCCCTTTTAGCGAACAAGCGTTCGCCAGACAGAACTGACCAGGCTCACCGCCACGGCCGGGCCCCCGGCTTGCCCCGCTTGCCATTGCTCGCTAGGATGTGGCCATCTTGATGGACGGGGCGAGCATGATTCACCAACAACGCGTGGCGAAACACCTACTGCTGCTGGTCTGCCTGCTGGTGCTCAATTGTGCGGCCCAGCCGCTGGCCCGGCTGGCCCTGCTCGATCAGGCCATCGGCTGCCAGATCCAGCTCACCCAGGTAACGGGCGACGAGCAGGCCGAGGCCAGCCCCAGTCCGCAACCCACCAGTTGCCAGCTCAATGGCAAATGGCTGAGTGCCACCACCCTGCTCTGCATCGAACAGATCTTCTTTGCCGTCGCACTGCTGATCGCCCTGCTGGCGCCGCTCTGGCGCTACACGCCACCCTTGCCGCCCCCCAGGGCCATCTCGCCGCCGGAGCGGCGTCTGCACCTCACCCTCTGCGTCTGGCGGGAATGAGCCCGGCTGCGTTCTTCGTCAGTCATCACTCATTTTTGCGAGACCAAACAGATGTCAAATCTCTTCAAGGCAACCCTGCTGCTGGGTTGCTTGCTGTGGCAATCCATAGGATTGGCCAGCGACACGGGCTGGCTCACCAGCCCCCAGAACGATCACGCCAGGGTGCGGTTGCAGGCCGACCGCAGCGCACCGGAGAAGGCCCGCATCCTGCTCGATGTCGAACTCGAGTCAGGCTGGAAAACCTATTGGCACAGCCCGGGTGAAGGGGGGATTGCGCCCCGGATCCTGTGGGACGAGCCGGTCGAGGCATTCCAGTGGCACTGGCCCGCGCCGCGCCATTTCGAGGTGGCCGGCCTCAGCACCCAGGGTTACGAAAAGAGCGTAAGCTTCCCGCTCAACCTGAACTATCCCGCTGACAAACCGCTCAAGGGGACCCTGCGCCTCTCGACCTGCAGCAATGTCTGCATCCTCACCGACTACCCCTTCACCCTCGCGGCCGGAGGCGAGGCGCCGGCCGGCTTTGATTTTGCCTATGCGAAGGCGGTGAGCAACCTGCCCCAGCCGCTGCCCGCCGATATCCGGATCAGCCTGGGTTATCAGCAAAACCAGCTGCAAGTGATGGCCGAGCGGCCCGCCGGCTGGCAGACACCGGCGCTCTTTATCGATGCCCTTGAAGGGGCGGAATTCGGCAAGCCCGAGCTTGAAGTGAAGGAGACCACCCTGATCGCCCGAGTACCGGTCAGCGATGGCTGGCAGGGGGATGCACCTGACTTGCGCGGCAAGGCGCTCGGGGTACTGCTCACCAGCGGGGAGCAGGCCTGGCAGGGCCAGGCCCCCATCGGCGAGCCCCTCAGCCTGCCCGAACCGAGCCTGCCCCTGCTCTGGTTACTGGGGGCGGCGCTGCTTGGCGGCTTCATCCTCAACCTGATGCCCTGCGTGCTGCCGGTGCTGGCCCTCAAGCTGGGGTCCGTGCTGCAAAACCAAGAGCGAAAACAAAGCGAGGTGCGCAAGCAGTTCCTCGCCGCCAGCGCCGGGATCATCGCCTCCTTCTGGGTGCTGGCAGCTATGAGCAGCCTGCTGCGCGCCCCAAGTTTCGGAATGAGTGGAGCAGTCGGCTGGGGCATCCAGTTCCAGAGCCCGACGTTCATCGGCTTCATGGTGCTGGTGACCCTGCTGTTTTGCGCCAATCTGCTGGGGTTGTTCGAGATCCGTCTGCCCAGCTCCCTCACCACCCGGCTCGCCACCCGCGGTGGCCAAGGTCTGGGTGGCCACTTCCTGCAAGGGAGCTTTGCCACCCTGCTGGCCACCCCCTGCTCGGCCCCCTTCCTCGGCACCGCGGTGGCGTTTGCGCTGGCGGCACCACTCGGCCAGCTCTGGCTCGTCTTCACGGCACTCGGTATTGGCATGAGCCTGCCCTGGCTGCTGGTGGCTGCCGTGCCGCGCATCGCGCTCTGGCTGCCCAAACCCGGCCGCTGGATGAGCCACCTGCGCCTCCTGCTCGGGCTGATGATGCTGGGCTCCAGCCTCTGGCTCGCCAGCCTGCTCGGCAATCATCTGGGCAGCACGACCACCGGCTGGCTGATGGTGGTCATGGTGCTGGTGCTGCTGGTAGGTGTCATCTGGCGTTACGGCATCCGGGGCTTCACCCTTGCCCTCTCCCTCTCGGCCCTCATCGGCGGAGCCCTGCTGCTGGGAGGCGCGTTCACCGTTCAGGGCAGCAACAGCGTCGATCGGGTAGTCTGGCAGCCTCTCTCGGAGCAAGCCATCACTGCGGCGCTGGCCCAGAAGAAACGGGTCTTCGTCGATGTCACCGCCGACTGGTGCGTGACCTGCAAGGCCAACAAATACAACGTGTTGCTGCGCGATGAGGTACAAGAGGCCCTCTCGGCCCCCGATGTGGTAGCCCTGCGCGGCGACTGGAGCAGACCCGACGACGCCATCGCCGCCTTCCTGCGCAAGCGCGGCGCCGCAGCCGTCCCTTTCAACCAGATTTACGGCCCCGGCCTGCCACAGGGGGAGACCCTCTCGCCCCTGCTCGACCAGGACGACCTGCTTACCCTGTTGAGCCAGGCGGGCCTCATCCGCCCCGGCATAACCCGATTCTAAGGAGAACCCCATGAAACCGACTCTCAGCACCCTCGCCCTGTTTACCGCCCTCTCTGCCGGCATGCTGACGGCGCCGGCCCTGCACGCCGCTCCCTTTACCCCGGAGCAGGAGGCACGCATCAAGGAGCTCATTCGCGAAACCCTGGTGGCCAACCCGAAGATCCTCGACGAGGCGGCCGAATCCTGGGAGAAGCAGAACGCCGCGGCACAGGCGGCCCAGCTCGGCGACTTCATCAAGGGCAACAAGGATGTGCTGTTCAACAGCACCACCAGCCCGCGCCTTGGCGCCAAAAATCCCAAGCTGACCCTGGTGCTGTTCACCGACTACAACTGCCCCTACTGCAAGCAGTTCGATCCCCGTCTCACCAAGCTACTCAAGGCCTATCCCAACGATCTGGGGCTGGTGATCAAGTTGCTGCCATTCAAGGGGCAGAGCTCCGCCAAGGCGGCCCAGTACAGCCTGACCCTGTGGCAACAGGATCCGGCTCGCTTCCTCACCCTGCACGACAAGCTGATGAGCAAGCAGGGCATGCTGACCGAGGCGGACATCAACAAGGCGCTGGCCGCCACCGGCAACACGGCGCTCAAGCCCGATGCCAAGGCCACCGAAGAGCTGCGCAATAGCTTGCGCATCGGCACCATCCTGGGGGTGCAGGGCACGCCGGCAACGCTCATCGGCAACCAGCTGGTACCGGGGGCCATCCCCTATGAGGAGCTGGAGCAGCTGGTGAAAGACGAGCTGGCCAAGCTGGGGTAAATCATGGCGACCACACCCACCCGGCCCCGCTGGCAACGCTGGGGCAAGGAGGCGCTCTGGCTGCTGCTGATGGCGCTGGTTATCTCCACCCTGCTGGATTTGTGGCGCAGTCCCACCCTGCCTGAGGGAGCCATGAGCGCCCCCATTACCCTGCAGGATGGCACCACCACGGATCTGGCAACACTGAGCCGGGGCAAGCCGCTGCTGGTCTACTACTGGGCCAGCTGGTGCGGGGTATGCCGTTTCACCACGCCGACCGTGGAGACCCTGTGGCAGGAGGGGGAGAACGTGCTGACAGTGGCGCTACGCTCCGGCAGCGACGCCCAACTGCGTGAAGGGATGGCGAAGAAGGGGCTCACCTTTCCCACCCACAATGACGAATCGGGAGCGCTCGCCGCCCGCTGGCAGGTGGGGGTGACCCCCACCTTCCTCATCGTCAAGGATGGGGAGCTGGTAAGCAGCACCACGGGCTGGAGTTCGGGGCTCGGGCTGACGCTGCGCCTGTGGTGGGCGAGCCTTTACTAACCCGGCGCCACGCCAATTGCAAATGCCCGGCCATGCCGGGCATTTTTTCAACCGCCGTCACAGATAGCACCTCTCGCCATTGCCAGAATGGTAACAATCGGCACTTACGCTGTGTCTGACGCCATTCGTCCGCCTGCCAACGAGCCCGGTGATGCAACTTGCTCGCCATATCATCGCCAATGCGTGGCGGTGCGGATCCGTTTCCGTTAAAATGACGGGTTTTTGCCGTGCCTGGTTTGCCAAGCCCGACCAGGCACCCGCAGTGTGAATTCCAAGATGCCAGTGAGGCAGGATCTGCCATGAACAACTACTTTCGGGTGCTGGGCGTCAAGTCCAACGCCAGTGAAAACGACATCAAGAAGGCCTATCGACGGCTGTCGAACCAGTACCACCCCGACAAGCTGATCGGGGCCACTGACGACGA
This sequence comes from Aeromonas enteropelogenes, assembly GCF_000819845.1. Taxonomy (GTDB): domain Bacteria; phylum Pseudomonadota; class Gammaproteobacteria; order Enterobacterales; family Aeromonadaceae; genus Aeromonas; species Aeromonas enteropelogenes. Next base: position 83,897 of record NZ_CDCG01000016.1, read on the forward strand.
GAAAGAGCAGGCTGCCATCAAGCTGCACCAGATAAAGCAGGCCTATGAAGTGCTGTCCGATCCAAAGCAGCGGGCCGCTTTTATCAAGGATTTCAACAACGTCATCGTGACCGATCCCGCTTCTGCCATGCAGGAGATGTGGGACCAATTCTACCCCTGAGGCATCATGCAAAAAAAATGGGATCAGGCACGACTCAAGGCCCTCTTGAGCGATGCCAGTGAAAATATCGAATCCTACCGGGATCAGGACGACCCCAAGGCGCTGGAACAGTTCACCGGCAAGATGAAGGCCCTGCTGCTGGCCGACATGAGCATGCTGGAGTTCATGCCCGAATACCTGCCACTCGCCCTCTATGGCCGGGTGCAGTTTCCGCCCAAGGCCAAACCGCAGTGGACCCGCTGGCTCACCAGTGGCGAGCAGCCCTCCTGGGACGAGTTCAAAGTGTCGGTGGCGTTCAGCAACGCCGAGCTGCCGCTGGTCAAAGCGGTGCGCGCCCAGAGCGAAGATCAGCTGATGGAAGCCTGCGCCGTGCTGTTCCAGCTCGACAATCCGCTGCCACGCGGCAGCCGCCGTGCCGATGATGACTATGAGCTGCGCGACGACGAGGATGAAGACGGGGAAGATGCCGACGCCGACTACAATGGCGATGAGCGCGACGACGGCGATCAGGATATGTACGACGAAGTACGTTTCTAATTGGGGCAACGCATGAACAACAGTCTGATAGAAATTACCGCCATCGAGATCAAAGAGCTGGCCGTGGTCGAGCCGAAGCAGGCCAGCGAGAAGTTCGAACTGATCGCCAAGACCATGTCTGACGATCAGCTGGCAGAAGTGATTGAAAACATTGATATCGTTACCCTGACCCAGATCAACGGCCAGCACGACATCTCCTTCCCCTCCATCATCTCCGAGCTGATGACCCCGGAGCGGATCCGCGACATCGTCTGCCAGCAGCCCCTCTACTGGGAAGAGGCGATCAAGAACAACGCCGACGAGCTGCAGCAGCACACCTTCGACTTCCTCAACTACCTGATCCGCACTCAGGAGAGCGAAGCCAAGCAGCGCGAGATCCTCGAGTGCGTCGCCGAAGACCCGGCCGGGCTCTTCTACCTCGCCATCCCCTTTATCGAGTTCTATCGCGGCGATCGCTACGAGGATGACGAAGGCTATCGCGACGTGCTGCACGCCGAGGAGGAAGATCTCGAAGAGTCCCTGCGCTACAGCGAACGCCAGCAGAGCGAGGATGTCCACGACTACGCCTTGGATGACCCAAGAAGTCTGTTGATGCTCATCCGCGAGCTGGCTCCCGAGGTGGAGAAATCCATCAAGGCGTTGTTGCGAAATGAGCACTCCACCTGGGATGGCATCATCAACAAGTTCGCCGCCGAGCTGGTTATGCAGGCCAAAGAGAAGAACAAGGTCGAGGAAGACGAGTACGGCGACGTCGACGACATGTTCAGCTTTCTGGATTAAGGAGCCCATTCATGCAGTTAGTCATTCGCGATGCCAACCAGGGCCCCTTTCTCACCCAGGTGCTGCGCTTTGGCCGCGACAACGAGCGTTTGAGCCAACAGCAACTGGCCGCCATCAAGGGCAAGGCGGTGCTGATGAGCCTCAAATTCGCCGACAAGTACTACAACAAGTACAAGATGCACCTGCTGGAACAGGCCGCTCACGACGTCATCGGCGTGGTGAGCTTAGGGTTGCAGGAGCTCTCCCAGCGGGATCCGGCCAAGGCGCTGGCCCTCTTGCAGGCGCCGGAGGGGCCCATCAAGCCGTTCCAGAAAGGCTGGTCCATGCTCATCACCGTCAGCCCCAGGCAGACCGGCAACAGCCTCTACGGTGATGTGGATGCCCGCCTGCTGGACAAGATCTCCAGCCCCCCCGATGTGGAGGAGTGGCAAGGGTGGCAGGAGTACGAGAAGGCGCTGGCCGAGCACAACAAGAACCGATTGATGGGGCTTATCGACCAGCACTTCTTCGCCTGCGAGAACGATCACCCTACCATGGAAGACAAGCTGGCCGAGGCCCTGCTCTATCGCATCCTCTGCGGCAAGGGCAGTGGCGCCGCCCCGCTCAAGGTGAAGCAGGATCTCAAGCGCAAGCTGGCGCGGGAGATTGAGCTCAAGGAGGAGTGGTACGACACCGACCATCTGGCGACCCAGCTCGCCCTGATGCTTGGCGAACTGCCCGCCGACATGGCCGCGGCGATCCGCCAGGAGCTGAGCCCGGGCTTTGTCCCCAACCTGCTCCACACCCTGGGGTTTGTGCGCCAGTACCAGCTGCTGCAAAAAGAGAACGCCTCGCCGGAGAAGCTCGACAGCTTCGAGATGCGCGCCGGCATCAAGCACCCGCTGCTAGGTTGGCCCCTCTATCACGACTTCTGATAGCCAGCCTGCCAACAGGGCGCCCTCTTTGTAATCCAACGCCCGGCTTGCCGGGCGTTGTGCTATCCGGCAACCAGCACAATATTTCCCCCCTGAAATCAAAAACAGGCCAAGAGATCAGCACACATCAAACGACTGGTATTTTTCATCACAGCACGGAATAAATAAACACCGGGGGAAGCCGCAGGAAGGAGGATATCGGTCACAAAAGGGAGCCATTTGATTTTGGTATGCTCTCGATTAATATACCCGTGATTCACACTCACAGTTCAGTGCATTAATCCAAAACCGATCCACTATTATCCATGAGACACATCATGAAAATGAAATACTTGGCGATCATCGCAGCTCTTTTCCTGTCGCACACCGCCAATGCCGGCCCCTATGGGGATGATCTTGCGAAATGCCTTGTAGAATCAACAACAAAAGATGACAGAACGTCTCTCGTCAAGTGGATGTTCGCCTCGGCATCGGCACATCCGGCCGTCAAATCCATCAGTAACGTATCACAAAAAGAACTGGATGATTCCAATGCCACGCTGGGCAAACTCTTTACCAAATTATTGACCAGTTCATGCCGGGATCAGGCAACCAAAGCACTGACTTATGAAGGAACCAATACCATCAGTACCAGCTTCCAGTTATTGGGACAGGTCGCCGCCAGCGAATTGTTTTCCGCTCCTGAAGTGCAGAAGGCCATGTCTGGTATTGAGAAAGGAATCGATAAGGCAGAATTTGAAAAGTTGATGAAAAAATAATTTGGCCAGAAGGGAGTACGGGGGAAATATCGTCATCTCCCGGATGAAATTAAATTGGCCATGATTTATTGATCCGTTGGCTGGGTAACAGATCTCATGTTGCCGCTTAACGAATCCATCTTGCCTGTTACCTCCCCTCTCTCCTTATAACAACGCCCGGCTTGCCGGGCGTTGTGCTATCCGATTTCTGCCTGCGCTACTACCCGGTGAAGATGGGCAGCAGGTTTGCCATATTGAGCAGATGGAACAGCGCGATCAGGATGCCAAACAGGATAACCCCCATCACCATGCCCTGGCCGCCCGGTGCCACGAAGCCCTGATCTCCCCCTTCGGCCTTGCGCGCCTTCATCACCAGCAGGGCCGGGACTATGCAGGTCCAGACGGTAGCGGCCGCTCCGGCGTAACCGATGGCGATGATAAAGCCGAACGGGAACAGGAGTGACATCAGGAGCGGCGGCAAAAAGGTCACGGCCCACGACTTGGCGCGGCCACGGCGACTGTTGTCGAACTTGAACAGATCCGCCAGGTAATCAAATACCCCGAGCCCCACCCCGATAAAGGAGGAGAGAATCGCCGCCATGGAGAAGGCGTGCACCGCATGGTCGACCCTGCGGGAGTCGATCACCGACCCCAGCGCATTGAGCAACGCGTCCACCTCGCCCCCTTGGGCGATGACGGGGCCAAACTGCTGGCGCGGCAGGTTGCCGAAGATGCTCACCAACCAGAGGATGTAGAAACCGAGGGCGATCAGGGTGCCCCCCAGAATGGCCCTCTTGGCCTTGTGTTCGCTCCCGTAATAGGCACGCATCGAGGCCACCGAGTGGTGATAACCGAACGAGGTCAGCGCCACCGGCAGCAGGGCCAGGGCGTAGGGGGCATACCCCATCTCCTGGTGCATGGAGTCAAACAACTGATCCACATTGACCCGCATCGCCAGCCCGGAGACCCCGAACACGAAGCTCAACAGCATGAAGGCGATCAGCACCACCGAGATCCGGTCCACCGCCCGGGTCGAGTGCCACACCAGACTGGAGAAGAACAGCACAAACAGCACGGAGGCGATCTTGCTGTCGATGCCAAGCAGCCCATGCAGGATCAGCCCGGACGAGGTGATGTAGGCGTAGAGCAGGATCCCGCCAACAAAATAGACCGCCAGGTTGTTGAACATATTGACCCTGGATCCCAGCAGATCCCGGGTCACCGTATTGAAGGAGACGGTCAGCTCATAGCCCTTGAATGCCTCCAACAGCATCCAGCCCGAGACCGTCATCACTATCATGGTCAGGGTAATGACCAGGGTGGACCAGCTGGCCCAGGCCCCCGCCCCGGCGCTGGGCAGTCCCAGCATCCCTGCCCCGACACAGACGCTCGCTATGATGCAAGCGCCCCCCACTATGGATGGATTTTTGGCCATCGTATTCCCCCCTGTCTTGTTCCCTGAATGCAGATTCAAAAAAGGCACAGAATCTTCTGTGCCTTGCTTTGCTTATTGGTTGTTATGCTTCGGCCAGCTGCCTGGTCGTCGTCGCCGTATTCGGCGCCACCTCTTCAAGCCGGGCGGTGAAGTGACGCAGCACCGGCGGCTCATAGGTGAAGGCCAGCCCCTTGATATTGGCGGCGTTCTTTTTGACTTCCTGGAATGCCTCAATAATGAAATCCATGTGGGTCTGGGTGTAGGTGGCGCGCGGTATGGTCAGGCGCAGCAGCTCGGCCGGGCAGGCCATCTGCTTGCCGGTGGCCGGGTCACGACCCTGTAGCAGGGAGCCTATCTCGACCGCACGAATGCCGGCGACCTTGTAGAGCTCGCAGGCCAGGGCGTGGGCCGGGAACTGATCCGCCGGGATGTGGGGCAGCAGCTTGCCCGCATCGACGAAAGCCGCGTGTCCCCCTGCCTGCTGGCAGACCACGCCGATCGCCTCCAGCCCGTCCACCAGATACTGCACCTGCTGGATGCGGTAAGCGAGCCAGTCCTGGCGCATGCCGTCGCGCAGGCCGACCGCCAGCCGCTCCATGGCGCCCCCTTCCAGACCGCCATAGGTGGGGAAGCCCTCCTGCACCACGCACAGGGTGCGGCACTCGTTGTAAACGTCCAGCATCGACTCGTCCTTGAAGCAGAGCAGGCCACCCATCTGCACCATGGCGTCCTTCTTGGCGGACATGGCGAGGCCGTCGGCATACTTGTAGGCCTCGCGGGTGATCTGCTCGATGCTCCAGTCGGCGTAGCCGGGCTCTCGCTGCTGGATGAAATAGGCGTTCTCGGCGAAGCGGGCGGAGTCCATGATCACCGGGATCTCGTATTGACGGGCGATGGCATAAACCGCCTTGAGGTTGGCAATGGAGACCGGCTGGCCCCCGGCCGAGTTGCAGGTGATGGTGCTGACGATATAGGGCACGTTGGCCGGACCCGCTTCCAGGATTGCCGCCTCCAGCTTGTCGAGATCGAAATTACCCTTGAAATCGGCGGTGACGCTGGTGTCGAACGCTTCCTTGGTATAGACGTTCTTTGCTACGCAGCAGTTGATCTGGGTATGACCCTGGGTGGTGTCGAAGAAGTAGTTGGAGAGCGCCACCATCTTGCTGCGATCCAGCCCTTTCTCCTGCTCACGCTTCTTGATGAGAACCGGAATGTAGATCTGCTCGGCGCCGCGCCCCTGGTGGGTCGGGATGGTCAGCTCGTAGCCGAAGATCTCCTGCACCGCCTTGCGCAGGGCGTGGAAGCTGCGGCTGCCACTATAAGCTTCGTCGCCGCGCATCATGGCCGCCTGCATGTCCTGGGTGATGGCGCCGGTGCCGCTGTCAGTCAGCAGATCGATAAAGACGTCTTCGCTGTCGAGCAGGAAGGGGTTCATGCCGGCCTGCTTGATGGCGGCCTCGCGGTAGTCACGAGTGGTGCGTTTTACCGGTTCGATAACGCGAATGCGAAACGGCTCGGGCAGGTGTTTGAAATGTTCCATGGTAAACCTCGGCATTATTTTGGCGAACGGGATCGCCATCCGGCGCAAATTAAAGAGTGCGCAGGAAAATAGATAAATAGAGACCCGGCTTGGCTACAATGGCGACAAACCAGATATCAGAAACAGAATGTCAGCACAGGAAAATGTGCAGAAGGGGCCGCCGGCCCACAACGGAAGGCTTATTTGATTGGGAAGAAGAAGGCTATCTTGCGATCAAGATTGAACCATTTGCAGGAAGTGAATGTGCGATTCATGGTGCCCACCCAGTTGAAAATAAAATGTCGATATGACCAGCTCATTATGAACAGAAGGCATCCGGGTTCAATACGCCAGATAAGTAAACTGGGATCTTGATAACATTTTATACAACTCTTTTTGTAACGGGAGTGACGCTCGCCCCGTCACGGCATAGAGCCAAGCGCAGCCAAATAAAGTATAAACATAACAGGGGAAACCATAACGTATTGTATTTAATGATTTTTTAAATACAAGGAAATATAAAAAGCCATCCGCCTACCGGGTGATTTCACCAACGGATGGCCATCAGTCCATGTTAAATTTTGTTGCACTTGCAATCAGCTCGGTTCCCCCTCCTCCCCTTATCAAGGACCATCAGATGCTCCTGTTCCTGGCAGCAAGATGACCGACTGATGGCCAACCTTTTATATCCCTCTGTATTCAAGAGATTAAGGTCAGGGGTCGTCACTCAATATAAAAAGAGAAAACCATAAATACGCTACCCATTGGAATGAGATGAGAGGTTATTAATCAATTGATAATTTAACAGACAGATTAAACCGACTCGTTACGTGCACCATCATCGGCATTTCGTGATAAACAGCCTCCCCAACAAAAGCTCTGGATATATCCAGTCATCTTATCTACCCCCTTTGCGCAATTGTGCCGCCGGGCTCAGCGTTTATAATCCCCGCCTGATATGAAGTGGGGTATTTGACAAGATGAGCAGAAAACCGGACCGCATTACCGCGATGCAGCAGATCATCGATGCCGTCAAACAGGAGTTCCCCCTCTATCAGGCCGACACCTTCAAATGCGGCCCCGACAACACCTGCATCGGCTGCCCGAAGAAGCTGATGGAACTGGTCGATACCGAGCTCTGCTACTGGCAATACCAGATCAATCGCGGCATCCCGCCCACCTTTGACGAGCTATCCAGCTTTGGCAAGATGTGCCGCAATATCCGGCGGGCCCTGGTGCGCAATGGCAGGATCCCTGCCTGACCATTTCGCTGCGTCATACACCTCTGATAGGGCTGGCGGAGTGAAGCCAGCGCTCCCGCGCCCTGCTTTGGCAAACCAGAATGGAAGAAGGAGCCTTATCGGCTCCTTCTTGTTATCTGTGGTGGCGCAGCCTGACCTGATCAGGTCAGGTAGTAGCGCCACATCCGCACCGGCTCCGAGTAACCAACCCGGATGCAAAACGGCGAGAGGTCCTGATTGGCCTGCTCCAGCGTGAGGGTCTGCTGGGCATCCTCCTCGCACCACTGCACAAAATCGTCGCTGTTGAAGCTGTAGTGATCCCCGTGAAAGACCCCGTGGGCCTCGATCAGTCCGATGGCTTTGTCGATCTCCATGATTGGCCTCCTGGCACTGTGCTGCTCCCTTTAAGCTTAGCGAGCAGGGGCGACTAGCGGGGTCTGAACATCCGCTCCATCAGCACTGTGTAGATAGGTAAAAAGGGCAAATAAGAGGGGGCTGGTAAGAGCAGGACAATAATAACCGATTTTCACGAATCGTCTAACTACACCGTACTAATCAGCTATAGGTCCCAGTTCGACATGATTCTGTAATCCGCATCACACATTTTTCATACGAATCCCATGTATAGTGCACTATACATTTTTATAATAATCATGAGGGTTGATATTAATGGCAACAATTTATAGAGCAAAGTGCTTAGACTGCAAGCATGAATGGACAAGTAGAGCAGGTTATGGCACACCTGACTACTGCCCGAAATGCCGTAGCCGTAAAGTGGCATCGAGTCCAATCGGTTAAGTTAACCATAAGGTGGAGGTAGCATGGGGTTCTGGGAATCTGCAGGGGATATAGCCAAAAAAGTAGGTAAGGCAGCCTTAGAAGAAGGGCAAGGAGCTCTTGAACGGTCTAGGCAGTACAGAGAAGAAATGCCCATGAAGAGTGATCGAGAACTAGCTCGTATATTCATAAACGAACGAGGTAGTTCACCATTAAAATCTGGCGCAGCCTTACAAGAACTAAAATCACGTGGCTATTCCAATATTCAAGAGATAAAAAACTTAATATAGGACCATGCGTAAGCAAAATCACAGATTAGGCCTGACATTGCGAACTTAAATATTCATCACATATCACAAAAATCAATTAAACTTCAATAGTTAAAATTAATAATAAGGGAGCAACCAATTCGCTCCCTTTTATTAATTACCCTTCCTGGTTTTCCCCCGCTGTCGGTTCGGCACCGGCGACGGGTTCAATCTCTATTCTATCTACTCGCTGCAAACCGCGGGGCAGCTTGGCGCCACGGCGGCCGCGCTCACCGCGGTAGTAGTCGAGATCCGAGGGTTTCAGGGTCAGCTTGCGCTTGCCGGCGAACAGGGTCACCGACTGGCCCTGCGGAATAACGGCGGCCATCACCACAAACTCCTCTCGCGCCTTGACCCGCGCAGAGGGGATGCTGATGAGCTTGTTGCCCTTGCCCTTGCCGAGTACCGGCAGGGTACTCAGCGGGAACAGCAGCATGCGCCCCTCGTTGGAGATGGCCATGCAGAGATCGGTGTCCGGCGCGCCTATCTTCTGGGGCGCCATGACCATGCCACCTTCCGGCACGGTGAGCAGCGCCTTGCCGTTCTTGTTCTTGCCAATGAGGTCGTCATATTTGCAGACGAAGCCGTAACCGGCGTCGGAACAGATCAGATACGGTTCGCCCTCATTGCCCATCACCAGATGACGCACCTCTTCGCCAGCCCCCAGCGCAAAGCGGCCGGTGAGCGGCTCGCCCTGACTGCGGGCGGATGGCAAGGTGTGGGCCTCCAGCGAATAGGTACGTCCCAGGGTGGAGAGGAACACCGCCTGCTGGTTACTGCGACCGCAGGCGTGGGTGAGGTAGCTATCCCCCGCCTTGTAGGAGAGCCCCTCGGCATCCACATCGTGGCCCTTGGCCGCGCGCACCCATCCCTTGTCAGACAGGATCACGGTGACCGGCTCGCTCGGGGTGAGCTCCTTCTCGGTCAGGGCCACGGCGGTGGCGCGCTCCACCAGCGGAGTGCGACGATCGTCGCCGTACTTCTCGGCGTCCGCCAGCAGCTCTTTCTTGAGCAGGGTATTGAGACGACGCTCGGAACCCAGGATGAGTTCCAGCTTGTCGCGTTCTTCGGCCAGTTCGTTTTGTTCGGCGCGCAGCTTGAACTCTTCGAGCTTGGCCAGGTGGCGGAGTTTCAGCTCGAGGATCGCCTCGGCCTGGGTCTCGCTGATGTTGAAGCGCTCCATCATCACCCGGCCCGGCTCCTCCTCGGTGCGGATGATCTCGATCACCTCGTCGATGTTGAGATAGGCGATGAGCAAGCCTTCGAGGATGTGCAGGCGGGCCAGCACCTTGTCGAGGCGATACTGCAGACGGCGGCGCACCGTCTCACGACGGAAGCTCAGCCACTCGGTGAGGATGGTCTTGAGGTCTTTCACCTGGGGCCGGTTGTCCAGACCCAGGATGTTGAGGTTGACCCGGTAGTTCTTCTCCAGATCCGTGGTGGCGAACAGGTGGGCCATCAGCCCCTCTACATCCACCCGGTTGGAGCGCGGCACGATGACCAGACGGGTCGGGTTCTCGTGATCCGACTCATCCCGCAGATCGGTGACCATCGGCAATTTCTTCGCCACCATCTGGGCGGCGATCTGCTCCATGATCTTGGCGCCGGAGGCCTGATGGGGTAGCGCAGTGATGACGATGTCGCCATCTTCTTCGCTCCAGACCGCCCGCTGCTTGATGGAACCCTTGCCGGTCTCGTAGATTTTGCGGATGTCGTCGCGCGGGGTGATGATCTCGGCGTTGGTCGAGTAGTCCGGTCCCTGGATGTGCGCCATCAGGGCATCCAGCCCGGCAGTGGGGTTGTCCAAGAGCTCCACGCAGGCGTGGGCCACTTCCCGCGCATTGTGGGGCGGGATGTCGGTCGCCATGCCCACCGCGATGCCGGTCACCCCGTTGAGCAGGATGTGCGGCAGGCGAGCGGGCAGCACCACCGGCTCTTTCATGGTGCCGTCGAAGTTCGGCGTCCACTCCACCGTGCCCTGCCCCAGCTCGGAGAGCAGCAGCTCGGAGAAGCGCGACAGGCGCGCCTCGGTATAACGCATGGCGGCGAAGGATTTGGGATCGTCCGGCGCCCCCCAGTTGCCCTGACCGTCTACCAGCGGGTAGCGGTAGGAGAAGGGCTGGGCCATCAGCACCATGGCTTCGTAACAGGCGCTGTCGCCGTGGGGGTGGTACTTACCGAGTACGTCACCCACGGTACGGGCGGACTTCTTGTGCTTGGAGAGGGCGGAGAGCCCCAGCTCGCTCATGGCGTAGATGATGCGCCGCTGCACGGGCTTGAGGCCGTCGCCGATGTGCGGCAGGGCCCTGTCCATGATGACGTACATGGAGTAGTTCAGGTAAGCCTGCTCGGTAAAGGCGCGCATGGGCTGGCGCTCTACCCCGTCCAGACTGAGCTCTAGATCACTCATGTGGTGCTTCTCTTGGTTATTTGGGTCGCGGCCGTGGCCGCCAAAATCGTGGGCAAGGGCGCGTTACAGACCGTAATCGCGCTCCACCCTTGCAATGCGTGTCTTGAAGGTGCGATACCACTGCTCGCGGCCGAGGCGCTGGGCCTCCCGGTGCTCGAGATCGCTCTTCCAGTGGCGGATCGACTCGAGATCGCGCCAGTAGGAGACAGTGATGCCCACCCCGTCACGGGCCGACTCCACGCCGAGAAAACCCGGCTGGGTGCGGGCCAGTGCCAGCATGCGTTCGGCCATGGCGGCGTAGCCCTCATCCACGTCGGTGCGCTGCGAGGTGAAGATCACCGCGTAGTAAGGGGGTTCCGGGGTATTGGCTATCATCTGTGCTCCTTGTCCGGCACTCACACTTCGGCGAGGTTGCCCTTCTCTTCCAGCCACTCGCGGCGATCACTGGCGCGCTTCTTGGCCAGCAGCATGTCCATCAGCTGCAGCGTCTCTTCCCCTTCGTCCATGGTGAGCTGCACCAGGCGACGGGTGTTGGGATCCATGGTGGTTTCCCGCAGTTGCTTGGGGTTCATCTCGCCCAGGCCCTTGAATCGGGTCACCATCACCTTGCCCTTCTTCTTCTCGGCCTCGACCCGCTGCAGCACGCCGTTCTTCTCGTCCTCATCGAGGGCGTAGAACACCTCCTTACCGATATCGATACGATACAGGGGCGGCATGGCCACATAGACGTGGCCCTGCTCCACCAGGGCGCGGAAGTGCTTCACAAAGAGGGCGCAGAGCAGGGTGGCGATGTGCAGACCGTCGGAGTCCGCATCCGCCAGGATGCACACCTTGCCATAGCGCAGGCCACTGAGATCGTTGGAGTCGGGATCGAGCCCGATGGCCACCGAAATATCGTGCACCTCCTGCGAGGCGAGCACCTGACCGGCCTCCACCTCCCAGGTGTTCAGGATCTTGCCGCGCAGGGGCATGATGGCCTGGAACTCGCGATCCCGCGCCTGCTTGGCGCTGCCGCCCGCGGAGTCACCCTCCACCAGGAACAATTCGCCTTGCATGGGATCGGCGCAGCCGCAATCGGTGAGCTTGCCGGGCAGCGCCGGGCCTTGCGTTATCTTCTTGCGCACCACCGTCTTGGCGGCGCGCATCCGGCGCTGGGCGCTGGAGATGCAGAGCTCGGCCAGCTGTTCGGCCAGCTCGGTGTTGCTGTTCAAGTAAAGGCTGAAGGCATCCTTCACCACACCGGAGACAAACGCCGAACTCTGGCGGGACGATAGCCGCTCCTTGGTCTGACCGGCAAACTGCGGATCCTGCATCTTGATGGAGAGGATGTAGGCGCAGCGATCCCAGATATCTTCCGGGGTGAGCTTGACCCCGCGCGGCAGCAGGTTGCGGAACTCGCAGAACTCGCGCATGGCGTCGAGCAGGCCCTGACGCAGGCCGTTGACGTGGGTACCGCCCTGGGCGGTGGGAATGAGGTTCACATAGGATTCGGCGAGGCATTCGCCTCCTTCCGGCAACCAGCACAGGGCCCAGTCCACCGCCGACTGATCGGTGCTGAAGGTGCCGACGAAGGGCTGCTCCGGCAGGCAGGTGAACTGCTTGACCGCGTCGATGAGGTAATCCTTGAGGCCGTCTTCGTAGCACCACTCAAGCTTGATGCCGGTGTTCTTGTCGAGGAACTTGATGGTGAGGCCCGGGCAGAGCACGGCCTTGGCCTTGAGCAGATGTTCGAGCTTGGAGACCGAGAACCTGGGGGAGTCGAAATAGCTCGCCTGCGGCCAGAAACGCACCCGGGTGCCTGTGTTGCGACGCCCGCAGGTACCTGTGATGGTCAGCTCCTGCACCTTGTCGCCACGCTCGAAGGCGATGTCATAGACCTGGCCGTCGCGGCGCACCGTCACCTCGACCCGATCGGAGAGGGCATTCACTACCGAGATACCCACCCCGTGCAGACCGCCGGAGAACTGATAGTTCTTGTTGGAGAACTTGCCCCCCGCGTGCAGCTTGCAGAGGATGAGCTCCACCCCGCACACCCCTTCCTCCGGGTGGATGTCGACCGGCATGCCGCGGCCATCGTCGATCACCTCGAGGGACTGATCCTCGTGGAGGATCACCTCCAGATTGCGGGCATGCCCCGCCAGCGCCTCGTCGACGCTGTTGTCGATGACCTCCTGGCCGAGGTGATTGGGCCGGGTGGTGTCGGTATACATGCCGGGGCGACGACGCACCGGTTCAAGGCCATTGAGGACCTCAATGGCATCCGCATTGTATTGAGTAGACATGGAGGGCCTTGCGAATTGACGTTTGGAGGGAATCTTAACTGCTAGGCGGGATCAGGACAAACGCCCCGCACAGAAAGCTTGATCTGAATAGGCGCGCGGCCCGCTTTTGACTCATCGGCGGGGCGCTACCACGCCGTCCGGCAAGCTGAGTTCCAGCACCAGGGCCCCGCAATCGCAGCTGGCCTTGTGCTTCACCTGAATGGGGGTATTGCCGATACGCTTGATCATCTTGCCTCCTTGCCACCAATCCACGTGCCGAGTGAATCAATCGAACAGGGTATCGCCCCGCCCCTCTTGCACATGCCGGTGCAGGGTATGCAGCTGGGATTCCACCACCCGGTGGCGGGAGAGTGGGGGCAGTGCCTCGATGGGGAAATAAGCCGCCCCCCGGGTTTCATCGGTTTCGGTGAGCAGCTGGCCGCCGGTCACCTCGCACAGGAAGAAGGCCTTGTGAGCGTGGGGCAGCTGGGGCGGATGGGGGTGTTTGAGCTTGTCGAACAGGGCCAGCAGTTGCACCGCCCGGCACTCGAGGCCGGTCTCTTCCACTACTTCGCGCACCACGGCAGCAGCCGGCGAGTCGCCGATATCGCACCAGCCACCCGGCAGAGTCCAGCCGCCGTCGCAGCGCTCCTGCACCAGCAGGACCCGCCTTGCCTCATCCACGATGAAAGCACGCACATCCAGCTTGGGGGTGGGATAGCCAGTGTCGAGGGCGATCCAGTCGCTGATGGCCTCGGGGGCCAGCTCGCTCTGGCTGACAATAAGGGCTGCCGTGGCCGCTCTCAGCGCCTCGAAGCGGGCGATATCGAAAGGGTCTTTGGAGTAGGTGAGCCCCGCTTGCGCCGTGGCCAGTACCTGTTCGAGGAAGGCGGCCAGCGGCGGTTGCACGGCTAGAGCCCGAGGAAGCGGACGATTTGGGCGGGGTAGCGCTCGAACGCCACGAAGGCGTGGTTACCACCGCACTCCAGCGACAGGCGGGCGAAGCGGTACTCCTCCAGCGCCTTGCGATAGTCCAGCACTTCATCTTCCTGCTGTTGCAGCACCCAGAGCCGCTCGGGGGCGGTCACCGGCACCGCCAGCGCTCTCAGCTCGTCCATGTGCGCCGGCAACAGCTCGTAGCGCTCGTCGGTATAAGGATTGGTTTGGGGACCCAGATAGTCGCAGAGCAGCTCATGGGGACGCACCGCCGGATTGATCAAGGCCGAGCGGCAGCCATACAACTCACTGACTCTGGTCGCCATAAAGCCGCCGAGGGAGCTGCCCACGGCGCCGAGCCGCAGCGCAGTGCCATGGCGAGCGACAAGATCCGCGATGGTCTGCTCGATGGCCGCCCAGGCCGCCGCCGGGGTATTGGGCTGGGCCGGGATCACCACCTCGATATCGGGCCTATGTTCTGCCACCCAGGACGCCATCTGCTGGGCCTTGGCGGAACCCGGCGAGGAGTTGAAACCGTGCAGGTAGAGGAGGACGGGTTTCATGCTGTGCTCCTCAGTAACCGGTGGCATTGGGGTCGGGCACGAACTGGCCGACCGGCAGGCGCCACACCTGGCTGGCGATGCGGCCACCCGGGTAGAGGGTGAGGTAGCGCCAGCCCGGGCCGGACTCGTCCAACGCGAAACCATCGGAGAGCGGCTTGAACTGGATGCAGGTGGAGGGGCTGGAAATCAGCCGTACCCCGCGATGCACCTCGTCGAACTCCTGGTGAACGTGACCAAACAGTATGGTCTTCTGCTGCGGATGGCGGGCCAGCACGGCAAACAGGTCGTCGGCGTTCTTGAGGTTGTGCTGATCCAGCCAAGCGCAGCCCACCGGCACCGCCTGATGGTGCAGGGCGATGAGGGCGTGACGATCCGGATATTGGCGCAGGGCGTTGTCGAGAGCCTCCAGCTGGTGATCCCCGATCATGCCGTGAGGTTTGCCGCGCACCTGGGTGTCGAGCAGGATCACCTGCCAGTGTTCGCCCACCAGCTGCTTGGCCTCGCTGATCCCGGCGGCATGCAAGTGCTCCGTCATCAGGGGGCTGTCGTCATGATTGCCGGGCAGCCAGTAGATGGGGCGAGAGAGCGGCGCCATCATGGTGGCGAAGCGCTGGTAGGACTCCGGACTGTGATCCTGCGACAGATCGCCGGTGGCCAGGATCAGGTCGTAAGGGTGGGCGTTGGCCTGCACCTGATCCAGCACGGCGGCCAGGCTCTCTGCGGTGCGCACAGCCAGCAGCCGCCCCTCGGCGCTGGCGAAAAGATGGGTATCGGTAATTTGCAGCAGGTGCACACTGCCGTCCTGCGCCTGAGGTAGCTCTGTTTCCAAAATCACGCTTCTTTATATTTGTTCAACTGGAGATATTGATCGGACTGGTACCATGTCTGAGACAAAATTTCAGCCATTCGGCCAGAAACAGATTTACCTGCTCCTTTTCATCCCGCTGGTGCATCTTTTTATTGGGATAATCATAACGTGGTTGCAAACGAGAAATCTGTTGCGTTGCACACACTTCCGCCATTCGCACATCATGATACAAACGAATCTCTATTTGTGCTTGCAGGTATTCGGGCAATTCGGGATTGTGCTGGCTCAGCAGCACCTCGCTGGTAAAGCGGCTCTCGCCACAGACGGTGAGCTGGAACTGCAGATCGTTACCGACCCGGTAGCGCCGCTCGGTCCCTACCTCCCCACCCGGGGGCAGCAGCTTCATCAGCGCCATATAGTTCACCTCGCAGGTGCGCTGCAGGGACATCAAATCAGGCACATAACGTTTGAACGGGCTCTGGACTAACGACATGTTGCAACTCCATCAATCCAATCCCACGGGTAGTTGAACTCGCAAGCGAGCAGATCTGGCATGTGAATGCTGGCCTGAAGCCGGGTCATCGCCATCTCAGCGATCCGCCAGCCAGCGGGCGCGCAGCTCGCCATGATTGAGAGCCAGCCACTGCAGGGCGATGACGGAGGCAGCGTTGTCGATGCGCCCCTCCTTGAGCCAGGCATAGGCCTGCTCGCGGCTCACCACGTGCACCCGGATATCTTCCCCCTCTTCCGCCAAACCGTGCAGTCCCTCGGCCTTGCTGGCATCCACCTCGCCCACATAGACCTCGATCCGCTCCGTGCTGCCACCCGGACTCACCAGATAGCTGATGGCGTGCTCGCAGCGACCCACCTCGATGCCGGCCTCTTCCACCGCTTCGCGACGTACTACGGCCTCGGCAGTCTCCCCTTCATCTATGATGCCGGCCACCAGCTCCAGCAGCCAGGGGGTGCGACTGGTTTCCATGGCGCCGATGCGAAACTGCTCCACCAGCACAATCTGGTCGCGTACCGGATCATAAGGGAGCAGCGCGGCGGCGTGGCCCCGCTCGAACAGCTCGCGGACTATGGGTTGATTCCAGCCACCAGCAAATAACCTGTGCTGCAAACGATAAACGTTCACCTTGAAGAAGCCGTTATAACCCGATGATTTTGAAATTATTTTTACGTCTTCGGCGGCATAATGCCGATCCTGCGGCAGGGGATGCTGTGACATACGAGGCTCCCGTTAGCTTGACTTGAATCTGTTTGACCATAAAATCCGAGGAACATGAATGAACATTCATTCACTCTCTGCACCAAGGTCAATGAGGGGTGGATTTTAGCAGCCACAGACCATTTGGCTAGGCACAGGGGGGAGAAAATAGCGTTCGGTTCTTGACGTTCCCGTCACTGGACCGGAGACTCTTGGCATTAAATTTTGCTAACTAGTAGAGTGATTAAGCTGCAATCAAGCTTGGTCGGTGACAATATTTGCCCTCTTCCAGCAACCATTTTGGGTTACTACATAAGGTTAAAACGATCTATGAAAAGAACACTCTTGTCCGTCATGGTGTTGCTGGGCGTCAGTGCCGGTGCCCATGCCGAGAACCTGCTCGACATCTACCAACAGGCCCAGCTCAAAGACCCGCAGTTGTTGCAATCCAAGGCAGTACGCGACCAAGCCTTCGAGAAGATCAATGAATCCCGCGCAGCCCTGTTGCCCCAGATCAACCTGGGCGCTGGTCTGAACTACCTGCAGAACAAGAACGATACCCAGACCGGTACCACCGCCAGCGGCTCCCTCTCTCTGGATCAGTCCATCTATCGTCGCAGCAACTGGGTCAACCTGGATCTGACCGAGAAGAGTGCCACCCAGTCTGACGTCGCCTACAACCTTGAAATCCAGAACCTGATGCTGCGTACCGCCCAGGCCTATTTCAACGTGCTCAAGGCGATGGACACCCTGGAATTCGTGCGTGCCAACAAGGTGGCCGTAGAGCGTCAGCTGGAGCAAACCCAGCAGCGTTTCGAGGTGGGTCTGACCGCCATCACCGACGTGCATGAAGCCGAAGCCTCCCGTGACCAGGCGCTGGCGGACGAGATCAGCGCCGAGAACGAGCTGGACAACAGCTACGAGACCCTGCGCGAGCTGACCGGTATAGACCATCGTTCGCTGGATGTGCTCAACACCGAACGCTTCAGCCCGCAGAAGACCGCTTTTGGCTCCGACAAGTGGCTGGAGCTGGCGCTGGACAAGAACCTGCAACTGCACAGTGCCCGCATCGCGAAAGACATCGCCAAGGAACAGATCGATCTGGCCAAGACCGGCCACGAACCGACTCTGGATCTGGGTGCCGGTCTCTCCGCCAGCAACACCGACTACAAGGATGAAGTGATCAACCCCGAGAGCAATGGCAACCAGGCCAATGTCGGGCTGACCTTCAAGCTGCCCATCTACAGCGGCGGCGCCACCAGCTCCCAGGTTAAACAGGCACAGTTCAACTATGTGGCCGCAAGCGAGCTGCTGGAGAAGAACTTCCGCTCGGTGCAGAGCACGGTGCGCTCTTCC
This sequence comes from Aeromonas enteropelogenes, assembly GCF_000819845.1. Taxonomy (GTDB): domain Bacteria; phylum Pseudomonadota; class Gammaproteobacteria; order Enterobacterales; family Aeromonadaceae; genus Aeromonas; species Aeromonas enteropelogenes. Next base: position 101,849 of record NZ_CDCG01000016.1, read on the forward strand.
TACAATAACGTAAACGCCAGCATCGGCTCGGTACGTGCCTACAGCCAGTCCGTCATCTCCGCCGACAGCGCCCTGAAGGCGACCGAAGCCGGTTATGAGGTCGGTACTCGTACCATCGTCGACGTGCTGGACTCCACCCGCAAGCTGTACGACGCCAAGCAGAAGCTCTCTGCCGCCCGTTACAACTACATCCTCAACATCCTGAGCCTGAAACAGGCGGCCGGCATCCTGGAAGAGCAGGATCTGGTAGAAGTGAACCAGGGACTGATGCCCGCCAGCGCCAAACCCAAGGCCTGATAGCATTACCCGGATATGAAAAAGGCGACCACAAGGTCGCCTTTTTGCTGCCCGTTGCCAGGTCAGGAAGCCGGGCCAGCCTTAGCGGGCCCCGCTCGACCTTAACCGCGTTCGCGGATGGTCTTGATGATGTCGGTAGTGGAGCAGCCGTCTTCGAAGTTGAGAACACGCACTTCGCCACCGTTGGCAGTCACCTCGGCGTAACCGGCGATCTCTTCCGGCTTGTAGTCGCCCCCCTTGACCAGCAGATCTGGCAGGATCTCGGCGATCAGACGCTGCGGCGTGTCTTCACCAAACGGCACAACCCAGTCCACGGCACCCAGCGCAGCCAGCACCGCCATGCGACGCTCGGTGGGGTTGACCGGACGGCCCGGCCCCTTGAGGCGGCGCACCGACTCGTCGGTGTTGACCGCCACGATCAGGCGATCCCCCAGCTTGCCGGCATTGGCCAGATAGGAGACGTGACCAGCGTGCAGGATGTCGAAGCAGCCATTGGTCATCACCACCTTCTCGCCGCGCAGGCGGGCGGCGCGCACGGCCACCTTCAGCTGGGCCTCGGACATGACGCCGAAGCCGGTCTCCTGCTCGGTGTAGAGCGCGTTGGCCAGCTCCACCGGGCTGACGGTGGAGGTACCCAGTTTGCCGACCACGATGCCGGCAGCCGTGTTGGCCAGGGCACAGGCTTCATCCAGGCTCTTGCCTGCCGCCAGTGAGGTAGCCAGGGTGGAGATCACTGTATCGCCGGCACCGGTGACGTCATAGACCTCGTGAGCCTGGGCCGGCAGGTGCAGCTCGGGCTGCCCTTCACGGATCAGGGTCATGCCGTTTTCGGAACGGGTCACCAGCAGGGCATCCAGCTCGAAACGCTTGACCAGTTCCAGGCCTTTGGCGACCAGCTCGTCTTCGCTCTTCACCTTGCCTACCACGGCCTCGAACTCGGACATGTTGGGGGTCAGCAGGGTGGCGCCACGATACTTCTCGAAGTCGGTTCCCTTGGGATCGACCAACACCGGGATACCGGCGGCGCGGGCACGCTTGATCATGCCGGGCACGTCGTTGAGGGCACCCTTGCCATAGTCGGAGAGAATCATCACGTCGGAGTTCGGCAGCGCCTGCTCCACCTTGCCCATCAGCAGGGACGCATCGACCGCATGGAAGCCCTCTTCAAAGTCGAGGCGCAGCAACTGCTGGTTGCGCGACAGCACCCGCAGCTTGGTGATGGTCGGATAGTCGGCCAGACGCACGAAGTCACAGGCGACCTTGACGCCGGCCATCTGGCCAGCCAGGGCATCGGCCGCCTCATCCTGACCGGTCAGGCCCAGCAGCACAGCCTGGGCACCCAGCGCGGCGGAGTTGAGGGCCACGTTGGCAGCGCCGCCCGGGCGCTCCTCGATGTGCTCAACCTTGACCACGGGCACCGGTGCCTCGGGCGAGATCCGGCCGGTGGGGCCATGCCAATAGCGGTCAAGCATGACATCGCCAACGACCAGAATGCGGGCTTTTTCAAACTCGGGCAGGGTGATCTTCATCTGTATAGACTCTCAAAACCTGAAAAATCAGCCGCCGATTTTATCACACTCTTTTAGCCGGTGTAGAAAAAGCCGAACGCGGTTGCCAACCCTTGTCACGTAAAGCGGACGCAACGACCCCTCTGACCAGCGCACGGCCATTCGCCCACTCGCCCCCTTTTCGGATAGAATCTCCCGATTGTGTTTGCGAACAAGAGATTAGCCATGGCACACGACAACGCTCCCCGCCTTGAGCCCCGCCTGTTTCATCCCCGTTACTGGGCCAGCTGGTTCGGCCTCTCCCTGCTTTGGCTGCTGACACTGCTGCCGTGGCGCAGCCAGATGTGGCTGGGGCGCCACCTCGGTCGTCTCGCCGCCAAGGTGCTCAAATCGCGGGTCAGAATTGCCCGCCGCAATCTGGAGCTGGCAATGCCCGAGCTGACCAAGGATCAGCGGGAGAAGCTGCTTGTGCAGAATTTCGAGAGCGTCGGCTGCGCCATCTTCGAAGTGGGCATCGCCTGGTTCTGGCCGGACTGGCGGATGCGCAACCTGATGAAGGTAGAAGGAGAAGAGCACGTCATCGCCGCCGTGGAACAGGGCCAGGGCATGCTGTTGCTCTCCTGTCATTTCCTGACTCTGGAGCTCAATGCCCGCTGCTTCGGTCTGGTACGTCCCGGGGTCGGCGTCTATCGCCCCAACACCAACCCGGTGCTGGAATATGCCCAGTACCATGGCCGCTGTGCCTCCAACAAATACCTGGTGGATCGCACCGACGTGAAGGGGATGATCAAGGCGCTGCGCAACGGCGACGCGCTCTGGTACGCGCCGGATCACGACTACGGTGCTCATGCCAGCGTGTTCGTACCCTACTTCGCGGTGGAGCAGGCCGCCACCATCACAGGCACCGCCACCCTGGCGCGGGTGAAGAACACCGTCACCCTGCCCTGCTACAACATCCGCACCAAAGAGGGCTACACCCTGCACATAGGGGCACCGCTGGCCGATTACCCCACTGGCGATGACCTGGCCGATGCCGCCCGTGCCAACAGGGAAATAGAAGCCGCCGTTCGGCAGGCGCCGGAGCAATACATGTGGCTGCACCGCCGCTTCAAGACCCGCCCCTCCCCCGAGGACGCCGGCTTCTACTAACGCCCCCTGTGATAAAAAGCCCATAAAAAAACCGCCTGCTGGCGGTTTTTTTATGGGCCTTCCACGAACCTCGATGCTCTCTCTCATCGCCCTCATCAAACGGCCTTTGGCAAGAGAAATCGACGCTCACATAAATCCCTTTCTCCCCTCTGCAAGTAACACCTGATGCTAAACGAACGAGACCTAGTTACTTAGGGCAAAAACTGAAAGTGGGTTACAAATTTATTGATTCATTGGTGAGCAGGATTTGATCGCCAGAAATCGATTGCTACCACCCCGAATAGTTGCACTCGCCAGCAAGCCTCGTTTGGATGCAAAAATTAAATTTGTGATACAGATCATCTATTTCAGTATCTTGCGCAAACGATAAATGGTGATATCGATCACAAAAAATGGGAGTAAAAAACAGGAAATGTCGAAATGTAGCCGAATTACATAAATTTAATGTGATCGGCGTCACTATGAATAGATGTGCCACCCCGGGGTATGTGAGATGTAGATCACAAGACACCCCGTTTTCAGCCTAATTTGATCGCAAGCTGGTAGATTGAAGTTGCTTAGACGACTAGGGATGGGGGTTCGGCAAAACCCGTCATCCCGACTACTACTTTCAATCAAACAGGCTTAAAACGGGGTGCCGTCATGTTATCACCGGATACCAAAGTCAAGATACAGAATTTTGGACGCTTCCTGTCCAATATGGTCATGCCCAACATAGGCGCCTTCATCGCCTGGGGGTTCATTACCGCCCTCTTCATCCCCACCGGCTGGCTGCCGAGCGAAACCTTGGCCAAGCTGGTCGGCCCCATGATCACCTACCTGCTGCCGCTGCTGATTGGCTACACCGGCGGCAAGCTGATGGGTGGTGAGCGGGGCGGCGTGGTGGGCGCCATCACCACCATGGGGGTCATCGTCGGTACCGACATCCCCATGTTCATGGGTGCCATGATGGTTGGCCCCCTCGGCGGCTGGGCCATCAAGCGCTTCGACAAGGCGATGGACGGACGCGTCAAGAGCGGTTTCGAGATGCTGGTCAACAACTTCTCCGCCGGTCTCATCGGCATGTTGCTGGCCATCCTCGCCTTCTTCGTGATCGGTCCCTTCGTCAAGGTGCTCTCCGGCATGCTGGCGGGCGGTGTCGGCTTCCTGGTTGACAACAACCTGCTGCCCCTCACCTCCATCTTCGTCGAACCGGCCAAGATCCTGTTCCTCAACAACGCCATCAACCACGGCATCTTCTCGCCGCTGGGGATCCAGCAGGCCACCGAGCAGGGTCGTTCCATCTTCTTCCTGATCGAAGCGAATCCGGGCCCTGGCATGGGCGTGCTGCTGGCCTACATGGTGTTCGGTCGCGGCGCCGCCAAGCAATCTGCCGCCGGCGCCTCCATCATCCACTTCTTCGGTGGCATCCACGAGATCTACTTCCCGTACGTACTGATGAATCCGCGCCTCATTCTGGCCGTCATCGCCGGTGGCATGACAGGGGTCTTCACCCTGACCCTGTTCAACGCGGGTCTGGTCTCCCCGGCGTCTCCGGGCTCCATCTTCGCCGTGCTGCTGATGACACCCAAGGCTTCCCTGGTGGGCGTGCTGCTCTCCATCGCCGCCGCTACTACCGTCTCCTTCCTGGTCGCCGCCGTCTTTGTCCGTGCCCAGCAGCCGGAAGCCGACGAGGCCGATGCGCTGGATGAAGCCACTCGCAAGATGAAAGCCATGAAAGGCGGCAAACCGGAAAGCGCCCCCGCCAAGAAGAGCAATGGCGAACTGATGGCGGTACGCAATATCGTGGTTGCCTGCGATGCGGGCATGGGCTCCAGCGCCATGGGTGCCGGCATGCTGCGCAAGCGGGTGCAGGCCGCCGGTCTCGACATCAGCGTGACCAACCGCGCCATCGATCAGCTCGATGATCAGGTGGACTGGGTCATCACCCACAAGGATTTGACCGAGCGGGCCCGCCGCCATGCGCCGAATGCTCATCACATTTCGCTCACCAACTTCCTCGACAACGCGCTCTATCAGGAGCTGGTACAAAGCCTGACCCAGGCCCGCGCCGCCAACGACGACGTGGCCAACCCCAGGCTGCTGGTGGCTGCCAACGATGACAACTATGAGCAGCAGGAGCCGGAAGTCTTCACCCTGAGCCTGCAGGACGTTCATCTGGGCCTCAAGGCCGACAACAAGGAAGAGGCCATCCTGGCGGCCGGCAAGCTGCTGGCGGAGCGGGGCTATGTGGCACCGGACTACGTCAACGCCATGCTGGAGCGCGAGCAGCTGGTCTCCACCTATCTCGGCGAGTCCATCGCCGTGCCCCACGGCACCATCGCCGCCAAGGAGCACGTCAAGCGTACCGGCATCGTCATCTGCCAGTATCCGGCCGGCGTTCCGTTCGGTGAGGCGGCGGACGAGGTGGCACGCCTGGTGATCGGCATCGCCGCCCGCAACGACGAACACATTCAGGTGATAACCCGCCTGACCAATGCACTGGATGAACCCGGTCTCATCGACCAGTTGGCCAGCACCACGGATCCCCAGGCTTTCCTGGATCTGCTGGGTGCCGAACAGGCTGCCTAATCATCCTTCATCGTCTTTGGTTATAGAGGTTAACATCATGAAAACTTTACATTTTGGTGCAGGCAATATCGGTCGTGGCTTCATCGGCAAACTGCTGGCGGATGCCAGCCACCAGGTCACCTTCGCCGACGTCAACGAGACCCTGATCGACCAGCTCAACCACCGTCAGGAGTACAGGGTCCACGTGGTAGGGGCAGACCAGAAGCTGGACGTGGTGCGCAACGTCGCCGCCGTCAGCTCCGCCGGTCATGAGGTGATCGCCCGTCTCATCACCGCCGATCTGGTGACCACGGCGGTCGGTCCCAACATTCTGGACAAGATTGCCAGCACCCTGGCCAAGGGGCTACAGGCACGCTTCGATGCCGGTAACCTGACTCCGCTCAACATCATCGCCTGCGAGAACATGGTGCGCGGCACCAGCCACCTCAAGCAGGAGGTACTCAAGTACCTGCCGGTCGCGTATCATGCCACCCTCGAATCCTGCGTCGGTTTCGTCGACTCGGCGGTGGATCGCATAGTCCCGCCCACGGCCGCGGCCAACGACGATCCGCTGGAGGTAACGGTGGAGAGCTTCAGCGAGTGGATCGTCGACCAGACCCAGTTCAAGGGCGAGCTGCCCCAGGTAGCAGGCATGGAGCCCACCGACAACCTGATGGCCTTCGTCGAGCGCAAGCTGTTCACCCTCAACACCGGCCACATCGTCACCGCCTACCTCGGCAAACTCAGGGGCTATCGTACCGTGCGCGAGGCGATCGAGGATCCGGTGATCCGCAGCAAGGTGCGCCGCGCCATGGAAGAGAGCGGCGCCGTGCTGGTGAAACGCTACGGCTTCGACCCGCGTCTGCACGCCGCCTATATCGAAAAGATCCTGGCCCGTTTTGCCAACCCCTATCTGGTGGACGAGATCGACCGGGTTGGCCGTCAGCCGCTGCGCAAGCTGGCGGCAGGGGACAGGCTGGTGAAGCCACTGCTCGGCACCCTGGAGTACGGCCTGCCCAATGATCACCTGCAGGAAGGGATCGCCGCGGCGCTGCACTATCGCAACGCCGATGATCCCCAGGCGGTGGAATTGCAGACCCTGCTGGCGGATCTGGGCCCGGCCAGGGCACTGGCCCGGGTGACCGGACTGGAGGCCGACAGTGAGATAGTGGGCACCATCGTCGCCCGTTACGAGAGCATGAAGTGATCGGAGGGGCGCTCGCTGTGATCACAAGCCATTGAAGGATCGGCCAATCCGCCCCATATGACAGCAACCGGGAGAGAGGCCTTCTCTCTCCCAAGTCAGCAGGACCCAATGAAGTTATGACCACACACCAGGAAGATGAAGTACTGGAACGACTAAACGAGCAGGATGGCCCCAGAGGCTTCTTTCTCGAAGCCGTCACCATCCTGGAAGAAGCGGTCGACTCCCTGATGCGACAAGCCTTTCGTCAGGAGGAGTACGCCGTCAAATACGCCATCGAACCCTTGCTCAACCAGAGCGGCCCCCTCGGTCAGTTGGAGGTACGGCTCAAGCTCATCTTCGCCCTCGGCCTCATCTCCCTCGAACGTTATCAAGATCTTGAAGCCTATCTGAAGTTCCGCGATTTTCTGGTGCGCGACCCCAAGGACTACCGATTCTGCGACAAACCGGTTCGTGATCTGCTCGAGCGCCTGCACGGCATCAACTCCGGCAGCATGCTCTCCCAGGAGCCCCCCGCAGACGAAGCGGATTGGCCCTTCTACCAGATGCAACTCAACCGACTCGATCAGATGGTGCGCTCCGCACTGGTGCTGGCGATCGCAGACTGCGTCAACGAGCTCCACAAGGAAAGCCCCATCTAATCAGGCCCTGCGGCCCGAGCCAGGCGACAAGGAGTCGCCCTCCCTTTTTCCGGCATGTCCCATTGCCGTTTTCTCCCTGCCATCGTCTCTGTTCCTCACTCTACGGGGTGTCAATCCGACCATGAACCCCACTACACTAGCTCCAGGTCCATCTCCTGAATCGAGGTCTTCATGATCGCTCTCTCCCTGGCTGGCATCGCTCTAGTCTCCGTGCTGGCCCAATGGCTTGCCTGGTCACTGCGGGTGCCTGCCATCCTGTTTTTGCTGCTGACCGGCCTCACGCTGGGGCCGGTCAGCGGCCTGCTCGACCCGGATGCCCTGCTCGGGGATCTGCTATTCCCGCTGGTATCGCTGTCGGTCGCCATCATCTTGTTCGAGGGGGCGTTGACCCTGCACCTGAAGGAGCTCAAGGGGATCGGCAAGGTGGTACGCAACCTCTGCTCCACCGGCATGCTGGTGAGCTTCGCCGTCATCGGCAGCGCCGGTTACTTCCTGCTGGGACTGGACTGGCGGGTCGCCATGGTGCTCGGCGCCGTGCTGGTGGTGACGGGGCCGACCGTGATCGCCCCCATGCTCAACGTGATCCGCCCCACCCGGGAGGTGGACCGCATCCTGCGTTGGGAGGGGATCGTTATCGACCCCATCGGCGCCCTGTTTGCGGTGCTGGTGTTTGAGGCGGTGCGCCTCGGCAGCCAGGGGGATCTGGTCAGCCACACCCTGCTAGCCCTGGCCAAGACGGTGGGCATCGGCACCCTGACCGGGGTGGCGGCAGGCTGGTTCACTACCCTGCTCATGCGCAAGGACTGGCTGCCGGTCACCTTGCACAAGTTCGGTGTGCTGGCGCTGGTGCTGATCACCTTCACCTTCTCCGACTGGCTCAGCCACGAATCCGGCCTGCTGGCGGTGACCGTGTTCGGCATCTGGCTCGCCAATCAGGAGGGATTGGATCTGGAGGAGGTGCTGGCATTCAAGGAGGACCTCGCCGTTATCCTCATCTCCAGCCTGTTCATCCTGCTGGCGGCCCGCCTCGATTTGGCCCAGCTCTGGCAGCTCGGCCCCATGGTGCTGGCGCTGCTGTGCGTGGTGCAATTCATCGCCCGCCCGCTCTGCATCCTGGTCTCGACCTGGGGGTCGGATCTCTCCTGGCGCGCGCGGGCCCTGCTCGGCTGGATAGCACCGCGCGGCATAGTGGCGGCGGCGGTCAGCGCCTCCTTTGCTATCAGCCTCCATGAAGCCGGTATCCCGGATGCGGACAAGCTGGTGCCCCTGGTGTTTGCGGTGATCATCTCCACCGTGGTGCTGCAGAGCCTCACCTCGGCACCGCTGGCAGAGCTGCTCCAGATGCGCCAAAGCGCCCCCAACACCCTGCTCATCATAGGTGCCAACTCGGTGGCGCGGGCCATCGGCAAGGCGCTGGCGGATCAGGGGGTGCCGGTTCAGCTCTGCGACCCGGCCTGGGAGTTCTGCCGCCAGGCGCGCATGAGCAACCTGCCCTGCTACTTCGGCAATCCCCAGTCGGAACATGCCGAGCTGCATCTGCCCCTCACCAGCATCAGCAACGTGCTGGCCCTCTCCCCCAACCGCCACAACAACGCCCTCGGGGTGCTGCATTTTGCCCACCTCTACGGGGAGGAGAGGGTCTACTCCCTGCGTTCCAGCGAACAGCACGGCAAGGCGAATCGGGAGAGTGCCACCTTCCGCGCCCGCCAGAACCTGTTCGGGTCCGAGGTCACCTACGCCCGCCTGAGCAGCCTGCTGAGCCGCGGCGGCCAGATCAAGGGGACCCGCCTGAGCGAGGCGTTCGACTGGGCGCAATATCAGGAGGCCAACCCGGGCGCCATCCCGCTGTTCCTGCTGGATGCCAAGGGTACGCCCCAGATAGTGACGGGGCCGGTCAGCCCGGATGCCGGTGAGTTGCTGATCGCCCTGCAACCGCCAAAAGAGGACCCCTTGCCGTGAGCACCGGCACGCCTCCAGGCAACCCGCTGCTCGCTCCCCTGCTGGCACTGCTGCAACAGGCGAGCGGCAGCTACAAGGTGCACGAGTTGCTGGCCGAACTGCGCCGGCAGGGGGCCATCCCCACCCTGTCCGAGGATGAGCAACTGCAGCTGTTTCGGGTCAACTTCCTCATCATGAACGCCCTCTACCAGCTGCAGGAGGAGCTTTATGAGGAGGGATGGTGGCTGGTGATCAGCACCCTGGATATCCGGCTGGAGGCTCGTGCTGGCAAGTCGACGGATGAAAAGACAATGGCGCACAACCACTCTCTTCGCGACTACTACTGCGACTGGCAGGTGTTCTGGCAGACCGACCGGGAGGAGGTAGAGGCACTGCTCAACCGCTTCTGGCAGGGCTTGGATGGCGAGGAGAACCGGCGGGAAGCGCTGGCCCTGTTCGGGCTTGCGGCCGATGCGACCCGGGAGACCATCCGCCAGCGCTGGCGGGTACTGGCACTGCGCCACCACCCGGATCGGGGCGGGGATGCAGAGGCCTTCATGCGCATCCGCTGGGCCTGGGAGTGCCTGCGAGAGTGAGCCCTTTGCGGCTCTTTGGTGCCGGACATAAACTGAAGAGGGATATTCCTCCACAGGAGCGCATCATGACCGTCAGTGAACTTCGCAAGCTCTATCAGCAACAGACCCTGCAAGAGGCCGAGATCCTGCACGACATTGCCATTCCCGGCTGGATCATCGAGTTTCGCGGCAAGGATGGCTCTCTGTTCGAGCTGACTGACACCCTGGGTTGCCCCATCAGCTTCGGCACGGTCGAACAGGCCCGCGAGCATGTCCACCTGGTGGCGGACTGCCCGGTACAGGTAGAACACCTCTACCGCTTCTTCGAGCGCTGAGCGCCCCCAACCAGAAAAAGGCTCCTTGAAGGAGCCTTTTTTCATTCCGGTTGCAGCGGTTCCGGCTCCTTGCCCTCCAGTCGCCTGACCGGTTTTTGCAGGATCAGGTTGGCGGGATAGGTGACCAGATCGCCGTTGTCATCACGCACCCGCACATAGAAGAGACCTATCTCGGTGATGACGCCGGTGACGGAGTCATCCTTGTCGAGGATGCGGATCCGGTCGCCAATCCGGTAGGGAAAGGCGAAGAAGATGGTGATGCTGGCGGTGATATTGGAGAGGATCGACCACTGGGCCACCATGGCCACCCCCAGCACGGCGAAGAAGGAGGAGGCCAGCACCACCAGCCGGGAGAAGTCGAGCCCCCACACCCCGGCCAGGATCAGCAGGGTGGCGCACCCTTGCAGGAAGTGGAACACATGGGCCACGTAGATGACCCGGTTCTCGCTTACCTGCTTGGTCTGGGCCAGCGCCAGCAGGCTCTTGCGAATGATCCGCCGCAGCAGGGCATGGGCCAGCAACAGCAGCAGGGTGAGGCCGATGGATTGCCACATGGTCAGGCTCATGGGTTACCACCAGCGTTTGTGCTTGAGCCAGACCGCCAACCCGACGGCCAGCGCGGTCAGGGAACCGCAGAAAATCCAGAAGGCGGTCGGGCTGTCAGCCCCCGGGATCCCCCCCAGGTTGATGCCGAACAGGCCGGTCAGGAAGCTGGCGGGCAAAAACAGCAGCGCCATCACCGACATCTGATAGGCGCGACGGTTGGTCGCCTCCGCCATCAGGTTGTTGATCTCGTCCGCCAGCACAGCGGTACGCGCCACCCCGGCATCCAGATCGTCAAGCCAGCGCCGCAACCGATCGGCGATGTCGAGCAGGCGGCGCCTGTCATCCTCGTCCAGCCAGCTGATCTTCTCGTTGGCAAGGCGCGCCACCAGATCCCGCTGGGGCGAGAGGTAGCGGCGGATCATGATGAGCTGCTTGCGGATCAGCGCCAGCCGGCCGTTGGCGGGCAGATCCCGGGTCAACACCTGCTCCTCCAGATCGAGGATCTGGTCGTGCAACTCCTCGACAAACTCCCCAGCCCGATCGGTCAGGGCATCACACACCTCTACCAGCCAGTCGGCCGGGGTGTCGGCGCCGCCCCCCAGCTTCAGCTGCTCGAAGACATCTTTTTCCGACAGCAGCGGCCGCCGCCGACTGCTGATGATGAGGTCCGGCGTGATGAAGATCCGCAGCGCCACCATCTCTTCGGGCCTGTGATCCTTGTTGTGATTGATGCCGCGCAGGATCAGCAGCACCGTCTCCCCCATCCGCACCAGCTTGGGGCGGTTGCTCTGGCCGAGCAGGGATTCGCGCGCCGCATCGCTCAGCAGCGGGGTCTGCAACAGCCAGCGTGCCGCCTCCGGATTGCCGTAATCCAGATGCAACCAGCCGGGTTCCTCCGCCGGCACCTCGCTGCCTGCCGCAAGCGGGGTCATGCCCCCCTTGCCATCCAGGGTCAGGGCATAAATCACATCACTGGGCACCCGATCCATCTCTTCTCCTCGCTGATTCAATCTCTGTGGCCCAGCTTACACCAAAGGCAACCCCGACTCAGCCCGCCCCTGTGATACCATGCCCGCTCGCGTTTTTTTGCCTACAGGAAACCACGCCATGCCGATCTGGGTTGATGCCGATGCCTGCCCCATTCCCATCAAGGAGATCCTCTACCGCGCCGCTCACCGCGCCCAGGTGGTGACCACCCTGGTAGCCAATCAGGGGCTGCGGGTGCCGCCCTCCCCCTTCATCAAGACCCAGCAGGTGGAGAAGGGATTCGACGTGGCGGATCATGTCATCGCCCAGCAAGTCCAACCCGGCGATCTGGTGATAACGGGGGACATCCCCCTCGCCTCCTGGGTGATCGAAGCCGGCGGCGAGGCGCTCAATCCCCGCGGCGAGATCTACACCCGCGAGACCATCAAGGCGCGGCTCGGCATGCGCAACTTCATGGAGGAACTGCGCTCGGCCGGGGTTCAGACCGGCGGCCCGGCCCCCCTCAACGCCGCCGACAAGCAGCGTTTCGCCAACGCCCTCGACAAGTGGCTGATCCGCGGCAAGCTGGGGTGACCCTGGCGCTCTACCCCGTTGCCTGCAAAAAAGCACGCCGCCCGTTTCGCGCTTAATTCTTTCTTAAGCCTCACGAACTAGCCTTGTGGATGTTTGACTGACATCCACAAGGAGCCCGTGATGAAACTCTCCCCCCTGTTGTTGCTGATCCCCCTGTTCAGTGCCGCCGCCCTGGCCGAACCCCAATGTACCCAGACCGACAAGGCCAGCTGGCTGAGCGAGGCCGATGCCCAGCAGCAGATCAAGGCGATGGGTTACGAGATCAAGAAGTTCAAGGTCACCGACACCAACTGCTACGAGATCTACGGTTGGGACAAGGAGAAGCGCCGTGTCGAGATCTACTTCGACCCGACCGATCTCAAGAAGGTGAAAGAAGAGATCGACAACTGACGTCCCGACGGGCCGCACCCCGCGGCCCTCTCTATGGAGCCTTGCCATGACCAACTGGACTGAAACCCGGGTATGGGACCCCGTCATCCGGGTATTTCACTGGCTGACGGTCACCCTCTGTCTGCTCAACTTCTTCGTGCTGGAAGAGGGCAGCCGCAACCACAGATATGTCGGCTATGCCCTGGGTGCCCTGCTGCTGATCCGGCTGTTGTGGGGACTGGTCGGCTCCTACTATGCCCGCTTCGGCCAGTGGTGGCCCACCCCGGCCCGGGTGCGTGCCTATCTGCGCCAGCTGCTGCAGGGGCGCCATCCCTATTACCTCGGGCACAATCCGGTTGGCGCCCTGATGATCTGGCTGCTGTTGCTGTCGCTGCTCGGCACTATCGTCACCGGCTGGCTCACTACCTGGGATGCTTTCTGGGGCGAGGATTGGCTTGAGGAGCTGCACGGCGTCATCGCCAACACCCTGATGGCGGCGGTGGGCGTCCATGCTGCCGTGGTGATCCTGACCGATCGCCTCACCCGCAGCGATCTGCTGCGGGCCATGGTGCTCGGCAAAAAACGGGTGCCCCTTCACGTCCAGGTGGAAGATCCGCGCAACGAGTGACCGGGCCGGCCTGCCGGCCCCGGTTTTTTGCTGCAATCCCCGGGGACACTGGTAAGATGCGCCGCCGTTTCTCCACACCGTGACAACCATGACCGCCCATGGGCACCTGCTGTTTTCCGTTACCTGCACCCTGCTCGCCCACAAATTCCAGCTCACCCCGGCCCTGGCCGATGCCAGCCTGTGGCACGCCATTCCCGCGGCACTGGCCAGCGCCCTGCTGCCGGATCTCGATCACCCCAAATCTGTGCTGGGACAGCGGCTGCCGTGGATCTCGAAGCCGCTATCCCGGCTGTTCGGTCATCGCGGCTTCACCCACAGTCTGCTGGCGGTGGCTGTGGCCATCTGGGGGCTGAACCAGAGCCTTCCCCCCGATACCCTGCCGGTTGGTGTCAAGGATGCCCTGATCGTCGGCTATCTCAGCCATCTGCTGGGGGACTGGCTCACTCCGGCCGGTATTCCGCTGCTGTGGCCCGGCAAGCGGCGCTACCGGTTGCCGGGCTGGCCCCTTAAAAGTGGCGGCGCCCTCGAGACCGGTTTTTGCACCCTCACCCTGCTGGTGGCGGGTTGGTGGTGCGGCTGGCGCCTATGAAAAAGCCCCCGGCCGAAAAGCCGGGGGCCTGACAATCGCAAGGCAGCGAATGATCAGATCATGATGCCTGCGATCACGGCGGAGAGCAGGCTCACCAGGGTGGAGCCGTAGACCAGCTTGAGGCCGAAGCGGGAGACCATGTTGCCCTTCTCCTCGTTGAGCGCCTTCACCGCACCGGCGATGATGCCGATGGAGCTGAAGTTGGCGAACGACACCATGAAGATGGAGAGGATGCCGACGGTGCGCGGCGAGAGATCGGCGGCGATCTTACCCAGATCCATCATGGCCACGAACTCGTTGGTCACCAGCTTGGTCGCCATAATGGAGCCCGCCTGCAGCGCTTCACTGCCCGGGATGCCCAGGATCCAGGCGATGGGGTAGAAGATGTAGCCCATGACGTGCTGGAAGTTGACGCCAAACGCCATCTCGAACAGGTAGTTGATGAGGGCGATCAGGGCGATGAAGCCCACCAGCATGGCCCCGACGATGACCGCCACGGTGAAACCAGCCATGATGTACTCCCCCAGCATCTCGAAGAAGTTCTCCTTCTTCGGGGTGTGGTGCTCGTCCCCCTCGGCCAGCGCCTTGGCGTCGGTCACCGTGTTGTCCGGCTCGTAGGGGTTGATGAGGGACAACACCACGAAGGTGCTGAACATGTTAAGCACCAGGGCGGCCACCACGTAACGCGGTTCGATCAGCTGCATGTAGGCGCCGACGATGGACATGGAGACGGTGGACATGGCGGTCGCCGCCAGGGTGTACATCTGCTTCTCGTTGAGGTGCGGCAGTATCTTCTTGAGAGCAATGAAGTTTTCAGACTGGCCGACAATCATGGCGCTGATGGCGTTGAAGGATTCCAGCTTGCCCATGCCGTTGATTTTGGCCAGCACGGTACCGATGCCGCGAATGACCAGCGGCAACAGACGGATGTACTGCAGGATGCCGATCAGCACCGAGATAAAGACAATGGGCATCAGCACCATCAGGAAGAAGGAGAAGGCCCCCTCGTTGACCAGGCCGCCAAACACGAAGTCGGTTCCCTGTTTGGCAAACTCCATCAGCTTGGTGAAGCCGGCAGCAAAGCCTCCCACCACTGCCAGACCCACTTCCGAGTTCAGCATGAACCAGGCCAGCGCCAGCTCGACCACCAGCAGCTGGATGATGTAGCGCACCTTGATCTGTTTCCAGTTGTGGCGGTTGACCAGCAGCGAGAGCGCAAGGACCATCGCGAGTCCGAGCACGAAGTGAAGATATTCCATAACCTGTAGCACCTGGGTGAATTGTAATTTTCGACCGGCGCCATCATAGAGATTCGTATATTTAAAAATCAGAGAACCATCACACTCCCACTCAATAAGCGGGAGCTTGCTATGGTAAAAACGTTTTTAAATTAATCTTGAAAAATCCGTTTTTAACACCCTGAGCAAAAAACACCAAAATCGTGCAAATTCAATACGATAAATTATTAATCAGATAACATTTATTGAGCTTTGATATTTTTAACCCTGTTTAAACAGGAGCCGAAACATTCCTTTATTTAAACAAGACATCAGCAAAACGTTTATCTTATATAACCAAACACCTTTTATTTAATTTCTTCGCAGCTGCCGTTGGCGTGCCATCAAACTCTGGCAGATAAACCAATGACACCGTCAACAGCCCCTCGGTCAACCGTTCAAATTTCCGCCACATCGGACGTCACATTCTGGTATGATGCGCCCCCTTGCGCGCCGCGCACCCCGTTTTCCGTGAAATAGAGTCCTTTTGTGAACAACAGCGAATTTAGCAGCCTGAACCTCTCCTCCGCCCTGCAAGAGAACCTCGCCAGCCTAGGTTATCTGCAGATGACCCCGATCCAGGCCCAGAGCCTGCCTCTGGTGCTCGATGGCAAAGACTTGATCGCCAAGGCAAAAACCGGCAGCGGCAAAACCGCCGCCTTCGGTCTCGGCCTGCTGGCCAGCCTCGACGTCAACCGGCTCGAGGTGCAGGCACTGGTGCTCTGCCCGACCCGCGAGCTGGCGGATCAGGTGGCCACCGAGATCCGTCGCCTGGCCCGCACCCTGCCAAACGTCAAGCTGGTGACCCTGTGTGGCGGCACCCCGACCGCACCGCAGTCGGCCACCCTAGGCTTTGGCGCCCACATCGCCGTCGGCACCCCGGGCCGGGTGCTCAAGCATCTGGAGCAGGGCACCCTCGATCTGGATTGCCTCAAGACGCTGGTGCTGGACGAGGCGGATCGCATGCTGGACATGGGCTTTGACGAAGACATCAACCGGGTCATCGGTTATGCACCGCGGGATCGCCAGACCCTGCTCTTCTCCGCCACCTATCCGGAGGGGATCGCCCAGATGAGCCGTGGCGTGCAGCGTAACCCGGTCGAGGTGAGCGTGGAGTCCCTGCACCAGGAGAGCGCCATCGAACAAAAGCTCTATGAAGTGCCGACCGGCCAGCGTCTCGACGCCCTCACCTGGCTGCTGAGCCACTATCAACCGGCCTCCTGCGTGGTGTTCTGCAACACCAAGCGCGCCTGTAACGATGTGGCCGACCACCTGGCCGCCAAGGGCTTCTCGGCGCTGGCGCTGAACGGCGATCTGGAGCAGCGCGAACGGGATCAGGTGCTGGTGCGCTTTGCCAACGGCAGCGCCACCATACTGGTGGCTACCGACGTGGCGGCCCGTGGCCTCGACATCAAGGAGCTGGGCGCCGTCATCAACTATGAGCTCACCTATGACCCCGAGGTGCATGTGCACCGTATCGGCCGCACCGGCCGCGCCGGTCAGCAGGGTCTGGCCCTGAGCCTCTATCAGCCGAACGAAGCGCAGCGCGTCAACCTCATCGAGGAGTACCAGCAGGCACCGCTGCCACAGGGCGATCTCGATGCCATCGGCCGCACTATCAAGCCGCTTGCGCCCCAGATGGTGACTTTCTCCATCGACGCGGGTCGCAAGACCAAGGTGCGGGCCGGGGATATCCTGGGCGCCCTGACCGGCGAGGGTGGCATTGCCGGGGCAGATGTGGGCAAGATCCAGATCGCCGAGCAGTACTCCTACGTCGCGGTCAAGCAGAGCGTGGCCAAGGCGGCGCTCAAGCGGCTGCAGGAAGGCAAGATCAAGGGACGCAGCTACCGCGCCCGCAAACTGGGCTAAGCCCGACGAGCACAGGCGCCGGCATGGCGCCTGTTTCATTTTCACCAAGGTCGCAAGACGACAAGACAGAGACCATGACCCGGACAACTGAGCCACAGATAAGCTGCCAGAACTGCGAAGCCTGCTGCTGCCGCCTGGAAGTAATGCTGCTGACCGACACAGGGGTGCCGGATCGCTACATCGAAGAGCGGGAGGGCGAAGTGCCCGTGATGCAACGCTTGGACGATGGCTGGTGCGCGGCGCTCGATCGCAATACCATGATGTGTCGCATCTATGATGTGCGCCCCCTGATCTGCCGCGAATTCGAAATGGGCGAACCCGACTGCATCGACGAACGGGACAAGTGGTTTATCAAACTCGGTTAAGAAGGTGAGCGGGCCAGCTGCGCCTCGAGCCAGGTGATGGCAGCCTGTTCGCATTCGCAGTAGTGCACCGCCTTGAAGGGTACGCCGGCGAAGACCTGATCGGCCAGATAACGCTTGAAGCCTCCCGACAACACCACCGCCAGATACTGGCAACCGCTGCCGGCGCACCAGTCAAACTGGCGATGAAAGCGGTGCAGCACTTCGGGGCCGGCCGCCTCGAACTCGGTGATAACCTCGACTATGCCCCAGGGGCCGCCTTGCAGTTCCGCCAGCGCATCGCGGAAGCGGGCCTCGTAGGCTATGGCTCCCGCCAGATTGAAGGCACCACTCGGGCGGCATATAAGCATCTGCCCCCTGCGTTCCATTGCAAACTTGCCGTGCGGCTGCATTCCGTTCCTCCCTGACCGGCGCCACTCCAGTGGCTATTGCTATAAGATAATGATTTACATCAAAAAATCTACAGCATCGAAAACACTATCCGGTTCCCATACTGCCACAGCCCCCATGGCGACCCCTTGCTTCCACTCATTATGATCTTTATCAACAATCTCTTTTCATTTCACGCAAGGGTCCGACCAGAGATGTGGCATTGCCGTTAACAAAACGTTGCTGTTATCATCCGCGGCCATAAAACACTCCACCAGCAGGAATGTTGGTCATCGACACAAGGAATCGAGATGAAAAACAGGGATGCCCATTACTACCAACGGATCTGGCGCTGGCACTTTTATGCCGGCCTGTTTGTCGCCCCCTTCCTGATCCTGCTCTCCCTGACCGGCATCATCTATCTGTTCAAGCCTCAGCTCGACAACCTGATGTACCCCGAGCTGATGAAGGTGACCCCGACGGCCCAGACCCTGAGCGCCGATGAGCTGCTGACCCGAGCGATGGCTGCCATGCCGGATGCCAGCCTGCGCAAATACCTGCCGCCGGCAAGCCCGGATGCCAGCGCCCAGCTCATCGTCATGCAACAGGGCCAGGAGCTGACCCTGTTCATGGATCCCGCCAGCGGCGACCTGCTCGGCACCATGGACAACAAGTGGAACCTGCAGGCGGTGGCGCGCGCCCTGCACGCCGATCTGCTGCTCGGCACCACGGGGGATCGGCTGATCGAGCTGGCCGCCGGCTGGGGACTGGTGCTGCTCATCAGCGGCCTCTATCTCTGGTGGCCGCGCAAGGGACCGGGCATGGGCGGCATCCTCTGGCCCAGAATGCACCAACGTGGCCGCCTCTGGTGGCGTGACCTGCACGCTGTGGTCGGCTTCTGGGGGGCCGGCTTTCTGCTGCTGTTGCTGCTGAGCGGCATGACCTGGACCGGTTTCTGGGGCGATCAGTTTGCCAATGTGTGGAACCGCTTCCCCGCCGCCATGTGGAACCAGGTGCCCAAATCGGCCCCCCTTGCCCGCAGCCTCAACCAGGCTCATGAGCAGACAGTGCCCTGGGCGGTGGAAAATACCCCCATGCCGGATTCCCGGATGGTGGAAGAGGGCCATGATCATGGCGCCATGGACCATGGCAGTACCCACGACGGCGTGGTGATGGCCAGCCGGCGCATCCCGCTGCAACAGGTGGTGGAGATTGCCCGCGAGCGCGGGGTCAGCCCGGGTTACAGCATCACGCCGCCGGCGGGGGATCGCGGTGTCTTCACCATCGCCCTGTTTGCCGACGACCCGCGCAACGATGCCACCCTGCACATCGATCAATACAGCGGCAAGGTGCTGGCCGACGTGCGCTGGCAGGATTACGGCCCGGTGGCCAAGACGGTGGAGACCGGCGTCATGCTGCACATGGGCAAGCTCTATGGCTGGCCTCACCAGCTCGCCATGCTGCTCATCTGCCTCATGGTGCTGGCCAGCGCGGTGAGCGGCCTGTGGATCTGGTGGTGCCGTCGCCCGCAGGGCCGCCTGGCCGCCCCGCCGCTGCCCGCCAGCCTCCCCCCCATGCGTGGCGCCATCGCCCTGCTGATCCTGCTCGGCATCTGCTTCCCGCTGGTGGGCGCCTCCATGGTCGCCATCTGGCTGCTGGACAGCCTGATCTTCTCCCGCCGCGCCCCCAAACTGGCGGAGATCGGCTAGGCCCCACTCTCACGACCGAGTGACAATGCCATTCAATAGCAAGGGCTCCCGATGGGGAGCCCTTGCTGCTTCAGTCCGGCTATTTCATCGCCTCGACCAGCCGGAGGATCTTGCTGGCCTTTTCGAAGTGATCGAGCCTGTGGGTCTGGATCCACCAGGTCGCCGCCTCCATCAACAACTCGGGATCCTCATTCTTGTTGGCGAAGAAGGCATAGAAGGAGAGCCCGACCACCTCCCCCTTTTGCGCAATTTTCTGCTGGCAGACCTGGATGATTTTCTCTCTGAGTGAGTCGCGCATGGCGGCTTTCCCTGCTTGGTGAGTGGCATGCAAGGCAGCATACCCCAGCCAGCAAAAAGGGCCCCCGTCCGGGAGCCCTTTTTCATTGCCAAAACGGGTCGCGACTCAGGAGAGCGCCAGCCCGATGGAGAGCAACAGGCTGTAGAGGAAGGCGCTGATGGCAGTCTTCTTGAGGGCGCCTGTCAGCACCTCGCCATCGAAACTCTCTCGCAGAGTTCTGGCCGCATCGGTCAGTGGCTTCATGGCCGGCAGGAAGATCCAGGGCCAGAAGCTGGCCGGCTGGGTCAGGATGAAGAGTACGGTCGCCAGCACGGCAGATCCCAGCAGCACCCAGTGATAGGCGATGGCGCGATTGCGACCGAGGCGCACTGCCAGGGTGATCTTGCCGCTGGCGGCATCGGTTTCGATGTCGCGCACGTTGTTGATGTTGAGCACGGCGGTGGCCAGCAGGCCACAGGCGGCCGCGGGTAACAGCAGATCCCACTGCAGGGTCTTGGTAAAGAGGTAGTAGGAGCCGAGCACCCCCAGCAGGCCGAAGAAGAGGAACACCGAGATATCGCCAAAGCCGCGATAACCGTAAGGAGTCTTGCCCACCGTGTAGGTCACCGCAGCGACGATGGCCGCCCCGCCCAGCACCACAAACGCCAGGATCTGCAGCCACTGGCCGCCGAAGGCGCAGCCTAGCAGCGACAGGCCGCTCGCCACCGCCGCCAGCGCGGTCAGCGCCATCGCCACGCACATCTGCTTGCGGGTGATGAGGCCGGAGACCACGGCCCGCTGGGGACCGATCCGCTCGCCGTTGTCGGCACCGGAGACCGCATCGCCGTAGTCGTTGGCCAGATTGGAGAGGATCTGCAGCAGGATGGCGGTCAGCAGGGAGAGCGCCATGATGGTGCCGTCGAAGGCCCCGCGGCTGGCAGCCAGCCCGGAACCCAGGAGAATGGACGAGCAAGCGAGCGGCAATGTTCGCAAACGAGCCGCCAGCAACCATGTAGATAAGGTATTTGTCATATTGTGATGGCCAAACAATCGGATATTGATCGTGTTAAGGGTTATCGAACCGGATTTGGGTATACTGGGCCCCGGAAGTGAAGCTCCCTCGGGCGATTTACATGGACGAATGGGCAGATAATATATAGGAAATCATCGCCCTTTGGCATAAACCTACGGCATCCTGCTACGGGATCGGTCGTTACTACCCGGTTCAGACACTACATCCATGTTGGCTCAGACCCATATCAAGCAACAACTGGACGCCCTGCGTCACAACAACGTCAGCGGCTTCGTACGACTGCGCGTAGGGATCGAGGTTCGCTCCTTCCTGGGCTGGCTCGCGGCGCAGACTCTCTACCCCCGCATCTATTGGCATGCCCGTGGCCAGGATCGCCCCGAGTATGTTGCCCTGGGCGCCATCCACGAACTGACCGAGCCCGATGCCATCCGCCAGGTCTGCACCAACACCAGCCAGTATCATGACGACAGCCCCCGCTACTATGGCGGCGTGGCGTTCGATCCGGCCCAGCCGGGCTGGCAAGGGTTTGGCGCCTGCCGCTTCGTGCTGCCCCGCATCGAGCTGGTGCGCCGCGGCGAGTGTGTCAGCCTCTGCCTCAATCTCTGGCTGACCAAAGAGAACCTCGAGTCCGAGCTGGCCGCCGCCGAAGCCGCCCTCGACGCCCTGCAGCCGGAAGCGCCCCTGGCACAGCTGCAAAAGCAGCGCTGGCAGCGTCAGGATTGCCCTGAGCCGGCCCAGTGGCAGCGCCTGGTGGAGCAGGTCACCTCCCCCGAATTTCAGGCCCACACCCCCAAGGTGGTGCTCTCCCGCGAGAGCGTGCTGACCAGCCACCAGGGCGGCGAGGATGTCTGCCCCTGGGTCATGCTCAACCAGTGGATCGGCCATGCCCAGGACTGCTTCCACTTCGGCTTCCAGTTTTCCCCCGAGCAGGCCTTTATCGCCTGCTCCCCCGAGCGCCTTTACCGACGCGAGGATCGCCACCTCTTTAGCGAGGCGCTGGCAGGCACCATCCGCCGCTCCGGCGACGAGGCGACCGATGCAGCCCTGGCCGCCGAGCTGCTGGCCGACAGCAAGAACCGGCTGGAGAATCGGCTGGTGCATGCCGACATCCTGAGCCGCCTGGCCCAGCTGGCCCACGACGCCACCCTGACCGAGCCGCGCATCCTGAAGCTGCGCCTGCTGCAGCACCTCAAATGCGACATCGAGGCCGAGCTCAAGCCCGGCGTCTGCGACTGGCAGCTGCTCGAAGCCCTGCACCCTACCCCTGCTGTGGGCGGCGCCCCGCGCGAAGCGGCGCTGGCTTTCATCCGCGAAAACGAACCCTACGAGCGCGGCTGGTATGCCGGGGCCTGCGGCATGTTGAGCCGGGAGACTTCGGAGTTTGCCGTCGCCATTCGCAGTGCCCGCATCCAGCCTGGCAGCGTCACCCTGTTTGCCGGCGCCGGCATAGTGGCAGGTTCCGAGCCCGCCGCCGAGTGGGCCGAGCTCGACAACAAGATCGCCAATGTGCTCTCCCTGCTGGGATAGCCGTTCATCCTCTTTCCAACCCGCGAGAGCGCTTATGTCCGCCAGTGAAGTGTTTGCGAGCACCGTCTTTCCCACTCAGCACGCCACCTTCAACCATGTCTGGTCCTCCCTGCTACTGGAGGAGCTTTATCGCCTCGGGGTGCGCGATATCGCGCTGGCCCCGGGTTCGCGCAGCGCCCCGCTCACCATGGCCGCCGCCGCCCACTCCGGGTTTCGCCGCCATCTGCATTTCGACGAGCGGGGTCTGGGCTTCATGGCGCTGGGGTTGGCCAAGGGCAGCAACCGCCCGGTAGCGGTGATCATGACGTCGGGCACCGCGGTCGCCAACCTCTGGCCCGCGGTGGCCGAGGCCCAGCTCACCGGCGTGCCGCTCATCATTCTCTCCGCCGACCGCCCCCACGAGCTCATCGACAACGGCGCCAACCAGGCCATCGACCAGCAGGGGATCTTCGGCCACTACCCCGTTTTTCAGCAGAGCCTGCCAAGCCCCACCCCCACCATCCCCGCCGCCTTCGTGCTGAGCTCGGTGGATCAGGCTCTGGCACAACAGGCACGCACGCCTGGGGTGGTACACATCAACTGCATGTATCCCGAGCCCCTCTACCCCGGCGACCAGTATCAGGATTTTGCCGCCTATCTGGCCCCCCTCGGCGACTGGCTCACCTCGGTTCGCCCCTGGAGCCCCTGGCAGCTGGGTGAGCAGAGCTGCCTGCCCCAGGCCGGCTGGAGCGAGCTGCAAGGCAAGCGCGGCGTCATCATCGCCGGGCGGATCTCCCACCCCGACCAGGCGCAAGCGGTGGTCGAGCTGGCCGAGCGCCTCGGTTGGCCCCTGTTGGCGGATATCCAGAGCCAGATCCGCTTCGATGCTCGCAACCTCATCCACATGGATTTGGCGCTCAACGATCCCGGCTTCGTCGCCGAACTGGGGCGCGCCGAGGTATTGCTGCAATTTGGCGCCCGCCTGGTCTCCAAGCGCCTCGGTCAGTTTATCAAGCGCCATCCCTGGCAGGATTACTGGCTGGTGGATCCGCAGCCGGCCCGGCTCGACCCCGACTACCGGCTGCGCAACCGCCTGCTCTGCAGCGCCAGCGCCTTCGTGGCGGCTCATCCGGTCGCAGCCACGGCGACTCCCTGGCACCGGCTGGACGCCCTGCAACAGAAGGCGAGTCGGCAGATCGCCGCCGCCTGCGAACGCTTCTCCGAATTGGGGGTGTGCCATCGCCTCAACCGGCTGATCTGCGGTCAGCTGTTTGTCGGCAACAGCATGCCGGCCCGGCTGATGGATATGCTGGGCACCCCGGGCCAGGGGCCGAGCCGGGTGATGACCAACCGCGGCGCCTCCGGCATCGATGGCCTCATTGCCACCGCCTACGGCTTCGCACAATCGGTCGAACAGGGCAGCGCCGAGCCCACCACCCTGCTACTCGGGGATCTCAGCGCATTGCACGATCTCAACAGCCTGGCCCTGCTTGGCAAGGCCAGCCGACCGCTGGTGGTGATCCTGCTCAACAACGATGGCGGCAGCATCTTTCGCATGCTGCCGGTGCCCACCGAAGGGGAGCTGCTGGAGAGCTACTACCGGCTGCCCCATGGCCTGTGTTTCGAGCATGCCGCCGCCATGTTCGGCCTCGCCTATCGTGCGCCGGACAGCCTGGCCGAGTTCGAGCAGGCCTATACCGAGGCGCTCGGTGCCGGCGTCACCCTGATCGAGATCCGGGTGCCGAGCGAACAGGTGGCCGATGATCTCAAGGCGCTGGGGGCCGCCATCCGTGGCGCCTGAACAGCCCCAACGGCCGCACACCCTGGTGCTGCTGCACGGCCTGCTGGGGGATGCCGCTGACTGGCAGCCGGTGATCGACCGCCTGCCCGCCATCCGCTGCGTGGCCCTCGACCTGCCGGGCCACGGCCGCAACCACGCAGTGCGGGTGAACGGCTTTGACGAGGCCCATCGCTGGCTCTGTGACGAGCTGGCCGCCCACGATATCGAGCACTATCTGCTGGCGGGCTATTCCCTCGGCGGGCGCCTCGCCCTCTATCACGCCAGCCGCTCCCCGAATGGTTTGCAGGCCCTGCTGCTGGAGAACTGCCATCCCGGTCTGCCTGCTGCCGAGCGGGCCGCCCGCATCGCCCACGACGAGGGGTGGGCCCGACGCTTCGAGCGTGAGCCACTGGCCGAGGTGTTGGCGGACTGGTATCGGCAGGGGGTCTTTGCCGATCTGGATGAAACGGCCCGAGCCCGCCAGATCGCCCGTCGCCTCGGCAACCGGGGTGGCGCCATCGCCACCATGCTGCGCGCCACCTCGCTGGGGCAACAGCCCGATCTCGCCCCCTGGCTGGCAAAGGCCGAATTGCCGGTCACCTATGTGAGCGGCAAGCGGGATCAGAAATTCCACCACCTGGCTTGCCAGCTGGCGAGTCAGCATCGCAAAATCAACCACTTGGTACTGGATGGCGGCCACAACCTGCACGCCAGCCAGCCCGAGATCTTTGCCCGGTTCCTTGCGAAGTGGGTCAACCAACCAGAAGAGAAGAGTCATGATTGAAGCAATGACGGAAGCGGGACGGTACGCACCTGTCCAGCAGGCCGTGATTGCTCCATTTTCGCTCGCACAGACTAGAAGGAAAAAACCATGATTGAGGCAATGACGGAAGCGGAACTGTACGCACCTGTCGAGTGGCGCGATTGCTCCGCCGGTTACGAGGACATCCTCTATCACAAGTCTGGCGATGGCATTGCCAAGATCACCATCAACCGTCCCCAGGTACGCAACGCCTTCCGCCCCCGCACCGTGAAAGAGATGCTGCAGGCGCTGGCCGATGCCCGCTATGACGATCAGGTCGGCACCATCATCCTGACCGGTTTTGGCGAGCAGGCCTTCTGCGCCGGTGGCGACCAGAAGATCCGGGGCGACTACGGTGGCTACCGCGACGACGAGGGGACTCATCACCTCAACGTGCTCGACTTCCAGCGCGACATCCGCACCTGCCCGAAACCCGTGGTGGCCATGGTGGCCGGCTACGCCGTCGGCGGCGGCCACGTGCTGCACATGATGTGTGATCTGACCATCGCTGCGGACAACGCCATGTTCGGCCAGACCGGCCCGAAAGTGGGCTCCTTCGACGGCGGCTGGGGTGCCTCCTACATGGCGCGCATCGTCGGCCAGAAGAAGGCCCGCGAGATCTGGTTCCTGTGCCGTCTGTATGACGCCAAGCAGGCCCTCGACATGGGATTGGTCAATACCGTGGTGCCGGTCGCCGACCTGGAGCGTGAAACCGTGCGCTGGTGCCGCGAGATGCTGCAACATAGCCCGATGGCCCTGCGCTGCCTGAAAGCCGCGCTGAACGCCGACTGCGATGGTCAGGCGGGCTTGCAGGAGCTGGCGGGCAATGCCACCATGCTGTTCTACATGACCGAAGAGGGTCAGGAAGGGCGCAATGCCTTCAACGAAAAGCGCCGCCCCGACTTCTCCAAATACAAGCGGAACCCCTGATGACACTCGCCCTCTATCGCTACCGACTGCCTTTTACCCAGCCCCTGACCTTTCACGGCAAGGTGGAGGTGGCGCGCGAGGGCTTGCTGGTCCGCGTTGGCGACGGCTGGGGGGAGATAGCCCCCCTGCCCGGTTTCTCCAAAGAGACCCTGGCCGAGGCACATGCCGAGGCCATCGCCTGTCTGGAACAACTGGCCGCGGGGCAACCCATAGCCCCGCGCCTGCCTTCGGTGCAATTTGGCTTTGACTGTGCCCGCCGGGTCTGGCCCGCACAGACGGCCCCCCTGCCCGAACCCTATCCCCTTATTCAGGGCTCCCCCCAGGAGTTGCTGAAACACTGGAAAGAGTGGCTCCATCGCACACCCAACAAAGCCAAGCTCAAGGTGGCCCGCTATCCCATGCGGGACGAGCTGGCGCTGATCCGGCTGCTGTGCGACCGCATTCCGACCCTCAAGCTGGTGCTGGATGCCAACCAGGGCTGGACCCGCGAGGAGGCCTGGACCTTCTGTGGCCATCTGGACCCGAACCGGATCGAGTATCTGGAAGACCCCTGCGCCGATTTCGCTGACATCGCCTTCGTGGCCAGCCGCACCGGCATGCCGGTGGCGCTGGACGAGCTGTTGGCCCAGGGCAAGCCATGGGAGCCCATCCCGCAGCTGCGCGCCCTGGTGCTCAAGCCCATGCTGCTCGGCTCGCTGGAACGCTGCGAGGCGCTGATCAACCGCGCCCGCGAGCTGCGGCTCAAGGTGATCATCTCCTCCTGTTTCGAATCCGGCCTTGGCCTGAACCAGCTGTTCCACCTCGCCGGAGAGTGGGCCCCGGAGCAGGCCCCCGGGCTGGATACCCGTCGCTGGATGGCGGCGGACCTGTTAAACGAAGCCGGGGAGCCGGATACCGGTGTCCTGGAGACCCTGTTTTACCGTGACTGATTTCCCCGCCCCAATGCAGGAGACTTGCCCGGTTCGCCACTGGGCAAGGCTCGCCCCCCATCGCATCGCCATCCACACCGACACCCCGCTGAGCTACCGGACGCTCGATCTGCGCCTCAACAGCCTGTGCGACCAGCTCGCCCGAACCGGGCTCACCCGCGGGGATCATCTGGCCGCCGTGGTGCGCGGCGCGCTGGAGAATGTGCTGCTGGCCTGGGCCTGCGTGCGCAGCGGTATCGTGTTCTGTCCGCTCAACCCCGCCTTTCCGCTCACCCGACAAGCCGAACTGGCCGGCTGCCTCGACGCCCGGGCCTTCTGGTCGGCGGGCGACATGCCGAGCGGTGACTGGCAGGCGCTGCGGCTCGATTTCAGCCGCGAGCTGGCAGCAGGTGATGACGAGTGGCCGCTGGTGCCAGAGCAGCTCAACAACATGATCCTCACCTCGGGCTCCAGCGGCACGCCGAAGGCCGTAGTGCACCGGCTGGCCAACCATCTGGCCTCGGCCCGGGGCTCCGCAGCCCTCATTCCCCTCGACGGTGAGTGTGGCTGGCTGCTCTCCCTGCCGCTGTTTCATGTCGGCGGCTACGCCATTCTGTTTCGGGTCTTTCTGGCGAGTGCCTCCCTGGTGCTGGACGATCGCAGCCGTCCCCTCGAGGCGCGGCTCGAGCGCCAGCCCATCACCCACCTGTCCCTGGTGCCGACCCAGCTCTGGCGCCTGCTGGCCCGGGGCTTCGATCCTGCACGTACCCGCCTGCGCGAGCTGCTGCTCGGCGGCGCCGCCATCCCGCAGCCGCTGGTCGAGCGCCTCGCCGCCATGGGGCTCACCCCCAAGGTGAGCTACGGCCTCTCCGAGATGGGCAGCCAGGTCTGCACCGCCCTGCCCACCCGGGCGGGGATGGTGGGCCGCCCGCTGCCGGGGCGGGAGTTGTGCATCAAGGGACAGGAGATCTGCGTGCGTGGTGCCACCCTGTTTGCCGGTTACTACCGTGATGGCGCGCTGGATCTGCCTATCGACGAAGAGGGTTGGTTTCACACCCGCGACAAGGGGCACCTCACCCCGAACGGCGAGCTGGTGGTGGAGGGGCGGCTCGACAACCTCTTCATCTCGGGCGGGGAGAACATCCAGCCCGAAATCATAGAGCAGCGGCTGGTGGATCACCCCGCTATCGCCCAGGCGCTGGTGGTGCCGGTGCCGAGTGACGAGTGGGGGCAGCGCCCCGCCGCCTTTATCGACTGGCACGGAGAACCCGTTCCCCATGCCGAACTGGCCGCCTGGATCAAGGCCTCCCTGCCCGGCTTTATGGTGCCGGATCACTGGCTGCCCTGGCCCGATCTCGGCGGCAACCTAAAGCCCTCCCGTCAGCATCTGGCCCACACGGCCCGGAACCACGCGGGAAACAAGACATGAAATGTGACATTCGTCACATTTCATGTTTTTACCCATCGTTCAAAAAAGCCGCATGTGAGTCTTTACTTTCAATCAAGCCCCGTCCGAGTCACAAACTGGCGTCTGATATAAATTTTATCTATTTTTCAGTGTGTTAATTTACAGTTGATATCCTTTTGGGGCCTAGTAGATTGCCCTCCCTTCACCACGTAGACAATAAAAAACGAAGGGATAACAATGACTCGTTCAGGCTCAAGGTGGTGGCTGCTGGCCACCCCGCTGCTTGTTGCCGCCCAGGCACAGGCCGACTACTCCCCCACCGACTGGCAAGACTACCGGCTGACCGGTGAATCAAACCGCCAGCTCGCCCCCCGCGTCACCGAGGTGACCTACGAACTCAAGGCACGCGACGCAAGTGCCCCCTATCAGCAACTCAGGGTCTATCGTCGCTTCGACTGGCAGGAGAGCGATCTCGCCTCGCTGGCCGAAAATCACTGTAGCGAGCCCAAATTGCGGGTCGAGGCGGGCTGGCAAATCCGCTATCTCAGCTGCGAGCAGCGGGTGCCGGCCGGCAAGGCGGTGCCCGCCACCAGCTACGACTACGGCTATGGCCTCAAGGAGGGGCGCTGGGAACAGCTGGCCGGTACGCCGACCGCCTCCCGTGCAGATCGCTTCCCCCTGCCCGACCCCGTCTTGCTGGGTCATACCGAGCAGGAGCTGGATCGCTGCGAACTGAACGCCCAAGGGCACTGCGCCGAGCCCGAGTGGCACTATCAGCCGCAGGATTGGCAACAGCTGGAAGTGAAAGAAGAGACCCCGAGCGAGCGGGATGGCCGACTGGAGCAGGTATTCTTCCGCCTGCAGCCCGTCCCCGGCAGCCTGGCAGCCAGCCAGGTCAGCGAGCTGCACGTCTGGCGCAGCTATCGCTGGCAGCTGGAGCAGGCCGCCGCCATCCAGCAGGAGTGTGACGAGCCCATGGAGCGGCAGGAGGGGGAGAACACCGTTCGCTACCGCCTCTGCCGCCAGGTCATTCCGGCCGGCAGCGAGGTGATGGTGACCCTGAAAGACACGGGTTATCAGAACCCGGTCAGCGGCCGTGAGTGGCAACCCCTGCCGGAGACCGACGAGTGGCAGGAGAGCCGGGTGATACAGCGCCCCATCGTACTGGCCAGCAAGGAGGAGCTACTGGCGTGCCACCGCCCCAGCGGCCGTCCCTGCGGCGAGCCGGATCAGCCCGACACGACGCTGCTGGATGCGGACGCGGCGCAGCTGGTCACCGATGTCAGCGGCCAGAACAGTCCCGCCTGGCAGGCCGATTATGGCCACGACGACGCCAAACTGATGGCGGTGGTGCGCGGCATGCGCGCCCTGCTGGCCGCCAACCAGCCGACCCACCCGGCCATGGACAAGCTGCTCTACTATGTGCGCGCCCACAACTACCATGATGGCGTGCGCCGGGAGAGCGATCAGGTGGCCCGGGAACTCGCGGCCGTGATGATGGCACTGCTCGATCACCCCCTGTTGCTCACCACCGAACCGCAGGATCAGGCCGGTACCGTGCTGGAGGCCTGGAGCGTCGCCGCCCAGGGGCAGCTGGAGCAAAGCGCGTTTCGCCAGAGCGCCGGCCCCATGCTGGCCCAGCTCAACCGGGCGATCGCCTATGCGGCGCAGCATGCCGCCCAGATCAACGGCCACAAGCCCTGGGCTGACGGCATCTTCGAGCTGCTCAACCTGATCGACCAGAGCGCCAACGCCGGCCAGCAGGCCGATTTCAGCGCCACCTTCATGGCACAGGAGCCCTCTCTGCGCCAGAGCCTGCGCCAACTGGGCATGAGCGAGCTGTCGCTCTGGAAACAGCGTGACGGGTCGCAGGATCTGTTTGTCTTCAACAACATCCTCGACGCCCACAGCCGCCTCTACCGGATGATGAGCTACAGCCGACCGGACGAGGCGGCCCGCTATCGCCAGCTGCTGGACCGCGATGTCATCGCCATCATGCGTCACCACGGCCTGATCCCGGGCGGCCCCCACCCGGCCACGCTGCTGGAGGATGTCTCCCTGACCCTCTCCAGCTACTACCTCACCTACACGGATCGCACCAGCGAGGCCTGCATCAGCGGTGACTTCGCCGGCCTCTGCACCCCCATCCGGATGGAGGACATACTGCCGTTCGAACACACCTGCTCACCCACCCTGCGCCTGCGGGCCCAGGATCTGACCCAGGCCCAGGCCGAGGAGATCTGCCGCGAGCTGGGGGCGGAGGAGCAGCAGTTCCACCAGCAGATGGAGACAGGCTGGCAGCCGGTGGCCGACGATCACAACGAGACCCTCGAGCTGGTGATCTTCGACTCCTCCGCCGACTGGAACCGCTATGGCGGCGCCCTGTTCGGGGTCTCCACCGACAATGGCGGCATCTATATCGAGGGGGATCCGGCTCGTCCGGGCAACCAGGCCCGCTTCTTCGCCTACGAGGCGGAGTGGAAGCGCCCCGCCTTCCAAGTGTGGAACCTGCGCCACGAATACGTCCACTATCTGGATGCCCGCTTCAACCAGTACGGCAGCTTCGGCCAGTACCCCCTCAACCGCACCACCTGGTGGGCGGAGGGGCTGGCGGAGTACATCGCCCACGGCCAGTGCTTCGCCCGCGGTCTGGACAATGTAGCCGGCCGCCCCGCCGACCGGCAGCCGACCCTGGGGGAGATCCTCCACCTCGATTACGATCAGGGCGGCGACATGGTCTACTCCTGGTCCTATACCGTTCACCGCTTCCTGAACGACACCGGTCGCAACGCCAGTTGGCTGGCCCTGGCGCAGGCCCTGCGCAACCCGGATCGCCAGCAGGCCTTGAGTGACTTCGAGGGGGAGATGGATCGACTGATCGCCAGCGACAGTGCCGCTTATCAGACCTGGCTGAACAGGGAACTGCTGCCCTGGTGGCAGGCCAACAAGGAGTCCGACGCCTGCAAGGGGAATGACTCCGCGCACTGATTCATTTGATACACAAGGGGACAGCCATGGCTGCCCCCTTTTTTATCCTCTGCCGCTGCGACAAGCCCTGCCCCAGCCAGACAGCCCCTTGCTATCAAGTCTGACGCCCGCCCCCGAGTTGTAATAGAATGCCGAAAACCACTTCAACTTCAGACCCGAATCGCACCGCGCATGAAGAAGTTTGCCAAGATCCTCCTCGCCTCCCTGCTGTTGCTGCTGGCGCTGATTGCCTCGCTGCTGGCCTATGGCGAGTGGATCGTCTCCGACACCCGCCAATACACCTATGACGAGGTGGACGAGGTGCCATACAACCCGGTAGCCGTGGTACTGGGCACCTCCAAATACCTTGCAGGTGGCGGCCCCAACCACTACTTCAAGTACCGCATCAAGGCCGCAGCCGAGCTCTACAACAACGCCAAGGTGGATTACATCCTGGTCTCCGGCGACAACGCCACCTTGCAATACAACGAGCCACGCCAGATGCGCCGCGCCCTGATCAAGGCGGGCATCCCGGCAGCTGCCATCTACATGGACTTCGCCGGATTCCGGACGCTGGATTCCGTGGTACGGGCCAAGGAGGTGTTCGGCCAGGAGCGCTTCACCGTGGTTTCCCAGGGCTTTCACAATGAGCGAGCCATCTTCATCGCCCACCACTTCGGCATCAATGCTATCGGCTTCAACGCCGAGGATCCCAGCGCCTATCAGGGGATCCGCACCCGGATCCGGGAGGTGTTTGCCAGGGTGATGGGGCTGCTCGACCTCTACGTGCTGGACAAGGGACCCAAGTTTCTCGGCGACCCGGTTCCCATCGGTCTGCCCGTCCCCTGCGAGCCCCTGAGCACCCTGGGTACCCGGCATCCCTGCATCAAGCAGCCCAAACCGGCGGTCACACCACCGGTGAAGCAGCAAGAATCCGAACCAGCCGTTACGCCAGCGGTGAAACAGCAAGAACCCGAGCCGGCCGTCGCGCCGCCGGTGAAACCGCAAGAACCCGCGCCAGTCGTTACGCCACCGGTGAAACAGCAAGAATCCGAGCCAGTCGTCGCGCCGCCGGTGAAACAGCAAGAAACCGAGCCGGCCATCGCGCCACCGGTAGAGCAGCAAGCGCCTGAGTCTGCGACCAGCGCCGCCATGGCCACCTGATATGACAAACGACCCGCCAATTGGCGGGTCGTTTTCGTTGAAGGGGATGTTGCCAACGGTTACAGCAGACGGGCCAGCAGGGCACGCAGTGCCTTGATGAGCGCAGGCTTGCCCGCCAGTTGCAGCCGGTCGGCCAGGCGGGCCCAGTCTGCATATTGCCAGATGGTGGCGATCAGCAGCTGGCGCTCGTCGGCCGTTAGCGGCGCGAGCCGGTCAATATTGCCCGCCAGCCAGCGCTGCAGGCTGGGCTGACACAGCTCGAACGGCTTGTGATGGTGAGCAAAGCAGGCCAGCTCATCGCACACGAACGCATCCGGCTCACCCGAGGCAGGCTCACAGTCCTGCACACACTGCCACACCAGCTCTGGATCCAGCCCCTTCAGCTCCCCCGCCAGCAGGGTCGGCAACTGGGCCACGAAACGCCGTCGCCACAGGGCCAGCTCGGGCTCATGCTCCGCCTTGAGTGCCTTGAGCAGCAGGGCGGCGTGGCTGCCACTGGCGGCATCCCGCTGCAACCCGATGCGCAGCACCACCAGCCCCGCCTTGCGCCAGAATGGCAGCAGATCGGCGCTGGCCGAGAAGGCGGAGCCGAGGTAGTCGAGGCCCGCCTGGCGGTAGTAAGCCTCCAGTTGACCAAGCAACCGCGAGCCGAGACCATGGCGATGGAGTTCGGGGTGGATGGCGATGCGCATCACCCTGGCGTAGCTGCGCTCCCCAGCCGTCTTGCACCCCGCGTGGGCCAGCAATGACTGGGGCAGCAGATGACCACGCGGTCGCCGCCGGCCAGCCCAGATCGCCTCCGCCAGCTCGGCTTCTATCTGGCCCTCCCGCGCCACCAGAGCCACCCCGAGCAGGCTCTGCGCCTCTTCCAGCAGGTGGATGTCGAGGCTTGGGCTCTCCAGCAGGGCTCTGAGATCACTTGGCGTGGTCTGGTAATGGGCCAGCACCAGCAGGCCGAATACCTGGTTAAGCAGCGCGTCGTCCTTTGCCAACACGTCTTGCTCGATCATCCGCCAGTGGGGATGGGTCGGCGGCAAGGGAGCTGCCACCTCGGCGTTGAGGCCGAGCAGGCGAAACACCAGCGGCTCCAGCGGATCCCGGACACTCCAGCGGATTGGCGAGGCCAGGTGAACTTCCTGCCAGTCCGGCGTCTCCCTGTCCAGCACCCGCTTGAAGCGCAGATGAAAGCCACGCCCCGTCCCCTCGTAACCGTGCTCCGTGGTGGCGAAGACGATGCGGCTGTGACGGGCCAGCATGGCCTCCAGCAGAGGGGTCGGGATGGCGGCGGCTTCGTCCACCAGCAGCAGATCGGGCTGTAGCCCTTCCTGTACCAGCCGATCCGGCGAGCAATACGCAATGCCCGCCAGCTTCTCCACCGCGGTGCCAAGCCTTTTGGCCGCGTGGTCAAACAGGGTGGCGACCGTCCCCTGGGAGGGGGCCGTCACAATTATCTGCAGGTCGGGCTGGTCACGCAGCAATTCGGCTGCGGCGATCCCCAACAGGCTGCTCTTGCCACGGCCACGGTCGGCGCTCAGCACCAACGGACGGCGACGATGGCCGTGCAGCACCTTGTGGATGGCGGGCAGGGCAAGGGCCTGATCGTCGCTCAAGGGGCGATCGGGCCCCAACGGCTGCCAGGGCTCGCCATCGGCCGGGGGCAGCAAAGAGAGCGCCGGATCCCCTTCCAGCAACCGCACCAGCCGGGCGATAAAGCCGTGCCCCGCCTGCGCGGCCTCTTCGGGCCGGGCCACCAGCCGCACCCGATCCGGGTCCGGGTAGCCGGGCCATTGCACCCTCGGCGGAGTCAGCAACAGCAGCAGACCGCCAGCGCGCAGGGTACCTGCCAACGCCCCGAAGGCGTCGGGGTGAAAGCCGCTGAAGGCGTTGAGCACCAGGGTGTCGCACTCCTGCCCGAGTCGCTGCAACGCCTTGGCTGCCGGCAGGGGGTTATGACAGGCAGGCCCCTCCCCGAGCCAAAAGACAGCCTCGCCGAGCAGGGCATCGGCACGGGCAATGCAGTCGGCCTGCTCCCCTTCCAGCCAGATCAGCCGCCGCTCACCGGTACGGGCCAGGCATTGGCGCAAGTCTCCCACCTCTGATGGCGTCATGATGCGGTGTTGTCGCCCGGTTTGACCCTGGGTTCGAACATGCGCTCCCCCATCTGGTCGATGAAGGTGTGGGCCTTCTGCACCATGAAGCGCTCTGCATCTGCCGGGTTGGCAAACAGATCGGAGCGGATGAAGCGGTGGGTCAGCAGGGTGCCGTCCACCTCTTTGGTGATGCGCCCAGCCAACCGGTACTGGCCCCCCTCCGCCATGGGCTCGGGGTAGATAAGATAACCGGCGTATTCGGTGGGCGTGACCTCGGCGGCTTGCGGTGACTGGTTCCCGAACAGGGCGCCGAACAGTTTCTTGAGCATGATGATCCCCCTCTGTGACAGGGCATTGTCCCCAAGGGGTGGATGAGTGGCAAGCGGGGCAACTTATTACCAATGGTTATTTGCATCACGAACCATTCTCATTTAGATTTCTCTCATTGCAGCATGAGGTAATCACTATGTATGTCTGTTTGTGCCGTGGCATCACAGATACCCAGATCCGCAAGGCGGTACAGGCAGGCAGCGGCGAGTTTCGCCAGCTCAAGCAGGAGCTGGAAGTCGGCGCCCAGTGTGGCAAGTGTGTGCGCATGACCATGGAGATCATCGCCACCGAGCTCGACAAACTGGCCAAGGAGCAACCTCCGCTCTACTACGAAGTGGCTTGATCCGGCCATCTGTCGGCTTTGCCGACTCACCCCTCCCATCAGACGAGCAGGCTCGTCTGACCTTCTTTTGTCACTTTTCTCGACTAAGCTCTAACGATCGAGGCCGCAGGCACGAACCAAGGAGCACTGTCGATGAAAGGAGATCCCAAGATCATTGCCCACCTCAACAAGGTGCTGGCCAATGAGCTGATTGCCATCAACCAATACTTCCTCCACGCCCGTATCTACGATGACTGGGGCCTCAAGGCGCTCGGGCACAAGGAGTATCACGAGTCCATCGATGAGATGAAGCACGCCGACGAACTGGTCAAGCGGATCCTGTTTCTGGAAGGGCTGCCCAACCTGCAGGATCTGGGCAAGCTGCGTATCGGTGAGACGGTGGAGGAGATGCTGCGCTGCGACCTGTCGCTGGAGCTGGACGCCATCCCCGATCTCAGGGTGGCCATCGCCTACGCCGAGTCGGTGCAGGACTACGTCAGCCGCGACCTGTTCCAGGACATACTGGAAGATGAAGAGGAGCACGTGGACTGGCTGGAGACCCAGCTCGATCTCATCGATCGCATCGGCCTGGAGAACTACCAGCAATCCCAGCTGCATCACGACTCCTGAGTGAGCCCCATGCATGCCATCCGACACCCGCCACGGCGGGTGTCTTCGTTTGCCGGCCCGCAAAACTGTCCGTCAGGATCACAGTTAGCGCGACCGGTACAGCAAGCGCCACGGCTTTCGTTTAGGATACGCCTCATCTTCCCATCACATGATTACGGACATTTTCCATGGAACAGATCGCACGCGAGATGGCCCCTCACAAGCGGGTTGCCCTGGTGGCTCACGACAACATGAAGACCGCCCTGCTGAACTGGGTGATGCGCCGCAAGGAGGAGCTCAAGCTCCACCATATCTATGCCACCGGCACCACGGGCACCATGCTCGGCAAAAATGCCCAGTTGCCCATCACCTGCCTCTTCTCCGGCCCCATGGGGGGTGATCAGCAGCTGGGAGCCCTGATCGCCGAGGGCAAGATAGACGTGCTGATCTTCTTCTGGGATCCCCTCAATGCGGTGCCCCACGATCCGGACGTGAAGGCCCTGCTGCGCCTGGCGGCGGTGTGGAACATCCCGGTGGCCACCAACGAGGCGACCGCCGACTTCATCATGGACAGCCCCCACATGCAGCAAAAATTCAGCGTGCAGATCCCCGATTACGCTGGCTATATCAAGGCCAGAACCGAGTAATCACACCTCCGGATGCCACAAGGGCCGCATGATGCGGCCCTTGTTATTGTGCACTTGCCTGACGGGCTCACAGCGCCCGTACCAGGATCCGTGCCACCACGTCCGTGTCTATGTCCTGCTGCTCCCCCAGGGCGGTGCGCCCCACCCGTTTGAGGTTGGAGCAGATGGCGGGGATGCAGCTCTCGCCGAGATCGTAAGCGGCCAGCCTGGTCGGCAGCCCCATCTGCTGGAAGAACTGCTCGGTGCGGATGATCGCCTCCTCGATGCGCAGCGCCTTGTCTTCCCGGGTCGAGTGCCACACCCGCTCGGCAAACTGGGCCAGTTTCTCCTGCTTCTGGGCCGCCCGCTCCCGCAGCAGCGAGGGCAGCACCACCGCCAGACTCTGGCCATGATCCAGCCCGTAGAGCGCCGTCAGCTGGTGGCCGATGGCGTGGCTCGCCCAATCCTGCGGCACCCCGCAGCCGATCAGGCCATTGAGCGCCAGACTGGCGGCCCACATCAGGTTGGCGCGTACCTGATAGTTGGTGGGCTCCGCCAGCGCCCTGGGGCCATTGTCCACCAGCACCTGCAGCAGGGCCTCCGCCAGCCTGTCCTGCACCTCGCCCCCGACCGGGAAGGTGAGGTACTGCTCGGTAATGTGGACGAAGGCATCCACCACCCCGTTGCCGGTCTGGCGGGCGGGCAGGCTGTAGGTGGTGGCGGGATCGAGCACCGCAAATTGCGGCTGCACCAATGGGCTTCTGAAGGAGATCTTGGCATCCCCCCGACTCACCACGGCGGTCGGATTACTCTCGGAGCCGGTGGCCGGCAGGGTCAGTACGCAGCCCAGGGGCAACGCCCTGGCGACGTCCGCCTGATTGGCGCAGATATCCCAGGGGTCATCCCCTTCGTAGCAGGCCGCCGCGGCAACAAACTTGGTGCCATCCACCACTGAGCCGCCCCCGACCGCCAACAGAAAGTCGATGCGCTCGCGTTTGACCAGCTCGACCGCCTCCATCAGACGCTCGTATCTGGGATTGGCACTGATGCCGGAGAACTCCTGCCACTCCATGCCGGCCAAAGCCTGGCGGATCTGCTCATAGACGCCGTTTTGCCGAATACTACCACCCCCGTAGAGCACCAGCAGACGGCTACCCTGCGGGATCAGCGTCGGCAGGCTGGCGATCTGACCTTCACCGAAGCAGATGCGGGTCGGATTGGCATATTGGAAGTTGTACACGGCGGACTCCTAGGCTTGAACGATGCCGGAACATTGTGCGCCTGCAGGGAAGTGAGGTCAAAACGGGTGGCAGTATCTTGCCCGCCGGTGGCCGATGCTGGCCAACGCCGGCAAGGCTGGCGGGCATCCGGCAACACAAACTCAGGCCGTTGTGGCAGTCTCGCTCTTGCTCGTCTTGCCGGTCAGACGATCCATGGCCTCCTTGAGCATCGCCTCCTGCTGCTCCTTGAGTGCCTTGCTCTGCTGCTCCCGCTCCTCGGCGGTCAGGGTCTTGTCGCCGGCGATCGTCTGCAACTGCTCTTCCAGCTCGTTGTACTTCTTGCGATCAAATCCCAGCGCCTTGTCCACCAGCTGTTGCATCACGGCCCCCTTGTCGGAGCTCATGTCCAGCGCGGGGGGCAGCTTGCTGTTCTTCGCCAGATGCTCATAGGTCAGCACCTGCTGGGCCTGACCGGTGATCCGCTGGGAGGAGAGGCTGACCAGCTCTTCCCAGCCGCCCCCCTGACCACCCGTCCCGGCACTGCTGAGGGTGGCGAGGGCGCGGGAGTTGGAGGCGCTCTGGGCAAGCTGCTGGCTGTAGGGTTTGATATCCATAAAAAGGGCTCCAGTCTGCATGACGGGTGGGCTGATTCGGTGACGTGAGGCGTCAGGCCTCACCATTGTCAATAAAACCAGCAAGTTACAGGCCAACTTGGCAAACGGGCCCACAAGCCTGCCGACATGGGGAATGCACCGGATGGCAGGCTCAGCGGCGTCAGAATCATGACTCCTCAGCCCCCTGGTTTTCCCCTCGGGATCCGCCATCCGCTGGCAGCGGTGTCAAAAATCGGGGATTGGCGCCAAGATCACAAAACAAATGACCACAACGAAAT
Source organism: Aeromonas enteropelogenes (assembly GCF_000819845.1). GTDB lineage: Bacteria > Pseudomonadota > Gammaproteobacteria > Enterobacterales > Aeromonadaceae > Aeromonas > Aeromonas enteropelogenes. The sequence continues at coordinate 140,188 of NZ_CDCG01000016.1, forward strand.
ACAATCCTTAGCGCAGAATATGACCTGCAAGCAGTGTTATGGATGAAATGTTTGCATATTGATAAATTTACAGACCTATTCACCGGCACCTGCCTGTGCCGCCTCTGGCCTGCGGCAACAGCTATCCATCCCACCGCCTGACTTTTACCCACCACAATGACTCGGGCAACTCTATGAAAAAACACTCTCTGACCCTGCTCTCCGCCACTCTGTTCACCCTGCTTGGCACCAGTGCCGATGCCTGCACCGGCCTTATCGTCGGCAAGGGCGCCAGCACGGATGGCAGCGTGATGATCGCCAGAAACGAAGACTTCGGCATCAACAACTGGAACAAGTACCTCGCCTTCCATCCCGCCAAGCAGAACGAAGAGAAGGTCTGGCGACTGGGCAACGGGCTGGAAGTACCCATGCCCAAGGCCTTCCTGGCCTACTCCTCGATCCATGACTGGGATGCCGTCACCCTGGATCCCGCTGGCAAGTATTACGAGGAGCGCGGTATCAACGAGTTCAACGTCGCCATCTCGGCCACCACCAGTGCCGAGGTCAACGAGCGGGCCAAGAAGGCCGATCCGCTGATCGAGAAGGGGGTCATCGAGGCCATCATCCCCACCCTGATCCTGCCCCAGGCCAGGAGCGCGAAGGAGGGGGTCAAACTGCTCGGCGACTATGTGGAGAAATATGGTGCCGGTGAGGGCAACAGCCTCTATCTGGCGGACGTGAACGAGGCCTGGTTGATGGAGATAGGATCGGGCCACCACTGGATCGCGGTGCGGGTGCCGGATGACAGCTATGCCATGGTGGCCAACGGCCTGCGCATCCACGGCGTCAATCTGGACAGCCCGGATGTGCTGCACTCGCCCAAGCTGCTGGAGTTCGTGCAACAGCACAAGCTGCTGGACAAGGCCGACCCGGCATCGTTCAACTTCGCCAAGGCGTTCGGCGTGGTGGCCGACCCCTACAACGTGGATCGGGAGTGGCTCGGCCAGCAGATGCTGACGGCCTCTCACAAGCAGCCGACCCGCCAGGAGCAGTACCCCCTCTTCATGAAACCCGATGCCCCCATCGCCGTGGCCGATGTGGCCAGGGTGCTGAGCGCCACCTATGAGGGGACGCCGCTGGCCGGCAAGGCGGAGCGGCCGATCCGCATCGATCGTCAGCTCGAATCCCACGTCATCCAGCTGCGCAAGGAGATGCCCAGGGAGTTCCAGGGATTGATTTGGCAAAGCTACGGCGTGCTCGCGGAATCCGTGATGGTGCCGCTCTACAACACGCTGGAGTCCTATCCCCTGCCCTATCGCGCCGGCAGCGACACCTATTCCGATGACTCCGCCTACTGGCAGTTCCGCAGCCTGACTGCACTGGCCGGCACCAATCCTGACAAGTACCTGCCGCTGCTGCGGGGCGTCTGGCAGAAGGAAAGTGCCAAACTCTACAAGGAGGTGGCGCTGCTCGATCAGACGCTGAAACAGGCCTACAGCAAAGACAAGGCTACGGCGGTGGAACTGGCCTCCGACTACTCCTACGGCCAGCTGGAGCAGACCTACCAGATGGCGAAGGATCTGCGCTACAAGCTGATGACAGACCTCACCAAGAGCACGGAGAAAAAGTATTCGGAAGAGGAGTTCAAGAAGATCATGAGCCTGTAAGGGGCTCACCAAAGCAAGGAGGCACCCGAGGGTGCCTTCTTTCATTTGCTCGACGCCACCGTGATTCAGCGACGGCTGATATGGAGCGGGCCCGAGGTCTGGGCCACCGGCATGATCTCGATCCGGTTGATGTTGACGTGAGCGGGCTGCTGGCTGACCCAGAGCACGGTATTGGCGATGTCCTCCGGCTGGATTGCCTCGACCCCCTGATAGACGGTGGCCGCCTTGGCATCGTCACCGTGAAAGCGCACGTTGGAGAACTCGGTACCGCCGCACAGGCCGGGCTCCACATTGGTGACCCGGATGGCGGTGCCCGCCAGATCGGCGCGCAGGTTCAGGCTGAACTGCTTCACGAACGCCTTGGTGGCGCCGTAGACGTTGCCGCCCGGATAAGGATAGGTGCCGGCGATGGAACCGATGTTGATCACGTGACCGCGATTGCGCTCGACCATGCCCGGCAACAGCAGCCGGGTCAACAGGGTGAGGCCGCTGATGTTGGTGGCGATCATCTGCTCCCAGTCTTCAAGATGTGCCTTGTGGGCAGGCTCCAGCCCCAGGGCCAGTCCGGCGTTGTTGACCAGCAGATCCACCTCACACCAAGCGGCAGGCAGCCCCTCGATGGCGGCCCGGGTCGCGGCCTTGTCCTGCACGTCGAACACCAGCGGCATAAAGTCTGGCCCCAGTTCGTCCGCCAGTGCCGCCAGCCGTTCGGCGCGGCGACCGGTGCCGATCACCCGGTTGCCCGACTGCACCAGCAGGCGGCTGATGGCCGCCCCGAATCCGGACGACGCGCCCGTTACCATTGCTATCATCTGAACCTCCATTGTTATCTGTCTTCTTGAACCCATTCGATATCATTCATCATCCAGCTCGCGGCCCGTCCCCTTGCGCCAAAGAAACACCAGCAGGTGCAACGCAAACAAGCCCGATCCCGCGAGGGCAAACAGCAGGCTGGTGAGGGCATTGACCGAGCTGTCGGCGCCAAACCACCACCAGGCCAGCCAGCCGGCGAGGCCGATGGCAAAGGTTTGGGCAGCGCACACGGGGCAGCGTCCCAGCTTGGCCTTGATGGCGGTGGCCAGGCAGTTATCGCAGCTCATCCCGGCGCTCCTGACCCTTTCCTTCGGCGGTGGGTGCCGCCTCACTCCGGTGTCCTCGCGTTTGGCCGCTGGCCCCCTCTTCCCTCAGCGGCAATACCAGCCGCCGGGCATGCTGGCCATGGCCATAGTAATCCGGCAACCTCTGCTGCAACCTGAATCCCAGCCCTTGGTAGAGGGCCTGCGCGGGCTCGTTGCTCTCGCCGACCTCGAGCCGGATAGCCCCCCAGCCGGCCTCCCGCCCCTCGCGGATCACCTGCTCCAGCAGACGACGGGCCCAGCCGAGGCGGCGCACCGTCCAGCGGATGGCGAGGGTCTGCACCACCAGTCGATCCCAGCCCCTGTGCTCCAGCAGGCTGAGATACCCCATCAGTTGCTCCTTCTCATCCAGCAGCAGCAGGGTACGCCCCCTGGCCCGGGTGAGCAGATAGTGCCAGCGGCTGCGGCCGAAGGCGATCTCGGGGGGGAAGCAGTAACGCTCCAGCTTAACGATGGCGCCCACATCATCGGTTCGGGCCGCTCGTACGGTCAACACGGGGAGTCCTTGTTCGGTTATTTATCTTCAGCACCCAAAATGCGACTTGTATCACAAGTTACCAAGGCAGATATTAGGCACTGTAACCTCTTGTTTCCCCTCGCGCCATTGTCGTGCTTGTCGGTGCATCGAAGCCCACTGGGGATCCTGCCGTTTGCGGCAGTCCTTTCTGTGGAGCCGAAAATATGAGTACCTATGTCATCGTCGAAGAGCTGGGCGACTGGCCCTGCCATGCCGACTATCTGCTGACCGCCCGCACCTACCTGCAACACGGCGTGCCGACTACCGGCGGGCGCCCCCGCATCATCAACCTCTGTCGCAATCTGGATCACCTGAGCGCGGGTTATTACTGCTCTTTGCTGGCCCAGGCCCGCGGCCACCACTGCCTGCCCGGCCTGCAGGCCATCAGCGTGCTGCAACCCCAGCAACCGCCCGCCAAGCTGTGGCGCAAGCTGCAGGGGTGGCTGGCCCAGCAGAGCGAGGACAGGATCCGGGTGCGCGCCATCTTCGGCCAGAGCGAACAGAGCGAGCTGGCGGGGCTGGCTCGCTATTACTACGGCCTGAGCCAGCTGCCGCTGCAGGAGTTGACCCTCAAGCGCGGCCGCCACGGCTGGTCGGTGCGCCAGCAGCAGAGCCTCTCCCCGCTGGAGCTGAGCCAAAGCGAAAAGACCCTGATGCTGCACCACGCCCAGGCGCTGGTGGGGACCGGCGACGAGGAGCAGGCGGCCCCCCTCTATCAGCTCGCCATCCTGGTCGACCCCGCCGACGGCCGCGCCAGCAGCGATGCACTGGCACTGACGCGCTTCATCGAGGCCGCCGCCGCCCAAGGGATCCAGGCCGAGATCCTGGCGCCCTCCGCCATCGAGCGGCTGCCAGAGTTCGATACCCTCTGGCTGCGTGCCGAGACGGCGGTCGGCCACTACACCTTCGAGTTTGCCCGCCGCGCCGAGCAGCTCAAGATGCCGGTGATCGACAGCTCCCGCGCCATCCTGGCCTGCAGCAACAAGCTCTACCTCTACGAGCTGATGGTGCGCAGCGGCGTGCCCATGCCCCCCACCATGGTGGTGACCCGCCGCGGTCGCCACCATGTGGACGAGCTGGTGCAGCGGCTCGGCCTGCCACTGATGGTGAAGGTGCCCGACGGGGCGCAGGGGCGCGACCTCGCCATGGCCAGCGACGAGCAGCAGCTAGCGCGCCTCTTGGACGAAGGCTTGGGGCGCTCAGCTCTACTGCTGGTGCAAAGCCGGATCCCCGCCGAGTTCGACTGGCGCATCGGCTTTCTCGACGGCTCACCGCTGTTTGCCTGCCGCCGCTATCGCCCTGAGCCCGGCAACCGCATCCGCCGCCGCAAGCATCCCCTCGACATGAGCCGGATCGAGGCGCAGCCACTCACCGAGGTACCGGAGCGAGTGCTGCAGACCGCTCGCCGCGCCGTCCACCAGCTTGGCAACGGTCTGTTCGGGGTGGATCTGCGCCAGCAGGGGCGCGATTGCGTGCTGCTGGAGATCATCGACAACCCCTGGATCAGGGGAGACATCGAAGACAAGGAGGCAACCGATCTCTATGAACGCCTCGCCCGCGCCTTTCGCCAGCGGTTGGAGAACCGGGGCCAGAGTGCTGCCGCCTGAGCAAACGCCAAGAGCCCCGTCATGGGGCCCTGTCGTTATTGCGCTGTCATCATTGCTGCCGTGTTATTGCAACCGAATCATTGCAACAACAGGAAGCGGCCGGTCAGGGGTGGCAACTCCACCGTCACGCTGCTGCCGCCCAGAGCCAGGCTCTCGCCACTTTGCAGATCCACCAGGGCGCTGCCGCTGCGCAACTTGCCGGTTGGCAGGTTGTAACTGAGGGGCGTGGTAGAGACGTTGAGCAAGTAGACAATCTGTTCAGTCGCCGTCTGCTTGATGTCGCCGTAGACGCTGCCCTCGGCCACCAGCTTGACCCGCTCCCCCTGATAAAGGGCGGGGTGGGCGGCGCGCAGGGCCAGCAGATCGCCAAGCCACTGCTTGAGTTCAGCCTGCTCACCGCTCGGCACAAAACCGGTGACACCGGGCACCTTGCCGTCGCTGCGGGCCACGTGATCGTCACAGAGCCCCCGGGCCGCACAATCCGTGGTCACCTGGTTGGCAAAACCGGGTACCTCGTCGCCAAACTCCTCGCCGTAGTAGAGGGTGATAGGGCCGGAGCGGGCCGCCATAAAGCTGAAGGTCGCCTTGTGGCGCTGCCAGTAGTCCGCCGGGTTGAAGTTGCCGCGCTCCAGCAGATCGCCGAAGCGCACCAGATCGTGGTTGCCCAACATCAGATTCGGCATGGCGTGGTCCGGGTAGTTCTCCACCTTGTTCCAGCTGGCGTCGAGCACACTGGCCCCCTGGCCGCCCTTGCCGGACTCCTCCACCGCCAGCGTCTGTACCAGGCCGTAGCGCAGCGGGAAGTCGAACGCCGAGGAGAGCGCCGGGTTGTCGCTCGGCCCGTAGGCCTGGGCCCGGATCTCGTCAGCCCCCTTCCATACCTCCCCCACCATGTAACCCAGGGTGCCCCACTGCTGGCCAGCCGCCTTGCGCGCCACACTGACTCGCTCCACCTCGCTGCGAATGGCGCGCCACTCGTCGAGGCCGAGCTGATAAGCCTGATCGAGGCGCCAACCGTCGATGCCGTACTGCTCGACCCAGTAGCGGGCCACCTCCCTGAAGTAGGCCAGACTCTCGGGCTGGCCGTAGTCCACCAGCTGGCCCGGGTAGCCGGCGCCGCCACTCTTGAGGGCAGGCAAGCGCCCCTCGGGCGAAGGCTTGCTCACCCCCACCTTGCCCACGTGGCCGAACACGCCGTCGAGGAAGACATAGAGGCCGCGCTGGTGCGCCGCGTCCACCAGTTTCTTGAACAGTGCATTGCTGCCGAAGTGGGGGTCCACGTTGAAAAAATCGCAGGCGAAGTAGCCGGTGGCGTCCAGCCTGTCGTCGCCGCCCTGACCGGCACAGGAGTCGAAGACGGGAGTCAGCCAGATGGCATTGACGTTGAGGCTCGTGATGTGGTCCAGGCTGTCGATGATCCCCTGCAGATCGCCGTTGTGCTGTGAGGGGCCGTAGCCGACGCCGTAGTTGGCAGCCCCGTCACCATCCACGAAAGACTCCACCATCACCTGATAGATGCGCAGGTTGCAGGCTGGCTGATCATCCCCGTAACAGGCGCGACTGGCCGTTACCACGGGAGGATGGGCAATCGGAGGATTGACGACCGGTGTGCCAGCCTCCCCGCCCGCCGTGCCGCTGCCACCACAGGCAGAAAGTAACAGGGCGGCCCCGATGAGGCCGCCATGACGCAACGTTCCCTGTTTCATTGTTATGTTCCCGCTGTGAGCGCAAGTGCCTGATGCACCCGTTTTCAGCCATGATAGTGGCCCCCGGCAGTGTCTGTCTGTGACTGAAAACGTTATCTGTCTCAGTGGGTTAGCCAGACTTATCCCGGGAGTCGTCCATGGGGCGCACGCAACGAAAGGCTCGCCATGCTCTCGAAAACAGGGTGAAAGTGACCAGAGCGAAACCGTCACTCGCGATGACCGGCATAACGACGCACGGACGAAGAGCAAGTGCAAAGCCTGTTAGCTGAAGGCTTCCCGCTCGTCGATGGGCATGATCAGGTGGTAGACCTCGTGGGCCGACAGGGTGCAACCGGCTGGCCACTCCAGCTGGTGATAACGGTTGATGAAGACACGGGCAACACGCCGCTCCGAATCGAGCGTCGCAAACAGGGGCTGGGTGCACCAGGGAGTGAGATCCAGCGCCCCCGTGGTGCCGTCGGAGAGCACGACAAACAGGCGCCATCCCTGCAAATATTCCACATCGATAAAGACCGGCATCCCTTCGGCTCCGATTGAGAAATTTTCGCCATTATAAGAAGGGATATCCCGCCCATTCGCGCCATAGCTCACATTTCATACAGCAGGATATGCTGTCCACCAGAGGCGATCAAACTCACAATTTTGCATTAGAGGCATGAGGATGACCTCTTTTCTCAAACCGGGATGCAACCTTCCGGCACCACCCCTGTCATATTGCCACAACAAATAAAAAAACGTCTGCGGACAGACGTTTACAGGCTCATTCAGGAACAATTATGACAAACCTCAAGCAACGGCTGGGGCCATTCTGGCCCTTTGCCGTTTTCTGTGCGCTCGCCCTTTTTTCGCTCACCCTTGGCAGAATTACTCTCGGTCTCTGGCAGCTGGAGCGGGTCGATGCCGTCGCCGGTTGGCAGGAAATGCTGCTGCAGGGGCTGAGAGTCGACTTCGCCACCCTCTGCTGGGTCTGGGGCGTTCCCGCCATGCTGACCCTGCTGCTGGCGGGCCCTCATGCCATTGGCAGGATCTGGCTGCAACTGATGCGGGTCTGGCTGACCCTGGGGCTCTGGCTGATGCTCTTTCTCGAGATCTCCACCCCCTCCTTCATCAGCGAATACGGGGTACGCCCCAATCGCCTCTATGTGGAGTACCTCATCTATCCGAAGGAGGTGTTCGCCATGCTGTGGGCGGGTCGCAAGGGAGAGCTGCTGCTGACTCTGGTGCTCAGCGGCGCCGTGCTGACGGGCAGCTGGTGGCTCAGCGGTCGACTGATGCGCGGCATCCGCTTCCCGCGCTGGTATCTGCGTCCGGCGTTTGCCCTGCTGATCCTGGCCATCGGTTTTCTCGGTGCCCGCTCCAGCCTGGGGCACCGCGCCCTGAATCCGGCCATGGTGGCTTTTGCCGATGATCCCCTGGTCAACTCCCTGACCGTCAACTCCGCCTACTCCCTCTTCTTTGCCATCAAGCAGATGGGTGCCGAAGAGGATGCCAGCCAGTTTTACGGCGAGCTGCCACGCCAGCGGATCCTGGAGCTGGTGCGCCAGGAAAGCGGCCGCGAACCCCACGAATTCAGTTCCGACAGCCTGCCCAGCCAGACCTTCAATGAGGCCAGTTATGGCGGCCAGCCGAAGAATCTGGTGATCCTGCTGCAGGAGAGCCTAGGCGCCCAGTTTGTCGGCTCCCTCGGCGGGCGGCCACTCACCCCCAATATCGATGCCCTGTCGCAGGAGGGGTGGGCCTTCGAGCAGCTCTATGCCACAGGTACCCGCTCGGTACGCGGTATCGAGGCAGTGCTGACCGGCTTCACGCCCACCCCCGCCCAGGCGGTGGTCAAGCTGGGCAAGAGCCAGACCAACTTCTTCACCATCGCGGATCTGCTCAAACAGCGCGGTTACGACACCAGCTTCATCTACGGCGGCGAGAGCCATTTCGACAATATGCGCAGCTTCTTCCTCGGCAATGGCTTCACCACCATCGTCGAGCAGAAGGACTTCGACAATCCGGTATTCAAGGGCTCCTGGGGCGCGTCGGACGAAGATCTGATGGCCAAGGCCGACGAGACCTTCCGGGCACTGCACAAGGAGGGCAAGCCCTTCTTCAGCCTGGTGTTCAGCTCAAGCAACCACGATCCGTTCGAGTTTCCGGACAATCGCATCGCCCTCTATGAACAGCCCAAGCAGACCCGCAACAACGCGGCCAAGTATGCAGATTACGCCATCGGCGAATTCTTCAAGAAGGCGAAGCAGTCCGACTACTGGAAAGACACCCTGTTTCTGGTCATCGCCGATCACGACAGCCGGATCAGCGGCGCCGGCCTGGTGCCCATTCCCCGCTTCCACATTCCCGGGGTCATCCTGGGGGATGGCATAGCGCCGAAGAAGGACAAACGGATCGTCAGCCAGATCGACATGGCGCCGACCCTGCTCTCCCTGATGGGGATAAGCGCCGACTACCCCATGCTCGGCAAGGATCTGACCCGCATGCCCACCGACTGGCCGGGGCGGGCCATCATGCAGTACGACAAGAACTTTGCCCTGATGCGTGGCAAGGATGTGGTGATCCTGCAGCCGGAGCGGGCAGCGGAAGGATTCGTCTATGACGCCGCCAGCGAGAAGTTGACCCCGGCTCCGCAACCGGAGGCGATGAAGGAGATCGCCCTCGGGCTGGTGCTGTGGGGCAGCATGGCCTATCAGCAAGGGCTCTACCGGACGGCGCCGGATCAGCGTACCGCCGCCAACTGAGCGATCACCGCCCACAAAAAGACCGCCAGCCGGCGGTTTTTTTGTGCTTTGAAAACGGAGATCAGGCCTGGGGAAAGCAGGGCAGGGAGCGGCTGAACTTGTGCTCGAACACCAGGGAGGTCTCGAGATGCACCACCTCTTCGCGGGAGGTGAAGTGATCGAACACGAAGTTGCGCAGGTGCTCGGTATCGGCGACGCAGAGGTGCACCAGAAAGTCGTCCTTGCCCCCCATGTGGAACAGGCTGATCACCTCCGGCAGCGCCAGGATGGCGTCGCGGAAGGCATCGATGATCTGGCGGCTGTGGCGGGCCAGCTGCAGGGAAACCATGGCCTGGATGTGGCCACCGAGAGCCTGGTAGTCCACTTCGCAGTGTGCCCCCTTGAGGACATCGTCTTGCTGCAGCTTGCGCACCCGCTCCAGGCAGGTGGAGGGGGCCACGCCCACCAGGGCAGCCAGATCCTTGTTGGTCATGCCCGCATCGCGAAACAGATGGGCCAGGATATCCAAATCCAGTTGATCCAGGTTTCTCATCTTAACTCCTTGAACCGCTAAATTTTTTAGACTCTGCCCGTAAACCCGGGCAAACACAACGACCGTTGACATCGCGCCCGGCCCACCTATGCTTGGCGCCATTCACCGGGCCCGCCCCATTCATGAGGATCCACCATGCACCCGTCTCATCCCTTCTGGAGCCTGGAGGTTCCCCGCGTCGATGGCCAGTTGCTGCTGACCCCCTGTCCGGGCACCCAGCAGGTTGCGCTGACCCAGGCCCTCGAGCAGCTGAGGCTGGCCGGCGCTCATGGGGTCGTGACCATGATGACGGGGGCCGAGCTGATCAGCCACGGCCTGGGCAACCTGGGGACACAGGTCGAGCGTGAAGGCATGCGCTGGTTCCATCTGCCCATCGAGGATGACAAGGCCCCCGACACGGCATTCGAGCAGGCCTGGTTGCAGACGCTGCCGCAGCTGCGCGAGCTGCTTGGCGATGGCAAGCACCTGGTCATTCACTGCAAGGGCGGCAGCGGCCGCACCGGTCTGGTTGCCGCCGCCCTGCTGATTTCCCTCGGTCAATCCCAAGAAGAGGCCATGGCAGCCATCAGGGCCCGCAGACCCAAGGCGTTTGCCCTGGCCTGCCATCGCCACTGGCTGGATGCCCTGACCCTCAGGCTGGCTGGCGGTTGATCACTGGCTGCCGCCCTTCTCGTAGGTAAACACCTTGCCGATATCTTCCACCCGATAGCTGGTGAGCTGGTAGACGTAGTAGTTGAGCCAGTTGGCAAACAGCAGGTGACCATGGCTTCGCCAGCTGGCCCTCGGGGGTTGGCTCGGATCATTGTTCGGGTAGTAGTTGACCGGAATGGCGGGATCGAGCCCGGCCGCCAGATCCCGCTGATACTCCCCATCCAGGGTCAGGGCGTCGTATTCGGGATGGCCGGTGACGAACACCTGGCGACAATCCTTGGTCGCCGCCAGATAGACCCCCGCCTCCTTTGATTCGGCAAAGATCTGCAGATCGGTGTGGGCACGGATGAGGTCGCCATCAAACGCAGCATAACGGGAGTGAGGGGCGACAAACTCGTCGTCGAAGCCACGCAGCAGCGGCTCGTGCTCGTCGAGGCGATGGTGGCGATAGACGCCGGAGAGCTTGTCGCCATGGGTCTGCTTCTCCATGCCATAGAGGGCTTTCAGCGCCGCCTGCACCGCCCAGCAGAGGAACAAGGTGGAGGTGACGTGCTGATGGGACCACTCGATGATCTCGACGATGCGCGGCCAGTAGACCACCTCCTCGAACTCCACCAGCCCGAGCGGCGCCCCCGTGATAATCATGCCGTCATAGTTGTTGCCACGCACCTGTTCGAAGTCGTGATAGAAGTTCTCCAGATGCGCCCGGGGCGTGTTCTTCGACTCCCGATCGTCGATGCGCAGCAGATCCACATCCACCTGCAGCGGCGAGTTGGAGAGCATCCGCATCAGCTGGATCTCGGTTTCGATCTTCTTGGGCATCAGGTTGAGGATCAATACCCGCAGCGGGCGGATATTCTGGGTGACGGCCCGGGACTCCGTCATCACGAAGATGTTCTCCTGCCCCAGCACCTCGGCGGCGGGTAACTGATCCGGAATCTTGATCGGCATGCTTACTCCCTGTACTGCATCGGTAAATATGTCTGGACATCCAGAAGCCTATAATAAAGCGCCTGACCTGTCATCAGATACCTTTTGTATTCGATCCCGCGTTTGACTAGCATACGGCTCAGTGTGTCTCTCGCAGCCTGGACAATGACTGGTATCAAGATCTCCGTAGACCGACTGCAGGTCGGCAATTTCGTCTCTCTGCCACTGGGTTGGCGCGAACACCCCTTCCTGTTTTCCAGCTTCAAGCTCAAGAATGAAGAGGAGATCGAGCTCATTCGCCGGCTTGGCCTCAAGCTGGTGACCATCATCCCGGACAAGAGCGACGCGCCGCCCAAGCCGTTGAACCAGGTTCAGGCACAAACGAGCGAAGGGCCGGACACCGCCCTGCGCCAGATCCAGATGCAACAGGAGAAGCTGCGCCGCATCGAACAGTTGCAGCAGTACAGACGCAACCTGCAGCAGTGCGAGAAACAATTCCAGCAATCCCTGGCGCAAGTGCGCAACGTGATGAGCAAGATCCAGTCCCGCCCCCTCAACGCCATCGGCGAAGCGCAGGAGCTGGTCAACGCCATGACGGATCAGCTGCTGGCGGTGGACGAGATGGTGCTGCACCTGGTCTCAGACAGCGAGGATGGCAACAACCTCTACTTCCACTCCCTCAACGTCAGCGTGCTCAGCATGTTGCTGGCCAGGGAGTGCGGCATGGACGCCGGGCAGATCCGCCAGATCGGCATGGGAGCCCTGTTCCACGACATCGGCAAGCTGAAGATCCCGAGCCAGATCCTGCGCAAGACCGAGCCCCTCACCAAGCCGGAAAAAAACCTGATGGCCCAGCATCCGCGCTACGGGCTGGAACTGCTCAATCTGGCCAAGGATTTCCCGGCCGAGGCGAAGGGCATCGTGCTGCACCATCACGAATACCTGGATGGCAGCGGGCCGGAAGGGCTCAAGGGGGGGCAGCTCGATTCCCTCACCCAGATGGTGTCGCTGATCAACGAGTATGACAATCTCTGCCATATCCAGGCCAAGGTGCCCTACTCGGCCCTGAGCGGCCTCTACAAGCAGCGCAAGGCACAGTTCAATCCGGACTACCTCGGCATGCTGATCCGGCTGATGGGGATCTACCCGCCAGGCAGCGTGGTGCAGCTCTCCAACGGCCAGGTCGGGCTGGTGATGTCGGTGAATACCTCCCGTCTGCTCTACCCCTCGGTGCTGGTGTATGACCCGCGCATTCCGCGCCAGGAGGCGGCCATCATCGACCTGCAGCAGGTCGAGCTGACCATCGCCAAGGTGATCCATCCCAAGCGCTTGCCCCCTGCCGTCTTCGAGTACCTCAATCCGCGTACCCGGATCAGCTACTACTTCGAACACAACAAACCCTGATAGCCAGCCATGGCTCACGACCCCTTTACCCCCAGCCCCGAGGAGCCCGCCATGCGCATCGAGATCATCAGCACCGGAGACGAGATAGTGACGGGACTGGTGGTGGATACCAACGCCGCCTGGCTCAGCGCCCTGCTGCTGGAACAAGGCTGGCAGGTGCGCCGTCGCATCACGGTCGGGGACAACCTCGCCGATCTGAAAACCGCACTGCAGGAGAGCGCGAGCCGCGCCGATGTGGTGCTGGTATGCGGGGGCCTGGGTCCCACCGCCGATGATCTCACCACCCAGGCGGCCGCCGAAGCTTTCGGGCAACCTCTGACCCTGTTCCCCGAGTGGCTCGCCAGCATTGAGGCCCGCTATGCCAGCCGGGGCAGGATCATGCCACAGAGCAACACCAAGCAGGCCTGGCTGCCGCAAGGGTGCGAGCTCCTCGACAATCCGGTCGGCACCGCCTGCGGCTTTGTGGTCAGCCATGCCAGCAACCACAGCCAGAGCCGGCTCTTCTTCACCCCGGGCGTGCCGTTCGAGTTCAAGCTGATGGTGCGCGAGCAGATTTTGCCGCGCCTCAAATCCCTGGCGGGTGAGCAGACGGACACCGAACTGCGCCGCTTCTACACCTTCGGCATCTCGGAATCCGCCCTCAGCGACAAGCTGGATGCAGCCCCCTGGCCAGCCGGCATCGAGCTCGGTTACCGCTCCTCCATGCCCCTCATCGAACTCAAACTCATTGGCCACGGAGCCAGCGCGGCAGACATGGATGGCGCCGAGGTGCGCCTGCTCGGGGAGATCCAACCCTGGCTGGTGGGCCGCGGCAACGAGGAGCCAGCCCGGCAGATCCTGGCGCTGCTGGGGGAGCGCCCCCTCACTCTGCAGGAAGGGGAGAGCCGGGGTGCATTGCTCGCCCTCTGTCATGACCACCCCGCGCTGGAAGCAGGTTTCAGCCACACCCTGAGCGACGATCTCGCGCAGCTGACAGGTTCCGCCAGCGGGCTGAGCCTCACCATAGGTCGGGCTGGCCCGGACGGGGTACCGCTGCTGCTCTGCGCCGATGGCCATCGGGTTGGCCAGACGCTGAAGGCAAACCATCCGGATCAGGAGAGCCTTCGCAAAATCATTGCCTTCGCCGCCCTCGATATGCTGCGCCGTCACCTGCAAGGGCTGCCCGAACTGGGCGACTATCTGACCATGGTCCGAACGGCGCAACTTCGCTCATAAGCATTGCCTATCCCCCACCCGCCAACGCCATCAGCGGCACTGGCCACGGGCGCTGCCGTCCCCTTGCCTGGGGGGGCGGATACGCGCGCCACCCACGTCCGAAATTCTTCAGCCTGCATCACTCATTCGCACTTAATGCATTGACCAAACAGAAGAAATCTCTGGATACTGCCGGCACATATCGAATAATCCATCATTGAATGGTTAGTAAATGACCAGCGGGGTCCAACCCCCTTGAGTCGGCAAGGAGAGCGAGTGTTACGCAAAGAGTGGCTGCTGCTATCAAGCGACATGGAACAGGTCTGCCTGCGTATCGCCGCCGGCCTTACCAAACCGGTCACCGAACAGGATGTGCAGAGCCTGCTGCTCGCCTCCAACTGTCGCCGCTACCAACCGCTCACCGAGGGGATCAAGCAGGCCATCGCCCTGCTCAATACCCTGCTGACTGACCCCGCAGCCCCCGTCTCTACC
>NZ_CDCG01000017.1 GCF_000819845.1 Aeromonas enteropelogenes
GATTTGGGCAACAACGCCCATATTTGGTCCACACGGAGTTTTTCTAGCTTACTTCCGGCAGATCTTCGAGCGCCACTTCGAGGTTAATTGTTGTTGGTGTAGCCGCTGTTGTTGATGTTGTACACAACCCTGGCGGCCTCGTTGATCTGCGGTTTGAATCCCCTGACTGTGGTACCACTCGGCAATTCCTGTTCCGACTTTGGCTTCTTCTTGCGTTTGCGCTTGACGGTAGAGCCCTCGGTAGTGGTCTTCTTCTGGTCGTGGTGCTAGTTGGCCACGACGCTGGTGTAAGCCTCACAGTCAGCGACGGCGAAGCGGTGCTGGTCGCCGTTCTAGCGTGGGATGGTGACGGAGGGGAGAGCTCCTTGCCCCGCCCGATAAAGAGCAGGCGGCCCAACTTGATGGTGATCAGGGCGCCACATTGACCTGCCAGCCGAGTGAGGAAGTCGGGAGCGCTTTCGTTCTGCTGGTCGATGTGGTCGATCTGAATGCCCTTGAAGCGTTTGGCGCAGGCTGGGGTGGGACTGTGGCGCTGGCATCAACGTGCTGCCGACGGTTAGCTGGTGATAGCTGGTCTGGCGCAGCTGGTAGAAGTTGGCGCTAAGATCGGTCGCCTTGCCCTGAATGCCATAGTGCACTGGTGCCTGTTTGTATGCCATCTCGCCGCTCGGCTAGGGTCAGTTTAAACGTCAGCAAGCAATCGTATGGTGTTCGTTTCACTCCTTGTCCCATCAGGGTTTCCGTATATTCGGGGTAAAGGTATAAACCATATTCAGGACGGGACACACAGCTGTAAAAAAGGCCTCGCAATGAGGCCTTTTTGCTGGGCGAGAGCCGGCGTTATTCCACCAGACTCATGCCGGGGATCTGGCGCCAGTACCCATTGCAGTCACGATCCTGCTGCAGGGGCAGGGGGGCCTCTCCCTGCTGATTGGCCTTGAAGCGGGCCAGCATGTCCAGGGTATCCATGCCCTGGGGAGAGAGCCTGACCACATCCACCAGATCCGCCATGCTCGCCAGATCGTTGCCCAAGTTGTAGCAGTAACCGGACTGGGTCTGGATCCCGTTGAGGTTGAACACCCGCTGCCCCTCGCGACTGTTGGCCAGACGACCGGTCGGGTAGTGAATGCAGGCGAGCTCGCAGTTGTCCTTGGGTTTGTCGAGGGAGCGGGCGGTGAAGCAGCGGGCCGAGTAGGCCAGTGGCAGATGACCATAGGCAAACACCTCTACTTCAAACTGCTGGCGCATAGCGCCCAGATCCTGGTTGAGTTGCACCAGCCAGTCGCGCGACAGCTCCACTGGCATCACCCAGCGTTTCATCCCCTGTTTGAGCAGCATGCCGAGCACATCTGCGTTGTAGGCGTTGATGGCCGGACCGCATATAAACGGCAGGCCCGCTTCCCGGGCAAGTTGGACAGTGCCGAGATCGTTGGCCTCGACCATAAGATTGCCATTGTCGACCAGCCGCTTGACCTCTTTGAGCTCGGAAGGGGCCGAAATGAGTGCCAGCGTGGAGAGCACCACCTGTTTGCCGGAATCCGCCACCTGGTGGGCCAGCGCGATCCAGTCATCCACCTTGAGTTCGCGACGCTTGCTGCAGACGGTTTCTCCCAGATAGATGATATCGGCGTCGCTCCTGGCCGCGGCCTGATAGAACGCCTCTGTGTCGGCCTTGGGCCAGTAGAAGAGCAGGGGCCCTAGAGAGAATTGCATGAGTTGAGCTCCTTGTAGCCGCAAGAGAAGAGCAGGAAAGAGAAGGACATAGGGGACTCCTTATTGCCACTGGCGGTGATAGGCACCGAGCGTGGTCTGGCTTCCCTCGGAGACGCGGGCGAGCTGGGCATCCCATTCGCTCTTGACCTGGTAGACATCGGGATTGGCCTGGTAGGCATCAATGGCGGCGCGCCAGACCCGGGTCACTTGTTCCACATAGGCGGGGCTGCGCTGGCGTCCCTCAATCTTGACCGACTGGATCCCGGTCTTGAAGAGCTCGGGCAAGAGGCCGAGGGTGTTGAGGCTGGTCGGCTCCTCCAGGGCGTGGTAAGTCAGGCCGTCCACCTCGAAGCGCCCCTTGCACAGGGTCGGATAACCGGCGTTTTCACCCGGACCGTAGCGGTCGATCAACACCTCGTTGAGGCGCGATTCGAGGCCGTTTGGTGTCTCTTCCCAACGCACAAACTTGGCCGGTGAGCAGGCGCCGACCGTGTTGGGACTCTCGCCCGTCATGTAGGAAGAGAGGTAGCAACGCCCTTCGGCCATGATGCAGAGACTGCCGAAGGCAAAGACTTCGAGGCCGACATCGGTCTCGCGGGCCAGTTGCTTGACCTGATGCATGGAGAGCACCCGGGGCAGAACGACCCGTTTGGCATTGAACTGTTGCTGATAGAAGCGGATGGCAGCGGCATTGGTGGCGCTGGCCTGTACCGAGACATGCAGTTCCATCTCCGGGTAGCGACGGCTGGCATAATCAAGCACAGCCAAATCGGCGATGATCAGGGCATCGGCGCCAAGCGCCACGCCGCGATCCACCGCCTGCTTCCACCTGGCATCGGCCCCCGGGTGGGCGAAGGTATTGATGGCGATATGCAGTTTCCGACCATGCTGGTGCACATAATCAACCGCCTTCTCAAGTTTGCTGTCGGTGAAGTTCAGACCGGCAAAGTGGCGGGCATTGGTGTCGTCCTTGAAGCCGATATAAACGGCATCAGCCCCGTTATCTACGGCGGTTTTCAGTGCCGGCAAGCTGCCTGCCGGACAGAGTAATTCCATTAGTACGCTCCGAGGGTGCATATGAAGGGCAAATAGGCCCTGATTGTATTCATCGGCATGGCGCTGCTTTTTGACCTGAGGCAGTTTTCGGTGGCTTTACCCTTCTAGAGGTAACTCGGCAGAAGTTTGATTTCCCACAGGATCTGATTGGAAGGCATATGGTTGAATGCGCAAAAAAGGGAGTCCATCGTGTTTCAAAAATTGCATCTTGGTCTGGTAGAGCAGGCCCCCCGTTTCTTGCGTCATCCCCTCAAACTGGTGCCCTTCAATCTGCAAAAGCAGGTAATGGAGAGCCTGTTGGCACGGGTATTCAAGGAGGCCATTGAGGATGGCGACTTCGAATTTCTGGCTGGCAAGTGGCTTAAGGTGGAAGTATCCGATCTCGAGCTGTGCTGGTTCATCAGCGAGCAGAAGGGTCAACTGGTTGTGGCGCGCGACTGCGAAAAAGTGGATGTCTGCTTCAGCGGCACTACCAATGACCTCATCCTGATCGCCGGACGCAAGGAAGACCCGGATTCGCTCTTCTTCCAGCGCAAGCTGAAAATTGAAGGCGATACGGAATTGGGTCTGGAAGTGAAAAACCTGATGGATAGCCTGGATCTCGATGGTCTGCCGAGCCTGATGAAGTATCCCTTGATGGACCTGGCGACCTTTATCGAGCGTGCCCGCAACGGGTCAGTTCAGACTGCGATGCAGGCGACGCCGGGCGGGATCCCGTCTTAAGTGGGCTGTCGCCCCGCAGACGTGATGACGGTAGCGGTGCCGGGCCCAAAGACAACGGCATGCCCACAGACAGGGGAGCAATGCAAGCGAGGCAAAGGGGGCGGGTTGCTGCGATATCAGCAGCCCCAAGGCAAGCCAGATAAAGGGTTGTGCCTCGTAGAGCCACTCCGGTTGCAACCAGCGTTTGTCTGGAAAGATGATGAGGTCGGTACGGCGATAACTGGAGCGCATCATCCAGGTGATCGCCCCGACGATAAACAGCAGACAACCTGCAAACCACAGCAGAGGCTGCTCGCTCAAGGTGATCATGACAATGGCCATCAGCAAATAGAGGCTGGGCAGTCTCTCATAGATATACGGGGGAAGCATGGCTGTGGCACTCCTGCGCTGTTAATCGCTTATCCTTCAAGTTTAGTCATCTCTCACGTTTGCCTCATGCTGGTTTGTTATACAAACTGTCGCGTTAGTGCTGAAATGGCGTTCCTTTAACGGTGCCAAAATAGCGCTCTCTTATGTTATAATTGCGCGCCATTTTTCACCGAAGATTGACTGGGCATGTTGGATCAGATTCGTATTGTTTTGGTAAACACCTCTCATACCGGCAACATGGGCTCTGCGGCACGCGGCATGAAGACCATGGGTTTGAACCAGATGGTGCTGGTTGATCCGCAAGCCTTGCCGGATGGCAATGCCAATGCATTGGCTGCCGGTGCCAGCGATATACTCGCCAATGCCCGAGTCGTCTCTACCCTGGATGAAGCCATCGCCGATTGTGGTCTGGTCATCGGTACCAGTGCCCGTTCTCGCACCCTGAGTTGGCCCATGCTGGATCCTCGCGAGGCGGGTGAAAAAACCGTGGCGGAAGGGGTTAGGCATCCGGTGGCGCTGGTATTTGGCCGTGAACGCACCGGCCTGACCAACGATGAGTTGCAAAAGTGTCACTACCATGTGGCGATCCCGGCCAACCCTGAGTACAGCTCCCTTAACCTGGCCATGGCGGTGCAGACCCTCTGCTATGAGGTGCGTATGCACTGGCTGCAGTCGCAGGAACAAGTCGCTGAAACTGACGGTGTACAAGATTACCCGAGTGCGGCCCAGCTCGAAGGTTTCTACCAGCATCTGGAGCAGACCCTGCTCAAGACCGGCTTTATCACCGAAGATCACCCGGGGCACGTGATGAGCAAGTTGCGTCGTCTTTTCAATCGGGCTCGACCGGAAGCGGTGGAACTCAATATCCTGCGGGGAATTTTGACCTCGGTTCAGAAATCGGGCGTCATCGATTAATCCTGACTAATTTACTCAACCATATACTTGACTGATTTGGTCGGGTATGTGACCATGTGCCCATTAATTGCTTCGCAAGACGGTAAGGCACATGAGACTGACTTCAAAAGGACGTTACGCTGTAACCGCCATGCTCGACGTGGCGCTGCATGCTGAGCAGGGGCCTGTTCCCCTTGCCGATATTTCCGAGCGCCAGGGCATCTCCTTGTCCTATCTCGAGCAACTGTTTGCCCGCCTGCGCAAGCATGGCCTGGTGAGCAGCGTGCGTGGCCCGGGTGGCGGTTATCGACTCGGTCTGGCGCCAGACGAGATCTCGGTTGGCCAGGTGATCACCGCGGTTGATGAGTCGGTCGACGCGACCAAATGTCTGGGCAAGGGTGGCTGCCACGGTGGTACCCAGTGCCTGACTCACTCCCTGTGGCGGGACTTGAGCGAGCGGATCTCCAGTTTCCTTGGGAATATCACCCTGGCCGAACTGGTTTGCCAGGCCGATGTGCGCCGGATTGCCGGCAAGCAAGATGAACAGATGAAAACTGCGTTGTCCCTGGTTGAACGGGCGGAACGCGGCGATGTGAGCTTGAAAGTCCAACTATAAACGTGCTTTCCACAGCGGGGCGATGTATGACCCGAACTGTGACGGAGAAAAACATGAAATTGCCCATTTACCTTGATTATTCGGCAACCTGTCCGGTGGACCCGCGTGTCGCAGAAAAAATGATGCAGTGTCTGACCATGGATGGCCTGTTTGGCAATCCGGCTTCCCGTTCTCACCGCTTTGGCTGGCAGGCTGAAGAAGCGGTAGATCTGGCTCGTAATCAAGTGGCTGAGCTGATCGGTGCCGACCCACGCGAAATCGTCTTCACTTCCGGTGCGACCGAGTCTGACAACCTGGCCATCAAGGGCGTCGCCCACTTCTATGCCAGCAAGGGCAAGCACATCATCACCTCCAAGACCGAACACAAGGCGGTGCTGGACACCTGTCGCCAGCTGGAGCGCGAAGGGTTCGAAGTGACCTACCTCGAGCCGATGCCGAACGGTCTGTTCACCCTCGAGATGATCGAAAATGCCATGCGCGATGACACTATTCTGGTCAGCATGATGCACGTGAACAACGAGATTGGCGTCATCCAGGACATCAAGGGACTGGGTGAGCTGTGCCGCTCCCGCAAGATCCTGCTGCATGTAGATGCCGCCCAGAGCGTGGGCAAGGTCGAGATCGACGTCGAAGCGATGAAGATCGATCTGCTTTCTCTCTCCGCTCACAAGATCTATGGCCCGAAAGGGATCGGTGCTCTGTACGTGCGCCGCAAGCCGCGTGTGCGTATCGAAGCCCAGATGCACGGTGGTGGTCACGAGCGCGGCATGCGTTCCGGCACCCTGGCAACTCACCAGATCGTCGGTATGGGTGAAGCCTTCCGTATCGCCAAGGAAGAGATGGCCAGCGAAGGTCAGCGTGTGATGGCACTGCGTCAGCGCCTGTGGGATGGCCTCAAGGACATCGAAGCCGTCTACCTGAATGGTGACCTCGAGCAGCGTGTTTCCGGCAACCTCAACGTCAGCTTTGCCTATGTGGAAGGGGAATCCCTCATCATGGCGCTGAAAGATCTGGCGGTCTCTTCCGGTTCTGCCTGTACTTCCGCCAGCCTGGAGCCCTCCTATGTGCTGCGTGCCCTGGGTCTGAATGACGAGCTGGCTCACAGCTCCATCCGCTTCAGCATCGGTCGCTTCACCACAGAAGAAGAGATCGACTACGCGGTCAAGCTTATTCGTGACTCCATCGGTCGCCTGCGCGAGATGTCTCCTCTGTGGGAGATGTACAAGGACGGCGTCGATCTGAACACGGTCGAATGGGCTCATCACTGATCTCGATGATCGGTGAACAACAGAATTAGCAGGAGTGAGATATGGCTTACAGTGAAAAAGTAATCGACCACTACGAGAATCCCCGCAACGTAGGTGGCTTCGACAAGAACGATCCCAGCATCGCTACCGGCATGGTCGGCGCACCGGCCTGCGGCGACGTGATGAAACTGCAGCTGAAGATCAGCGACGATGGCATCATCGAAGATGCCAAGTTCAAGACCTACGGTTGTGGCTCCGCCATCGCCTCCAGCTCCCTGGTGACCGAATGGGTCAAGGGCAAGACCCTGGACGAAGCGGCTGGCATCAAGAATACCGACATCGCGGAAGAGCTGGCCCTGCCGCCGGTGAAGATCCACTGCTCCATCCTGGCCGAGGATGCCATCAAGGCGGCCATCGCCGATTACAAGCAGAAGAAAGGTCTTTAAGCGCCGGAGAGCAGTATGGCTATTACCATGACAGATGCCGCAGCGGCACGGGTTTCTTCTTTCTTGGCAAACCGGGGCAAGGGCATTGGCCTGCGCCTCGGCGTCAAGACCACCGGCTGCTCCGGCCTTGCCTACGTGCTCGAGTTTGTCGATGAACTGGCTGATGAAGATCAGGTATTCGAGCAGCATGGCGTCAAGATTATTGTCGATGCCAAGAGCTTGATCCATCTGGATGGCACCGAGCTGGATTTCGTCAAGGAAGGCCTCAACGAAGGCTTCAAGTTCAACAACCCCAACGTCAAGGGCGAGTGTGGTTGTGGCGAAAGCTTCAGTGTCTAAGAGGTTGGCATGAACCATTTCGAGCTGTTTGGGCTGGTTGAAGGCTTCGAGCTCGATACCCGCCAGCTGGCAAACACCTATCGTCAGCTGCAAACCCAGTTTCACCCCGATCGTTTTGCCACTGCTCCCGAGCGGGAGCAGCTGGCTGCGGTGCAGCGTGCCGCCCAGATCAACGATGCCTTCACGACCCTCAAGGCGCCTCTGCGCCGTGCAGAATATCTGCTCTCCCTGCGTGGCACCGATATTCGCGGCGAACAGCAAACCCTGCAAGACACGGCCTTCCTGATGCAACAGCTGGAGTGGCGCGAGCGCCTGGCCGATCTGAAAGGCGAGGCCGACCCTGAGCGCGCCATCAAGGATTTTCGTCACGAGATCAGGCATGATCACCAGCTGTTGATGCAGCAGCTGACTCGAATGCTCGCCGATGGCGAGGATCTCGGGGCAGCAGATTGCGTTCGCAAACTCAAGTTTGTCGACAAGCTCCTTGAGGAGCTGGAACGATTCGAAGACTCGCTGCTCGAGTCTTGATCCCTTAACGCTGGAAGTTTGATTACCCATGGCATTACTGCAAATCGCCGAGCCCGGCCAGAGCGCCGTTCCTCATCAGCACAAGCGAGCCGTCGGCATCGACCTTGGAACCACCAACTCGCTGGTCGCCGCAGTGCGCAGCGGCCACGCCGATACCCTCAGTGACGAGCAAGGTCGCGATCTTCTCCCGTCCGTCGTGCACTATCAGGCCGACGGGATCCGGGTTGGTTTCGACGCCAAGCGCGAAGCAGCCCTCGATCCCCACAACACCATCGTCTCGGTCAAGCGGATGATGGGCAAGGCGCTGGCCGACATCGACACCCGCCAGCAGCCTTATGAATTTGTGGCTGCCGACAACGGCATGCCCCAGTTGCAGACCCGTCAGGGGTTGGTCAATCCGGTGCAGGTGTCAGCCGAGATCCTGAAAAAACTGGCCGAGCGCGGCGCCCAGACCCTGGGCGGCGATCTGGATGGCGTGGTGATCACTGTGCCCGCCTATTTCGACGATGCCCAGCGCCAGGGCACCAAGGATGCGGCCAGACTGGCCGGTCTGCACGTGTTGCGCTTGCTCAACGAACCGACTGCGGCAGCTATTGCCTATGGCCTTGACTCCGGTCAGGAAGGGGTGATCGCCGTGTACGATCTCGGGGGCGGTACTTTCGATATCTCCATCCTGCGTCTGCACCGCGGCGTGTTTGAAGTGATGGCCACCGGTGGTGATTCCGCCCTCGGCGGCGATGACTTCGACCACCTGCTGGCCGACTGGATCAAGGGGCAGGCTGGTTTGTCCGGCGAGCTGGATGCCCGTTTGCAGCGGGAACTGCTGGATGTGGCCGCTGCCGTCAAGCACGGTCTGACCGATGCTGATGCCGTGCCTTGCGCTTTTGCCGGCTGGCAGGGGGAGGTGACGCGCAGCCAGTTTGACGAGCTCATCACTCCGCTGGTCAAACGGACCCTGCTGGCCTGCCGCCGCGCGCTGCGCGATGCGGGGCTCGAGCAGGTGGAAGTGCTGGAGGTGGTGATGGTGGGTGGCTCCACCCGGGTTCCGCTGGTGCGCGAACTGGTGGGCGAGTTCTTCGAGCGCACCCCGCTGACCAGCATCGATCCTGACAAGGTGGTGGCCATCGGTGCCGCCATCCAGGCCGATATCCTGGTGGGCAACAAGCCGGATGCCGAGATGCTGCTGCTGGACGTCATCCCGCTCTCTCTCGGTCTTGAGACCATGGGCGGCCTTGCCGAGAAGGTGATCCCGCGCAATACCACCATTCCGGTGGCCCGCGCCCAGGAGTTCACTACTTTCAAGGATGGCCAGACCGCGATGGCAATTCACGTGGTGCAAGGGGAGCGCGAGCTGGTTGCTGATTGCCGTTCCCTGGCCCGTTTCACCCTGACCGGCATTCCGCCGATGGCGGCGGGGGCCGCCCACATTCGCGTCACCTTCCAGGTGGATGCGGATGGCCTGCTTTCGGTCAGCGCCATGGAGAAATCCTCCGGTGTGCAGGCCGAGATCCAGGTCAAACCCTCCTACGGGCTGGCGGAAGAGGACATTCTCTCCATGCTGAGCGCCTCCATCGAGAACGCCCAGCAGGACATGGAGGCCCGCATGCTGGCCGAGCAGCAGGTTGAGGCAGATCGCGTGGTCGAGAGCCTCAATGCTGCCCTGGCTGCCGATGGTGAGGCGTTGCTGAACGCGGACGAGCGTGCCGAGATCGACGGGGCAATCGCCCATCTGCTGGCCATGCGCCAGTCGGGATCCACCAATCAAATCAAAGAGGCCATTGAGGCGGCGGATGCTGCCAGTGGCGAATTTGCAGCCCGCCGGATGGATGCCTCCATCCGCAAGGTGCTGACCGGACAAAACGTCAACAAGGTGTAATATGCCAAAACTGATCATTCTTCCTCACCCCGTGCTCTGTCCGGATGGCGCTGCCCTCGAGGGGCAAAGCGGCGAGACCATCCTGGACGTGGCGCTGCGCAACGGCATCGAGATCGAGCACGCCTGCGAGAAATCCTGTGCCTGCACCACTTGCCATTGCGTGGTGCGGGAAGGTTTTGACTCCCTCGAGCCGAGTGACGAGCTGGAAGACGACATGCTGGACAAGGCGTGGGGACTGGAGCCGGAATCCCGTCTCAGTTGTCAGGCCAAGCTGGCGGACGAGGATCTGGTGGTGGAGCTGCCCAAGTACACTCTGAACCTCGCCTCCGAGCGTCATTAATCGGACATGAGTGAATTGCACATGCAGCAACCTGTGGTGCATCAGTGATATGGTGAAGGCCGTGACCCGTGAGGGCACGGCCTTTTTTGTATTCGTGATTTCCCTTTGGCCATGACAAGCGCCAATAAACAGTGCCAGTGAAGAAGGAAGCAAGAAAAGATGGCTGACATGATGAAGGTAGGGTTGTCCACCCAGGCTGCGGCCGCTCACTGGGGCGAGGGTGCCCTGCTCAGTTTCAACGGTGACGGTGCGTTGATCCATCTCGATCCTGTGTGCCAGGAAAACGAGGTGCTGCGTGCCATTCAACGTGCCGCCCGTCGCCTTGAATCGACCGGGATCAAGCGCATCACGCTGGCCGGCGGTGGCTGGGATCTGGAGCGTCGTTACGCGTTTGCCCAGGGTTTCTACGCCGCCAAGGGGGAGCGGGAGCTCGACTTTGGTGAGCAACCAGCAGAAGAAGCCCGCGAGCTGGAGGCCATGCAGAAGGCGACCCGCTGGGTGCGCGACGTCACCAATGGCTGCCCGGAGGAGATCTATCCCATGAGCCTGGCGGAGTCGGCGCTGCTGCTCATTCGCGGCTTGGCGGGAGACAAGGTAACCGCGCGTCTCACCGTTGGCGAGGCATTGAAAGAGTCGGGCCATATCGGGATCTGGTCGGTGGGCCGTGGCAGCGAGCGGGAACCCGTGCTGCTCGAGCTCGACTATAACCCGACCGGCCGTGACGATGCTCCAGTGGCGGCGGCCCTGGTGGGCAAGGGGATCACCTTTGACTCCGGCGGCTACTCCATGAAGTCCTCCGACAACATGTTGCCGATGAAATCCGACATGGGCGGCGCTGCCATGGTCACAGGGGCGCTGGCACTGGCCATCAGCCGAGGGCTCGACAAGCGGGTCAAGCTCATCCTCTGCTGCGCCGAGAACCTGGTTTCCGGCCACGCCTTCAAGCTCGGTGACATCCTCACTTACCGCAACGGTGTCTCGGTCGAGATCCAGAACACAGATGCGGAAGGCCGCCTGGTGCTGGCCGACGGGCTGCTGGTCGCCAGCGAGAGCGGCGCCGCTCACATTCTCGATGCCGCTACCCTGACCGGCGCCGCCAAGATGGCGCTGGGCCGTGATTACAACGCCGTGTTTGCCCTGGACGAGGCCGAGCAACTGCGTGCGCTGGCCGCCGCCAAAGCTGAAAACGAGAAGGCGTGGCCGTTGCCGCTGGAGTCCTGGCATGCAGGCCAGCTCACCTCGGCGTTTGCCGATCTGGGCAATGTCGCCTCAGCGGAAGGAACGGCCGGCGCCACCACGGCGGCGGCGTTTTTGTCGCGTTTCGTGCGTGACGAAGGCAAGGGATGGGTACACCTGGATCTGGCCGCCTCCTATCAAAAAGCGGGCAACGATCTCTGGGCAACCGGTGCCAAGGGGCATGGCCTGCGCACCATCGCCCGCTGGTTGCAGGAGGTGAGTGTATGAACGTCTGGTTATGCCGTGACTTTGCCCCGGCTGAATGGGGGGAGGGGGCACTGCTCTCCCACCGTGCCGATGGCATGGTGATCCACCTGGTGAGCACGAGCCCCCTGCTCGATATCCAGCAGGCGGCGCGCCGCCTCTGCCAGCAGGGGATCCAGAAAGTGACTCTGGCCGGTCACTGGGAACGTGAACAGCAGTGGGCCTTTGCCCAGGGCTTGCAGACCCCCAAGGCCGAGGTGCAACTGCAGTGGGCCATGTCGTCGGAAGAGGACAGGGAGGAACTAGAGGCGCGCTGGCTATGTGGTCGCTGGGTGCGCGAGATGACCAATGCTACCCCCGAGCAGCTGGGGCCACTGGAACTGGCGGTGGAGGCTGCAGCCTTCATCACCGAGCTGGCGCCGGACAAGGTGAGCCACCGGATCCTCAAGGGGGCCGCCTTGCAGCAGGCGGGTTGGGTTGGCCTCTATCAGGTGGGGCGTGGCAGCGAGCGCGAACCCGTGTTGCTCGAACTCGACTTCAACCCGAGTCGGGATCCCAAGGCACCGGTGGCGGCGGCCCTGGTGGGCAAGGGGATCACCTTCGACTCCGGCGGCTACTCCATGAAGAGCTCCGAGGGGATGCTCACCATGAAGTGTGACATGGGCGGGGCGGCCATCGTCACCGGTGCCCTGGCGCTGGCCATGCTGCGCGGGCTCAACAAGCGGGTGAAGCTCATCCTCTGCTGCGCCGAAAACCTGGTGTCGGGTCATGCCTACAAGCTGGGGGATATCCTCACCTACAAGAACGGTACCACGGTGGAAATCGTCAACACCGATGCCGAAGGGCGGCTGGTGCTGGCCGACGGTCTGCAGCTCGCGAGCGAGTCTGGAGCCCCGCTCATCATAGATGCGGCCACCCTGACCGGCGCCGCCGTGATGGCGCTGGGTGGGCGTTACAACGCCCTGTTTGGTCTGGACAAGCCGCTGGTGAGCCGGGCCATGGCCTATGCAGAGGCAGAGCAGGAGCCGGCCTGGCCGCTGCCGCTCGAGCCCTGGCATCGCCAGCAGTGTCCGTCTCATTATGCCGATACGGCCAACAGTCGTCCGGTCAAGGGGGGCGGGCCGGGTGGCGCCTCCAACGCGGCGGGTTTCCTCTCCCGTTTTGTTGCCAACGAGGGGGCTGGCTGGCTTCATATCGATCTGGCCGCCTGCTTCAGCGACAACGGCGATGCCCTCTGGGCGCCGGGGGCCAATACCCTGGGAATGCGCACCATAGCGCACACCTTGCTGGCAGAGGCTGGCTAAACGAAAAGGGCGCCTTGGGCGCCCTTTTTCATGGTGCTTGAATAATGAGCAAAAGATGGCTTTTTAAGCGCTTCATAGGATTATCGTGCACAAGCGCACATATTTTCTGGCCTGGCTCGGCCAAGATGGCTCTGATGTTGACTGCAAGAACAGTGTTTTTAATAAAAAGTTGCTGAACTGTGTGTTTTTTGGGTTTTTGTTTACGTATAATCGCCAGCGAACATGGATTCTAACAATAAACCTCTGTAGTTAAGGAAAGATCTCAATGGCCATCGAACGTACTTTCTCTATCGTCAAGCCGGATGCTGTCAGCAAGAACTTGATCGGTGCCATCTACAACCGCTTCGAGAGCGCAGGTCTGAAAGTGGTTGCCGCCAAGATGCTGCACATGAGCAGCGAACAGGCCGCCGGTTTCTATGCCGAGCACCAGGGCAAGCCCTTCTATGACGGCCTGGTCAGCTTCATGACCTCGGGCCCTGTCATGGTACAGGTGCTGGAAGGCGAAGATGCCATCCGCCGTCACCGTGAAATCATGGGCGCGACCAACCCGAAAGAGGCCTTGGCCGGTACCCTGCGTGCCTGCTATGCCGAGAGCATCGATCGCAACGCCGTTCACGGCTCCGATGCCCCGGCCTCTGCCGCCCGTGAAATCGCCTACTTCTTTTCCGATGACGAGATCTGCCCGCGCGGCTGATAAGGTCCGGGTGATATGACAAAGGGAGCCTCGGCTCCCTTTGTTGTTTTCGCCCCCAGCGCAATATCCCTCTATTCTCCAGGTAGAAAGCCAGACCCATAATTTGTACAATGCCGCCCCCTGACATCGTCAGCCAATAATTGATGAAGTGTTTGAACCGAGGCCATTGATGAGCGAAACAAAAATCAACCTGCTGGATCTTGATCGGGATGCCATGCGCGCTTTTTTCGTCGAACTGGGCGAGAAGCCATTCCGGGCAGATCAGGTCATGAAGTGGATCTATCACTTTGGTTGTGATGATTTCGATCAGATGACCAACGTCAACAAGGTGCTCAAGGAGCGCCTCAAGGCCATCGCCGAGATCAAGGCCCCCGAGATCAGCCGTGAGCAACGCTCCTCTGACGGCACCATCAAGTGGGCGCTGCAGGTAGGGGACCAGGAAGTGGAGACCGTCTACATTCCCGAAGACGATCGCGCCACCCTGTGTGTTTCCTCCCAGGTCGGCTGTGCGCTGGAATGCAAGTTCTGCTCCACCGCCCAGCAAGGCTTCAACCGCAACCTGAAAGTCTCCGAGATCATCGGCCAGGTGTGGCGTGCCGCCCGGGTTGTCGGTGGCAAACGCCCCATCACCAACGTGGTAATGATGGGGATGGGCGAGCCGCTGCTGAACCTGGCCAACGTGGTGCCCGCCATGCGCCTGATGATGGACGACTACGGCTTTGGCATCTCCAAGCGCCGGGTGACCATCTCCACCTCCGGGGTGGTGCCGGCACTGGACATGCTGGGGGATCAGATCGACGTGGCCCTGGCCATCTCCCTGCATGCGCCCAATGACAAGCTGCGCTCCGAGATCATGCCGATCAACGACAAGTACAACATCGAAGACTTCCTGGCCGGGGTGCGCCGTTATCTGGCCAAATCCAATGCCAACGGCGGTCGGGTGACCGTGGAATATGTGCTGCTCGATCATATCAATGACGACATGCAGCACGCCCACGAGCTGGCCAAGGTGCTGAAAGACACCCCGAGCAAGATCAACCTGATCCCGTTCAACCCCTTCCCGGGCAACCCCTACGGCAAGCCAAGCAACAGCCGTATCGATCGCTTCTCCAAGGTGCTGATGGAGTACGGTTTCACCGTGATCGTCCGCAAGACCCGGGGTGATGACATCGATGCCGCCTGTGGTCAGCTGGTGGGGGATGTGATCGACCGCACCAAGCGCACCATCAAAAATCGGATGCAACAGGATGGGATTTCCGTCAAAATGGTTTAATTGCTAAGCCATTGTATAGACAGGGAATGGATACACGTACATTGATCGTAGTGGCAGCGCTCTGTGCGCTGCCAGGCTGTGTGACCGAGACCACTTACGCTGGCCAGAATTCGACCCAGCGTGAAGTGGGCCCCGACCTCAAGGCGGCTGCCCAGACTCGCCTGGATTTGGGTATTCAATATCTGCGGCAAGGCAATGCCGAACAGGCCAAGTTCAACCTTGACCGCGCCCTCCAGTACGACCCCTCCAATCCCCAGGTTCAGATCGGCTTTGCCTACTTCTACCAGAAGGTGGGGGATTTCAAGGCGGCCGAAACCAGTTACAAGAATGCCCTGGCCATGGATCCGTCCAATGCTGACGCAATGAACAACTATGGCGCCTTTCTGTGCAACCGGGGTCGCTATGATGAGGCGGACAAGGCGTTCAACCAGGCGGTCACCCAGCCAGGGTACGTGAAAATAGCCGATACGTACGAGAATGCGGCGCTTTGTGCCCTGCAAAATCGCAGAAATGATAAAGCCGGCGAGTACTATCGTCTGGCCTTGGGGTATAATCCCCGCGATCCAAGGTTATTGCTGGACTTGGCCGAACTTTCCATGAAAGATGGCAAGCTACCTGACGTGCAGTCCTACCTCGCCCGTTTTGCCGATGTGTCGGACGAAAACGAAGCGAGTCTCTGGTTGAGATTGCGGCTGGCGCAGGCCATGGACAAACCGGCATTACTTCACCAATTCGGGACTGAGCTGGTAAGGCAATATCCCACTTCGCAACAAGCCAAGCGTTACTTAGCCAATGACTACTGAACAGCAACACGATTTCCAAGACGATTCCCAGGCAGTGGGCCCAGGCCAGCTGCTGCGCAACGCCCGTGAACAGCTCGGATGGACACGAGAGCAGGTTGCGTCTCGCATTCATCTTCGTCTGACCCTGATTGCCGCCATTGAATCGGATACTTACGACAAGCACACGTCCCATACCTTTATCCGTGGCTATCTGCGTACCTATGCCAAGCTGGTCGGGATCCCCGAAGAGACCATACTGGCGGCTTACGACAAGCTGGGTCTGACGCCTCCCGACAACATCGACATGCAGAGCTTCTCCCGCCGTTCCCGCCAGCAAGCCAACGACAGTCGGCTCAAGGTGGTGACCTGGCTGGTGATCCTGGTGCTGATCGGCCTCTCCGTTGCCTGGTGGTGGCAGAGCACGGCCCGTCGCTCCGCAGGTGACGAAGCCCTCGCTGCCACCGAGATGAGCGCCTCAACCACCGTTGCAGCCACAGACTCTGTGCCGGGAACCGAGAGCCTGGCGCCGGTGACTGATGCAGCGGATACTGCCATCGACGCTGCAGCGCCCGCTGCCGTCTCCGATGCGACTGGCACCCTGGCGCCGGAGGCGGCGGTCCTGCCTGAGGAAAATCCCAGCGCCGCCGTCAGCACCCAGGCTGAGAGCAGCACATCTGATGTGGCCGCGACCGACGAGAGCGCCGCGAGCGAGCCGGCCAGCGCGCCCCAGCTCAAGATGAGTTTTACCGCCGATTGCTGGCTGGATGTCAAGGATGCCAATGGCAAGACCCTGTATAGCGGTCTGAAGAAGGCAAACGACGAACTGGTGCTGGAAGGCGCCGAGCCGCTGAAATTGATCATTGGCGCGCCCATGGCCGTCAAGCTCGAATACAAGGGCCAGTCGTTTGATATGAGTCGTTACAACAACGGCCGTACTGCCCGCTTCTCACTGCCGCAGGAGTAATCTCTCAGTCATGTCCGCTCACGAATCTCCCATTATTCGTCGTCAATCTCGGCAGATCATGGTCGGCAATGTGCCGGTTGGGGGCGATGCCCCCATCACGGTGCAGACCATGACCAACACCAAAACCACGGACGTGGCCGCCACCGTCGAGCAGATCCAGCGGATCGAACGGGTCGGTGCCGACATCGTCCGGGTCTCCGTGCCCACCATGGAGGCGGCGGAAGCCTTCAAACTCATCAAGCAGCAGACCCGCATTCCTATCGTTGCCGATATCCACTTCGACTACCGCATCGCCCTGAAAGTGGCCGAGTACGGTGCCGACTGCCTGCGTATCAACCCGGGCAACATCGGTAACGAGCAGCGGGTGCGCGCCGTGGTCGACTGCGCCCGCGACCTCAACATCCCGATCCGCATCGGGGTCAATGGCGGGTCGCTGGAGAAGGATATCCAGGAGAAGTACGGCGAACCGACTCCGGAGGCGCTGGTGGAATCCGCCATGCGTCACGTGGATTATCTGACCCGTCTCGACTTCCAGAATTTCAAGGTGAGCGTCAAGGCCTCCGATGTGTTCCTCGCGGTCGGCGCCTATCGTCTGCTGGCCAAGCAGATCGAGCAGCCGCTGCACCTTGGCATCACTGAGGCGGGCGGTTTCCGTGCCGGTGCGGTCAAATCCGCCATCGGCCTTGGCATGCTGCTGAGCGAGGGCATTGGCGATACCCTGCGCATCTCCTTGGCCGCCGATCCGGTGGAAGAGATCAAGGTGGGCTTCGATATCCTGAAATCCCTGCGTATCCGCTCCCGTGGCATCAACTTTATCGCCTGTCCCTCCTGCTCCCGTCAGGAGTTCGACGTCATCGGCACGGTCAACGAACTCGAGCAGCGTCTCGAGGACATCATCACTCCGATGGATGTCTCCATCATCGGCTGCGTGGTGAATGGTCCGGGGGAGGCGCTGGTTTCCGATCTGGGGCTGGCCGGGGCGGCCAACAAGAGCGCCTTCTACGAGGGGGGCCAACGGGTCGACAGGCTCGATAACAAGGATCTGATCCCGACCCTGGAGCGTCGCATTCGCGCCCGGGCGGCCATGCTGGATCCCGCCAACCAGATCCTGCTGGACAAGGATTGAGCGAAACGGGGCCACATTCGGTGGTCCCGTGTCCAGGTGACTGATTTTACATCCCGCATCCGGATTCCCTGATTTTACCTCGGGGGTGAAAATCCCTATAATGCGGCCAAATTTTACCTCTTTTTCTCGAGTATCAACGTGGCAAAACAGATCCAAGCTATTCGCGGTATGAATGATTGCCTGCCGGAGCAGAGCCCGGTATGGCAGAAAGTTGAACAGATCCTGCGCCAGGTCGTTGCCAGTTATGGTTACAGCGAAGTGCGCATGCCCATCGTCGAGCAGACGCATTTGTTCAAGCGCGCCATCGGTGAAGTGACCGACGTGGTCGAAAAAGAGATGTACACCTTTGAAGATCGCAACGGCGACAGCCTGAGCCTGCGTCCGGAAGGGACCGCCAGCTGTGTGCGCGCCGGTATCGAACACGGCCTGCTCTACAACCAGGAACGCCGCATGTGGTACATGGGCCCCATGTTCCGCCACGAGCGCCCCCAGAAGGGCCGTTACCGTCAGTTCCACCAGTTTGGTGTCGAGCTGTTTGGCATCAACGGGCCGGATATCGACGCCGAGCTCATCATGTTGACTCACCGCCTGTGGCGTCTGTTCGGCATCCAGGATCACGTCACCCTGCAGCTCAATACCCTGGGCCAGAGCAGTGAGCGTGCGGCTTACCGTGATGCCCTGGTGGCCTACCTGGAGCAGTACAAGGATCAGCTGGACGAAGACAGCCAGCGTCGCATGTACAGCAACCCGCTGCGGGTGCTCGACTCCAAGGATGAAAAAGTCCAGGCCATCCTGGTCAATGCCCCGCGTCTGTTCGATCACCTGGGCGAGGAGAGCCTGGCTCACTTCGAGGGGCTCAAGCGCCTGCTCGAGTCTGCCGGTATCCAGTATGAAGTGAACGAGCGCCTGGTGCGTGGTCTCGATTACTACAACCTCACCGTATTCGAGTGGGTGACCAACAGTCTGGGTGCTCAGGGCACCGTCTGTGCCGGTGGCCGTTACGACGGTCTGGTAGAGCAGCTGGGCGGCCAGCCGACCCCGGCGGTGGGTTTCGCCATGGGCATGGAGCGTCTGGTGCTGATGCTCGAAACCCTCGAGCTCAACGCCGATATTCGCCCGGCAGTGGATGTCTATCTCTGCATGGTGGGCGAGGGGACCGAGCAGGCTGGCTTCCAGCTGGCCGAGCGTCTGCGCGATGCGCTGCCTTCCTTGCGCCTGATGAGCCACTGCGGTGGTGGCAACTTCAAGAAACAACTCAAGCGTGCCGACAAGAGCGGCGCGGCGATCGCCCTGATCCTCGGAGAGACCGAGGTGCAAAACGGGGAGATCACCATCAAATATCTGCGTGGTCAGGCCGAGCAACAGACCATCACGGTCGATGCCGCCATTGCCCTGCTGGCAGCCAAAGGAGAGTAAGCTGTGGAAGTCTATACCACCGAAGAACAACAGGTTGAGGTTATCAAGGAGTGGTGGAAAGAGAACGGAACCTCGGTGATCGCCGGGACCGTGATCGGTCTGGTTGGTCTGTTCGGCTGGCGCTATTACAACCAGCATCAGCAGGAGACCATGGAGGCTGCTTCCCGCTCTTACAACCAGGTGCTGGAGCAGCTGGCCAAGGGCGAAGCCGCCGACCTGGAGCAGGCGCAGCAGTTCGTCACCGCCAACAAGGGCGATGCCTACGGCGATATGGCTGCACTGCAACTGGCCTCAGCTGCTGTGAAGGCGGGCAAGCTGGACCTGGCTGCCGAGCAGCTTGCGCTGGTGGCCTCCTCCGGTGACGAGAGCATTCGTCCGTTTGCTTCCCTGCGTCTGGCCCGGGTGCTGAACGGTCAGGGCAAGGCCGACGAGGCGCTGGCCCAGCTTGGCAAGATCAATAACGACGCCTTCAAGGCCCAGGTGGCGGAAGTGCGCGGCGATATCCTGCTGGGGCAGGGCAAGCTGGAAGAGGCGCGGGATGCCTATCAGGCGGCGGCGGATGCCGGCGGCCTGCAGGGCAGCCAGGAACTCAAATTGAAGATGGACGATCTGGCCTTGCCGGCCACGACCACAGGTGAGGCAGCGGATGCGTAATCTATTCAAGATGATGGCGTTGGGGACGGCAGTCTCCTTCGCTCTGCAGGGGTGTTCCCTGTTCAGTTCGGAAGAGGATCTCACCCCGATGGCGCCCCTGCCGCAGGTGACCTCTTCCTTCACGGCGGATACCGTCTGGTCCTCCACCGTGGGTGACGGGATCGGCAACTTCTACTCCCAGCTCAAGCCGGTGGTGGAAGAGGAACGCATCTATGCCGCTGCCCGTGACGGTGACGTCACCGCCTTCGACCGCGCCAGTGGCAAGGAGCTGTGGAGCGTCGATCTGGCTGATCTGCCGATCAATGCCGACAAGCGCAGCGCTCGTCTCTCCGGCGGTCTGGTTGCCCGTTATGGCAAACTGTTCCTCGGCTCCGAAAACGGGGTGGTCTACGCTCTGAACGAGGAGAACGGCGAGGTGCTGTGGCAGACCTCGGTGCCCGGTGAAGTGGTGGCAAGCCCGGCGGTGGAAGATGGCCGTGTGGTGGTGCTGACCACCTCCGGTCGCCTGGTGGCGCTGGATACCGATGAAGGCAAGCTGCAGTGGTCGCTCTCCGAAGAGCAGCCGCCGCTGACCTTGCGCAGTACCGGTGCCCCCATCATCACCAACGGTGCCGTCATTTACGGTCGTGCCGATGGCAAGGTGGGCATTGCGCTGCTGAGCAACGGCCAGCCGGTGCGCCAGTCCAAGGTGGCCGACCCGCGCGGCGCCACCGAGCTGGATCGCATGGTGGACGTGGATGCCAGCCCGCTCATCGCCGGTGACGAGCTTTATGCCATCGCCTACAACGGCCAGCTGATGGCCCGCAAGCTGATGAGCGGCGACGAAGTGTGGAAGCGCAAGTATTCCGGCTACCGCGATCTGGCGCTGACCGGCAATGCCATCGTGCTGACCGACAGCCGCAGCCATCTGTTTGCCATCGACCGTCGCAATGGTCTGGAGCTGTGGTCCAATACCCAGCTGGAGAATCGTACCGTTACCGCACCTGTCATCCTGGGTGACTATGTGGTGGTGGGTGATGTGGAAGGATACCTGTACTGGCTGGATCGTACCGACGGTACCATCCAGGCGATGCAGCAGCTCGACAGCAGTGGTCTCTACTCCGCCCCCCTGGTGGATGGTGACACCCTGTATGTGCAGAGCCGTGACGGCAAGTTGTACGCCATCAAGCGTCCCTGATCGTCCGAAAATGTGAATATCCGGCTCCT
This sequence comes from Aeromonas enteropelogenes, assembly GCF_000819845.1. Taxonomy (GTDB): domain Bacteria; phylum Pseudomonadota; class Gammaproteobacteria; order Enterobacterales; family Aeromonadaceae; genus Aeromonas; species Aeromonas enteropelogenes. The sequence continues at coordinate 21,007 of NZ_CDCG01000017.1, forward strand.
GGTCTTCGGACCCGGAGCCTTTGTCGTCTTGAGAATGAGGCTTTTATGACTCCTGTAGTAGCCCTGGTGGGCCGCCCCAACGTGGGGAAATCCACCCTGTTTAACCGCTTGACCCGTACTCGGGATGCCCTGGTTGCCGACTTCCCCGGTCTGACCCGGGACCGCAAATACGGTCAGGCGAAGTTGGGCGAGCTGGAATTTATCGTGGTCGATACCGGCGGTATCGATGGCACCGAAGAGGGGATCGAGCTGAAGATGGCCGAGCAGTCCCTGCTGGCCATCGATGAAGCGGACGTGGTGCTGTTCATGGTGGATGCCCGCGCCGGTCTGACCGCCGCGGATCAGGCCATCGCCGAGCACCTGCGCAAGTCCCACAAGAAGGTGTTCCTGGTGGCCAACAAGACCGACGGCATCGACGGTGATTCCGCGGTGTCCGAGTTCTACGGTCTGGCCCTGGGCGAGGTGTACCAGATGGCGGCGGCCCATGGCCGTGGTGTATTGAGCCTGCTGGAGCTGGCTCTGGCGCCCCACCTGGAGGAGCTGGTCGGTGCGGTAGCCGGGGAAGAGGCGCAGGATGAAGAAGAGGAGGACTTCGACGAAGAAGCCCTGCTGCGCATGGTGGCCGCCGGTGACCTGGATACCAAGGAAGACACCAAGGAGACCCCGTTTGCCGACCTGCCCATCAAGTTTGCCATCGTCGGTCGCCCCAACGTCGGCAAGTCGACCCTGACCAACCGCATGCTGGGTGAAGATCGGGTCATCGTCTATGACATGCCGGGCACCACCCGCGACTCCGTCTACATCCCGATGGAGCGCGACGATCAGAAGTACGTCATCATCGACACCGCCGGTGTGCGTCGTCGTGGCAAGGTGCACGAGACGGTGGAGAAGTTCTCCGTCATCAAGACTCTGAAGGCCATTGAAGATGCCAACGTCTGCCTGCTGGTGATCGACGCCCAGGAGACCATCACCGATCAGGATCTCAGCATCCTCGGTTTCGTGCTCAACACCGGCCGCTCCGTGGTACTGGTGGTGAACAAGTGGGACGGTCTGGATCAGAAGGTGAAAGAGGACGTCAAGAACGAGCTCGACCGTCGTCTGGGATTCATCGACTTCGCCCGCGTTCACTTCATCTCGGCCCTGCACGGCAGCGGTGTCGGCCACCTGTTCGAATCCATTCAGGAGGCGTACCAGTCGGCGACCCGCCGTACCAGCACCGCCATGCTGACCCGCATCATGCAGATGGCCCAGGAAGATCACCAGCCGCCCATGGTGAACGGTCGCCGGGTCAAGCTGAAGTACGCCCACGCCGGTGGTTACAACCCGCCGCGCATCGTGATCCACGGCAACCAGCTCAACGACTTGCCGGATTCGTACAAGCGCTACCTCATCAACTACTTCCGCAAGTCCCTCAAGATCATGGGCACCCCGATCCGGGTCGAGTTCCAGGAATCGGTCAACCCGTTCGAGGGCAAGAAGAACACCCTGACCCTGAGTCAGGAGCGTCAGCGCAAACGCTTGTTGAAGATGAAGAAGAAATAAGCCATGGCGGCTGCCCTCACCGGCAGCCGCTTTGTTATGCTCTCCCGGATCCGCAAGGGAAGGGGAACCAGCCATGGGCCACCCCATGGCTGGTTCACTTTACGAGGAGTCGAAAATGGAAGCCCTGCTTTGTCCATCCTGCCAGGCCGAACTGGATACCCGCAGCAAGGAACAGACCTGCGGCCAGTGTCATGCCAACGTGCGCATCACGGCGCTATGCCCCGCCTGCCAGCAGGAGCTGGAGCGGCTGAAGGCGTGCGGCGCGGTGGATTACTTCTGCAACCACTGCAACAGTCTGGTCTCGAAACGCTCGGTGCAGTTCCAGGCGACCCTGTTGCCATGATGGTTGGTCAGCGAAAGAAGCGATAAAAAAACCCGGCAAATGCCGGGTTTATGCTGTGTGCTCAGCGATGAGCAGGGTAAATGAGCGGTTTCTGCGCCATATCTTGCGCTTCATGTCATTAAGCTTGAGTTTGCGTCTGGGGCTCCAGCAGCTCTTTGCTTTTCTGACCAGACTGATTTTTCTACGTTTTTGCATCTTGGTCTCCTCCCAATTGGGTGGCCATCCCGGCCTTGGGTCATTGGCGGAGCCCATCGGAAATTGCTGTTAGTGCATATCTCAACGCTATGAAAAACAATGCGATTTCAGATAGGCTCCGATGTGATCAGATGGTAGCAGAGAAATTTGGCCGAAAACAGCCGGATCAGCAGGTTAACTCTGGGTGATCCGGCTGACTACCTCGGCGATGATGGTCGGCCGCTCTACCGGCTCTGACGGGCTGTCGTCATCCCGATCGAGACTTTCCCGCTGCTGATCCTTCTGCTGTTCGTTGTCGAGCCACAGCAGGCTCTGGTAATACTGGCGCACGTTGTTGACGTAGTTGCGCGCCTCGCCGCCACGGGCATAGCCATAGCGCACTTTGCGATGCCAGCGCGCCTGCTGCAGCAGCGGCAACACCTCTTTCACGTCGCCCCAGGCATCCGGGTTCTTGCCGAGTTCCTTGGTCAGACGACGGGCATCCATCATGTGGCCGTAGCCGATGTTGTAGGCAGTGAGGGCAAACCACACCTTCTCATCCTCGGGCACAGAGTCGGGCACCTTCTCCATCATGTGTTGCAGATAGAGGGCGCCCCCCTTGATGCTCTCCTCCGGATGGGTCCGGTCGTTGACCCCCATCGCCTTGGCGGTGGGTTCGGTCAGCATCATCATGCCGCGCACCCCGGTATAGGAGCGGGCCTGGGGATCCCAGTGGGACTCCTGGTAGCTGATGGCAGCCAACAGACGCCAGTCGATGTTCTTGGCATAGGCCTGGAACAGAGGCTGGTATTTCGGCAACAGGCTCTTGGCGCGCTTCAGGAAGGTGCGGGTATCGACGAAGTCGAAGTTCTGCACGTGGCCGAAGTATTTCTCGTCCAGTTTGGCGATGGCGCCATCCATGAAGCGCTGGCCGAAGAAGTCGATGACGCTGGCATAGAGGCTGTCATCGGGCAGCTTGGTCATGGCCCAGGCCACGGTTTGCTGCTGGGCCAGGGTCAGGCCATCCGTGAGTTCGGGGTAGTAGCGCTGGGTGCGAGCCAGCACGGTATCCTGCACTATCGTGTAGTCGATCTCTTCTTTTACGACCTGTTTGAGCAGATCTTCCACGTCGGCATCGGTGCGGGTGCTCCAGTTGAGGTTGGGATAGTCCTTGCTGAGCTCTTTGAGCAGATCTTCGCCGCTGGAGCCTGCGGCCACCACCAGTTTGCCCTTGATGTCGTTCAGGGAAGCAGGCTTGGGCTTGCCGTTGCGATAAACCAGCTTGGGGGAGACCTGATAAAAGCCGGGACCAAAGCGCAGCAGTGCGCGCCGCTCCGGGGTGACCATGATGGCGGCGGCGGCGAGATCCAGCTTGTCTTTTTGCAGCAGGGCTACCAGCTCGTCGGCGGTGTTGACCGGCACTATGGTGAGCTTGACCCCCAGCCAGTCGGCATAGTTTTTGGCCAGTTCGTAATCGAAGCCCTGGGCGATGTCGTCCCGCTGGTAATAGGAGGTGGGGCCGTAGAGGGTGCCAACCCGGATCTCGCCCCGTTGGCGGATCTGCTCCAGCTGGCTGGAGGGGGTATAGAAGTCACAGCCACCCAGGGCCAGCGTCAACATCAACCCGATAAACAGTCGAAAAATGCAGCGCAAGTAGGTGAGTACCTTTGTTGAAAAAATCGGCATTTGTCAAAAAAGAGGCACCTTTATACCAGAGAGTGTGCGTCGAGTCACACTGCATCAAATTAGAAAAACGTTTGTCCGCTGTGAGCCAGATCCCTATAATACGCGCGTCTCAATTCCCCCCCACTTTAAAACTTGGTGAGAAAGGTCATATGGATATCTTGCGTGGTGCCCCTGCACTGTCTGAGTTTCGAGTCCAAAAACTGCTGCAACGCTTCGCGCAGATAGCGGCAGAGAGTGAACCGGAGAGAGGAGTAGAGATAGAAGGGATCTATGCCGAATATGTACACTTTGCCGAGCTGACCAGCCCGCTGTCGCCCCCCGAGCGAGCGACCTTGGGCCAGCTGCTGCGCTACGGCCCGACCATCCCCGAACACACCCCCAGCGGTCAGCTGTTTCTCGTTACCCCCCGCCCCGGCACTATCTCCCCCTGGTCTTCCAAAGCAACCGACATCGCCCGCAACTGCGGCCTGACCCAGGTCAAGCGGCTCGAGCGCGGCATCGCCTATTACGTGCAGGCCAAGGGTGAACTGAGCGCCGCCCAGCGTGCCGACGTGGCGGCCGTGCTGCACGATCGCATGATGGAAGTGGTGTTTGGCGAGATGGAGCAGGCTGCAGCCCTGTTTGCCCATCACGAGCCGCGCCCCTTTACCCAGGTAGATGTGCTGGCCGGTGGCCGCGCCGCCCTGGTGGAGGCCAATGTGGCCCTGGGTCTGGCCCTGGCCGATGACGAAATCGACTATCTGGTGGAGAACTTCACCAGGCTTGGCCGCAACCCCAACGACATCGAGCTCTACATGTTTGCCCAGGCAAACTCGGAGCACTGCCGCCACAAGATCTTCAACGCCGACTGGACCATAGACGGTGAGCAGCAGCCCAAGTCGCTGTTCAAGATGATCAAGAACACCTTCGAGCAGACGCCGGATCATGTCCTGTCTGCCTATAAAGACAACGCCGCCGTGATGGAAGGGAGCCAGGCCGGCCGCTTCTTCCCAAGCCCCGCCAACGGTGAGTACCAGTACCACCAGGAGCAGGTCGACATCCTGATGAAGGTGGAGACCCACAACCACCCGACCGCCATCTCTCCGTTCCCGGGCGCTGCCACCGGTTCTGGCGGCGAAATTCGCGACGAGGGCGCCACCGGCCGCGGCGCCAAGCCCAAGGCGGGTCTGGTCGGCTTCTCCGTCTCCAACCTGCGCATCCCCGGCTTCGAGCAGCCTTGGGAGCAGGATTTCGGCAAACCGAGCCGCATCGTCAGCGCCTTTGACATCATGCAGGAAGGGCCGCTTGGCGGGGCAGCGTTTAACAACGAGTTCGGCCGTCCGGCCATTCTCGGTTACTTCCGTACCTTTGAAGAGGAGGTGCCGAGCCACAACGGCGTCGAGGTGCGTGGCTACCACAAGCCCATCATGCTGGCGGGCGGCATCGGCAACATCCGCACCGAGCACGTCCAGAAAGGGGAGATCCCGGTAGGGGCCGCCCTCATCGTGCTGGGTGGCCCGGCCATGAACATCGGTCTGGGCGGCGGCGCCGCATCAAGCATGGCCTCCGGCCAGTCCGCCGAGGATCTCGACTTTGCCTCGGTGCAGCGCGACAACCCCGAGATGGAGCGCCGCTGCCAGGAGGTGATCGACCGCTGCTGGCAGCTGGGGGACGACAACCCCATCGTCTTTATTCACGACGTGGGCGCCGGTGGCCTCTCCAACGCCATGCCGGAGCTGGTGAGCGACGGCGATCGCGGCGGCCGTTTCGATTTGCGTGCCATCCCGAATGACGAGCCGGGCATGAGCCCGCTCGAGATCTGGTGCAACGAATCCCAGGAGCGTTACGTACTGGCCGTCGCCCAGGACAAACTGCCGCTGTTCAAGGCGCTGTGCGAGCGTGAGCGTGCACCCTATGCCGTCATCGGTACCGCCACCGAAGAGAAGCACCTGACCCTGTCCGATCAGCATTTTGACAACCACCCCATCGATCTGCCGCTGGATGTGCTGCTCGGCAAGACCCCCAAGATGCACCGCGAGGTGCAGAGTCTGCCCGCGCAGGGCAAGCCGCTGCAGCTGGATGGCACCACTCTGAGCGAGGCCGCCGAGCGGGTATTGCGTTTGCCGACCGTGGCGGAAAAATCCTTCCTCATCACCATCGGCGATCGCACCGTGACGGGTCTGGTCAACCGCGACCAGATGGTCGGCCCCTGGCAGATCCCGGTGGCCGATTGCGCCGTCACCGCCGCTACCTATGACAGCTACCACGGCGAAGCCATGTCCATGGGCGAGCGTACCCCGGTGGCGCTGCTGTCTCATGCTGCGTCGGCCCGTATGGCGGTGGCCGAGGCGCTCACCAACCTGGCGCCGGCCCACATCGGATCGCTGAAGCGGGTCAAGCTCTCCGCCAACTGGATGGCCGCAGCCGGTCACCCGGGGGAAGATGCCGGCCTCTACGAGGCGGTCAAGGCGGTGGGCGAGGAGCTCTGCCCGGCCCTTGGCATCACCATCCCGGTGGGCAAGGACTCCATGTCCATGAAGACCCGCTGGCAGCAGGATGGCAAGGAGCGATGCGTCACCTCGCCGCTCTCCCTGCTCATTTCCGCCTTTGCCCGGGTCGAGGACGTGCGCAACACCGTCACACCGCAACTGCGCACCGATCTCGGTGAAACCGACCTTATCCTCATCGACCTTGGCAACGGCAAGCAGCGCCTCGGCGCCTCCGCCCTGGCCCAGGTCTATCGCCAGCTGGGTGACAAGGCTCCGGATCTGGACAACCCGGTTCAGCTCAAGGGCTTCTTCAACGCCATCCAGGCGCTGGTGGCCGATCGCAAACTCGTCGCCTACCACGACCGCTCCGATGGTGGCCTGTTCGTCACCCTGGTGGAGATGGCCTTCGCCGGTCACTGCGGCCTCGACCTGCAACTGGATCGCGTCGGCGGCGACCTGCTGCCTGCCCTGTTCAACGAGGAGCTGGGTGCCGTCATCCAGGTGCGCCGCGAGGATAAAGAGGCGGTGATGACCCTGTTGGCCGGTCACGGTCTGGCGGCCTGCTCCCATGTGCTGGGCACGGTGCGCGAGGGGGATCTCATCACCCTGCAGCGGGCGGGTCAGGAGGTCTACCGCGCCAGCCGCACTGCCCTTCGCACCATCTGGGGCGAGACCAGCTGGCAGATGCAGCGTCTGCGCGACAACCCGGAGTGCGCGGATCAGGAGCATGCCGCCCGTCAGGACGCCACCGATCCGGGCCTGCAGGCCAAGCTCTGCTACAACCCGTCCGAAGATGTGGCGGCGCCCTATATCGCCAAGGGGGCCTCGCCACGTCTGGCGGTGCTGCGCGAGCAGGGGGTCAACTCCCACGTGGAGATGGCGGCGGCGTTTGACCGCGCCGGCTTCACCGCCGTCGACGTGCATATGAGCGATATCCTCTCCGGTCGTATCAAGCTGGATGCGTTCCAGACCCTGGTGGCCTGTGGCGGCTTCTCCTACGGCGACGTGCTGGGGGCGGGTGAAGGCTGGGCCAAGTCCATCCTGTTCAACGATGGCGCCCGCGAGCAGTTCCAGCGCTTCTTCGAGCGCGGCGATACACTGTCGCTCGGTGTCTGCAACGGTTGCCAGATGATGTCCAACCTGCGCGAGCTCATCCCGGGGGCCGATCTGTGGCCGCGCTTCGTGCGCAACCGCTCCGAGCGCTTCGAAGCCCGCTTCAGCCTGGTGGAAGTACAGGACTCCCCGTCCGCCTTCTTCGCCGGCATGGCAGGCTCCATGATGCCGATCGCCGTCTCCCACGGGGAGGGGCGAGTGGAGGTGCGTGATGCCGCTCACCTGGCGTCGTTGCAAGCCAGCGGCCTGGTGGGGCTGCGTTTTGTGGATAACCGCGGTCAGGTGACCGAGCAGTACCCGGCCAACCCGAACGGCTCGCCGGACGGCATCACCGCCGTGACCGCCACGGATGGTCGCGCCACCATCATGATGCCGCACCCGGAGCGGGTGTTCCGCACCGTCGCCAACTCCTGGCACCCGGACAACTGGGGCGAGGATGGCGCCTGGATGCGGATGTTCCGCAATGCCCGGGTTCGTCTGGGTTAATCTCGACACTGCCCATCAAAAGGCCGCTCAATGAGCGGCCTTTTTTTATCCTGTGGGTGAGCCTGCTGTAAGGCTGGTAGTGCGGGATCGAGGGTGCCTTGTTGGCAACGGATTTACCCTGTGGTTGTCGTCGGGCTGGCAACGGCAAGAAAGGAAATAAGGAGAAGGGGCGCTTGTGACCTCAACGAGCGAGCGACATGAGAAGCAAGAGAAACAAGAGAAGAGGAGCATAAAGAGATGCGGGGGGCCAGCATGTCTGTTCCCCTGACATGAGGCAAAGCCTGAGTATGCGTGCACTCTTCCATTAGTAGTCGGCGGCAGGCAGTAAAAAGGCGACCCTAGGTCGCCTTTTGCATCTCTTTATCCAGCCGGATATCTCGCGCTTAGAGCACCATGGCGGCAATCCAGCCGAAGATGATGAGCGGGATATTGTAGTGGATAAAGGTGGGCACCACGCTGTCCCAGATATGGTCGTGCTGACCATCGGCATTGAGACCCGAGGTCGGGCCCAGGGTGGAGTCAGAGGCGGGGGAGCCAGCATCACCCAGCGCGCCGGCGGTGCCGACCAGGGCGATGATCGCCATGGGGGAGAAGCCCAGTTGCAGGCAGAGGGGCACATAAATGGTGGCGATGATGGGCACGGTGGAGAAAGAGGAGCCAATCCCCATGGTGATAAGCAGACCCACCAGCAGCATCAGGAAGGCGGCAATCCCTTTGTGCTGGCCAATGCTGGAGGCAACGACCTGCACCAGGCTTTCGACCCCGTGGGTGGCCTTCATCACGGCGGCAAAACCGGCGGCGGAGATCATGATGAAGCCAATCAGCGACATCATGCGCACCCCCTGGGTGAAGGCATCCTGGCTCTCGCGGAACTTGATGACGCCACCACAGGTGAAGATGACGAAACCGGCCAGGGCACCCAGGACGATGCTGTTGGTCATCAGCTGCAGCCCGAGGGCCACGGCGATGGCAAGCAAGGCAACCCAGATGTGGGTGAGGTTGAGCTCGACGGCTTCCGGCTCGGCATCCAGGATCTTGGCCAGATCATACTGACGGGGCTTGCGATAGCTGATGAACACGGCCACCAGCAGACCCAGCACCATGCCGCCGACCGGGATAGCCATGGCCATCGGGATCTGGCTGGTGGTGATGGCGACGCCGTTGTCGATCAGGTTCTTGGCCAGAATGTTGTTCAGGAAAATGCCGCCAAAGCCGACCGGCAACAGCATATAGGTCGCGGTCAGGCCGAAGGTGATGACACAGGCTACCTGGCGACGGTCGATCCGCATCTGTGCCATCACGTGCAACAGGGGTGGGATCAGGATCGGAATGAAGGCGATATGAACCGGGATCAGGTTCTGGGAAGAGATGGCGACGGCCAGGATGGAGCAAAGCAGCAGAGCCTTGACCCAGAGGATACGGGAGCTGCTGGCATCCTTGCCCAGTTGGCTGATCACCTTGCGGGCCAGCAGGTCGGTGATCCCGGAGCGGGAGATGGCGACGGCGAAGGCGCCCAGCATGGCGTAAGAGAGGGCGATTTCGGCACCGCCACCCAGGCCACCGCTGAAGGTGCTGAGGGTGTCGGTCAGCGAAAGCCCGCCGACCAGGCCGCCGGCAATGGCGCCCAAGGCGAGGGAGACCACCACATTGATCCGCAGCAGGCTGAGCACCAGCATCAGCCCCACTGCGACAACAACAGGATTCATTTGATTTCCTTATAGTTTGTGATTGCTGTCTGTCATATGAAAGAGAGCTAGTTTGCGAAAAATGTGACAAATGTCGAGAAAAAAATCAGGAGAGAGGGCCATCCGGTAGCGGCATCTGGCACAAAGTTGATCCTGTACGGGATTTATCTCCGCAGTTCATCTCTATGCTGGTCAGAATGGGACCAGGAAGAGGCTCCGGCCTCATGGCCAAAAAGCAAAAAGGCTGCCCATGGCAGCCTTTTGTTTATGCATCCTGCGCATCGTTGTTGGCAGGGGCATCAGTGGTCTCTTCATCCACTTGGGCGGGAGGCCAGCCCCCCATGCTCTTCCAGCGGTTGACGATATGGCAGAAGAGATCCGTGGTGCGCTCCGTATCATAGAGGGCGGAGTGGGCCTCTTTGTTGTCAAACGGGATGCGGGCCGCCTGACACGCCTTGGCCAGCACTGTCTGGCCGAGGGCCAGCCCGGACAGGGCGGCGGTATCGAAGGTGGCAAAAGGGTGGAACGGATTGCGCTTGAGCCCGGCCCGCTCGGCGGCGGCCATGACAAAGCCATGATCGAAGGTGGCGTTGTGGGCCACTATGATGGCGCGGCCGCAATCCTGCTCCTTCATCCCCTTGCGAATGCCCTTGAAGATCTCGGTCAGCGCCTCTTTCTCTGAGACGGCCCCGCGCAGCGGGTTGTAGGGGTCGATGCCGGTGAACTCCAGCGCGGCCTTCTCCAGATTGGCCCCTTCGAACGGCTCGACATGAAAGTGGAAGATTTGGTCGGGCACGAGCCAGCCCTGCTCATCCATTTTCAGGGTATAAGCGGCGATTTCGAGCAGGGCATCGGTTTTGGCATTGAAACCTGCGGTCTCAACATCGATGACGACGGGGTAAAAACCACGAAAACGGCCCTTGAGGGTATGAACTGCGTCGGTCATGGGATCTCGGTCGGCGTAAAACAGGGCGGCATTATGGCAAAAAAGCCGGTGCTTGTCCCCCCGTCTGGCCAGAGGGGGGCGACCTAGTAGCGGCGCAGCCACCAGCGCGCCGCAATGAGGGCGGTGAAGGCGCCAAGCACGGCGCTGGCCAGCACGTCAATGGGCCAGTGCATGCCGAGCAGCATCCGAGACAGACCAATTCCCAGTGCCCACAGGGGGAGCAGCCAGACTCCCCCGGGGGCTCGGGCCAGCCAGATCAGGCCGAAAAACTGGGCCAGCGCGATGGCGGCGATGCTGTGGCCGGAGGGGAAGGCGTAGTTCACCTCTGCCTGCCAGTGATGACCCAGCCAGTCGGGCAGGGCCAGCAACTGACTGGCGGCATGGACCTGTTCGCTGCGCAGCTCGGTGGCGCTGGTGTAGAAGGTCTTGAGCGCCGGGATGAGGGATTGGCTCTCGAGCCAGAGCAGATAGGGCCTGGGCTCCTCGGTCAGGTGCTTGATGAGGCTCTTGAGGAGCCAGTCACAGGCCAGCAGGGCAAACAGGGCGCCGGCGAGGGCCACGAAGGCGGCGTGATCCAACTTGAGCTTGTGGCGGGTCAGCAGCAGCAACACAGCGCCTGTTACCGCGATACCGGGGAGATCGACCGTACGGGTAAGGGCGTAGAGCCACCATAGCCAGTCCTCATGCAGCAGCGCGGGAATAAAAGGTTGCCAGGGCAGGCAGACGAGCAGCAGCAGGGGAAGGATCAGCAGGGCGCTGAAACCGGCTACCTGACGGCGAGTGAGGGCGGTGGCGTGAAGCTGTGGCGACATAAAGAAAAGAGACAAGGGCGATGGCAAAAGAGGGTCATTGTGCCAGCGGGTAACCGGGAGGGCAAAGTCTGCCGCCTCCTTGTTACCTCTGCTTACACAATCGGCCACATAGCGCCCTCCGTCTGGTTGTTGTGTGTACCGCCGCACTGAAATCGGGACGCGCGGGCACTGTTATTGCCTAACGGGCTGAAATCCTGACTGGCTTTGGGCTAGAATGGCGCGCGCTGGCGGTATTGACCAAAGAGAGCCCGATGAAAATAGTCGTTGATGAGAATATGCCCCACGCCGTGGAGCTGTTTGCCGAATTCGGTGAGGTCGTCCCCCTGCCAGGGCGGCAGATGCAGGCGCAGGATCTGCAGGATGCGGACGTCCTCCTGGTGCGCTCCGTCACCCGGGTCGATGCGGCCCTGCTGGCGGATTGTCCCAAATTGCGCTTCGTCGGTACCGCCACCATAGGGACGGATCATGTGGACAAGGCGCTCCTGGCGAGTCGCCACATCCCCTTTTTCAGTGCCCCCGGCTGCAACAAGTATTCGGTCGGTGACTATGTGCTGAGCGCCTTGCTGGTGCTGGCCGAGCGCTACGAGCTGGTGCTCGCCAACCTGACCCTGGCGGTGATCGGTGCCGGCAACACGGGTGAGTGCGTGGCCGGCAAGGCCGAGGCGCTCGGCATGAAGGTGCTGCGCTGTGATCCGCCCAAGGCCCGCAGTGGCGCGGCGGGGGAGTATGTAGATTACCAGAGCGCCCTTGGCGCCGATATCATCAGCTTCCACGTGCCCATCACCCGCGAGGGGTCGGATGCCACCTTCCATTTGCTGGGGGAGCAGGAGATTGCCAGGCGGCCCGCAGGCCAGATCCTTATCAACGCCTCCCGCGGCGAGGTGTGGGACAACCGGGCGCTGCTTGCCCGCCAACAGGGGCCTGAACCACTGCGGCTGGTAATGGATGTGTGGGAAGGGGAGCCCGATCCGTTGCAGGCGCTGGTGCCTCATACCGAGATCGCCACGCCCCATATTGCGGGCTATAGCCTGGAGGGCAAGGCCCGTGGCACCTGGATGCTCTATGAGGCGCTCTGCCGCCAGCTGGAGCGCGAGCCGCGCCAGGATCTGCGCCGCCTCCTGCCGCCGCCTGATGTGCGGCTGGTCGAGCCGGGCCGGGCGCCGGATCAGGCGTTGATCAAGCAGCTGGTGCACCTTATTTATGACGTGCGCCGCGATGATGCCCGTTTTCGCAACCGGCTGGGGCTGCCCGGCAGTTTCGATGCCCAGCGCAAGCACTACCCGGAGCGCCGTGAACTATCCTCCCTGCAGATCGGGGGGGAGCATGCCAGCGCGGCGTTGGGGGCCTTGGGATTCGATATCTCCCGGCCCTGATCGGGTGGCCCGAAGCGGCCATTCGCGCGTGATTGCCAAGTTATTACCGAACCGGTGCCGAGTTCCTTGCACCGGTTCGGACATTTCAGGCAGACACCAGTCTGCCGACCATGGCGCCTGTCGGCGCCATCGCACCATTTTCAGAGGAGAACAGAATGAGCCAGCAGTTTAACGTAGCGGTATTGGGCGCAAGCGGCGCCGTGGGTCAGGCGATGATCGAGATCCTGGAGGAGCGCGAGTTCCCGGTGGCGACCCTCTATCCGCTGGCCTCCAGCCGCAGCGCCGGTGAAACCGTGCGCTTTGATGGCAAGAACCTCGAGATCCAGGATGTCGAGGAGTTTGACTGGAGCCAGGTGCAGATCGCCCTCTTCTCCGCCGGTGCCGAGGCGTCCGCCAAATGGGCGCCGGTTGCCGCCGAGCACGGCTGCATCGTCATCGACAATACCTCCTGCTTCCGTTACGACGAAGACATTCCGCTGGTGATCCCGGAGGTGAACCCGGACGCCCTGGCGGATTTTCGCAACCGCAACATCATCGCCAACCCGAACTGCTCCACCATCCAGATGCTGGTGGCGCTCAAGCCCCTGCACGACGAGGTGGGCATTGCCCGCATCAACGTGGCGACCTACCAGTCCGTCTCCGGTTCCGGCAAGGAGGGGGTGAGCGAGCTGGCCGGCCAGACCGCGCAGCTGCTCAACGGCCGTCCGGTGGAGCCGAGTCTCTATCCGCAGCAGATCGCCTTCAACCTCATTCCGCAGATCGACAGCTTCACCGACAACGGCTACACCCGTGAAGAGATGAAGATGGTGTGGGAAACCCAGAAGATCCTGGGGGATGCCAGCATCGCGGTGAACCCTACCTGCGTGCGGGTGCCGGTGTTCTACGGCCATGCCGAGGCGGTCCATGTCGAACTGCACCAGCCGCTGGATGCCGAGCAGGTCAAGGATCTGCTGCGCCATGCTCCTGGCGTGACCCTGTTTGACGAGGAAGAGGATTATCCGACCCCGGTGCGCGACGCCACCGGCAAGGATGAGGTGCTGGTGGGCCGAGTTCGCCAGGATATTTCTCACCCTTGTGGTGTAAATATGTGGATCGTGGCCGATAACGTTCGTAAGGGCGCCGCCACCAACAGCGTACAGATTGCCGAATTGCTGGTGCGCGACTATCTGTAAGGGCTGAAGGCAGTATGGGGACGCGGCAGGGAGCGCCGCGTACCCGGGCACCCGATGCCGGCACTGGCGCACCTGATCCGGGTGTGACCGGGGCCGCACTCCGTTGCATCCAGATTCTGTTGTGATATCAACTGATTAAGTTTTTTCCTACACTCAGGAACAAGTTGGGTGCTAAATGTGTCGGACTGCTGGCTTGCGATGCAAGCCTGATTTATATTGAACCGATTGTTTTGGGGTAACTATCCAGATTTTTCAATGTGATAGGGCCGTCATACGAAGGAACGAATATGGGACATTCCCGCATAACGTTGGCAACGCTACTCGCACTGGGCCTGCTGGGCCCGGCCCAGGCCGAAGATCCTGCGCGCGCGCCTTTTTTTGTCGAGCTGAAAGGCCCTGATCAGCCTGAAGCACCTGCCGTCAATACTCAGCAGCAGGCCGAGCCGGCAGCAAGACCCGTGGCACAACCGGTGCGTGCCACCGCCCAGCCCGTGGTTCGTCAGGTCGCCACCGCCAATGCGGGCAGCTATGGCCCGATCCGCCCGACCGATACCCTCTGGAGCCTGGCGAACAAGTACCGCCCCTCCAGCCGGGTCAGCGTCTACCAGACCATGGTCGCCATCTACGAGAAAAACCCCCGCAGCTTCGCCGATGGCAACATCAACCATATCTTGGTGGGGTCCCGCATCTTGCTGCCCACGGCGGCAGAAGCGAGCGTCATCACGGATGCCGAGGCCCGCGCCAAGTTCCGCAGTGACAACGCCAGCTGGAAGGGGCTGAGCCCCAAATATCTGGCTGACAAGCAGGCTCATACCGCCAAGCCCGTGGTGGCCAAGGCGGCCCCTGCCAAGCCTGAGCCGGTCAAACCCGAATCCGTGAAAGCGCCTGTGGCTCCCGCTCCGGTCGTCAAGCCGGCGCCCATTCCTGCACCTGTCGTCGAACCCAAGGCACAACCGCAGGAAGTGGCCAAGGTAAGCGAACCCGCCCCGAAAGAGGCGGTGGTCGCGGCCCCGAGTGCGGCAGCCGAAACGGCGCCGACCCCGCTGCCGTCCGATCTCGACAAGCCGGTGGGCCAACCGGCGACCGAGATGGCGCTGGCGCTGGAAGATGCCAATGCCCAGCTCGGCCAGATGACCGAGATGAACCACAGGCTCAAGCTGCGCCTGCAATCCCTGACCGAGGAGGTGGAAACCCTCAAGGCCCAGTTGCAGGATCAGACTGCGCTGCAAAAAGAGATTGCCGAACTCAAGGCCAAACCGGTACCGCCGATGGCGGCCGAGCCAGAACCCAAGCAGAACTGGCTGATGGACTTGCTCTCTTCGCCGCTCAACCTGGCCATGATCATCCTGCTGCCGGTCTTGCTGGTATTGGCGATGGTGACCCTGTGGTTGCGTGCTCGTGCCCGCCGCGAGCTGGAAGAGCAGGAGAAGAGCCTCTCCGAATCCACCGCCATGATGATGGATCAGGATCGCAACGAGTTTGACGACCTGCTCAGCGTCGATGTGACCGACAGCGAACCGGTGCGCTCTGTGGTGCCGGATCTCAACACCCCGGACGGCTTTGCACCGGACGAGCCGGAAAAAGCGGATGTGGATCTGGTGTTCAGCGATGAGGGCGAGATGGAGCTGCAAGGCTTCGAGCCCGAGCGGATGCCGGCCCAGAGTGCGAGCCGCGATCCGGATCTGGTGCCCGACCTCGATCTGGAGCATGACGAACCGGTGGCGCTGGACAGTGAACCCGCCATGGATCTGGCCGGCGAGTTCAATCCCAAGCCGGATGCCGCCGACGAGATCATGAGCGAAGAGGAGCTGCAAGCGGCCCTGTTTGCCGAGCTGGATGCCGATCTTGCTGCGGATATCGAACCCGAACTGAACCAGCACGCCACTGATAAAGAGGCGGATGATGAGCTGGCAAGCTTCGATCTCAGCGATTTCGAGAGTGCCTTCGACGCGCCCACCGATGAGGTGAAGAGTGAAGAGGCGAAGGGGGACGAGGCGATCGAACTGAGCGCAGACAGCAGTGCCGACGAGATGCTGGCCGAGCTTGGCCTGGAGCCTACCGGTACCCAGGATGCCAAACCGGATCTGGAGTGGGATCCCAACGAACTGGCGCTGGCCGATTTCGAAGATGCCTTCACCGAGGTGGAGTCTCATCCGAGCGATGTGCAGCCGCGCGAGCAGGCCGAGGAGAACGGCTACGTCGAGATTGACAAGCTGCTGGCCGAAGCCGATGCCGGTGTGCCCGAGCAGGAGCCTTACCAGAACTTCTCCCTGGACGTGGGGCTGGACGGTTTCCCCGAAGTGTTGCCGGAGTCCACCGGGTTTGACGTGGACGCCGACGATGGCGGCGTGGGGGCCAAGCTGGATCTGGCCCGCGCCTACCTCGAGATCGACGACAAGGATAGCGCCCGCGAGCTGCTGCAAGAGGCGGTGGAGCAGGGGAGCGATCACCAGCGCGCCGAAGCCGAGAAGCTGCTCAAGCGCCTTGGCTAGACCAGCGCCTGCAAGACAATGACGACAGGGGCAGCCGGCAGGCTGCCCCTTTTCTTTCGGCTTTTTGGGATTTTTGAGACGAGGCGCGTATAATCCGCCAGTTTTCTTTCACCGTCCTTTTACAACAAGACAAGTTTATCCATGCGAATTGCCCTAGGTATTGAATATGACGGCAGCCGGTATTTTGGCTGGCAGCGTCAGCGCGAAGTGATCAGCGTGCAGGAAGAGCTGGAAAAAGCCCTCAGCCGCATCGCCAATCATCCGGTCTCTATCCAGTGTGCGGGCCGAACCGATGCCGGTGTCCATGCTACCGGCCAGGTGATCCACTTCGATACCCACGCGATCCGCAGCGAGTCCGCCTGGACCCTGGGGCTCAACTCCAACCTGCCGCCGGACATCGCCGTGCGCTGGGTCAAGGAGGTAGACGAGGAGTTCCACGCCCGCTTCAGCGCCACCGCCCGCCGCTACCGTTATGTCATCTACAACCACAACTATCGCCCGGCGATCCTCGGCAGCGGCGTCAGCCACTACCACGAGACCATCGATGCCGAGCTGATGCACCAGGCTGGCCAATATCTGCTTGGTGAGCAGGATTTCAGCTCGTTTCGGGCCATCGGTTGCCAGTCCAAGACCCCGTGGCGCAATGTGACCCACCTGTGCGTCAGCCGTCAGGGGCCCTATGTGGTGCTCGATATCCGCGCCAACGCCTTCTTGCACCACATGGTGCGCAACATCACAGGTTCACTGCTGCTGGTGGGGCAGGGGCTCAAACCTGTGGAGTGGATCGCCGAGGTATTGGCGGCCAAAGATCGCAACCTGGCGGGGCCGACCGCCAAGGCCGGTGGTCTCTATCTGGTGGACGTGGATTACCCGGCAGAGCTTGCCCTGCCGCGGGTGCCGCTCGGTCCGCTGTGGCTGCCGGACTCGGCACCGGGTACGACCAGTTTTTAGTAACTGCGCCCGAAAAATTGTGGTTTAATGACCCGTCATTTGTTGCCATCGAGCTATTAAGTCATTGAACAACCAAGGCTCGATGCGTGTTGTCAGGCACAAAAGCATTAAGGAATTCCATGAGCTGGCTTGAGAAGATTCTTCCCAAGAGCAAGATCACTGCCCCTCGTCGTCACAACATTCCGGAAGGGGTGTGGACCAAGTGCAGTGCTTGTGAACAGGTGCTCTACCGGGCAGAACTGGAGCGCAACCTCGAAGTGTGCCCCAAGTGTGATCATCATATGCGCATCAGCGCCCGTGCCCGTCTCGAGAGCTTCCTCGACGAGCAGGATCGGACCGAAGTCGGTGCCGAGCTGGAGCCCCATGACGTACTGAAATTCAAGGATTCCAAGCGCTACAAGGATCGTTTGTCTGCCGCTCAGAAAGAGACGGGAGAGAAAGATGCGCTGGTGGTAATGAAAGGGACCCTCAAAGGGGTGCCGGTCGTTGCCTGTTCATTCGAATTCTCCTTCATCGGCGGCTCCATGTCCTCCGTGGTCGGTGCCCGTTTCGTGCGCGCCGTCGAGGAGTGCCTGAAGGATGGTCGCGGCCTGGTCTGCTTCTCTGCCTCTGGCGGTGCCCGCATGCAGGAGGCCCTGTTCTCCCTGATGCAGATGGCCAAGACCAGCGCGGCGCTGGATCGCCTCTCCAAGGCGGGCCTGCCCTATATCTCTGTATTGACCGACCCCACCATGGGTGGCGTTTCCGCCAGTCTCGCCATGCTGGGTGACGTCAACGTGGGCGAACCCAAGGCGTTGATCGGCTTTGCCGGTCCGCGAGTCATCGAGCAGACAGTGCGCGAGAAACTGCCGGAAGGCTTCCAGCGCTCCGAGTTCCTGCTGGAGAAGGGCGCCATCGATCTCATCATCGACCGTCGCGAGATGCGCAATCGTCTGGCCAGCCTGCTTGCCAAACTGATGAATACGCACGTCATCGAAGAGTAAAGATGAGCTCAAACATGCAACAACCCCAAAGCCGGTCGCTGGTCGACTGGCTTTCTTATTTGGAGCAGATCCACCCGGTCAATATCGACATGGGGCTGGATCGGGTCGGTCTCGTCGCCCGCCGGATGGAGCTCACCGAGCTGCCGTTCAAGGTGATCACGGTGGCGGGCACCAACGGCAAGGGCTCCAGCTGCGCCATGGCGGCCAGCATCCTGATGGCGGCGGGCTATAAGGTCGGCGTCTACTCTTCCCCTCATCTGCTGCGTTTCACCGAGCGGGTGCGGATCAACGGCGAAGAGCTGGCCGATAGCGATCACTGCGCCGCGTTTGCCGAAGTGGAAGCGGCCCGTGGCGAGACGGCTCTCACCTTCTTCGAGTTTGCCACCCTGGCTGGGCTCTGGCTGTTTCGCCGCGCCGCGCCGGACGTACTGCTGCTGGAAGTGGGGCTGGGCGGCCGGCTCGATGCCACCAATGTGGTGGAATCCGATGTGGCCCTGATCACCTCCATTGCGCTCGATCACTGCGACTGGCTGGGGGATACCCGGGAGGCGGTGGCGGTGGAGAAGGCAGGGGTGTATCGCGCCGGCAAACCCGCCATCAGCGGTGAGCCCAATCCACCAGCCACCATTGCCAGCGAAGCACAGCGCATCGGTGCCAATTTGCGTCAGGTCGGCATCGACTTTCGTGGTGATGAGCACGACAGCGGTTGGGATTATCACGGTCTCAACCACTGGTGCGATCTGCCCAAACCGGCCCTGCCGCTGATGAACGCGGTGACTGTGCTGGCCGCGCTGGAATCCCTTGGATTGCCGCTGCCGGAGTCTGCCATCCGCGAAGGGTTGGCGAATGCCCGCCTGGCCGGGCGGATGCAACAGCTGCAAACTGCGCCGCTGGTCATCGTCGATGTGGCCCACAATCCCCATTCGGCTGCCTATCTGGCCAGCCAGCTGCGCCAGCTCCCTTGCAAAGGCGTGCGCCGGGCCGTGGTCGGCATGCTGAAAGACAAGGACATGGCGGGATCGCTCGCCGAACTCGACGGCCTTATTGACGAGTGGCATCTGGCCAGTCTCACCGGGCCGCGGGCGGCCAGCGCCGCCCAGCTGCGCGATGCGCTGGGGGAGGGCAGAGGCCCGGCACAGACTCATGATGCCGTGGTTGACGCCTATCGGGCTGCCCTGGCTGCATCGAGTCCGGATGATATGGTCATTGTGTTTGGTTCGTTTTACACTGTCGCCGACATTTTGGCACAGGCCCCCCGCTAGGGCAGCCTCCTGCCCCCGCTTGCGGGGGCCTGCCGCGTATCGAGTTAAGTAAAGCTAGGAGTCAACTTGGCCTCGAAGTTTCAAAACCGTCTGGTGGGTACCGTCATCCTGGTGGCCTTGGTCGTCATTTTCCTGCCGGATCTGCTGGATGGGCAGAAGCTGGCGCAAAAGGAGGAGGCATTCGCCAAGATCCCGCTGCGCCCTGAACTGGAGCCCGCTCGTCCCGAACTGCAGGTTTCTGCGGCCAGCACCCTGCCTGCCGAGCATCAGGCCAGCCAGCAGCAGGCATCGGCGGCCCAGCAGTGGCAGGTGGAAGAGATCGCCGATCCCATGACCTTGGCAAACCAGGGGCAGGGCAGCGCCGCTCAGCCAACGGCACCTGCACCAGTCGAACAACCCAAACCGCAACCCAAGCCCGAAGTGGTTGCCAAGAAACCGGTCGAGCCACCCAAGCCGGTGGTCAAACCCGAGCCTGCCAAACCGGCCGAGGTGGTCAAGACGCCGCCCAAGCCACAGGCTGGCCAGATCAAATCCCTCGACGATTTGATCGAGAGCAAGATGAACACGCCGACCCAGCCAGCTCCCGCGCCGGCACAGGGCAGCTGGATCCTCCAGCTCGGGGCCTTCAAGAATGTCGATAGCGTCAATGCGCTGGTGAGCAAGCTGCGGGCGGCGGGCTATTCGGCCCACACCTCGCCGCGCACGCCGGTGCAGGGCCAGCTCAACCGGGTCTTTATCGGTCCGGATGTCTCCAAGGCCAAGCTGCAGGGGATGCAGGGACGGATTGCCCAGATGACGGGCCTCAGTGGCTCGGTCGTCTCCTACAATCCGTAACGCCAGCCAACGACAAACACACCGCGCCCCGTGCGCGGTGTGTTTTTATCCGCCAGTGTGCGGCTGGCGTGCGGGTTGGGATTTGCGGCCACTTGGGGTAGGCTGGCTCCTTCGTTACCTGCAGGAGTACAAGATGATCCTCTCCACCACCCCCACTCTGGAAGGCAAGAGCATACGTGAATATCGCGGCATCGTGGTTGGCGAAGCCATTCTCGGGGCCAACGTCTTCAAGGATCTGTTCGCCGGGATCCGCGACATCATTGGCGGCCGCTCCGGTGCCTATGAAAAGGAGCTGGCCCGGGCCCGGGAGATAGCGTTCGATGAGCTCAAGGAGCGCGCCGCGGCGCTCGGCGCCAACGCCGTGGTCGGGATCGATATCGATTACGAAGTGGTGGGCCAGAGTGGCAGCATGCTGATGGTGAGCATCAGCGGTACCGCCGTGGTGGTGTAAGCCAGTGATGCTCCAGTCAATGCCGGAGCAATAGCTCGCCGTTTTATGAAAGAGGCCGCAACTGCGGCCTCTTGTGTATTCAGCTGAAGGAGACTCAGGGCAAGGCGTCTGACCGGAAGCTGGCACGGATCTGGGGCACCAGGGGGGAGACCTCGAACCCCTTCTCTTCTCCCAGTACCGGGTGGAGCAGGGGCCGGTCGGTGATGGGGGTGGTGTCCCCCGCCAGTAGCTGGCGGGTGGCCAGGCCCATCTGGTAAAGCTGGCGCACCGGGGCAAACTGCTGGGCCAGCGACAAGGGATCGTCGGCCCTAGCAAAGGCCATCATGGGGATCTGGTAGCTGGCATCGCGCGGCGGCTTGTCGCCGTGAATACCCTTGCCCGCTGACATCAGGAAGGGCTGGTGATCGCCAAAAGCCACCACCAGATAGCGCTTGCCCGATTGATCCAGGGTCTTGATCAGCCGCTCCAGGGATGCCATGGCATCCACCACCCCGGTGTAGTAGGTGTTGAGCAGCTGTTTGTCTGACTCGCTCTGGGTCGGGCAGGCGCCATTGAGTTCCTGTCCCTGATAGCGGGGGCCATCGAAGGGGCCGTGCCCCTGCATGGTGACCGCATAGGCAAACAGGGGTTGGCTGTCCTGCTCGCTGCGCTTGAGCAGATGGTCGATCAGCGCATCATCCGAGATATAGAGTCCCTTGTGCTCCAGGGTGGTGAAGCGGGTATCGAACCAGCGCTCTTCGTAGCCAAGGGCCGGAATGGCCTTGGCGCGGCCCCAGAACTTCTCCATATAGGGGTGGGCGAACAGGGTCTTGTAACCGCTTTGCCTGGCGCTTTGGGCCAGCCCGGGCACCTGCTCCGAGAGGTAATAGTAGGGCACCACCCCCTGTTTGAGCAGGCCCACCGGCAGACCGGTATTCATCTCGAACTCCGCCAGCACCGTCATGCCCCCTGTGGTGGGGGAGTGGATGGTCTTGCGCCACTGCTGCACGCTGGCGGGCAGGTGCAAGGTGGGGGCAGGGGCGCAGATCCGTCCCTGCCAGTCGAGCATCAGTGATTCATATTGCAACACGATCACCAGATCCCAGCGCGGCGCGATTCCTTGGGGAGGGTGGCTCAACTGCGGCGTCAGCTCGTTGATCTGCAGCGGATAGCGAAACACGCTGCCGCTTTGCAGCATCTCGTCCACCAGGTTGAACAGATAGAGGCCCGGGCCGGAGCGGATGATGTCCCTGTGATAGTTGACCGCCCTGTCCACGTAGCGAATGTTGGCTCCCAGCAGCTTGTTGCCGGTCTGGGTGGCGAATACGCACAGGGCAAAAAATGCGGCGGTGGCGGCGGCGGTGCGCAGCACCCAGCGTGACAGGGCGAAGCGCCAGCACAGAAACAGCGCCAGCAAAGTGGCCAATATCGGCAGCACCGGGTGCTGATCGAGCAGGATCCGCACCAGGGCCAGCAGGTTGCCAAGATCATCCCCGCCAAGGGGCACCCCGTAGATGGCAATCTTCATGAAGTTGGCCAAGAGGCCGATGCCGGAGAGGGCGGTGAAGACCAGCCCCATATAGAGGTTGAACCCCGCCAGGGCGCACAGGCCCCAACCCAGCACCATGCTGGCCCAGGCCAGATAGTAGTGTTCCGGTCGAAAACCCGACCAGAGCAGAAATTCCCCCAGCTTGAACACCACGAAGCCGTGCAGCAGCACGAAGGTGAGATTGCCGAGCAGCAGGCTGCCGAGCACCCGCCAGCGCATGTTGCGCCTGAGTCTGGGCATCAGTACCCTGAGCACGACGGCGCTCAAGGTCAGCACCAGCACCAGGCTGGTGAACAGATAGGTGAGATTGAATCCCCGTTCTGGCAGGGTTTGCAGGATCTGGCTGAACTCGGCGCTCTCGGGACGGTCTGCCAGCAGCAGGCCGATGCGCAGCTGATAGCGGCTGGCGAGGGCATCGTCCGGTGCCCGCAAGGTACTGTTGAGGTCAAGGGTGCAGCGGGCCTCTCGGCAACGCTGACGCTTGTCGACCCGCTGGCTCAGCTGGTCGATCCGCTCCCCCTTGTCATTGAGCAGTTCGACGCGCACCCTGTCCTCGGGTTGCAGCGGTTTGAGCAGTTGCCACTGGCTGCGCACCACCAGATAGAGGCCACGGCTGTCGCTTTTATAGAGCAGCGAGTGGCGGGTGAGGGTGGCCAGGGGCTGATCGGCGGGCCCCAGCACCAGCGGTTGGGCACGGCCGAGCCAGCTGCCCGGATTGATGAGGGGCAACACCAGGGTAAACAGCAGCAGTGCGCACAGCAGGGCGAGCAACAGGGTGGGCAGACTCAGGATGCGGCCCGTCGGGCGACCTGAGGAGGAGACGTTCATATGAGCTCGTCCTTTGAGCGAGTGAGAAAGAAAGCGTGTATCCGCATACTGTTTGACCCGATGGTGCTGACCTTGTTCCTGCTTGTCAATTTAATGACGGCTTGATGAATATTGGGTGACGATACATCCCTGCAAATTGTGATCCTGATCGAGAGGCGGCACGGATTCTGTGATGAAAGCGTCATCATGATGTTTTGCCGCTGGTTTGGGGAGAGTGGGCTGTTTAGTCTCTCAATAGAGCCGGGAGGTACATATATGAATCCTAAAGTGATGGCGCGTCAGGCCAGATTGCTACGCATGCTGGAGAGCAAGGAGGAGGTGCGGATCGGGCGCGAGCGCGATTGCCCGCTGCCCGTGGGGCAACTGGTCAATCTCAAGGAGACGCATCCCGCCGTGCTCAAGGTTTATCGCCATGGCCTGACGGCCGAGGTGTTCCACCTCAAGGTTGATGGCCATCACTGGTGCCTGAAGCGGCGCCGCCAGGATTCACTGGTTGCCAATCTCGATGGCAAGACCGCCTTTCTGACCGAGCTGGAGCGCCGCCGGGAAATAGAAGCGCTGCGCGAGCTCCATCCCACTATTCTCTCCCACGTGGTCTGCACCAGCTATGGCTCGGCCCGGGCCGGCATCCTGGTCTCTCCCTGGCTGCGTGGCGTGCCGGTGCATAGCCTCAACGAGCGCAATCTGGCCCAGATGCTGGAGGTGGAGGGGGAGCTGGCCCGCTGGGGCTGGTTTGACTGGGATCCGAGCCCCGGCAACCTGCTCGATGACGGCGAGCAGATCAGCGTCTTCGATTTTGGCTACATGTGGACCTTCGATCCCCGCTTCGAATACAACTCCAACGGGCTGGTCGACCCCCAGTTTCATGTGCCGGAGCGGCTGGAGACTCGCACCCTCTCAGGGCTCTGGCTCGATGAGCCCGATCCCTTGCCACAGTTTCGCTACTGGCGCGAGCTTTGTCTTGCCTGGGTGAAGCAGGAGATCCTCCATCTCGGCCGCCAGGGGGCGAGCGCCCCCGTGCTGGCACGGCTGCATGCCCTGCAGGGGGAGTGGAGCGCGGCGCTGGCCAGTGACGAGGCGCTTGTCGCCAACTGGTGGCGCGACATGTATCGCAGCCACAAGCTCGATGTAGCGGACGATCTGAGCGGCCAGAGCTGCGGCCCGCTCACCCTGCGCCGTCTCGACTGGCTGGAGCAGGCGGTCACCGATCACTATCCCCTGCTGGTGGATAACTTGCCTGGGCAGGAGGAGGGCACCAGCCGGGATGATATGCTGGCACGCTTGCAGCGACAGCGCCGCGAGGCCATGGCCTGCCAGCTGCCGGTGGCGACGCCGGCCTGAAACAGGGTCAACCGTGAAGACAAAAAAGAGGGCACCCCGGGGTGCCCTCTGCTATGAAAGCTGCTTAATCCAGCAGCTCCTGATGGAGGCAGTTGACTATGTTGCCGGCGTCCGATTCCTGTACCAGGAAGCAGAGGTTGTGGGCGCTGGCGCCGTAGCAGATCATCCGGATGTTGTGATCCCGCAGGGTCGAGAAGACCTGACTGCCGACCCCGTTCACCTCGCTCATGCGGTTACCGATGAGGGCTACCAGAGCAAGCCCCGTCTCCACTTCCACCTTGCACAGTTGCCCCAGCTCCGCCAGCACCTTGTCACTCAAGACGGGCTCGCCGTTGCTCTGGCTGCCGGTGTGATCCAGGGTGAGCGACACGCTCACCTCCGAGGTGGTGATGAGATCCACCGAGATGCGGTGGCGGGCCAGGATGCCAAACACCTCGGCCAGAAAGCCATAGGCGTGGAACATGTTGAGGCTGTGCAGGGTCACCAGCACTTGGTTGCGGCGCAGGGCCACGGCGCGAAACAGCGGGCTCGAATCCGTGCTGGAGCGGATCCAGGTCCCCCCTGCCGCCGGATCCTTGCTGGAGCCGACAAACACCGGAATGTTCTGGCGCACCGCAGGTTGCAGGGTCGCCGGATGCAGCACCTTGGCACCGAAGGTGGCCATCTCGGCCGCCTCGACGAAGCTGATCTCCGGGATGGGACGGGCACGGGTGACCAGACGCGGATCCGTGGTGTAGATACCGGGCACGTCGGTCCAGATCTCTATGCTGCCAGCGTCCAGCGCCTCGGCGAGCAGGGCTGCGCTGTAATCGGAGCCGCCCCGGCCCAGGGTGGTGGTGCGACCGTCGCCATCGGCGCCGATGAAGCCCTGGGTGATGATGAGGGTGTCCCCGAGCATGGGGGCCAGGGCTTGCTGGCAGAGGGTGCGGGTGACAGCGATATCCACAGTGGCCTTGCCAAAGCGACTGTCGGTGCGCATCAGCTGGCGCACATCCTGCCAGTGGGCCTTGACGCCGCGCTGGTGCAACAGCTCGGTAAAGAGGCGGGTGGAGATGAGCTCACCACAGGCGATGAGGCGATCGGCCAGCTCGGCGTCGGTCTGCTGGCTGGCCTGGCGCGCCATGGTGCGGATCTCGCCAAGCTGGGCCCGGATGAACTCGCTCACGTCGTTCGGGTGGCCCAGATCGGCCAAAATGGCGTGCTGGATCTCCGCCAGCTTGCCCAGTTGCGCCTCCTGGCCCGCCTCATCCAGCTCGCCCTGGGCCAGCGCTACCAAGAGATTGGTGACGCCGGCGCTGGCGCTCAGCACCACCACCCGGGTCGTGGGGTTGGCCAGCACGATATTGGCGCAGTTGTTCATGGCCGCGGCGTTGGCGACACTGGTTCCGCCAAACTTGGCGACATTGATCGGGCTCATTGCGTACTCCTGTCTTAATATAAAAATCCGGTTCCATCGGGCAAAAAGAGAGGAGGAGGCTGAAAATGGCAGGAATGATCGAAGCTATCCCGGCCAGAAGCACTCCATCCGCAGAGCCCATCCCGTACCCGCCCTGTGAGAGCGCGGTGGGGGATGACCACTACCGATGACAACCCGGGGGATTCAGCCCCCGCAGCCGACAGCGAGGCATCCAGTTACCTCGTCCATCTCGGCGCTGCTCCCCCTGACCCAAGTTCACCGGACTCTGGCGTCCTCCCTTGGGCTGCCTGGGCAGCGCTCCTCTTCTGGCTCCACCGTGGCGGTGGAGTACAATTAGAAATAACCTGCGTTGGATTACACTGTCAATCGAGTTTGTGAAAAAGTTCAAATTAGTCTTCAACCAAACGCATAATCAACAAGTTACGCAATGCTCTTTGACAAAACCTTGGAGCGGCGCTGCCAGTTGTAGAGGCGCTGGCGCGCCACCGGCAGCTCTTCCACCTCCAGCGGCTCGAAACCCCGTTCCCGGAACCAGTGGATGGAGCGGGTGGTGAGCACGAACAGGCTGCGGATCCCGAGGCGCTTGGCCCGCTCGGCCACCTTGGCCACCAGCTGATCCCCGCGATTGGAGTTGCGGTAGTCGGGGTGGATGGCGACGCAGGCCATCTCGGCCATCGCCTCCTCGTGGAAGCAGTAGAGGGCAGCGCAGCCGATGATGAGGCCATCGCGATCTATGATGGTGAACTTGTCGATCTCCATCTCCAGCTGCTCGCGGGAGCGGCGTACCAGGATCCCTTCCTCCTCCAGCGGGCGGATGAGGTCGAGAATGCCGCCGATATCCTCTATGGTGGCGGCGCGGGCCTGTTCGGCGCTTTCGCGCACTATCTGGGTACCGAGACCGTCGCGGCTGAACAGCTCCTGCAGCATGGCGCCGTCCTCCTTGTAGCTCACCAGGTGGGAGCGGGGCACGCCGCCACGGCAGGAGGCAATCGCCGAGCGCAGATAACGGGCGGTGCCGGACATCTCGGCCCCCGCCTGCTCCAGCTCAACCAATAGTTCCTCGGCCTGCTCGGGGAAGAGCTCCGAGATGGCCTCACCGTGTCTGTCCATCACCCCCTGGGTGCTGCTAAAACAGATGAGCTTGTCCGCTTTCAAATCCACTGCCACCCGGCGCGCCACCTCTTCGGAGCTGAGGTTAAAGCTCTCGCCGGTGACCGAGCAGCCGATGGGGGAAATAAGCACCAGGCTTTTCTGATCCAGCTGGCGGGAGATCCCCTCCACGTCGATGCGGCGTACCCGGCCGCTGTGGCAAAAATCGATGCCATCATCCACCCCGAGCGGCTGGGCGGTGACGAAGTTGCCGCTCACCACGCTGATGCGGGCCCCCTGCATGGGGGTGTTGGCCAGCCCCATGGAGAGCTGGGCCGTGATGTCGTATTGCAGGCCGCCGCACACCTGTTTGATGAGGGCGAAGCTCTCGTCATCGGTGACCCGGGTGCGCTTGTGGTACTGGGCATCGATGCCGGCGCGGGCCAGTGCCTCGTCATTTTGCGGACGTGAACCGAACACCAGCACCAGGCGTATCCCTAAGGTCTGCAGCAGGGCGATATCGCTGACGATATTGGCAAAGTTGGGGTGGGCGATGGCCTCGCCCCCGATCATCAAGACAAAGGTGGCACCCCGATGCACGTTGACGTAGGGGGTGGATTGCCGGAAAGCATTGACCAGACTGGGTTCGCGTTCACGCACTTGAGGGATCTTCCATAAAAAAACAGCGATTCGCTCAATATATGAAAATAAATTCACAAATCAAGACTAAATATTGATTTGTGGGGTTTCTGGTCCCGCCGTTGTTTCCCTTGTTCAGCTGTCTTGGCGGCTGGTGTAGAGGAGGGGAGTGAGCCATCACTGGATTATGCAGGGGAGCTCTGGTTGATCCGGGGCGATAAACTGTTATCTTCGATATTCCTTTTCGTCAGCTGTGCGATGACACAGGGTTTTATACAAGGACAGGGTTCATGGAACAGATTATTTCGCCGGCAAATGCGCTGCCGGGCCGCCGCGAGGCGATGGTGATTGGCCAGCAACATGCGGTGAACGGTCACCCGACTCAGGGCCCCTGGCCTGAAGGGATGGAGATCGCCTGGTTTGGCATGGGGTGCTTCTGGGGTGTCGAGCGTCTGTTCTGGCAGCAGCCGGGAGTCTATTCCACTGCCGCTGGCTATCAGGGCGGGTTGACCCCCAATCCCACCTATAAAGAGGTCTGCAGCGGCCTGACCGGCCACGCCGAGACGGTGCAGGTGGTGTTTGATCCCAAGGTGATTAGCTACGGCGACCTGCTCAAGCTCTTTTGGGAGCAGCATGACCCGGCCCAGGGGATGCGCCAGGGGGGCGATATCGGTACCCAGTACCGGTCGGTCATCTTCCATGGTGACGAGAGCCAGCAGGCCATTGCCCAGCAGAGCCTGGCAGCGTTCCAGCAGGCCATGGTGGCTAGCGGCGACAGTCGCGCCATTACCACCCGCATCCTGCCCTATGCTCCCTTTTATTACGCCGAGGATTATCACCAGCAGTACCTGGAGAAGAATCCGGATGGCTATTGTGGACTGGGGGGAATTGGGGTGTGCCTGCCGCCGTCGCTCAACCGTTGAGGCGAGCGGTAGCTGGTTTTTAAAAAAAGTAAAAATATAAGATCAAAGTCTGGAACTTACTGCGACGACCGCTGACTAACTGATTAGCGTCCAGGGATCGGATGCAAAGTCCAGACACATTTCATGCCTTGAGAACCACTCGATAAGTGAACGGTCGGGTGGGTTGAAAATGATAGCAAGCAGGGCTGCCTGACAAGGCGGCCCTTTTCATTTTCTGGCGAAGGAGAGTGGAACAGGCGCGGATCAGGCGATCGCACTGTCAAACAGGTTCTTGATGAGATCGATGAACTCTTCGAGGAAGGCTTGCTGTTCCGGGGTCGGGGCGCGCAGCCAGACGGCCGAGAGTACCTCTTCCAGATCCGCTACCACGGCATCCGCTTCCTGCATGATGAGGAAACGCACCTTGGGATCGAGCTCGGGATGCTGCTCGCAGATGGCCATCAGGTTGCTGGCCACACGGCCGCTGACCAGATCCTCGATGGTCTCGCCCCCTTCACTCTGTTGTTGGGTCTCGAACAGTCCCAAACGCTCTACCAGATACTCGATCAGCGAGATATAGCCATCACTTTCTACCACCATGGGTGCAGCCTCAATACAGTAACAATGCGAAAATCAGGCGTATTTTAGTGGCTTGACCTAGCTTGGCAAGCGGCAGAACAGGCGATATCGGGTAAAACTGACCCCGCCACGCTCCACACACTCCATCCCGGTCAGGGTAAAACCATGTCGTAAAAATAGCCCATAACTGAAGGCGCTGGCTTCGGTGGTCACCGCTTTGAGCCCGAGCAGGGGGGCGTTTGCCAACGCAGTGGTCAGCAGCAGGTTGCCAAGTCCCTGGCGCTGATGCTCGGCGCTCACATAAAGAAGGCTCAGCTGTCCGTCCTGGCTCAAGGTGACGAAACCCAGGGGCGTGTCGCCCCAGCAGGCGACCCAGCCGTGGTGCTCGCGAAGCTGATTGGCAAAGCCGGGATGATGGGCACCCAAAGCCCACTGCTCTACCTGCTCCGGGCTGTAGTGTTCGGGGCCTGTGCGGCGCACCGTCTGTTCGAACAGGGTGATGAGGGCGGGGATATGCTGCTCGCCCAGCGGGACGATATGAAGTTGCGACGTCATGACTTGGCCTGAGGAGCCTGCGGGCGTTTTGCCTTGGGCAAGCCGGCGACGACCCTTTCATAGGAGTGGTGCACCCAGCCCTGCCAGAGATCCTCCGCCAGGGTGTCGCTCAGGGTGACCGTGTTCCAGTGCTGTTTGTTCATGTGCCAGCCCGGTTTGACCTCGGGGTGGAGTTCTCGCAGCAGCAGAGCCAGTTCGGGCTCGCACTTGAGGTTGATGGTGAGGGGCTCCGCCTGCCAGTCCACCAGCGCAAACATCTTGCCGGCGATGCGGTAGACCAGGATCTCCGGACCAAAGGGCGTGTCTTCGGTGGCGCCCGGCAGGGTGAGCAGAAACTGGCGCAAGTGAGTCAGATCCATGGTGGGTTCTCGCGTAAGGGGTGATCCTGGTCATGGTTTGCGCATATCTATCAGGGGCTTGCTTCTGTTACTATGCGCGCTGCCGAGTATACCCCCCATCACAGAAGGAGCCCATTGGATGTTGTACCACAAGACCTTCGAGCTGGGTCCCGAACGGGATTGGGTGGTGTTCGTGCACGGGGCGGGCGGCAGCTCTTCCATCTGGTTCAGACAGCTGCGCGCCTATCGCGAGCATTTCAACGTGCTGCTGCTGGATCTGCGCGGCCACGGTCAGTCCCACAAGCTGCAGCAGGTGATCCAGGGCCACTACAGCTTTCGCGCCGTGACCGAGGACATCGTTCGTCTGCTCGATCATCTGAATATCCGCCGCGCCCACTTCGTCGGCATCTCTCTCGGTACCATCCTTATTCGCCATCTGGCGGAGCTCTGCCCCGAGCGGGTCAAGAGCATGGTGCTGGGGGGCGCCATCCTGCGCCTCGACATCCGCTCCCGGGTGCTGGTGCAGCTCGGTCGCCTCGGCCAGCATATCCTGCCCTACATGTGGCTCTACCGATTGTTCGCCTTCATCATCATGCCGCGCCAGCATCATCAGGAGTCCCGCAATCTCTTCGTGCGCGAGGCCCGCAAGCTCTGCCAGAAAGAGTTCAAGCGCTGGTTTCGCCTCGCCACCGAGGTTAATCCCCTGATGCGCTATTTCCGCGAGCGCGCCCTGCCCATTCCCACCCTCTATGTGATGGGGGAGGAGGATCACATGTTCCTGGCGCCGGTGCGCGAACAGGTGGCCCGCGATGCCAGCGCCTCCC
Organism: Aeromonas enteropelogenes; assembly: GCF_000819845.1. Classification (GTDB taxonomy): domain Bacteria; phylum Pseudomonadota; class Gammaproteobacteria; order Enterobacterales; family Aeromonadaceae; genus Aeromonas; species Aeromonas enteropelogenes. The sequence goes on from NZ_CDCG01000017.1 coordinate 51,820, forward strand.
TGATGGTGATCGAGCAGTGCGGTCATGTCTGCAACGTGGAGCAGCCCGAGCAGTTCAACCGCACCACCCTGGCCTTTCTCACCGCCCAGCGCCCCTGAATCGGGCGCCTTGCGGTTGCCGGCCGCTGTGGTACTCAGCTACTACCCGGCGCGCCGTGCGCTTCGCTACCCTGTGGCTCCCATTGATAAGGAGCCAACATGACCAAACTCATCCACACCATGATCCGGGTTCGCGATCTGGATGCCTCCACCGGTTTTTACCGCGATGCCCTCGAGCTGGAAGTGCGGGATCACTTCCCCTTCGACGGCTTCTCCCTCACCTATCTTGCCAATGCAAAGAGCGGCTTCGAGCTTGAGCTCACCCACAATCACGGGCAGACCGAGCCCTACAGCCACGGCAGCGGCTACGGCCATCTGGCGGTAGCGGTGGAGGATATAGAGGCGGCGCATCAACGGTTGACGGCGCTTGGGCTCACGCCGGCACCGGTCAAGGGGATGGAGCACGAGGGCAACCTGCTGGCCCGGTTCTTCTTCGTGACCGATCCCGATGGCTACAAGATTGAATTTATCGAGCGCGGCGGGCGCTTCGCCTGATGCTGAACTGGCAGGATGTACTTGGCGGCCAGAGGGAGATCCTCTGGCCGTTTTTTCAGGCGGCGTTCCGAGCGGTCGCGGGGTTGGATTCGAGATAGATAAGGCAGGAGCAGCGCAGCAGGGAGGCAAAGTTGCCCATCTCCATGCCGTTGCCCTGCGCCTCCTGGTAGAGCTCGGAGAGAAACTGCCCCATGGAGCGCCCCTGGGCGTGGCAGAGCTGCTCGAGAATATCCCAGAACTTGTTTTCCAGCCGGATGCTGGTGCTATGGCCACAGATCCGCACCGAGCGGGTGGTGCTGGTGTAGTTGTAGGGATCCTGGCCGGAGAAAACGGTGCACATGGGGCGCCTCCTGGGTAAACGGGGAGGCCATGGTAAGCAAGGCCTCCCGTCAGGTCAAAGTTGCCAACCCGTTCGCTCACACGAAGTAGTGGGCAATGTCGAGGTAACGCTGGCGGATATGCTCGATGAGCAGCCTTATCTTGCGCGGTGGCTGGCGGGTGAAGGGGTAGACGGCGTAGATGCCGAGCTTCTTGCCCACCCGGTCCGGAAACAAATCTACCAGCTCGCCGTTCATCAGGTCGTGATAGACGAGACAGCGCGGCACATAGACGATGCCGCGCCCCCCCAGCGCCGCCTTGCGCAGGGCCCCCGCGTTGTCGGTGCAAAAGCTCCCCGACACCGACAGCAGATAGTCCCCCTGTTCCCCCTTGAAGGCCCACTCCGAGGCCCCCGTGCTCTGGTAGGCGTAGCGCAGGCAGTTGTGGGTGAGCAAGTCTGATGGCTCGCGCGGCGCCCCGAAGCGGCGCACATAGGCGGGGGCGGCGCAGATCACCCACTGGGAATCGAGGATGTGGCGGGCAATCAGGCTCGAGTCATCCAGATAGCCGGTGCGAATGACCAGATCGAACCCCTCTTCCACCAGGTTGACGAAGCGGTTGTCCAGCGACATCTCCACCGTGAGCCCGGGGTGCTGCTGGCAAAAATCGGCCACGGCGTCGGCGAGCAAGAGCTCCCCCGAGATGGTGGGCACCGACATCCGCACATGACCGCTCACCTTTTCACCGAATCCTGCCACCGCATCGAAGGCGTCCAGTGCGGCGGCCTTCACATTTTTGGCACCCTGATAGAGCTCCTTGCCCGCCTCGCTCAAGGTGAGCCGGCGGGTGGTGCGATAGAGCAGCTGCACCCCGAGCTCTTCCTCCAGGCGCCCAATCCGCTTGCTAACCACTGAATTTGTCAGGGAATTTTGTTCGGCTACCTTGCTGAAGGAGCCGGCCTCCACCACCTGGGCGAAGAGAATGAGGTCGTCGGTACTGGCCATATTTGTCGATTTTAGGAATGAATGTTGTTCATTATTTCCATATATCGCGAAAAAGGAACAGGGTAAGGTCACGTTCGTTTAACAAAACAACAACAAGGTGCGCCCGTCGCACGACCTCTGGACAAGGATGCAATGATGACAGACACCCTGTTGGCCCTGGTGGCCTTCTCGCCGATCGTGGTGGCCGCCGTGCTGCTGGTCGGCCTCAACTGGCCCGCCAAGCGCGCCATGCCCATCGCCTTTATCCTGACCGTATTCATCGCCCTGTGGGGCTGGCAGATGAGCCCGACCCGGGTGCTCGCCTCCAGCCTGCAGGGGCTTATCATCACGGTGACCGTGCTCTGGATAGTGTTCGGCGCCATCCTGATGCTCAACACTCTCAAACACACCGGCGCCATCAGCGCCATTCGCGGAGGCTTTACCAACATCTCGTCGGACCGGCGCATCCAGGCCATCATCATCGCCTGGTGCTTCGGCGCCTTTATCGAGGGAGCCTCGGGCTTTGGCACCCCGGCCGCCATCGCCGCCCCCCTGCTGGTGGCCATCGGCTTCCCGGCGCTGGCCGCCGTGCTGCTCGGCATGATGATCCAGTCCACCCCGGTATCCTTCGGTGCGGTGGGCACCCCCATCCTGGTGGGCATCAACAAGGGGTTGGATAACCAGGCCATCGGCCACACCCTGAGCGCTGGTGGCAGCAGCTGGGACATCTACCTGCAGCAGGTGACCACCAACGTGGCCCTCATTCACGCCACCGTCGGCACCCTGATGCCGGTGCTGATGGTGATGATGCTGACCCGCTTCTTCGGCCGCAATCGCAGCTGGACCGAGGGGCTCTCCATCCTGCCGTTCGCGATTTTCGCCGGACTCGCCTTCACCGTGCCTTATGCCCTGACCGGCATGCTGCTCGGCCCCGAGTTCCCGTCCCTCATCGGCGGCCTGGTGGGGCTGGCCCTGGTGGTGACGGCGGCGCGCCACGGTTTTCTGGTGCCCAAGAACACCTGGGATTTCGCTCCCGAGAAAGAGTGGCCCGCCGAGTGGCTGGGATCCCTCAAGCTCGATCTCAAAGAGGCCGCCGGCCGCCCCATGTCCCTGCTGCTGGCCTGGCTCCCCTATGTGGCGCTGGCGCTCCTGCTGGTGGCGAGCCGGGTGAGCCCGGAGTTCAAGGCGAGCCTGTTGTCGGTGAGCCTCGCCTTCACCGATCTGCTGGGAGAGAAGGGGGTCAGCGCCTCCATTGAGCCGCTCTACCTGCCGGGGGGCCTGCTGGTGCTCTGCGCCCTGCTCGCCACCCTCATTCAGGCCCGCGCCCTGGCGCCCCTCGGCCGCGCCGTGAGCGAGTCGAGCCGCACCCTGATCGGCGCCGGCTTCGTGCTGATTTTCACCGTGCCCATGGTGCGCATCTTCATCAACTCCGGCGTCAACGGGGCGGATCTCGCCAGCATGCCGGTGACCACCGCCAACTTTGCCGCCGGGCTGGTGGGGGAGTTTTTCCCGGCCCTGAGCGCCACTATCGGCGCGCTGGGGGCCTTTATCGCCGGCTCCAACACGGTGTCGAACATGATGTTCAGCCAGTTCCAGTTCGAGGTGGCCCAGACCCTCGGCGTCTCCACCGCCGCCATGCTGGCGCTGCAGGCGGTCGGTGCGGCGGCTGGCAACATGATTGCCATCCACAACGTGGTGGCGGCCTCGGCTACTGTGGGCCTCTTGGGCCGCGAGGGGGCGACGCTGCGCAAGACGGCGCTGCCGACCCTCTACTACCTGCTGGCCACCGGCCTTATCGGTTTGGCGCTCATGTACAGCTTCCACGTCTCGGACGCACTGCTGCAGTTGAAGTAAAGGAGAGCAAGTGATGAAGGTAATGCGGGTCTATCCGGCCAAGCCGGCCGATGTCTATCTCTACGCCACCTGTCTGGTGGACCTGTTCGATCCGGTGGCGGGGCTCGATGCCATCGCCCTGCTCGAGCGGGAAGGGATAAGGGTACACTTTGTCGAGAAGCAGACCTGCTGCGGCCAGCCGGCCTACACCTCGGGTCACGAGGAGGAGGCGCGCAAGGTGGCGAAAAGCCAGATGGCGCTCTTCCCCGAGCCCTGGCCCGTGGTGGTGCTGTCGGGCTCCTGCGGCGGCATGATGCACCACCACTATGCGCGCCTCTTCCCGGACAGCCCCGAGGTGGCAGCGTTTTGCGAGCGGGTGTTCGAGCTCACCGAGTTTCTGGCCCGGGTCTGCCGGGTGCGCTGGCGCGCCGTGGGGGAGGCGAGCATCGTCATGCACACCTCCTGCTCGGCCCGGCGCGAGATGCAGGTGCACACCACGGCCCGCAGCCTGCTGGGGCAGCTCGAGGGCGTCACCTTGCACGAGCAGGCCTACGAGAGCGAGTGCTGCGGCTTTGGCGGCACCTTCTCGGTGCGCCATCCCCACATCAGCCAGGCCATGGTGGAGGACAAGACCCGCCACCTGCTGGCCACCGGCGCCGATACCCTGGTGAGTGCCGACTGGGGGTGCCTCCTAAACATCAAGGGATCCCTGGCCTATCAGGGCAAGACGCTCCCCGCCACCCATCTGGCGAGCTTCCTGCTCGCCCATAGCGAGCCGGTGGCTCAGGGCTTACAAGCGCAAAAACAGGGGGCCCATCATGAGTGATCACGCCAAGTATTCGCCGCGCCGCTTCCATCCCCAGGCCGAGGCGGCCCTGGCCGACCCCGTGCTGCGCCAGAACTTTCGCGGCGCCATGGATTATCTGCGCGCCAAGCGCCGGGATGCCTTCGCCGACCCGCAGGAAGAAGCGGCGGTACGCGATGCGGCGGAGCAAATTCGCCAGCGCTGCCTCTCGCGCCTGCCGGAACTGCTGGAGCAGCTCGAAGCCAACTGCGAGCGCAACGGCATCCGGGTGCACTGGGCCCAGACGCCGGCCGAGGCCAACGCCATCATTCTGGGGATCGCCCAGCAACACGGGGTGAGCACCATCGTCAAGGGCAAGTCCATGGTGAGCGAGGAGGTGGGCTTCAACCACGAAATGGCGCGCCACGGCATTCGCTGTCTTGAGAGCGACATGGGGGAGTTTATCGTCCAGCTCGACGGCGACACTCCGTCCCACATCATCATGCCCGCCATCCACAAGAACAAGCAGGAGGTGAGCGATACCTTCGCAAGCAACCTGGAAGGCTTCACCCCCACCACCGATGTGGACGCCCTGATCCAGACCGGGCGGCGGGCCCTTCGCGAAGAGTTTCGCCGCGCCGGCATGGGGCTCTCGGGGGTGAATTTCGCGGTGGCAGAGACCGGCAGCCTGTGTCTGGTGGAGAACGAGGGCAACGGGCGCATGTGCACCACGGTACCGAAAGTGCACGTGGCCATCACCGGCATTGAGAAGGTAGTGGAATTTTTATCCGATGTGCCGCCGCTCTACAGCGCCCTGACCCGTTCGGCCACCGGCCAGGCCATCACCACCTATTTCAACGTCATCAGCGGCCCGCGCCGGGCAGGGGAGCTGGACGGCCCGGACGAGGTGCACCTGGTGCTGCTGGACAACGGCCGCAGCCAGGCTTACCGGGACGAGGAGCTGCGCAAGACCTTGCAGTGCATCCGCTGCGGCGCCTGCATGAACCACTGCCCGGTCTACACCCGCATCGGCGGTCACGCCTACGGCACCATCTACCCGGGCCCCATCGGCAAGATAGTCTCCCCCCACCTGCTGGGGCTCGACAGCACCCAGGATCTGGTGACCGCATCGAGCCTGTGCGGTGCCTGCGGCGAGGTGTGCCCGGTGCGCATCCCCATTCCCGACATGCTGCAGCGCCTGCGCCGGGAGGCCAAGCACGACGCACAGCCCGGCCACGAACCACTGGCGGGGCAGGGGGCGGCCAAGAGCCGGCTAGAGACCCTTGCCATGCAGGGCTTTGCCTTTGCCGCCACCCACCCGCGCCTCTATCACGCCGCGACCGGTGTGGCCGGTCGCCTGCGGGGCTTGATGCCCAAACACCTGGGCCCCTGGACCCAGTGCCGCGAAGCCCCCAAACCCGCCCCCCAGAGCCTGCACGCCCTGCTGCGCCAGAAGAAGAAGGAGTCCTGAGATGTCGAGCAAAGAGGCCATATTAAGCCGCCTGCGCGGCGCCGCTACCCCCATCGCCCACGCACCGCACACCTGGCAGCCCTGGCGCGGGGCCGACGACAACGCGCGGCGCGAGCGCTTTGTTGCCGGGATCAGCGCCAGCCACGCCGAGATCCTCACCGTCAAGGAGGAAACACTGGCCCGGGATCTGGCCGCCTGGCTGGATAGGGAAGGCGTGACGAGTCTGGCCTGTGGCCAGGGCGGCCGCTGGCAGGCGGCGGTCGCGGCCGCCTGCGCCGGGCGCTCTGTGCTGACCCCCTCTGGCGAGTTCGCGAGCTGGAAAGACGATCTGTTTGATGCCTGTCAGGCGGGCATCACCCACTGCGCGGGGGCCATCGCCGATACCGGGACGCTGGTGTTGCTGCCCGATAGCGGCGAGCCGCGCACCTTATCACTGGTCCCCCCCTGCCATATCGCGTTGCTGGCGGCCTCCACCGTTGCCGACAACCTGGCGGGGCTGGTGGACGCCGGGCGCTGGCAGCAGGCCATGCCCACCAATCTGCTGCTGGTCTCCGGCCCCTCCAAGACCGCCGACATCCAGCAGACCCTGGCCTACGGCGCCCACGGCCCGAGTCGCCTCTTGGTGGTGCTGGTGGAGGATTGCTGATGCGCTGGAACCAGTTTGATGCCGCCGTGCTTGAGCGCATTCCACCGGAGCGGCTGGTGAGCGACCCGGATCTTCGGCTGGCCCACGGCACGGACGCCAGCTTCTACCGCCTGGTGCCCGAGCGCATCGTGCGCCTCGACTCCCTCGATGAAGTGCGCTTCGTGCTCGGGGTGTGCCGCGAATTGCACCTGCCGTGCACCTTTCGCGCCGCCGGCACCAGCCTCTCGGGCCAGGCTCTGAGCGATTCGGTGCTCATCACCCTGACCGACAGCTGGCGTGGCCACCGCATTCTGGACGAGGGGGCTCGCATCGCCCTGCAACCCGGGGTGATCGGCGCCGATGCCAACCGCTATCTGGTGCCTCTGGGGCGCAAGATTGGGCCGGATCCCGCCTCCATCAACGCCAGCAAGCTTGGCGGCATCGCCGCCAACAACGCGAGCGGCATGTGCTGCGGCACCGCCCACAACAGCTATCACACCCTGCACGCCATGACCTTGCTGCTAGCCGATGGCACCGTGCTGGACAGCAGCGATCCCCACAGCCGCGCCGCCTTTGCGGCAAAACGCCCGGAGCTGCTCACGGGGCTCGCCGCCCTGCGCGCCGAAGTGCTGGCGAATACCGAGCTTGCCGCCAAGATCCGCCACAAGTACCGGCTCAAGAACACCACGGGCTACGCCATCAATGCCCTGCTCGACCATGAGGACCCCATCGATATCCTCACCCACCTGATGATTGGCTCGGAGGGGACCCTCGGCTTTATCGCCGAGGTGGTGCTCGACACCGTGCCCGAATACCCCCACAAGGCCTCGGCCCTGCTGGTGTTTCGGGACGCCGAGCAGGCCTGTCTGGCCACCTCGCGCCTGAAAAGCGCCCCGGTGGCAGCGGTGGAGCTGATGGATGGACGATCCCTTCGCTCGGTCGCGGGCAAGCCCGGCCTGCCGGCCTTTATCAAGGCGCTGGACCTGGCTGCCTGCGCCTTGCTTGTCGAGGTGCATGGGGAATCGAAGGAAGAGCTGGTGGATCGCTGCGAGCAGGTGATGGCCATGGCTACCGAGTTCGTTCAGGTCGCTTCTGTGCCCTTTACCAGCGACAGCGCCGGGCTCTGGGCCATTCGCAAGGGGCTCTTCCCGGCGGTGGGGGCGGTGCGCACCACGGGCACTACCGTCATCATCGAGGATGTCGCCTTTCCCATCGAGCGTCTGTCGGAAGGGGTGGCGGGGCTGCAGCAACTGTTCGACGAGTTTGAGTATCACGAGGCCATCATCTTCGGCCACGCGCTGGAGGGGAACCTGCACTTCGTCTTTACCCAGGGGTTTGACGATCCGGCCCAGGTGGCCCGCTACGGCGCCTTTATGGATGCGGTGACCGAGCTGGTCGCGGTGCGCTTTGGCGGGTCCCTCAAGGCCGAGCACGGCACCGGCCGCAACATGGCCCCCTATGTGGAGCTGGAATGGGGGCCGGAGGGGATGGCGCTGATGCGGCGCATCAAGGCGCTGCTCGACCCGGACGGCCTGCTCAATCCCGGCGTCATCATCAACGATGACCCCAAGGCCCATCTGGCCCATCTCAAGCCCATGCCGGCGAGCGATGCCATCGTCGATCCCTGCATCGAGTGCGGCTTTTGCGAGGCGGTCTGCCCCTCGCGCACCCTGTCGCTCTCGCCACGCCAGCGCATCGTGCTTTACCGCGAACTGGCCCGCCGTAATCGTGCCGATGAGCCCTCCAACCAGCTGGCCCGGTTGTTTGACTATCAGGGGATTGAGACCTGCGCCGCGACCGGGCTCTGCGCCGATCGCTGCCCGGTCGGCATCAACACCGGTGCGCTCATCAAGAAGCTGCGCACTGACAAATACCAGCGCTTCGTGCCCATTGCCCGCTGGAGCGCCGATCACTTCGCCGGCGTTACCCGCACGGCCCGTGGGGCTCTCGGCCTCAAAGCCATTGCCGGCAAGCTGCTGGGAGACAAGGCGCTGGCAGGATTGGTGAACGGGGTTCGCCATCTGAGCGGCCAGCGCACCCCCGCCTGGTTGCCGACCCTGCCGGGGCCGAGCCGCTACCGGTGGCCGCAAGGGGAGGGGAGCCATGGCGGATCCAGCGAGGACATTAGAGGAGATCGCACCGTGGTCTATCTGCCGTCGTGCGCCAGCCGGGTGTTTGGCCAGCAGGAGGATGCCCCGTCACTGCCGGACGTGGTGCTATCCCTGCTCAAGAAGGCGGGCTGCCGGGTCATAGTGCCGGCGAGAGTTGAGGGGCTCTGCTGCGGCATGCCCTATGACAGCAAGGGGATGAGTGAGGTGGCACAGGCCAAGCGTCTTGAGCTGGCCGAGGCGCTGTGGCAGGCAAGCGAGCAGGGGCGCTGGCCCGTGCTGCTCGACACCAGCCCTTGCGTGCAGCGGCTGCTGTCGGGGGCGCTCGGCAAGGGCCTTCGGGTGTTTGAGCCCTCTGCCTTTGTGCTGGAGCACTTGCTGCCCCACCTTGAGCTGACTCCCATCGATGAGACTGTGATGCTCCATATCACCTGCAGCAGCCGGCGCATGGGGCTGGGGGAGACCATGCTGGCGCTGGCCCGCGCCTGCGCCCGCGAGGTGATAATCCCTGAGCATATCCAGTGCTGCGGCTTTGCCGGCGACAAGGGGCTGATGACCCCGGAGCTCAACGCCGCCGCGCTCGCCAGCCTGCCCGCCCAGGTGCCCAGGGATTGCCGTCAGGGATTCAGCAACAGCCGCACCTGCGAAATGGGGCTTAGCCAGCACGCTGGCATTCCCTATCACAGCATCCTCTATCTGGTGGATCAGGCGGCGAGATAGGACAACAAAACGGCAGGATAAATATCCTGCCGTTGGTGGAGACGCCAAACGCTTGGGGCGTTGTCCCCAGAAGTGGCTGCGCACCATTGTCAGAGCCTGCATCGAGAAAACGGATTATCCCATCCCTGCCGAATTGTGTGCGTCAAGCTCCTGCCGGTGAGCAGTTACTGCGGGTGCTGGTGCAGTTGGGCCGACTCGCCACCGAGGTTAACCCGCTGATGCGTTATTTTCGCGAACGCTCCCTGCCCATTCCCACCCTCTATGTGATGGGGGAGGAGGAGCATATGTTTCTGGCACCGGTGCGCGAACAGGTGGCCCGCGACCCCTACTGCCGGCTCGAGATCATCGAAAACTGCGGTCATGTCTGCAATGTGGAGCAGCCGGATCACTTTAATCGCCAGTCGTTGGCGTTTATATCCAGTCAGACGGTCGCTGTGTAAGCCATTTAATAGAGAAGCTTTGGTATAGGTTGGGTTGAGCGAAGCGAAACCCAACAGGGGAATATTATATTAAAACCATCCATCGTAATTTTTTATTTCTAACAGACTGAATTTTCTCAGCGTAATCGAAACCACAGGAAGGGATTTCTTTTTGTCAGCGGAGATTTTTACATTTAGGCATTACATATATATCACCCTTTATGTCTAATGTTGACGGGCCGTTCGTGAACGTCAGATTACATTTCGCTAAGCGAACCTACGGCCCTGGAGTAATGAAAATTTTAAACGTGAGCAGGCGGCTTATGATGAAGGCGCGATCAACTTGTTCGCACCTTCCCTTCTATTTTCGTATATTCCCCCTAAATGTACGTAGACGGATGGGTAAGTTTAAAAGCATTGCTTTTAAACTCCAGGGTCCAAATTTTTCATTAATTCATCAAGAATGAAGGCAGCCTCTTTGGCATTATTTTCATCAAGAGATACCGGCAGCACTACAGCCATTTCATCTATTCTTAAGAGTGTTAAATCAGATAGCCAAATAGGAATTGTTGCTGTAATACACACGCCATGACTTACATGAACATAGCGTTCAATGTATTTATTTATGTGTCTTTTTGCTTCGATTTTGAATTCATTTATGATTTTTTGACTCAATACTCTCGCTTGTAATTCATGATCAACTTCAAACTTAGGTATATCTTTAGATATGTAAGGGGCTACATCAATAAAAATAAACCCTCTAATCATAAAATGAGGGTATTTAGTAATCTTCAATTCTCTTTCTAATTGATGGCCAGCCTTTTTGAAGTTAGCTTCAAAACCTCTAATTGAGGTAATTCTTTTACACTCAATAAAGAGCACTCTTCCATGACCTATCGCGATAACATCAGTGTTACTATCAAAGTCTATAATAAATCCACTATTTTTAAGACGAGCAGCAACCAGAAGCTCATACATATAGTTTCTAGAGTCACTCGCCTCAAAGTTATCCAGATGATCTGGACCTGTAATGATTTTTTCTAATCGCTCTATAAAGCCTTTACTTTTTTCAGTGCTAAATGAATTTTTTACACAAACAATTTCTATTAATTCTTGCTGAGACAAGGTGAGTAAATCAAATTTTCTTCTTCCTTCATCTGAAAGAGGATTATCTGCATTATAAAAACTATCGATATAGTCGACATAACGACCATATCGAGATGCCAAAGCATTAAAACCATAAGAAATCAGCCATTCCTGAACGTCGCTAATTTGAGAAATCATGTCAGTTGCGTTGAAAAGTTTCATGCCAGTCTCATTAAAATATAAGAATGTGAGGGTCCTAAATTTTGACTTTATTAAGCCAAACCTACCAAAGCGTAAGGATGAGGAGTTGTCCTATGCCCAACATTGAATTTAAACGATAAAGGAAGTAGTACAATGCGCTTTGTTTATGCGGATAAACAGGATGGCTACCGCACGGGGGTGACAGCTTAACCGTATAGGTAATCCATAGACACTCCTGATCGTGCAAGGGGCCAGATTAGTGATGGTATCAAAAGCCAATTGACCCAATGGAGTGAAACCTTATCTAACACATGGAATTGGCATAATTTTTTGAAGGCCGTCGTATTTTAAGACTGTTGCCCTTGCATCTGGATAAAAAAGAAGGGGGCCCATCTGCTTGGCCCCTGCCTATCAATAGCCAGTCATCTCCAGATAGCCGACCCCCTTGGCATCCCCCGAGACAGAGACAGCTCCTTCCCAGTAGTCAAAGCAGCCGTTCAGGGGGTGATTGGGGGCATGAATAGGTTAGTAGTAGCCCATATTCATATGGTTCTTTGACTTAATCATTGTTATATCAATCAATACCTTGTAACAGCCGGTTACAGATCTTGCGTCGACCGGCGAACCCTTCCTCCAGTAAATTCAGCGGCGATTGAATGCACCTCACATAACAAAGCAATTGCAAGGAACAAGAGTCATGAGAATGCACCACAAAGCCATGCTGGCCATCGCCTGCACCGCCGCCCTGTCCGCCTGTGACAGCGAGAAGGCGGCCAACAGCATAGCCAAGCGCGCACCGATGCCGACATCTATGAGGCGAACCTGCTCAGCCGCGATGGCGGTAAGGGGTAAGACTCAGTAGCCAGTCATCTCCAGATAGCCGACGCCGTTGGCGTCCCCCGAGACGGACACCGCCCCCTCCCAGTAGTCAAAGCGTCCCGTCATGGCCTGATCGGGCTGGCGCGCCTGGATGGTGAGCTTCATATCGGCGGCTTCCAGCTGCCACTCGATGGGGTAGGCTTGCCCCTTGGGGCCGCGCCAGGTCTTGCCGGGGGTAAGGCGGATCTGCTCAGGATCCAGCACCCGGCTGCTGCCATCTTGTTCGATCAAAATGCCGTAGCGGTTTTCCGGCTCGGTGCGCCCTGCCTTGGTGCGCAGGCGAAACAGCATCAACTCGCGGCCATCCTCAAATTGCAGCGAAAACCAGTCCCAGCCCGATTGCCACTGCGCCAATACCGAGCTGCTCCACTCGTGATCGAACCAGCCCTCACCGCTGACGTTGCGGGTCTCTCCATCCAGGGTCAGGGTGCCGCTGATGGTCAGGCGCGGGTAGGAGTAGTAGAAGGAGGCGTTGCCCGGGCTCTTCTCGCTGTAACCCTGTTTGCCTTGCAGCACCGCCGGCTTGGCGGCGATCACCTGTAAATCAAGATCCCCCGCCTTGCTCTGCACCTTGAGGGTGGCGGGAAAGAGCGATTCCCCTTGAGAGGCCAGCACCCACTCTTTGAGCCAATACTGGCCGCCGCTGGCTCCGGCGAGCCCTGGCCCCTGGCGGCTGGTGCGCTCATCCTGCTGGTGGCTGCCTTTGCTCAAATCCGTGATGGCGAACTGGGCCAGCCAGAGCTGGGGGGTGAGCCAGGGGTTGTCGGATGTTATCTCCTGCTCGATACCCTGGCGAAACAGGGTCCACTGCATGCCGTAGCCGCGCCCCTGCTCATCTTTCAGGTTGCCGGTGAGATACCACCACTCGGAGCGGTAGTCGGGGTGGGCAGCGTGATCCGCGGGCAGACGGATGGACTGGCCCGGCAGGGCCTTTTTGAAGTGATCGCTGCCGCCACCAAGGATGGTCCCCAGATCGCTGGCACGGATCCCGGCGCCATACAGGGTGCAGATCAGCGCCAGCGACCAGATGTTGAATGTTTTCATACCACTCTCCTTGCGGCGTACCAGGAGGCGAGCGCGCCACACACCGGCGCCAGCAGAAGCGCCGTGACGGCGTGCAAAGGGGCGGCCTCGAAGGCCAGACGCCAGCCGAAGGCGCGGGGGTTGACCACCTCAATCAGCACCCAGGCAAGGCCATAGCCCACCGGCAGGGCGAGCAGCGCGGTGAGTAGCCCGAGGCCCGCCCCTTGCCATACCAGCAGGCTGCGGCAGTGACGGGGGCCTACGCCTAAGCTCTGCAGGGTCTGCAACTCGCCGTGCCGGGCCAGCCCCAGCACCATAAAGGCCGAGCCGATGCCGACGAAGGCGATCCCCAGGATCAGCAATTTCAATAGCTCGGTAACCACAAAGGTTTGGTCGAACACCTTGAGGGCCGCGGCGTGGATGGCGGGGGCGGGCAACAGGTTCACCCTCTCGCCAAACTGCGCCCGCAGGCGATCGGCGAGGCGCTCCGGTTGGTTGCTGAAGAGGGCGAGGGATTGCACTACTCCGCCCTCGAAGGCGTGCAGTATCTGCCCCTTGTCGCTGCCGTAATCCTGATAGATGCCGGTAACGGTAAGCCGCCTTGGTCCCTGCTCGCCGCTCACCTCGAGGCTCTGGCCCACCTTGACCCCGAGGCGCACCGTCAGCGGTTCGCTCGCCAGCACCTCGTCGGGGGTGGCCGGCCAGCGCCCGGCCAGCAGCGGGTAGGCGGCTTTGAGCTCGGGGATAAAGTCCATCTGCGCCCACTCGATGGGCTGCCCCTGCCAGCGAGCGGGGTGCACCGAGCGGCGCGAGGCGGCGCTCACGTCCGGCGTGGTGAGGATAGTGTTGAAGGTTGCCTGGCTCAGGGTCCCCTTGCTGCCGGCCACTCCCTTGGGGGCGGTGACGTAGAGATCGGCGGCCAGGCGCTGGCCGAGCCAGATCTCCACGCTTGAGCGAAAACTCGACACCATGACCCCGATGCCGATGGCCGCGGCGATGGCAAGTTGCAGCGCCATTACAGCAATGGCGGTGCGATCCAGGTGATAGAGGGTTTCGGCCACCCCGAGCCGGACGGTGAGGGAACCGCCGGGGCGCGAGCGCAGCCATCCCAGCACGGCACGCAGGGCATCGGGCAGCCAGAGCGCCATGGCCAGCAGCCAGCCACCGGCCACGAAGAGGGCGCCGGTGAGACCGGTTTCTGGCCGCCACAGGCAGAGCGCGCAGAGCAGCAGGATGGCGATGGCCAAGATGCGCCGGCGCCAAGGGTGGGTCGGCGGGCGGCTGTTGCCCTCACGCAGCTCAAGAGGGGATTGGCGCAGCAGTTGCCACCAGCCGGGCAGGTTGGCGGCGAGCGTGCCCAGAAGGCCGATGACCAGCGCCTTGCCAAGGCTTGCGGGGGAGAGGCGCAGCAGATCGATGGGGTTGGGGCCGTAGAGATCGGCCAGCGCCTGGGTGAGCTGCCCCATCAGGGCCAGGGCCAAGAGGCTCCCCAGCAGCAGCCCGAGCAGGGTGCCGAGGGTGGCGAGGATCACAAGCTCCAGGATGAGCCAGCCAAGCACCCGGCGCGGCGGCATGCCGAGGATGATGAGCTGGGCGAGCTGGGGGCGGCGCACGCTCTGCACGAAGCGCTGGGCGTTGAATACCAAAAAGAGCCCCACCGCCATGGCGAGCAAGGAGAGCGCCGTAAGGTTGAGGGCCAGGGCATCGCCTAGCTGGCTGGCATCCAGCGCCGGGCTGATGGGCTCAAGCCAGAGGGGCTGCTTAGGGGCATAGGCTTGCAGGGCCGCCTGCAAGGCCGTGGCCTCTTGCTCGCTGAGCTTGAAGACGATGCGATCGAGCCTTCCTTCCTTGCCAAGCAGGGGTTGGGCGAGACCGATGTCGGTCACCAGCAGCCGCTCCATGGGCACGGCGCCGGGCTCAAAGGTGCCGGCCAGGGTGAGGGTCAGCGCTCGCTCACCCCGTTTGCCATCAGGCGAGCTATCGCTTAGGAGAAACGTCCGCGACTGACCCGGCTGCCAGCCCAGCCGTTTGGCCTCGGGGGCGGCCAGCCAGATGCTATCGGCGCGACTTAACGAGAAATCGGGCTTGCTGTTTGGCGCTGCGCCAAAGAGGCGGCGCAAGGGGCCGGGGTTGAAGAGATCCATCCCCAGCAGCTGGAAGCTGCGTCCCTGCTCATCCTTGAGCCAGGCGTGCAGCTCTGGCATGGCGTCAAGGTCGGGCTGGCTTCGCACCAGCTTGACGTAAAGCTCCTCATCCAGCCCGCCGTCCGGCGCCAGCCGGTAGTTCGCTTCCCCCGCCAGCTGGCTGCGGGCGGCGACGAAGTTGGTGCGGGCGCTGTGGTTAAGAAGCTCGATGGCCACCACCAGGGAGACCCCCAACACCAGCCCGGTCAGGCTCATCAACAGCAACCAGGGATGAGTGCGATAGAGGCGCAGCAGCGCCTTTAGCGGCAGCATGGCAAGTCCTCGCTCACGGGGCGGACGTCACCCATGGGGAGCTCCGGTGCTGGGTGCACGCTTTAGCTCGACCAGCTGGCCCCCTTCGAGGCGCAGCACCCTGTCTGCCAGGGCGCCATAGGCGGGGTTGTGGCTCACCAGCAAGAGGCCTGCGCCGGTATCGCGCACCGCCGCCATCATCAGGGCCATCACCTGCTCGGCATTGTGTTCATCGAGACTCCCGGTGGGCTCGTCGGCGAGCAGCCACCGAGGCTTGTGAATGAGGGCGCGGGCCAGGGCGACCCGCTGGCGCTGGCCGCCGGAAAGCTGCTCCGGCCAGGCGTGGCGCTTGTGGACGAGATCGAGCCGTGCCAGCAGGGTGTCTATCTCGCGCTGATCGTGCGGGAGCTGGTTGATGGCGAGCGGCAGGCAGAGGTTCTCCTCCACCGTCAGGGTCGGCAGCAGGTTGAAGTCCTGATAGACGATGCCAAAGTGTCGGCCGCGCAACCGGGCCCGCTCGTCCGGCGGCTGGGTGTCGAGACGGGTCTCCCCCAGCCAGATCTCCCCCTCATCGGGGGGAAGCAGGCCGGCGATGAGGCTCAGCAGGGTCGATTTGCCGCAGCCGCTTTGCCCCAGCAGCAGGGTGATCTCGCCGGGGGGGAGGGAAAGATCCAGGCGCTGGAACAGCGGCAGCCGTTCGCTGCCGTTATCGAAGCTCTTGCAGAGGTTGCGCAGGGTCAGCATGGGATAACCGGTTGATGGTCAATGGCTTTCAGTATGCCCGCTACTATGCCAGTTAGTGATCACGGCTGCAAAAGCGAAGCGGATCCTGGCTGGATCCTGCTCGCAAGAGGTGGTTAGAATAGAGGCTTCCATGGGTCACAGGATGCGCAAGGATGTTACACAAGCAAGTCAGTTTTATCGTCGACAGCAAGGGCAACAAGCAGGCTGCCGTGGTCCCCATCGATATCTACAACGAGCTGATGACCCTGCAAAAGGCGCTCTCCGACAACAAGCCGGGGGAGCGCGAGCTCTACCACTTCAACGGCAAGGGGGCCGAAGCCCACGGTTATCCGGTGGGCAAGCGGCAGAACCCCGGCTTCATGGTGCTGGCGGGCTCCACCGCCAACGGCGAGGATGCGGCCTCCCTGCGCGAGGCGGTGATCGAGCTGCGCCAGGAGCTGCTTGGCAAGGGGATCCTCTCTCCCCGCAGCGAAGGGGGCTTCGTATTTGTGGCTGATCAGCTGTTCAACAGCCCGAGCCTGGCCGCCAGCCTGGTGGCGGGCAACAACCGAAGCGGCCTCGATGCCTGGCAAAACAGTGCCGGCTACACCCTCAAGCAGTCGGGGTTTGGCAAGAAATAACGGTGAGTTCTCGTTGCCGACCAATTGATAATTGATTGACCTGGATGAAATTATTTTTTCATCCAGGTGCTAGCATGAAAGCCAGACGGTTCCCAAAGGAAGAGGCTCCATGTCTACGTTATCCCGCTTTGTCCCTCTGTTTTTGTTCTGTGTGTTTCCCGCCGAGGCCAGCAGTGGCCCCATTCCAATGACCTTCTCCACGGTCGGCCTGTTTTGTGTCGCCCTGTTCACCCTGGCCTATGCCCTGGTGATGGCAGAAGAGTATTTGCAACTGCGCAAGTCCAAACCCGTGCTGGTGGCCGCCGGGGTGATCTGGATCCTGATCGGCATCGTCTATGCCCAGGGTGGCATGAGTTCGGCCGCGGAGCAGGCATTTCGTCACAACCTGCTCGAATACGCCGAGCTGATGCTGTTCCTGCTGGTGGCGATGACTTACATCAACGCCATGGAGGACAGGATGCTGTTCGATGCGCTGCGGGCCTGGCTTATTCGCTCCGGCTTTCAGTTGCGCACCCTGTTCTGGCTGACCGGCGTGCTGGCGTTCTTCATCTCGCCGGTGGCGGACAACCTCACCACGGCGCTTTTGATGTGCGCCGTGGTGCTGAAGGTGGCCAACGGCGATCGGCGTTTCGTCAACCTCGCCTGCATCAATATCGTGGTGGCGGCCAACGCCGGCGGCGCCTTCAGCCCCTTTGGCGACATCACCACCCTGATGGTGTGGCAGGCGGGCAAGGTGAATTTCGGCCAGTTTTTCGCGCTCTTTATTCCCTCTGTGCTCAACTTTTTGGTGCCGGCCCTGCTGATGAGCTTCATGGTGCC
This sequence comes from Aeromonas enteropelogenes, assembly GCF_000819845.1. GTDB lineage: Bacteria > Pseudomonadota > Gammaproteobacteria > Enterobacterales > Aeromonadaceae > Aeromonas > Aeromonas enteropelogenes. The sequence goes on from NZ_CDCG01000017.1 coordinate 69,481, forward strand.
CAAGCATGCCCCCAATGCGGTCAACGAGGTGGTGGATCTCAAACGCGGGGCCTTTGGCATAGTCGCGCTCTTTATCCTGACCATACTGACGGCGGTCGCCTGCCATAACTTCCTCCATCTGCCCCCTGTGCTCGGCATGATGATGGGGCTTGGCTATCTGCAGTTTTTCGGTTTCTATCTGCGCAAGACCCTGCCCACATCACTTGCCCGCAAGCGCGCCATCTACGAGCGCAACGGCGATCAGGCACGTCTCAGACAACTTGGTTCCGTGGTGCCCTTTGATGTGTTCAACAAGGTGGCGAAGGCGGAGTGGGATACCCTGCTGTTCTTCTACGGGGTGGTGATGTGCGTCGGCGGGCTGGGCTTTATGGGTTATCTTGAACTGGTCTCCGCCTGGCTCTATGAAGGGGGCAATGCCACCCGGGCCAACATCGCCATCGGCCTGCTCTCCGCCATTGTCGACAACATTCCGGTGATGTTTGCGGTGCTCTCGATGAATCCGGACATGGCGCTCGGTCAATGGCTGCTGGTAACCTTGACGGCCGGGGTGGGGGGCAGTCTGCTCTCCATCGGGTCGGCGGCCGGGGTAGCGCTGATGGGTCAGGCCCACGGCATGTACACCTTCTTCGGCCACCTCAAGTGGCTGCCCGCCATTCTGCTTGGTTATCTGGTGAGCATAGGGGCGCATCTGTGGCTCAATAGCGCCCAGTTCTGAGGGCGATGAACATCCAGGGAAGGAAAGATGGGACAACTGTTCGAGGCGCTCTCGCCGCAACACGTGGCCTTTATCGAGGCACAGAAGATCTACTTCGTCGCCACGGCGGCGGATCAGGGGACGGTCAACCTCTCCCCCAAGGGGGGCGACTCCTTGAGGGTCATCGATGCCCATACCCTGGCCTGGCTCAATCTGACCGGCAGCGGCAACGAGTCGGCGGCCCATGTGTTGCACAATCCGCGCATGACGGTGATGTTCTGTGCCTTCGAGGGGGCACCGCTGATCCTGCGGGCCTATGGTCAGGCACGGGTGCTGCACCGTGGCGACACGGGGTGGGAGGCCGCACTGGCGCGTTTTCCCGCAAGTATCGCGGCCCGCCAGATCTTCCTGCTGGATATCGATCGGGTACAGGCCTCCTGCGGCATGTCGGTGCCCCTGTTCGACTATCGGGGAGACAGGGCGGATCTGGCCAACTGGTCGATGCGCCAGGGCAGGGAAGGGATCGAGGCCTACTGGCGCAAGAAGAACCAGCTGAGCCTGGATGGCCTGGAAAGCGAGATCCTGGCTCGCAGCGGGCTGGAGGCCACACCTTGGAGAAGGCGCGACAGCTAAATAGGGAACTATGCCCCGGGATGCCAAAAGCCCTGCTGATACAAGCAGGGCTTTTTCATATGTCTCATGCGTGATGGCGACAGGGGCGTCAGGAGGCGCTGCGCTTGCCTGCCAGCAACCAGTAGCTCAGGGCCGATCCCGCCCCGCAGCTGGCGATGGCGATGGCCATGGGCAGCGGTGATGCTGGCGGGTTGAGGTTCACCAGTATGCCCACCAGGGCGCCGATGCCAAAACGCAGGGTGCCTGCCAGCGCCGAGGCGGTGCCTGCAGATTGCGGGAAGTGGCCCATCAGGCCGGTCATGGCATTGGCCCCCACCAGACTGATATGGCCGACAAACAGCACCACTGGGATGACGATGCCCCACAGGCCCCCGGTCTGGCTCCAGGCGTTGTAGATGAGCAGGGCCCCGGCGCAGGGCAGCACCAGCAGGCCGTATTGCAGCATCCGCTCGGCGCCCACTCCCTTCACCAGCCGGCTGTTGACGAAGGTGACCACCATCATCAGCAGGATATTGAGGCCAAACAGCCAGCCGTAGTGCTCGGTCGGTACCTTGAAATACTCGATATAGACGTAAGGGGAGCCGCTTAAGAAGGCGAACATACCGGAGCTCGAGAGCGCCCCGCACAGCACATAGCCCATGGCACCGCGATGGGTGAGCACCCCCCAGTAGTTGCGCAGCACCTGGCCTATCTTCAGGGGCTGCTTGTGCTCGGGCTTGAGGGTCTCCTGAATTTTCCACTGCATCACCACGCAGATAAGCAGGCTGATGACCACCAGCAGCCAGAAGATCACCCGCCAGTTGCTATGGGCGCTGATGTAGCCGCCCACCACGGGGGCTACCAGGGGAGCGAGCGTCATCACCAGGATGACGAAGGACATGGCGCGGGAAAACGCATCCTTCTCGAAAAGATCCCGCAGCAGAGCGTTGACCACCACCGAGCCTGCCGCGCCGCCGGCTGCCTGCAGCATCCGCCAGGCCAGTAGCTCGGGCAGCGAATCCGCCATGGCGCAGCCCACCGAGGCGATGGCGAACATCATCAATCCCGCCAGGATCACCGGTTTGCGGCCAAAACTGTCGGCAAGCGGCCCGTAGAAGAGCTGGCCGATGGCAAAACCGCCGAGAAAAGCGCTGATGGTGAGCTGGGCCCCGTCGATGCTGGTGGCCAGATCCCGGGCGATGGCCGGAATGGCGGGCAGGTACATGTCCACGGCGAGCGGCGTCAGGCCCGCCAAGGCACCGAGCAGAATAAAGAGAAAACGGGGAGAGAGGGCGGCTTGGGGAGCTGGGGCGTGGGGCATAGGGTGTCCGGTTGTCGACCTTGGTTGCGAATAAGAGGAAATAACGAGTCTATCAGCTTTAACCTCGCCGGGCATGGCGTTCCTGCGCCGGCGGTTTGTCATGGTGACGGGCCGTGTCGGGCGATTGGTAACGGGTCTTGATGAAGGTGCCCGCCAGGACCAGCCACCAGACAAGCCAGGTCACCAGCGACAGGCCATAGCCGAGGCGCTCAGGCCAGCGGGCACTCAGGGTCACGGTGAGCCGGTAGTCGCCGGCGGGCACCTGAACCTGCAGCAGTCCGTTCTGGGTATTGCTGACAGGCAACTCGGTGGCATCGTCGCGCCAGGCCTGCCAGCCCGGATAGTAATACTGGTGCATCACCAGGGTGGCCGGGGTCTTGGCGTTCACGGTCAGCACAATGTTGCGGGGTCGCCAGCTCTGGATCTGCCACTGGATGCCCGGCCGCTGTGTGGTGATCTCGGGCTGGAACTCATCCTTCCAGGCCAACAGGGTGGGCGAGAAGTTACCGCGGGGCACCTGCCTTGGCCGGTATTCCCGGGCGCTGCGCTTGCTGTCAAAGAGTGTATCGATCGCTGCCTTGTCAGGGCTCTGGGTGAGGGGGGATTCACGCACATAGAGCGCCTGCGAGGCCATGATAAGGGCGAGCAGCCCCCACCAGAACCACTGCCATAACCGATGGACGGGAGGCGCCAGGGCCACCACGGCCACGGTGGCGATGACCAGGATCAGGTTGAAGCGCCAGGGAAATTGCACCAGTTGCAGCGGCGTGAGGAGCTGCCAGAGCGGCTCGCTCACGGAGAGGGTCATGAGAAAACAGAGGGTACCGATCACCCCCCAGCGCCGCAGTTCGGGATGATGGGGCTCGCGGGTGGCGGCCCAGGCCACCAGCATCAGGGCGAGGGTCAGTATGGTCAGCCAGGTGAGGTGACCGCGAAAACGCCAGTCATCCAGGCTCTGGGGCAGGCGATCGAGAAAATTGCGCTGGAATTCGAAGATGCCGGTGCGCATCTGCTCCATGGAGATGCCCCCCTGATCCAGCAGGGCGGGCAACAGCAGCAGGCTCGCCATGGCCAGCCCCCATCCCTGTGCCAGCAGGGTGGGCCAGATGGCGTCGCTTGTCTGGTTGCGCCAGGCCAGCAGCAGGCTGCGTACCGTCAGCAATGCCAGGATGAGCAGCAGGCTCGGCAGGTTGGAGAGGGCCAGCATAGCCACGGCAAACGCGAGCAGGAGCAGGCCGAAGGGGGCCTGCTTGCTGAGCCTGTCCTGCCCCAGCAGCGCCAGTGGTACCCAGACGAAGGCCCAGCTTTCGGCCAGGGCGAAGCGGGCGTAGATGTCGATAGCCAGATGATAGGGGAGCGCCATATAGAGCAGGCTGGCCCCCAGGGCCCGGCGGGGAGAGGCGAAGGTACGCAGCCAGAGATAGGCAAACAGACCCGAGAGCCAGAGCACCAGACTGTTGCTCCAGAGCAGGGGCGTCATTGCCTCGTGGTCGAGGGGCGTGGGGCCGGCGAAGAGGGCGTTGACATAGTAGGGGAGCGGTGGATAGAAGAAAAAGACCGGGCTGCCGAAGGAGCCATTCATGGCCATCAGCCAGCGAGGATAGAGTTCCCCCTGCCACAGTTGCACCGCAAAAAAGTGGCTGGAGAGCAGATGGTGAAAAAGATCATGCCCCTGACTGCCGCCGCGCAGCCAGAAGGGCAACAACATAATCGCTGTGGCTATCAGCAATACCAGAGGAATGCTGTAGCGCGTCCGCAATCCAACCATGTCGGGACTCGCTGGTTATGGCCGCAGGAGAGTCTGGTCGAGTTGCCGGCTCCCTCTGCGTCCTGATCCTGCCGTCAGGGCCCAGCATCCGCTTGCCTGTCGGGAATGGCAAGCCAGAGGCCGGGCTCGGCGCGAAAGCGCGGAGCAAACCACCACTGTCGGTAGGGCGCGGGCAGGCTGCTCGCGTCGATAGGGCGCCGACTGAGACGACAGGCGCCCTGCGTCAGGACCAGACGCGCATCCCCCCCATACCAGCCATCGGTGATCGGAAGCTGCGTGGTCTCGCGCAGCAGCCTGACGCCCCATTGGGTGACCAGCGCAGAACAGCGCTGCTCTGCCAGGGTGGCCGCCTGAACCATGGCAGGTGGTCGGGGTGAAGTGAGGGTCGAACCAAGCAGCAGGAGCGCCGCCAGCACGGCGAGCGTCTCCCCCCGGTGCGGCAGCCTGCCTGCCAGCAGCACCAGACCGAGCAGGGTAAGCGGCGCCAGATGACGGGGATTGTCCGGGTTCTGGCCAAACAGGGTCCAGAGCAGCAGGGCGAGCCAACCCAGCGTCCAGACCAGCCTGCTCCCTCTCTCTTTTCGCCAGAGCGGCATCAGCAGCAGCCCGCATGCCAGGGGCCAGAGTGGCGTGAGCTGGGCGTGCAGGGTCTTGGCCCAGCTAAGCAACCGATCCCCGTGGGCCGCTGCCGTGTTGCCCCACAAGGTAAAGTGGCCGTTGGTAAAGCGCCGCCCTTCGCTGAAATAGGCCCAGCCATCGGCCTGCCAGACGAAGAGCAGGCAGGCGAATCCCACCAGGGCGATAGGGAGCACAAACCTGAGCCGCTCGCCTCGGTGTTGCAACCCCAGAGCGATCGGCAGCAGAGCCAGCACGAAATAGGAGGGGCGCAGGGCCAGCATCAGGCCCAGCAGCAGACCGGCCAGCGCCGGGTGGCGAGCCTGATGTCCGGATGCGGATTGAGTGGGTGACAGCGCCAGCAGGGCGCCAAGCCAGGCGGCGAGTGCCGGTCCGTCAGAGAGGCCGGAGAGGGCGAGCGTCGGGGTGAGCGGCAGGGCCAGCACCAGCAGCCAGACGGGGGCCAGGAGGCTTGGACGCTGCCACAGTCTGACTGCAAGCAAGGCTGCGAGCGGCGCCAGCAGGCCGGTGCCCAGCAGGCTGGCATACTGCACCGCGGCGGCGGGACTATCCACCACCAGATTGACAAGGCGGGCCAGCCAGATAAAGGCGGGATAACCCGGAAAGTGGGGCGCGAACTCCAGCACGCTAAAGCGCGTCACCCCGTGGGCAAAGTTCAGGGCATCGTCTGAATCGAGCGCCACCGGGAAAGCCAGCAGCCAGCCCAGCCAGGCCAACTGCAGCAGGATCAGCAGGTAGGGTCGATTAGCAAAGCGTAATCGGCCGTGGTGACCCCTCCCTTCTCCCACAAGAGAAGAAGGGGGCAAACCGGCGTCCGGGTGCATCTATCGGCAGGCCGTGCGTAGGGTGGGTAGAGCGAAGCGAAACCCACCGTTTGTCACTAGATGGAGCAATGATTGGCTGGTGGTCATCAGAGCGGTGCCAGCACGGCCATCAGCGCTTTTTCCGCCTCGGCAAAGGCGGTGGCATCGGCAGGCTTGGCGCCCACCCCGAATACCCCCGGGTTGCCGATGGCGTCGAGCACTCGGGTCAGCGCCTGATCCGCGGCCTGGCGATCCCCTTCACTCAGGGAGGGAAGGATCACATCCAGAAAGCGCTTGCTCTTGACCACCAGCACCTTGGCGGTCTGGTAGTCACCAAGGTTTTGCTTTGCCCCATCGAGGCGGCGCTCGATCTCCGCCTTGTAGGCGCGATTGAGCAGGGCGGCGGTGGCGGCAGCATCCTTGCTCTTGATAGCAGCGGCCAGCGGCGCCTGCAGCTCGACCTTGTGGTGCTGTTCCAGATAGCCGAGCTCATCGGCGAGCCCCGTGAGGGGCTCGCTGGCATCCTGGCCTTCACTGGCAGCCGTCAGCAGCTGCTCGCGGGCGTCGATCAGCGGCTCCTTGCCGGCCGCTGCATAGGAGTAAGCCTGAGCCTGTCCCATGCCAGTCAAGACTGGGCCCGCTAGCAGGGCGAGGGCAATAAAACCGTGGCGTAGGGTCATCCTGTTCTCCTTGGTTTGCTTATAGCGTGGACGTTACGCCACGCTCTGGGTCTCAATCACGGTATTCTCGTTGCGATGATTGAAGGCGGTGCGGCGTCTGTCCGCCTTGTCAAATAGCTGCAATTGTCATCACGCCACGCTCTGGGTCTCAATCACGGTATTTTCGTTGCGATGATTGAAGATGGCGTGGCGTCTGTCCACCCCGTCGATGACCATGTCGGCGGCCATCAACCCCATCTCCATGGCGGTGTCGGTGAAGATGTAGCGGAATGTCCCCTGACGGCCGGTCATGATGAGGTTACTGATCGGCATCAACGCCTGGATGGCGGCGTTGCGGCGGGCCTGATAGCCCAGATCCATCAGGGGATAGGCGTACTCGCTTCGCGCCTCAAACGTCTCGTCACCCAGCTTGGCGGTATCGACCCCCAGGCTCGTCAGATCCTGAGTGACCCGGCCGCGCAGATCGGCCAGCGGTGCCTGCCAGGTGGCATCCCCCGGATTGCAGGGGATCTCCAGCATCACCGAGGTCTGGCCCTGGGGTGCCATAAAGGGGCTGCGCCGGCGCGGCTCCTGCAAACGGGTGGCCAGGATATGGGGGTCGGAGAGGTACTGCCAGGTGTTGTCCGACAGGTTCTCCTGTTTGAGCGGCATATTGACGAAGCGCAGCGAACGGTAGTGCAGATCGCACGGCAAGCCCAGATGCTGGCAGGTGAGCGGCAGCGGCAGGGTGGAGATCACCTGATCAAAGTGTTCGCTTTGCTCAACGCCATTCTGACGCCAGTAGACCCGCTCAATGCGGCCATCGACCTGCTCGAGGCGGGTGATGGTGGCGCCGGTCTTGAGCTCGACCCCCTCTGCCACCAGTCGCTCGCCCAGGGTGGTGAAGATCTGGCCGAAGCCATATTTGGGGTAGCGGTACTTGCGGGCGTAAGTGCGCACAGAAATGCTGCCGTTACGCCTTGGCAGCAGGCGGCGCGCCACATCTTTAAGGTCGATGAGGCTGATGCGCTGGCCGGCCCAGTCGGCGGAGAGCTTGTCCGGGTTGATGCCCCACAGCTTGGCGGTGTAGCCCTCGAAAAACTGGCGATAGAGGGTGCGGCCAAAGTGGCTCTGGATCCACTCGGCAAAGCTTGCCCTGGCAAAATCGGTGGGTTTCTTGGCAAAGGGCAACAGCAGCAGATCCTTCATCGCCCCGGCCATCAGGGACAGCGGCGCCGTCTTGAGCAGGTTCGGCAGGTTCAAGGGGTAGTCATAGGTGCGCCCGCCGAAGCGGATCACGCTCTTGCGCATCGCGTGGAGCAGATCGTCCCCCATCAGCTCGTCGATAAAGGCGAGCAGCTCGGGGTTCTTGGTGATGAAGCGGTGGCCGCCGTAGTCGAAGCGATACTCACCGTCGCGCCCCTTGAAGGTCTGGGTGGCGCACATGCCGCCCACCACGCTCTCCTGCTCGAACAGGGTGACCGCAAAACCGGCCTGGCAGAGGCGCCAAGCGGCCATCAGACCGGCGGGGCCGGCGCCCAGTACCGCAATGTGTTGTTTGTTGTTGTCGCTCATGACGGTGTTCCAAAACGGCTGGCAAAAGAGAAAAGGGGCGGGTGAACAAGCGGCTCACCCCGGTGAGCCGCCTTGCCATATCGGGCCCTCAGCATATCAGGGCTTGGCGCCGGATCCCGCTGGCTGTGGCTGGGGGCGGTAGCTGCGTTGCCAGAGAGTAACGAAGACCACCAGATAAACGGCCCAGGTCAGCAGCTGTAGGCCGGCCGGCGAGGCATTGTAGCCAAACAGGGCGCGCAGAAAGGTGCCGAAGATCCCCTGATCGTCGAGAATGTGGCTGATGTTGAACACCGGCTCGGTCCAGAGGGTAATGACCCCCGCCGCCTGTAGCATGTTGACGGCAGAGGAGAGCAATCCGGCGGCGATGATGATGATAAGCAGGCCGGTCCAGCGAAAGAAAGGGGCCAGGGCCACCTTGCGGGTGGAGCGCAGCAGCCCCCACACCAGCGCCACCGATACCAGCAGGCCTGCCAGCGCGCCGACAAGGCCGGATTGCAGATCGACTCCCTGACCCGAGTAGAGCAGGGCGGAGAAGAAGAGCACGGTTTCAAACCCTTCACGCATCACGGCGAGGAAGGCGAGCAGGGCCAGGCCAAACAGGTTGCCACTATCGAGCGCCGCGTCGATGCGCGCCGTCATGGCCCCCACCTGGGACTTGGCCTGCTTTTGCATCCAGATGGCCATGTAGCTCAGCACCAGGGTGGCAAAAATCAGGATCCCCGCCATCAAGAGGTGGTTGTAGCGCTCGCTCTCGAACTGGCTCACCACCACCTGGAACAGAAAGGCCACCACCAGCGAGGTGACGAGCCCAAGCCCGACCCCCAGATAGATGAACTTGTTGTAGCGGCTCGCCCCCAGCTTGGCGAGGTAGGAGAGGCAGATGCCCACCAGCAGAAAGGCTTCCAGCCCCTCGCGCAGGGTAATGAGAAAACTTGCAAACATCAGGTTTGAGGCTCCGTAACGGACATGTTGGGGGTGGGCTGCAAGGTGAGTTGCAGCCGATTGAGTTGTAGCCGAGTGAGCAGCACTATGGGTGGCTCCGGCAAGCTCGGCTCGGCGGCGCGCACCGCATCATTGACCCACTTGGGGTAGGTGCGGAAATTGAGTCTGATATCGGCCTTGAAGGGGGCTTTGGCATCTGCCGGCAGTGGCCAGGCTTCATCGCGCCAGCCATCGGCCGGGATGCGGGTGTCTTCGAGGAGCTTGGCGTAGCGCCAGAACTTGAGCCCCACCGGCTTGCCTTCGGCATCGCCAAATACTTTTCTGAATAGCCGCGCATCGTCGGGCACGGCGCCGTCCACCGGCTGGCCACTTTGCAGCACGATTAGGCCTCTAGCATCGGTGACGGTCAGTTCCAGCCAGAGCTCGCGAAAATCAGCCACGCCGGTGGGCAGGGCATGGCCCGCACCGGTATTGGCGACCCGTACCACCAGTTGGCGGCAATCGGCCACCTGTTCGATACGGGCAGAGAGGGTGGCGCTGGAGCGCAAAAGCGCCAGGCTCTCCTGCTCGAGTGCGGGATTGCGCAGCCCCACCAGCTGGTGCTGGGCACCGGTGAAGCTGTGGCGATAGAGCCGCTCTTTCACTGTGCCGTTCTCGGTGGACTGGCCGGCTACCGGCGCGCCGCCGTTGCCCGGCTCCGGGTTCATATGACAGTCGATGCAGGTGCGCCGTTTGGCGGGATCCTTCGCCTTGGCGAAGCTGGAGTTCTGCCACTCGTCCCAGGTGTTGACGATATTGGCGCCGGTGCCCGGGGCGAACTCGTTGTGGCAGGATTTGCACAGGGCAGCGTCTTGGTAGAAATCCTTCTGGTAGGAGGCCTTATGGGCCGCCGGGCGGGCATTGATCTGCCGCTCGGCCAGCCAGTGCTTGAGGCTGCCGCCCGGGGCATCCTCGAACACATAGCTCTCGCGGTCTTTCAAATTCACGGTGAAGGCGCTGTTGCCGCCGGCATCTTCCACCTTGGTGATGCGATGGCAAAGCACGCAGCCGGTGCCTTCTTCCACCACTGGCTCGCCTTTCTGGTGGGCGGCAATCAGCGAGGCGCCCACCTGCTCGAACATATTCGAACCCTTGGGCAGTTCCGTCTGGCCAGTCAGCACCTGCTGGGGCATGTGGCAGCCCTGGCACCATTGGCCGAAGGCTTCGCCCTCTGTTTCGCGCGCCAGCGCCTGCACCACCTTGTAGTAGGGGTGGGAGTTGCCCATCAGTCGGTGGTTGCTCTCGCTCCAGTCCTTGAACGCCTGTTGGTGGCAGTTCTGGCAGGAGGCGGAGTTGAGCCACTCTTTCGGGTGGGTGGTTGGCGCCTTGGCGGGATCCCTGCGCGGGGCATCGAGCCGCAGCCAGTTGGCGAGATAGGGGAGGTTGCCATCGGCGGTCACGAAGGCGTGCAGATCCTCCATCATCGCCTTTACCTCGGGCTGGGGTTTGGCGGGATCGACTGTCTCGGCCCCATCGCGGGTGTCATGGCCCATGCCCCCCTGGGTCTGCTGGGTCATGCGCAGGTATTCGCCGATAAAGTCCCCCGCCACCATGTTGGCGAGGTTGGCATGGCCGTTGATGGCGTTGTCGCGGCTTTTCTGGCGATGGGCCGCCATCAGATAGCGGTTGGTGAAGTTGAACCCGTCCAGATGGCAGGAGTTGCAGCTCATCCAGTTGTCCCCCGCCATGGGGAAGCGGCTATTGGCCGCGGTGTTGCCTAGATTGAACAGCCGCTCGCCGCGCTTGAGGGGCTCGGGGCGGGGATCGGATTCCACCAGTTTGGCGAAGTGGGGCACATCGACGGTGACCCGGGCGAAGGGGCCGCTGCCGCCGGTGTTGAGGCGAGTGAGATCCTGCCCCATGACGTTGTGCACCAGGATCTGGTCACCGTCGATCAAAAGATCGCGCGGATTCTGGCCCGGCAGGTGGCGCAGCAGCTGGGTTGCCTTGGCGCCGCCCTGAAACTTCTTGCGGCGGTGGCGATTGCTGTTGGACTTGCCGCTGCGCGAGAGGTCGAACACCAGCAGATCCTCCGAACCCGCCAGGGTCAGGTAGACCCGCTTGCCGTCGGCGGCGAAGCGCGCCGCGAAGGGATTGGAGACGATCTGGCTGCGGTTGCCGACATTGGGCAAGTTGATCTGCAAGAAGAGCTGTTTGCGCTCATCGACCCTTTCTTTTTCTTCCTCGAGGTCAATGATGGAAACCGCCGGGAAGACGGTGCTTTGAAACTGGAAGGGGTGATCGAAGCTCCACAGCACGTGAGGCAGCCAGGCTTCGCTGCCATCGGGGGAGAGGGCGATACCGTCCAGCAGGCGCGGCAAGCCTTGAGAGTCGCTTGGGGTGGCGCTCTGGGTCTCGGCCAGGGTGATCAGGCGCGGCTTGGGCAGGGTGGCCCCCGTGATCCCGCTCCCCAGCCTAGCGAGATCATAGATGGCGAGCTGGCCGGTCATGGCGTGGGTGAGCAGCAGGCGATCGTCGTCGGTCAATGCCAGCCCGCGGGGCGTCTCTGCAGTGGCCATATCCAGCTGCAGCTTGCCATTTGTGTCATAGGCCTGCAGGCGGCCCGCCTCGAACAAGGTGACCCAGAACCACTGCCGCTTGGGATCGAAGATGACGCCGTAGGGTCTATGGCCGGTGGGGATCGCCTTTTTTAGGTCGAGATCATCATCCAGCAGCAGCAGGCGATCGCCGCTGTAGTCGGTGACCAGCAGATTGCCGCCCTCTGCGCGGGCCAGCTGGCGCAGATCGCCGCCAAAGCGGGCCTCCTTGAGATGCTTGCCACTTTCTCGCTCCAGCAGGGTGACCGAGCCTGCGCCCAGGTTGGCCACCAGCAGGCGAGGGGCTTTCCCCTCGTCATAGGCAATCATGGCCGCGCCCATCTCCTGGGCAGAGGCGGTCCCCGGCAACAGTATGGTGGCGAGCAGGGCCGAAAAGAGCGAAGAGAGAAGCAACTTCAACATGGGATCAGGAACGCCATCTGAGAATGGTCCAGCGCCAGGCGTGGCGCAGCACCAGGGGAGTCAACGCTAGAGCGCTCAGCCAGTGGGCCCAGCTGGCGATATTGCCCAGGCTGTTACCCGGGGTGCCGTGCAATACCAGCAGCAGGCCGCTGGCCAGACACACCAGCAGCAGGCCCTCGATGATGCGGCCCGTGGTGCGCAAGAAGGGCTTGCGGCTTTTGCTCAGCAGACTGCGATGGGAGAGCCAGAAAGCGCCGAACAGCAAGGGGAACAGGGTGAGCGAGAGGGTGACGTGCAGAAACAGATTCCAGCGTGCCAGCGACCAGAGCGGGGTCAGCGGTTCCCACAGCAGCAGGCCTGAGAAGAACATCAGGTAGAGGGTGCCCTCGGCGGCCTGATGGTGATAGGCCAGCCATTGCCAGAAGGGGCGTGCTGAGAGGGAGAGGCTTGTCATGAATGCTCCGGCACCGATGGTCGGTTTGGGTGAAGCAGTCTATAACGCAGAAAAGGCAATGAAAAGAGTTATCAATTCCATTGATGATGAATAAAGGCTGAATGGGTGGGCTGTCCAAGAGTTTGAACGACCTGATATTCCCAATCTGCTGAATTTGATGTCCAGCAACCCAATTAGGTGTGGCGATATCACCTACGTTTGGACCTGTGGTCGTTGGTATTACCTGGCTGCCGTGCTTGACCTCTATACCCGCCGAGTGGTGGGTTTGACGATGTCTGACAAGCCTGATGCTGAGCTGGCTATCAAAGCACTAGAGATGGCGTATTAGCAGCGGGGTGGTCCCTCAGGTATGTTGTTTCACTTCGACCATGGCAGCCAATCAATATGGCCGCCGGGCATCTCGACAACGGCTGTGGCGCTATCGCATGACCCAAAACATGAGTCGGCGTGGCAACTCCTGGAATAACGCCCCGATGGAGCGGGAGTTCAGGAGCCTGAAGTCAGAGTGGCTCCCAGTAACGGAACACTGCCCAGCAACTAACCAAGAGTCTAGATTTAGTTGACCACTACACACTACGGGAAGGAGGTGAATGTCAAAGTCTGCTTGCATGAGGAGCTGGGGTATCCCATGCAATACTTCCATAGCCTATATAAAGAGCCCTTCACCATGGTGAAGGGCTCTTGCTATTTGGCGTTATCTGGTTGCTTATTTGGTCGTATTGCTCAGTGGGTTAGTAACCCTGCTGGTGGACGTCCATCACGGCGCGGCCTGACGGGTCTGCCATCTCCTTGAACTTGGCATCCCACTCGAGCGCCGTTGGCGTGGAGCAGGCGACCGACTTGCCGTAGGGCACGGTGCGAGCGGCAGATTCGAGCGGGAAGTGCTCGTCGAAGATGGCGCGGTAGTAGTACGCCTCCTTGGTGAGCGGAGTGTTGATGGGGAAGCGGAACGCCGCCGCCTCGAACATCTGATCCGTCACCTCCTGCTCGACCATGGCCTTGAGGCTGTCGATCCACGAATAACCCACGCCGTCGGAGAACTGCTCCTTCTGGCGCCATGCCACTTCATGGGGCAGCAGATCCTCGAAGGCTTCGCGCAGGATGTGCTTCTCGATCTTGCCCTTGCCGCACATCTTGTCCGTGGGGTTGAGGCGCATCGCCACGTCCATGAACTCCTTGTCGAGGAAGGGCACGCGGCCCTCCACGCCCCAGGCGGCCATGGACTTGTTGGCCCGCAGGCAGTCATAGAGGTGCAGTGAGGCGAGCTTGCGCACGTTCTCTTCGTGGAACTCGCGCGCGTTGGGCGCCTTGTGGAAGTAGAGGTAGCCGCCGAACAGCTCGTCGGAGCCTTCGCCGGAGAGCACCATCTTGATCCCCATCGCCTTGATGTAGCGGGCCATCAGGTACATCGGCGTAGAGGCGCGGATGGTGGTGACGTCATAGGTCTCGAGGTGATAGATGACGTCCCGCAGGGCATCCAGACCTTCCTGCACGGTGAAGTGGATCTGGTGGTGGATGGTGCCCAAATGATCGGCCACCTTCTGGGCGGCGGCGAGATCCGGCGAGCCTTCCAGACCGACGGCGAAGGAGTGCAGCTGGGGCCACCAGGCTTCGCTCTTGCCATCGTCTTCCACCCGGCGGGCGGCATAGAGCTTGGTGATGGCGGAGATGACGGACGAATCCAGCCCGCCGGAGAGGAGTACGCCGTAGGGCACGTCACACATCAGCTGGCGCTTGACCGCCGCTTCCAGCGCGGCTTTGAGCTCCGCCTTGTCGCTCTGATTGTGCTCGACCGCGCCGTACTCCATCCAGTCGCGCTTGTACCAGGTTTTAAGCTCGCCATCCTTGCTCCACAGGTAGTGTCCCGGCGGGAAGGTTTCGACGCTCTTGCACACCGGCACCAGCGCCTTCATCTCGGAGGCGACATAGAAGTTGCCGTGCTCGTCGCGGCCGGTGTAGAGGGGGATGATCCCCATATGGTCGCGGCCAATCAGGTAGGCATCCTGCTCCGCGTCGTAGAGGATAAAGGCGAAGATGCCGTTGAGATCGTCCAGGAACGCCGGGCCCTTCTCCTTGTAGAGGGCGAGCAGCACCTCACAGTCGGAGTGGGTCTGAAACTGGAAGTCGACCTTGAGGTTTTTCTCCAGCTCCTTGTGGTTGTAGATCTCGCCGTTGACCGCCAGCACATGGGTGCGTTCGGGGTTGTAGAGCGGCTGGGCGCCGTTGCCCGGGTCGACGATGGCCAGGCGCTCATGCACCAGGATGGCCTTGTCGGAGCTGTAGACGCCGGACCAGTCAGGCCCGCGGTGACGCAGTCGCTTGGACATCTCCAGCGCCGATTTGCGCAGGGCTGCTGCATCGGATTTGATGTCCAGAATGCCGAAAATAGAACACATTGGCGGTAATCCTCTTGATTTTTATATGAGCCCCCCACGTTTGGGCTCGAAATTCCATTTACATTCCTCGCCAATCACAATGCCTAGCGGAAAACCCTTTTGCAAGCGGGAAAACCGCAGAAAATCATGCCGTAAGCGTCAAGCCGGTGGGGCAGTACGGCAACCCGTCCAGTCTCCGGGGAAAGGGGGGGGGAGGTTGACGTGAACGTCAGGCGGCGGGTTCGAAGATCACATAGACCTTGCGACAGGGGGTGAGGGTCTCCCACTGCCCGACAAAGCCGGCGGGGATGACGAACTGATCGCCGGGCTTGAGGGCAAGCTGGCCCCCCTCACTGTCGTGGATCACCACCTCGCCCTCCAGCAGCTGGCAATACTCGTGTTCTGTGTAGTGCACGGCCCAGCGCCCGGGCTCACAGGCCCAGAATCCCACGTGAAACTGCTGGCTGGCGTCGGAGTAGTGGTTCCACACAATCTGGCGCGGGTTGCCGGCACTAATGCGTTCGGGGGCGGGCATCAGAGG
>NZ_CDCG01000018.1:0-188985 GCF_000819845.1 Aeromonas enteropelogenes
GCCGTCGAACAGCTCCTGGGTCCACATTTCCGGATTTTTGGCCGGCGAGAAGCCGTCCAGATACCAGGCATCCACCAGACCGTCAGCCTGATGGGGCACCTGCGGCAACATGTCCTTGATATCGCCGAACCAGAGATCGAGACGGATGCGGCCGCTGGCAAAGTGCAGGCGGTGGCAGCCGGATACCGGTAGGGGCCACTGTTTGACGAGATCCTGGCTGAAGTGTGCCAGCTCGGGCCAGGCATCCAGGGCCTTGCGCAGATCGTCCCGGGTCAGGGGGTATTTTTCGAAACTGATGAAGTGAAGACGCAGGGCGTTACCGGATTGGGACGTCTGTTCCAGGAAGGCTTTCATTGTCGCCAGAAAGTTAAGACCTGTACCGAAACCTGTTTCACCGATCACGAAAGTGTCACCATCATGGTGCGAAAATCGCGCTGGCAGCTGATTTTGCTGCAAAAAGACGTAGCGGGTTTCACTTAGACCGTTATCATTGGAAAAGTACACATCCCCGAAGTCACTGGAGACTGGAGTACCCGCCTCGTTCCAGTCCAATCGGGCATGATGTAAGGATGTTTGACTCACGTTTTCCTCGGCTCGCGTCACAAAATCGCGGGCATTCTACGTGAAAGCAGACCAGTTTGGCAGCCGAAAGCGGGTAGACTTGGCGCCAGTTTTTCCAGACGAGATGAATTAATGAGAAGAGCAGTGATCACCGGTATCGGCGTCATCTCCAGTATCGGCAACAACAAGGAAGAAGTGCTGGCCTCCCTGAAAGCAGGCAAATCCGGCATCACCTATTCCGAGCAGTTCGAGCAACACAACCTGCGCAGCCGTGTCTGGGGTAACATCAAACTCGATCCGTCTGAACTGATCGACCGTAAAGTCATGCGTTTCATGGGTGACGCTGCGGCCTATGCCTATCTCTCCATGCAGCAGGCCATCGCAGATGCCGGCCTGCCGGAAGATCAGGTCTCCAACGAGCGCACCGGCATCGTGACCGGCTCCGGCGGCGCCTCCGGCAAGAACACCTCCGAGTCTTGCGACATCGCCCGCGAGAAAGGGGTCAAGCGCGTGGGTCCCTACATGGTGCCGCGCACCATGTCCTCCACCACCTCCGCTTGCCTGGCTACGCCGTTCAAGATCAAGGGTGTCAACTACACCATCAGCTCCGCCTGCGCGACCTCTGCCCACTGCATCGGCCACGCTCTGGAACTGATCCAGCTCGGCAAACAGGACATCGTCTTCGCCGGTGGCGGCGAGGAGCTGGACTGGTCCTCCACCATCCAGTTTGACGCCATGGGCGCGCTGTCTACCAAATACAACGACTCCCCGGAAAAAGCGTCCCGTACCTATGATGCGGATCGCGACGGTTTCGTCATCTCCGGTGGCGGCGGCATCCTGGTGGTCGAGGAGCTGGAACACGCCCTGGCCCGTGGTGCCCACATCTATGCCGAGATCACCGGTTATGGTGCGACCTCCGATGGTTACGACATGGTGGCCCCGAGCGGCGAAGGCGCCGTGCGTTGCATGAAGATGGCGATGCAGAGTGTCGGCAAGGTGGACTATATCAACACCCACGGTACCTCTACCCCGGTCGGTGACACCAAGGAGCTGGAAGCCATCCAGACCCTGTTTGGCAGCAACGCGCCCAAGCTTTCCGCCACCAAGGCGATGACCGGCCATGCGCTGGGTGCCGCCGGTGTGCACGAGGCCGTCTACTCCCTGCTGATGCTGCAACATGGCTTTATCGCCCCCAGCATCAACATCGAGAACCTGGACGAGAAGGCCGAAGGGCTGCCCATCGTGCGCGAGTACGAAGAGGCTGACCTCGACACAGTGATGTCCAACAGCTTCGGCTTTGGCGGTACCAACGCCTCCCTGGTGTTCAGCAAGTTCAAAGCCTGATCATCCGGTTGATATAAAAAAAGCGCCTCAGGGCGCTTTTTTTGTGGCTGCGATTTGTTTGGCTGTTGCAGAGCAAGCAGAGCAAGCAGAGCAAGCAGAGCAAGCAGAGCAAGCAGAGCAAGCAGAGCAAGCAGAGCAAGCAGAGCAAGCAGAGCAAGCAGAGCTTGTCATATGCCGAGCTGGGCGGGGAGTTGTGAGTGGTCCTGCTCAGGCGGCATCACCCCACAGTGCTAAGGGGAGACGATGACAAGAAGGGGACCACTGGCTCCCCTTCTTACGCTAATTGGTTGCAATGACAAGATAAGGGCGGCTAGAACCAGAAGCCGATGATAAAGGAGCCCGCCAGGGTCAGCATCACGTTGGCCACCGCATAGGTGCCGGCGTAGCCGAGCGCCGGAATGGAGCTGTTGGCCGCTTCGTTGACCACATCCATGGCCGGGGCGCAGGTGCGGGCCCCTGTGATTGCGCCGAGCAGCAGCGCCGGGTTCATCTTCAGCACCCAGACCCCGAACAGATAGCCCACCAGCACCGGGAGGGTGGTCACCAGCATGCCGGATAAGAGCACCACGCCACCGACTTCGCTCAGGTGGTCCAGAATGCCGCCACCGGCCTTGAGACCCGTGCTCACCATAAAGACGGCGAGGCCGAGATCCTTGGCCAGACGCAGGGCGCCCGGCGGCACATAGCCGACCGTGGGGTGGTTGGCCCGCAGATAACCCATCAGGATCCCGGCCAGCAGCAGGCCGACGGCGTTGCCGAGGCCAAACTCGATCTGGCCGAACACCAGTGAAACGGAGCCGATCAGCAGGCCGAGGACGAAGAAAGTGGTGAAGGCCACCAGATCCGTGGTCTGACTGTGGATGCTGATAAAGCCGATCTTGTTGGCCAAGAGCTTGACCCGCTGCTTCTCGCCGCTGATCTGCAGCACGTCGCCTTTTTGCAGCATGATGTTGCGATCGAACGGCATCTCGATCTGGGAGCGCACCACCCGGTTGAGGAAGCACCCCTTTTCGGTGAGATTCAGCTCCACCAGATGGCGACCCACCACGGCGTCGTTCTTCACCACTATCTCTTCGGTGACGATTTGGAGATCAAGCAGGTTGCGGTCAAACACCTCCTTGCCGTTGCGGTAGTTGACGTCGAGCTTCTCGTGGCTTTCGGGGTAGCCCACCAGGGCGATCTCGTCCCCTTCCTGGATGACGGCGTCACCGTCGGGACTGGCCAGAATACCGTTGCGGCGGATCCGCTCCACATAGCAACCGGTATGGGGATAGATGCCGGTCTCGCGCAGGGTGCGCCCCCCGATCCAGGCGGCGAGCTCGGGGCCGACCCGGTAGGCGCGAATGATGGGCAGATAGGTCTTGCGATTGTCGCTGTCGGAGAGGCCCCGCTCGCGGGCAATCTTTTGCGCCTCGGTATTGAGGTCGAGGCGTGCCAGCGAGGGGAGATAGCGCACCACCAGCATCAGGCCCACCAGTCCCACCAGATAGGTCAGGGCGTAGCCGATGCCCATGTTGTCGAGCACCGACTGCATGTCGGTCTGGTGAGGGAGGTTGAGCAGGCCGCTGCGTAGGGCATCCTGGGCACCGACCAGCGCCGGGGTCGAGGTGAGCGAGCCCGCCAGGATGCCGGCGGCCATGCCTGGCCCCAGATTGAAGAATTTGGCCAGCCCCACGGTCAGCAGCAGGGCGCTCAGCAAGATCACCAGGGTCAGGGTGATGTAGTGGATGCCGTCGCGCAGGAAGACGCTGAAGAAGTGGGGTCCGGCCTCGATACCCACACAGAAGATGAACAGCATGAAGCCGACGTTTTCGGTGGAGGTGGAGAACTGGAAGCCCATCTGGCCAAACAGCAGGGCGGTGAAGAGCACCCCAATGGTGTTGCCAATCTGGAAGTTGCCGAGGCGCACCTTGCCCAGCAGCAGGCCGAAGGCCAGCACCACGAACAGGAGCAGGGAGTCGCTTTGATGTAGCAGTGTCACGAAATCTATGGTCATGCCCGGAAAAACCGAGGAAAAAAGTGGGGCGGACATTGTGCCGGATCTGTCACCAATAAAGAAGCGCAAGGAACCGATTAATCAACAGTTACGAGGGGCTGTGACGGCTTGCCAGAGAGGGATCGGGAGCGTATCGGTGCAAAGGTGGCGATTTTTGCTGTTCAGACCCGTGTCAATGAGTGAAAAATGCTGACGCAAGGGGGAGCTGGACAGTGAAGAGGATAACTTTAGATTCTGCTGTTGGCCCGCTTTGGAAGGAGCGGTTTCAGCAGATTCAACCGGTAGCGAAACAGGGTGACCTGGGAAGCAAACGACCATCATGTTGGCTGCTCGCCCAGCACTGCTGGGGTAGACAAAAGATATCTGCAAAAAGGAACAAAAGTGTCGTTTGGGCAGGGGAGATAGGGGCATGTACAAAACAGCATAAAATCAGGTTGCCCCTCGGAGCATGGCCCGAAAAGCCGTGATAACGGGTGAACCCGCATCGGGACAGGGTTTGCTGCAGTTACCCACAGAATCTGTGGATAACCCTGTTTATGAATCCTGTTCATCGGCCCGAAAGCCGCGCCAATACTGGGCTGCAAGGGCTGTACAAAAAATACCGCATGAAAAATGTTTACATTAAAATCAAATACTTAGATGCAACAGAAGAAAACTCTGAAGAGCTGTGCGCGGTGAAAAAGGGGATCGTCAGCAGCAAGAAGGATCTTGTGCATTAAAATTGGCAGAAGAGAGCACTAAAGTGGATAACTTGCACCGAGATGGTGAGGAATTGGCTCCCCCGACTGGACTCGAACCAGTGACATACGGATTAACAGTCCGCCGTTCTACCGACTGAACTACGGGGGAACATCAGGCAAGGAGGAGCATCATACAGAAGGTGTCTTCACCGGTCAAGCCACCGACGGCATCATGGTGCGGGTGTACCGGTGCGGATCACTCGGTTACACTGCTCTCTTGCTGTTTCGTGTCGGGAGTCTCCATGAGCAAGTTGTTCAAATTAGCCAGCCAGTTTCAACCCGCCGGGGATCAACCCAAGGCCATTGCCCAGTTGCTCGACGGTATCGAGTCCGGCCTTGCCCATCAGACCTTGCTCGGGGTGACCGGTTCGGGCAAGACCTTCACCATGGCCAATGTCATCGCGACTCTCAACCGCCCGACCATGATCCTGGCTCCCAACAAGACTCTGGCGGCCCAGCTCTACGGCGAGATGAAGGAGTTCTTCCCCGACAATGCGGTGGAGTATTTCGTCTCCTACTACGACTACTACCAGCCCGAGGCCTATGTGCCGACCACCGACACCTTCATCGAGAAGGATGCCTCCATCAACGATCACATCGAGCAGATGCGGCTGTCGGCCACCAAGGCCTTGCTGGAGCGGCGTGACGTGGTGATTGTCGCCTCGGTGTCTGCCATCTATGGTCTGGGAGATCCGCAGGCCTACCTCAGCATGATGCTGCACCTCAAAGTGGGGGATGTGATCAACCAGCGGGACATCCTACGCCGTCTTGCCGAGCTGCAATACACCCGTAACGACATGGCCTTCCAGCGCGGCACTTTCCGGGTAAGGGGGGAGGTGATCGACATCTACCCCGCCGAATCGGACAAGCTGTCCCTGCGAGTGGAGCTGTTTGACGAGGAGGTGGAGCGCCTCTCCCTGTTCGACCCCCTGACCGGCGCCATCGAGCAGACGGTAGTGCGCTACACCATCTACCCCAAGACCCACTACGCCACTCCGCGCGAAACCATCCTCGGTGCCATTGAACATATCAAGGAGGAGCTTAAAAGCCGTCGTGAGCAGCTGTTGTCGCTCAACAAGCTGGTGGAGGAGCAACGGATCAGCCAGCGCACCCAGTTCGACATGGAGATGATGCAGGAGCTGGGCTACTGCTCCGGCATCGAGAACTACAGCCGCTACCTCTCCGGTCGTGCGCCGGGGGAGCCACCGCCCACCCTGTTTGACTACCTGCCGGGGGATGGTCTGCTCATCATCGACGAATCCCACGTCACGGTGCCGCAGATCGGCGCCATGTTCAAAGGGGACAGATCCCGTAAGGAGACCCTGGTGGAGTACGGTTTCCGGCTCCCTTCCGCGCTCGACAACCGCCCCCTCAAGTTCGATGAATTCGAGGCGCTGATGCCGCAGACGGTGTTTGTCTCGGCAACCCCCGGTCCCTACGAGCTGGAGAAATCCGGCGGTGATGTAGTGCAGCAGGTGGTGCGTCCTACCGGTCTGCTCGATCCCGAAGTGGAAGTACGCCCGGTGACCACCCAGGTGGACGACCTGCTCTCCGAGATCCGCCAGCGGGTAGCGGTGGAGGAGCGGGTGCTGGTGACGACGCTCACCAAACGGATGGCCGAAGATCTGACCGAATATCTGGCGGAGCACGGCGTCAAGGTACGTTACCTACACTCGGACATCGACACCGTGGAGCGGGTGGAGATCATTCGCGATCTGCGCCTGGGTACCTTCGATGTGCTGGTGGGGATCAACCTGCTGCGCGAAGGCCTCGACATGCCAGAGGTGTCCCTGGCGGCCATCCTGGACGCGGACAAGGAGGGTTTCCTGCGCTCCACTCGCTCCCTGATCCAGACCATAGGGCGTGCGGCCCGCAACCTCAACGGTAAGGTCATTCTCTACGGGGATACCATCACCAACTCCATGAAGGTGGCCATCGAAGAGACCGAGCGGCGCCGCGCCCTGCAGCACGCCTACAACCTCGAGCACGGCATCACCCCCAAGGGGCTCAACAAGGCCATCGGCGATGTGATGGACATGGGAGGCAGCCGCAGCGCTGGCAAGGGCGGCAAGGGAAGTCGCAAGGCGGCCGAACCGCAAGGGGAGTACCATGCCCGCTCCGCCAGCGAGATCGCCAAGGAGATCAAGCGGATGGAAGAGCAGATGTTCCAGCATGCGCGGGATCTGGAGTTCGAACAGGCGGCGGCACTGCGGGATCAGATCCAGCAACTGCGCAGCGAGCTGATCGAATCATGAGTACTCGACGCTGGCTCATCTGGCGGCGCGTGCGCCGCCTCTATCTCGGTTTTCGCCACCCCGCAACTCCCTTGTGGGCCAGGGGGTTGGTGATCCTCATCCTGCTCTATGGCTTGAGTCCGGTGGATCTGGTGCCGGATCTGGTACCGCTGGTTGGCTGGCTCGACGATGCGACCCTGCTGCTGCTCCTGTTGTGGGGCTGGGAACGCTGCTTGCCGGCCTCGGTACGTGATGGTCTGGAGGAGGGCTCCTGAGGGGCTTGTAACCCGCATCAACGCGGCTTGGGAGCCGAAAACGGTTTTGTCTGGCTTTTTTGCGGAAGGGGAAGAATGAGACCTGTCTCGTGATTGTGACCCTGCATGGGTTGGCGTAGACTCCACGCCGTTCACCTCACGAGTATCAAAAAATGGATCTGATCCTGTTTGCTATCGACTTTATCCTGCACGTCGACGTTCATCTGAAAGAGCTGTTTGAAAACTATGGCATCTGGGTATATGCCATCCTGTTCCTGATCATCTTCGGTGAAACCGGACTGGTGGTCACCCCTTTCCTGCCGGGGGATTCCCTGCTGTTTGCCGCCGGAGCCCTCACCGTCGACAGCGTGCTGGATGTGCATACCCTAGCCGGTGTGCTGACTCTCGCCGCTGTGCTCGGCAATGTGGTCAACTACACCATTGGTCACTTCTTCGGCGAGCAGCTGTTTCGCAAGCCTGATTCGAAAATCTTCAGGCGCGACTATCTGGAGAAAACCCGGGGCTTCTATGCCAAACATGGCGGCAAGACCATCATCATCACTCGTTTCCTGCCGATTGTGCGTACCTTTGCTCCCTTCGTGGCAGGCATGGGGGCCATGACTTATCCGCGCTTCCTGGCATTCAATCTGGTGGGCGGACTGCTGTGGGTGTTGTCGTTTGTCTATGCGGGCCACCTCTTTGGCAACCTGCCGCTGGTGCGTCACAACTTTACCCTGCTGATCTTCGGCATCATAGGCATCTCCCTGCTGCCCATGGTGGTCGGGGTGATCCGCGCGAAAATGAGCCCGGTGCAGGCGAGCTGAGTCGCCTCATCATAGTGCCTGGGCCAGAAAGACAAACAAAATAGGGGAGCCATAAAGGCTCCCCTACTTCTGTGGTACTTGTTCTGGCGTGCAGGCCGGATGCCTCAACTACAGCAGCGACCCTTCACCAGATTGCCGATGGCCACTACGGTAAACACCAGCAGGTAGGCGGCGAAGATGGCCACCAGCCACTGGGGCATGGAGAAGCTCAAGAACTGCCAGGTGATCTCGCCGCAATCCCCATCCGGGAAGAAGAGCCAGGGGATCCATTGATCGAGCGGCGCCCAGCTCGGGAAGTCGGCATAAGGGCTGCAGACGTTGAACGGGGAGGGGTTGACCTGATAGTCGACATGTTGCAGCGCCAGCTGGAGACCGCGAAAAGCGCTGTAACCCCATAGCAGCATGGCGCTCCAGCGCAGGTACCACTTCTCGGGGGCAATCATGCCGAGCAGGCCGGCGCAAAGGACACCCAGTGTCGCAAGCCGTTCGTAGACACACATCACGCAGGGATGCAGTCCAAGTATGTGCTGGAAGAACAGCGCACACAGTTCGAGGAACAGGGCGGAGGCCGCCAGCAGTCCCCAGGCCAGGCGGTTGCTGGCCAAGCGGCGGAGAAACGCGATCATCTCATTGATCTCACAGAAGAAACAGTGGCTGAATTAGAGCAGAGCAGGGGACAAAAGAAAAGGGCCCTGGCGGGCCCTTGTCATTGGAGTACGACAGGATCAGTGTAGCGCCGGGGCGACTACGGCAGCCCCCTGCGGAACAATCAGCCAGCCCTGCTGGTAAAACCACTCGGTCAGGGGCGCCAACACGGTTTCCACTGCGGCGAAACCGACCAGACCCAGCACCAGGGTGTAGGGCAATGCCATCCACACCATGCGGCCATAGGAGAGGCGAAGCAGGGGGGCCAGCGCCGAAGTCAGCATGAACAGGAAAGCAGCCTGACCGTTCGGGGTGGCCACAGATGGCAGGTTGGTGCCCGTGTTGATAGCCACCGCCAGCAGATCGAACTGTTCGCGGCTGATGGCTCCATTGAGCAGGGCCGTTTTCACTTCGTTGATGTAGACGGTGCCGACGAAGACGTTGTCACTGACCATGGAGAGCAGGCCGTTGGCCATATAGAAGAGCGCCAGCTGGTGATCCGGATCTGCCGAGAGCACCCACTGGATCACCGGCTTGAACAGCTCCTGATCGATGATCACGGCCACTATGCTGAAGAAGACGGCGAGCAGGGCGGTGAAGGGGAGCGCCTCTTCAAACGCCTTGCCGAGGGCATGCTCTTCGGTGATGCCGGTCAGGGAAGTGGCCAGCACGATGACGGTGAGACCGATAAGGCCCACGGCCGCCAGGTGGAGCGCCAGACCGACGATCAGCCAGACAGCGATCACCGTCTGGGCGATGAGCTTGGCTCTGTCCTGTTGGCTGCGTTTTGCCTCTTCATAACGGTTGTACTCCTCCATGATCTTGCGCACGTTGACGGGCAGGCGGGTGCCGTAGCCAAACAGGCGGAAGTGCTCGACCAGCACACAGGTGAGCAGACCACAGATGAAGACCGGCAGCGATACCGGCGCCATGCGGATGGCAAATTCGCCGAAGTGCCAGCCGGCCTGTTCGCCGATGATGAGGTTCTGCGGCTCACCCACCAGGGTGCAGACGCCCCCCAGTGCCGTACCGACGGCGGCATGCATCATCAGGCTGCGCAGGAAGGCGCGAAAATCGTCGAGATCCTGGCGGTTGAGTTCAGCCACTTCCTGATCATCGGTATGGTCGTGATGATGACCAAACTCCTTGCCGGAGGAGACCTTGTGATAGATGGCGTAGAAACCGGTGGCCACGCTGATCACCACGGCAATGACCGTCAGGGCGTCGAGGAAAGCGGAGAGGAAGGCAGATACCAGGCAGAAGGAGAGGGAGAGCAGTATCTTGGAGCGCACACCGATCAGCAGCTTGGTAAACACGTAGAGCAGCAACTGTTTCATGAAGTAGATGCCCGCTACCATGAATACCAGCAGCAGCAGTACCTCTATGTTCGCGACCAGCTCATGCTTGACCTGGTCGGCTGATGTCATGCCGATCAGCACGGCCTCGATGGCCAGCAGACCGCCCGGTTGCAGGGGATAACACTTGAGGGCCATGGCCAGGGTGAAGATGAACTCGACAACCAGCAACCAGCCTGCCATGAAGGGGTCGAAATGGAAGGCGATGGGGTTGATGATCAGAAACAGCAGGATGGCTTGTTTATACCACTGTGGCGCATTGCCCAAGAAGTTCTTGGCAAATGCCTGCCCTAGGCTTATTGGCATGATGATGGGTCTCAGGGTTGTTGTTAGGATCTGCGTCTATGCAGTCAAGGGTACTTGACCTGTACGTCCGGATGTTGGCCCGTATCTATATAATTACACGTGATTTTAATCAAAAAGCGGAACGATTATATACAAAGGTTGGGCCAAGATCTTGGAAGTGATGGTTTTATCACCACATAACCAGCGCTGACTGGCACCGCTATCGATTTTTAACACAAATTAATAACATTTTCTTTGCCATATGTGAGCAGAGGACTGACCTTCTGCTTGCCAGCCTTCCTTGCTTTGATATGATTCGTGGGCCTTTTTACGTATTACAACAGAGTCATTTCATGGTCATAAAAGCGCAGAGCCCTGCAGGGTTTGCCGAGGAATACATCATCGAGTCCATCTGGAACAATCGCTTTCCTCCCGGATCCATTCTGCCTGCAGAGCGTGAATTGTCCGAGCTGATCGGGGTGACACGCACAACCCTGCGGGAAGTGTTGCAGCGTCTGGCCCGTGACGGCTGGTTGACCATACAGCATGGCAAACCGACCAAGGTAAACAACTTCTGGGAAACCTCCGGCCTCAATATTCTGGAGACCCTGGCCCGTCTGGATCAGGACAAGGTGCCGGATCTGGTCGCCCAGTTGCTGTCGGCACGCACCAACATCTGCACCATCTTCATCCGTGGTGCCATCCGTAACAATCCGGAGCAAGCCGCCGAGATCCTGCGCGGCGCCGCCGAAGTGGAGAACACGGCCGAGGCTTATGCCGAGTTCGACTACCGTCTCCATCACCAGCTGTCGTTTGCCTCCGGCAATCCCATCTATGCCCTGATCCTCAACGGATTCAAGGGGCTGTATAGCCGGGTAGGGCGTTACTACTTCTCCGACAAGCAGGCGCGCGAAACTGCGGACACCTATTACAAGACCTTGCTAAACCTGGCCGAGACCCACGATCACGAAGCAGTCTTCATGACGGTTCGCCAGTACGGCATCGAATCCGGCAAGCTCTGGACGCGCCTGCGTCAGGACATGCCGATCGACCTGTGTGACAACTGAGTCGCCTTGTCAGCCTCTCAAGAACGCGCCTTTGGCGCGTTTTTTTATGCCCTTTTCCGGTTTCCGTCTTCTTGTCAGGGTTGTCAATGGCAACTAATCCCTTGAGTTGAAAGGAAATACACCCTAAAAATTGATCTGGCGCAAATATACCCCGCATTTATTACTTTGGTGGCATAGGACTCAGCAACGGGTTAGGGTCAAATAGACTTATCAAGAGCGGAGATATTATCCGCCGAAAAAGGAACACGCATTTCACAGGACGAAAGGACCACATTATGAGTCTGCTTGAACACACTATCTGGACCGTATTGGGATATGGGGTCATGCCCTTTATCTTCCTGAGTGGGTTTGTAGCCGTGGCAGTCACCTGCTGTGTGCTGCTCAACGCCTTCGGGGTCGAGTCCGCCGAGAAGTGAGTCGCTTCTGCAATGCCGCCAAATGCCAGTCTTCGGACTGGCATTTGTTTTTTCAGCGCCTTTTGAAGCCGGTGTGGCCAAATCTTTGATTTCTGTGGTCGAACCCTGTCGCCAATTTGATTACACTGGCGCCCGTATCTCCATTCACGTGTCTCTTACCCAGGTTTTCAAGGTTTTTTATGGCTCTCAAGGCAACCGTATTCAAGGCCCAGATCAGCTTGTCTGACATGGATCGCAATCTGTATCAGGACTTCTCCCTCACCCTGGCGCGCCACCCTTCCGAAACGGACGAGCGGATGATGATCCGGCTGGCGGCGTTTGCCTGGCATGCCGCAGAGCGACTGGAATTTACCAAGGGGCTGAGCGCCGACGATGAACCCGAACTCTGGGAAAAGAACTACTCGGACGAGATTGAGCTCTGGATTGAACTGGGACAGCCCGACGAGAAGCGCCTCAAGAAGGCCTGCAACCGGTCGCGCCAGGTCGTGCTCTATCTCTACGGCGGGCGTGGCACCAGCGTCTGGTGGAAGCAAAACCAGGGCAAGCTGAGCCTGCATGACAACCTGAGCATCATCGAACTTGCGGAGAGCCAGACCCTGGCGCTCACTGCCATGGTGGAGCGTACCATGCAGCTCACCTGTACCATCTCCGACGGCCAGCTCTGGATCAGCAATGGTGCCCTGGAAGTGACCCTGGATCCGCTGCTGCTGATGGGCAAGCCGGCCCGCGAACTGTAACGGAATCCGCCCGTGTTCAGCGCCCTGCTCAATATCGTCATTCCCGTGTTCGGTGTGATCGGGCTCGGCGCCCTCTATGGCAGGCTGCGACCGGGCGGGGCGCTTGGCTATGTCAACCTGGCCAACATAGAGTTGTTTACTCCGGCGCTGGTCTTCTCGGCACTGGTCAAGTACCCGCTGGCGCTGGGGGACAATTTGCCGCTGATTGGGGCTGGGGCCCTGGTGATCCTGCTGCCCGGGCTGTTGCTCGCTCTACTCAGGCTCGACGGCGTCGAGCGGGCGGCCCTCATTTTGCCCGCCATGTTTCGCAACACCGGGAATTTGGGTATCCCCCTGATGGTGCTGGCCTTTGGCGAACAGCAGTTGGGGGCCATCGTCATCCTCTTTGTGCTCTCCAACCTGCTTCACTTCTCGGTCGGCATGTTTATCCTGTCGGCCAATACCTCCCGCTGGCTCTGGCTGCGCAGCCCCGTGCTATGGGCGGCTCTGGCTGGCTTGCTGGTGGCCAACCTGCAGATCCCGCTGCCTGAATATCTGGTGACGACGGTGTCGATGCTCGGCCAGATCTCGGTGCCGCTGATGTTGTTTGCCCTCGGGATCCGCCTGATGGAGGGGGAGCTGGATCACTTGGGGCTGGCCCTGCGCTGCAACCTGCTCTATCTGCTGGCCGGAGCCCTGTCGCTCTTGCTCGCCATCTGGCTGTTACCCCTCAAAGCTGAATGGATCCCGCTGCTGATGCTGTCGGTCTCCCTGCCCCCAGCGGTGCTCAATTACATGCTGTGCGAGCAGTACCGCTGCCAGCCGGAGAAGGTGGCCAGTATCGTGCTGGGGGGCAATCTGCTCTCCTTGCTGGTGATCCCGCTTTCGGTTTGGCTGGCGCTGCACTTGCCATCATAAGCAGAATACAATTCTGATAATTCACCATTTTGTCGATTTTATGGCTGTTTTTTAGGCGCAAGTTCGGCCCCTTCATTTTACTTTTCGTGATCCCCTCCCAAGTTGTGTCCGTTGAAATCCCTTAGTATCTGGCCAGCATGACTCCCTTTAGGGGGAGCTAATTAAAAAAGGGAGCAATGGATGCGCGTCGTGAATACCCCCTGTCTGCTGATGCAGATCCAGCCAACCATCTTGCGCTTTGCCAAGATGCTGGCCAGCGTGCTGCAACTGGAAGTCGAGATTGTCGACGACAATCTGGTGCGGGTGGCCGGAACCGGCCCCTATGGCAAATTCTTCGGTCGCCAGCTGGAGGGCGACTCCAGGCTGCTGCGCTACGTGATTGAAAACCAGCGGGAAAAGATCGTCACCCATACCAGCGACGACCCCGTGTGTGATGGCTGCAGCTGCAAGGAGAGTTGCCGGGAGCGGGCATTTCTCGGCATCCCCATCATGGTGGAGGAGCGCTGCATCGGGGTGATCAGCCTGGTGGCTTTCAACCCCGAACAGCAGGAGCGGCTCAGCAACAATCTGCAGGATGTGTGCGACTACGTGCGCCACATCTCCGCCATCTTTGTGGCCAAGCTGTTCGACTCCCATGGCCTGTCGGACGGGGTCAACAAGGTGTTTCTCGATCTGATGGCCAACATGGATCAGGGCTGTCTGCTGCTCGATGACAAGAGTCAGGTGCGCTATGCCAACGAGGTGGCGCTCAAGCAGCTTGGCTGCAAGCAGGAACAGTTGCTGGGGCGCGAGCTCGGCATTCGGCCGCTCACCTTCGCCCAGCACGGGCGAAACGGCCATCTGCAGCACATTATCACCCTGGAGGATCGCCAGGAGCTGATCATCGGTCAGTTGCACCATGTGCAGGGGCAGCAGCTGTTCCTGATGGCGTTTCATCAGTCCCACTCCGGCCAGGTGCGCGAGCCGGATGCCGATCACTGTATCGAGCAGCTGATCGGTGAGAGCAAGCCGGTGCGCACCCTCAAGCGGCTGCTGCACCGGATCGCTCAAAGCCCCTCCAGTGTGCTGATCTGCGGTGAGAGCGGGACCGGCAAGGAGGTGGTGGCGCGCGCCGTGCATCGGCTCAGTCCGCGTAATGGCAAGCCCTTTATCGCCATCAACTGTGCCGCCATCCCCGAACAGCTGCTGGAGAGCGAATTGTTTGGCTATGTGAAGGGGTCCTTTACCGGTGCCGCCAGCGGGGGCAAGCAGGGGCTCATCCAGGCAGCACATCAGGGCACCCTGTTTCTCGACGAGATAGGGGACATGCCCCTCACTATGCAGGCCAAGCTGCTGCGGGTGCTGGAGCTGCGAGAGGTGACTCCCATCGGGGCCAGCCGCCCGGTGCCGGTGGATATCCGCATCATCGCCGCCACCCACCAGCATCTCGATCAATACATCGCCGAAGGCAAATTTCGCGAGGATCTCTACTACCGGATCAACGTGATCCCGCTCAATCTGCCGCCACTGCGGGAGCGGGAAGGGGATGTGGAGCTGCTGACCCACTATTTTCTCAACCTGCACACCAGCCGGATCGGTATTGTCTACCCGGGTTTGACCCCCGAGGTGATGGCCCTGCTCAAGGGCTATCGCTGGCCGGGCAACGTGCGTGAATTGAGCAACCTGATGGAGTATCTGGTCAACGTCACCCAGCCGGGGGAGGTGATCGATGCCACCCTGCTGCCCCCCAACATCATCCGTAACCAGCTGGGGTCGCTCCCGGCCGAAGAGGGGCATATCCCCGTCACCGTGGTGAGCCCGTCCGCCAGCCTGCTGATGCCGGCGAGCGTGGATGCTGCATCAGTGGCTGCCCCGCAGCCTGCGGAGAATGGTCTTGAAAATATGGAGAAGCAGATGATCGAGGAGACCCTGCTGCGTCTTGGCAACAAGAAGCTGGCCGCCCAGGCCTTGGGGATAGGGATTGCCACCCTGTATCGCAAGATAAAGAAGTACGAGATCACCGTGCAGGCCTGATGGTTAGGCACGGTGCAACGAGCCCGCGTCATGACATGGATGGCGCGGGCTTTTTCTTGGGTACACGAATGACGCAATGGAAGGGCAGGGAATGCAAAAAGCCCGCTCGATGAGCGGGCTTTTCAGAAAATGGTGCGTCCTAGTGGATTCGAACCACCGACCCCCACCATGTCAAGGTGGTGCTCTAACCAGCTGAGCTAAGGACGCAGAGTGCGCAAGGCGACTTTTTGCAGGGGAGTGGTGGGTTTAATTGGATTCGAACCAACGACCCCTACCATGTCAAGGTAGTGCTCTAACCAACTGAGCTATAAACCCACATCTGAGTCTGCAAATTTTTCAAACTGTTATGGTGCGTCCTAGTGGATTCGAACCACCGACCCCCACCATGTCAAGGTGATGCTCTAACCAGCTGAGCTAAGGACGCATAACAGTGTTTCATGATGGTGCGTCCTAGTGGATTCGAACCACCGACCCCCACCATGTCAAGGTGGTGCTCTAACCAGCTGAGCTAAGGACGCATCATGAAAAGTGGTGGGTTTAATTGGATTCGAACCAACGACCCCTACCATGTCAAGGTAGTGCTCTAACCAACTGAGCTATAAACCCACTTTGCGAACCGGGTCAGGAACCCGTTTCACCACACCAGCACTGCTGGCGTGGTCGGCATACTACCCATGCCCCCCAAGGCTGTCAACAGGCCGCACTCACAAAGGAGACTGTTTGCCCAGTTCTTGCGCAGCCTGTTGATTTTGCAGGCGAGTTTCGCCTTATCTTCCCTTATTGGGCCCGGGACAGGCTGGTGCAGGCCTCCGGAGTGGCAAAGCGCCCGTAGATGTAACGCAGCCTGGTTCCCAGCATCAGGGCTGCGCTGGTGAGGCCGACAATAAAGCCAATCCAGAAACCCTGCGGCCCCATCTTGGGCATCACCCAGTCGGTCAGCCCTAGGATCATGCCGGTGGGCAGCCCAAGTCCCCAGTAGGCGACGATGGTGACGTAGAAGATGGCCTTGGTGTCTTTGTAACCGCGCAGCGCGGCGGCGGCCACCACCTGCACCGAATCGGAGACCTGATAGATGGCGGCGAAGAACAGTAAGGTGGCCGCCAGGGTGATCACCTGCAGATCCTCGGTGTAGATGCCGGCAATGGGTTCGCGCAGCAGTACGGTAAGGGCGGCTGTCGCAGCGGCCACGCTCATGCCCAGCATCAGACCAGTGCGGGCGGCGACCCTGGCGTGTTCCGGCAGGCCTTCTCCTATGCTGTGACCGACCCGAATGGTGACACCAACGCCAATCGACAATGGCAGCATGAAGACCAGGCTGGAGAAATTCAGGGCGATCTGGTGACTTGCCACTATCTCGGCCCCGAAGGGTGCCAGCATCAGGGCCACCACGGTGAACAGGGTCACTTCGCAGAAGATGGCCATGGCGATGGGGAATCCAAGCCGGAACAGGCGCCAGATCCGGCTGCCATTGGGAGCGCACAACTGGGAGAAGAGGCGGATTTCGGCAAAGTGGCGGGAGAGCTTCACATAGAGGATCATCGCCAGCAGCATGGCCCACAGCACGATGGCGGTGGCGACGCCGCAGCCGACCCCGCCGAGGGCCGGCATGCCCAGATGACCGTAAATGAAGACGTAGTTGGCGGGAATATTGACCGCCAGCCCGACGAAGCCGATCACCATGGTCGGCATGGTGTGGGAGAGCCCCTCGCTGAAGTTGCGCAGCACCTGGAACATCACGAAGGCGGGCAGACCCCAGAGGATGGCGTGCAGGTAACCTGTGGTCTTGGCCGCCATCACGGGATCCACGTCCATGAACTGCAGCGCCAGCGGGCTGAAGTAGAGTGCCACCATGGCGACGGGGGTTACCATCAGGGCCAGCCAGAAGCCCTGATGCACCGCCGGGCGCACCTCGTCCCGTTTGCGGGCCCCGTTGAGCTGGGAGACGATGGGGGTGAGCGCCATGATGATCCCCTGTACCAGCAGGATGATCGGCAACCAGAAGCTGGAGGCAACCGAGACGGCCGCGAGATCCACGGCGCTGACCTGTCCCGCCATGACGGTATCGACAAAGTTCATGGCGATCTGGGCCACCTGGGCGACCAGAATGGGGCTGGCTAGACGAACGAGTTGCTTCGCCTCGGACCAATAACGTTGCACTGACACCTCCGGGTGGATCAGAAATAAAAGGGAAAGAACGGGTATCGGAAAGGGCCCCTGCATACCAGGACGCGGCATGCAGAGGGAAAGAGGGTCATTCTAGCCTGAAATCGGGCGTCGGAGAAACGTTTGGCGCTCCGGCTTGACGGGCAGATCAGGCGTCTTCGTGATCGCTGATCAACAGGTTGGCGGCAGCATAGGCGGCTTGCTCACGCAGCTCGGCCGGTACCCGCTCATCGGAGGCGACGGCGTCGAGGGCCCGGATGGCGGCGGCGATGGCCTTGGGCACATAACCCTGTTCGCCGGAACCTATCTGGTTGTAGGCGATGCGGATAGCCTCACAGCATTGATATACCTGCATAAATTTTCCTTGTTGAGCCTGGGATGAATGGCCGCCACTATAGCGAGCCCGGGCCGCCTTGTCAGCCGGTGCGCTTGTCTGGCGACCAACACGAGGTTACCCTGCCATTTTTGTTGTAGCAGGAGACGAGACATGTTCACCGGCATAGTGCAGGGGACCGCCGAACTGGTGGCCATCGACGCCCAGCCCAACTTTCGCACCCATGTGATCCGCATGCCAGACCCGGCCTGGGGGGAAGGGCTGGCGCTGGGGGCATCCGTGGCCCACAACGGCTGCTGCCTCACCGTCACCCGGGTGGAGAGGGAACTGGTCAGCTTCGATCTGATGCAGGAGACCCTGCGCTTGACCAATCTTGGCGCCTTGCAGGTAGGGGACAAAGTCAACGTGGAGCGGGCAGCCCGCTTCGGCGACGAGATCGGTGGTCATGCCATGTCCGGCCACATCATGGGCATGGCGGAGGTCACCTCGGTGATCGACACCCCCAACAACCGCCAGGTGTGGTATCGCCTTGATCCCGCGCTCATGAAATACGTGTTGACCAAGGGCTATATCGGCATCGACGGCATCAGCCTGACCGTGGGCGAGGTGAGGGGCAACGAGTTCTGTGTGCACCTCATCCCCGAGACCCTGGCCCGCACCAACCTCGGCTGGGTCAAGGCGGGCTGGCGCACCAATATCGAGATCGATCCCCAGACCCAGGCCATCGTCGATACGGTGGAACGGGTGCTGGCGGCCCGTGAAGGCCAGTGAAGAGCGTGTTGCCACAGCAATGAAGAAGGGCCTGCATGATGCAGGCCCTTCTTGTTGGTGTTCATTTCTGACAAATCTTGGCGGACAGGGCCTGCGCCGCGCCGTCGGTTGATACAACGGCAGCGTCCTTGACGTCACAGCCAATCAGAACAGCTGTTCGTCGTCGGCATCCACAAACAGTTGCAGGCAGTTGCGCGCCTCATCCCGGTGCAGCCGCAGATGGATGGGGTTGCAGCAGGCCATGCAATCTTCATAGAACTCCTGATCCCCCTGGCTGGCATCCAGCTCGACCCGGGTGTGATGACCACAGTGGGGGCAGACGATGCGCTTGCTGGTGTACTCGATCATGATGACCTCCTCGGGCCCGTGGGCCGCCTCTTCTTGAGTTGATTCTAGCCCTCCGGGAGGGCGTTGACCGCGAGCAAGCGCACGTTTATGACAGGGATCAAACACAGGTGAGGGGTCTGCTCAGCAGAGGCGAAAGAGAGGGGAAGTCTGGTCAGTTAAGGCCCCTTCTTTGGAAGCGAAGGGGCGGGAAAAAGCGCTTTGCGAGCGTATGCCACTTAATTGGCCAGCGCCCCTTTGTGACTTATTTGACCCAGCGGGCCAGCATGTCGGCATCCAGCTCGGTGAGAGAGCGCAACTGATGGTCGGCAATGGCCAGACGCGGATCGCCCACTAAAGCCGGATCCGGCACGATCAGCGCCTTCATGGAGGCCGCCTTGGCCGCCAGCAGACCGGTGAAGCTGTCTTCGATGGCGAGACAGTGCACCGGCTCCACCCCCAATTTCTCGGCGGCGTGGATATAGACATCCGGGTGCGGCTTGCCAAAACGCTCCACCTCGGCGGAGTGGACCGCCAGGAAGCGATCGCGGATACCGAGCTTGCCGAGCACAGCCTCTACCATGGCAAAGGGCGAGGAGGTGGCAAGACCCACTTTAAGTCCTTGCGCCTCGATAATATCGAGCGCTGCCAGCACGCCGGCCTTGGCCTGGCCTTCGCTCAGGATCAGGGCGTTGACCCTGTCCAGGATGCGCTGTACCACCTCTTCCTGGCTGGGGCCGCTCCAGGGACGCAACCGATACCAGTGGGCCACCAGCTGATCGATGCGCACGCCTATGGTCGATTCGCAATCCTCGACCGAGTGGGGATGGCCCAGCTCGGAGAAGACGGCCATCTGGGCCCGTTGCCAAAAGGGTTCCGAGTCGATCAGAACACCATCCATATCGAAGATCACGGCAGCTAACATCTTGTACTCCAGACAAAGGTGAAGGGGGGATTATAAGGCGGACTCGCAAATGAAAAAGGGGCATTGCCATGCCCCTTGCGCTGGATCATGTCGGCAAACGTTTGATTTCGTGTGCCAAAAAGTGGGCTTAGAACAGCACCTTTACCCCGGCCGCGACCGCTTTGGCTTTTTCTACCGCTTGG
The DNA here is from genome assembly GCF_000819845.1 of Aeromonas enteropelogenes. Lineage (GTDB taxonomy): Bacteria > Pseudomonadota > Gammaproteobacteria > Enterobacterales > Aeromonadaceae > Aeromonas > Aeromonas enteropelogenes. The sequence continues at coordinate 20,068 of NZ_CDCG01000018.1, forward strand.
TCGCACTCTTCGGCACGCGCCAGCGCCACGCCGAGCCGGCGGCGACCGGCGATCTCCGGTTTGCCAAAGAGACGCAGCTGGGCACCCGGCACCAGAGCCAGCGCCTCGCCAATCCCCTGATAGCGGATGTCCTGGCTGTGACCTTCGCGCAGCACCACGGCGGAGGCGCTCGGCCCGTACTGGGTGATGGTGCCGATGGGCAGCCCCAGAATGGCGCGCACGTGCAGGGCGAACTCGGAGAGATCCTGGGAGATGAGGGTCACCATGCCGGTGTCGTGGGGGCGCGGCGAGACCTCGCTGAACCACACCTCGTCACCCTTGATGAAGAGCTCGACCCCGAACAGGCCGTAGCCGCCCAGCGCCTCGACCACCTTGGCTGCTACCTCCTTGGAGCGGGCCAGAGCCAGTTCGCTCATGGCTTGCGGCTGCCAGGATTCGCGGTAGTCGCCATCTTCCTGGCGATGGCCGATGGGTTCGCAGAAGTGGATGCCGTCCACCGCGCGTACCGTGAGCAGGGTGATCTCGTACTCGAAGGGGACGAAGCCCTCGACGATCACCTTGCCGCGACCGGCGCGACCGCCCTCCTGGGCATAGGTCCAGCTCTCCTCCAGCCTGGCGAGATCGCGCAGCACGCTCTGGCCCTTGCCAGACGAACTCATCACGGGCTTGATCACGCAGGGCAGACCGATGGCATGCACCGCGGCGTCAAACTCTTCCCGGCTCTGGGCAAAGCGGTAGGGGGAGGTGGGCAGACCCAACTCTTCGGCGGCGAGCCGGCGGATCCCCTCCCGGTTCATGGTGAGCTGGGTGGCGCGGGCGTTCGGCACCACCTTGACCCCTTCCTGCTCAAGCACTGCCAGGGTATCGGTAGCGATGGCCTCGATCTCGGGGATGATGAGGTCGGGCTTTATCTCGGCGACCAGCTCTCGCAGGGCGGCGCCATCCAGCATGTCCAGCACGCGGGCATGGTGGGCTACCTGCATGGCGGGGGCATTGGCATAACGGTCGGCGGCGATCACTTCGATCCCGAACCGCTGCAACTCGATGGCGACTTCCTTGCCCAGTTCGCCGGAGCCCAGCAGCAGGGCACGGGTGGCGCCGGGGCGGGTTGCGGTTCCAAACATACGATCTCTCCTGATGTCGATGGTCACATTGTTGCGGCCACTATTGGCGACCAATAGCGGACAAAAAAAGAGGCACGCATGGCGTACCTCAGGAAACGGATTTGCTGGCGCGCTGCTCCAGATGAGTCAGCAGCGTGACGGCACCAATGATGATGGCGGCGCCGAGCCACAGTCGGCCCGGAGGGGCCCAGCCAAATACCAGCCAGCCTGCCAGCACGTTCATGGGCAGCTTGGCAAAGTCGAAGGGCTGCACGAAGGAGGCCTCCGCCACGCTATAGGCGCGGGCGATGGACATCTGGGCCAGCGCCGACAGCACTCCGGCCAGGGCGACCAGTTGCCATTGATCGGCCGTGGGCCATTGCCATTCCGGCAGAGCCAGCATGGCATTGAAGGGGGTGCTGAAGATAAGCAGGTAGACCACTATGGTATGGGACGACTCGCTCGCCGCCTGATAGCGCACCAGCAGGGAGTAACCGGCCCAGAACAGGGCGGCGGCCACTGGCAGCAGGGAGGCACAGCTGAAATCGTCGGTCCAGGGGGCCAGGATCACCATGGCCCCGGCAAACCCCGCCAGGGTCGCCAGAATGCGGGCCCGGCTCACCTGCTCCTTGAGCAGCAGGGCCGACCCCAGGGTGGCAAACAGGGGAGAGGTCATCAGCAGCGCTATGCCCTGCCAGATGGGGACGGGCACGGCCAGCGCCCACAGCCAGAACTGGATGCCGATCACCGCCAGGGCGACACGCAACAGGTGCAGCCGGAACTGGTTGGTCATCAGGGACTGGCGCAAGCCGTGGCGAACCAGCCAGGGCAGCAGGCAGATCAGGGCGATCAGATACTGGTGAAAGGCGACCTGGGTGGAGGCAAGGCCGAGTTTGAAGCTGACATACTGGCTCAGGCTGTTGACGGCGGCGAAACAGAGGCCAGCCACCATCATCCAGACTGCACCGGCAATGGGAGAGTGCCGTGAGGGTGCCATGGGGTCCGGGTCACTGAAAAAAGTGCGGCGGATCATAACGGCAATCGTTTGTTATGCCAAGGCGTGCGGCCCGGGAAGTGCGCTCTTTGGCGAGGAAGTGGGCCAATATCAAAAATTTTGAACAAGTTGAGCATCTATTTTCGCTATCTGTATAGAAGCCCAATGTTTAGAGTGACCTCCATCGACAGCCACACTGTTCAACTGACAAGCAAACGGAGCGTCATCATGGCCAACATCCTCGTACTCAAATCCAGCATCCTGGGTCAATACTCCCAATCCAACGCCCTGATCGACGGCTTCCTCGCCGATCATCAGGATGATACCGTCACAGTGCGTGATCTGGCGGCCCTGAACCTGCCGGTGCTGGATGGTGAGCTGGCCTCCGGCCTGCGTGGTGGCGAGAACCTGAACGAGCGTCAACTGGCCGTGCTGGCCCAGTCCGATGAGCTGATCGCCGAATTGAAAGCAAGCGATCTGGTGGTGATTGCCGCCCCCATGTACAACTTCAACATCCCGACCCAGCTGAAGAACTGGATTGACCTGGTGGCTCGTGCCGGCGTGACCTTCCGCTACACCGAGACCGGCCCGGTCGGTCTGGTGGAAAACACCCGGGCCCTGGTGATCAGCCCCCGTGGCGGCATGCACGTCGGCAGCGCCACCGATCTGGTGACCCCCTACATGCGCACCGTGCTGGGTTTCATCGGCATCAAGGAGGTGGACTTCATCTACGCCGAGGGGATGGGGATGGGGCCGGAAGCCCAGAGCAAGGGGATGAAAGCGGCCAAGGCGCAGCTGGAGAGCCTCGCCGTCTAAGCCGACCTGCCCGTCGCGATTTTCGGATAATGACCAACGCAGCCATCTGGCTGCGTTTGTTTTTTAAAGGAGGCGGGTGACACAAGGGTTGGGAGAGAAGAAAAGCCCTTTAACGCCAGAGGCAAGAGAGTCGGGCCGTCAATCCATGATAAAGCGGCGACAGCCGCGGATCAGCACCAGGAATACGGCCACCAGCAGGGCGCAGAGCAGGGTGGTCAGCCACTGTTCACCATCTTGCGGCAAGTAGGGAATAAACAGGCTGATCATCAACAAGGCGGCGAGGCTGATCAGCAGGTTCTGTCGGGTCATCATCTTGGGTCATCCTTGGTTTGCTTGCCTGAAACGAATCTAATGCCCTCTTGTGACAACCTGATGTATCCATCCATCAAGCCGTCGGGGCTTCCCTCTGTTGGGGGTCCTCCGACCATATCAGGTTTTGGCCATGGAGCCAGCGCCGCGGCCGGCTCTGAGATCCCGATCCCTATCTGAACTGCTTCTGATCAGGCTGGTAGTGGAAATCGCCGCTGGCGAGTTTGGCCTCGAGGGCCGCTTTATCGAGATCCTGCGCCTTGCAGAGATCATCCAGATCGTCATAGCGATCGCGCAGCTGCATATTGATCAGGCTCAGCAGCATGTTGACGTCCATGGTGGCGAATTTTTTCAAATCCATGGTTATTGCTCCTTGTCCAGGGATTGCAGCTGCTCGATGGCGGCACTGACGGTGTGCAGATGCTGGCGGATCGCCTCGCGAGATTCGCTGGGCAGGTAATCGGTCAGGGTGTGCTGCCAGCTTCCCGCCTCGCTCTTGAGTTGCTGGAAGAGGGAGAGGCCCGCATTGGTGAGGGAGACCAGGCTGATGCGTTTGTCCTGCTCGCTGCTCTCGGTAAAGATGATCCCCTTCTCGGCCAGACGGCGGATCTCGCGAGAGATGCGCACCTTGTCCATGCCGCTTGCCTCTACCAGCTCTTTCTGGCTGATGGGGTAGTGGGGGCCGAGCACCATCATCAGGCGCCACTGGGGCACGGTCAGTTGATAGCGCTGTTCGTAAAACTGCTCGAAGGTATCCCGTAGCATCTCGGCGGCGTGAACCAACTGATAGGGCGGGTAGTGGGCGAGTAAAGCGATGATTTTTGACATATTACACCCTGCTGTGACAGCTGCATCTGGTGCAGTTTCTTTTGATACTTTGACAATGATGATACGAGACTAACGCGGATTTGTCTGACCCGGCAGCGATGAAATGTGCGGTGGCGCACGACATCCTGCGAAAGCCGGGTCAGTCAGGCGGGTTTTTAATCCGGGTTTGTTCAGCCTTTGCGCAACCAGAGCAGGGCCTGGTGCTTGAGCCAGGCATCGCGGGTATAGAGGGCGTAGAGCGCCGCTTCGTCACGGCTGCCCGCCTGCCAGCTGCCGGGCTCCTGCTTTGGCAGCTTGCGCTGACCGAGCAGGCAGGCCGGGATGTGCGGGTTGGCATTGATGGCCGCCAGCAAATGCTCCCTGGCCGCCTCGGCGCCTTTTGTGGCAAACACCATCAGTGCCTTGTTGTAGAGCAGCCAGCTGGAGGCTTCGTCAAAGCGCACCAGCAATCCGGCCAGCGCCTGCCAGTCTCCCTGGCGGGCATAGAGAGTGGAGAGGTGATAGCGACAACCCGGCTCGTCGGCCTGGCAGAGGGTGAGCAGATCCAGGTATTCGGCCCTGGCCTCAGCCAACTGGCCCAACTGCAGCAAGCAGTCGGCGCGGCCGGCTCTGGCCGCCAGCAGCGGCCTGGCTTCGTGTGAACTCCAGCCATGGCCGGCGGTCTGTTGCCAGAAGGTATCGTCAAACAGCGGGTTGGCGTCGGCGATGATCTTGTCGAACCAGCCCAGGCGCACCTTGTGATCCCGGCTGGCATCGGCCAGGGCGAACCACTTTTGCCACTGCTCGGCCTGTTCGCTGTCCAGTGCCACCTCGGCGCTGGGGGCGGCCTGGTACTGCTCCAGATTGAGCAACTGGTTGAGGGCGCTTTTCATGTGCTGGCGCTGGCGCTTGCAGAATTCGGCAAACGGCAGATCGCTGGCGGCGGCGCTGTAGAGCATCTGCGCCATGGGTTTGTCACGAAACAGACAGAGCTCGGCTGCGAGGCTGAATCTGTGCTGGGTGGTGAGATCGTTCAAATCCTTTGGCTTGGGCCAGGTGGCAAACCCCTGACTGAACCCGTAACACCACTGCCCGAGGGGGTGCTGTTTGTCGAACACCTGCTCGGGATCGTCACTGGGCAGGCGACACTGGCTGGGCAGGGCCAGCTGCTCTTCATCGGCCAGGCTCTCCAGCTCCGCGATCAGATGGTGCAGCGCTTCGGCGCACTTCTCATCCAGCTCGGCATCCTGCTCCAGCAAACCGGCCAGCGGCTGCTGCCAGTCGGGCTGCTCCGGCCCCACCAGGCGGGCGCACAAAAAGCCGTGCAGGGCAGGGTAGGTCATGTCCTGTGCGCTGTGTTGCTGGATCCATTGATTAAGATGGCGGGTACGAGTGGATGGGTTCATCGACAGCTCCTCTGGATTTGAACAGCCGCGAAGTCTACCTAAATGTGGGGTTATTTGCAGTAAAAGCCCGCCTGCATGGCGATTTTATCGCCTGTCTGGTGGCGAAATGCACCAAAGGCGAGGCCCTGCGTTGCGATGGGGACTAGGCCGGATCGCCGGTTTTGAGGTAACATGCGCGGCCATCAGGGCCCTGATCCAGCTGGCCCATCCGGTAAAGAAAAAGAGAGCACCATGATACAGATTGGCAAGATGAACACCCTCAACGTCGTTGAACTCGAAGACCGTGGCGCCTGGCTCGCGGCCGGGGAGTACGGTGAACTGCTGCTGCCCAGGCGCCAGCTGCCGGAAGGGGTCAAAGAGGGGGACGATGTGCAGGTCTTCCTCTATCTGGATGCTGACTGCGAGCCGGTGATCACCACTGACAAGCCGTTTGCCATGGTGGACGAATTTGCCGGCCTCAAAGTGGTCAACGCCAACAAGATCGGCGCCTTCCTCGACTGGGGCATGAAAAAGGATCTGTTCGTGCCAAGCCGCGAACAGAACAAGCCGATGCAGGTGGGCCATACCTATCTGGTGCGCCTGATGCTAGATCACGAAGGGCGCATGGTGGGCACCAGCCGTCTGGAGCGTTTCCTCAGCACCGCGAAACCGCCTTTCAAGGTGGGGGACGAGGTGACCGCCCTGCCAGGTGAACACTCTCCCTTGGGCATCAAGGTGATCGTTAACGGCCAGTACCCGGGCATGCTGTTTCGCAACGAGATCTTCGGCCGGGTGATGACGGGGCGTCCCCAGACTGCCTGGGTCAAGCAGGTGCGCGAGGATGGCAAGCTGGATCTGACCCTGCAAAAGCCGGGGATGGCCAAGGTGGATGACGCCGGCGAACGCATCCTGGCGCGAATGAAAAAGCAGGGCGGCAGCCTGGCGGTGGGCGACAAGAGCGAGCCCGAGCTCATCTACAAGCTGTTTGCCATGAGCAAGGGCACCTTCAAGAAGGCCATCGGCGGCCTCTACAAGCAGGGCAAGATCGTCATCGAAGACAACTGCATCACCCTGACTGACGCTGCCCAGGACGGGGAGCAGGAGTAAGTGCCGAGCCCCTGCATCGGTGCGTGCCGGGCGAAAGATGGCCTCTGTCTCGGCTGTGGTCGTACCCTCACCGAGATAGGTCACTGGTCGGCGATGGAGAGCGAGGCCCAGCTGGCGGTGATGGCCGAGCTGGATGGTTCGAAAAGCACCCATCTCTGCCCGGGCTGCGGAGAGCCGGCCTACTGCGCCGTCTCCGCTGGCGCCACCATAGATGAGTGTTGGTGCAGCCAGCTGCCGGCCCTGCCCATGAGCGAGGCCGGCGCCTGCTGGTGTCGCCGCTGTCTGGCCAAGGCCATCGCGGCCCAACCCTGAATGTGAGGGTTGACAGTAAAAACGAGAAAGGCGCCGAGGGCGCCTTTTTTATGCCTGTTGCTGGCGATGCCAGCGTATATGAACTTCATTTTCCTGCATCAGCCGGGGCAACAGGAAGGTGGCGAAGATCACCTCGAATTCATCCTGATGATCCAGCAAGCCGACCCACACCTCTACCCAGCGTTCCATGTCGACCGGCTCGCCCAACTCTGTGGACCAGTCTGCATTGGGCAGCGTCGCCTCGACGGCGCCACGCTTTTCAAACTCCAGGGTGATATCGACAATTTGCTCAGGGGCCAGCATGTCTGCAGCCTGTTCGAGAAACTGATCATAGGCCCATTCGACCAGCTGATCCGGGGTACGCTGTTCCATGAAATCACTCCAGATTCGTCGGGGTTCGCTACTGTAGCAAGGATTGGCACCGGCGGCCAGACCAGTGCGCCAGCAGACGGGCGGGTCTGTCCAATTGGCCCCGGTAGGGGTATGGTTAACACGCAGCCATGCAGGGGAGTCAGAGGATGAAACCGCGAGGACGACGACGGCAGATCAAGCGACGGCGGGAGACCTGGTGGTGGCACTATTTGCCGCTTCACCGCGAGACGGTGGGTGGCCATCTCGGTCCCCCGGCGCCTCCCGACGCCAGTTAATCATCAATCAGCCTGCTGGACCCGGGTCAGGGTGAGCTGGCCGAGCTGACTCATCTGGCGGCGGATCCAGGCCGAGCGCTGCTGCACATAGGGTGAAGGGGGATTGACCTTGTAGCGCCAGGGGTTGGGCAGCGCCGCCGCCAGCAGGGAGGCCTCATAGCGAGTCAGCCTTGCAGCCGGTTTGCCGAAGTAGTGTCTGGCCGCCGCTTCGGCGCCATAGATCCCCGGTCCGAACTCCACAATATTGAGATAGACCTCGAGGATGCGGGACTTGTCCCAGCCCAGCTCCATCAACAGGGTAAACCAGGCCTCCAACCCCTTGCGCAGGAAGCTGCGATCGCTCCACATGAAGAGATTCTTGGCCGTCTGCTGGCTAAGGGTGCTGGCACCGCGCACCCGGCTGCTCTGCTGATTGTGCTTGAAGGCGGAGCTGATGGCATCGAGATCGAAACCGTGGTGCTCGGCAAAATGCTGATCCTCGGCGGCGATCACCGCCAGCTGCAACTCGCGGGAGATCTGCCCAAGTGGCACCCAGTCATGTTTGACCTCAGCCACCTTGGCTGGGGGAAACAGCGCACGCTCAATGCGCCAGCTCCACATGGGCGGATCGATAAAACGCATCAGCGCCACCGAGCCGACCGACAACAGCAGGGCGGCCAGCAGCAGCTTGCCCACCCACCTCAGCAGGCGTTGCACCAGTGTCGGCCGCACGGGATCAGGCTCTGATCCCCAGTCGTAGTGATCCGGATCATCGGGATTCGGAATTATTGGGGGAGCCATTCGATGTGGCAGAACTTCTCGTCGACACGGCGGGAGAGCAGCATACGGGCGAACAGGTGTTCGTACTCTTCTTGCTCGTTGCCAAGGCCGACCCAGATCTCGGCATAGTCGGCATCGCTGACCTCAAATCCCACGTCCGCTTCCCAGTCGTCGGCCGGATCGGTTTCCGCCAGCAGGCCCCGGTTGTTGAACTCCTGGTTGAAGAGGGTGATCTCCTGCTCCGGCAGGTTGTCGGACGCCAGCTCCATGAAGAGTTCGAGGGCGGTGTCGAGCAGTTCCTCGACGCTGTGCATTTCGGCATTCAAAGACATAAACGGTCGATTCCAGAAAAGGGGGACAAGTGACCGGACGGGGCAAACCCGATGGTCGCGGCTATTCTAGCGATCGTGCGAGCGGTTGGCGAGACGGGGTGGGTCATGAGGGGGAAATAGTGATGATAAAAGACCGGATCCCGCCAAGGATCCGGTCTTTATTTGGGAAAAAGGTCACGCATAGGGCGTCAGCTCATCCCTTCTTGTCATCGGCGAAGGTGATGTTGAGCTCGAGGACCGACAGCTCATCACTCTTCTGATCCAGCTGGACGGTGATCTTGTCCGGATCGATGTTGACGTATTTACGGATCACATCAAGGATATCCTGCTTGAGCTGGGGCAGGTAATCCGGCCCCCCTCTGGATGAACGCTCGTGTGCAACGATGATCTGCAACCGCTCTTTGGCCAGTTGTGCGGTGTTCTGTTTCTTGTTGGAACGAAAATAATCCAATAATGACATGCTTAACTCCCGAACAGTCGGCTAAAGAAGCCCTTCTTCTCTGCTTCCAAAAAACGAAATTCCTTGGTGTCGCCCAGCAGGCGGGACACCGCATCTTCATAGGCCTGACCGGCATCGGACTCTTTGTCCAGAATCACCGGCTCGCCGGAGTTGGAGGCGCGCAGCACCGCCTGGGACTCCGGGATCACCCCGAGCAGGGGGATGGCCAGGATCTCCTGCACGTCCTGCACGCTCAGCATGTCGCCGCGGTTGACGCGGGTCGGGCAGTAGCGGGTCAGCAGCAGGTGCTCCTTGATGGGGTCTTCTCCGCGCTCGGCACGGCGGGACTTGGAGGCCAGGATGCCGAGGATCCGGTCCGAGTCACGCACGGAGGAGACTTCCGGGTTGGTGGTAACGATGGCCTCGTCGGCAAAGTAGAGGGCCATCAGGGCGCCCGCTTCGATCCCGGCAGGGGAGTCGCAGACGATGTAATCGAACTTCATCTCAGCCAGCTGATCCAGGATCTTCTCGACCCCTTCACGGGTCAGTGCGTCCTTGTCCCGGGTCTGGGAGGCGGGCAGTATGAACAGGTTCTCGCAACGCTTGTCTTTGATGAGGGCCTGGTTCAGGTTGGCCTCGCCATTGATGACGTTGACGAAGTCATACACCACGCGGCGCTCGCAGCCCATGATGAGATCCAGGTTTCTCAGACCGATGTCAAAATCGATGACCACTGTCTTGTGACCACGCTGGGCTAAACCTGTGCTCAGGGCCGCACTGGTTGTGGTCTTGCCAACGCCACCTTTACCCGATGTAACGACAATAATTCGCGCCATTCTCGCTTCCTTGTAACTCTATTTGATACGGTCTATTCGGAGTTGTTCATTGTCCAGCCGGATATGTACCGCTTGCTGGATCAGGCCTGCCGGCAGGGCATCGCTCAACTGGAAAGTACCCGCGATGGAGAGCAGCTCGGCCTGCAATTGCTGACAATAGATCCGGGCCCGGGTGTTGCCACGGGCGCCGGCAATGGCCCTGCCACGCAGGGTGCCATAAATATGAATGCTGTCATCGGCGAGCACTTCGGCCCCCGGACTGACTGAGCCCAGCACCACCAGGGAGGTGCCGGCGGCATAAATCTGCTGGCCGGAGCGCACCGGCCCCACGTGTACCCTGGTCGGGATCAGGGGGGTTGGCTCAGGCTCGGGGGCGGCCACGGTGACTACCGGCTCCGGGGCCGGTTCACTCTTGCGGTGCTTGCCGGAGGCCATCACCGCCAGCCCTGCCGCCTTGGCCGCCGTCTTCATCTCTTCATTGCGCGCCCCGGTCACGCCCACCAGCACGAACTCCTCGGATTCCACCAACTCCTTGAGCTGCTCAAAATCCGGGATATGTTCCAGCCGGGAGACATTGATCACCAGGGGAGCACAGTTAAAAAAGTAGGGGGCCTGGGCCACCTTTTCGGCCAACAACTGACGGATCCGCTCTGGCTCGCCATCGCTGATATGCAACACAGAAATAGTGAAGGTGGACCCTTTCAATTCGTTATCGCGCTCAACCATGAATCTTCCCCGAGGCAGAGATGCTAATCCGTTATTGTTATTCAATTCCTGATGTTATAGTTTGCCCCCATCAGAGGCAATAAACTCGTCGGATTATATCAATTTCCATGTTGTGTGCAGTCTATAAAAGTCGCAAAAAAGCCGAGACCTATCTTTTTGTTGAAAGAAGAGAGGATTTTTCCCGCGTACCCGAGGCGCTGATGACCACCTTCGGCCGTCCCGAGCTGGTGCTGATGACCAAGCTGGACCCCGCCAAGCCTCTGGGGCTGGCCAATGTCAGCAAGGTGATGGCGGCGCTGACGACCCAGGGCTTCTATCTGCAGGTGCCACCTCCTCCGGAAAATTTGCTGGAACAGCACAAGGCGCAGCTGAAAAAGTCTGGTTAAATATCCAGTACCCAATCGCCGAGAATGGATGGCGAACCGGCTATTTGTATTTTTAGCGCCCCATTTCGGGGCGCGTCATCTCATGGCAAGGATGCAGATAATTCCGGCAATAATAGGTACGCCGAATTAATCAGTGCGTTGAAATATTGCCCAATACATCCAAATTAAAAGTCAATCCGGCCCGGACACAATATCATCAACTTTTGCGACCGCTCACAAAATAGCGTGAGTGGCCACCCCTGATACTTATTTCAGCGCGGGCTTTTTGCCCCTTGTCCATATTTGCAACTCCCTGTTGCGGCTGAACTTCTCTTGTCTGGGCAAGCGCTTTCGTACGCAGACCCGCGCAGGCAATGAGACGGACTGCCTCATGCCGTGATACTGAGGGTGGCTGGCGAGGGCCGATAACGGACGTCTGGAGCAGTGCCAGGAGAAAAGGAAGGGCGCTGTGAAAGAGAGTATTAAAGCGAGTCTAAAAAGAGGGTTAGCTGCACGAGCATAGCGGTACTGGCCGGCGCTATTGGCTTGCGTGATCCAAAAAGCTTGGCGCTGGCGTGGCGAAAAACGGCAATAAAAAAGGCGGGATAACCCGCCTTTTTTATATTCTGGACTGCTTATTCGCAGGCAACCTGCATCACCTTGATGGCCAGGCCACCGCGAGAGGTTTCGCGGTACTTGGAGTCCATGTCCTTGCCGGTGATATACATGGTCTCGATGACCTTGTCCAGGGAGACGCGGGGCTTGGAGGTGCGGCGCAGGGCCATGCGGGAGGCGTTGACCGACTTCATGGCGGCGATGGCGTTGCGCTCGATGCAGGGTACCTGCACCTGGCCGGCCACCGGGTCACAAGTCAGACCCAGGTTGTGTTCCATGGCGATCTCGGCCGCTTCACACACGTGCTCCGGGCTACCACCCATCAGCTCGGTCAGACCGGCTGCGGCCATGGAGCAGGAGACGCCCACTTCACCCTGGCAACCCACTTCGGCGCCGGAGATGGAGGCGTTCATCTTGTACAGGATGCCGACGGCACCGGCCGCCAGGAAGAAACGGGTGTAGTCGTCGCGGCCAACCGGCTGGATGAACTTGTCGTAATAGGCCAGCACGGCGGGGATGATGCCGGCGGCGCCGTTGGTCGGTGCAGTCACCACACGACCACCGGCCGCGTTCTCTTCGCTCACCGCCAGGGCAAACATGTTGACCCAGTCGACGATACCCATGGGATCGTTGGAGAGGTTCTCGTTGGTGCTCAGCTGACGGAACAGGGGAGCTGCACGACGGGGCACGCGCAGCGGACCGGAGAGCACACCCTCGGTGCGGCAGCCGCGATCGATGGCTTCACGCATGGTGTTCCAGATCTTGCCGAACTTCTTGTAGATCTCTTCCGGGGTGTTGAAGCACTTCTCGTTCTCCATCATCAGGGAGGAGATGGAGAGACCGGTCTGGCTGCAGTGGGCAACCAGTTCGGCGGCACTCTTGAACGGGTAACGCACGGCCATGTCGCCGCTGTCGGCCTTGCCGAAGTTCTCCTCGTCGACGATGAAGCCGCCGCCGATGGAGTAATAAGTCTTGCTGTAGATGACGTCGTCTTCGATGAAGGCGGTCAGCTTCATGCCGTTTTCGTGCAGGGGCAGGGCTTCATCGTGGAACACCATGGCATCGCGCGGGAAACTGACGGTATGGCAGTGCAGACCGATGGGCAGACGCTCGGTCTGCTCGACACGGGAGATGAACTCGGGGATAGCGTCGATATCAACATTCTCCGGCAGGTTGCCGGCCAGACCCATGATGATGGCGGTATCGGTGTGGTGGCCCTTGCCGGTCCAGGAGAGAGAGCCGTAGACGTCGACCTTGATCCGGGTGATATCGCGGATCTTGCCGCCTGCGCGAAGCTCGTCAACAAACTGTTTGGCAGCCTTCATCGGGCCAACAGTGTGGGAAGAGGAGGGGCCTACACCGATTTTGAAGATATCAAAAACGCTGATCATGTCACTATTACCTCAGGGTAGAAGGGGGCGGCATGCCCACTCACTTGAATTGGGGAGATCCATGGTGCGCACAGATTGCGCGGGTCATTGAACCAGATAACCGCAGTGTAACGGTTCAAAGCCTAAAAAAAGTTGAAATAGATCTATTTTTGTTGAATCTGAGGCGCGAGTATAAAATTTATTTTGGTACTTATCCATTTTGTTAAGCCGATAAGCAAAAAAATACCCGGTCAGGCCGGGTAGTTGAGGGCTGAATGAAGCTCGCATCGGCTTATTAACATTCTGTAATGTTAACAGCCAGGCCACCACGGGCCGTCTCCTTGTACTTGGTCTTCATGTCGTTGCCGGTTTCCCACATGGTCTTGATCACCTTGTCGAGCGACACCTTGTGCTCACCGGTACCGCGCAGCGCCAGGCGCGCCGCGTTGATCGCCTTGACCGCCCCCATGGCGTTGCGCTCGATGCAGGGGACCTGTACCAGCCCGCCGATGGGATCGCAAGTGAGCCCCAAATTGTGCTCCATGCCGATCTCGGCGGCGTTTTCCACCATGGCGGGGCTGCCACCGAGCAGTTCGGTGAGGGCTCCGGCGGCCATGGAGCAGGCGACCCCCACTTCCCCCTGACAGCCCACTTCGGCCCCCGACAGAGACGCGTTCTTCTTATAAAGGATGCCGATGGCGGCGGCGGTGAGGAAGTAGCGCACCAGGATCTCGTCATCCACCTTGTGAACGAAGCGATCATAGTAGTGCAGCACCGCCGGGATGATGCCGGCGGCGCCGTTGGTGGGGGCGGTGACGACCCGGCCGCCAGCCGCGTTCTCTTCATTGACGGCGAGGGCAAACAGGTCCACCCACTCCATCACCATCAGGGGATCCTTGTTGAAGTTGGTCTCGCAGCTGAGCTGGCGAAACAGCCCGGGGGCACGGCGACGCACCTTGAGTCCGCCCGGCAGCACCCCCTCGCTCTTGCAACCCCGCTCGATGCAGCTTTGCATGGTGTGCCAGATCTTGCGAAGTCCCGCCTTTATCTGTTCGTCGCTGCGAAAGACCCGCTCATTGGCGAGCAGCAGGCCCGAGATGGAGAGGCCGCTCTCCTGGCAGTGGGCGAGCAGTTGGGCTCCGCTGTCAAAGGGATAGGGGATGGGGTGCTCGGCATCGAGACGGGCCGCGTCCTCCTTGGCGGTGGCGAACTGGCTCTCCTCTATGATGAAGCCGCCCCCGACCGAGTAGTAGGTCTGGCTCGACACCATGGCATCGTCGGCAGCAAAGGCGCGCAGGGTCATGCCATTGGTATGGGCGGGCAGGGTGGTACGCCGGTTGAAGATGATGGCGCCGCTGCGGGGGAAGCGGCTCGGTTGCTCGCCTGCCAGCAGCAGGGTTTGTTCTTGGTCGACCCGGGCTAGCATGGCCGGGATGGCGTCGATGTCGACGGATTCGGGTTCGAATCCTGCCAGCCCCAGAATGATCGCCTTGCCGGTGCCGTGCCCCTTGCCGGTCTGGCCCAAAGAGCCGTAGCACTCCACCTCGACCCGGGTGATGTGGGGTAAATGGCCCTGCAGCTTGAGTTGTTGAACGAAGGCATAGGCTGCACGCATGGGGCCCACCGTGTGGGAAGAGGAGGGGCCGATACCTATGGAAAAAAGATCAAACACGCTGATCATGTCATCACTCCGGTGATGGTTTATGTCTGTTTATTCTAGGATTTTTCCCATGGATGAAAAGCGGTGATCTGCTGCGCTGTGACCTGGACAGCGATATGGGAGCCGGTAGGCAAACCGGGTTGAAGGGGAAACCCCCTTCAACCGGCAGGATCAGGAGAGAAACTCGCAGAGGTAGGCGGTGGGGGTGGCCACTTGCAGCTTGAAGGAGGAGTGTCCCGCGACCACGAAAGAGTGGCCCTGGCTGTAGGTGTGCCACTCCTCTTCACCGGCCAGTTGAATGGTCAGGGCGCCCTTGATCACCGTCATGCGCTCGGGGGCGGCAGTGTTGAACAGGTAATCACCCACGTTCATGACGCCAACCGTGGATTTCTCGTCATTTTGCTCAAAACCGATGGATTTTACATTTCCGTCGAAATATTCGTTAACTTTCAGCATCTTTACATCCTTGTTTATTCGTTGATAGGGTCAAACTAGCACACTCTTTCGCCCGTTGTCATGGCAAGATGCGGGAAAAACCGACAAGACCGTATTGAATCTTTACTTTTTAGCAAAATTATTAATAGCTTCGGTTAACGATTTGCTGATTTAAAACAGCAATTAAATATGAGATAAAGCGCCCAAACAGGGGAATGAGCGGATGCTCATTCCCCTGTTTGGTTAATTGCACTGGGAAAAGTGTGAATTTTGCTACATAAAGGAACAGATTGTGTTAACTAAAGGACTCATTAGAAATATCGGCTTCCAGGTGATGGTTGCCATGGTACTGGGTGTGCTGGCCGGGGTGTTCATGGGTGAACAGGCGGCCATCTTCGCTCCACTCGGTAGCCTCTTCATCCAGCTGATCAAGATGCTGGTGATCCCCCTGGTGGCTGTGGCCATTCTCTCCGGTGCCGCCAACCTGGGGACCAGCCCGGCGGCCGGCAAGATAGGTGCCGCCACCCTGGGCTTCTTCCTGTTGACGTCTGCACTGGCCGTCTCCTTGGCGCTGGTGATGGGACAACTCTTCAAACCCGGCATCGGTGTCGACTTCGGTGCCATGTCCACCCTGTTTAGTGGTGACTACTCCGACAAGGGCGCACTGCCCGATGCGGTGGCTACCGTGCTCGGGATGATCCCGACCAACGTGTTCCAGTCTTTGAACGAGGCCAACATACTGCAGATCCTGGTGTTCTGCATGTTCCTCGGCATCGCGCTGGCCAAGCAGCCCCGTGAACGGGCCAAGCCGCTGGTCGATGGCCTCAATACCTTGGTGGATGCTTTCGTCTGGATGATCAACAAGGTGATGCTGATTGCGCCCCTGGGGGTCTTCGGCCTGATGGCCGACGCCATCGGTACCTATGGTTTCGATGTGCTGACCCTGGTGCTCAAGCTGTTCCTGGTCTATGTCGGCGCCATCCTGATCTTCGGTTTCGTGGTCTATCCGCTGCTGGTGGCGATCTTCTCCAACACCCCGGTGATGAAGTATCTCTCCGCCATGAAGAAGCCGCAGATCGTGGCCTTCTCCACCGCCTCTTCCATGGCGACCCTGCCGGTCAACATGGAAACCTGCGAGCGGGAGTTGAAGGTGAGCAATGCTACGGCCTCGTTCGTGCTGCCGCTGGGTGCCACCATCAATATGAGCGGTAACGCCATCTATTACGGTCTGGTAGCCATCTTCTTCGCCCAGATCTACAACATCGATCTGAGCGCCGGTGCCTGGGCGGCCATCATTGTGACCTCCACCCTGGGGGCCATTGGTCAGGCCGGCGTGCCGGGCCCGAGCTTCCTGGTGGTGGCCGTGCTGCTGGCAGCCGGCATTCCCATTGAAGGCTTGCCGCTGCTGTTTGCCCTGGATCGCCTGTTCGACATGATCCGTACCGCTCTCAATATCACGGGTGATGCGGCCTGTGCAGTCATCGTCGACCGCTTCAGCCCGGAATATGACCCACAGCGCTGGAACAAGGCGTAACGGCGCCATCTGCCAGCCTGATTGCATAGCTTGAAAGACAAAGCCCCCACCTCGCGGTGGGGGCTTTTTTGATCCCAGCTGGCAGGCAAAAGTTCATTCAGACGAGGTGAGCGAGCATGGTCAGGCCAGGGGAGGGAAATTCAGATTAGGGGGGCAGGCCGCGGGGGGATGGCAGCTCCCATGGTCATTCAGGATTGAAGATGACGTGAGCAAATAACGGGCAGCAAAAAGGGGAGTCATGCTCCCCCGGATATGATTGGACACTTCGTCCTGCTGTCCTGTCACCCTGGCGGTGAAAAAAACGACGCCAAGATGATGAAATCATATTTAAGTGGCTTGTGATGGCATCAAGGCTGAAAAATGCCTGTTAGTGGCGATTTATCAGGCTTGGCTGTCACAAGCGTGTCCGGATTGATGTCTCCCTATCCGGCTCAGAACTGTGACAGTGAGGGCAGAGAGACAGCAACCAGGGTGAAAAAGACGGTGAATACCGCAGTCACAACAAATTCTTTCATTTTTTTCTCCCCAAGTCGTTGATTGATGATGTCAAGATACCATACACCAGCCTTAAAACAAGGGTTAAATTTGAGAAAATGATGTCTTTTGTCGTATGTGGTGATGAAGGCCATATTTTTACAATATGGAGCTCGTTTAATGGGCATGGGGATAGTTAGGGAACATCTTTCTTGTTTAATGATATTTAATTCTTTTAAATTCATATAGTTATGCGCTCATTTATCCTTCTTTTTTGTGGGTTTTATATGATTCCCATTCGTTAAATGGCACTTATCTGACTGAAAATGAGTGCTTTTGGTTGACTAAAAGTGCGTATGAACTGGATTTGACAGGGTGTGACATGGATATCTCATCCACTGGATATCACCGAGCGTCATTTCACGGTCAGGCCTTGTCATATCAGGCTTCTATTCGTAGTGAACTGCATCCGAATTTGCAGAAAAGGGCCCGTTTTCAGGTGCGTTGACCGCATAACAGAGACTGTAGAGGCGTAGGTGTGCATTTTATCGCCACCAATATAGTGGTGCGACCGGCTAGTCTGTCTAGTGTGTCAGGGCAAGTCGCTGGTAGTGACGGATTGGCACGGGAGGCCAGGCTGGAATGCGCTTGCCTTACATTACTCGGCTTGAGGTCGGTATAAGCAAGGTGGGCGTCTTGGCTGTCGTACACAGCGGTACGCAAGAGAGCAGGGGGAGACAAGGCTGGTCGATGGCGACCGCGTCTTTGTTGAATCGAGAATGTTGAGTCGCGAGCCTGACAGGTACAAGCGCTTGGCGCTTGACGTTTCTCCTGAGCAGAGGCAGGCACATGTTGTGCGGATAAGAGCTCTGGTGCAACGAATGAGGTTGTCCATCAGGCAGAAATAAAAAAACCCTCCGGGTGGAGGGTTTTTATCAGACTGGCCTGTTTGGGCTGATATGCCTTAGAACAGGGTGGTGGAGAGGTTGTAGAGCTCCTGATCGAAGGGGCGCTTCATATTCTCGATACAGTCGATGATGTCGTGGTGAACCAGCTCGTTGCGCTGGATACCGACGCAGCGACCACCGTGGCCGGCCAGCAGCTGTTCGACGGCATAGGCGCCCATACGGCTGGACATGATGCGGTCACGGGCCGTCGGGGCACCGCCACGCTGGATGTGGCCCAGAATGGTGGCGCGGGTTTCGCGGCCGGTCATGGCTTCGATATCCTTGGCCAGTGCATTCACGTCGGTAACGTGTTCACAGATGGTGATGATGGCGTGCTTCTTGCCTTTGACTTCACCTTCCTTGATCTGTTGCAGCAGCTTCTCTTTGTCGAAAGCCACTTCCGGCACGATCACGTATTCGGCACCACCGGCAACGGCGGCAGACATGGCCAGATCGCCACAGTGGCGGCCCATGATCTCGACCACGGAGATGCGGTGGTGGGAGCTGCAGGTATCGCGCAGACGGTCGATGGCGTCTACGACCACGTTCAGGGCAGTATCAAAACCGATGGTGAAGTCGGTGCCGGCGATATCGTTGTCGATGGTGCCCGGCAGGCCGATGCAGGGGAAACCCTCTTCGGTCAGTTTCTTGGCACCCATGTAGGAGCCGTCACCGCCGATCACCACCAGGGCGTCGATGCCGTGCTTTTTCAGGTTCTCGATCGCTTCGGCGCGAACGGCCGGATCTTTGAAGGCAGGGAAACGGGCAGAACCCAGGAAAGTACCACCACGGTTCACCACGTCGGAGACGCTGTGGCGCTCCAGCTTGACGATGCGATCCTGGTGCAGACCGAGATAGCCATCATAGATGCCGTACACTTCCAGGCCATGATGCAGGCCGGCGCGCACCACGGCGCGGATGGCTGCGTTCATACCCGGCGCGTCGCCACCACTGGTCAGAACACCAATACGTTTGATTTGTTTGGTCATGAGTGCCTCTGGATCTGAGTTGTCAAATACGAATGTTTGGAAATAGACAAGCCATTTTTACTATATCGGCTTTCGTATGGGATGCGGGGGCCACCATAGGAAAAGCGATACGCAGGAGGGGGCAAGCGCCCCCTCCATGGCAGCCGATTACTTGGCCGCGCCAGCGATGATCTGGGAGAAGTCGTCCACTTTCAGGGACGCACCACCCACCAGGCCACCGTCGATGTCCGGCTGACCGAACAGGTCGGCCGCGGTCGCGCCAGTCACGGAACCACCGTACAGGATCTGTACCTTGGCAGCCACGTCTGCGTCAAAACCGGCCAGGTACTGACGGATGTGAGCGTGCACGGCCTGAGCGATTTCCGGGGTGGCAGTCTTGCCGGTGCCGATGGCCCATACCGGCTCGTAAGCGATGACGGCGTTGGCGAAGGAGGCGATACCGCAGCGGTCGATAACAGCCTTCAGCTGGGTCTCAACCACCTGGTTGGTGGTGCCGGCCTCGAACTGGGCCAGGGTCTCACCGATGCACAGAACCGGTACCAGACCGCCTTTCTGGATGGCTTCGTACTTGGCAGCAACCACGTCGTCGGTCTCTGCGTGCAGGGTGCGACGCTCGCTATGGCCGACCAGGGAGTAGGTGCAACCGAAGGCTTTGAGCATGGAGGGGGCGTTTTCGCCGGTGAAGGCACCAGACTCGTGCACGTCAGCGTTCTGGGCGCCATAGGCGATCTTGGTGCCGGCAGTCAGCTGCTCAACCATACCCAAAAAGATAACAGGGGGGCAGACGGCGACTTGAACAGAAGGATGAGCGGCAGCCGCCGGGGTCAGTCCTTTGATCAGTGCTTCGACGGAAGCCTTGGTGCCGTTCAGTTTCCAGTTACCCATTACCAGGTGCTGTCTCATCTTCTATATCTCCTAGGCATTTGATTGCGCGACATTATATGAATTGAACCGAGCCCAAGATAGCTGACCCGGCGGCAAATGACGTAATTTTTTTTCGCTTTCCTGATCCAAATCAGGAATGAAACGCTTGATCGCTCATTCGTTAACCTGCCCCCGCAAGCGTGCCCACCATACCCCAATCCATTCGTGAATGGCAGCCTCGGAATACATCAGATAACGCCCCTTGGGCAGATAACTATAGAGAGGCTGGGGCTCCTGGCTCTGCTTGGCGGTGTAATCGGTGGGGGCCGGCACGGCATTGAGTCCCTGTCCCTGATAGAGGGCCATGGCGCGGGGAAGATGGGTGGCTGAACTCACCAGTGCGACCCGTTTTCCCTTGAGATGGCGGCTGATACTGACTGCTTCATCATGAGTATCTTTGTTGTTTTCAAACAACGTGATCCGTGTACGCGGTATGCCGAGGCTCTGTGCCATGCGGGCATTGACCTCGGCGTTGGAGAGGGGATCCCCCGACACATAGCCTGAGAAGATCAGCTCGGCATCGGGATAGGCCTGGGCCAGGCGTACTCCTTCCAGAGTGCGGGCCAGGGCAATGTTGTTCTGCCAGGAGCGCTCGGGGATCGCCGGATCGCTGACATGACCGTTACCCAGTACCACGATGGCCTGGATGTCCGGATGCTGGCTCACCTCGAAGGGGGGGAAGGTCTGCTCCAGCGGGCGGGCCAGCTCATAGCTTATTGGGCGCGAGCCCATCAGGGCGACGATGAGCAGGGAGAGGGTTGCCAGCAGCTTGCCGGTTTTCTGAAAGCGTGTGAACCAGAGCAGCAGCAGGGCCAGCAGCAACAAGGAGAGAGAAAAGGGGAGCGGCATCAGCAGCTGGCCAAGCCACTTCTTGATGGCAAAAAAGTTGAGCGCAAACACGGCACTATCGTCCTTGAGTTTTCAGCAAATTCGGGATGTGACAGAATACCTTCCTTTTTTTGTATGGCCAGAGTTGAGTTTCTCTTGAAGCAAGATCAGAGTTTTGACGGTCGCGCCGACAAGTTCGCCCGCAATATTTATGACTCCACCAAGGGGCGCATTCGTACCACTATCGTCTGGAGTGACATCGAGGCCTGTCTGGCCCGTCTTGGCAACCGGCCCCTGCGCATCCTGGATGCGGGGGGCGGATTTGGCTACTTTGCCCAGAAGTTGGCGGCCATGGGCCATCAGGTGGAATTGTGCGATCTCTCCGCCGAGATGCTGGCGCTGGCCCGCAGCCAGATCGCCGAGAAGGGGCTGGAAGACAGAATCCGTCTCATCCATTGTCCCATTCAGGATCTGAAGCAACACGTGACCGGCACCTTCGATCTGGTGCTCTGTCACGCGGTGCTGGAGTGGCTCGCCGAGCCGCGCCAGACCTTGCTCGGTCTGTTCCCTTTCGTCAATGCCGGGGGCATACTGTCGCTGCTTTTTTACAACCGCCATGGCCTTCTGTTTCAGAGCTTGGTGGTGGGCAACTTTGACTATGTGCGCCTGGGTCTTCGCAAGAAGCGCCAGACTGCCCTGACCCCCACCAATCCCCAGCTGCCGGAGCAGGTCTATGACTGGATTGGGCGGGGTGGGCTCAAGATAATCGGCAAGACCGGGGTGCGGGTGATCCACGACTACATGCGCCACAAGCAGGATCAGGTGGAAAAATTCGACGATCTGCTGGCCATGGAGCAACAATATTGCCGCCAGGAACCGTTCGTTGCCCTGGGGCGCTATATCCACGTGATGGCGCAGAAACCCGCTGGCTGAGCCCCTTTTTTCGATGCTACCGGATGTAGCCGCGCGCAAGGCTTTGCGCCCAATACAACAACGAGATGACAACGTCATGATGAGTACATCCCGTACCCTGCCAGAGATGGTGGGATGGGTCAGGCAGGAGGGGCTGGCGTTGAGCCTGCCCACCGACCGGCTGGCCTTTCTGATTGCAATCAAGACCCTGTCCGAAGATGAGTCGGATCTGTCGGAGGCGGCGTTGCACGACGCCTTTGGCTACGTCAGCAGTGCTTTTGGCCAGATGGACGAGACCCTCACCGGCCGCGCCAACAACGCCATCAACGATCTCATTCGCCAGCAGTTGCTGTCGCGCTTCAACACCGACATGGTGGCGGGGGAGAGCCTCTATCGCCTGTCGCGCCTTGGCATGAGCATCGTCGATTTCTTCCTGGATCAGCGTCAGGTTGACTCCATCAAGCTCTCCATTTTGCTCGAACACCTGGCGGCCGAGCTCGATACCGCCCGCAAGGCGGCGCTCGAGACCAACACCCGCGAGCAGTGGGATGCCGAGGTGTTGCCGCGCCTCACCTTCTCCCTGGAGGAGACCCTGGGGCGCATCGATCTCACCCAGCGCGCCATGGATGAGCAGCAGAATCAGGTCAAAAACGAGATCGCGGCCCTGCTGACCCAGAACTGGGTCGATGCCATCCATAGCTGCGAGAAGCTGCTGCACGAGACCGGCCAGACCCTGCGCGAGTTGCAGGATACCCTGGACGCCGCCGGCCACCGTCTGCAGGCGGGGCTCCTCAACATTCAGGAAGCCGCCCAGGGGCGCGAGGATCTGTTCCACGTCGAGGAGCTGACTCACGCCTTGCAAGGACGGCTCGACGTCATCACCTCCTGGGGCCAGCAGTGCATCGAGCTGTGGGCCCGCTACGACAGGCATGTCCACAAGTTCATCCGCAACGCCATCGACATGGACAAGAACCGTGCCTTCAGCCAGCGGCTGCGCGAATCCATCCGCAACTTCGATCAGCACAACTGGCAGTTGCGGGTGGCCGAAGAGCCGCGTTTGCTGGAGCTGCGCGACGAAACCATCGCCATCCACGATGAGGAGGTGACCGGCGAAGTGCCCCTCGAGATGGAATACATGGAGATGGTGGACATCAACCAGGAGCTGGCCGAGCGTATCGAGCGCTACCTGGCCCGCTATCCCGAGCAGGGTCAGCAGCTGGATTTGGCCGACGTGCTGCGGGAATACCTGCTGGACTACCCGGCCCACGCCCACTTCGACGTGGCGCGTCTTCTGATTGACCAGGCCGTGCGCCTGGGCCATGCCAGCGGCGAGCGCGAGCTGCATCGCCAACCTGCATGGAAACCCATTAACCAAGCTGGATCCAAGGTTCAGGCCTATGTCATTGATCAATACTGAGTTTCCCTTGCCGCTGCGGCTCGCAGAGGCCATTGCCAACCCCTTGTTTCCGCGCATCGACACCGCCCTGCGCTCCGGCCGTCACATCAGTGCCGACGAGTTCGAACAGCACTCGGCGCTGGTGGAGTATCACCAGGAGCTCGAGATCTTCTACGGCCGCTATCAGGTCGAACTCATCAAGGCGCCGGAAGGCTTCTTTTACCTGCGCCCGCGCCCCAGTGCCGACATCGGCACCACAGTGCTCTCCGAGCTCGATATGCTGGTGGGCAAGGTGCTTTGCTACCTCTACCTGAGCCCTGATCGTCTCGCCTCGGAAGGGGTGTTTGCCATGTCCGAGCTGCAGGAGGAGGTGCTGAGCCTCGCCGACGAGAAACAGCTGCTGCGCATGGTCAACAGCCGCTCCGGCGGTACCGATCTCGACAAGAAGAAGCTCTTGGAGAAGATCCGTACTTCCATGCGCCGTCTGCGCCGCCTTGGCATGATCACCGCCCTTGGCAACGGGGATAAATTCCGGGTCAACGAATCTGTATTCCGTTTCGCCGCCGATGTGCGTTCCGATGAGGATCCGCGCGCGGTGCAGCTGCGGATGATCCAGGAAGGGGAGGCCATCTTCCACGACGACGAAATGCCGAGCAGCGACTCGCTGTTTGACGATATCGAGGCGGACCTCGATGAAGAACAACTGGATCTGGAGGTATAAAAGGTGCGAGGAAAGTTCAAATCCCTGACCATGGTCAACTGGAACGGCTTCTTCGCCCGGACCTTCGATCTCGACCAGCTGGTCACCACCCTCTCCGGCGGCAACGGTGCGGGCAAGTCCACCACCATGGCGGCCTTTATCGCGGCCCTCATCCCCGACCAGTCCCTGCTCCACTTCCGCAACACCACGGAAGCAGGCTCATCCAGCGCGTCCCGTGACAAGGGGCTCTACGGCAAGCTGCAGCGCGGTCACTGCTACTCGGTGCTGGAAGTGATGAACAGCCGCGAGCAGCGGATCTGGGTCGGCGTGCACCTGGAGCAGGTGGCCAACCGTGACAACAAGGTCAACATCACCCCGTTTGCACTGGTGGATGTGCCGGAGAATCTGGCGCCCACCGATCTGCTGCTGGAGAAGCTCGACGACGGCAAGGGCCGGGTACGTGCCTTCGCCGATCTGAAAGGGGCGGCGGCCGAGCTTGGCGCCATCAAGGTCGCCAAGTTCAATACGGTGACCGACTATCACAACTTCATGTTCGAGTTCGGCATCACCCCGAAGAAGCTGCGTGATCAAAAAGATCGCGGCAAGTTCTACCGTCTGATCGAGGCCTCCCTCTACGGCGGTATCTCTTCGTCCATCAGCCGCTCCTTGCGCGAATACCTGCTGCCGGAAAACTCCGGGGTGCGCAAGGCGTTCCAGGACATGGAGGCGGCCATCTACGAGAACCGCCGCACCCTTGAGGCTATTAAAGAGACTCAGGGTCAGCGGGATCTGTTCAAGAACCTCATTACCGAGACCACCCACTATGTGGCGGCGGATTACGTGCGCAACGCCGCCGAGAAGAACCGCCTCTCCGAGCTGGCCCTCAAGGCCCGCCAGGAGCTTGCCGGCAAGCGCCGCCTGCTGGCCGAAGAGAAGCAGCGTGCCATCTATCTGGCCGACGAGGTGGAGCAGCTCACCAACCGCGAGAAGCTGCTGACCGACGAGCTGGAGTCCGCCGCCGAGCACTTGGCCAAGGTGCTGGCCGCCGTGGCACTGCAAAAAAAGATCGAGATGTATCGCGCCGATCTGGCGGATCTCTCTGACAAACTCGAACAGCAGCAGGCGGTAGTGGAAGAGATCCACGGCCAGTTGCTGGAGGTGGAAGAGCGCAAGGAGCTGGCCCAGGCAGAAGTAGACAGCCTCAAGACCCAGCTGGCCGACTATCAGCAGGCGCTGGATATCCAGCAGACCCGCGCCATCCAGTACCGTCAGGCGGTGCAGGCGCTGGAAAACGCCCGCGAGCAGTGCGAGCTGCCGGGGCTGACCGCCGAACAGGCGAGCGACACCCTGCACCAGTTCCGCGCCGCCGAGCAGAGCCTCACCAGCCGGGTGCTGGGGGCCGAGCAGCAGCTGGCGCTGGCCAAGGCGGCGGTGGCCGAGCACGAAGCTGCGCTGGCGCTGCTTTTGAGCATCGCCCCCGAGACAGTGCGCGAGGCCGCCTGGCCCACCGCACAGGCGCTGCTCAAGCGTCACATCGAAGACAAGGCTCGCATCGCCCAGGGGCAGGGGCTGCGCGCCGCGCTGGCTCGCCTCGAGAAAGAGAGCGAAAGCCAGAAGAGTCTCTTCAAGCTGCGTGACGAGCTGCAGCAGGCCTCTGGCCAGCTGATTGCCAGCAGCGATGAGCTGGAGATCTTCCTCGAAGCCCAGCGCACCCGTCAGGAGGAGCTGGCCGAGCAACAGGCCGAGGTCAATCAGCGCCGTGCCAGCCTCGAGCATCAGGGCACTCAGCTTGGCCGCGATATCGCGGAGCTCACCAAGCTGGCCCCGCGCTGGCTGAAATCCTTCGAAAAACTTGAGCAGCTGCGCGAGCAGAGTGGGCTGCCGCTCGCCACCGCCGAAGAACTTTCTTCCGGCATGCAGAGCGTGCTCGACAAGGAGCGCGAGTTCGAGCAGGAGAGCAACCGTATCGCGGCGCAGAAACAGGCGCTGGAGCTGCAAATTCGCAACCTGCAGCTGGGGGCCGGTGAGGCGGATCCCCGTCTTGCCCGCATCGCCGAACAGGTGGGGGGCGTGCTGCTCTCCGATGTCTATGACGACATCTCCATCGACGATGCCCCTTACTACTCCGCCCTCTACGGCCCGGCTCGCAACGCCCTGGTGGTGCTCGACCTGGAAGGCGCCATCGAGCGGCTGAAAAAGCTGGAAGATTGCCCGGAGGATATCTACCTCATTCAGGGCAACCCCGACTCCTTTGACGAGGATCTGGTGGAAGCGGACGAGCTGGGTGACGCCGTGTTGGTGCGCACCAGCAAGCGTCAGGTGCGCTTCTCCCGCTACCCCGAGCTGCCGCTGTTTGGCCGCGCCGCCCGGGAAAAACGGATCGAACAGCTCGACCTTGAGCGCGAAGAGCTTATCGAGGGTTACGCCAAGGCCGCCTTCGAGCAGCAGAAGTACCACCGCCTCTACGGTCACTTCCGCGACTTTATCGGCCAGCATCTGGATATCGCCTTCCGCCCCGACCCGGAAGCGGAAGTGCAGGCCAAACAGGCCGAGCAGCGCAAGCTGCAAGAGACCATCGCCGAGTGCAACAAGCAGCTGACAGAGGCCAAAGCGGCCGCCGCCCAGCTGACCCGCCATATCCAGCTGGTGCAGGGGATGCTGCCCTTTGCCCACCTGTTTGCCGAGACAGAGCTGGCTGCCCGCCTCGAGGCGGCTCACGCCGACGTGGAAGCGTTGAAACAGGCCGAAGCCTTTATCGCCAAGCACGGCAAGTCGCTCGAGAAGCTGGAAACCATGGTGCAGGTGCTGCGTCAGGATCCGCAGGATCTGGCCGCGTTGCAGGCGGCCTACGATGAGGTGAGCGACCTGCTGGCCGAGCAGAAGCGCCGTTGCTACGCCCTCGATCAGCTGGTGGCCCGCCTGCCGCACTTTGCCTATCAGGATGCGCAGGACCTGCTGGGCAAAGCCTCCGAGATGAGCGAGCGACTCAAAGAGAAGCTCAAGGCGGCTGAGCTTGCGGCCCGCACCGCTGGCGAGCAGCACAAGCAGATTGCCCAGCGCCACACCGAGGCGTTGCAGCTGCGCACCGCGCTCAACTCCAGCGTCGAGGCCAAGCGCCAGACCCTGACCGAGTTCGAGCAGGAGCTGGCGGCCATGGGGCTGACCCTCTCTGACGACATGGAAGAGAAGGCGCGCGCCCACAAGAAAGAGATCGAAGAGCTGCTGATCCGCACCCGTTCCCGTCGCACCAGCGCCGAGGCCCAGCTGCAGGTGACCAAGCGCGAGATCGAATCTCTCGGCGGTCGTCTCAAGCTCGAAGGTAAGGATTACTACGGTGCCCGTAAATCCCTGGTGGGTCACAAGGCGAGCTGGTCGCGGGTGGTGCGGCTGGCGCGGGAGACCGACGTCGAGAAGCGCCTCAACAAGCGCGAGCTGGCTTATTTGGACAGCGACGAGCTGCGCTCCATGTCGGACAAGGCCCTCGGCGCCCTGCGGGTGGCGGTGGCCCACGACGAGGCCCTGCGCGATGCGCTGCGACTGTCGGAGGGCAACCGCAGCACCGAGCAGAAGGTGGCCTTCTACGTGCAGGTCTACCGTTACCTCAAAGATCGCATTCGCAACGACATCATCCGCTCCGATGATCCGGTCGAGGCGATCGAGGAGATGGAGATCGAGCTGGCCCGTCTTGCCGACGAGCTCAAGCAGCGGGAAACCCATCTGTCGCTCTCCTCCCACGAGGTGGCGGCCAAGATCACCAACATCATCCGTCGCGAGCAGAACCGCATCCGGGTACTCAACCAGGGCTTGCAGAACATCGCCTTCGGTCTGGTGCGCGGGGTGCGCCTCAACGTCAATATCCGCGAGGCCCACACCCGTCTGCTGACGGCGCTGGCAGACCAAACCGCCATGCACAACGATCTGTTTGCCGACAAGGAGCTCAGCTTCTCCGAGGCGATGGCCAAGCTGTTCCAGCGCCTCAACCCGCAAGTGGAGCAGGGGGATCGCAGCTATCAGGTGATGGGCGACGTGCTGCTCGACTATCGCAACTACCTAGAGCTGGAGATCGAGGTGCAGCGCGGTGCCGATGGATGGCTGCGGGCCGAGAGCGGTGCGCTCTCCACCGGCGAGGCGATCGGTACCGGTCAGGCCATCCTCTTGATGGTGCTGATCAGCTGGGAGGAGGAGTCCCGCCGTCTGCGCGGCAAGGACATCGCCCCCTGCCGCCTGTTGTTCCTCGACGAAGCGGCGCGGCTTGATGGCAAATCCATCGCCACCCTGTTCGAGCTGTGCGAGCGGCAGGATATGCAGCTGCTTATCGCGGCGCCGGAGAACATCAGCCCCGAGAAGGGCACCACCTACAAGCTCATCCGTAAAGTGCAAGGCAAGCACGAACACGTGCATGTGGTGGGACTGCGCGGCTTCGGCTTTAGCGATGACAAGCTTATCGCCTGACAAAGCCTGACGGGTGAATAAACAAAACGGGAGGCTTGGCCTCCCGTTTTTTATGGAAAATATGCGAAAGTGGGCGACTCGTGCGCGAAAGCCGCATTTTGGCAACGAAGCGCCAGCCTGCGAGTCGGGTGGCGCCATCAATATCGGGGAAACAGGATGAAGAGGGGAGTGCAAAAAGGGCTGCTGTTATCGCTTAGTCTGCTGCTGGCAGCCTGCAGCAGCCAGCCTGATGCCGGTCGTAGCGGCGACTGGCAAGGTTATACCGAGACGGGGCTCGCCTCCTACTACGCCGACCGCTACCACAACAAGCGCACCGCCAGCGGCGAGCGCTATCAAACCAATCTCAACACCGCCGCCCATATGACGCTGCCTTTTGGTTCCATGGTGCGGGTCACCAATCTCGCCAACGGCAGGAGCGTGGTGGTCAAAGTCAATGACAGAGGCGCCTTTAAGCGCGGGCGCATCATCGATCTCTCCCGCTCCGCGTTCAGCGCCATCGGCAATACGCGCGCTGGCCTTATCAAGGTAAAGATCGAGGTGATGTAGCGAGTGGCGTGAGCCCAAAAATGGCTCCGCCCCCTGCCTTTGACCAACTTTCTCCATTTCCCGTGGAGTTTACTGGCGCCGGTTATGTCAGTTTCGATGGCTCTCGGGTATCGTCCTGATGGGCTCGTTCTCTGACTGATAAAGAGGACGGAGTACCCGATACCGATTTTGATGATGTTTCTGGGATGGAGCAGAGTTGATGGAAATTATCAGGGCCGGCATGGATGATCTGGATATCATCAGCCCCTTATTTAACGCATACCGGATCTTTTACGGCCAACAAGAGGATATGACCCTGGCTCGTCATTTTCTGGCCGAGCGCCTGTCACAACAGGAGTCAGTGATCTTTTTTGCCAGAGATAAGCAGGGGGCCGGCATCGGTTTTACCCAGCTCTACCCCTCATTTTCATCCGTCGCCGCCAAACGGATATGGGTTCTGAACGACCTGTATGTCGCGGCGCAGGCCAGGCGCTTGGGAGTTGCCAAAAAATTGATGGATACGGCAAAGGAGTTTGCCATGGCGACAAGCGCCAGGGGGCTGGCCCTGGAAACCGCGAGAGACAATACGATCGCGCAAAGATTGTATGAGTCCCTGGGGTATAGGAAGGAAGATGGGTATCACTATTTCCTGGCGCTCGATAAATAGCCGTTCGCAGTCGAGTAGAACAGAATACGGGGCCGCCTCTCCTCAAGGTGAATGGGGAGGAAAACAGAGCAGGGGATCAGAGATGAGACGATGGCCGGGGATATCAATTCACCAGCGGCCCTTATCGCTATGATTGTGACGTGACCGTGATAGGAGAGCCTGATAGCTCGCTCGGGATGCTGGTGGTCTATAAAGACGACGTCGAGATAGTGCGCCAGCCGATGTTAAAGAGCGAATAGCCATCTCAATGCCATGACGGCGTTTCTCGCCATATCCCTGAAGCGGCCAACAGGCCGCTTTTCTATTTGCGTGGTTTGCGTGCGCGTCTGCTCGACAAGTTGTTTGATATGACCCACATGTCCGTCAGCCCTGTGGCACCCTGACTCCTTTATCGAGATAGAGACTGCTGTAGTGGGCGCGGTGGGTGATAAACATGATCTGATGGCGGCTGCCGTCGGAGAGAATGATAAAGTCCCCGGCGAGGGCGGGGCTTTGCAGGCTGATCTCTTGCTCCGGGGCGGTCAGGCGATCGGCTTCATCCTTGAAGGTGAGGGTGTAAGAGTACATATGGCGCTCCACAACAGGCTCATATCAAACACATCATCAAGGCTAGTTCGTGATAACGCCGTGCGCGGCGCCCGTTCGGCGCTCTTGCCCTTTATTTATGGGCAACCCGCGGCGGCTGGTGTTATTTGAGGATATGCGGCAATAAAAAACCGCCAGCTGGCGGTTTTTCTTATCGCGTAGCCCTTACTTCAGGGCCTTCTTCAGCTTCTTGATCTTGCTCTCGTGCTTGGCAATCTTGTCGAGGCGGGCGGCGATCTTCTTCTTGATCTCTTTCTTGCTGACTTTGGCCATCGGTGGCGCTCCTTTGCTGTGATGACACCTCGGTGTCGTGGTGGATCTTTCCCTGAGATTGGCCAGAGTGCCACAAGCGGGTTGCCCGGGCCACCCATAGCCGTTTCTTTTTGTTGAAAAAGTAGTCTATTTCGCAGCTGTGGGAGGATTGGGTCAGGGATGTTGATTGTCGCGTGCCTGTGCTTTTTCCGGTTGTCAGGGGGCGTTACGGCAGTGACCAGTTCAGGACATCGAAGGAACAGGTCTACCACTGCGAGGCAAGTCACGGTAACGGCCTGGAAAATCACATCTACTTCTTCATATGAAGCTGATGTGAGGGGGCTGCACCATGTCGTTATTTGCGGAAAAGCGTATACAAGGTCTCTGTGCCAGGTTGCTCGATAGCCATAACGAGAAGGGATGTTCATTTGATAGCAAGCATGGTCGTGAACTGCTGATCCGACTGCAGGCGGTTGACGGGATCAGGCCGGTTGGACGCAGTGCCCGTCATGTGTTGACAGAGGCAGGACGTGATTATCTCGTTAGACAACTGGCCCTAGTGGTCTCTGTGGCATCTGATAAACGTGAGCATTTGCAGACCCTTGGAGTGACACTGCCTTCGTATCTTAATCAGGCCAGTTTCCATGCCCTTTGGCATGGCGATAGCAAATATCCCCGCAGTGATAACTCGGCCAGCCAACTGCCCATCAACATGGTACTGACACAGGATGAGGTACTCCGTCTGCGTACGTTGGACCCGATAGTCTTTGTGGATCTCGTTGGCCTGCGCCACGACATGACAGAATCCATGAGGCTATTGGGTGAGCTGGCCTTGCCTGAGCGAGCGCTGGCAACCCTGACTGCCGTTGATTGGCTGGGGACGCAAGTTATCACGGTGGAGAACAAGGGGGCTTTTGTCGATTACCCGTTACAAAGGGGTCAACTGTTGTTGTTTGCGCCGGGCCGTAATACGAGTCTGGCCAAACGATGTATCCCTTTATTACCTGACTCTGTTCAGTGGGCTCATTTTGGCGATCTGGATCAGCGTGGCATTGATATTGCGGTGGAGTTGGCCCGGGATCTCAATCGCCCGGTAATGCTGTGGTTGCCCTGTCAGTTAACACTTTTCCTGCAACATTATGCTCGTCCGGTATGTGGTCTGTTAACCGGGGATGACAAGGTTCCCTGGCGTTCGTCGGATTTCGCCGTGGCTGCGAGCGAAGCGGACAAGGTTGGCACAGGTTGGTTAAACGAGTTGCGGCAACAAGATAAGTGGTTGGAGCAAGAGGTATTGATCGTGGCGTCACACTGGCGAGCCTGGCTCCTTGTGAGAGGGGAGTGATGAGGCTCGTATTCTCATAATGATAATGGCAGCCCCGCCCATATCATTTATGTTCCACATCGCGGGGCCCTGATGATAATTCCTGGCTGGCAGGAGGCGTTTTTATCAATCTTGATTCATGCACTATTCACGGCAAATGACAGAAGCCGCTGACGTGATTGGATAACTCTCTGAAATAATCGTTATTTTTGTGCTGTTCATCACATACTTTTTCCTTTTCTTATTATTCCCCCGCCTTTTTTTAATCTGGCACGCTTATTGATTATCTCTTGTCGACGCTAACCGATGAGCTCACCCACAACCGTGACGCTGGTGACATCGTGAGTGAAAGGGGAGCTATCCATATATCATCCAATGATTGGGGCGAACGATGAAAGCAGTTAACGATTTAATCAAAGAGATAAAGGCACTCAACTCCAACCTGCACGAAAAAGATTTTCTGCTGACCTGGGAGCAAACCCCGCAGGAATTGGAATTGGTATTGAAACTGGCCGAATCCCTCAAGACCCTGCGCGCCGAAAATATTTCCACCAAGCTGTTTAACAGCGGGCTCGGTATCTCGGTTTTCCGTGATAACTCCACCCGGACCCGCTTCTCTTACGCGTCCGCCCTGAATCTCCTTGGCCTGGCCCAGCAGGATCTGGATGAGGGCAAATCCCAGATAGCTCACGGTGAGACGGTGCGCGAGACAGCCAACATGATCTCCTTCTGCGCCGATGCCATCGGTATTCGCGACGACATGTACCTGGGGGCCGGCAACGCCTACATGCGTGAAGTGGGCGCCGCGCTCGACGAAGGGTTCGAGAAGGGGGTGCTGCCCCAGCGCCCGGCGCTGGTCAACCTGCAGTGCGACATTGATCACCCGACCCAGTCCATGGCTGATCTGGCCTGGTTGCAGGAGCACTTCGGCAGCCTCGAGAACCTCAAGGGCAAGAAGATTGCCATGACCTGGGCCTACTCCCCGAGCTACGGCAAGCCGCTCTCCGTGCCGCAGGGCATCATCGGCCTGATGACCCGCTTCGGCATGGACGTGACCCTGGCCCACCCAGAAGGGTATGACCTGATCCCGGACGTGATCGAAGTGGCCAAGGAGAATGCCAAGGCCTCCGGTGGCAGTTTCCGCCAGGTCACCTCCATGGAAGAGGCGTTCAAGGATGCCGACATCGTCTATCCCAAGTCCTGGGCGCCCTATCAGGTGATGGAGCAGCGCACCGAGCTGCTGCGGGCCAACGATCACGCCGGCCTCAAGGAGCTGGAGCAGCATTGCCTGGCGCAAAACGCCAAGCACAAGGATTGGCATTGCACCGAAGAGATGAT
Source organism: Aeromonas enteropelogenes (assembly GCF_000819845.1). GTDB lineage: Bacteria > Pseudomonadota > Gammaproteobacteria > Enterobacterales > Aeromonadaceae > Aeromonas > Aeromonas enteropelogenes. The sequence continues at coordinate 52,929 of NZ_CDCG01000018.1, forward strand.
GGCCCTCACCAAGGGGGGCGAGGCACTCTATATGCACTGCCTGCCGGCGGATATTTCCGGCGTCTCCTGCAAGGAGGGGGAGGTGACCGAAGGGGTATTCGAGAAATACCGTATCGCCACTTATAAAGAGGCGAGCTGGAAGCCCTATATCATCGCCGCCATGATCATGGCCCGCAAATTCTCGGCGCCTGCCGAAACCCTGGAAAATCTGATCAAGGAAGCGCAAAAGCGCGTCAAATAATGGCAAGTCGGGCAGGGTGGTTATTTCACCCTGCCCACTGCAACAGCGTATTTATTATCGCGAGTCTTCTCCCCGGATAGCCCCTTGAATAAGGTCTCTCCGGCGAGATGGCTCTTCGTGAGGTCACTATGTCCCAATTTTATCTGAAGATGGATATTGCGGATAACCGCTTTTTTACCGGAGAAACATCCCCGTTATTTTCCCGTGTCGAAGCACAAAAGGCCCGAGCATTTCATAAAAAACTGGCCGGATATGAACCGACACCGCTCTGTGATTTGAAAGCACTGGCGGATTATGTCGGGGTGAAAAATATATTGGTCAAGGATGAATCCAAACGCTTTGGTCTCAACGCCTTCAAGATGCTGGGGGGCGTCTACGCCATTGCCAACCTGCTCTGTGAAAAATACGGGGTGGCCATCGAGGATTTCACCTTCGATCTCATCAAGCGCACCATCAAGGAGCCGATGACCTTCGCCACCACCACAGATGGCAACCACGGTCGTGGCGTTGCCTGGGCCGCCAAGCAGGTGGGCCAGCATGCGGTGGTCTACATGCCCAAGGGCTCGGCCCAGGAGCGGGTGGACCACATCCTGGCGCTGGGGGCCGAGTGCATCGTCACCGACATGAACTACGACGACACCGTGCGCCTGACCATGAAGATGGCGGAGGAGCGCGGCTGGTACATAGTGCAGGACACCGCCTGGGAGGGTTACACCAAGATCCCGACCTGGATCATGCAGGGCTACGCCACCCTGGCCGACGAAGCGGTCGAGCAGATGCAGGCCATGGGCATCAAACAGCCCACCCACGTGCTGCTGCAGGCCGGGGTCGGAGCGCTGGCGGGCGGCGTGCTCGGTTATCTGGTGGACTGCTTCGGGGCGAAGAACCTGCACAGTATCGTGGTCGAGCCGGATCAGGCCGACTGCATCTACCGCTCCGGCGTGGCGGGGGAGATGGTCAACGTGGGGGGCGACATGCGCACCATCATGGCCGGTCTCGCCTGCGGCGAACCCAATCCCCTCGGCTGGCCGGTGCTGCGTGGCTGCACCACCCAGTTCATCTCCTGTCACGACAAGGTCTCGGCGCTCGGTATGCGAGTGCTCGGCAACCCCCTTGGCGATGATCCCCGCATCATCTCCGGCGAATCCGGCTCGGTCGGCACCGGCGTGCTGGCGGCGGTGCGCCACCACCCGGATCGCGCGGCGCTGATGGCCCGGCTAGGGCTCGATGAGCAGTCGGTGGTGCTGGTGATCAACACCGAAGGGGACACCGACGTGGCCCATTACCGGGAAGTAGTGTGGGAAGGCAAGCACCCTGCCTGCGGGTAATCCCGCCTGCAAATGAAAGAGGCACGAATTGAAAATGATGGTGCCCGGCGGGTGCCATGACGAGTAGCGTGCGGGAGGCGTACTCCCGCACCCCAGGTTGGTTATGGAGAGACACAATGAGCAAGCAAATTCCGTTTGAAATGGTGTTGGAGAAGGCCTACCAGTACAAGGCCGAGATGACTCAGTTCCTGCGCGACATGATCGCCATCCCGAGTGAGAGCTGCGATGAAGAGCGGGTGGTGCTGCGCATCAAGCAGGAGATGGAAAAAGTCGGCTTCGACAAGGTGGAGATCGACCCCATGGGCAACGTGCTGGGCTATATCGGCCACGGCCCGCACCTGATCGCCATGGATGCCCACATCGATACCGTGGGGGTCGGCAACATGGCCAACTGGACCTTCGATCCCTATGAGGGGATGGAAGATCACGAGATCATCGGTGGTCGCGGTGCCTCTGACCAGGAAGGGGGCATGGCCTCCATGGTCTACGCCGGCAAGATCATCAAGGATCTGGGTCTGGAAGACGAGTACACCCTGCTGGTGACCGGTACCGTACAGGAGGAGGATTGCGACGGCCTCTGCTGGCAGTACATCATAGAGCAGAGCAAGATCCGCCCCGAGTTCGTGGTCAGTACCGAACCGACCGACTGCCAGATCTACCGTGGCCAGCGTGGTCGCATGGAGATCCGCGTGGAGGTGCAGGGGGTGAGCTGCCACGGCTCCGCGCCGGAGCGCGGTGACAACGCCATCTTCAAGATGGGCCCCATCCTGGGCGAATTGCAGGAACTCAGCCACAACCTCGGCAACGACGACTTCCTCGGCAAGGGCACCCTGACCGTCTCCGAGATCTTCTTCACTTCGCCAAGCCGCTGCGCCGTGGCGGACAGCTGCGCCGTCTCCATCGACCGTCGTCTCACCTGGGGCGAGACCTGGCAAGGGGCGCTCGACGAGATCCGCGCCCTGCCTGCCGTCAAAGCCGCCGGTGCCGAGGTCTCCATGTACCAGTACGACCGTCCGGCCTACACCGGCCTGGTCTACCCGACCGAGTGCTACTTCCCGACCTGGAAGGTGGAAGAGGATCACATCACGGTCAAGACCCTCTCCAAGGCGTACACCCAGCTGTTCAACAAGGCGCCGGTGGTGGACAAGTGGACCTTCTCGACCAACGGGGTCTCCATCATGGGACGTCACGGTATTCCGGTCATTGGTTTTGGCCCGGGTAAAGAGCCGGAGGCCCACGCACCGAACGAGAAGACCTGGAAGGAGCATCTGGTCAAGTGCGCCGCCATGTATGCGGTGATCCCCATGCTCTATCTGGCGGAGCTGGACAAGTAAGCAAGGGTGCAGGGATGCCGGCATCCCTGCTACCAACGATATGCCCCGCCCAGGCGGGGCTTGCTGCGTGAAGGGCAACAGGAGTTGAGGAGGAACGGATGAAACGGCTCATCAAGAACGGCACCCTGGTGGATGCGCAGGGGGAATATCGCCAGGATCTGCTGATCGATAACGGGGTGATCCGGGCCCGCGCCGCCCATATCCAGCCCGATGACGAGACCGAGCTGATCGAGGCCGACGGCTGCTACGTGATGCCGGGAGGGATCGACGTCCACACCCACTTCAACATCGATGTGGGCATGGCTCGCAGTTGCGATGACTTCTTCAGCGGTACCCGTGCCGCCGCCTGTGGTGGCACCACCACCATCATCGATCACATGGGATTTGGCCCGGCGGGGTGCAACCTGCATCACCAGCTGGCCCGCTATCACGATTATGCCGCCGATCAGGCGGTGATCGACTACGGTTTTCACGGCGTCATCCAGCATGTGGATGACGACATTCTCCACGAGATGGCCGCCATGGTGCAGGAGGAGGGGATCAGCAGCTTCAAGCTCTATCTCACCTACCGCTACAAGCTGGGAGACAGCGATGTGCTGCGCGCCCTGGCCCGCCTCAAGGAGGTGGGGGCGCTTGCCACCGTTCACCCCGAGAACGATGCCGCCATTGCGGCGCGCCGGGCTGTCTTGCTGGCTGCCGGCCACTGTGAGCCCTGGTATCACCCGCAAAGCCGCCCGCTGGAGTGTGAAGCCGAGGCGGTGGCCCGGATGATCAATCTGGCGGGGCTTGCTGGCAATGCGCCCCTTTATATCGTTCACCTCTCCAATGGCCTGGGGCTTGAATATCTCAAGCTGGCGCGCCGTCAGGGCCAGCCGGTCTGGGTGGAGACTTGCCCGCAATATCTGCTGCTCGATGATTCCTGCTACTACAAGGAGAACGGGGTCGACTACCTGCTAAGCCCGCCGCTGCGTGGGCGTTGCGAGCAGGACAAGCTGTGGGTCGGGTTGGCGGCCGGGGATATCGATACGGTGGCCACCGATCACTGCAACTTCTCCCACGCCCAGCGCATGACCCTCTCGGGAGGGGATTTCAGCCTCTGCCCCAACGGCCTGCCCGGGGCAGAGAACCGCATGCTGCTGCTGTTTGCCCACGGGGTACTGGGCGGGCGCATCACGCCGTCGCGCTTTGTGGCCTTAACCAGCGCCAACCCGGCGCGCCTGTTTGGCCTCTGGCCACGCAAGGGCAATCTGCAACCGGGGGCCGACGCCGATCTGGTAGTGATGGATCCCTGCGGTGAAACCCTGATTTCCCATCAACAGCTACATGACAACGGTGACTACAGCCCCTACGAGGGGATGCGCTGCCAGGGCCGGATCAGGCTGACCCTGAGCCGCGGCGAGATAGTGGCCCGCGACGGCGAGTTTCTGGGGCGGCGCGGCCATGGCCGTTTTCTGGCCCGCGCCCCCTTTGCCCCCGAGCTCAATTCGCTCCTGTATCCGGCGCCACACTAGCATTTTGAGAACACCGCCTAGGGGCGCCTGCCCGTGGGGCGAGAGCCCCACATGTTGGCAGAACAGTTTTTTATAGAGAGATAGATGAACACAAAGGGAGCCGACCGCGCGCCGGCTTCTCCCATCACTGGAGAGCACAAGATGAAACAGCGAATCGTATTGGCCCTTGGCGGCAACGCGCTTGGCAACAACCTGCCCGAACAGATGCAGGCGGTGCAGGGCACGGCGCGCACCATCGCCGACCTGATTGCGAAGGGGCATGAAGTAGTGGTGACCCACGGCAACGGCCCGCAGGTGGGGATGATCCAGCAGGCGTTCGAGGTGGCGGCCCGCCACGACGAAAAGGCGCCCCATCTACCCATGTCAGTCTGCGTGGCCCTGAGCCAGGGGTACATCGGCTATGACCTGCAAAACGCCTTGCGCGAGGCGCTGCTCGAGCGCGGTATCCACAAACCGGTTGCTACCCTGGTGACGCAAGTTGAGGTGGATAAAAACGACCCCGCCTTCCTCGACCCCAGCAAACCCATTGGCGGTTTTTTCAGCAAGGAGGAGGCCGAGGCGCTGATGGCCAGGGGGGAACGTCTTAAAGAGGATGCCGGTCGCGGCTATCGCCGGGTGGTGGCGTCCCCCAAACCCGTCGACATCATCGAGAAGGAGACGGTCTCGGCCATGCTGGCAGCGGGGCAGGTGGTGATCACGGTCGGTGGTGGTGGCATCCCGGTACTGCGCGAGGGGAATCATTTGCGCGGTGCCAGCGCGGTGATCGACAAGGATTGGGCCAGTGCCAGGCTGGCGGAGCTGATTGATGCCGACATGCTGATCATCCTCACTGCGGTGGAAAAAGTCGCCATCAACTTCGGCAAGCCCGACGTGCAGTGGCTCGACACCCTGAGCGTGGCGGATGCCCGGGGCTTTATCGAGCAGGGGCAGTTTGCGAAGGGCTCCATGCTGCCCAAGGTGGAGGCGGCGCTTTCGTTTGCGAGTTCCATGCCGGGGCGCAAATCCCTCATCACCCTGCTGGAGAAGGCGGCCGAGGGGATCGCCGGCAAGACCGGCACTCTGATAAGTCAGTAGGCTCGATCTTGTCAGCACAAACAGGGGGCCATCGGCCCCCTTTCTGTTGGCTGGCGCAAGGGATTGGCAGACGGGAAGAATAAGCCGACAAGTTGTGATCCGCGATGGGCAGGGTGATGGGAGAGGCGTAAGATGGCTCCCCCAAAATAGGTCTGATTGGCGATAGAAGAGGCAGCAAGACAAGCAATGAGTAGCAAGATCAACATGGCGGCGCTGGGGGGGTTGGTTCTGCTCACTGCCATCTGGAGTTACAGCTGGATCGTGATGAAGCAGGTGATGCTCTACGCGGGGGCCTTCGAGTTCACCGCCCTGCGCTGCCTGTGCGGCTCTTTGGTGTTGCTGCTGGTGCAATGCCTGCGTGGCCGCAAATACCTTAAACCCACTCCGTTTCGCTACACCCTGGCCATCGGGTTGTTCCAGACCTGCGGCATGGTGGGGCTGGCCCAGTGGGCCCTGATCAGCGGCGGGGCGGGCAAGGTGGCGATCCTGAGCTACACCATGCCGTTCTGGGTGGTGATCTTCGCGGCGCTCTTTTTGGGGGAGCGGATGCGCCGACTCCACTACGTGGCGGTCGGGGTGGCCGCCTGCGGTCTGCTGCTGGTGATCGAGCCCTGGCAACTGCACCTGGATTCCATGAAGAGCGCGCTGCTCGGGATCGCTTCCGGCATCTGCTGGGGGATCAGCGCCATTATCGCCAAACGGATGTATGCCCGTCATCCCACAGTGGATCTCATGTCCCTCACCACCTGGCAGATGATCTACGCCACCCTGGTGATGGCGCTGGTGGCAGCCTTGGTGCCGGAGCGACCCATCGACTGGCAGCCCTATGTGTTTGGCGCGCTCGCCTACAGTGCTATCTTTGCCACGGCGCTGGCCTGGAGTCTCTGGCTGTTTGTGCTGAAAAAACTGCCGGCGGGGATTGCCGGGCTCAGCACCCTGGCGGTGCCGGTGAGCGGCGTGCTGCTCTCCTGGTGGCTGCTCGGTGAAAACCCGGGGCCGGTGGAGGGGAGCGGCATCGCCCTTATCGTGCTGGCGCTTGTCGTCATCAGCCGCAAGGGCAAGCGCTCCGTGGTGTCGGTGGCGGGGGAGACCCGGGTCAAGCACTCCTGAGACGGGCACTCACTTGTATGGGAATATGGCCCTTGGGCGTGCCCCGTTACCGGTTTCAAGCTGTGCTCAAAGGGGGCTGTAAAACAAGGAGCAAAGGCGGAGAAAAGTGTGGCAATATGGGGCCTGCTACACCTGCATGGTAATGCAGGTATCTGATAGATAATGATTATCTCGCTTTTTTGCCGACAAGGATGGATCGCTATGATGACGTTGATATGGCTGGCCGTGGGCCTGGTGTGTCTGGTGGTGGGGGCGGAGTCCCTGGTGCGGGGAGCCTCACGCCTTGCCACCATGATGGGGATCTCTCCTCTGGTGGTCGGGCTCACCATAGTGGCCTTCGGCACCAGTGCCCCCGAGCTGGCGGTGAGCATCCAGTCCGGGCTGGAGGGGCAGGCAGGTATTGCGGTGGGCAATGTGGTCGGCAGCAATATCTTCAACGTCCTGTTTATCCTCGGTATCTCTGCGCTGATCGTGCCGCTGGTGGTCTCCCAGCAGCTGGTGCGCCTCGATGTGCCCCTGATGATCGCCATTTCCGTGCTGGTGCTGATCCTGGGTTGGGATGGCCGCATCTCTGCGCTGGAAGGGGGTCTGCTGTTTGCCGGTATCATCGCCTACACCCTGTTTCTCTTTATCCAGAGCCGACGCGAAAGCAAGGCGGTGCAGGCGGAATACGAACAGGAGTTTGGCACCCGCGAGCCCGGCACGGCGGGCAGCTGGTTGCGCAACCTGCTCTTTATCGCGGCGGGGTTGGGCCTGCTCATTCTCGGATCCCGCTTGCTGGTTGGCAGTGCGGTCGAAATTGCCCACTACTTCGGCGTCAGCGATCTCATCATCGGCCTGACCATAGTGGCTGCCGGCACCTCCTTGCCCGAGGTGGTCACCTCCATCGTCGCCGCCCTGCGTGGGGAGCGGGATATCGCGGTGGGCAACGTGGTGGGCAGCAACATCTTCAATATTCTCTGCGTACTGGGGCTCACCTCCATCGTGACCCCCGGCGGGCTTGAGGTTTCTGACGCAGCGCTGACGTTTGACATCCCCGTGATGATCGCCGTGGCGCTCGCCTGCCTGCCCATCTTCTTTACCGGTTACACCATCGCCCGCTGGGAGGGAGCCCTGTTTCTGGCCTACTACATCGCCTACACCGTCTGGCTGGTGCTGCACGCCACAGCCAGCCCGATGCAGGGCTCCTTTATGGAGGCCATGATCGGTTTTGTGCTGCCCCTGACCGCCGTGACCCTGGCAGTGCTGGCCGCTCGCGCCTGGCGGACGGGTCGCGCCGGAGCATGATGATTCATCGCCGTTCGATAGACTGCATCAATAACAAGGCCCCGTCAGGGGCCTTGTGCTAACTATCGGTATCAGGTAACCGAGGGTTATCAGCGCTGGGCCAGGTGCATCATGGCTTCCAGCACGGCGCCGCCAATAGCGCGGGCCTTGTCCGACACCGTAGTGGCATCGGCCCGCTCGCCCCTGGGGTCGATATCCCCGATCTTGAAGCCTGCCGGTACCTCGATGCCGTCACTCAGCAGCCCCCGCACCATGCCTGACAGCGGCGCGATTATGGGGGCGTCCCCTACGTGGGCGATCACGTCCCCCTCCTGCACCAGATCGCCGAGCTTGATCAGGCTCTTCATTACCCCGGGGGCGGGGGCACGCACCACCCGGCGGGCGGAGTGCCCCTCGATGACCCCGGGAATGCCGGTATTGGGCTGGGCGGGGCCCTGATAGATGACCCGGCCCAGATGGTGGCCGCGGTTGGTCTCGATCACCGCATCGCAGTCGCGCCCCGCCTCAAAGCCCGGGCCGAGGGCCACCGTGATGGGGGCCATCTCCCTGTGGGTGCCGAGATTTTGCTTGGCGAGGATGGCATCTACCAGATAGCGGGGCTTGAGTTCGGCGAGAGTCGCGCAGTCTGGGTCCACCAGCAGGGGGATGATCTCCTGCTCCAGCAGCGCAAAGGCCTGCTCGACACTCTCGGCCCGCTTGGCGCGCACTCCCTCGACGCAGGTCTCGCCGTCAAACATCGCCTGGGCGAAGGCGACGGTGCGGCGGATCACCGTGGGTTTGTCGAGATCCAGCATCACCATCTTGAAGCCTGCATTGTGCAGGCGCAGCGCCACCCCGGTGGCGATATCGCCTGAGCCGCGCATCACTACCAGCCGATCCTGTTTGAGGCGCACATCGTCCTGCATCAGGCCACCCGCCTTGCCGTTTTTCACCTGCAACAGCTCGGCGAGGATGCTGATGGCGATCTCCTCCGGGGTCTCGGCCCCTATGTTGTAGCCGATGGGAGCGTGCAGCTGCTGCAGCTGCTCCTGACTCACCCCTTGCTGGCGCAGGGCCTGGGTAAAGGTCTGCACCTTGCGCTTGCTGGCGAGCAGCCCCAGGTAGGCGAGGGGACGGGTGATGAGCCGATCCAGCGCCTCCTTGTCCTGATGGTTGGTGGCGATAATGACGAAGTTGGCGGGCTCGATGGCCAGCGCCTCGATGACGGCGCTGATGGTGTCGGCCTGCTGAAGATGAGTGCCGGCGGGGAAGAGTTCGGGATTGAGGCTCCCTTCAAAACAGTCGCCGACATGGATATCAAAGCCCAAGGGGGCTGCGGCATGGGCCAGCGCCCGGTTGACGTGACCGGCGCCGATGAGTACCAGCCGGGGACGCAGGCCGTAGACATCGATATAGACCGACATGGCGCCGCCGCAATCCGAGCCCACCGCATGTTCGCCGTTGCGGGCCATCCGACCGTGGAAGATGCGCGGCTTGCGCTCGGCAATGGCGGCGATCGCCTCCTCGATCACCCGTCGCTCTATCATGCCACCGCCGATGGTGCCGTGGATCCGGCCATCTCCCTCAATCAGCATCTGGGCCTGATGGCGCGGGGTGGAGCCGCGGCTCTCGATGATCCTGGCCATGGCGAACGGGGTGTTGGCTTGTTCCAGCCGGGCGGCGTGTGCAAACAGATTCATAAGGTACCTCTTGTTATCCTTAACCAAATCGGGACCTGGTGGCTAAACCGGCTCCCCGGGTATGAGCGCGATGGTGTGGCGGATGGCTTGCGGTTCGCGCACCGCCCCCTGCCAGATGGCGTGAAGTTCGGGGTGACGGGCCAACAGGTTTATCAATGGCGGCTGCCATGACGCCTCATTTTGATAATCACCGTTGATAAACCAGATCCGTCGCGCCCTTGCAGGGGTGCCCTTGAACACCCCGTCGGGGTGGGAGAGCAGCCTATCGAACAGCGGCCAATCCAGCGGTTCACCTGGCGCAATCCCGCATAAAGCCTGAAGCTCGGCCCAACGGTGGATCTGCGCCGGGTCGGCCTTTGCCCCCACCATGGCGCCGCCCACTAGGGCTATCACCCAATCACTGCTTCCTGGAATGCAAGGTTCGTGCAAAGCCGGCACTTTCAATAACTTGTGATGGGCACCGTCCGCCTCGACCAGGATGATGTCGAAGCGCTGCTGCCCCTTGATGAGATCCAGCTGCTGGGGCGTGGGGCCTGCTACCTTGCCGCTGGCCTGCTCGATATGGCTGAACAGGGCGACCAGGGCCGGGCCATCGGGCAGTTGCTGGCAACGGGTCAGCTGGCGGACCGGATCCGCTTCGATGATCAATTCCCGATAGTGGGACGGAGAGGGCAGAAACATCCGGGTGGTGGTGGTGATCAGCACCTTCTTGCCCTGTTGATGGAAATAGTCGGCCAGCCAGAACAGGGTGCTGGTTTTACCGCCTGCCCCGCACAGACTAATTAATGTGGTATGGCTATCACTATTTTTTATGAGCTGGCCTAATAATGAAGAAATATCCGGAAAGGGGATTGATACAGGAGCAGGTAATGACATGGTGATGTCCGAATTAAATAAAGAAGGAAGCGAGAAACAGTCTGCCAATAGAAAAGAATCGTGCGACTGCGTAATGACTGCGGCGGGATTGTCCTCCCGAATGGGTAGCTGGAAAATGATGCTACCTTACGGTTCGGGGACAATACTTGATGCAAGTCTCAAAAATGCCCTGGCTTGTTGTGAGCGGGTCATTCTGGTGGTGGGATATCGCGGCGACGAGCTGGTGGCCCGTTATGGCGGGCGGCGCGATATTCAGATCGTGAATAATCCCGACTATGAACAGGGGCTGGGCAGTTCCATCCGCTGCGCCCTGGCGGCGAGTGAGGCGGACTACCTCTTTATCAGCCACGGAGATCTCCCCTGCATTCCTCCCTCCGTGTTCCAGACGCTCTGGCAGGCGCGGGGAGAATATGCGCTTTTTCCGACCTGGCAGGGGGAGGCGGGTCACCCGGTATTGTTGCCAAAATCCCTTGCCAGGGCGCTGGCGGCGGCCCCGGCGCAAGGTTCGGTGCGGCGCTGGCTGCAGCTGCACCATCATCGTCTGGTGCCGGTCGACAGCCCCGCCATCCTGTTCGATGTGGATACGCCAGACCGTTATCAGGCTCTGCTGGCGCAGGCGCCGACAGCAGGTGCTGAGATGCCCGCATCCACTCTTTAAGCAAGCCAGCCTGACAAGGTAGCCGCAGCTCATCTCTTGCTTTTCCTTTATTCCGGCAGCATCCGTGCATCTATATATGGCGGCCGACAGGGGCGCCATTATCGTGATAAAGGCGATAATTTTGGCCGTATCAAAGTGATATGGACACCTGCCTGATTTGATAGCCCTCATTTTTTATCACGGTATGCCTGAATATATTTTCGGGTGAGTGATAACCACTCTCATTTAATATGGCGGGCCAATTGCCTGTCACTTTCATTAATTGGAGCTGCCTCACGCTTTTATCGCAAAAAAATCATTTGCAGCCGCGCTGGCCTGATAGTTGCTCTTCTCCTTTACAAGGGGCGATCCCGCAGGAAAACCCCAGTTATTCACCATGTCAATGAGCAGAGCCGCTGCAAGGAGATCATCATGGGCGATATTATGCGACCCGTTCCCTTCAAGAACCTTCTGACCCGAATTTTTGCGGAATATAAAGAGAGCCAGTCCATCTTCGGCATTCCCGCCGCGCAATTCTATCGCAAGCAGGACGAGCGCAAGATCAAGGTATTCGGTGAAACCTGCGAGACCCCCATCGGCCCGGCGGCCGGCCCCCATACCCAACTGGCCCAGAACATCGTCACCTCCTGGCTGACCGGCGGGCGCTTTATCGAGCTCAAGACGGTGCAGATCCTGGACCGTCTCGAACTGGCAAAGCCCTGCATCGATGCCGAGGACGAGTGCTTCAACACCGAGTGGTCCACCGAGTTCACCCTGACCAAGGCATTTGACGAGTACCTGAAGGCCTGGTTCGCCCTCTATCTGCTGGAGGAGATCTTCGATCCGCGCCTCGACGGGGAAGCCAAGTCCTTTATCTTCAACATGAGCGTGGGCTACAACCTTGATGGCATCAAACAGCCCCCCATGCAGCAGTTTATCCACGGCCTGATGGATGCAAGCCAACGCCCGGCATTTGCCGAGTATCAGCAGAAGCTGCGCGAGTTCGTGGCCGACGAGCAGTTTATCGCCGCACTGGGGCTGGAGGCGCGCCGGGATCGCCTGCAGCAGCTGGCGGACTGCATTCCGGCCACCCTGGTGCACGGGGTGACCCTCTCCACCATGCACGGCTGTCCACCCAACGAAATCGAGGCCATCTGCCGCTACATGCTGGAAGAGAAGGGGCTCAACACCTTCGTCAAACTCAACCCGACCCTGCTGGGCTACCCGCGGGTGCGCGAGATCCTCGATGGCTGCGGCTTTGATTACATTGGTCTTAGCGAAGAGTCGTTTGAATACGATCTCAAGCTGGATCAGGCCAAGGGGATGCTGACCCGTCTGATGGCGCTGGGGGCCGAGAAGGGGCTCACCTTCGGGGTGAAACTCACCAACACCCTCGGAACTATCAACCGCAAGGGGGCGCTGCCGGGGGATGAGATGTACATGTCCGGCCGCGCGCTGTTCCCGCTCTCCATCAACGTGGCCGCCGTATTGTCGCGCGCCTTCGATGGCAAGTTGCCCATCTCCTACTCGGGCGGTGCCAGCAAGTTCAATATCTGCGAGATCTTCGAAACCGGCATCCGCCCCATCACCATGGCCACCGATCTGCTCAAACCGGGTGGCTACCTGCGCCAGCTGGAGTGTCTCAAGGAGATAGATGCGTCCGACAGCTGGGCCATGACCCGGGTGGATGTCGCCAAGCTGGAGGCCCTGGCCGCCAAGGCCCTCACCATGGATTACACCCAGAAAGAGTGGAAGTCCGAGGATCGCATCGAGGTAGGTGGCGGCCTGCCCCTGACCGATTGTTACGTGGCGCCCTGCGTCACCGCCTGCGCCGTGCATCAGGATATCCCCGAGTACATTCGCCTGATGGGCGAGGGGGAGTATGTGGCGGCCCTTGAGCTGATTTACCAGCGCAACGCCCTGCCGGCAATCACCGGCCATATCTGCGATCACCAGTGTCAGTACAACTGCACCCGTCTGGACTACGACAGCCCCCTCAATATTCGCGAGCTGAAAAAAGTGGCCCTCGAGCGCGGCTGGGAAGGGTACAAGGCGCGCTGGCACAAGCCGGCCGGTAGCGGTGACAAGCACCCGGTCGCGGTAATTGGCGCAGGCCCGGCGGGTCTGTCCGCCGGTTACTTCCTGGCCCGGGCCGGTCATCCGGTCACCATCTTCGAGCGCGAGGACGACGCCGGCGGCGTAGTCAAACACATCATTCCCGAGTTCCGCATTCCGGCCGAACTTATCCAGCACGACATCGACTTTGTCGCCGCCCACGGGGTCAAGTTCGAGTTTGGTTGCGACCCGGCGCTCACCGTCGACAAGCTGCAGGAGCAGGGCTTTACCTATGTCTTCGTCGGGATCGGGGCCGACAAGAACGGCGGCATGCGTCTGGAAGGGGATCACGAGCGCATCTACAAATCCTTCCACTTCCTGCGCAGCTTCAATCAGGGCAAGCCGCTGCCGCTGGGCCGCCATGTGGCGGTGATCGGCGCCGGCAACACTGCCATGGACTGTGCCCGCGCCGCCCTCAAGGTGCCGGGAGTGAGCGATGTGACCGTCATCTACCGCCGCAGCGAAAAAGAGATGCCCGCCTATCGCGAGGAGTATCTGGAAGCGGTGGAGGATGGGGTGCGTTTTTGCTTCCTCACCAATCCGGAGCGCTTTGATAAAGATGGCAAGCTTACCGTGCGAATGATGTCCCTCGGGGATCCTGACGAGCAGGGGCGCCGTCGCCCTGTGCCCACCGAACAGACCGAGGTGATGCAGATGGATGCCTTGATCACCGCCATCGGCGAGCAGCCCGATTGCGAGGTGTTGCAGCGCATGGGCATTCCCCTTGGCAGCGATGGCTGGCCCGAGGTGGATGCCCGGAGTGGCGAGACCCGCCGTCGCAACGTCTTCCTCATCGGCGACGTGCAAAGCGGCTCCTCTTCCATCGTGGCTGCCATCGGTGGTGCCCGCCGCGCCGCGGATCTGGTATTGGCCCGCGAGCACATTGCTGGCAAGCCGTGCGATGTGACCAGCCAGCCGTCTGACAAGGAGGAGATCTACCGCCGCAAGGGCAATATCGCCGTCACCCTGGTGGACAAGGGAGAGCGGGATGCCTTCGTGGCCCAGGAGGCGCACCGTTGCCTCGAGTGCAACTACCTGTGCAGCAAGTGCGTGGATGTCTGCCCCAACCGGGCCAACGTCGCCATCGCGGTGCCGGGCTTCAAAGACGCGTTTCAGACCCTGCATCTGGATGCCTACTGCAACGAGTGCGGCAACTGTGCCCAGTTCTGCCCCTGGCAGGGCAAGCCCTATCAGGACAAGGTCACCATCTTCAGCCTGCCCGAGGACTTCGACAACAGCCGCAACCCCGGTTTCTATCTGGCCGAGGGCCATGACGGGGGCGGTGAGCTGCGGGTACGCCAGGGCGGCGAGACCTATCGCCTGACCATAGATGCCCAGAGCCGGATCCCAAATGTGCCCGAGGCCCTTGGTGACATGTGCCGCATCATCAGCCATGTCCATGCCCATCACCACTACCTGCTGGGGGCCGTCGCGGCCTGAGCGAATAACGAATAAGCGAAGGAGCAAACCATGTTTATTCTGAAAAACGTCACCGCCGTCCAGCTGGAGCCGACCCGGGTGTTGGAGGGGGTGGATATCGCCATCGAAGGTTCCCTTATCAAGGCGGTAGGCCCTAATCTGCGGGCCCTCTACCCGGAGGCCAACTATCGGGAGATGGGGGGCAAGCTGGTGATGCCGGGCATTGTCTGTGCCCACAACCACTTCTACTCCGGCCTGTCGCGGGGGATCATGGCCAACATCGCCCCCTGTCCGGACTTTATCTCCACCCTGAAAAACCTCTGGTGGCGGCTCGATCGGGCACTCGATGAAGAGTCCCTCTACTACAGCGGTCTCATCTGCTCGCTGGAAGCGATCAAGAATGGCTGCAGCGCGGTGATCGACCACCACGCTTCGCCCAACTTCATCAAGGGCTCCCTGAACGTGCTGCGCAAAGGGTTTATGGAGGCGGGGCTGCGCGGCATGACCTGCTTCGAGACCACGGATCGCAACGGCGGCCTCGCCGAGCTGCAGGCCGGGGTGGAGGAGAACATCCTGTTTGCGCAGGCCATTGATGCCGCCAAGGCCAAGGGGAGCGAACCCTATCTGGTTGAAGCGCACATCGGCGCCCACGCTCCCTTCACCGTGCCCGACGAGGGGCTGGCCATGCTGCGCGAAGCGCTGCAGGCCACCGGTCGCGGGCTGCATATCCATGTGGCGGAAGACAGATACGACATGGCCCACGGCCACCACCACCATGGCAAGGAGCCCATCGCCCGGCTGGACGAGTTTGGCCTTGTCGACAGCAAGACCCTGATCGCCCACGGCATCTACCTGAGCCCGGCCGACATCGAGCTGCTCAACAGCCGCGATGCCTTCCTGGTGCACAACGCCCGCTCCAACATGAACAACCACGTGGGCTACAACCTGCACCTGCCACAGTTTCGCAACCTGGCGCTCGGCACCGACGGCATCGGCTCCGACATGCTCGAAGAGCTCAAGTTTGCCTACTTCAAGCACAAGGATGCCGGCGGCGCGCTCTGGCCAGACAGCTTTGCCCGCTTCCTCTGGAACGGCAACCGCCTGCTGGAGCGCAACTTCGGCGCCAAATTTGGCCGCCTGGAGCCAGGTTACAAAGCCGACCTCACCATTTGCGACTACGCCGCACCGACCCCGCTGGCGCCGCGCAACCTGGGCGGCCATCTCGCCTTCGGCATGGGCTCATCTTCGGTCAACAGCGTGATGGTGGAGGGGCGCATGGTCTATCAGGATCGCGAGTTCGCCTTTGACGTCGAGCCCCTTTATGAGCAGGCCAGCAAGGTGGCGAGCCGCCTGTGGCAACGAATGGACGCGCTGGCCTGAGGCCGCCCTCCGCACGTTTGGACTGGATTGCCCGCCCTGTGGATTCTCCCGGCGGCGGGCAGCAAGAGTAAGGACGACACATGATTGAGCAATTCTTCCGACCCGAGCAACTGGGTCAGGCTTTGGAACTCAAGGCCCGCTTTGGCAACGACGCCGTCTACATGGGGGGCGGCAGCAAGCTCAACGCCGCGCCGACCCGCACCGACAAGAAGGTCGCCATCTCGCTGGCCAAGCTCGGACTTGGCCAGATTGAGCAGCAGCACGGCCAGCTTCACATCGGCGCCACCGTCACCCTGCAAGCCCTGAAAGATGACCCCCGTACCCCGGCCGCCCTGTGCGAGGCGCTGGGGTTTGTCTACTCCCGCCATCTGCGCAATCAGGCCACCCTCGGCGGTGAGCTTGCCTGCCAGCAGCAGGACTCCCCGCTGCTGCCGGTGCTGCTGGTGCTCGAAGCCGTGGTGGTGCTGGAGAACAACCAGCTGCAACCCATCGATGCCTATCTGGCGGGCCAGCGCAAGGAGCTGGTGTTGGGGGTGGTGCTGCCGGAGCCCGACCTGCGCTGTGCGACCCGTCGCATCAGTCGTAATGCTGATGGCCTGGCCGTGATGACGGCGGCTGTGGCCCTGGATGCCCTTGGCGAGATGCGGGTCGCCCTGGCCGGCGTGACGCCTCAGCCGATGCGCCTGCGTGATGTGGAGCGGCGCGATCTGCACGATGCGGCGCTGGAGGCGGCGGTGAGCGAACTGGTCACTCCGCGCGCGGATCTCGGCGGCAGCGTGGCCTACAAGCGCTATATCAGCGGCGTGGTGGTGGCGGATCTGCTGGTGGAGTGCCAGCAGCAGGAGGGTCAGGCATGATGGAACTCAACTTCACCCTGAACGGTGCCCTGCGCACCGTCATTTGCCCCGCCGGCGAGAATGCCCAGCGGGTGCTGTTCAACCAGTGCCGGATGCATTCGGTGCGCAACAGTGACGACGGCTTCGGCTTTGCC
Organism: Aeromonas enteropelogenes; assembly: GCF_000819845.1. Classification (GTDB taxonomy): domain Bacteria; phylum Pseudomonadota; class Gammaproteobacteria; order Enterobacterales; family Aeromonadaceae; genus Aeromonas; species Aeromonas enteropelogenes. The sequence goes on from NZ_CDCG01000018.1 coordinate 69,911, forward strand.
GGCTCCGACGCCATCCTCTTCAATGGCAAGGTGGTCAACGCCTCCCTGCTGATCGCCGCGCAACTGGAAGGGGCCGAGGTGCGCACCGCCGAGTCGCTGGGCAGCTGGAACCAGCTCAGCCTGGTGCAGCAGGCCATGGTGGATGTGGGGGTCGTGCAATCCGGTTACAACGATCCGGCCGCCTCCCTGATCGTGACCGACCTGCTTGATCGCCACCCGAACCCCACCCGTGATCAAATCGACGATGCGCTCTCTGGGCTGTTTCACCGTGACGGCGGCTACCAGCAGTTCTACCAGGCCATCGAGCTCGCCTGCTCGCGGATGAAGGATCCCGATTATCTCTGCCAGATCGCCCCCGAGTTTCGGGGCGACTTGCGCCACATCGGAAAGAGCTGCCCGAAGGTGGACGCCGCCAAGATGGTGCAGGCCAAGCCCTGCTACGTGGAGGATAGGGTCACCGAGGATGCGCTGGTGATCAAGATGCTGCGAAGCCCCCATCCCCATGCCCTCATCACCCGACTCGACGTGAGCCGCGCCGAAGCCATGCCGGGGGTGGTGCACGTCATCACCTACCGCAACTGCCCGGATGTCTACTACACCCCGGGTGGCCAGAGCGCCCCCGAGCCGTCACCGCTCGATCGCCGCATGTTTGGTCGCAAGCTGCGCCACGTGGGGGACAGGGTGGCCGCCGTGGTGGCCGAGAGCGAAGCCATTGCGCTGGCGGCCCTCAAACTCATTGAGGTCGAGTATCAGGTGCTGCCGGCAGTCATGAACATAGACGAGGCGATGGCCCCCAATGCGCCGTTGGTGCACGACGAGCCCATCGTCTACATGGCCGGCGCCCCGGCGGATCTGGAGGCCCAGAACGCCAACGCCGTCTATCGCGATGACGAGCACATGATCATCAATTTCCCCATCGGGGCTCGCCCCCATGAGAACCTGGCCGCCAGCGTCCATGGCCAGATTGGCGATGTGGCCAAGGGCTTTGCCGAGGCGGATGTGGTGCTGGAGCGCACCTATGAATCCACCCAGGCCCAACAGTGCCCGACCGAGCCGCACATCTGCTTCACCTACATGGATGGGGAGCGCCTCATCATTCACGCCTCCACCCAGGTGCCCTGGCACGTGCGCCGTCAGGTGGCGCGCATCGTTGGCATGAAGCAGCATCAGGTGCACGTCATCAAGGAGCGGGTAGGGGGCGGCTTTGGCTCCAAGCAGGACATCCTGCTGGAGGAGGTGTGTGCCTGGGCCACGAAAGTGACTGGCCGTCCGGTCACCTTCCGTTACACCCGTGAAGAGGAGTTCATCAGCAACACCTCCCGCCACGTAGCCAAGGTGACGGTGAAGATAGGGGCCAAAAAAGATGGCACCCTCACCGCCATCGACATGGATTTTCGCGCCAACACCGGCCCTTACGGCAACCACTCATTGACGGTGCCAAGCAACGGCCCGGCGCTCTCCCTGCCGCTCTATCCGTGCGACAACGTGCGTTTCACTGTCAACACCTACTACAGCAACATCTGCCCGACCGGGGCCTATCAGGGCTACGGCGCGCCCAAGGGCAACTTCGCCCTGACCATGGCCATCGCCGAGCTGGCGGAGCAACTGGGCATCGATCAGCTCGACATGGTGGAGCACAACCGGGTGCACGAAGGAGACATCCTCAAGGTGCTGGGGGCCATCGGCGAGGGCAAGATGCCCACCTCGGTGCCCCATGCAGCCAGCTGTGCCCTCGAGCCCATCCTGAAACAGGGGCGCGAGCTCATCGCCTGGGACAGCCCCAAATCCGCGGATGGGGATTGGCGCATCGGCCGTGGCGTCGCCATCATCATGCAAAAATCGGGGATCCCTGACATCGATCAGGCCAACTGCATGGTCAAGCTGGAGTCTGACGGTACCTTTATCGTCCACTCCGGTGGCGCCGATATCGGCACCGGCCTCGATACCGTGGTGGCCAAGCTGACCGCCGAGGTGCTGGGTTGCCCGCTTGGCGATGTGCATGTGATTTCCGGCGACACCGACCACGCCCTTTTCGACAAGGGGGCCTATGCCTCATCCGGCACCTGCTTCTCCGGCAACGCGGCCAAGAAGGCGGCCGAGAACCTCAGGGAGAAGATCCTGTTCCATGGCGCCGCCATGCTGGGCGAACCGGTGACGGATGTCGAGCTGGTATACCCCGGGGTGGTGCGCGGCAAGCTGGGAGAGGTCTCCCTTGGCCAGATCGCCCACAAGGCCGAGACCGGCACCGGCTTTGGCATCCTGGTGGGTACCGCCAGCTACATCACCTCGGAGCTGGCCTTCCCTTACGGGGCCAACTTTGCCGAGGTGGCGGTCAACGTGCGCACCGGCGAGATCCGCCTCGACAAGTTCTACGCCCTGCTCGACTGCGGCACCCCCATCAACCCCGAGCTGGCCCTCGGCCAGATCTACGGCGCCACCATGCGGGCCATCGGCCACTCCTTGACCGAGGAGATCTGCTACGACGGCAAGGGGATCCCGCTCACCCGGGATCTCAAGAGCTATGGCGCGCCCAAGATTGGCGACATCCCGCGCGACTTCAGGGCCTTCCTGGTACCGAGTGACGACAAGGTCGGTCCTTACGGCGCCAAGTCCATCTCGGAGATCGGGGTCAACGGCGCCGCGCCCGCCATCGCCACCGCCATTCACGACGCCTGCGGGATCTGGCTGCGCAAATGGCACTTCACGCCGGAGCAGATCCTGCGTGAGCTCGGCAAGCTGGAGCAACAAACGGTGGCATGACAAGAGAAAAGGTGAGGGGCGGGCGCAGGCTCGCCCCGACACCTGACAGCGGAATGAGTACTCCGCCCATATTCTGTGTGATGGGACAATCAAGATGTCTAAAACAACACGCAAGCACTCGGACCTGATTTACGAGCTGGAAGACCAGCCCCCCTTTTCGCAAACCCTGATGGGCGCAGTGACCCATCTGCTGGCCATTTTTGTGCCCATGGTGACCCCGGCTCTCATCGTCGGCGGGGCCCTCGGCCTCTCCACCGAGACCACCGCCTATCTGGTCTCCATGGCGATGATCGCCTCCGGCATCGGCACCTGGTTGCAGGTGAACCGCTACGGCCCCATCGGCTCGGGCCTGCTCTCCATCCAGTCGGTCAACTTCTCCTTCGTTACCGTGATGATTGCGCTCGGCAGCGCCATGAAAAAAGATGGCCTGCACGAGGAGCTGATCGTCTCGACCCTGCTCGGGGTCTCCTTTGTCGGCGCCTTCCTGGTGATGGGCTCCTCCTTCGTACTGCCTTACCTCAAGCGGGTGATCACCCCGACCGTGAGCGGGGTGGTGGTGTTGATGATTGGCCTTAGCCTCATCAAGGTGGGGATCATCGACTTTGGCGGCGGCTTCTCCGCCATGAGTAGCGGTACCTTCGGCAAGTACGAAAACATCGGCCTGGGGCTATTGGTGCTCTGCGTCATCGTCGCCTTCAACTGCAGCAAGAGTCCGCTGCTTCGCATGAGTGGCATCGCCATCGGTTTGCTGGTGGGCTATGTGGTGGCCCTGATGCTTGGCATGGTGGATTTCTCCCCGTTAAATGATCTGCCCCTGGTCACCATTCCGGTGCCGTTCAAATACGGCTTTACCTTTGATGCCCACGCCTTCCTCTTGGCGGGTACCATTTATCTGTTGAGCGTGCTGGAGGCTGTGGGGGACATCACCGCCACCGCCATGGTCTCGCGCCAGGAGATCCGCGGCCCCGAGTTTCAAAAACGGCTTTCCGGCGGCGTATTGGCGGACGGCCTGGTGTCGGTGATCGCCTCGGCCCTCGGCTCCCTGCCGCTCACCACCTTTGCCCAGAACAACGGCGTCATCCAGATGACCGGGGTGGCCTCGCGCCACGTGGGCAAGTTTATCGCCGTCATCCTGGTGCTGCTGGGACTCTTCCCCGTGGTGGGGCGCTTCTTTACCACCATACCGTCCCCGGTGATGGGGGGCGCCATGACCATCATGTTCTCCATGATCGCCATCGCCGGTGGCCGCATCATCATCAGCCACGGCTTCGATCGCCGCGAGACCCTGATCGTCGCCACCTCGCTGGGGCTGGGGCTCGGCGTCTCCTACGACCCTAACGTCTTCAAGGTGTTGCCCGCCGGCATCTACATGCTGGTGGAGAACCCCATCTGCGCCGGCGGCATCACCGCCATCATCCTGAATCTGGTGCTGCCCCCGAGCCGCAAGCGCAAGGTGCTCAAGGGCGCCGAGGGGGTGGAAGTGATCCAACTCAGCGACAAGCCGGACAGCGCCTTTCAGACCGCCCCCGCCAGCCGCGAAGCAGTACCCCGGGTAGAGGAAGCAGGGGGGAGTGAACCCGGGACAGAGCGGGTCTGAATCTCATTACAGAACGATAAAAACAGGGACAAGGTTATGAACTACGACAACTCAGTCAAAGCCATCCGTGGCAGCTTTTTTGACATCACCCGGGTGGTGGATCACCCCGAGGAGATAGAGGCTCACGCCCGCCTCGTCGAGGATGGGCTCCTGATCATCCGCAACGGCTGCATCGACTGGTTCGGTCAGTGGGAGGAGGGCAAGGGGCGAATCCCGACCGAGGTGCGGGTGCGTGATTATCGCGGCAAGCTCATCGTGCCGGGCTTTGTCGACACCCACATTCATTATCCCCAGAGCGAGATGGTGGGGGCCTATGGCGAGCAGCTGCTGGAGTGGCTCAACCAGCACACCTTCCCGGCCGAGCGGCGCTACAACGATCGCGAGTATGCCCGCGAGATGTCCACCTTCTTTATCAAGCAGCTGCTGCGAAACGGCACCACCACGGCGCTGGTGTTCGGCACCGTTCACCCCGAGTCGGTGGATGCCCTGTTCGAGGCGGCCAGTCGCATCAATATGCGGATGATCGCGGGCAAGGTGATGATGGATCGCAACGCGCCAGATTATCTGCTGGATACTGCGCAGAGCAGTTATGAGCAGAGCAAGGCGCTTATCGAGCGCTGGCATGGCAACGGCCGCCTGCTTTATGCCATCACACCACGATTTGCCCCCACCTCGACACCCGAGCAGCTGGCGATGGCAAAACGACTGCGTGAGGAGTACCCCACCACCTATCTGCACACCCACCTGTGCGAAAACAAGGAGGAGATCGCCTGGGTGAAATCCCTCTTTCCCGAGCATCAGGGTTACCTCGACGTCTATCACCAGCACGGTCTCACCGGCCATAACTGCGTGTTTGCCCACTGCATCCACCTGGAAGAGCAGGAGTGGGATTGCCTCAAGGAGAGCGACTCCACCATCGCGTTTTGCCCCACTTCGAACCTGTATCTTGGTAGCGGCCTCTTCAAGCTGCACAAGGCGTGGCACAAGCAGGTGAAGGTGGGGATAGGCACCGACATCGGTGCCGGCACCACCTTCAACATGCTGCAGACGCTGAACGAGGCCTACAAGGTGATGCAACTGCAAAGCGAGCGCCTCTCGGCCTATCAGGCCTTCTATCTCGCCACCCTGGGGGGCGCCCATTCGCTGGGGCTGGACGAGAAGATCGGCAGCTTCGCGGTGGGCAAGGAGGCGGACTTCGTGGTGCTCGACCCGGTCGCCACTCCGTTGCAGCAGCTGCGTTACGACAACTCCACCACCCTGCGGGACAAGCTCTTTGTGCTGTTGACCCTGGGGGATGACAGATCCATCTACCGCACCTATGTGGATGGCCAGCTGGTGCACGAGCGAGGGTAGGGAAGGCAACGGGGCGGCGTGAAGTTGCCCCCAGAGAACACGAAGGCTGGCAAACCCGCAAGGGGCGCCGGCATCGCAAACACCGGGGCCAGCCCCCGGGACACAAGGGGAAATGGCCCGGTTTTGTTGACCAGCAAGGCAAACGTTTGAATCTGCCTGTTATCTGGTCTTGGCGCTGCGACAGGCCCGCAGGAGAGACCCGCAGTGAGTACCGCCATTTCGTCACGACACGCATGTTGTTACGACACATTCAGGTGTTTTCGAAAGGAGTTGGGTATGACCCAGGCAAACAGCAGGATACGCAGTGTGCAAGAGCAGGCCGGGCAGGACGTTGGCGAGGCCGGATCAGGACAAACACCCATGGGGGCGCTCGATCGCTTCTTCATGATCAGCGAGCGGGGCAGCAACGTGCGCCAGGAGGTGCTGGCCGGGCTCACCACCTTCCTTGCCATGGTCTATTCGGTGATCGTGGTGCCCAGCATGCTCGGCAAGGCGGGCTTTCCCCCCGGCGCCGTCTTTGTGGCTACCTGTCTGGTGGCGGGCTTTGGTTCGCTTTTGATGGGGCTTTGGGCCAAGCTGCCCATGGCCATCGGCTGCGCCATCTCGCTCACCGCCTTTACCGCCTTCAGCCTGGTGCTGGGGCAGCAGATCTCCATCCCGGTGGCGCTCGGCGCCGTCTTTTTGATGGGGGTACTCTTTACCGCCATCTCGGTGACCGGAGTGCGCAGCTGGATCCTGGATAACCTGCCGATGGGGATCGCCCACGGCACCGGCATCGGCATCGGCCTCTTCCTCTTGCTGATTGCCGCCAACGGGGTGGGGCTGGTGATCAAGAACCCGCTGGAAGGCTTGCCGGTGGCGCTCGGGGCCTTTACCTCCATGCCGGTCATCATGTCTCTCATCGGCCTTGCGGTGATCTTCGGCCTTGAAAAACTGCGGGTACCGGGCGGGATCCTGCTGGTGATCATCGCCATCTCCATCTTCGGTCTCATCTTCGATCCGGCGGTGACCTATCAGGGGCTGTTCGCCATGCCGAGCCTGGCGGATGCGCAGGGCAACTCCCTTATCTTCAGCCTCGACATCATGGGGGCCCTCTCGCCCCTGGTGCTGCCCAGCGTGCTGGCGCTGGTGATGACGGCGGTGTTCGACGCCACCGGCACCATACGGGCGGTGGCGGGCCAGGCCAATTTGCTGGACAAGGATGGCCACATCATCAACAGCGGCAAGGCGCTCAGTGCCGACTCGGTCAGCAGCATCTTCTCCGGCCTGGTGGGGGCGGCGCCGGCCGCCGTCTATATCGAGTCGGCGGCGGGCACGGCAGCGGGCGGCAAGACGGGGCTCACCGCCACCGTGGTGGGGTGCCTCTTCCTGCTGATGCTGTTCCTCTCGCCGCTCTCCTACCTGGTGCCGGCCTATGCCACCGCGCCGGCCCTGATGTACGTGGGGCTCCTGATGCTGAGCAATGTCACCAAGCTTGATTTCAGTGACTCCGTCGGGGCCATGTCCGGCCTGGTGTGCGCCGTCTTCATCGTGCTCACCTGCAATATCGTCACCGGCATCATGCTGGGCTTCAGCGCCCTGGTGATCGGGCGCGTCTGCTCCAACGAGTGGCGCAAGCTCAACCCGGGGACCGTCATCATCGCCCTGGCCCTGGTGATTTTCTACGCTGGGGGGTGGGCCATCTAGGGATGCCTACCCGTTTCGGGGCCGCCGTCAGGCGGCCCCGTTTTTTTGTGGGGAGAGGGGAATGTTTGGCAACAGTGGTTGGCTTCTCTTGCCGGTGTGGCAAGAGAGCGGGCGCCTCTTTTTGCTATGTGAAAAGAGAGTCAGAGCCCCTTTGGCTGCAAAGATCTGGTCGCTACCATTTTGATAAAGCCGGCTACCAGATTGATACGCCCGCTCTTTCTGCTCTCCTTGTTTGCCACCCCGCTTGCCTGCCAACAACCGCGTCGGGGGCGAGAAATTCAGGCAGATGGGATCCCCTTCACACTTCTTGCCATCCTCCCGCTCCCATGGGGAAACGGGCGCATATCTTGCTGTTTTTCATCTGGTTCTGGAATTTTCCCATCTGAAAAAGGACTGGATCATGTCCATAGGATTACCCCTCAAGCGGGTGGATGCCGAGGCCAAGGTGACCGGCAGCGCCCGCTACACCGATGACAACATCATGCTCGGCATGCGCCACGCCAAGTACGTGCGAAGCAATATCGCCCACGGCAAGGTGCTCGCCATCGACGCCAGCGAAGCGCTGGCCCTGCACGGGGTCGAAGCCGTGTTCACCCACGAGGATGTGCCCGCCACCTGCTATCGCACCGCCGGTCACGCCTGGTCTCTCGATGAGGCCAAGCGGGATGTCAAAGACCGACGCCTGCTCACCGACCATGTGCGCCACTTCGGCGATGGCGTCGCCATCGTGGTGGCCCGCGATCCCCTGGTCGCCGAGAAGGCTGCCGCCCTGGTCAAGGTGACCTACGAGCCGCTGCCGGTGATGACGGATGCCCGGAGCGCCCTGGCTGACGATGCCCATCCCATCCACCCCGGCGGCAACCTGCTGCGGCAAAGCCAAATTCGCGCGGGTGAGCCGGAGCTGGCCATCGCCGCCGCTGACGTTCAGTTCAAGGGCCACTATCAGACCCCTGTGGTGCAGCACTGCCATCTGGAGACGGTGACCTGTTACGCCTACATGGATCAGCCGGATCATATCGTGGTGGTCTCCAGCACCCAGATCCCCCAGATAGTGCGCAGCCGGGTGGCCAAGTCCCTCGGTTTGCCCTGGTCTAGCGTGCGGGTCATCAAGCCCTACATGGGGGGCGGTTTTGGCAACAAGCAGGATGTGCTGGAAGAGCCGATGGCGGCGTTTCTGAGCTACAAGCTCGGCGGCGTGCCGGTCAAGGTGACCTTGAGCCGGGAAGAGTGTTTCTTTGCCTCGCGCACCCGCCACGGCTTTGCCATCGACGGCACCCTGGGCATCAGCCGGGATGGTACCCTCAAGGGGTATCAGCTGGACGTGCTCTCCAACACCGGCGGCTATGCCTCCCACGGCCACTCCATCGCCAGCGCCGGCGCCAACAAGATCAGCTACCTCTATCCACGCAGCGCCTTTGGCTACGATGCCAAAACCTTCTACAGCAACCTGCCCACCGCCGGTGCCATGCGCGGTTACGGCGCGCCGCAGGTGGTGTTTGCCCTCGAGTGCATGCTGGATGATGCTTGCGCAGAGCTTGGGCTCGACCCGCTCGCCGTGCGTATCGCCAACGTGGCCCGCGAGGGGGACGTCAATCAGGTCAACCAGAAGACCATCTACAGCGCAGGGCTCCCCGAGTGCCTGCGTCGGGGGGGCGAGCAGTTCGAATGGGCGCGCCTGCGGGCCGAGTGTCTGGCGCAGGATCCGGCGAGCCGGGTACGGCGCGGGGTGGGGGTGGCCTGCTTCAGCTACGGTTCCAACACCTATCCGGTGGGGGTGGAGATCGCCGGCGCCCGCATGCTGCTCAACCAGGATGGCACCGTCAATCTGCAGATCGGCGCCACCGAGATAGGGCAGGGGTCGGACACCGTCTTTGCCCAGATGGCGGCCCAGACGTTGGGCATTCCGTTTGAGCAGATCCGGGTCATCTCGACCCAGGATACCGACATCACCGCCTATGACCCGGGCTCGTTCGCCTCGCGCCAGAGCTATGTGGCGGCCCCCGCCATCCATCAGGCGGCGCTCCAGCTGCGGGCGCGCATCCTCTCGCTGGCGGCCCAGCTCTGCCATCAGGATGTGGGCTCGCTTACCCTGGTGGATGGTTATGTGGTGCTGGCCGGTGCACCGGACAAGGTGCTCATTAGCGTGGCCGAGGTGTCGGTCAATGCCTATTACCACCTCACCATCGGCGGCCAGATCACTTCGGAAGTCTCCCACAAGACCACCACCAACCCGCCGAGCTTTGGCTGCACCTTCGTCGATCTCAGTGTCGATATCGATCTCTGCAAGGTGACCATCAACCGTATTCTCAACCTGCACGATGCGGGCAAGATCCTCAATCCGCAGCTGGCCGAAGGGCAGGTGCACGGCGGGATGGGGATGGGGATCGGCTGGTCCCTGTTTGAGGAGATGATCATCGATGCCAGGACTGGCGCGGTGCGCAACCCCAACCTGCTGGACTACAAGTTCCCCACCATGCTGGACTTGCCGAAGCTTGAGTGCGACTTCGTGCAGACCCATGAGCCCCAGTCGGTCTATGGCCACAAATCCCTGGGCGAGCCGCCCATCATCTCCCCCGGCCCGGCCATTCGCAACGCCATCAGGATGGCGACCGGCGTCGCCATCAACGAGCTGCCCATCACCCCCAAGACCCTGTTTCGGGAGTTTGTCGCGGCGGGTTTGATCACCGAGGGCACAAGGGAGGAGCAACCCCATGTTTGATATTGCCCGTTACTATAAGGCTCGCAGTGTGGCCGAGGCCGTCGCCCTGCGTCAGGCCGATCCCGAGGCGCGTCTGCTGGCCGGTGGCACCGATGTGATGATCCAGCTTCATCACCTCAACCCAGCCTATCGCCATATCGTCGATATTCACGACTTGCCCGAGCTCAAAGGGGTGTGCGAGTTGGCCGACGGATCGATCCGGATCGGCTCTGGCACCACCTTTACCGAGCTGATTGAAAACGAACTGGTGCAGCGCCGCCTGCCGATGCTGGCCGAGGCCGCCGCCACCATCGCCGGCCCGCAGATCCGCAACGTTGCCACCTATGGCGGCAACATCTGCAACGGCGCCACCAGCGCCGACTCGGCGGCGCCCACCGTGGCGCTGGAAGCCGAGCTGGAGATTGCCGGCCCGGGCGGCACGCGCCGCATCCCCATCGCCGGTTTTCACACCGGCCCCGGCAAGGTGGCGCTGCAACCGGCGGACATCCTGGTGGCATTTCACTTTGCCCCTGACTCGCACCCCCATGCGGGATCCCACTACTTCAAGTATGCCATGCGGGGTGCCATGGATATCGCCACCATCGGCTGCGCAGCCTACTGCCAGATTGAGGATGGCCACTTCAAACGTCTGCGGCTGGCCTACGGGGTTGCGGCACCGACGCCGGTGCGCACGCCCCACGCGGAAGCGGCGGCCGAGGGGCAACCCCTGACCCGGGCAACGCTCGCGGCCATCGCCGAGGCGGTGGTAGCCGACGTGGCGCCGCGCTCCTCCTGGCGGGCGGAGAAAGAGTTCCGCCTGCACCTTATCAAAACCCTGGCGCAGCGGGTGGTCACCTGCGCCGTCGAACGGGCCGGAGGCCAGATCCTATGATGCAACCGCAAAGCTGTCCCGCCGTGGAGATCCAGTGCGAGATCAACGGCAAACCCTACTCCTACGCGGTCTCGCCCAGTGTGTCGCTGCTTCACTTCCTGCGCGGGCTGGGGCTTATCAGCGTGAAAGAGGGGTGCAGCGTCGGCGAGTGCGGCGCCTGTACCGTGCGGGTCGATGGCGTGGCCCTCGACAGTTGCCTCTATCTGGCGGTATGGGCCGATGGCAAGTCCATCCGCACCGTGGAGGGGGAACGTAAAGGGAGCGAGCTCTCCGATGTGCAGCAGGCCTTTATCGACGAGGGGGCGGTGCAGTGCGGCTTTTGCACCCCGGGATTGGTCATGGCGAGCGCCGCCCTGCTCGACAAGACCAAGCGTCGCCCACTGACCGAGGCGGAGATCCGCCGCGGGCTGTCGGGGAATCTGTGCCGTTGCACCGGCTATCAGAACGTGGTGCGGGCGGTGAAAAAGTGCTGCAGGAGTGAATGACCAGGCGCTGTACCTGCAAGCCGGATAGCAAAAGGCCCGCTTTTATCAGGCGGGCCTTTTTATGGGGGATGGCAGGGGGATCACCCTTTTTGCTGGTCGATCACCAGTTTGCCATCCTTGACCGGGATGGTGGCCCCCGGCGCCTTGTCCATCCGGATCACCCCTTCCTGCCCCGCAAGGCGGTAGGTGACGTCATAGCCCAGAGTGCGGGTGCTGCTCTCCTGCACGGTTTTGCAGCGCTGCTCCGTGGTGGTGTAGGTATCCCCCGCCTGCATGTTGCCCTGCACCTGGTTGCCGGTATAGCCACCCGCGACTGCACCGGCGGCGGTTGCCACCTTCTTGCCGCTGCCGCCACCAAACTGGTGGCCGAGCACACCGCCCAGCGCCGCCCCCACCACTGTGCCCAGCACCTTGTGTTCATCCTGCACCGGTTTGCGGTGGGTGACGGTGACGTTGCGACACTCCTGACGGGGCGTCTTGATGGTTTCGGTCACCGGCTTGCTGGCGATCACCTCGGCGAAGGTGGGCTCGGGGGTGAAGAAACCACCGCTGGCCGCAGCCGACAACGCCAGTGCCGATGTAATACCGATCCCGATCCCCGCCATCATGGACTTGTTCATCTTCTCTTCTCCTGCAATCTCAATCTGGGTGCTTGGCTAGCCTGTATTCATCTTGTCAATAGCGCCCTGGTCGGACAAGGCGAACCGGGGCTGGCTGCGACAGCCGCTGACAAGGTCAAAAAAACGCCACTTCAAAAAGTGTCTGGCTTTGGCGACAACGGCGAAAAAAACGCCGCGAAATGGCGATGTTGAGGGAACAAGAGGGGACATGGGCCTATTGTGAGTCGCATTTTGCAATCATCTGGCATGTTGATGGTCTCGATCAAGGCCCGCTGGGGGTTCGAAAGCCTAGGGCGCGGGGATTGGGGGCAAGGTGTCAATCCGGCAAGGCTTTTGCAACGTGTGGCAAGAAGCGCATAGGCGTCAGGGGAGATGGATGGCGCGTTGACGCAGAGCCACAGCCAATCCGGGACCTGATACTGAAAGAGTGAGAAGGGGGACTTATGTCACTGTTACCCAGCTGGATCACCCCGGCCATCCAGGCCAATGTCATCACAATGCAGCAAGCCGAACGATTGCTCGCCTCCCTCTATCGGCCGCTGACGGCAGACGGGGAAGAGCTGCCTGCCGACCTCGCCGACATCAGCCTCAAACTCTACTGTTTTCGCCAGCAGGGGCGGGTGCGTCACTAACGCCGGCATAAAAAACACGCCGCCCTGCGGCGGCGTGTCACGGCATTGGCCGATCAGGCCAGCATCACCTGGAGCACCAGCATCAGGGCGCCAAAGCCCAGCACGAAGCCCACCATGGGCAGCACGAACTTGACCCACTTGTTGAACTGGATGCCGAGCATCTGCAGGGTGACCAGCACCAGGCCGGTGGGGGCCAGGAACAGCATGGCATATTGTCCCCAGTTGTAGGCCGACACCACTATGTAGCGCGGGATCATCACGGTATCCGCCAGCGGCGCCATGATGGGCATGGAGAGCACCGCGAGCCCCGAGGAGGAGGGCACCACCAGTCCCAGCAAGGTGAAGACCAGCATCTGGCTCACCGCGAACACGGCGCCGTGCATGCCGGAGACCAGATCGGAGGCATAGGCCAGTATGGTGTCCGAGATCATCCCCTGATCCAGCACCAGGTTGACCCCCCGCGCCAGCCCTATGATGAGGGAGACGGCCACCAGCTCGGAGGCTCCCTGGGTGAAGGCTTCGACCGCCTCTTTCTCCTTCAGCCCCGAGATGAAAATGATGATGATGGCGATGGTGAGGAAGGAGGCGGCCATCTGCGGGAACCACCAGCCGGCCATGGAGACGCCCCACACCATCAGCGGGAAGGCGAGGATGAACAGGGTCAGGATGATCTTGCGGCGCAGGGTGAAGGGCACGCTCTCATCCATGGAGCCCTCTTTCAGGAAGCGGGCCCGGAAGCTGTCTCTGTCCTCATAGGTGTAGGAGAAGGCCGGATTGGCCTTGAGCTTCTTGCAGTACCAGTAGAGATAGGCGATCACCACCAGGGTGCCCACCAGGCAGCCGACCGCACGGAAGATGAGCCCCTCGGTGAAGGGAATGCCGGCGGCATTGGAGGCGATCACCACGGAGAAGGGGTTGATGGTGGAGAAGGTGGTGCCCATGGAGGCAGCGAGGAAGATGGCTCCTACGCAGACGATGGAGTCATACCCGAGCGCCAGGAAAATGGGCACCAGGATGGGATAGAAGGCAACCGCCTCCTCTTCCAGCCCGCAGGTGGTACCCCCCAGCGCCATCACCAGACAGACCAGGGCCACGAACAGGAACTCGTTGCCTCGTGTCTTGCGCGACAGTGCCACCAGGCCCGCACTGAAGGCTCCCGTCTTGTTGATGACGCCGATAAGCCCGCCAAGTACCAGGATGAAGACGATGATGTCGGCCCCCTCTATGGTGCCCTTGACCATGCTGACCGCTACGTCACCAAGCCCCTTGGGGGCCTGCTCCAGTCGCTCATAGGTGCCGGGAATGGCGATGGGCTTGCGAATAGTGCCGTTGATGAACTGGGCAACGTCGATATTGATATTCAATTTTTCAAGCTCGGCCTGGGTGGCGGGCACCCGACTGGTTTCCCCCTGCGGTGTGTTGACCATCAAGGTAGCGCTGGCGGGATTATAGGAGAGCTTGGCATAGGCCCCCGCCGGAATAATCCAGGTGAGGGCAATAGCCAGCAACATGATCAGAAACAGAATGGTAAACGCAGTGGGGAATTGTCTCCGGGTCTTGGTATTCGGCTCGGCACACATAAAATGCTCCTCGATAAAGCAGGTTAAGGTTCGGCGGAATATCGGGTCGATAGGGTTCCTTCGTCATGACAGAGAAGTGCGCAGTTTGACTGCCAGCTGCGCACTCGTTGGCGAGAAATCTGGCCTGATATTGAACATCCGGTGGATTGTTTCAGGATGTAACCATAACGTGCTGGAAAAAGGATGAACATGGTACTCACTCGGCTTTATGGGCTGGTTCACAGAATATATTTCCGGCGAACGAAAACGTTAATTTCATGTTATTTTGTACGTCGCAATACTTATTTCATAATTATTCCTGACGTCGCCTTTGAATTTATTGTCGGGTGATGACTGGATGAAAATAAATATATCTGGAGTGCGTATTCGGCTTGCTCCGAACCGCTCGCGCTATATCAATATTCAGCACAAGGAACAGGCTTGGGGGTTGCCCGAATGAGAGCTTGAAAAAAGCCCCGCTCAAGATGCCGCACTCACGCTTTTCAAGCCTCATACGGATTCCAATACGACGTTTTGCTAATGGTTGCCACCCCCCCTCCCTGATACCCTGCCATTTTCGCAAGAGACCCACCCGAAGCATGATGCCCGGGGGCGGTGCCCGGTCTGTACCCGGACCGGATGAGCTCCCGCTTTGTGCCATATGTGAGGAAGGAACCCGATGACAAAGCAGAACATCTATGAAATGGGCCTTGAGCAGACATCCGCCAATTTCGATCCCCTGACCCCCATCAGCTTTCTGGCGCGGGCGGCCCGCGTCTATCCCGACTATCCGGCGGTGATCCACGGCCCCTTGCGCCAAACCTGGGCCCAGACCGAACGGCGCTGCCGTCAGCTGGCCTCGGCCCTCGGCTTGCACGGCATCGGCGAGGGGGATACGGTATCCATCGTGGCCCCCAATACGCCAGCCATGTTCGAAGCCCATTTCGGGGTGCCCATGAGTGGCGCCGTGCTTAACACCATCAACACCCGGCTCGACGCCGATGCCATGGCGTTCATCTTCCAGCATGCCCAGAGCAAGGTGGTGCTGGTGGACCGGGAGTTTGGCGCCGTGGTGCAAAAGGCGTTGGCACTTATCGAGAGCAAGCCGCTGCTGGTCGCCATTGATGATCCCCTCTATCAACAGGGGGAGATGATAAGCGAGCTCACCTATGAGGCTTTTGTCGCCATGGGGGATGGTGAAGCGCCCGGCTGGCTGCCAAAGGATGAGTGGCAGGCGATTTCCCTGAACTACACCTCGGGCACCACCGGCAATCCCAAGGGGGTGGTCTATCACCATCGCGGCGCCCACCTCAATGCAGTCAACAACGTGCTCTCCTGGGAGCTGCCCAAGCATCCTGTCTACCTCTGGACCTTGCCGATGTTCCATTGCAACGGCTGGTGCTTCCCCTGGACGCTGGCCGCGACCGCCGGGGTGAGCGTCTGTCTGCGCCATGTGCAGGCGGCGGCCATCTATGAGGCACTGCACGAACACAAGGTGAGTCACTTCTGCGCGGCGCCCATCGTGCTCAACATGCTCAACAATGCCGATCCGGCCCTCAAGCAGGGACTGGATCACCCCATCAAGGTGATGACGGCAGGGGCGGCGCCTCCTGCCACCGTGATCGCCGGCATGGAGGCGATGGGGATCGCTGTGACTCATGTCTATGGTCTGACCGAAACCTATGGCCCCTGCGTGCTGTGTGAACCGCAGCGAAGCTGGCAAGGGCAGGATGCCACTTCGCTCTCTCGCCTCAAGGCACGCCAGGGGGTGGCATCGCCGCTGCAGGGAGAGATGCGGGTCATCAATCCGGTCAGTGGCGAGGTGGTCCCCAAAGATGGCAAGACCATGGGGGAAATAGTGCTGCGCGGCAACGTGGTGATGAAAGGCTATCTCAAGAACCCGGCGGCCAGCGCAGAGGCGATGGCGGAGGGGTGGTTCAGGAGCGGCGATCTGGCGGTGTGGCACCCGGACGGTTACGTGGAGATCAAGGACAGATCCAAGGACATCATCATCTCGGGCGGGGAGAACATCTCCAGTCTGGAGGTGGAAGATGTGCTCTACCGTCATCCCGATGTGGACGAGGTGGCGGTGATCGCCATGCCGGACGAGAAGTGGGGAGAGGTGCCTTGCGCCTTCGTCAAGCTCAAGGACGGGCGTGAGGCGAGCCAGGCCGAGCTTATCGCGTTTTGTCGCGAGCAGATGGCCCACTTCAAGGCGCCCAAGCGGATCATCTTCACCCCGCTGCCCAAGACTTCCACCGGCAAGGTGCAAAAATTCATGCTGCGCCAGCAGCTGTAAGAAAAGTGACGGGGTGGGGGGCTTTCCCTCACCCCCGCTTATTGCTCAGCAGGCGATGCAATTGCGGCCAATCTGTTTGGCCCGATAGAGCATCTGATCGGCGCGGGCATAGAAGCTCTCCATCTGCTCCCCATGCTCGTTTTGTACCAGACCCGCGCTGATAGTGATGACGAGGCTGCTGCCATCGGGCAGTGTCAGCGGTTTGTTCATGACAGTATGCCGTAACCGCTCCGCCAGGGAGGCGGCGGCCGTCAGGTGGGTCTCGGGTAGCAGGATGGCAAATTCGTCCCCCCCGATCCGGGCCAGCACATCTTCACTGCGCAGCACGGGTTGCATCACCTGACTCAGATGGATTAAAGCCCTGTCCCCCAGCGGGTGGCCGAAGCGATCATTGATGGTCTTGAACTGATCCACGTCCATCAGGATCAGCACCGAGTGACTGTGATGGCGGGTGTTGAAGTTCAGCTGTTTGTCGCACAGCTCGAAGAAAAACCGGCGGTTGTAGAGCTCGGTGAGGCTGTCGCGCACCGACTGGGCGTGCAACTGCTCCTTGAGATGGTGCAACTCCGTGATGTCGGATGAAAAACCGATCAGGGTAGGGGTGCCATTGGCCAGGACAAAGGGCACTTTCACCGACCAGTAGTAGTGCATCTTGCCCTGTTCGTCGAACAGGCACTCCTCACCAGCCTGGGTTTCACCGGTCGCAAATACTTTCCCATCCATCTGCTGCAACTGGGCGGCGATCTCCGTCGGCAACAGATCATCGTCACGCATGTTGACCATCTGCTCGGGGGGCATGCCAAACAGCTCAGAGGTCTTCTGGTTGACGTAGAGGTAACGATGCTGGGTGTCCTTCATGTAGATGTAGGCATCGACGTGGGCGAGGATGATCTCGAGCAGTTGGTGCTGCTCAGCCAGCTTGGCCTCGATGGCCTTGCGCTCCGTGATGTCGGTGGCGATGCCGCACAGGCCGATCAGGCGCGCCTCCTCGTCGTACATCGGCTTCTTGACGCTCAGATAAATGCGCGGCTCACCGGTCGCCTTGATGTAGTTGATCTCCTCGTCGGCGACGGTGATCTGCTGCTCCAGCACCTGGCGATCGTTGCGCCGCAGGGCGTCCGAGTCATTCAGGTTGAAAAAGCGACTGTCATCCTGCCCCTGCAACTGGGCCAGAGTACAGCCAAACAGATCCAGCACCGCCTGGTTGGCATAGGTGTAACGTCCGGCCAGATCCTTGGTGAAGATATAGGCGCCAATCTCGTTGAAGATGGCTTTGAGCTGCTGCAGCTCTTGCTGGAGCTGGATGAGTGAAGCGGGAGGTTCCTGCATGAGTCTATGACCATCCTTGGAAGACACGATGGGATGGGTGGAAAGGTGCCCACACCAACGCGCATCAATACTGCTAAATTAAGCTCCACTATCGGAAAAAATAGTGAATTTTCCGCGCCTTATGAGCTATGTCACAATGTTGTCAGTAGTTGAAACAAAAAAGACATCATATGAGTCTTTGTTTGTGCTGCCGAAAGAGACGATTGTCGGCGCGTCCGTTTCCGCCGCCATTCATGTAGGCACACTCATGTTATGGATATTGGTGTCTGTGGTGTGAAATCGCCACTTAAGGGGCGAAAAACGGGCTGAACGGAAAGGAGGTTTGACGGTGAGCCGAGGGGGCCGGAATCCTGCTTAGGTCTGTCATGGCTAATGCAAGCAGCATCACGGGAGGCAAACATGGCGCAATAAAAAAGGATGGCGCCGAAGCAGCCACCCTTTCTGTGGTGTCAGCCCGGCATCATGGTTGCCGGGGGACATACTGTATGCCGGAATCAGGCCTTTTTCAGGTAGGCGGCAACCAGCACGATCTGCACGCCGTTGACCTTGCCTTCGATGTGCAGGGGGTTGTTGGTCAGGCGGATGCCTTTGACCAGGGTGCCGCGCTTGGCGGTGAAGCCGGCGCCTTTCACGTCCAGATCCTTGATCAGGGTGACGGAGTCGCCCTCTTGCAGCACGGCGCCGTTGGAATCGACGGTCGGTACGCTGTCGTCATCCTCATCGGCCATACCCGCTTCGGCCCAGGCCTTGGTCTCGTCTTCCATGTACATCATGTCCAGCAGATCCTGGGCCCACACTTCGCCCTTACCGGACAGGGCCTTCAGCTGGCGCCATGCCATCACCTGTACCGCCGGCACCTGGCTCCACATGCTGTCACCCAGGCAACGCCAGTGGTTGACCACCAGGGTGTCCGGTTGTTCCAGCTGACCACGGCAGGTGTCACAGAGGGCAACGCTGTGATCATCGTCGCTGGCGGGGGAGTGAGGTACCACGAAGGCAGTCAGCTCCTGCTCGGCGCTGCACAGTTCACACTTGGCGCCCGCGCGCGCCTGCAGAATGGCGTTGATGGTCATGTTTTTGGTCCCATTGCTATTGGTAAAACGGCCCGCACCAGGCTTGCCGCGTAAAAGAGGGGGCGGAATATAGCATAAAACCCTGTACTTTGTCAGGTTGAGCCTGGACGTTGCGGTGAGGGTGATGATTTTTTGTCTGTAAAAAGCGCCATTGACGCCGTGGCGGGAGTGCATTTTGAAAGGGGATCGCTAGAATGAGCCTCCTTTTTGCTGCTGGATAAAGGCTCCCGTGCTGGCTCAACGTTTTCAACAACTGGATCGACTGCTCACCCGGCACAGGCGCTGGTGGCAATATCAACCCTACCACCACCTGACGATGCCCTTTACAGAGGAGGCCCCCGAGCTGGTGGCGCAGCTCAATGAGCTGGCCTGCGAAGAACTCGAGGCGCTCGATGGGAACATGGATGCGCTGGCCCGCCTGCTCGCACCCTGGATTGCGGAGGGCCCGGAACTGCAACAACTCAGTCGGCTTGAGCCCTTCACGCCCGAGCCCATTACTTGCAGCAAGAGCATGGCGAGCCACATGCCTGGGCGCAAGCAGGCCCAGATAGAGGCCTTCACCGCCTGCTTGCCCCTCCATCAGGGGCCTTATCTGGAGTGGTGTGCGGGCAAGGGGCACCTTGGTCGGCTGGTATCGCTCCATCGCAAGGCCCGGGTGTCGAGCCTGGAGCTGCAGCCGCAGCTATGCGAAGAGGGGCGTCAACTGGCCGAGCGCGACGGGGCGACCATGACCTTCACCTGCGCCGATGCCTTTTCCCCGGGCTCCGCCCTGCTGCTGGCCCCGGAGCACCACGCCATGGCCCTGCATGCCTGCGGCGAGCTGCATACCCATCTGCTGGAACGGGTTGCCGAGCGCGGGGCGCGCGGGGTGACCATCTCCCCTTGCTGTTATCACCTGATCCGCAGTGCCGACTATCGGCCGCTGTCGGCGCTGGCCCGGGCAAGTGTACTGCGCCTGAGCAAAGCGGATCTCAAGCTGCCGCTGCAGGAGACGGTGACCGGTGGCGCCCGCATCACCCGTCTGCGTGAGCAGGAGGTGGTGTGGCGACTGGCGTTCGACAGCCTGCAGCGCCAGGTACGCGGGGTAAACGCATATCTGCCGGTTCCCAATATGCAAAAAAGCCTGCTCACCGGCTCTTTCGAGGCATTTTGCCAATGGGCAGCTGTACGCAAGGGAATGGTATTGCCTGAGGACCTCGATTATCCCGCCTTTGTAGCGCAGGGGGAGCGCCGTTTCGGCGATGTGGCCCGTATGGAGTTGGTACGCCACCTGTTTCGCCGCCCCCTCGAGATCTGGTTGGCCCTCGATCGGGCGCTCTTCTTGCAAGAGCAGGGCTATCGGGTCGAGGTGGGAGAGTTTTGTGCCAAGCCCATGACCCCGCGCAACATTCTGATCCGAGCCTGGCGTCCCTGATGGTGTGATGAGAAGGGCTTAAAGCCTCTCTGCGCTATGAAGACACAAATAGGCATTGGCGTACATCTTCTCTGACAGGGGCATCAGGCTCAGCGTGTCGCCTCTTTTTCAGCATGCGATGTGCTCTCTTCTGGCTGCTTGGCGGCACATTTTCAGGGAACTGCACCTTATCTGACGATCCTTTTGACGAAAATGGGCTCAAAGTGAATCCGCTCACACTTCTGATTAATTCTTAATTTTCATCGTGAATTTAGTCGCCCGAGTCCCTATGCTCGGGGGGCCATTCATTGAGGGACAAAGGAGTGTAGTGATGCTAAGACGCAGATATTGCGCCTGCTTGGTCGCAGCCATGTTTGCCGCGCCCGGTTATGCCGCCATGAATATCCAGCCCGATCCGCAAAATCCGGGGGGCTACCTTATCTCGGCGGCGGACGTGAAGGCGGTAGAGCAACAAAAGACCGCCAATCCCATGTACGCCATCTGGTCCAAGGCGCTGGCAACTCGCCCCAATACAGTGGTGGATGCCATTGAGCCTGGCCTTGCCAGCAACCCGGAGAACGTCAAACGGGTGGAACGGGTCTTTCCACAGGCCGAGTGGGATTTTCTGACCCAGATGGCTGCGCCTGAATACACCTATGTCCGTTTCTTGCGGGCCATCGGCAAGTTCCCGGCGTTCTGTGGTGATTACACCGACGGTCGCAATGCCGACGAGATCTGCAAAAAATCCATTGTGACCGCCTTCGCCCACTTCGCCCAGGAGACGGGTGGCCACATCGCCAAAGACAACATCTCCGACAACCCGCTGGCACTGGAAGAGTGGCAGCAGGCATTGGTACACGTGCGGGAGATGGGCTGGTCGGAAGGGCAAACCGGCTATACCACGGGGTGTGGCCAGAACGACTGGCAAAACAAGAAATGGCCTTGTGCCACCGGACAGGGCTACTTTGGCCGCGGGGCGAAGCAACTTTCCTACCATTTCAACTATGGCGCCTTCTCGGAAGCCATGTTTGACGGCGATGCCAGCGTGCTGCTCAACAACCCGGGCCTGGTTGCCGACTCCTGGCTCAACCTGGCCTCGGCAATCTGGTTCTTCCTGACCCCTCAGGCCCCCAAACCGGCCATGCTGCACGTGATCGATCGTACCTGGGTGCCCTCGACGCGAGAGACCAATGCCGGGATTGGTTATGGGTTTGGTACCACCATCAACGTCATCAACGGCGGCATCGAGTGTGGCGAGCAGAACAAGGACAAGGGTCAGCCGGTTAACCGGATCCGCTACTGGGAAGGGCTCTCCGCTCACTACCAGATCCCCCTCAAGAGTGACGAGAAAAACACCTGTTGGCAGCAGACGCCCTATGGCAGCCTCAATCTCAATGGCGCCACCGACGTGCTCTACACCAACTGGGATGGCAACTGGAAATACTACCCGGATCGCCCGGGGGGTTACTCCTTCGAGTGCGAGCTGGTGGGCTTCCAGACTGCCTATTCGGCTCTGGTGCCCGGAGACTACGAGAAGTGTGTGACCAACCTCTATGGCTCCCACGCCAGCTGGCCCAAGGTGCGGATCGTGGAGACATTGCCTGTACCGCCAGTTGATCCGGGTGAGCTACCTGTGGACGGTATCCCGGCCTGGGATGCTGGCAAGGTCTACCAGGGGGGGGACAAGGTGAGCCATAAAGGCGTCGTCTATCAGGCCAAGTGGTGGACGCAAGGGGACGATCCCGTCAAGGGGGGCCCCTGGGCGCCAGTCAGCCAGTGATGAGCGATGAATATTACTCGCGAGCGTCAGTTTGGTGCTGACTAAATGAAATTAATTGAGCATCAGTAAGTCAAGAGGGAGGCCTGGTGCCTCCCTCCCTATTTATGCCGCCGGTTTGCCAGATACGAGATATCTCGCCATAGCCAAACCAGATCGACATAGATAAGAGATAACAAGTGGTGGAATAGTGGGAGGTTCTTTATCTTCGGTACTTTTATCCTCAATACACTGAACATTTTGAGACTGCTGTAGCCGGTGTGATCATCATCAAATCGTTTGTGCAGGGTGCGTATAAAACTGTCGCATGCGCAATAAACACTCATGTAACTGACCACTGGGGTGTAAATGCACTATATCGGCGGTCTGCCACCAGATAATCGCGCAACACATCTTAAACTCACCTTCAATCTCATCAGCGAGATGAGATTAGTGTCACATATTATCCGGATACAACATGTTATGCATACCAAATATACCTTGGGTTCAAGCTAGTTAATCATATTAACAATAAAGAATAGCGAACGATGAACAATGCTACCCAACCTCATGAGATTAAATGGCTGGAGGGTGATGATAAGACAATGATGGTTCAGATATAGCAGTATTTTTTTCTCGTTATTGATGACAATGTGAGTTGTCGTCGAGTGAATATAAACGATGTATATGGTTGAGTGACAAAATGACGGAGGGTGGAATGGTAAGACATTTCATAAATGATTCAATCTCATAGAGATATCAATCCTTTCAGGGAGGTTAGACGGTTATCATGGCTAAAACTAAAACAGTTTATTACTCGTTGGCAGTTTCAATAGCATTGATTGTTGTTCTACTGGTGCTTGCAGGATGCAATAATGACTCCTCTGATACTAGCAAGCCTGTTACTCCAGAAGTTCCAGTTGTCTCGGTTATTCCAGCACCGGTAAAGCTTGAGCAAACGGAAGGTGGCTGGTCGGTAGATAATACTGTGAATATTGTCTATGAACAAAATACGGAGTTAAAGGATGAGGCTACTTATCTTGCTGATAAGCTTAAGCAGAATAATAATTTAAGCCTCAATGTAAAGGAGGCTCCGGTTGATGACTCAACCAAGACTGAAAAATCTATCATTCTCTCTGTTGAAGCGTCAGCCACCGTATCCGAAGAGGGTTATAAACTGAATGTTGTTGATGGGCAGGCAAACATTATTGGTAATACAGAGACGGGTGTGCTGTACGGCATTCAAACATTATTGCAACTCTTGGCATATGAAAAAAATACGTTGCCAATTGTCAGCATCATCGACTATCCAAAATTTAGCTGGCGTGGTATGCATCTTGATGTGGCACGAAACTTCTTCAGTGTTGATAATATCAAGAAATTCATAGACCAGCTGTCATATCATAAACTTAATAAATTTCATTGGCACCTGACGGATGATCAAGGGTGGCGGATCGAGATCCGTAACTGGCCGAAATTGACTGAAGTAGGTGGGTGCCGGGCATCAACACCGCCTTATGGGGACAAAACAGGATCCGATGGCCAACCAACCTGTGGCTATTACACACAAGAAGAGATAAAAGAAGTCGTTGCGTACGCCAAGAGCCGGCATGTGGAAGTGATCCCCGAGATCGATATGCCAGGCCATATGGCGGCGGCCGTGGCAGCCTACCCTGAATTGGGCGTGACGGATACCACGGAACCCTTTAAGCCAGAAGTCAAAACAACATGGGGTGTACACCCTTATTTGCTGAATACAGATGTGGCGACATTTAGGTGGA
Organism: Aeromonas enteropelogenes; assembly: GCF_000819845.1. GTDB lineage: Bacteria > Pseudomonadota > Gammaproteobacteria > Enterobacterales > Aeromonadaceae > Aeromonas > Aeromonas enteropelogenes. The sequence goes on from NZ_CDCG01000018.1 coordinate 93,824, forward strand.
TTGACCAAATATTCACCCAGATAGCCGAGCTGTTTCCCAATTCTCGCTATGTCCATTTGGGGGGGGATGAGGCGACTAAAGAGCAATGGAAAACATCCAAGTCAGAACAAGACAGAATTAAAGAACTAAAACTCTCTGATGAGAATGGTCTGCAGCGTTGGTTTGTACGGGAAGTAGAAAAAACTATCAACAGCAAAAGATTCACCGCTGTTGGTTGGGATGAGGTTATGGAAGGTCGTGGAGTGGAAGGGGATGACATATCGAAGAATATGGTTGTGATGGCTTGGCGAGATAAAGATAAAGGCAGACTGGCAGCAGAAAGAGGGAACCCGGTTGTGATGGCTTCAGGGCTGTATTTTGATCATTATCAAGCACCAGAGAAGCAGGAGTTGGCGAAGGGGGTTGAATATGAGGCAATTTGTTGCCTGACAACATTACAGGATGTCTACAACTATGATCCTATTCCTCCCAAATTGGCTATTGAGTACAGGGGTAATATTCTTGGAGCACAGGGTCAGCTCTGGTCTGAGTATATGCATAGTTGGGACAAGGTTGAGTATCAAGCGTTTCCAAGGATGGCAGCACTATCCGAAATGTTATGGACACCGAAAGAAAGGCAAAACTATGAGGACTTTAGAGGACGCTTGAACAGCATGCTGGCTTATTATGAACGTGAAAATATTCGCTATGGCGAGATTTACGATGGCCTCAAACAGTAACAATATGTTGGTTATTGTTTGATAAATTGGAAGGGCTGTAAAAGTGGTGCAATGACTCTGTACTCTCTCGGTACAGAGTCATTGAAAAACCCAAAAGCCATCAAAGCTTTCATTTTTAATGCTGTTGCAGATGAATTTAAAATAACAACTAAAAGTGCTCATTTTTGTTGTTGCAGTGTACCGATGTGGCACAACTGAGAGAGACACGACATGACTGAACTCATAGCAGTATTAAAAGATGGGGCATGGCCGATAACTATTTTTATAGCATGGTATATGGGCGAGTTGGCGCAGCGCTGGACAAAATTGCCACGTATTAGTGTGTATGCAGTGGTGGGTTTCATTCTGGCTTCATCACAAAGCGGTTTTTTGCCGCCAACAAACTCGAGCACCACATTGCTGGCAAATATTGCATTCGGGTTGCTGCTGTTCGAATGTGGTTACCGGATTAATTTACATTGGCTTCGTACTAATCCCTGGATTGTGGTAACCAGTGTCACGGAAAGCATGTTCATTTTTATCACTGTGTATGCCGTGATGATCTGGTTTGCGCAATCGCAAATGATTGCATTGTTGCTGGCGGCGTTATCAACGGCATCCTCGCCGGCAACAATCATACGAGTCATCCTTGAACAAAGAAGTTCCGGCCAGGTGACCGAACGGGCGTTGCATCTCTCGGTGTTGAATTCAATGTTGGCCGTGTTGGTGTTCAAAATGATACTTGGCCTGGTTGTGTTCAATACGTCTGGCAATGTATGGGATGCGATACATATCAGCCTGATGGTGTTGTTCGCTTCTGCGGGTGTCGGCGCTGTGATGGGAATGATGATTCCGACCCTGTTAAGGCCGACAGACCGAACCACCCATGATAATACCCTGGCATTCACGATCACCGTTATTGGGCTTGTTGCACTGACACATAGCCTCAAGCTCTCTCCCATCTTTGCTGTGCTGATATTTGGGATCGTGGCGCGCCATCGTCGGGTCGTGTTGACGTCATCACAACGTGGTTTTGGTTCATTGGGTGAACTTGTCTCCATATTTTTATTTGTCTTTATTGCGGCCAAGCTGGCATGGGGACAGGTATATGCCGGTATCTGGCTTGGTCTCTTTATTCTGGTCGTGCGACAGTTGGTTAAAGCGGTTGTGATAAGCATTTTCGCAAAACTGAGTGGTATCTCCTGGCATAAGGGATGGCTTGTCGGCCTGGCAACGGCTCCCATGTCGGTCTCCATTATCTTGATGCTTGAACAGGCCCGCTACCGTGGGGTTGATCTAGTCGATCAACTGTCACCACTTATCGCGATAGCCCTGATGCTGGAGATATTGGGACCTGTCTTGAGTCAGCTGGCATTGCGTTGGGCTCATGAAGTGGCTGAGCCACATAAGGAGGTTTGATATGCCACTTGAACCATTCAAGTCGTCACAGGCTCTGACGCTGGGGGTTGAACTGGAGTTGCAGCTGGTCAGCTTTAGCGATTTTGACCTGGCTGCTGCCAGCCCCGATATGCTCGAATTATTGGAGCGTGATATTTTCCCGGGATTTGTCGTGCCAGAAGTGACCGAGAGCATGCTGGAAGTCATGACGGATGTGCACGCTGAATACACCACGCTACTGTCTCAATTGATAAAAATCAGCACGGCTCTGGTACAGGCAGGTGATCGCCTTAATATCGGCGTCTGTGGGGGAGGGACCCATCCTTTTCAACTGTGGCCTGAGCGTCGTATTTTTAACAAGACAAGGTTCAAGGAGGTGTCGCTGTTATATGGGTATTTGACAAAACAGTTTACTATTTTTGGTCAACATGTTCATGTTGGTTGTATTGACGCCAATGAGGCACTCTTCCTTTTACATGCCTTGAGCCGTTATGTTCCCCATTTTATTGCGTTGTCAGCCTCGTCACCTTTTGTGCAGGGATATGATACCTGGTTTAATTCTGCCCGTCTTAATTCAGTATTTGCATTTCCTCTGAGTGGCCGGGCGCCATTTTATCTGTGCTGGGAAGAATTTGTTCACAAGTTTTTCTCGAAAATGGAAAATACGGGCATTGTCACCAGCATGAAGGATTTTTATTGGGATATCAGGCCGAAGCCGGAATATGGCACAATTGAATTGCGAGTGTGTGATACGCCATTATCGGTAACTCGTGCTGCGGCAATAGCCGGATATTTACAGACGCTCTGCAAATATCTGTTGGAACGCAGTGAACCCGATCCGGTAGAGGATGACTACCTGGTCTACAACTACAATCGCTTTCAGGCGTGTCGTTTTGGCATGGAAGGGATACTGGTACATCCCAAGTCTCATGAAAAGATGTCATTACATGATGATATTTTGGCCACCGTTGATCGCATTCAGCCCCATGCCGATGCCCTGCATTGTTCAGCCGCCCTCGAACATGTCTTGCAGATCGTTCGGGAAGGGAATGATGCACACTATTTGCGACGAGAGTATGAGTTGAACGGGAGCGTCGAAGGCATGGTCGATTTTGCCCTGCAGCGGTTTCGCGCGTCTGTCCAGAACTAGTCAACCGCAGACGACCGGGTGCCTCGCGGATCAAGTGCATCAAAATGGAGAGTGGCTTTTTCGGACATATTGAATGAGCAAGCCTCAGACACGGGCTTTGCCAATGCGTTGTGTCTCATGCAAGGGGTGAGTCGGGCAGATTACTTCATTACCTCCTGCTGGCAGCAGTTGCGCCCCTGCTTTTTGGCCAGGTAGAGAGCGGTATCGGCCCTGTGCACCAGTTGTTCGACCGTATCCTGGGCACCCTGGCTGGTGCTGATGCCAATGCTGACGGTGAGTGGGACTTCGATGCCGCTATTGAGCTCATGAAGCCCTGATTCGATGATCGAGCGGATCCGCTCCGCGCTGCCCCAGGCTTGTTCCTGCGAGGTTTCCGGCAGTAGCAGGACAAATTCCTCGCCCCCCCAGCGTCCCAGCATGTCCACTTCCCGAAGCTGTCTGGCGATGCGCTTGACCAGGCTGAGGATGGCCCGATCCCCTTGCTGATGGCCATAGGTGTCATTGATCTGCTTGAAGTGATCGATGTCGATAAGCAGCAGACTCATGGTATGGCTGAAGCGTTGGCTGCGTTGCATCTCGAGATGCAGCATTTCGTCGATGCGGCGGCGGTTGGCGATCCCGGTCAGGGGATCCGTGGTGGCGGCCACCTTCAGCTCCTCCACCAGACGAGCCCGCTCCGAAATATCCCGCAAGATGGCGGTCATCTCGGTGGTTTGCCCCAGATTGATCTTGGCAATGGTCACCTCCAGCGGAAATTCGCTGCCATCACGCCGCAATCCCATCACGGCGGAGCGGGCGTGCATGGGGCGAGAGTTGATGGGTGAGTTGCTGAAAGACTTGAAATAACCCTCATGATGGGCGCGAAAGCGTTGGGGCAACAGGGTTTCCAGGCGCTTGCCAATATAGCTCTCGTCGATCCCGAACATTTCGCAGGCGGCGGTATTGATGAGTTCGATGCGCGACTCGCTGTTGACGCTGATGATGCCGTCATAGGCGGAGTTGACCACGGCCTCGAAGCGCTTGCGGCTCATCTTGAGCGCCTCTTCCAGCTGTTTCTTGGTGGTGATGTCGATGGCGGTGACCATGATCCGGCTGATGCGGGAGTGCTCCGACATGATGGGGGAGATCACAAAACGCCACCAGCTGGTGCGTGACAGGGTGTCGATGGGCAGTTCGCTCTCCAGCCCCGTCTGCTGGGTGACGCACTCGTTCATCGGCGGCTCTATGCAACCAGTGATGTAACGGGGGAACATTTCGCCCAACCGCTTGCCGATACTGCCGACGACATCCAGCTCGAATGCCTGGGCAAAGGTGTCATTGGCCGACACCAAAATAAAGCGGTCATCCTCATCAAGCTCAAACATGGCCACAGCGGCACCGATGGCATTGAGTGATGATTTGATATCGGCGTGGGTTCCCTGTGTAAACATGTAACCTCCATTGCGAATAACTCATTGATAATCAGTATAGAGCTGCTTTATTGAGCGTTATGTTTGTGTCGGGCATCGGGGCCGTTTGTACCAACAGTTTCATCCTGTATTGCCTGCATCAGATTTGGCAACTATTCCTTTGCGGCTGGTGGTGAATAAAGAGGTGAGCTTTACTCTGTGGACTCGTGGATCGACGTCATGCATCTTCGCAAGGTATGAATGGCAGCAGTGAGGGAGCGGCTCGATCGGGAATTTACCTTGGTACAAATCGGGAGAGGGTGATGAAGATCAGCGTCGAGACGCGTGTCGAACAAGAGATAGAAGCGGTGTGGTGGGCCTGGAATGATCCGGATTGTGTGGCCAGATGGAATGCGGCTAGCGATGACTGGCACACGACCGGCAGTCGGGTCGATCTGGTGGTTGGGGGGCGTTTTTGTCATCACATGGCGGCCAGGGATGGCAGTGCCGGTTTTGATTTTACTGGCACCTTCACCCGCATCGAGGCTCCCAACCTGCTCTGTTATGTGATGGATGACGGGCGAGAGGTAGAGGTTCGTTTCACCGAAGAGGCGGACATGACGCACGTTCATGAACTCTTCGATGCCGAGACCGAGCACAGTGCGGCCGCACAGCAGGCCGGTTGGCAGAGCATCCTGGATAACTTCAAGCGTTATGTGGAGGCCGCCGGATAGTGATCCATCAGCGCCGATAAAAAACCACCGCAAGACGCCGGTGGTTTTTTTATTGCGCCTTGATTGCGCGATGCGCTGGTGTGGCGCTGCCCGTGGGTCGCCGCGAGGGCGTTACTCTTCTATATCCAGCAGTACCAGGATGGCGCTGTCACCGCCCCATTCACGGGGGGCTTGGTGGAAGGCGCGCACATTGGGGTGCTGGGCCAGCCAGCTCGGGATACGCTGCTTGAGGATGTGTTTGCCGATGCCGTGCATCACGGAGGCGACGTGAATGTTCTCTTTTTGGCACAGGGTGAGCAGGGCGGCCAGCTCCTGCTTGGCCTGTTGCTGGGTCATGCCGTGCAGATCCAGATAAATCTCCGGCGGGTAGCTGCCGCGCTTGAGCTTTTTCAGCTCGAATTTCGACACGTCTTCACGCACGTAACGGGTCGGTCCATCCTCTTCCAGATGGGGCTGGTACTCATCGCTGAAATAGTGGTCAATCCCAAGCTTTTCGCGGCTTTCGCGCAGTTCGCGTTTCTGCTTGACCGGGCGCAACTCGGCCCTTATGGTATCTTGCTTGATTTTCCGGGTACCTTTTATCGCATCGCGGAACAGCTGGGTTTCCTCGTCTGTCGGTGAGGGCGTTTTTTTCATCAGGTACTCGTCTTGCTCGCTTTGTAAAATTCTCGGGCCGGATATTACTCGACTTGGAGGTGGATTTGGACAAGATATTTATCGATGAGGTGGTTGCCGAGATGCACACCATCCAGGACATGTTGCGCTGGGCCATGAGTCGTTTCAACGACGCCGGTATCTTCTACGGACATGGGACCGACAACGCCTGGGATGAGGCTGTGCAACTGGTACTGCCCGCGTTGCATCTGCCGCCGGACGTTGATCCCGCCATGCGCCACTCCCGCCTGACCAGCAGCGAACGTCACCGTATCGCCGAACTCATCATTCGCCGCGTGCAGGAGCGGGTGCCGGCACCTTATCTCACCAACAAGGCCTGGTATGCCGGTTGGGAGTTCTATGTGGACGAACGGGTGCTGATCCCGCGCTCTCCCATCGCCGAGATGGTGGCCAACCGCTTCGCGCCCTTCCTCAAGCATGAACCGACCCGGATCATGGATCTCTGCACCGGTTCCGGCTGCATCGCCATCATCATGGCCCACGAGTTCCCCGAGGCGGAAGTGGATGCCATCGACATCAGCGTCGATGCCCTCAACGTGGCCGAGCGCAACATCAATGATCACGGGCTCGAGCAGCAGGTCATTCCGATCCGCTCCGATCTGTTCCGCGATCTGCCGGCCGGGGACAAGTACGATCTCATCGTCTCCAACCCGCCCTACGTGGACTCCGAAGACATGTCGGATCTGCCGGACGAGTTTCGCCACGAGCCCGAGCTGGCGCTGGCATCGGGTTCCGATGGCCTCAAGCTCACCAAGCGCTTGCTGGCCCATGCCGCCGATTTCCTCAAAGAAGATGGCGTGCTGGTGGTCGAGGTGGGCAACAGCATGATCCACCTGGAGGCCCAGTTCCCCGAGATCCCCTTTACCTGGGTGGAGTTCGAGAACGGCGGCCACGGTGTGTTCGTGATGACCCGTGACGAGCTGGTGCAGTATCAGGATCATTTCGCCATCTACAAGAACTAAGCAGGAGCAAGCATGGCAGGGAACAGTTTTGGCCAACTCTTTCGGGTCACCACCTTTGGCGAGAGTCACGGCCTGGCGCTGGGCGCCGTGGTCGATGGCTGCCCGCCCGGGCTCGAGATCAGCGAAGCGGATCTGCAGGGGGATCTGGACCGGCGCAAGCCCGGCACCTCCCGCTATACCACGCAACGCCGCGAGCCGGACGAGGTAAAGATCCTCTCCGGGGTGTTCGAAGGAAAGACCACCGGGACTTCCATCGGGCTGCTCATCGAAAACACCGATCAGCGCTCCAAGGATTACTCCGATATCAAGGACTTGTTCCGCCCTGGCCATGCCGATTACACCTACCACCAGAAGTATGGCCAGCGTGACTATCGCGGCGGTGGCCGCTCCTCTGCCCGAGAGACCGCGATGCGGGTGGCGGCGGGGGCTATCGCCAAGAAGTACCTGAAACAGGTGCACGGCATCGAGATCATCGGTTTTCTCTCCCAGCTCGGTCCCATCAAGGCCGAGGCATTCGATGGGGCGCAGATTGAGCAAAATCCCTTCTTCTTTCCCGATGCGGGCAAGCTGGAGGAGCTCGATCAATTCATGCGCGATCTGAAGAAAGAGGGCAACAGTATCGGTGCCAAGGTGCAGGTAGTGGCCCGCAACGTGCCGGTTGGCCTGGGCGAGCCGGTGTTTGACCGCCTTGATGCCGACATCGCCCACGCCATGATGGGCATCAATGCGGTGAAAGGGGTGGAGATCGGTGACGGGTTTGCGGTAGTGGAGCAAAAAGGCTCCGAGCACCGTGACGAGATGACCCCGACCGGCTTTGCCAGCAACCATGCAGGCGGCATCCTGGGCGGTATCTCCTCCGGCCAAGATATCGTGGTGAGCATGGCGCTCAAGCCCACCTCCAGCATCACAGTGCCGGGTAAGACCATCACCACGGAAGGGGAGGCGACCGAGATGATCACCAAGGGTCGCCACGATCCTTGCGTCGGCATCCGCGCCGTGCCCATCGCCGAGGCCATGCTGGCCCTGGTGTTGATGGATCACCTGTTGCGCCACCGCGCCCAGAATCAGGGCGTGATGACTCATACCCCACAGCTGCGCTAAAGGGTGTTATGCGCTCGTGGCCGAGGCCATGATCAACCAGGCGACCTCGAGGTCGCCTTTTTATTGCCGCGCGTCATTTTTGCCAGAAAAGCCCCAGGGCTGGCATCAGTCAGTGGTTTTCCTTCCGTGCTGGGAGGAATGTCACATTTTTCTCGTCTATCCGAAGCAACTCCGCTAGACTGCGCCTCTATTCTTTCCCCTTTGCTCTGCTCCCCGGGGAAATCGTTGTTTTCTCAAGGCCCGGATCCTGCGAGATGGCATCGGCTCAGCAGAGGAGCCCCATGGCAGATCCCCGGCGCCCCTATCCCTAGCAGGTAACTATGAGCTTTACTTCCCTCGGTCTGGCCGAACCCTTGTTGCGTGCCGTTGCCGAACAAGGTTACGACACCCCGTCTCCCATCCAGCAACAAGCGATCCCCGCCGTCCTGGCTGGTCGCGATCTGATGGCAGCGGCCCAGACCGGGACCGGCAAGACCGCAGGCTTCACCCTGCCGATGCTGCAGCGCCTGACCGAGAGCAAGCGCAAGGTCTCCCCGAACCGCATTCGTGCCTTGGTGCTGACCCCGACCCGCGAGCTGGCCGCCCAGGTGGGCGAGAGCGTGCGCAACTACGGCAAGCACCTGCCCATTCGCAGCCACGTGGTCTTTGGCGGCGTGAGCATCAACCCGCAGATGATGGCGACTCGCCGTGGTCTGGACGTGCTGGTGGCCTGCCCGGGCCGTCTGCTCGATCTCTACAACCAGAATGCCGTCAAGTTTGACGAGGTGGAGATCCTGGTGCTGGACGAAGCGGATCGCATGCTCGACATGGGCTTTATCCGCGACATTCGCCGCATCCTGACCCTGCTGCCGAAAAAGCGCCAGAACCTGCTCTTCTCCGCCACCTTCGCCGACGAGATCCGCGAGCTGGCCACCGGTTTGCTGGACAACCCGGCGGTGATCGAAGTGGCCCCGCGCAACAGCACTGCCGAGCGTATCGAGCAGCTGGTGCACCCGTGCGACAAGGCCAACAAGATTGCCCTGTTGAGCCACCTCATTTCCAGCAACAACTGGCAGCAGGTCTTGGTGTTTACCCGCACCAAGCACATCGCCAACCGGGTTGCCGAGAAGCTTGAAAAAGACGGCATCAGCGCCGCCGCCATCCACGGCAACAAGAGCCAGGGGGCCCGCACCCGCGCCCTGTCCGGCTTCAAGGATGGCAGCGTGCGCGTCATGGTGGCGACCGACATCGCGGCCCGTGGTCTGGATATCGACAAGTTGCCGCAGGTGGTCAACTTCGAGCTGCCAAACGTGGCGGAAGATTACGTGCACCGTATCGGTCGTACCGGCCGTGCCGGCGCTGCCGGTCACGCCATCTCCTTGGTGGCGGCGGATGAGGGCAAGCTTATCAAGGCCATCGAGCGTCTGACCAAGCAGAGCATCCCCTGCGAGCAGGTACCGGGCTTTGAAGCTTCCCGCGAGACCCTGGACAACATCGCCCGTGGCATCGGTGCGCCGCTGCGCAAAGAGCCGCGCGAGCCGGGTGAACAGCGCCGTGCTCCTCGTCCGCAAGGTCAGGGTCAGGGTCAGCGTCAGGGAGCCGGTCGCTCCGGTAATTGCGCGGGCACCGCAGGCCGTGGTGGCAACGGCGGCAAGCCCAAGCCTCAGGGTGGCCAGCGTCCGGCCGAAGGCGCCGGCAAACCGGCCCAGGCCCGTCGTCCGCGCCGTTCCAGTCACAACCAGTAATCCATTAATCGAATAGGGAGCGACGCTCCCTATTCGTTATATGGCTCTAAAGGCCCTGCCCATCTGGCAGGGCTTTTTTGTGCCCACGATTTGGATTCTTCCCTCCGTTTTGGGGCTATGGCTGGATGCAAAACGGGATAGAAAAAGCCCCGCCAAGTTTATTGGCGGGGCTTTTGAACTTCTGTCGCGCGGGAGGCGGGTTTTTACAGGGCTGGCAGCAGACCCATACTGACGCTCACCTGTACTCCGACGATCAGCACGCCCATGGCACCGGCAAGTCCCAAGGCCAGCACGCCGCCCGGGGCGCGGTAGTGGTGAGTTTCGGCCTGCTTGCGGCTCTGCCACACCAGGGCCACCGGCAGCAGCACCGCCAGTATCGCCAGCGCAATGGCGGCGTAGCCGAGTGCCATGATGAAGCCCTGCGGGAAGTAGAGGGCAAACAGCAGGGGCGGCACGAAGGTGATGAGGCCGGTCTGGGTGCGGCCCTGCCAGTTGTCCTTGCGACGGGTCACCTTGGCCATGAAGTCAAACAGCCCCAGGGTCACCCCGAGGAAAGAGGTGGCCAGCGCCAGATCGGCAAACAGGTGCATGGCCTGGTTGAAGGCGGGCCAGCTGACCAGCTTGCCGACGTTGGCCAGCAGGGTGTCCAGCGCGCCACCGCTCTGGAGCAGGGCCTGTTGACCGAGCAGACCCAGGATGGCGACCTGCCACAGCACGTAGAGAATGAGCGGCAGGGCGGATCCCCACACGAAGACCCGGCGCAGCTGCTTGGGGCAGTCCCCTAAGTAGATCATCACGCTCGGGATGGAGCCGTGAAAGCCGAACGAGGTGAAGATGACTGGCAGACCCGCCAGCAACAGCCCCTGGCCCAGCGGCAGGGAGAGCAGGTGCTGCCCTTCGGTGCGCGGCAACAGCAGCGCCAGCACCGCCACCATGATCACCAGCTTCACGGTGAACATCAGCCGGTTGAGGTAATCCACCTGCTTGGTGCCGATGCAGACCATGCCGCCAAACAGCAGGGTAAAGGCCCAGGCCGCCTGCTCCTGACTGAGGGGGAGGCCGGCATCGGCAAGCGCCTGAGCCAGCAGGCTGCTGCCGCCACTGATGTAGGCGGAGGCCAGCGAGTAGAACAGCATCAGAATGCAGAAGGAGGCGATGCGCTTGCCCCAGGGGCCGAGCAGGTGATCCGCCAGCTGGTGCAGGTACCACTTGCCGGTGGTGAGGCTCGCTTCCACCTGCAGCATGGCGGTGAAGGCCATCAGGGCCCACAGGCCGATCATCAGCACCAGTGTCGCGGGGCCGCCGAGGGAAGAGGAGGCCAGCGGCAGGGCCAGCATGCCGGCGCCTATGGTGGTGCCGGCGATCAACAGGGTACAACCCAGAGTCTTGGTATTCATGGAATCCATCCGAAATCGAGCGTGAAAGTGTAAACAATACGTGCCATTGGCGGTGTCGGGACGCCTCCGGGAGGAAGACCGGAGGCTAGCAATATCGGAGTGAACCCATCGTTACGAAAAATCCATTGTCTGTAAAAGATGGTTGCCAAGTTAACGGATCAAAATATCGGAAACAACCCCTCCAAGGCAGATTTTGTACTGTAGTCCTGAGATAGGTGGAAATAAATGATGACAAGGAGGCTGATTCGGTGAAAAAACGCGCTATGGCAATGCCATTGCCATCAGCGCGTCAACTTAATGTGCCAGCAGGAAGGGGCGAGGAGGGGGTCAGCGTCGGCGCTTGAGGGTGCGGCTCACATAGTGCAGGCCGCACTGATAGTCACCGTTGACCGCCTTGATGGCGAGCGCCAGCGCCTGGTTGGCGAGGGCATCGTGCTGCTGGGGCAGGGAGTTGATGCCAAAGGGGAGGAAGTCGAGCAGCCGATCGTCGCCGAAGGTGGCCATGGCGAGCCGGCTCATGTCGGCCTCCTGCTCTATCAGGTAGTCGAGCACCCCCTCCATCAGAATGTAGGAGGTGGTGATCAGCGCCTCGGGTAGCTGGCCAAGTTGCTGGTGCAACGTCTTGATCAGTCGATAGCCCTCGGTACGGGAGAAGTGGGCCCCCTCGCACAAGTGGCGTTCGGCGCTGTGGCTGGCGACGGCCTGCTCGAAGCCGGCGCGGCGCTCCTGGCTGATCGTGAGATGCGGCAGGGCGGTGATCAGGGCGATGTGGTGGATAGCCGGGGTGAGCAGGGAGGCGGTGAGATCAAAGCTCGCCTTTTCGTTTTCGCTGGCGACGGTCACGAACTTGTCGGCGGTCATGGCCCGGTCGATGGCCAGCACCTGGATGCCGCGTGCCTGTAGACCCGGATAGAAGGGATCGTCCGGCGGCAGGCAGCTGGCCACCAGCAGGGCATCCACGTGGCGGCTGGCCAGCATCTGGGCCAGTTCCTTCTCGGTGGCGGGATCATCTTCCGAGCAGACGATCAGCAGCTGATAGCCGTGGGGTCGGCTGCCCTGCTCGAGGCGTTTGGCCAGCTTGGCGTAACTGGCGTTCTCGAGGTCGGGCAGGATGAAGCCGAAGGTTTTGGTCTGGCCACCGCGCAGGGAGGCGGCACGGCTGTCCGGCTGGTAGTTGTGGGCGGTCACCACCGCCATCACCTTGTCACGGGTCGCCTGGCTGATGCGGTATTGATCAGCCTTGCCGTTGATCACATAGCTGGCCGTGGTGCGCGAGACACCGGCGAGGGCGGCGATTTCATCCAGTTTCATCATATCGACTCTGTTCGAGTTGCAAGGCCCACGGGCACTGTGCCGGGTGAGGGCGGCGAAAAGTGTGCGCGGGATCATATCATTGAAAAGCACTCTTTGTGGGTACTTGATCAATTCGCTGAAACGATTCAGTCTGAGTGTAAGTGAAACGATTCAGCTTGTCAGCAGACAATCGATGGACGGGGGTGAAAACCCGATAGGCCCGCGAAGGGATGCAATCCGGTCTATTGTCAGCTGATAAATGACCCGCATTGTCAATTGTGACGAGCCGGCGTCCCTCGGGCGCCAGGATCGGATGGAGGATCCCTATGTTGAAGTTGGAGCAACGGCAGATTTTGCTGGGGCAGTCGGTAGCGACCAAGGCTGACGCCATCGCATTGCTGGCAGAGAAGCTGACCGAAGCCGGTCTGGTGGAGGCGGGCTACGTGGAAGGGATGCTGGCCCGCGAGGCGCAGCACGCCACCTATCTTGGCAGCGGCATCGCCATTCCCCACGGCACCACGGACACCCGCCATCTGGTGAAGAGTACCGGCGTCATGGTGGCCCAATTCCCGCAGGGGATTGAGTGGGACGAGGGGCAGATCGCCTATGTCGCCATCGGCATCGCCGCCAAGTCTGACGAGCACCTGGGCATCTTGCGCCAGCTTACCCACGTGCTGGGTGACGAGCAGGCAGCCGCTCAATTGAAAGAGGCTACCGATGCCGACACCATCATCAATATCCTGACCGGCGCGACGGCAGCAAAAGAGGTGCAGTTTCTGACCCTGGCTGACTTCCCGGCCGATGATCGCGACCAGCTGCTGCTGGGCGCCGCCGCCCGCGCCAAATCCGCCGGCTGGGGGGACGCCGCCATGGTGAGCGCGCTGCTGGCAAGCGAACCTGCTTATCTTGGTGAGGGGATCTGGTTGGCCCGCGCGCAAGCCGCCCAGACCGGCTGGTTGCTGGCGACCCCAAGCAGTGTATTGACGGCGGGCGATCTGCCGGTAAATGCCATGTTGCTGCTGTGCGCGGCCGATGCGGGCCACCTGCCACAACTGGATAACCTGGCCAAACTGGCAGCAGCAGGTCAGCTCGGGACGCTTGCGGGCAGCGAGGGGCTTGCCATGCTGCAGGCGGGGCCGGCGAGCGGTCTCTCAGACACTTTCACCATCATCAACCCCCACGGTTTGCATGCCCGTCCGGGCGCCATGCTGGTCAAGGTGGCCAAGGAGTATGAATCGGACATTCGGGTGGCGAATCTGGATGGCAGCGGCGAGGCGGTCTCCGCCAAGAGCCTGATGAAGGTGATCGGCCTTGGTGTCAAGTGCGGCCACCGTCTGGCGTTTCGCGCCGAGGGGCCGGATGCCGAAGCCGCCCTCAAGGGGATCGGCGCGGCCATCGCCGCGGGTCTGGGCGAGGGAGCGCATTGATGGAGATCGTCACCATTACCCTCAATCCGGCGCTCGATCTCACCACCCGCCTCGACGCCATGCAGCTTGGTGAGGTGAACCTGGTGAGCGAGGCCAACTTGCGTGCCGCCGGCAAGGGGATCAACGTCGCCATGGTGTTGAAAGATCTGGGCCGTGACGTGGGGCTGACCGGCTGGCTTGGTGAAGGCAACCTGCAGAGCTTTGTCTCCCTGTTTGCCGAGCGGGGCCTGACCGACCGCTTCGTGCGCGTGGCGGGCAGCACCCGTATCAACGTCAAGATCTCCGAGCAATCCGGTCGGGTCACCGATCTCAACCTGCCGGGGCTTACCGTTCACGAAGAAGAAGTACAGGCGCTGGAGGCTGTCATCGATGAGCTGGCCCCGCACACTGACTGGTTCGTGCTGGCGGGCAGCCTGCCCAAAGGGGTGGCACCTGACTACTGCGCGCGCCTGATCAGCCTGCTCAAGGCCAAGGGCAAACAGGTGATCTTCGATTGCAGCGGCGCTGCCTTAAGCGAAGGGATCAAGGCGGCGCCGACTCTGGTCAAACCCAATCTGGAGGAGCTCGGCCAGTGGGCGGGGCACCCCGTCAAAACCCTCGCCGAGCAGGCCGAGTGTGCCCGCGCGCTGCAGGCAAGCGGGATCCCCCACGTGGTGATCTCCAACGGCGCCGATGGCCTCATCTGGTTTGGCCCGGATGCCACCTGGCAGGCCACTCCGCCGCGCATGCAGGTGGTCAGCACGGTGGGTGCTGGCGATTCCCTGGTGGCCGGGCTGGCTCATGGTCTGAGCCTTGGTTGGGCGCCGGAGCAGACCCTGCGCCTAGCCACCGCCGTCTCTGCGCTGGCGGTCAGCCAGGTAGCGGTCGGTTTTAGCGATATCAAGGTATTGAACCCCTTACTCGAGCAGGTGCGCCTCACCCGTCTGGATGAGCTGGCACAGGCTCACAGCACCACTCCCTCAATGGAAAACTCAGGAGATGCCCAATGAAAGCAATCTTGGTTACGGCTTGCCCGGCGGGCATTGCCACCAGCTTTCTCGCTGCAAAACGGATAGAACAGCAGGCCAAACTGGCAGGCTGGGAGCTCACCCTCGACGTCGGCTCCAGCGTGCAGCCCCGTCAGATACCGGGCAAGGAGCAGATTGCCGCAGCCGACCTGGTGCTTGTTGTTGCCAGTGCTCCGGTGGATCTCGCCGCCTATGACGGTAAGCGGGTCTATCAGGGGAGCATGGATCTTGCTCTGCAGGATCCGGCTGCGCTCCTGGACGCAGCCGCCAGTGGCGCCAGCGTCTATCGCCATCAGGCTGCCCCGGTCACAGCCAAACCGGCAACCACAGGAGCCAAGCGCATCGTGGCGGTAACGGCTTGTCCCACCGGCGTGGCCCACACCTTTATGTCGGCAGAAGCGCTGGAGACCATGGCCAAACAGCTGGGCCATCAGATCCGTGTCGAGACCCAGGGCTCGGTCGGTGCCCAGAATGCCCTGACAGCGGACGAGATTGCATCCGCCGATCTGGTGTTCCTCGCCACCGACATTGAAGTGGACATGGCCCGCTTCGATGGCAAGCCTGTCTATCGCACCAGCACCGGCGCGGCGCTCAAGAAGACCCGTGCCGAGCTGGATAAAGCCTGGACCGAGGCCAAGGTGTATCGTCACAGCGGCGCCGCCTCGCCGAAGAAAGAGGAAAAGGCAGGTCCTTACAAGCACCTGTTGACCGGCGTCTCTTTTATGCTGCCCATGGTGGTAGCAGGTGGCCTCATCATCGCCATCTCCTTCATCTTCGGCATCGAGGCATTCAAGCAGGAAGGTACCCTGGCCGCGGCCCTGATGCAGATCGGTGGCGGTTCGGCCTTTGCCCTGATGATCCCTGTGCTGGCAGGCTACATCGCCTATTCGATAGCTGATCGCCCGGGTCTTGCTCCGGGTATGATCGGCGGCATGCTGGCAAGCTCCCTGGGCGCTGGTTTCCTCGGTGGCATCGTTGGCGGTTTCCTTGCCGGTTACAGCGCCAAGTTCTTGAGCGACAAGGTGCGCCTGCCGGTGACCCTGGAAGCACTGAAACCCATCCTCATCATTCCGCTCTTTGCCAGCCTGTTCACCGGCCTGGTGATGATCTACGTGGTGGGCGGGCCGGTCGCCGGCATCATGAGTGCCATGACCGAGTTCCTCAACAACATGGGCTCGGCCAACGCTGTGCTGCTCGGGATCATCATCGGCGCCATGATGTGCTTCGACATGGGTGGTCCGGTCAACAAGGCGGCTTATGCCTTCGG
Source organism: Aeromonas enteropelogenes (assembly GCF_000819845.1). Taxonomy (GTDB): domain Bacteria; phylum Pseudomonadota; class Gammaproteobacteria; order Enterobacterales; family Aeromonadaceae; genus Aeromonas; species Aeromonas enteropelogenes. The sequence goes on from NZ_CDCG01000018.1 coordinate 110,045, forward strand.
GGTGGGCCTGCTTGCCTCCAAGACCTATGCACCCATGGCGGCTGTGATGGCTGCCGGCATGGTGCCGGCACTGGGGATGGGTATCGCCACCTTCCTCGCCAGCAAGAAGTTCATCAAGGCGGAGCAGGAAGCGGGCAAGGCCTCTTTCGTGCTGGGTCTGTGCTTCATCTCCGAGGGGGCCATTCCGTTTGCCGCCAAGGATCCGATGCGCGTCATCCCGGCCTGTATGGTGGGCGGCGCCCTGACCGGTGCGCTTTCCATGCTGTTTGGCTGCGAGCTGGTGGCGCCTCACGGTGGCCTGTTCGTGCTCTTTATTCCTAATGCCATCAGCCACGTCATGATGTATATCGTGGCGATTGCGGCGGGGTCGCTGGTGACCGGCGTCACTTACGCCATGCTCAAGCGTGCCGAGCAACCGGCAGCCAAGCTGGCGGCGGCCTGACAACAGCAACGACATTCACCAGGCGGCCTGCGGGCCGCCTTTTTTATGTTGGATAGAGAGGAATGATTGAGAAAGAAGGGAGGGGAGGGAGGCTAGAAATCCCAGCCGGGTTGCGGCATCTGCTCGGGCTCTGCCCCTTCTCTGGCCTTGCGCCGCGCCGCCTCGACCCGGCGCTTGCGATCCCGGCACAGGCGCATCACCTCCTGCTGCTGGGCCTGGGTCATCTTCTGCCAGTTGAAACGCTCCTCGCGGCTGCGCAGGCATCCCTTGCAGTAGCCCTTGTTGTTCACTTCGCAGACCCCGATACAGGGGCTCTGCAGCGGGAAGATCTCGAGCTGTTCCATCCATGGCCTCTCACACCTTGTTACCTTGTTATAACCCAGAAGATCCCCTTTGGAGAAATCCTGCGTCGTGGTGGGGAAGTCGTTTGCTTTCCCCCTGCAAATTTGGCATCTTCCCCGCCGAGCATGGCTCTTGGTGTTATATGAGGACATATGAACAAACACGCGTACTGGCTGACCGCCGCTGTGCTGGGGCTGGCCGGTTGTGCAGGCAACTCCGAGCAAGCGGAGGCGCCCAAAACACAGGCCGACAACAGATGTTTTCTCAACTGCGAGGTGCCGGAGAATCTGGGCAAGCAGTATCTGGACGGCTTCCTGCCGGATGATCTGGTGCGGGTGGAGCGGGTCAACAGCCAGGCCCCCGCTGATTACAGCGGGTTCGCTCAGCAGAGCAGGCAGGTGCTGGATCGCTCCGGCCGCATGGCGAGCCGCTATGGCGAGCTTTATCACCAGCTCTCCCGCTGGGTCGCCAATGGCGGCCATCCCGCCGACATCACCCGTTACGGCATCAGCCTGGCCCAGCTGGGCGGTGCCGATCGCATGGGCAACGTGCTCTTCACCGGCTATTACTCGCCGGTGCTGGAGGTGCGCCACCGTCCGGATGCCAACTACAAGTATCCTATCTACGCCATGCCCAACTGCGGCAGCCGTTGCCCGACCCGGGCCCAGATCCATCGTGGGGCGCTGGCCAACCGGGGGCTGGAGCTGGGGTACAGTAAATCCCTTATCGACAACTTCCTGATGGACGTGCAGGGCTCGGGCTTTGTCCACTACGGGGACAACGATCAACTGCAATATCTGGGCTACAGCGGCAAGAATGGTCACGGCTATGTGAGCATCGGTCGGGTGCTGATCGATCGGGGTGAGGTGCCCAAGGAGCAGATGTCCATGAAGGCCATCAAGGAGTGGGCCAACCGCCAGCCGGAGGAGAGCGTCAAGGAGCTGGTGGAGCAGAACCCCTCCTATGTCTTCTTCGAACGCCGTCCCACCAATGACGTGGTCGGCGCCGCCGGCATTCCGCTCTTGCCCATGTCGGCAGTGGCGGCCGACAAGACATTGCTGCCCATGGGCACCCCTATACTCGCGGAAGTGCCACTGCTCGACAAGGCGGGCAACTGGACCGGCAAGCATCAGCTGCGGCTGTTGATTGCGCTCGATGTGGGTGGGGCGGTGAAGAAGGGTCACCTCGATCTCTACCACGGTATGGGCGAGAAGGCCGGGGTTGCGGCCGGTCACTACAAGCACTTTGGCCGGGTCTGGAAGCTGGGCCTGCACCACGGGCCGACCGCCGCGCCTTGGTTGTAAATCGGTGCTTTAGAGTAGATAAGAGAGGCAGAGCAGGTAAGAGGACCGTCTGATACAGGCCTGTGGTTTCCTCTTGCCATTGTTCGTACCGGGCAGAAAACACCATAAAAAAACCGCCGGAGCAATCCGGCGGTTTTTTTGTTTGGGCTATGTGTCGAGCACTTCACGAATGCAGATCGAGGTCACTCTTTCTGGCTATCGAGGGTCTGGATATCGAGACGGATGGCACCCACCGGCTTGCAGCAGCAGGGCAGGCACTCGCCCTGGGAGACAAAGGCCAGCGGCACGCTGGGGTAGTGCACCTTGCCGGCCAACAGTTGCGTGCGACAGGCGCCGCAATAACCGCTGCGACACTGGAACTCGACGTTGTGGCCGTGGCGCTCCAGGGTCTCCAGTACGCTCTCGCCCGGATGGGCGTGCAGCACGGTCCCATCCCGGGTATGAACCCGGGGAGAGGCTGCTTCGGCCTGGGTCGGAGCCGGTGACGTGTCCAGAGTGCCGACGGCGTCACTCACAGCTCGAAGTCACCCAGATCGTCGGCATTCACTTCGCTGTCGATCTGGCCCACCAGATAGGAGCTCACCTCGACTTCCTGGGGGGCGACCTGCACGTTGTCGGAGGAGAGCCAGGTGTTGATCCAGGGGATGGGGTTCTGCTTGGTGCCGGAGAAGGCCGGCTGCAGGCCCACTGCGGCCATCCGCAGGTTGGTGATGTACTCCACGTACTGGCAGAGGATGTCCTTGTTCAGGCCGATCATGGAGCCGTCCTGGAACAGGTACTCCGCCCACTCTTTTTCCTGAATGGCGGCCTCTTTGAACAGATCGAAGCAGGCCTGCTCGCACTCGATGGCGATCTCTGCCATCTCGGGATCGTCCTGGCCGCTGCGCATCAGGTTCAGCATGTGCTGGGTGCCGGTCAGGTGCAGCGCTTCGTCGCGGGCGATCATCTTGATGATCTTGGCGTTGCCCTCCATCAGTTCGCGCTCGGCGAAGGCAAAGGAGCAGGCAAAGCTCACGTAGAAGCGGATCGCCTCCAGAGCGTTGACGCTCATCAGGCACAGATAGAGCTTCTTCTTGAGCTCGCGCAGGGTGATGGTCACCTCGCGGCCCGCCACCAGATGAGTGCCTTCACCATGCAGGTTGTAGAGGGCGGTCGCCTCGATCAGGTCGTCGTAGAAGTGGCTGATGGAGCCGGCGCGCTTCAGGATCTGTTCGTTGGTGACGATGTCATCGAACACCTGGGCGGGGGTGTTGACGATGTTGCGGATGATGTGGGTGTAGGAGCGCGAGTGGATGGTCTCCGAGAAGGCCCAGGTTTCAATCCAGGTTTCCAGCTCCGGGATGGAGACCAGCGGCAGCAGTGCCACGTTGGGGCTGCGGCCCTGGATGGAGTCCAGCAGGGTCTGGTACTTCAGGTTGGAGATAAAGATGTGTTGCTCGTGGGGAGGTAGGGCCTGGTAGTCGATGCGATCCCGCGAGACGTCCACCTCTTCCGGGCGCCAGAAGAAGGAGAGCTGCTTCTCGATCAGGCGCTCGAACACCTCGTGTTTTTGTTGATCATAACGGGCTACGTTGACCGATTGGCCAAAAAACATCGGCTCTTTGAGCTGGTCGTTTTGGGTTTGGCAGAAAGTTGAGTAGGCCATGGTTACCAGAATACGTGAATAGAGAAAACGGGAGAGCGGGAGCCAATGCTCCCGCCCGGTTTATCAGATCTTGCAGGCCCCACCCGCGCAACCATCATCTTGCAGATCGGTCTGGGTGTCGTCCGCACCATCACGGGTGTTGTGATAGTAGAGGGTCTTGAGGCCGTATTTGTAGGCGGTCAGCAGATCCTTGAGCAGCTGCTTCATCGGCACCTTGTTGCCTTCGAAACGGGCCGGATCGTAGTTGGTGTTGGCCGAGATGGCCTGATCCACGAACTTTTGCATGATACCGACCAGCTGCAGGTAGCCATCTACGCTCGGCTGCTTCCACAGCAGCTCGTACTGATCTTTCAGGCGATCATACTCGGGCACCACCTGTTTGAGAATGCCGTCTTTGGACGCCTTGACGGAGACCAGGCCGCGCGGCGGCTCGATGCCGTTGGTGGCGTTGGAGATCTGGCTGGAGGTCTCGCTCGGCATCAGGGCGGTCAGGGTGGAGTTGCGCAGACCCACGGTTTTGATCTCTTCGCGCAGGGCTTCCCAATCCAGGTGCAACGGCTCGTTGCAGATGGTGTCCAGATCCCGCTTGTAGGTATCAATGGGCAGGATCCCCTGGGCATAGGTGGTTTCGCCAAACAGCGGGCAGGGACCGAACTCGCGGGCCAGCTGCACGGAGGCTTTCAGCAGGTAGTACTGGATCGCCTCGAAGGTGCGGTGAGTCAGGGCCAGACCGGAGCCGTCAGAGTAGCGGGCACCGTTTTTCGCCAGGTAGTAGGCGTAGTTGATGACGCCGATACCCAGGGTGCGGCGACCCATGCTGCCTTTCTTCGCGGCGGCGATCGGGTAGTCCTGATAGTCGAGCAGGGCGTCCAGGGCGCGCACCGCCAGATCGGCCATCTCTTCGAGATCTTCCAGCTTGTCGATGGCGCCCAGGTTGAAGGCGGAGAGGGTGCACAGGGCGATCTCGCCGTTGTCGTCATCGATGTTGTTGAGCGGCTTGGTGGGCAGCGCGATTTCCAGACAGAGGTTGGACTGGCGCACCGGCGCCACGCTCGGATCGAACGGGCTGTGGGTGTTGCAGTGATCCACGTTCTGGATGTAGATGCGACCGGTGCCGGCGCGCTCCTGCATCATCAGGGAGAAGAGATCGACCGCCTTGAGGGTCTTCTTGCGAATGGCCGGATCCTGCTCGTACTTGACGTAGAGCGCTTCAAATTTGTCCTGATCCGCAAAGAAGGCGTCATACAGACCCGGAGCATCAGACGGGGAGAACAATGTGATATCGCCGCCCTTGATGAGTCGCTGATACATCAGCTTGTTGATCTGCACCCCGTAGTCCATGTGACGGACCCGGTTCTCTTCCACGCCGCGGTTGTTCTTGAGCACCAGCAGGCTTTCCACCTCGGTGTGCCACAGGGGGTAGAAGAGGGTGGCCGCACCGCCGCGCACGCCGCCCTGGGAGCAGCATTTGACCGCAGTCTGGAAGTATTTGTAGAAGGGGATGCAGCCGGTGTGGAACGCTTCACCGCCACGGATGGGGCTGCCCAGACCGCGAATACGACCGGCGTTGATGCCGATACCGGCGCGCTGGGAAACGTAACGCACGATGGAGCTGGCGGTAGCGTTGATGGAGTCCAGGCTGTCGTCGCACTCGATCAGCACGCAGGAGCTGAACTGGCGAGTCGGGGTGCGCACGCCGCTCATGATCGGGGTCGGCAGGGAGATCTTGAAGGTCGAGACCGCATCATAGAAGCGCTTGATGTAGTCCAGACGGGTATCTTTCGGGTACTTGGAGAAGAGACAGGCCGCCACCAGCATGTAGAGGAACTGCGGGCTCTCGTAAATCTCGCCGGTGACGCGGTTCTGGACCAGGTACTTGCCTTCCAGCTGCTTGACCGCGGCGTAGGAGAAATTCATGTCGCGCCAGTGATCGAGGTGGGCGTTCAGCTCCTCGTATTCGGCCTGGGTGTAGTCTTCCAGCAGGTGCTTGTCGTACTTGCCCATGTCCACCAGCTTGGCGACGTGCTGATAGAGGTGGGGCGGCTCGAACTGGCCGTAGGCCTTCTTGCGCAGGTGGAAGATGGCCAGACGGGCAGCCATGTACTGATAGTCAGGGGTCTGCTCGGAGATAAGGTCAGCGGTCGCCTTGATGATGGTCTCGTGGATGTCGGCGGTACGGATACCGTCATAGAACTGGATATGGGACTTGAGCTCCACCTGGGAGACCGACACGTTGTCGAGCCCCTCGGCGGCCCAGTCCAGCACGCGGTGAATTTTATCCAGATCGATGGGTTCTTTGTGTCCGTTACGCTTCGTCACAAACAAGTTCATTGGCTGATGACCCCTTTCATTGATACCTGCCGGCATCGGTTGATTCCCGAAAAACCATCGCACAATGCTGCCGTGCTGACACCGACCTGAGGCGGAATTGGGCAGAGATTGTGCGATGAATCACAAGATATAGTGTTATTTTGATTTCGAGCTACAAGATAGTGAGGTCAGCCCCTCAATGCAATGTGTGGATAACTGGCTTGCTGTGGATAAATTGTGAGTGTTGCGACCGCTGTTAGTGATCGCTCACAGTGAGCGGGTTTTCATTCGTCCGCTTCGTCAAATGCAAGTATCCAGATCGAAGATGGAAAATTTAAATAACTTTTTTTGCTTGCGAAAGAGGGGGGATTTTACTAGCGCCAGAACACTGATTATCCCTTATGCAACAGGGGACAAAAGCTGTCCAGTTGTTGCGGTCGCGCTTCTTCGCGGCGCTGATGCAGGTATGGTGGACCCGGGGACTGCGAGGCGCCTTGGTTTTTCATATGAGTATGGCGGTAGGGGTAAGGTGCCTTTTTTATCCATCAATAAGGAATGGCGGCGCGGCAGAGTATAGGGATTGTCCGGGCATAAAAAAGGCGGACAACATGTTGCCCGCCTTTGGATGATCGCAGGATCAGCCCAGCTCGTAGCGTAACCAGTGGTGCAGCGCCTGCACGGTATCGAATTGCAGATCCGCGCCCCAGTCGGCGGGATCCTCATTGTCATTCAGATAACCCCAGCCAGCGACGGCGGTGCGCATCCCTGCATTGCGACCCGCTTCTATATCTCGCACATGATCTCCCACATAGAGGCAGTGGGCGGCATCGACCCCCAGCTGTTCGCAGGCAAAGTACATGGGGGCGGGGTCGGGTTTGCGCACTGGCAGGGTATCAGCGCTCACGGTGACGCCACAGCTGGCCAGTGCCGGCAGGGCGGCCAAGAGAGGTTCTGTGAGAAAACCCGGCTTGTTGGTGACGATGCCCCAGGGCATCTGCCGCTCATCGAGCCATTCGATGAGATCTTCCATTCCCTCATAGGGGCGGGTACCGACGCAAAGGTTGGCCGCATAGTGGTCGAGCAGGGCGGTACGCAGGCGGGTTGCCCCCAGCTCCTCAAGCAGCTCGTCGCCAAGGCCTGCCCTGAGCAGCCCCAGGGCCCCGTGAGAGGTGGTCTGACGGATGATGTTGTCAGAGAGCGGCGCAAAGCCTTCGCTTATCAGCACATGGTTGACGGCAGCGCCGAGATCCGGCGCCGTGTCGAGCAGGGTGCCGTCCAGATCGAACAGCACGCAGCGAAGGGGGGCCCGAGGGGTATCTGCCATCAGCTCTGCTCCGGGCGGACAAATTCCACCATGTAGTTGACGTCGACGTTGCGGCCGAGCTTGAAGTAGTTGGTGAGCGGAGAGTAGTGAACGCCGCTCATGTCACGCACCAGAAGGCCTGCCGCTTCACCCATGCGGCACAGTTCGGCCGGGGTGATGAACTTTTTGTGGTCGTGGGTCCCCTTGGGCACCATCTTCATCAGGTATTCGGCCCCGACGATCATCATCAGGTAAGACTTGGGGTTGCGGTTGATGGTGGAGACGAACACCTTGCCGCCCGGGCGCACCAGGGTGGCGATGGCGCGCAGCACGGAGGCCGGATCCGGCACGTGCTCCAGCATCTCCATGCAGGTGACCACGTCGTACTGACCGGCGGCTTCGGCTGCGTGGGCCTCGGCGGTGATCTGGCGGTATTCAAGCTCCACCCCCTGCTCCAGGGCGTGCAGGCGGGCCACCCCGAGGGGCTCCTTGCCCATGTCGATGCCGGTTACCCTGGCGCCGCGACGGGCCATGCTCTCGGAGAGGATGCCGCCACCGCAGCCGATGTCGAGCACGCGCTTGCCAAACAGGCCGCCGCTCTTGTCGGTGATCCAGTCAAGGCGCACCGGATTGATCTGGTGCAGGGGCTTGAACTCTCCCTCCATATCCCACCAGCGGGAGGCGATGGCTTCAAATTTGGCGATTTCGGTCAGATCGACATTGGCGTCACTGTTCATTTTTCGAAGATCCTGTGGCAAGGGCGCGAGGGGGAGTCGCGCGCAATCTATTGTCCTGGCGGGCATTATAACGGACGGACTTTGTCAAACCAGCCCGATTTGTGGCTTAAGAAATTCGCCTTGGTGTGTTACCATGTCGCGCTGTTTAAGCCAAAGAACAACTAATTAGGGATTAAGGCTTTCTATGAGCGATCTGGCCAGAGAGATCACGCCGGTCAACATCGAAGAAGAGCTCAAGAGTTCCTATCTTGATTACGCCATGAGCGTGATCGTAGGACGAGCTCTGCCGGATGTGCGTGATGGCTTGAAACCGGTTCACCGCCGCGTTCTGTATGCAATGAACGAGCTGGGGAACGACTGGAACAAGCCCTATAAAAAATCGGCCCGTGTGGTCGGTGACGTAATCGGTAAATATCACCCGCACGGCGACAGTGCCGTGTATGACACCATCGTCCGGATGGCGCAGGATTTCTCCATGCGCTATATGCTGGTCGACGGTCAGGGCAACTTCGGTTCGGTCGACGGCGACAGCGCTGCGGCCATGCGTTATACCGAAGTGCGGATGGCCCGCATCTCCCATGAGCTGCTGGCGGATCTAGACAAAGAGACCGTGGACTGGGTGCCCAACTATGACGGCACCGAGATGATCCCGGCTGTCATGCCCACCAAGGTTCCCAACCTGCTGGTCAACGGCTCCTCCGGTATTGCGGTGGGCATGGCGACCAACATTCCTCCTCACAACCTCACCGAGATAGTCAACGGCTGTCTGGCGCTGATCGAGAATGGCGATCTCACCATCGACGAGTTGATGACCTATATCACCGGGCCTGATTTCCCCACCGGCGGCATCATCAACGGTCGCTCCGGCATCGTGCAGGCGTACCGTACCGGTCGCGGCTCCATCTATGTGCGTGCCAAGGCCGAGGTGGAAGTGGACGATAAGAGTGGTCGCGAGACCATCATCGTTCACGAGATCCCCTATCAGGTGAACAAGGCTCGTCTGATCGAGAAGATCGCCGAGCTGGTCAAAGAGAAGAAGATCGAGGGCATCAGCGCCCTGCGCGATGAGTCCGACAAGGACGGCATGCGCATCGTTATCGAGATCAAGCGCGGCGAGTCCGGCGAGATTGTGCTGAACAATCTCTACAAGCACACCCAGATGCAGACCACGTTCGGCATCAACATGGTGGCGCTCGATAACAACCAGCCCAAGGTGATGAACCTCAAAGAGATCCTGGATGCGTTCCTGCTGCACCGCCGTGAAGTGGTGACCCGCCGGACCGTGTTCGAACTGCGCAAGGCGCGGGATCGGGCGCACATCCTGGAAGGTCTGGCGGTAGCGCTGGCCAACATCGATCCGGTGATCGAGCTTATTCGCCACAGCGCGACCCCGGCGGATGCGAAAGCGGGCCTGGTTGCCAAGGGCTGGGAGCTCGGCAACGTGGCTGCCATGCTGGAGAAAGCCGGCGACGACGCGGCCCGTCCCGAGTGGCTGGAGCCCGAGTTCGGTATTCGTGACGGTCACTACTACCTGACCGAGCAGCAGGCCCAGGCCATCCTTGACCTGCGTCTGCACAAGCTGACTGGCCTCGAGCACGAGAAGATCCTGGAAGAGTACCAATCTCTGCTGGATCTCATTGCCGAATTGCTGCACATCTTGGCGAGCCCGGTTCGCCTGATGGAAGTGATCCGCGACGAACTGCTGGCCGTGCGCGAGCAGTACGGCGACGAGCGTCGTACCGAAATCAGCATGTCCAGTGCCGAGATCAACATCGAAGATCTGATCACCCCGGAAGACGTGGTCGTTACCCTGTCTCACCAGGGGTATGTGAAGTATCAGCCGCTCTCCGACTACGAGGCCCAGCGCCGCGGTGGTCGTGGCAAGTCGGCCACCCGGATCAAGGAAGAGGACTTTGTGGAGCGTCTGCTGGTGGCCAACACCCACGACACCATTCTGTGCTTCTCCACCCGTGGCAAGGTCTACTGGCTCAAGGTGTATCAGCTGCCGGAGGCGTCCCGTGGCGCCCGCGGTCGTCCGATCATCAACCTGCTGCCGCTGGATGAGGGTGAGCGCATCACCGCCATCCTGCCGGTGAAGGAGTATGACGCCGACAAGTATGTCTTCTTTGCCACTGCCAACGGCACCGTGAAGAAGACCAGCCTGTCCGATTTCAGCCGTCCGCTCTCCTCCGGTATTCGCGCCATCAACCTCAAAGAGGGCGATGAGCTGATCGGGGTGGACATCACCGACGGCAGCAACGAGATCATGCTCTTCTCCGACGCGGGCAAGGTCGTTCGCTTCGCGGAAGGCAGCGGTCGCGCCGATGCGGATGCCAGCGATGATGTCGAAAACGACGACGATGCCGGCAACGACGATGATGGCAGCGACAACGGTGAAAGCACCGAGAGCAAGGGCACCTTCAAGGGCGTGCGTCCCATGGGGCGTACCGCCGCCGGTGTGCGTGGCATCAAGCTGGGCGCCGGTGACCGTGTGGTCTCCCTTATCGTTCCGCGCGGCGAGGGGGCTATCCTCACCGCCACCGAGAACGGCTACGGCAAGCGTACCGCGCTGGATGAATACCCGACCAAGAGCCGCGGTACTCAGGGCGTCATCTCCATCAAGGTGGACGAGCGCAACGGCAAGGTGATTGATGCGATCCAGGTTGAGGATACCGACCAGATCATGCTGATCACCAATGGCGGCACCCTGGTACGCACCCGCGTCGCCGAGGTGAGCGTCATCGGTCGCAACACCGGCGGTGTGCGTCTGATCCGTACCGGTGAGGACGAAACCGTGGTCGGCCTGCAACGTATCGCCGAGAGCGACGAAGAGGAAACCGAGGCACTGGCCGTCGAGGGTGAGGTGTCTGAAGGCACCGATACCGCCGCAGACACAGGTGCTGTCGATGCAGGGGAGGCGGGCGACGAGTAATCGTTCCCCCTTTTGCCCGATACGAAAGAGCGACCTTCAGGTCGCTCTTTTTTTATGCCCGCCGTTAGCTGCCCCAGCCAGGCTGCCGCCAGAGCGGCAACCGAGATGTCATCGGGGCGTCATGCCTCTGTCATGGGGGCAGGGCATCTTACCTGCGTCGGCGATCACAACGGCGGCCTCTGCCGCATAGGAGCATCTTATGACCAGCTGGGTGATGTGGGAAATCTGGTGGAGCCGGGTATGGGGCGAAGCTGGGAGGGACGAGGCGCAGCACGAACAGGAGCTGGAAGTGGCCCATGAACCGGCAAGGCTGCCGGTCGAGCTGATTGCCCGCGAGCGCGCTGCAGGAGTACGCCCCAGAGGCTGACTGGCGTCATGACGGGAATTAAAACAGCCGCAGCTGTTCGCCCGGGCGGATGAAGGCATCCTGGCGCAGTTGAAAGTGGCGCTTGCCAAGCCCGAGCCGCTTGGCGATCAAGCGAAAGCGCTGGGCCAGCAGATCGGCAAACTGGCCTTCTCCCCGCATCCTGGTCCCGAAGGCGGGACTGTTGAGAGTGCCGTCCCGGCTGGCTCGCAGCTGGTTGAGGATCGCCTCCTTCTGGCCTGGGTAGTATTGCTCCAGCCAGTCACTGAACAGCGATGTCAGTTCATGGGGCAGTCGCAGCAGGATATAGTCGGCGCAATGGGCACCGGCCTCGGCGGCGCTCTTGATGATCTGCTCGAGCTCGGGCTCGTTGAGGCGCGGGATCATGGGGGCCGCCAGCACCCCGACCGGCACGCCGGCGCGGGCCAGTTTCTCCACCACCTTGAGCCGCCCGGCCCCTGTGCTGGCTCTTGGCTCCAGCTGTCGCCGCAGGGTTTCATTCAAGGTGGTGACTGACACCATCACCTGACAGAGCCCCTCTTGGGCCAGCTCGGTCAGCAGATCGAGGTCGCGCAATATCATGGCGCTCTTGGTGATGATCCCCACCGGATGGCGATGGGCCAGCATCACTTCCAGCAACTGGCGGGTGAGGCGATAGTGGTGCTCGATAGGTTGATAGGGGTCGGTATTGGCCCCCAGCACTATGGTCTGCGGCTGATAGGCGGGTCTGGCAAACTCCCGGCGCAGCAGCTCGGCGGCGTTGAGTTTGGCAAACAGCCTGGTTTCGAAGTCGAGGCCGGGGGAGAGCTCGAGATAGGCGTGGCTCGGTCTGGCATAACAGTAAATGCAACCGTGTTCGCACCCCTGATAGGGATTGATGGAGCGGCCGAAGGGAACGTCGGGGGAGCTGTTGTAACTGATGATGCTGCGGGCGCTGATCTCCGTCACCTCGGTGCGGGGAGCGCTGGCGGCGAATGCCGCTTCCCACTCGGGTTGGGCCCAGCCGTCGTCGACCGCATCGACCTGCGGGCCGCTGAAACGGTGATCGACATTGTGGGAACTGCCTCGTCCTGCCATCGCATTGCACCAGCACTGTTTATATATACAGTTATCATGCTGACCCTCATTGCCGAATGCAAGTTTTGCCGACCTATCCCGCCATAAAAAGCATGTCAAAAGGATCTCTTGCTTGATCGCGGCGCTACATTTCGTTTACATAGACGAAATGCGAACTGGATCACGGAAATCATCATGGCCCCCATCACCTACCGCTGGCTCTTCATCGCCGTCATTGCGCTGGTTATCTGGCGCCTGATCCCGCTCTCCACCGAGCAGGAGCTGGCTTCGGCCAACCGGGCCTGGCGCACTGGCCATTTTGAAGAGGCGACCCGGGTCTGGTTGCCACTTGCCGAACAAGGGCTCCCCCGTGCCAAAGCCCTGATGGGTTGGAGCCACGAGGTGGGGCAGGGCAGCGAGCAGGACATGACCCTGGCCATCGACTTTTATCGTCAGGCCGCCCAGGCGGGAGACGCCTTCGGCCAATATCGGCTGGGGGAAGTGTATCTGCGCGGAGCCGGGGTCAAGCGGGATCTGCGCGAAGCATTTCACTGGATGGAGCTGGCGGCTCGCAACGGTGATGTACCCGCCATGCTCAAAGTCGGTGTGCTTCACCTGATGGGAGCCAGTGGGCAGGTTGATCTCACTCAGGCCAAACAGTGGCTCTATCAGGCCTCGCAGAAGGGCAACAAGCTGGCGTTGAAAGTGCTGCAGGAGCTGGTGCGGGCAGAGGAGGGGAACAGCACCTTCGATTTCAACTGGCAGCCTCTTTTGGGGCAATAATTCGCCACGATCCTGGCCGACTGTAGAAAATCTCGACAAACCCGATACAGCTGCAACAACTTCTGGTAGGATTGCCCCGTTTTGGCTTGGTTTGCCTCGATAAATTCGCTGTTCTCGTGACAGGCCGGCTTCGCAAAGTGCTGTGGAGAACCAGAACATCACCCTTTTTTGAATCGATTTTCCATCCCGCATGTGACCTTTGGTACGGGTCACCACTGTATAAGGAAACATATAATGCCAATCATTACTCTGCCTGACGGCAGCCAACGTCAATTTGCCCATTCTGTTTCCGTCATGGATGTGGCCGCGGACATCGGTCCCGGTCTCGCCAAGGCGTGCATTGCTGGTCGGGTAAACGGTGAACTGGTGGATGCTTGCGAGCTGATCGAAGCCGATGCCTCCCTGGCCATCATCACCGCCAAAGACGAAGAAGGTCTGGACATTCTGCGCCACTCCTGCGCCCACTTGCTGGGTCATGCCATCAAGCAACTCTGGCCCCAGACCAAGATGGCCATCGGTCCTGTCATCGACAACGGTTTTTACTACGACATCGATCTCGACCGCACCCTGACCGATGAAGATCTGGCTGCCCTGGAAGAGCGCATGATGGCGCTGGCCGCCAAGGATTACGACGTCATCAAGAAGAAGGTCTCCTGGCAGGAAGCACGCGATGTGTTCGAAGCCCGTGGCGAGACCTACAAGGTCGAGATCCTGGATCAGAACATCGCCCGTGATGACCAGCCCGGTCTTTATCATCACGAAGAGTACATCGACATGTGTCGCGGCCCGCACGTACCCAACATGCGTCACTGCCACCACTTCAAGTTGCAGAAGATGTCAGGTGCCTACTGGCGCGGTGACTCCAACAACAAGATGCTGCAGCGCATTTACGGTACCGCCTGGGCTGACAAGAAACAGCTCAAAGCCTACCTGCAGCGTCTGGAAGAGGCCGCCAAACGCGACCATCGCAAGATCGGCAAGCAGCTCGACCTGTATCACATGCAGGAAGAAGCGCCGGGCATGGTGTTCTGGCACAACGACGGCTGGACCATCTTCCGCGAACTGGAAACCTTCATCCGCGGCAAGCTCAAAGAGTACGACTATCAGGAAGTGAAAGGTCCCTTCATGATGGACCGTGTGCTGTGGGAGCGCTCCGGCCACTGGGATAAATATGCCCAGGCCATGTTCACTACCCAGTCAGAGAATCGCGAGTACGCCATCAAGCCGATGAACTGCCCGGGTCACGTGCAGATCTTCAACCAGGGTCTGAAATCCTACCGCGATCTGCCGTTGCGCATGGCCGAGTTTGGCTCTTGCCATCGCAACGAACCGTCAGGCTCCCTGCACGGCCTGATGCGTGTGCGTGGTTTTACTCAGGATGACGCCCACATCTTCTGTACCGAAGAGCAGATCATGGAAGAGGTATCTGCCTGTATCCGCATGGTTTATGACGTTTACGGTACCTTCGGTTTCGAGAACATCGTGGTCAAGCTCTCCACCCGTCCGGAGCAGCGTATCGGTTCCGACGAGGCATGGGATCGTGCCGAAGCCGCCTTGGCCGAGGCGCTGGACGTGAATGGTCTGAAGTACGATCTGCAGCCGGGTGAGGGGGCTTTCTATGGTCCCAAGATTGAATTCACCCTGCACGATTGCCTTGATCGTGCCTGGCAATGTGGTACCGTGCAGCTCGACTTTGCCCTGCCGGGCCGTCTTGGCGCCACCTATGTGGGCGAAGACAACGAGCGACACGTACCCGTCATGATCCACCGCGCCATTCTGGGTTCGCTGGAGCGTTTCATCGGTATTCTGACTGAAGAGTACGCCGGTCTGTTCCCGACCTGGTTGGCTCCGGTTCAGGCAGTGGTCATGAATATCACCGACAATCAGGCCGAATATGCAGTAAAAGTAGCCAAAGCATTGAATGATGCGGGTCTTCGTGCAAAAGCGGACTTGAGAAATGAGAAGATAGGCTTTAAAATCCGCGAGCATACTTTGAAGCGAGTGCCTTTCATGCTGGTCTGCGGCGATAAAGAAGTTGAAGCCGGCAAGATTGCAGTACGGACTCGCAAAGGGGCTGACCTGGGTACTTATCCTGTTGAAGAGCTGATTGCTCTATTGACCCAGGAAGTTCAGACCCGCGGACAAAAGAAAGTGGAGGAATAAGCTATAAAAGGCGGAAAAAAACTGGGCAAGCAGCCGCAAGCCCGCGCTCACCGGATCAACGAAGAGATCCGACTGAAAGAAGTTCGTTTGGCTGGTCTGGATGGCGAAGCGCTCGGTATCGTCTCCATCCAGGAAGCTCTGAACTTGGCCGCTGAGGCCGAAGTGGATCTGGTCGAGATTAGTCCGAACGCTGAGCCGCCCGTTTGCCGGATCATGGATTACGGCAAATTCCTCTACGAAAAGAGCAAAACCACCAAAGAACAGAAGAAAAAGCAGAAAGTCGTCCAGGTCAAGGAAATCAAATTCCGTCCTGGCACTGACGAAGGCGACTATCAGGTAAAACTACGCAACCTGGTTCGCTTTCTGGAAGACGGGGACAAGGCTAAGGTCACCCTGCGCTTCCGTGGTCGTGAAATGGCCCACCAGGATCTTGGTATCAAGGTTCTGGAGCGCGTCAAGAACGATCTGGAAGAGTTGGCCGTAGTCGAATCGTTCCCGAAAGTCGAAGGCCGTCAAGCTGTGATGGTCCTCGCGCCCAAGAAGAAATCTTAAGGCCCACAAGTAATTGACACATGGGGCTCGCTCCATGTGTCGGTTCGCCTTGCGATTTTGTTGTCACTCACAATGCGGAGTATGAAATGCCGAAGATGAAAACCAACCGGGGTGCTGCGAAGCGCTTCAAAAAGACTGGCTCAGGTCGCTTCAAGTGCAAGCACAACCACCTGCGTCACATCCTGACCAAGAAGAGCAGCAAGCGTAAGCGTCAGCTGGGACCGAAGTTCTTTGTTTCCGCTGCCGACCACAAACGTGTTGTCGCTTGTCTGCCGTACGCATAAGGGGGGATGTGAAAAATGCCAAGAGTTAAACGTGGTGTGACCGCTCGTGCTCGTCACAAGAAAGTAATGAAAGCCGCCAAGGGTTACTACGGCGCCCGTTCCCGTGTTTACCGCGTAGCGGTACAAGCGGTAACCAAAGCCGGTCAGTATGCCTACCGTGACCGTCGTCAGAAAAAGCGTCAGTTCCGTCAACTGTGGATTGCTCGTATCAACGCAGCAGCCCGTCAGAACGGTCTGTCCTACAGCCGTCTCATCAACGGTCTGAAGAAGGCTTCCATCGAGATCGATCGCAAGATCCTGTCCGATATCGCCGTTCACGACAAGCTGGCTTTCACCGCCCTGGTTGAAAAGGCTAAAGCAGCACTGGCTTAATCCGGTTCTGTTATGAAAGATAAAAGGAGGCTCAGGCCTCCTTTTTTGTTGTCCCATTTCTGCTAGCCAGAGGAATGGGAAGTCCAGAAGAGGTGATGTTAAGCCTGCATTCTCTACCCTTTATATGCCAACAAACTAATGTTCAAACAAACTATTTAAAGAGGGTAGGGGATAAAGTGAGACTCGCTTGATATAACAAAATGATTTATAGGGAGAAAAGGGGACCTTAAGTATGGTCAGCGAAGGGGCTTTTTTTGTATTATTCCCCTCTTGACCTTATTTAGCCTAAAGGCTCCTGTTCCGGGAGTGGTGACGAGGAAGACATGCAACAGCTTGAAGAAGTAGTCGGCCAGGCCAAGGCCGAAATTGAGGGCGTCAGCGACATCGCGGCCCTCGACGAGATCCGGGTCAAATATCTGGGTAAAAAAGGCTTTTTTACCGAGCAGATGAAAGGGCTGGGCGCCTTGTCCGCCGAAGAGCGTCCGGCTGCGGGCGCCGTGATCAACCAGGCCAAGCAACAGGTTCAGGATACCCTGAACGCGCGTCGTGAAGCCCTCGAAATCGCCGTGCTGAACCAGAAGCTGGCCGCCGAGACCATCGACGTCAGCCTGCCGGGCCGTCGCATCGAGAATGGCGGTCTGCACCCGGTGACCCGCACCATCGAGCGTATCGAGCGCCTGTTTGGCGAGATGGGTTTCAAGGTTGCCCGTGGTCCCGAGATCGAAGACGGCTTCCACAACTTCGATGCGCTGAATATCCCGGCCCATCACCCGGCGCGTACCGATCACGATACCTTCTACTTCAATCCTGATCTGATGCTGCGCACTCACACCTCGGGTGTGCAGATCCGCACCATGGAAAAGCAGCAACCGCCGATCCGCATCATTGCGCCGGGCCGCGTCTATCGTAACGACTACGACATGACCCACACCCCGATGTTCCATCAGGTCGAAGGTCTGCTGGTAGACGAGCATGCCAGCTTCACCGAGCTGAAAGGCATCCTGCACGACTTCCTGCGCAACTACTTCGAGGAAGATCTGACCATTCGTTTCCGTCCTTCCTACTTCCCGTTCACCGAACCGAGCGCCGAAGTGGACGTGATGGGCAAGAATGGCAAGTGGCTGGAAGTGCTGGGCTGCGGCATGGTGCACCCGAACGTGCTGCGTTCGGTCGGCATCGATCCGGAAAAATACTCCGGCTTTGCTTTTGGCATGGGCGTTGAGCGCCTGACCATGCTGCGCTACGGGGTCAACGACCTGCGTGCCTTCTTCGAAAACGACCTGCGCTTCCTCAAGCAGTTCAAGTAAGGGCGAGAGAACATGAAATTCAGTAAATCCTGGGTGATGGAGTGGGTCCGCACCGAGTTGAGTGACAACGCACTGGCCGAACAGATCACCATGGCCGGTCTGGAAGTGGACGCTGTGGAAGCGGTGGCCGGCCAGTTCAACAACGTGGTGGTGGGTGAAGTGGTCGAGTGTGCCCAGCATCCGGACGCCGACAAGCTGCGGGTGACCAAGGTCAATGTAGGTGAAGAAGAGCTGCTGGACATCGTCTGCGGCGCGCCGAACTGCCGCCAGGGCCTTAAAGTCTGCGTGGCCAAGGTAGGGGCGACCCTGCCGGGTGATTTCACTATCAAGAAAGCCAAGCTGCGCGGCCAGCCGTCCCACGGCATGCTCTGCTCCTTCAGCGAGCTGGGTATCGACGTTGAGGCCGATGGCATTATCGAGCTGCCGAGCGATGCCCCCATCGGTACCGATATCCGTGAGTACCTGAACCTCAATGACGTCGCCATCGACGTGGATCTCACCCCGAACCGTGCAGACTGCCTCGGTATCGCGGGTCTGGCCCGTGAAATCGGCGTGCTCAACAGTGTGGATGTGGTCGAGCCGAGCTGGACGCCGGCTGCCGCCACCATTGACGCCACTTTCCCGATCCGGGTTGAGGCGCCGGCCGACTGCCCGCGCTATCTGGGCCGCGTCGTCAAGGGGCTGAACCTCAAGGCCCAGAGTCCGCTCTGGATGCAGGAGAAGCTGCGCCGTGGCGGCATCCGCTCCATCGACGCCATCGTCGACATCACCAACTACTTGCTGCTGGAATACGGCCAGCCGATGCACGCCTTCGATCTGAGCAAGCTGGAAGGGGAACTGGTGGTGCGCCGCGCCAAGGCTGACGAGCCCATGACCCTGCTCGATGGCACCGAGGTGAAGCTTAAAGAGACCACCCTGGTGATCGCAGATAGCCAAGGCCCTGCCTGCATGGCCGGCATCTTCGGCGGTGATCGCACCGGTGTGTCCGAGACCACCACCGACATCCTGCTGGAGTGTGCCTTCTTCGCCCCCCTCTCCATCACCGGTCGTGCCCGTGCCTACGGTCTGCATACCGACTCTTCCCACCGCTTCGAGCGCGGGGTGGATCCCGAGCTGCAAGCCAAGGTGATGGACCGTGCCACCCGTCTGCTGCTGGATATCTGCGGCGGCGAAGCGGGCCCGGTTATCGAGGTCAAATCCGATGATCATCTGCCCAAGGCTGCTCCTATCAAGCTGCGTCGTGCCAAGCTTGACAAGGTGATCGGCATCAGCGTGGCGGACGCGCAGGTGGTCGAGATTCTGACTCGCCTCGGCATGCAGGTGACAGTGGAGGCGGACGGCTGGACCGCGCTGGCTCCATCCTGGCGTTTCGATATCGCCATCGAGGAAGATCTCATCGAGGAAGTGGCCCGTATCTACGGCTACAACAACATCCCCAACCTCAAACCGGCTGCCTCTCTGGCGATGGTGGAGCAGGCGGAAGGGCAGGTGACCCTCAAGCGGGTGCGCGACCTGCTGGTCGCCCGTGGCTTCCAGGAAGCGATCACCTACAGCTTCGTCGATCCCAAGACCCAGCAGACCCTGTTCCCGCAAAGCGATGCCATCGTGCTGCCGAATCCCATCTCGGTCGAGATGTCCGCCATGCGCGTCTCCTTGTTCCCGGGTCTGGTGGAAGCGGTGGTTTACAACCAGAATCGCCAGCAGCCGCGTGTGCGTCTGTTCGAGCAGGGTCTGCGTTTCATCAAGGATGAAAGCGCCGAGAACGGCATCCGTCAGGAGCCCATGCTGGCCGGCATCATCACCGGCAACCAGAGCGACGAACACTGGGACATCAAGAGCCGTGGGGCAGACTTCTTTGATCTGAAAGGGGATCTGGAAGCGGTACTGGATCTGACAGCCGAAGGCGCCACCTTCACCTTCGAGCGTACCGAACACAGTGCACTGCACCCGGGCCAGAGCGCGGCCATCCTGCGCAGCGGCGAGGTCATCGGCCATATCGGCGTGATCCACCCGAGCCTCGAGAAGAAGCTGGGTCTCAAGAGCCGCGTTGTCATGTTCGAGCTGGAGCTGGACAAGCTGACCCCGGCCAAGGTGCCGGTTGCAGCCGAAGTTTCCAAGTTCCCGGCCAACCGCCGTGACATTGCCGTGGTGGTTGACCGTCAGGTTCTGGCAGGCGATGTACTGGCAGTAATTAAAAAAGTTGGCGGAAATCAGGTAGTTGGAATAAACTTGTTTGACGTATACCAGGGCGCTGGTATGGCTGAGGACAAGAAGAGCCTGGCCATCAGCCTGGTGCTGCAAGATACCCAGCGCACCCTGGAGGAGAAAGAGATTGCCGAGACCGTGGACAATGTCGTGCGGGCCCTTGGTGAAGAGTTGAATGCATCCTTGAGGGATTGATCTATGGCGCTTACCAAAGCCGACATCGCAGAGCACCTGTTCACCCAGCTCGGGATGAGCAAGCGTGAAGCCAAAGACATGGTGGAAGCCTTCTTTGAGGAAATCCGACAAGCGCTTGAGCGTGGTGAACAAGTCAAGATTTCAGGCTTCGGTAATTTTGACCTTCGTGAGAAGAATCAGCGTCCCGGACGTAATCCCAAGACTGGCGAAGATATTCCCATCAGCGCCCGTCGTGTGGTGACCTTCCGGCCTGGCCAGAAACTCAAGGCCAGGGTAGAAAATGTTGAACCCAACGAGTAACAAAGAGCCAGGCTGACGCCTGGCTTTTTTCTTTCCCTATGATCCGAACCTCCATGTTGTTGCTGATGGCGCTGGTTGCAACGCCGCTGTCAGCCACCATACTGCCGCTGGCGCCATCCACCCAGGCTTATGCCAACTCTCTCAAACAACTGACATTCTGTTACCCGGCCACGCTGCCGCCACCCTATCTGCTGGCACAAGGTGGGTTGCTCAAGGATCAGATCACCCGTCTGGCCAAGCAGCTGCCGGTGCCGCTTCTGTTTCAGGAGCTGCCCGACTGGCAAACGGTGCGCGGCGCCTTGCTGGAGGGGCAGTGCGACATGGTTCCCCATATCGGGGCGGCGACGAGCAATCTGCCCAATACCTGGCTCAGTCGTCCCATGATGGAGACGGACTCTGCCGTGCTCTACCGGGGGGCGCTCCAGCAAGCCACTTTTCTGGCTTACGCAGGTTCCGATGCCGTATCGGTATTGCATGACATCTTTCCGGCGGCGGCGATCAGAACCCTGGCACCGGGGGAGTCCTTGTATGAGGCGATGAAGAGTGGCCAGGGCAATGCCTACTTTGGCGATTACCTGCAACTGCGTTATCTGATGAAGGAGTTTCCGGTGGAGGGGTTGCGACTGCGCCGTCTGCTCGGGGATGACAGGGTAATAAGCTACCGTCTGATGATGCGAGAAGAGCCCGAGCTTGTTCGCCTCATCGACACCGCCATTCGCTACATGCCTGCCGGCAGTCTCTATACGGATCTTGATCACTACCTCGATCAGAGCGCGTTCTCCTTCAACCAACCCCGTTTTAGCGATATCGAACAGGCCTGGCTGGCTGGCAGTCGCCGTACCGTGCGGTTGGTGGTCAACCCGGAACTGATGCCCTACAGCGGCCTTGACGAGCAGGGCAACCCGAAAGGGTGGAGCGCCGATGTGCTGCGCTGGATCACCCAGGAGACGGGCCTGAAGTACCAGGTGGTGCCTGCGCTTAGCAAGGCTGATGCCATCGAGAAATTGCGCAGCGGCGAGGCAGACATGATGACGGGTTTGCCGGAGTCTCCGATCCTGGCAGATGAGTTCACCTTCAGTCGGATGATCTCCATCAATCGCTTTGCGCTGATCAGCAAGGGGACCCTGGCAGCCACTCATATTTCGGCTCTCAAGCGGCAGCGGATCCTGGTGCCCGAATCGCTCTATGATCCCTCTTTGCTGACGCTGCTGGGGGAACAGGAGTGGATCCGCATCGGCACTTTGGAGCAGGGGCTTGATGCGCTGCGACAGGGAGAGGCGGATGCCATGCTGAGCGAGCTCTATCAGTTGCAATATCCGCAACGAACCCAGTTACTGGAAGGGTTCGAGATCAAGGAGATGGAGGACAGGTTTGGCATCGGGTTTGCCATTCGCCAAGACGAGGTCGAGCTGGCCAGCGTGCTGGATCGCAGCCTGATGACCCTGACCCGCAACCGGATAAATGAGCTCAATCAACGCTGGCGCCGCTTGGTTGTCGTGCAGCAACCCGGGGTGAGCTATCTCGCCTGGTTTGGCTCCGTCGGTTTGGCACTATTGATCAGCGCCATCGTCATCGGCGTGATCTGGCGATCCCGCCAGCAACTGGCGCGGGAAGTGGCTCAGCGCCAGGTAGCCGAGCGGGCCCTGGCCATCGAAAGCGAATTGCGTGACACCCTGTTCCAGACGCTACCGCTGCCGGTGTTTATGCGTGACAGCCAGGGCAGGGTCATCAAGTCGAACAAGCTGGGGCGGCGCCTGGCCACTCGATATGGCGATCAGCTGGCGTTGCCTCCGGTACAAGCCCACAAGGAGGAGGGGGAGCTGATACTGGGAGATCAGGTGTTCGCCTTCGTGCAGCACCCATTGCCGCGGGACAAGCAGACTCCGGTGACCGATCTTATCGCCCTCTCTGATATCAGCGCGCTGCAGGAGCGGGCGCGTATCCTGCGCCAGGCGGAGCGGCGGCTGCGGGCCCTGACCAATACGGTGCCCGGCGTGGTGCTGCAGTTTTTGTTCGAAGATGGCAGGGTCCAGGGCATAGAGTTCATCAGTCGGGGCTGCTACGGGTTGCTTGGGCTGGCCAGCCAGCAGATCCGGCGCGATCCCGGCCAGGTCTTTGCCCTGCTGGCCCGTCACGAGCTGCGCCAGTTGCGCGATACCATGCAGGAGCGGCTGCAAGCGGGCAAACCCTTCGTCCATACCTTGCGCTATCGTCATCCGCAGCATCAGGAGCGCTGGTTGCAGCTTGATGGCCGTGGCCGTCGCCAGGGACAGGGGTGGCGCGTCTATGCGGTGATGCAGGATGTGACTGCGCGTATCGAGCAGGAGCGGGCATTGCAACGTTCCCATGAGCAGGCGCAGCAGGCCGTGCTGGCCAAGGGGCGCTTCCTGGCCGCAGTCAGCCATGAGATCCGCACCCCCATGAACGCCATCCTCGGCCTGCTGGAGTGGCTTGCCAGCACGCCGCTCACTCAGGAACAGAGCTCGGCGCTGGGGCGAGTGCGACAGGCAGGGGACGAGCTGCTGGGGCTGCTCAACGACGTGCTCGATTTCAGCCGCAACGAGAGCAGCAAACTCTCTCTCTCACCCCAACCGACCGACTTCATCGAGTTGTGTGAACAGGTGGCGGCGGTGCACTGGAACAAGGCGCGCGACAAGCGCCTGCAACTGCGCCTGGCGCTGGATCCGACCCTGCCTGCCTTGCAGACCCTGGACCCTCACCGGATCCGCCAAATCCTGCATAACCTGCTCTCGAATGCCATCAAATTCAGCCAGCGGGGGGAGGTGGTGCTCTGGGCCACCCGGGCGGGCGACAGGCTCCGCTTCGGGGTGGATGACGAGGGCCCCGGCATTACCGCCGAGATGCGTCCCACCCTCTTCATGCCTTTCGAGCAATTTGCCGTGGCAGGGCAGCTGCGGGCGCCCGGCACCGGGCTCGGGCTTGCCATCTGCAAGCAGCTGGTCGAGCAGATGGGGGGCCTGATCGATGTGGTGGCCAGAGAGGGAGGCGGCAGCCGCTTCTTCTGCGAGTTGCCCCTCGATGTGATCCGGCAGACTCCCCACTGGCAGCCCGAGGTACGGCAGCTGGCGCTGGTGATGCCGCCGGATGAAACTGAGTCTCTCATCCCCTGGCTGGCGCGACTTGGCGTCAACGTGGCCCCGGATGCCGCCGATGTACTGGAGGCCAGAGAGGACGAGCGCGGTTTGTGGCATTGGCAGTGGGCTGGGGAGTCCTGGGTGCCAGGCACCCTGATCAGCCTGCTGCAGCCGCAATGGTTACCCGATGAACCGGTGGCCGACCTCCAGCCAGGATTGAATATCAAGGTGCTGCTGGTTGAAGATCATGACGTCAACCGGGAGCTTATTACCCTTCAGCTAAGACAACTGGGTGCCAGGGTGGTGGGAGCGGCCAACGGTCAGCTGGCGCTGCAGATCCTCGCAGAGCAAGAGGTCGACCTGGTGCTGACCGATCTGCAGATGCCGGTGATGAACGGGGCAGAACTGTGCCGGGCGTTGCGTCATTCCCCCCAATGGCGCCATCTGCCTGCCTATATCATCACCGCCGATCTGAGCGAGCAGGCAGCCCTTGAGTTGCAGTCCTGCGGTTGTGATGGGCATCTCGACAAACCCGTGGCTCTGCGGGAGCTGGCAACCCTGTTGCAGCAGCTGGGAGGCGGGCAGCAGTCAGAGAAGACAAACGAGCAGTGGGAGATGGCCCCCTCTCCCATGCTGACCGATGAGCTGATAGCGCTTTATCTGGAGACAACCCGGGGGGATCTCGCCGAATTGGCGCTGCACCTGGCCAACAAGGACACGTCCGGGGTGGAAGCCACTTTACACAAGGTCAAGGGGGCCGCCAGAATGGTGGGAGCTACCCCCATAGTCGCGGTGATTGAAGAGTGGCAGCGTGCTCGTCACTCTTTCCTCCAGGCCAGGTTGTCCCGGGCACTGGACGAGGTCAGTCGCCATTTCACCAAGAGAGCTCAAGATGATCATCACAGATGAAGAATTACTGGCGTTGCTCAACTCGGAAGAGCCCGGCTTGGCCAGCTTTAGACCCATCACCTTGTATACCCTGGATCGTGCCTCCTATGAGCACGTGAAAGGATGCGCACTGCCCGATTATGTCGCACTGCACCGTACCCAGCCCGACGCCTGCTGGCAGTGGGAGGGGCTCTTCACGGCCGGTGCAATCGCCATCTATGATCCCGCCTCTCACCGGCAAACCGGCGATCTTGCCCAGCTACAAGGCCATGTGGGGATCTATGCCATTGACGAAGAGTGGCAGGCCGGACTTGCCGACAGTTATCGCCGTTGGGGGGACTGGCTGGCGGCGCAGCGGATCCTGCTGCTCGAAGATCACCCGTTTCAGGGCAAGCAGCTGCAACAAACCATTGCCGAACTGGGGATCCCCTGTCAGTGGGTGCAGGAGGAGCAGGCCTGTCTGACGGCCCTTGCCGACGGGGAGATCCGCATGTTGATCTGCGATCTCAGCCTGGTGGAGCAGGATGCCATCAGCGTCTTGATGGGGCAGCCCCAGCTGCGTGAGGCTGGTTTGCCGATCGTGCTGCTGTCCGCCCATGAGCAGACCCTGCTCAACGGGGCGCGCCGCTTGTTGCACGATGCCGGCTTCAACGTCATGGCCGCTCTTGCCAAGCCCCTCGATACCGATGAACTGCTCAGATTGTTGCGCGCGCTCTATCTTGGTCCGTTGCGCCAGCGCCGCTTGAGCGGCCATCGTCGCACCATTCGTACCTGGCGGGGGGAGGTGCTGGGGCAACTCAGCCCGCGTTCCCATCCTTCCACCACCTCGCCGGTCTGGTTGACGGTGAGCGGCCTGCCGACCCGATGGGAGAGCCTGAGGGAGTGGCTGGGCGAACAGGCTCGCCAGCCTGCGGAGTTGACGCTGCTGATCCATCGCCGGGATCACCTGCTCACCAACGCCGAGCGCTTCGCACTGGTGCTGCAGGCCAGTCTGGCTGGCTGCAAGCTGGCCCTGGTGCTCGATAACAGCCAGCACCTTCCCTTTGATCTGCTGGAACGCCTGCCCCTTGAGGCCTTGCTGGTCGGGCAGGGGATGCTGCCCGAGCTGGAGTCCTTGAGTCCGGACTCCCTGCAGGGGCGTTTCATGGCGCGGGTGCGCGAGCTTGGTATCGCCATCTATCTCGACGACCCCTACAACCTGCTCGATATCGAGCCGTGGCGTGATCGCGGCATGGCCGGGCGCTGGTAGCCATGGCTCGTTATCTTTGCTGGCCGATGCACAGGGAACGTCTGGAGAAGGGGTTGGCGGGATGGCACCCTCCGCACTCCCGTGCCGATCTGCCCGTCGCGATGACGATTGCAGAGGTGCCTTGCCAGCTGCGTGAGCTGCGGGGCGTCGAGCCTGCCAGCATGCTGGCGGCCTACGATGCCCTTAGCGAAGAGAGCGTCTATCTGCGTTTCATGCGCCCCAAGCTGGCACCGCCACCCGATCAGGTCGCGGCGTTTCTTCATTACGACCCGGCCCGCCAGATCTCGCTGCTGCTCACAGCGCAGGATGGCCGTCCGCTGGCCCAGGCCCAATCCATCCGTCGTCACCGCCATCCGGAGCGGGCCGAGTTTTCCTGCATTGTGGCGGATCATTTCCAGCACAGGGGGGCGGGCAGGCGCATCCTGCTGGCATTGGCTCTGCTTGCCAGGGCGGAAGGGATCCGGGAGTGGGTGGCCGAGGTGCTGGCCCAGAACCGCCCCATGCTGGCCCTGCTCAAGCGATTGGGGTTGCCCCTGACCCTGGTTACGGGGCGCGAGCTGGTGTTCGTCAGGCTGGATCTCAGCGTGCTGGATGAGTGGCTCCCCGTTCACGCCCTTAATACCAAGGGCGAATAGAGCCCCATTTTCCCCTGTGCTAAGGTCACAGCTATGAGCAGGGATGAAAAGGAAGATGTCATGGGACAGACGTTCAAACATATAGTGATCCTGACCGGTGCCGGGATCTCTGCCGAATCCGGGATCAAGACCTTCCGTGCCTGCGACGGTCTGTGGGAGGAGCACAGGGTGGAAGACGTGGCGACGCCGGAAGGCTATGCCCGGGATCCGGAACTGGTGCAGCACTTCTACAACTCCCGCCGCAAGCAACTGCAGCAACCCCAGGTTCATCCCAATCCTGCCCACTATGCCCTGGCTAGGCTCGAGCGCCTCTTCCCGGGGTCGGTGACCCTGGTGACCCAGAATATCGACAACCTGCACGAGAGCGCGGGCAGCAAGAACCTTATCCATATGCATGGCGAGCTGCTTAAGGCGCGTTGTCCCGAATCGGGGCAGGTGATCGAGTGGCGCGGCGATCTGTCTCAGCACGAACTCTGCTCCTGCTGCCAGTTCCCCCAGCCGCTGCGCCCGCACGTAGTCTGGTTTGGCGAGATGCCGCTGGGGCTGGATCGCATCTACAGCGCCTTGGCCCAGTGTGATCTCTTCATCTCTATCGGCACGTCCGGCGCCGTCTATCCTGCCGCCGGTTTCGTGCATGAGGCGGGTTTGAACGGCGCCCATACCATAGAGCTCAACCTGGAGCCGAGCGAGGTGGGCAGTCAGTTTGACGAGAGGCGTTATGGCCCGGCATCCCTGCTGGTACCCGCCTATGTGGACGAGTTGCTCGAGGCGTGTGGCATCCATCAGCCCAGGATAGTGGATGGACACAACTGGATGGAGATGCGTGGCTCCTGACGCTTCGGAACTACTTGTAGGGGAAGGGAAAAATCCATCTTGATTACAATATCTACAGTTGCAATGGCTCATTGAAGTCGCCACACTGACAGCCAAATGATGGGATCTAGTTGGCGCAATAATCATGAATAGAATGAAGCAATGGAGTGCTTTTATCCTCCTGGTGCTGGCCAGTGCCTGTGCATCGGCCGCTTCCCCCCTGATAACGCTGGTGTTGCCGGATGGCCAGCAGCGTCAGCTCAATGAAACCGACCTGGCGACGCTGCCGCAGACCGAATTTCAGACCGTGACCCCCTGGACCCGAGGCACTCATCGCTATCGCGGTCCGACCCTGACGACCGTGCTGGCTGCGCAAGGAGTGCCACAGGCCCGCAAGATCGCCGTATCGGCTCTCAACGGTTATCAGCAGGAGGTGGATCTCGCCCTGTTTGACGGGGTGCCCCTGACCCTGGTCCGCCATGAGGATGACAAACCGCTGACCCGGCGCAACAAGGGGCCGCTCTGGCTGCTGATCCCCTTTTCCGACTATCCCAAGCTGGACGTGCCGGCCATCCACAACAACATGGTGTGGCAGGTGAACCGCATCGAGGTGATCCGCTGATGGGGCGTCGACGCCACAATGGATTGCTGATCGCCATTATTCTGCTGTTTCTGATCTCCTCCGGCTGCGGCCTCTATCTGCAGCACAAACAGGATCAGCTGCTCGATACCTACTACCGCAATGTCCACTGGAACATCAGCCAGGTGATGCTGGAGTCCCAGCGCTTTCTCTTCGATCTGCGCCTCTATCGGGCAGGCCGGCTGGAGATGGAGACCCTGAGCCTTCATTACGATCTGCTGTGGAATCGGCTCGATATCTTCCTTATCAGCAGCGAGACCGCCGAGGTTCGGGAGCGCTATGGATTAGGCAGGCATGTCGCCCGGCTGTTCGAGCAGCTCAAACAGCTCGAGCCCCTGATGGATGGTGGGACAGTGCCTTGGCGGGAGTTTGACATCTTGCTGGCTCAGATGGGCGAGCAGACCCGCCAGATTGAACAGATAGGCGAACACATTCTCTCCGGCCAGGAGCGGGAGGCGTCGGTCAACCAGATCCGCGATACCCTGTTCTGGCTGCAGATCTGGCAGCTCGTCCTGCTGGCGACCGGTGGCGTGCTGGTCTATGCCCTGATCCGGGCCAATTTGCAGAACCGGCGTCTCTCCTTGAGCGATCCCCTGACCCGGCTCGGCAATCGTCGGGCACTGCAGGAGGAGCTGGCGCGCGCCCTGCAAACCCCCGGCGTACTGGCGCTGGTGGTACTCGATCTCAAGCGCTTCAAGCAGGTCAACGATCTGCTCGGTTATCAGGTGGGCGACCGGCTGTTGCAAACGGTGGCCAGCAAGCTGCAGCAGGCCCATCAGGGGAATGCCTACCGGCTGGGCGGTGACGAGTTTGCGGTGATCTTAACCGCCGGCAAGCAGCCGCTGGCGGTGCAGATCCGCGATCTGATGGCGCTGCTTCACTTCGAATTCGTGACCCGGGAGAGCCGTTTCGATCTCGACTGCAGGCTGGGAGGGTCTGAGGTGCTGCCACCACAAGATCCCGTGCGCCTGCTCGATCAGGCCATCCTCGCCCTCAATCAGGCCAAGCGGGATGGCAGCAGCGAGCCAGTCTGGTACCAGCCCGGCATGCAGCAACAACTGATGCTGAACCAGCAGCAGACCCAGCGATTGCGCGACTGGCTGGCCGACGAGGCGCCTTGCCCCTTGCTGATCGACAGGTTGGTGCTGTGCAGTGAGCAGGGGGAGCGTTTGTGGCAGTGGTCCCTTCGCTGGCAGGAGAGTCTGGCTCCCTGTGAGGTGAGCTGGTTGCAGGAGGGGGGACTGCTTGGGCCCGTCATGGCCCGGTTGCTGCAAGAGGATGACACGGCGGCAAGTGAGCGCGAGTCACAGCTGGTGGCGCTGGATAATCAGGTGCAGTTGGCCCATGTGCTGGCTTATCTGCCGGATGTGCTCCCCAATTCCCTTGTGCTACGAGTGCCCACCCTGCAAAAGGAGGCGGCGCTGCTGGCGCGGGTGCAAGCCTGCGGCTGCGTGCTGGCCCTCGCGCAATTGGGCTCCAGCACGCCCGCCACGCTGGCGGCTGGCTGGCCGGTACGCTACTGGTTGCCTGAGCCTGCAACCCACGGCGATTTGTTGCAGCCGCTGGCCAATCGACTGGGATTGCAGTGGCTGCGTCCGGTCGATACGCCCGAGGCGAACAACCCGGCAAATCCATGACAAAGGGAGACCCCGGGGTCGCCCTTGTTGTCTCTGCGAACTTGTCGGTTCAGGCCTTGGGGGGAGGGGCGCAGGAGGTTCTGATCACCAGATCCGGCTCGACCGTGATCATCCTGTTTTCCACCTGTTCTCCATTGATCCGCGCCAGCAGGCGAGTGACGGCGAGGCGTCCCAGCTCCTCCTTGGGTTGGTTGATGGTGGTGAGGGGCGGTGACATAAATTCTGCCAGCGCCACGTTGTCATAACCGACGATGGAGAGATCGCGGGGTATGTGCAGTCCCACCTGATGGGCGGCACTGATGGCTCCCATCGCCATCATGTCGTTGCAGACAAACAGGGCAGTGGGGCGCGAAGGTTGCGCCAGCAGACGTCTCATGGCCTGATGGCCGCTGGCACAGTCAAAGTCACCCTCCTGGATCCAGGCCGGGTTCACGGTGAGCCCCGCTTCCTGCATCGCCTGCTCGAACCCCGCCTGACGCTGGTTGGCGGGGGCGCGGTTGTGGGGGCCCGTGATGCAGCCGATGGCAGTGTGGCCAAGTTCGATCAGGTGGCGGGTTGCCAGGTAACCGCCGCGATGGGAGTTGTCGGCGATAAGATCCACCTCCCGGCTATCCATGCCCCAGTCCATCACCACCACCGGCAGGCTCTTGAGCCAGTCGAGCTGGTTGAACACCTCCTGCTGCCCCTCGCTGCACATGATAAGCAGGCCATCCACCCGCTTGCGCAGCATCATCTTGAGGTAGGAGAGGGCAGTTTCGGCCTGTCCTTCGGTGTTGCCCAGCATCAGGTTGTAGCCCTGTTCGAAGCAGTAGCGTTCCACCCCGCGCACCACTTCGGCGAAGAATGGGTTGCTGGAGGTGGTCACCAGCATGCCGATACTGTTGGTCTCTTTCACCTTGAGGCTGCGGGCCACCAGGCTCGGGGCGTAGTTGAGATCGCGCATGGCGGCAAAGACCCGCTCCCGGGTCGTATCACTCACGAAACGGGTCTCGTTGATGACGTGGGAGACGGTGGTGGTTGACACCCCCGCCAGCGCCGCCACCTCCTTGATATTGGCCATCAGTGCCCCTGCGCTGCTTGGGCCTGCAGGAAGGTGTCGACCTCCTGCTTGCCGGGAATGGAGCTCTGGGCGCCGAATTTGGTGACGGAAAGCGCCGCCGCGCCGTGAGCAAAGCGTACCGCGCCGTTGAAATCGGCCCCGGCGAGCTGGGCGGCCAGCAGGGCACCGTTGAAGGTATCCCCGGCTGCCGTGGTGTCCACCGCCTCGACCCGAAAGCCCGGAATGAGTTGTTGCTGCTGGGCGTTGCTGCAATAGACCCCTTGCGAGCCTAAGGTGATCATCACCTCCGAAATACCCATCTGGTGGAAGCGATTGGCCGCCTCGCGGGCGCTCGCCTCATCGCTCACCTTGACCCCGGTCAGCAGCTCGGCTTCGGTCTGGTTGGGGGTGATGAGATCCACCAGTGCCAGCAGCTCGGCCGCGAGGGGCCGGGCGGGCGCCGGGTTGAGCACCACCCGGGTGCCATGGGCGCGGGCCAGGCGGGCGGCTTCAAATACGCTCTCGAGCGGCACTTCCAGTTGCAACAGCAGGGTGTGGGCATCGGCGATCATGGTTTCATGGCGTTTTACCATAGCCGGGGAGAGGGCACCGTTGGCCTCGGCGGAGATGCCGATGCTGTTTTCCCCCTCATCACTCACATAGATGATGGCGATGCCGGTGGGGAGCTTGTCGTCGAGCTCCACCGCGCTGACGTCAATTTCGTCCTGCGCAAAGCCCTGACGCATCTGCCGACCGATGGCATCGTCGCCGATGCGGGCGATAAAGGAGACGCTGGCGCCGAGGCGGGCGGCGGCGACCGCCTGGTTGGCCCCCTTGCCGCCCGGCACCACCTGGTAGCTGTGGCCGGTCAGGGTTTCACCGGGGCGGGGAAAGTGGGGAACGCGCAGTACATGGTCTGCATTGACACTGCCCAGAACGACGAGACGATTCATGTTGACTACTCCTGATGCATCTTGGCCTGGGGATCAGGTGGGCGTGAGCCCAGGCCGAGAGACACCGAGGGAAGGGGGAGGCGATCCTCCCCCATCCGTTTACTTGACGCGCTTACTTGGCGACCACTTGCAGCGGTACCGGGATGGATTTCTCCACCGGCTGGCCCTTGAGCACCTTGTCGGCGGTTTCCACGCCGATGGCACCGATGAGCGCCGGTTGCTGGGCCACGGTAGCGGCCAGTTTACCCTTGGCCACGGCAGCCTTGCCATCGTCGGTGCCGTCGAAGCCGACGATCATCACCTCTTTGCCGGCGGCCTGCACGGCGCGGATGGCACCCAGCGCCATCTCGTCATTCTGGGCAAACACCGCCTGTACACCCGGGTGGGCGGCCAGCAGGTTTTCCATGACGTTCAGACCCTTGGTGCGATCAAAATCGGCGGGTTGGGAGGCGAGCACCTCCAGTTTGTTGGCGGCCACGGCCAGGGCGAAGCCTTCGCCACGGTCACGGGCGGCGGAGGTACCGGCGATCCCTTCCAGCTGAATGACCTTGGCCCCCGGGCCCAGTTTCTCGGTGATGAAGTCGCCAGCCAGCTTGCCACCGGCCACGTTGTCGGAGGCGATGTGGGCCTTGACCTCACCCTGCGCGGCGCCGCGGTCCAGGGTCAACACCGGGATGTTGGCCCGGTTGGCCAAACGGATGGCGTTGCCCACGGCCTCGGAATCGGTCGGGTTGATCAGGATGGCATTGACCTTGCGCACGGTGAGATCTTCCATGTTGGAAAGCTCCTTGGCCGGGTCATTCTGGGAATCCAGCACCACCAGCTCGTAGCCAAGCTCCTTGGCTTTGGCTTCGGCACCCTCCTTCATGGTGACGAAGAAGGGGTTGTTGAGGGTGGAGACCACCATGGCCAGAGTGTTGTCGGCTGCGTGGGCGGTGCCCAGCACGGACATGATGGCGGCAGCGAGCAGGGTATTGAGCTTTTTCATCATTTCATTCCTTGTGTGTGGCGTGGCTAGTGTTATCAACGGTTGCTTTTGTTATCGATCATCACGGCAAGCAAGATCACGCTGGCCTTGGCGATCATCTGGTAATAGGAGCTGACATCGAGCAGGTTGAGAGCGTTGTTGAGGAAACCGATGATGAGGGCACCGATCAGCGTTCCCATGATGCGCCCCTTGCCCCCCATAAGGCTGGTACCACCCAGCACCACGGCGGCGATGGCATCCAGCTCGTAACCCATGCCGGCAGTCGGTTGGGCAGAGGAGAGACGGGAGGTGACGATAAGGCCGGCCAGGGCTGCCAGGGCGCCGCACAGACCATATACCGCGAGCTTCACCCGATCCACATTGATGCCGGAGAGGCGGGTGGCGGACTCGTTGCCGCCCAGAGCATAGATGTAGCGACCCAGGCGGGTGTGGTTGAGCATGAACCAGGCCAGCAGGAAGACGATGGCCATCAACCAGATGGGGACCGGCAGGCCGAACAGGTAGCCGGTACCGAGCCAGGCGAAGTGATCGGCGCCATCGCTAAAACCGGTGGAGATGGGGCGACCTTCGGTGTAGACCATGGTCACGCCACGCAGGGCGGTCATGGTGACCAGGGTGGCGATGAAGGCCTGCACCTTGCCCTTGGCGATGATGAGACCGCTGATCCCGCCGAGCAGGGTGCCGGCGATCAGGGTGAAGGGGATCACCATCCAGATTGGCAGATCCATGGCCACCATGCTGGCCGCCAGGGCGCCGCACAGGGCCAGCACCGAGCCGACCGACAGATCAATACCCCCGGTCAGGATAACCAGCGTCATGCCGACCGCGATGATGGCGTTGACCGAGGTCTGGCGCAGGATGTTGAGCAAGTTGTCGGCGGTGAAGAAGTTGGGGCTCAGGAAGGAGACCACGCCGATCAGCACCAGCAGGGCGACCAGGGATTTGTTCTCGATCCACCATGCCTTGCTCATGACGCCGCGGCGGGGAAGGGTTTGGGTTGTCATTGTGCTGCCTCTTGCTCTGCTTGCCACTGTTTACCGACTGCCGCCGCCATCAGTTTCTCCTGATTGGCGTCCCGGGTATTGAACTCTGCGCTGATGCGCCCTTCGTGCATCACCATGATGCGATCGCTCATGCCGAGTACTTCCGGCATCTCGGAGGAGACCAGAATGATGCTCATCCCCTCCTTCTTGAACTGGTTGATGAGCTGGTAGATCTCCTTCTTGGCCCCCACGTCCACGCCGCGGGTCGGTTCGTCCAGGATGAGGACCTTGGGCCTTGTCAGCAGCCCCTTGGCGATGGCCACCTTCTGCTGGTTGCCGCCGGAGAGCAGCTTGATGAGCTGTTCACTGCTGGGGGTCTTGATGTTGAACAGGCGCACATAGTCGCTCACCGCCTGACGCTCGGCCTGGCCGTCGATGCGCCCGCCCTTGTTGAACTCGTCGAGGGCGCACAGGCTCATGTTCTCGCGCACCGACAGTTCCAGCACCAGGCCGTCACCCTTGCGATCCTCGGAGATGTAGGCGATGCCGGCCTTGAGGCCATCGGCAGGGCTCTTGGGGCGCAGCGGGTTGCCATCGATGCGGATCTCGCCATTGTGGATGGGGCTGGCGCCATAGATGAGCTTCATCAGCTCGGTGCGGCCGGAACCCATCAGGCCGCTAAAGCCAAGGATCTCCCCCTGGCGCAGGGAGAAACTCACCCCGCGCACGCCGGGGCCGGCAAGATCTTTCACCTGCAGGCTGACCGGGCCGAGCTCGCGCACCAGACGCGGGTACTGCTCCTCCAGTCGGCGGCCCACCATCATCTCGATGATCTTGTCTTCATCGAGCTCGCTTACTGCCTTCTCGCCGATCCATTTGCCATCGCGCAGCACTGTGACCCGGTCGCAAATTTCGAAGATCTCCTTCAAGCGGTGGGAGATATAGACGATGCCGCAGCCCTGCTCACGCAGCTCGCGGATGACCTTGAACAACTGCTCGGTTTCGGTGTCGGTCAGGGCATCGGTGGGTTCGTCCATGATGATGACGCTGGCATCAAACGACAGCGCCTTGGCGATCTCCACCATCTGCTGTTCACCGATGGAGAGATCCCCGAGTCGGGTATCCGGGCCGTGCTTGACCCCGAGACGAGCAAGCAGGCTGGCGGCACGTTCGCGCAGCTGCTTGTGGTCGATATTGCCAAAGCGGGCGCGCGGTTCGCGGCCAAGGAAGATGTTGGCGGCAATGGAGAGCTCCGGCAGCAGGTTCAGCTCCTGGTGGATGATGCTGATCCCCTGATCCTGGGAGTCGCGGGGCCCTTTGAAGTGAACCGGCTGGCCGCGATAACTGATGCTGCCACTGTCGGCCTGATAGATGCCGGTCAGCACCTTCATCAGGGTGGACTTGCCGGCGCCGTTTTCGCCGAGCAGGGCCATTACCTGACCCGGGTAGACCTTGAGGCCTGCCTCATCGAGCGCCCGCACGCCGGGGAAGGTCTTGACGATCCCGGTGAGCGACAGAATGGGCGAGGGGGTTGTACTCATGGCTGATTCCTTGAAAGGGCTTAAAACGCCACACCGGCGCAGAGGATCAGGTTGGCGTAGGGGGTCACCTCGCCACTGCGCACAATGGCCTTGCTCTGGCGAGTGCGGGCCTTGAATGCTTCGTGCAGGCAGTATTCGATGGTGATGGGTTTGCCCTGGCTGATGGCGTGGGCCTCGATCTGCTCAAGCAGTGCCTGGTGAGCATCGGGGCTGATCTGCTTGATCTCGCTCGCCATGATCACCTTCTCCACCACCAGATCGGTGAGCAGGGCGCCCAGCACTGTCTCAAGGCTGGGGGTGCCCGCCATCAGCGCCAGATCGATGCGCTCGGGGCCTGCCGGGATGGGCAGGCCCGCATCGCACACGGTGATCTCGTCGGTGTGCCCCATCTGTGCCACCAGGGCACTCAGGGGGGCATTGAGCAGTACGCCTCGTTTCATACAGCACCTCGTCAGGTCTTGGCCTGTCCATCTGTTTTTGTCTGAAGCAACCGGTTACGCAACCGGTTGCGTGATAGCGCAAAGATAGGCCTTTCGAGTGCCAAGAGCCATCCCGATGGGGCAAAAATGTGAAAACGATCTCAAAGGTGTCAACAGAAAGGGCGGCAAGGGTGCCAGCAGAGGCCAAGCTTCCTGATGGATGCTGCTCCGTTGGCGAAGGGCTGGATAACTGGCGTGCAGGTTAACCCGCCCTGATGGTTATGGAATTGACAGTGCCCAATTGCCTTGCAAGCCAAGCGAGTCAGACCCCGTGTTGTGTCGCCAAGGTTTCCCGCTCACTTTCTTGCAAATGAACGAAGCGATGGAAAGGGCGGCAGTGCAGATGCAGAGAGGCTCAGGGCGCCTGCGTCGTTCGGCAGGGACTGAAAATATCGAGACGCTTGTCATAGACGGTCGTCTTGACGTCCCAGATCCCCAGCATGGACGAGAACAGATTGTCATGGGAGTAGGGGGTGGCGTTGGCATTTTTCTGCAGGCAGCGGATGTTCAGCTTCTTCTCCTTGATGAAGCCTGGCGACATCCAGATCTGCATCGGTATGCGAGTCTGTTCATCGGGGGCGATCCGGTACGGGGCCGAGTGCAGATAGAGCCCCATTTCACCGAGGGATTGGCCGTGATCCGATAGGTAGATCAGCGCCGTGTTGTACTTCTCTTCATACTGCTTGAGTCTGGCGATCAGCCGGGCAACCACCAGGTCGGCATAGCGGATGGTGTTGTCATAGGTATTGACCAGCTGCTCGGTCGTGCAGTTCTCGATGTCGCTGCGCGGACAGTCCGGCACAAACTTGCGCTGCTCACTGGGGTAGCGCTTGTAGTAGGTGGGGCCATGGCTGCCGAGCAGGTGAAAGGCGAGCATCTTGTCCCCCTTCATGTTGGCCACCTCATCATCCAGCCCCTGCAACAGTACCTCGTCGTAACAGGTGTCGCCCTTGCACAGAGTGGGATTGGTCGTGGGCTGGATCTGGATATTCGGGACCCGATCACAGACCCCTTTGCAGTTGCTGTTGTTGTCCTTCCAGTAGATGGAGATGCCTGCCTTTTGCAATACGTCCAGCAGTCCCTCGCTGTTTCG
Source organism: Aeromonas enteropelogenes (assembly GCF_000819845.1). Classification (GTDB taxonomy): domain Bacteria; phylum Pseudomonadota; class Gammaproteobacteria; order Enterobacterales; family Aeromonadaceae; genus Aeromonas; species Aeromonas enteropelogenes. Next base: position 146,674 of record NZ_CDCG01000018.1, read on the forward strand.
GGCCAGATTGCCGTCAAACTCCTCGCGCCCCATGTTGGAGAACATGCAGGGGACCGACACGGCAGTCGCTGTGCCACAAGAGCGCATCTGCCTGAAGGAGATGACGCCACCTGCCTTGCTGGTAAAGGGATTGGTCTCCCTGGCATAGCCATTCATCGAGTAGTTTTTGCTGCGGGCGGCTTCCCCCAATACCAGAAACATCAGGGTAGGTTTGGCCGAGCTGGCCGTCCGTTTGGCATCATCTCCCAGGGTCGTGAAGGGGGTGGGCTCGACCAGAAAGCGCTTGTAGATAAATTTGGTGGTGCTGTTGACGACGTTGGCCGGCACGATTTCACGCTTGAGGCTCGAATTGTTGCGACCCACCGAGACGTAATCCTGATAATAGAGTGCGGCAATAGCTGTCACTATGGCCAGGGAGACCAGCATGGAGAGGGCACGAGCGAGGAGGCCTTTGTACCAGCGGTTGGCATAGTTGATCTTGATGAAAAACAGGCCGATCGCGGGGAGGATGCCGGTCACCGTCACCCAGGCGACGATGGGCGCACTGACATAGGCCAGGGCTTCGCTCTGGTTGGTCTCGAAGACGTTCTGGATCATGGTCTGATCAAACTGGACGCCATATTTGAGCATGGTGTAACTGGCAATGGCGCTGATGACGAAGAGGAGCGCGAAGAAGGGCTTGAGCAGATAGCGGATGGAGAATGGCACAAACACGAAGTTGAGCGCTGCGACCAGCAGGATAGGGAGCGAGATGACAAAGCCCGTCTTGACGCGCTCCAGCTGGGAGAGAATGTCATAGAGATGCAGCCAGATGGGCCAGTTGAACAGGCATGCAAACACGACCGCCAGCAGGGCAATGAAGGGGACCACTCTTGTTTCCATCACAAAGGGCATACAGGCATCCTGATCGCAGATGGTGAAAATGGAATTCACGACAATGGCAGCGGCATATCACTTGGCAAGGTTGCCAATTTTCAGTGAATGACGCTGTGGATTACCGATATACGAAGTGGTTTATGAATGTGGCGTTAACGCTGGCATTGCTTGCCTGTGGCGCACTGCATGGCAGATTTGGCAGGACAACAACATAAAAACCCCCGGCGTGGCCGGGGGCAATGGACTTAATTGGCGTTGGCCACCATGGCCTTGAGCTGCAGGAAATACTGCTCGTAGAGCTGGGAGGCGTCCCCCACATCGGACTGGAACACCCCTTTTTGCTTGGTCTCGTCGCTTGGGAAGACCATGGCATTGTTTCGAAACTCGGGAGAGAGCAGGGGGATGGCATCCTTGACCGGGGTCGGGTAGCCGATGGTTTCGGCCACTTTGGCAGCCACGTCCGGACGCATCAGGAAGTTGATGAGGGCGTGGGCCTCTTTCACGTGCTTGGCCTTGGCGGGAATGGCTAGGTTGTCCATCCACAGTACGGCACCTTCCTCCGGATAAGTCATCTTGATGGCCGGGTATTCGCGCTGGGCGCCGTAGGCAGAGCCGTTCCACAGCATGCCGATGTTCACTTCACCGGCGATGAAGGGGTCGGCCGGGTTGTCGGAGTTGAACGCCTTGACGTTGGGCATCAGTTTTTTCAGGTACTCGAACGCCTCGGCGATCTGGGCCTTGTCCTGGGTGTTGGGGCTGTAGCCCAGCTGAACCAGGGCGATATGGAACACCTCGCGGGCGTCATCCATCAACAGCAGGCTTTCTTTCCACTCCGGTGCCCACAGCTGCTTCCAACGGGTGATGGGTTCGCTAATCATCTCGCTGTTGACGCCGATGCCGGTGGCGCCCCAGATATAGGGGACAGAGTAGCGGTTATCCGGGTCGTACTCGTGGTTGAGCAGGGTGGGGTCCAGGTGCTTGAAGTTGGGCAACTGGGCACGGTCGAGGGGTTGCAGCATCCCCTCCTTGGCCATCTTGGAGATGAAGTAGGTGCTCGGCACCACCACATCGTAGCCGTCGCCATGGGTCTTCAGCTTGGCGTAGAGGGTCTCATTGGATTCATAGGTGGAGTAGATCACCTTGATGCCGGTCTCTTGCTGGAACTGCTCCAGCAGACCGTCCGGTACGTATTCCGACCAGTTGTAGAAGTAGACCACCTTGTCTTCGCTGGCCTGTACCGGCGTGCTCAGCAGCGGGGCGGAGAGGGTGAGGGCGGCGGCCATCATGGCGCCCGCCTTGTACTTGATTGTCATCAGAAACTCCTTGAGGTAATGGGGCCTTGCGGCCCACCGTGACAGAGTTCGCCTGCGCCAGCGGTGTTGCTGCGTGACGCCGTCATGTGGCGAAAAGGGGCTGCGCCGGGGCGCAGCAAACAAGCCGAGCAAACGGGCAGGCTATGCCTACCGCTTGCGCAGTAACAACTGGGCGACCAGCACCATCCCCAGTGAGGCGATGAGCATCAGGGTGGCCAGGGCGTTGACCTCGGGGGAGACCCCCACCTTGACCATGGAGTAGATCTTGAGGGGCAGGATCTCGTAGGCCGGTCCGGTGACAAAGGAGCTCACCACCACGTCGTCCAGGGACAGGGTGAAGGAGAGTAGCCAGCCCGCCATCACCGCCGGCAGGGCCAGCGGCAATATGATCCGGCGAAAGATGATCCCCTCGCCAGCCCCCAGATCCCGGGCCGCCTCCAGCATCCGCACATCGAAGCCGCACAGCCGCGAGTAGACGGTGATGACCACGAAGGGCAGGCAGAAGGTGATGTGAGCGATGAGCAGGGACCAGAAACCCAGGGCAACGCCGGTAGCCACGAACAGGGTGAGCAGCGAGATGGCCATCACGATGTCCGGGGACATCATCACCACGAACAGCATGCCGCTGACGTACTGCTTGCCCCGGAAGCGATAGCGAAACAGCGCCACTGCGGTGAGGGTGCCGATCAGGGTGGCCGACGTGGCGCTAAGGGCGGCGATGGTCAGGGAGTGCTGGGCCGCCTGCATCAGGCTGGCGCTGGCGAAGAGCTTCTCGTACCAGCTCCAGGTAAAGCCGCGCCAGTCGATGCCGTACTTGGAGAGGTTGAAGGAGTTGGCGATCAGCACCCCTATGGGGACATAGAGGTAGGTGAACACCAGCAGCAAAAATCCCGCTTTCAGTGCGCGCATCATGCCAGTTCCCCCTTCTTGCTCAGCAGTTTGCCCGCCCGCCAGTAGCAGTAGACCAACAGGGCCATCAGCACCGTCAGCATCACGCTGATGGCAGCGCCGAAGGGCCAGTCACGGCTGTTGAGGAACTGGGTCTTGATGAGGTTGCCGATCAGCAGGTGCTTGGCGCCGCCCAAGAGATCGGAGACATAGAACATCCCCATGGCGGGCAGAAATACCAGCAGGCAGCCTGCGATGATACCGGGCAGGGTGAGCGGCAGCACGATACGGTGCAGCCGCTGCCAGCCGTTTGCTCCCAGATCCCGCGCGGCTTCAAGCAGCCGGCCATCGAGCTTCTCGATGCTCGAATAGAGAGGCAGCACCATGAAAGGGAGCAGCACGTAAACCAGGCCTATGATAACGGCCACCTCGGTGTACATCATCTGCAATGGCCGCTCGATGAGTCCCAGATCCAGCAACCAGCCGTTGATGAGGCCACGGGTGCTGAGCAGCACCTTGAGGGCATAGGTGCGGATGAGGGAGTTGGTCCAGAAGGGGACCACCACCAGAAACAGCAGCAGGGGGCGAATGCGGCTCGGCAGATGGGCCAGCAGCCAGGCAAAGGGGTAACCCACCAGCAGACAGATGGCGGTGGCCACCAGCGCCAGCCACAGGGAGTGGAGCAGCACCTCAAAATAAAGGGGCTCCAGCAGTCGGCCATAGTTGCCCCAGGTGAAGATCGGGCTGATGAGGGCCGACTCGTCCCGGGTCAGGAAGCTGACCCCGAGGATCATCAGGTTCGGAAAGAAGACGAACAGGGTCAGCCAGCCGAGGATCAGCGCGATGGCCCCGTTGCGAAAACCGTTGTGGGCAAAGCTCAGGGGAGCCCGGCCGCGGCGTGAATTAGTGAGGTTCATAGGGCAGCACTACCTCCCAGCTGTCGACCCAGTGGATGGCCACCTCCTGGCCCAGCCGGTAGTCGAAATCCGGGTCATCCTCGTCGAAGAACTCCGAGATCAGCAGTTGCTTGCCGCTCTCGAGCTCGATCACCGAGTCCAGGGTTGCGCCCTTGTAGTTGCGCTCGCAGATCTTGCCTGCCAGTGCGCCAGCCTGATCGGCCCCGTTGTCGAGAATGCGCAGATCTTCGGGGCGCAGTAGCACCAGTACCTTGTCGGCGGGATTGAAGGGCAGGGCGGTGTGGAGCAAGCATTCACGCCCTTCCACCTCGGCGCGCCAGACGCCGGGTTCGCTCTGGCTGATCAGGGTGCCATCCATCACGTTGATCTCGCCGATGAAGCGGGCAACGAACAGGTTGGCCGGAGATTCGTAGATGTCGCGCGGGGTGCCGCGCTGGATGATGTTGCCTCCCTCCATCACCAGGATGCGGTCGGACATGATGAGTGCCTCTTCCTGATCATGGGTGACGAAGACGAAGGTGATGCCGAGGCGGCGCTGCAGTGCTTTCAGTTCGGTCTGCATCTGCTTGCGCAGCTTGTAGTCGAGGGCCGAGAGAGATTCATCGAGCAGCAGCAGGCGTGGCTTGTTGACCACGGCGCGGGCGATGGCAACCCGTTGCTGCTGACCGCCAGAGAGCTGATCCGGACGGCGGTTGGCCAGATCGGAGAGCTGCACCATGGCCAGGGTCTCCTCGACCCGCTGGCGGATTTCGCTTGCCGGTACCTTCTGCATCTCGAGGCCAAAGGCGACGTTTTCGAACACCGTCATATGGGGAAAGAGCGCATAGCTCTGAAACACGGTATTGATGTGTCTGTGTTCGGCGGGAATGTGGGTGATCTCGTCCCCGGCCAAGTGGATGGTGCCACCGTCTACCGATTCGAGCCCGGCCAGCAGGCGCAGCAAGGTAGTCTTGCCACAGCCGGAGGGACCCAGCAGCGTGAGGAATTCCCCGTCATAAATATCAAGGTCAAGGTCATTGAGAATCACCTTGCCATCGTAGTGTTTGCTGATCTTGTTCAGCGCGACAATTACCTGTTGGTTTTTCATCATCCGCCAGTCTCACCCCAGCCAGTGGCCATCGTGTTGAAAGAAGGGTCGCATTCTATTGCAGCCGACACATGAAATTAAAGGCTTTTTAGCCCGAACAGGACAGGAAAAACGGCTACGAATACCAGATCAAACCGCTATAATGTGCCACCTGATTCGTTCGTTTTCGATGTTGGATAGTCAATTGAGTAACAAAATGCGTATTGGTGGCTCCCTGGAGCAGTCCCTGAGCCAGGGTTATCGCCTCGATTTGAAAGGGGTGATCCAGGAGGGGTGGCAACAGACCCGCCGCACCGGATTTGGCCTGCTGCTGGCCATCGTCGGGGTCACGGCAATCTGGATCCTGCTCAGCAACATCTTGCTGGTGCCCTATATCGGTGACGATACGCAGATGAACGTGGCCATGGTGCTGAGCCTGCTCATTACCGTCATCATGGCACCCATGACCAGCGCGCTGGACATGCTGGGGCTGCAGCAGTCGGTGGGGGTACGTGCCAGGGCCAACCAGGTGTTCGACTTTTTTCGCCACTTCGTACGCCTCGGCATGCTGAGCCTGCTCGGCAGCGTGCTCACCAGCCTGTTTGGCCCGCTGTTCGAGCTGGTCGGCTTGCCGGTGGTGTTCTCTTTTGTACCTTCTGCCCTCATCGGCATGGGCCTTATCTTCACCGTGCCCCTGGTGCTGGAGCGCGGATTGACGCCGGTGCAGGCCATTGTGGTCTCCCTGCGGTTGTTTGTGCGAGGCTGGCCCAGCCTGGTGCTGTTTCATGGCGTCATGGCGGCGCTGCTGTTTCTCGCCCTGCTCCCCATGGGGTTGGGACTTATCTGGATGGCCCCTCTCTACTTCAACTGCAAGGGGATCCTCTATCGGGATCTGTGCGGCGTGGCAGTAGAGGTCAATGAAGTGACCGAACGGGAAGGGCCCGATCATTTCAACGCATGATGCATAAGGATATTGAATGACCTGTCGCAATGGAGTGACCTCGGCGTTGCGCCGCGCCCTGCTGGCAAGCCTCTTGCTGCCGGGGCTGGCGGTGGCGGCACCTACGCTGGATCTGCAATACAGCACCTTCAACAGCCAGATGAAGAGTGTGGCCAAGGGGGATTTCGGTCATGCCAGGTTGGGATTTTATCTGACCGATCCGCAAAATGGCCGGCGCTGTACTCTGACCTCGGCCCGGGTGTCGACGCCGGACAGGGATGTAGCCGCCGAGGTAACGGTGGACAGCGAACTGCGCCTGCCTTTTGACGGGGATCTCAATCTCGACAAGGCCACTGTGGTGGTGGAGCTGCAAGAGCCCCATACCAGCTGTGACATGGCGGTACAGGTGATGGCCGATGCGCCGGCAGGCAGCCAGTTTCCGGTAGCGGAGATTGCCACTCGCCAGCAGCAGATGCAGCAGTTGCTCGACAAGATGGCGGGCATGGTGGGCAAGTATTTCCTGCCGGCCATGGAGGGGGTGCACATCGCGTTGGTCGAACCGAGCGGAACCGCCTATCTCATCGAGGGGGCCCGTCAGGAGGCGTTGCCCTGGCAAGATGGTCAGCTGCAGTTGAACAAGGCACAGCTTGCCGATTTTGCGGGCGGCACCTTGCGTCTGCAGGGGGAGGTGCTGCGACTGACCCCCTGGTTGCGCAAGGAGTAACGGGGCAGAGCCAGCCACACGGATAGAAAAAAGGAGCGACGGGTCGCTCCTTTTTCATTGCTGTTGATTATTGCTGTTTTGGCAGCAGAGGGTTTAGCGCACCTCAATCACATCCAGCATGTCCATCTCGTCGATGTCGAGGTGAGGCACCTTCGGCATCTCGGGGGGATCAAACGCCTTGTCGCCGCCATCTATGATGCCGGAGTCGCGGTTGATGCTCTTGAAGTCAAACAGCTTGTGATCGAGCAGGTGGCTCGGGATCACGTCCTGAATGGCGGTGAACATGGTCTCGATGCGACCCGGGAAGCGGCGATCCCAATCCTGCATCATCTGCTTGATGGCCTGGCGCTGCAGGTTCTCCTGGGAGCCGCACAGGTTGCAGGGGATGATGGGGAAGGCCTTGACGTCCGCATAGCGGATCAGGTCTTTTTCCTTGCAGTAGGCCAGCGGGCGGATCACCACGTTCTTGCCATCATCGCTCACCAGCTTGGGCGGCATGGACTTGAGCTTGCCGCCGTAGAACATGTTGAGGAACAGGGTCTCGAGGATGTCGTCACGGTGATGGCCCAGGGCAATCTTGGTGCAGCCCAGCTCCTGGGCGGTGCGATAGAGGATGCCGCGACGCAGGCGCGAGCAGAGCGAGCAGGTGGTCTTGCCCTCGGGAACCTTCTCCTTGACGATGGAGTAGGTGTCCTCTTCGACGATCTTGTACTCGATGCCGAGAGTGTCGAGGTATTCCGGCAGGACGTGCTCGGGGAAGCCGGGCTGCTTCTGATCCAGGTTGACGGCGACCAGATCGAAATGGATGGGGGCACTGGCTTTCAGGTTCATCAGTATGTCGAGCATACCAAAGCTGTCCTTGCCGCCGGACAGACACACCATCACCTTGTCACCCTCTTCAATCATGTTGAAGTCGGCAATGGCCTGACCCACGTTGCGCCGCAGGCGCTTTTGCAGTTTGTTGAAACTGTATTTTTCTTTGGCGTTCAGCTCTTCTAGCATGCTCGTAAAACCCGGGACACAAATAAGCGCGTTATTATAGCCATGTCCCGGGGGAGGGCAAGGTGCCTTATGCCTGATTACGGCGGCTGTCCACCGGGCAGCTGTAATCGGCCGGTTTGAGGATCAGGATGTCGCACGGCAGCCTGTCCACCACATGCTCGGCGGTGTTGCCAAGCAGGGCGGCCGAGAGGCCGGTACGGCCGACGCACCCCATGATCATCAGGTTGGCATTGAGCTCTTCTGCCATGTCCGGCAGCACCTCTTCGGGCAGGCCTTCCGCGACCCGGGTCCAGAGGTGGCCGATCCCGAACTTGTCGGCGTGGCTCAGCAGCAGGTTTTCGTGATGCTTGCGGATCGCCTCGTTGTAGGCTTTGGGATCAAACTCCGGCAGTTCGATGGCCACGTTGACCGGCGTGCCAGGGTAGGTGTTGACCAGATAGAGGTTGGCCCCCAGCAGTTCGGCGATGTCTGTGCCCTCCTGGGTGATCCGCTCGTTGAGTACCTTCTGATCGGGGTCGTCGCTCGAGCAGTTGATGGCGGCGATGATGTTGCCGCCACGCTGCCAGTGCCCTTCTTTCACCAGCAGCACCGGGCAGGGGCATTTGCGCAGCAGGTGCCAGTCGGTGGGAGTAAAGATGAAGGTTTGCAGGAAACTGTGATGGTGGGTGGCCTTGACCACCAGATCGTGGCGCTGCTCCAGCACCTCCTGAATGACGCACTCGAAGGGACGGTTGTGCCAGACCACTTTCACCTCGCAGGTGATCCCTTTTTCCCGGTAGGGAGTCAGGATCTCGTCCAACCACTCCTGGCGCTGGGAAATGACACCGTGGCGCATCTCTTCCCGCTCCTCCGCCGACAACATGGCGGTCATCTCGTACGAGAAGTCATAGATGGTGAGCAGCAGGGTCAGATGGGCATTGTTGTCCAGCTCGGCGATCTTGACCGCCCGTTCGAGAGCGATTTGCCGCTCTTCTTCGGGGTTGATAACCACCAGAATGTTCTGATATTTGACCATCTTCTCCTCCTTGGAAAATACCAATGTCAGCAGGACTTTAGCATTTACAGCTTAGCGCAGGAGGCAGGTGGCGGTCGTGTGCCGGATCAAATTCCAGAGGAAAGGATCCGGCAGAGGAGAGGGGAAAAAGCGGGGAGATCAGCCGCAGGTCGGACGGGTGGCGCCAGCCATCTGGCCGAGTGCCGCGTGATCGAGCACGGTAATGTACTTGCCCTTGACGCTGATAAGACCGGACTTCTGGAAGCGGCCAAGCAGACGGCTGATGGTCTCGACGGTGAGGCCCAGATAGTTGCCGATGTCGCCCCGGGTCATGGAGAGACGGAACTCCTTGGCGGAAAAACCGCGCTCGGAGAAGCGTACCGACAGGTTGTGCAGAAAGGCTGCCAGTCGCTCTTCGGCATTCTTCTTGGAGAGCAACAGGATCATCTCCTGATCGCCCATGATTTCGTTGCTCATCAGTCGCATGATCTGCTGACGCAGCTTGGGCATCTTGCCGGAGAGATCGTCAAGTACTTCGAACGGGATCTCGCACACCATGGCGGTTTCCAGCGCCTGGGCGAAGGAGGGGTGAGCCTGTTTGTGGATGGCATCGAAGCCGACCAGATCACCAGCTAGATGGAAGGCGGTGATCTGCTCATCCCCTTGCTCTGTGATGGTGTAGGACTTGATGGTCCCGGAACGGATGGCGTAGAGAGACTTGAACTCGTCGCCGGCCTTGAACAGCTCTTCACCCTTCTGGATCGGCTTCTTGCGCTCGATGATGCTGTCGAGCTGATCCAGCTCGTTGTCGTTCAGGGTAAAGGGAATGCAGAGCTGACTGATACTGCAGTCCTGGCAATGAATTGCACAGCCACCGCTCTGGATACGTCTGCCAGGTTTCTTTTCCGGGATCATAGGCTCATACGAATAATTGATTTATATCAAACAAGTTTACCATCAACTCATCCGTTTTGGATAGGGTTTCAAAAGGATGCAATGCCAACCCACAGGGTGTGAACCCCATAAAAAATGAGCAACAGGGCGCCCCCAAGGCGCAAACTGCGCAGGGTCAGCCAGTAGCGCAGCCGATCTGCGAGCCCCCCCAGAGCAAACAGGGTAGGCAGGGTGCCCAGCCCAAACGCAAGCATGATGAGAGCGCCGCCGCTGGCCGAGCCCGCCGCCGCGCTCCAGGTCAGCATGGAGTAGACCAGCCCGCAGGGCAGCCAGCCCCAGACCATGCCAAAAGGCAGCGCCTGCAGGGGGGAGGTAAAGGGCAGAAACTTGCCCGCCAGCGGTTTGATGTGGGGCCAGAGTCTGGCGCCCATGCGTTCGAGCAGCAAAATGCCTTGCCACCAGCCTGCCAGATAGAGGCCGAGGGCGATCATCAAGAGAGCCGCGATGAGCCGCAGTCCGGCGATGGCGTGTTTGCCAGCCCCAAGCTCGCTGGTGGTGGCCAGCAAGCCCCCCACCAGAGCACCGGCAATCACATAGCTGAGGATCCGGCCCAGGTTGTAGTTGAGCAGATAAGCGAGGCGTCCCCAGAAGTGCTGTTTGTCGGCCGGGATAGCCATGGCAAGGGCCGCCGAGACACCGCCGCACATGCCGATGCAGTGTGCCGAGCCCGCCAGTCCCACCAGCAGGGCTCCCAGAAGATCAAGATTGTGCGTCATCTGGGCTGTGCTTGGTTGATTTCTGGGCAGGTTGGTCCTCATCAAACAGGATGTTGGAGCCCTGTCTGTCGAGGTCCTCAAACTGTTCGGAGCGAATGGCCCAGAAGAAGACGACCCCGGCGATGATCACAAACAGGATGGCGATGGGGATCAGGACAAAAATGATGTTCATGGTCTCTACCTTGGCAAATGCCTCCTTGGCGACTGAGCCCCATGGTAACCCCGTTCGGGTCGCCGGCCAGTCGCCACGGGTCAAAAATGTGGCCTGCGTCGGTGACAGGCCATCGAGTCAATGGTCATGTCAGCGATTGAGGCGCATGGAGTTGGTGACCACGATGAGGGAGCTCAAGGACATACCGGCCGCCGCCAGATAGGGGGGCAACCAGCCGCTGGCGGCCAGCGGCAACACCAGCAGGTTGTAGCCGATGGACCAGGCAAAGTTCTCGATGATGATCTTGCGGGTGCGCAGGGCCAGCGTCCTGGCGTCCAGCAGACGATGCAGATCGTCGGCCAGCAGGATGGCATCGGCGCTGTTTTTGGCCAGGTCCGTGCCGCCCGCCATGGCGAACGAGGCATGAGCCCCGGACAGCACTGGAGCATCGTTGATGCCGTCACCCACCATGATGCTGATCTCACCGTCAGCCTCCCGTCCCTTGAGGTAGGCGAGCTTGCCATCGGGGGTGACACCCTTGATCAGCTCGTCCACGCCAAGCTCACGGGCTATTTCATCGGCCTGGGCCGAACTGTCGCCGGTGAGGATGGTGGTCTGCAAACCGGCCGCCTTGAAGGCGGCGATGAGTGCCTTGGCGTCGGGGCGCAGGGTATCTTCCAGCTCGAAGCGGGCCAGGATCTGGCGCTCGTCGGCCAGATAGATGGCGAGGCCGCGGGGGCTGACGAGGTCATCGCCCAGTCCCAGCCAGCCAGCGCTGCCGATGCGATAGGGCACCCCATCGACAATCCCGGTGACACCGTGGCCGATGACGGGAGTGATGTCGCTCGCATGAGGCAGCAGGGCGATGCCATCGGCCGGCAGGCGGAAAGCGCGGGCGATGGGATGTTCGGACTGTGCCTCCAGGGCGCGGGCGATGGCAAGACAGGTGTCGCTGTCGAGATCCCCCAGCACCTGGGTGCGGCAGAGGCGAATTTCCCCCGTGGTCAGGGTGCCCGTCTTGTCCATCACCACCCGGTTGGCTTTGGTCAGCACGTCCAGCACGTGACCGCGACGCAGCAGTATGCCGGAGCGGGTGAGGTGAGCCGTGGCCGAGGTGAGTGCGGTGGGGGTGGCCAGCGACAGGGCGCAGGGGCAGGTGGCGACCAGCACCGCCAGGGTGATCCAGAATGCCTGCTCCGGCTGGTGAAAATGCCAGAAGGTCCACACCAGGGCCGCGATGATGAGCAGCACCAGAATGAAGTGGCGCGACAGCACATCGGCCATCTGGGCGATGGCGGGCTTGTCGTCAAGAGCGTGATCCTGCAGGCGCATGATCTGGGCGATCCGCGACTCCTCGATACGATGGCTGACCCGGATCTCGAGGGGGGCATCGGTATTGATGGTACCGGCATAGACCTGATCCCCATGCCCCTTGAGCAGCGGCAACTGTTCGCCGGTCAGCATGGACTCGTTGAGGCTGGCTTCCCCCCGCACTATGGTGCCGTCGGCCGGCAGGGTAGCGCCCGCCAGCACACGGACTCTGTCTCCTACTTGCAGGGTCTTGGCGGCGACCTCATGTTCACCTTCCTCGTCGATGCGGGTTGCCATGATGGGCACCAGTCGCGCCAGGTTGGAGCTCGACTCGGACGCCTTGCGTCTGGCCCTGAGTTCGAGAAAACGCCCCAGCAGCAGGAAGAAGACGAACATGGTGATGGAGTCGTAGTAGACCTCACCCGTGTTGAAGACGGTAGCCCACATGGAGGCGACAAAGGCGCCGATGAGGGCCAGGGATACCGACACATCCATCGAGAGGTGACCCTGCTTCAGGCTGCGCCAGGCGTTCACGTAAAAAGGCTGGGCCGAATAGATCATGATGGGGGTGGAGAGCAGCAGGCTTATCCACTTGAAGTAGACCATGAACTCCTCCTCCACGCTGATGAAGAAGTCCATGTAAAGGGCCACGGCGCACATCATTACCTGCATGGAGCCGAGCCCGGCAAGGGCCATCCGGAACATGTAGCGGCGCACCTCTTTGGCGTAAAGCGCCTCTTGCTGATGGGTCTGGAAGGGGTAGGCGCGATAGCCAACCTTGACGAATCCCTTGAGGATGTCGCTTAAAGAGAGCTTGTCCGGATCCCACTTGATGCGGGCCCTGTGGGTGGTGGTGTTGACGTTGATGTAGCGCAGTCCGGGGAGGGTCATCAGGTGGCGTTCGATAAGCCAGGCACAGGCGGCGCAGGTGAGCCCCTCTACCGTCAGCTGGATCTCCCGCACGTTGCCGCTGTCGGTGACAAACTCCTGCTGCACCTCGGCCAGATCGTAGTGGGTGAGGGCGGCCAGCTCCTCGGGCACCAGATCCCCCTTGGCACCCGGCGCGGTGCGGTGATCGTAATAGCTGGCCAGGCCACACTCCATGATGGTTTCCGCCACCGCCTGGCAACCCGGGCAGCACATGGGGCGGACGATGCCCTTGATCTCGAGGGCATAGTGACTGTCGGCGGGAACCGGCTCGCCACAGTGAAAACAGCCGGTCATGGTTTAGCGTCCTTTGGGATCGAGTTCGACAGGGGCCTGAGTGGGCAGTTGAACCGTTTCTTGCAGTCGCCATTCGTGGTTGAAGGCATCGACCCTGAGGTGCCATTTACCGGTCAGGGGGCGTTCAAAGTGGAAGCGATAGGTGCCGCTGCCATCGGCGGTGATCAGGTGCTCGCTGTCCTGACCGGCCAGGGTGGGGTGGAACAGGGAGAGGTACAGCGCCTGTCCTGGCGGGATGTCGCCACTGAGCGGCTTGAGGGTCAGCTCCTGACCGTTGACCTCCAGCGCAAAGCGGATGTTGAGCGCCTCGGCCCGGTCAAACTTGCTCAGATCCTGATTGATCTCTTTCCCTTGTTTGTAATAGTCCTCTGCCACCAGATTTACTCCATCCTTGCTGGCGATGATGGCGGTGGCGATGCTGCCGACAACGGCTGCGGTGGGGAGGGCGATGATAAACCAGGGCCAGAATTGGCGATACCAGGGTCGGGTCATGATTGCTACTACCGTGAAACGAATGATTAACGAGGAGAATGGCTTTTACGCAACACAAGATAACAAAAAGCCTCGAGTAGTCGAGGCTTTTTGCTGTGTAATCACGTGTTTATCACATGTTACTTCGGGTGTGGCCGACCTTATTTGGCAGTCTGTGGGTGAGACAGGCTGTAAACGTAGGAGGCCAGCAGGTGCACCTTGTCTTCGCCCAGAATGTCTTTCCAGGCCGGCATCACACCGTGGCGACCATGGGTGATGGTCTGGACCACCACTTCGCGGGAGCCACCGTAGAGCCAGGTGCTGTTGGTCAGATCAGGCGCACCGACGGCGATGCCGCCCTTGGCATCCGGACCGTGACAGGCGGCGCAGACCGCAAAGCGGGCTTCACCCTTCTTGGCTTCCACCAGATCAACCTTGCGACCAGACAGGCTCAGCACGTAGGAAGCGACTTCCTGCACGCCATCCTTGCCCAGGATCTCGCCCCAGGCCGCCATGATCCCCTGACGACCGCCCATGATGGTGGTCTTGATCTGATCCGGGGCACCGCCCCATTGCCATTCGCTGTCGGTCAGGTTCGGGAAACCGCGACCACCGCGGGCATCGGAGCCGTGGCACTGGGAGCAGTTCTGCAGGAACAGACGCTGACCCACCTTGCGGGCTTCCGGGTCGGCGGCGATCTCCTCGATGGGGCGATAGCTCTTGCCGTCAGCCTGGTAGGCCAGCTCGCGGAACTTGGCGCCGTAGATCTCGTCAGCCTTGGCGATCTCGCGGTCATATTCCACCGCACGACCTTCCGACTTGGCAGACTCGGTCGCAGCGCGGGATTCGGCCAGCGAACGGACATCCTGGTTGGAACTTTGCCAGCCCAACAGACCCTTGAAGTTGCCAAGGCCCGGGAAGGCGACCAGATAGACCAGACCGGTGACGATGAAGAAGAGGAACATGTAGGTCCACCACTTCGGCAGCGGGTTGTTGATCTCTTCGATGCCGTCGAAGGAGTGACCCATCGACTTGCCTTCTTCAACACCCATCTTGTCCTTGCGGCACCACATCAGCAGCAGGAAGCAGCCGAGGATGGTCCCCAGGGTAATGACGGTTACGAAAATACTAAACAGAGTGCTCATTATTGTTTCGCTCCTGCGTTCTTTTTATCAGCACCGGATTGCTCATCATCGGCGAAAACCAGATTGGCAGCCTCGTCGAAAGCGGTCTTGCGGCGTTTGCTGTAAGCCCAGACGAAGATGCCGATCATGATGGCCATCAACAGCAGGGTGTACAGACCGCGAAAAGTGCCGTAGTCCATCTCCACACTCCTTATTTCAGGGCATGGCCCAGTGATTGCAGATAGGCCACCAGGGCTTCCAGCTCGGTCTTGCCCTTGACGGCATCACCGGCGCCCTGAATATCGGCATCGGTATAGGGCACGCCGAAGTGGTCGCGGAACAGCGCCAGTTTCTTGCCTGTCATCTCGCCGGTCAGCACGTTGCGATCAAGCCAGGGGTAGGCGGGCATGTTGGACTCGGGCACCACGTCGCGCGGGTTGATCAGGTGAACCTTGTGCCACTCGTCGGAGTAGCGGCCCCCGACCCGTGCCAGATCCGGACCGGTACGCTTGGAGCCCCACAGGAAGGGGTGCTCCCACACGCTTTCACCGGCGACCGAGTAGTGACCGTAACGCTCGGTTTCGGCACGGAACGGACGGATCATCTGGCTGTGGCAGTTGGTGCAGCCTTCGCGGATGAAGATATCGCGCCCTTCCATCTGCAGGGCGGTGTAGGGCTTGAGGCCCTCCACCGGCTCGGTAGTCTGCTTCTGGAAGAAGAGCGGGGTGATTTCGACCAAGCCACCCAGGCTGATGGCAAATATGATGCCGACCACCAGCATGGGAACGCTTTTTTCAAAGATCTCGTGACGGTTATTGTTGCTCATGCTTTGACCTCTTCAATCATGCTGGCTGGGCGACGGGTTCCAGGGAACCCTTGGGCGCGGTGATGGTGCGATAGGCGTTGTAGGCCATCAGCAACATACCGGTGACAAAGAAGCAGCCACCCAGGAAGCGCACGAAGTAGAAGGGATAGGAGGCCTGCAGGGCTTCCACGAAGCTGTAGGTCAGGGTGCCGTCTTCGTTGACTGCACGCCACATCAGACCCTGCATCACACCGGAAATCCACATGGCGACGATGTAGAGCACGGTGCCCACGGTAGCCAGCCAGAAGTGCACGTTGATCAAGCGGATGCTGTACATGCGGCCCTGGCCGAACAGGTTCGGGATCAGGTGGTAAACCGCACCGATGGAGACCATGGCAACCCAGCCCAAGGCACCGGAGTGAACGTGACCTACGGTCCAGTCGGTGTAGTGGGAGAGGGCGTTGACCGTCTTGATCGCCATCATGGGGCCTTCGAAGGTCGACATGCCGTAGAACGACAGGGAGACGATCAGGAAGCGCAGGATGGGGTCATAGCGCAGTTTGTGCCAGGCACCGGAGAGGGTCATGATGCCGTTGATCATGCCGCCCCAGGAGGGCACGAACAGGATCAGGGACATCACCATGCCGAGGGACTGGGCCCAGTCAGGCAGGGCGGTATAGTGCAGGTGGTGCGGACCGGCCCAGATATAGAGGGAGATCAGCGCCCAGAAGTGCACGATGGAGAGTCGGTAGGAGTAAACCGGGCGGCCGGCCTGTTTGGGCACGAAGTAGTACATCATGCCAAGGAAACCTGCAGTCAGCAGGAAGCCTACCGCGTTGTGACCGTACCACCACTGCACCATGGCATCCATGGCACCGGAATACATGGAGTAGGACTTCATGCCGGACAGCGGCACTTCCATGTTATTGACGATGTGCAGCACGGCGACCGTGATGATAAAGGCGCCGAAGAACCAGTTCGCCACATAGATGTGGGAGGTGGTGCGCTTCATCAGGGTGCCGAAGAAGACGATGGCGTAGGCGACCCAGACCACGGTGATCGCCAGATCGATCGGCCACTCCAGCTCGGCATACTCTTTGGCGGTCGTGAATCCCAACGGCAGCGAGATGGCCGCAGAGAGGATGATTGCCTGCCAGCCCCAGAACACGAAGCTGGCGAGCGGGCCACCAAACAGCCGGGTCTGGCAGGTACGCTGCACCACGTAGAAGGAGGTCGCCATCAGGGCGCTCACCCCGAAGGCGAAGATCACCGCGTTGGTGTGCAGAGGCCGCAGACGACTGTAAGTCAGCCAAGGGGTTTCGAAGTTGAGGGCAGGCCAGATCAGCTGGGCTGCGATCAGTACGCCAACCGACATGCCGACAATTCCCCAGACAATCGTCATGACGGTAAACTGGCGAACAACGGTGTAGTTGTACTCAGGATGGTTAGTTGTATGGCTCATCGTTATATTCCGCTTCCGATGCTGCTGTTGTTTGGTTTTTGTCCGGCGAACCGGACCTGTTTCATCGAGTCACCGCCCACCAGTTGTTAACATCTGTTAACGAAAGGAAAAGCAAAAGATGACCATATGAAAACTGCATGGGAATGATACTGAAGTGACAGGTAAAATAACAGTATAAACAGTGATATATTTGGCTCCGTCCGGCCTCGTTTTAACCGCGATTTACCTTGTGCGAGATCACAAAAATACTATTTTTTCTGCATCTTATTGGGACCGCTTTTCATGAAAGAAAAACTCACTAGCCGTAAAGTCATGCACCTCGGACTGGTGCTGGCCCTATTATTGGGGCTCATTGCATACCGTACCTGGTTTTCAACCGAAAACAGCGCCGCACCCGCGCCGATAAAAGATCAGATTTGTGATCTTTCCCACAGCAGTTGCACTGTCTCTGTCGGCGAAAAACCCCTGACGGTGGCGGTGGCCGATCTGCCGGTACGCGCCGAACGGGATTTTGCCCTGCGCATGACGGGGGGGGATCCGGCCATTACCCCGGTGAAGGCATGGCTGGAAGGGCGGGATATGTTTATGGGAACCATTCCGGTCAAGTTTGAACAAATAAGCGGCGGTTGGCAGGGAACGACCTTGGTGGGCAGTTGTACTTCTCCCACTATGGTCTGGCTGCTCAATATCGAGTGGAGCAATGGCGAGCGCCAGCAATTGGCGTTGTCGGTTGCCCGGGAATAAGTCGTTGGCCGCAAAGGAGTGGAAAAAATATTTGAAATTTCCATGCCAGGCGTTACCTTCCCTTGGCCTACAGGGAGTGAAATCTATTTAATCATGACTGAGAAAAATCAATTTTATCGAACCCTCAATCAACAGGCGCGAGCCCTGCTGGAGGGAGAAACCGACCTGATTGCCAACCTGGCCAACCTCTCCGCCCTGCTCAATCAGGAGCTGGCAGATATCAACTGGGTCGGTTTTTATCTGTTGCAAGGGGACACCCTCGTATTGGGGCCCTTCCAGGGCAAGCCGGCCTGTGTCCGCATTCCCGTCGGCCGTGGTGTCTGTGGTACCGCCGTGTCAGAGGGCAAGACCCAGCTGGTGGATGATGTGCATCAGTTTGATGGGCATATTGCCTGTGACGGTGCCAGCAATGCCGAAATCGTGATCCCGGTGCGCCGCAACGGCGAGATCATCGGGGTGCTCGACATCGACAGTCCGATTTTTAACCGTTTCGATCAGGAAGACCGGATTGGCCTGGAAGAAACGGTGCAAATTTTGGAAAGCATGCTCTAAGTGATTGCTTAGATGGTTCGCAAAAGGCCCCAAGCTCTCTATAATGAGGCCTTTGTTGTGCTCGGGAAGTGCCCGTGCGTTTATATGAAAGCCAAGGTTATACATGGAAAACACTGAGAAGCTGAAGAACAGTAAAGAAATCGTTGCCTACCTGGTCGAGAAATTCCCGGCCTGCTTCGTTGCTGAAGGAGAGGCCAAGCCGCTCAAGATTGGCATCTTCCAGGATTTGGCCGAGCGTCTTGCTGACGATGCCAGAGTCTCCAAGACCATGCTGCGCTCTGCTCTGCGTCAATATACTTCCAGCTGGCGCTACCTGCATGGCCTCAAGGCTGGCCAGGCTCGTGTCGATCTGGACGGTAACCCGGGCGAACTGCTGACCGAAGAGCACATCGAACACGCCAAGCAGGCGCTGAAAGAGAGTAAAGAACGCGTCTTTGCCAGCCGTCGTACCAACAACAAAGAGAAGGATGACAAGGCCAAGAAACCCCGTCGTCCGGCTCCTCGCAAGACCGAGAAGGCGGATGTCGCCGCCAAGCCAAAGGCTCAGGAGAAAGCGCCTGTTGCCGATGCTCCGCTGGTCAAGGTGGATGCCGCTACCCTGAAAGTGGGTCAGGACGTCCGCGTGGTCATGGGCAAGTCTCCGGTTCCCGCAACCATCAAGGAAGTGACCAAGGACGACGTTCAAGTCCAGCTGCAGACCGGCATGACCCTGCGGGTCAAATCAGAGCACCTGGTTCTCTAAGGAGAGACATGTTGAAGCATGGCGTAATTCGTTTTTCCCTCGTTGCCTGTAGCCTGGCGCTTGCCGGGCTCGCACAGGCCATCGAGCCGGTGCTCAAGGAGAGTGATTTGCCTGTGTTGGCTCAAGAGAGCCAACATGCTACGGCCAGCAAGCGAATTGCCAATCTGTTTACCCGCTCGCATTACAAACAGTTCAAGCTGGATGATGCCTTTTCCTCCGTGATCTTCGACAAGTATCTGGAGAATCTGGATTACAGCCGCAACCTGTTTTTGGCCTCTGACATCAGCCGTTTTGAAAAGTACCGTAACGGGTTTGACACCGACCTCGAAAGAGGTCGTCTGGCACCCGCCTACGAGATGTTCAACCTGAGTCAGCAGCGGCGTTATGAGCGGTTCGAATACGCCCTCAAACTGCTCGATACTCCTTTCGATTTTACCCAGCCCGACAACTATGTGTTCGATCGGGAAGGGGCGGCTTGGCCGAGGGATGAAGCCGAACTCAACGAGTTGTGGCGCCAGCGGGTCAAGTACGATGCACTGAGCCTCAAACTCAGCGGCAAGGAGTGGCCCGAGATCAAGGAGCTGCTTGGTAAGCGTTACAACAACGCCATCAAGCGGATGTCCCAGACCGAGAGCGAGGATGTGTTCCAGCTCTTCATGAACTCCTTTGCACGCGCCATCGAACCACACACCAGTTATCTCTCACCGCGCAGCGCCGATCGTTTCAACACCGAGATGAACCTCTCGCTGGAGGGGATTGGTGCCGTACTGCAGGCGGAGGATGACTTCACTGTCATTCGTTCCCTGGTGCCCGGTGGTCCTGCTGCCAAGTCCAACAACCTCAAGCCCGATGACAAGATCACCGGGGTAGGGCAGGAGGATGGCAAGATCGTCGATGTGATCGGCTGGCGTCTTGACGACGTGGTCGAGCTCATCAAGGGGCCCAAGGGCAGCAAGGTGAAGCTGGAGATCCAGCGCGGCAAGGGCGCCAGCGCCAAGACCGAGCAGATCGAGCTGGTGCGGGACAAGGTGCGCCTCGAAGATCGCGCCGCCAAGTCCAAGGTGATCACCGCCGAAGGCAAGAAGATCGGGGTCATCGAGATCCCCAGCTTCTACGTCAATCTTCATGAAGATGTGATCAAGGAGCTCTCCAGCCTCAACAAGCAGAAGATCGATGGCCTCATCATCGATCTGCGCGGCAATGGTGGCGGTGCCCTGACCGAAGCTTCGGCCCTGAGCGGTCTCTTCTTTGCCAGCGGTCCCGTGGTGCAAATTCGTGATCACATGGGCCGCATCACGGTCAATGGCGATGACGATGGTCAGGTCTACTACGGTGGCCCCATGTCGGTGATGATCGATCGCTACAGCGCCTCGGCCTCCGAGATCTTCGCCGCCGCCATGCAGGACTACGGCCGCGCCCTGATCCTCGGGGAAAACTCGTTTGGCAAGGGGACGGTGCAGCAGCATCGCAGCCTGGCCAAGGTCTACGACTTCTACGAGCAGCCGCTGGGTCACGTGCAGTACACCATCGCCAAGTTCTACCGGATCAACGGCGGCAGCACCCAGAACAAGGGGGTTGCACCGGACATCAGCTTCCCGACGCCAGTTGCGCCGGAAGAGACTGGCGAGAGCCGCGAGTTCAACGCGCTGCCGTGGGACAAGATAGCCTCGGCCAACTACCAGACGCTGGGCAATTTCACCAGCCAGCTGCCCAAGTTGCAGGCGGCCCACGATGCGCGGATTGCCAAGGATCCCGAGTTTGCCTACGTAATGCAGGACATCGCCGAGTACCAGGGGGAGAAAGACAAAAAATCGGTCTCCCTCAACGAGGCAGAACGTCTGGCAGAGCAGGCCAAACAGGACGAGAAGGCGCTCACGCGCGCCAACGAACGTCTGGCCCGCCTTGGCAAGCCTGCGGTGAAGAGCCTGGATGACTTGCCTGCCGATTTTGAGGCGCCCGATGAGTATCTCGTCGAGGCGGCCAACATCACGGCGGATCTGGCCAAGGCCGGCAAACGCAGTTGAGTTGGCCAATCTGAATCTACAAGGGCGACGCGAGTCGCCCTTTCTTTTATCAGACCGCAAATCGTTTGACCCCGCCTGCCGGTTGTGCCAGCCTCTTTCTCGCCTTTAACAAGCGTGGAAGCAGACAATAATGACAAATCACTCCCAGGCCATGACGGCCAAATATCGTCAGGACTACCAGGCCCCTCTCTACTGGATTGATACCATCGATCTGGATTTCCAGCTGCAGGAACCCCTCACCCAGGTCACCGCCATCACCCGCATTCGACGCAACGGCGATCACAACGAACCTTTGGTGCTCGATGGCGAACAGCTGACGCTCAAGAGCATCGCCATCGATGGTGTGCCGTGCGAGCATTATGAGCTGGGGGAGGGTAGCCTGACCCTGTTCAACCTGCCCACCGAGTGTGTGCTGACCATAGTCACCCTGCTAGATCCCGCCGCCAACAGCGCGCTGGAAGGACTCTACAAGTCCGGTGATGCCTACTGCACCCAGTGCGAAGCCGAAGGGTTTCGTCGCATCACCTATTATCTCGACCGGCCCGATATCCTGGCCCGCTACAGCACCCGCATTACCGCAGACAAGGCCAAGTATCCCTTCCTGCTCTCCAACGGCAACAAGGTCGACAGCGGCAATCTGGACGGTGGTCGCCACTTCGTGCAGTGGCAGGATCCCTTCCCCAAACCCAGCTATCTGTTTGCTCTGGTCGCCGGGGATTTTGACGTGGAGCGAGGCAGTTACGTAACCCTAAGTGGCCGCAAGGTGGCCCTCGAGATCTTCGTCGACAAGGGCAACCTGGATCGGGCTGGTTTCGCCATGGAGAGCCTCATCAACTCCATGCGTTGGGACGAACAGCGTTTCGGTCTGGAATACGACCTCGATATCTACATGATCGTCGCGGTGGACTTCTTCAACATGGGCGCCATGGAGAACAAGGGGCTCAACATCTTCAACTCCAAGTTCGTGCTGGCCAACCCGGCTACCGCCACCGACAGCGACTACCACGGTATCGAACGGGTGATCGGTCACGAATATTTCCACAACTGGACCGGCAACCGGGTCACCTGTCGCGACTGGTTCCAGTTAAGCCTGAAAGAGGGACTGACGGTGTTTCGGGACCAGGAGTTTTCCTCCGATCTCGGCTCCCGTGGGGTCAACCGCATCAACAATGTACGCACCGTGCGCGGCCCGCAGTTTGCCGAAGACGCCGGTCCCATGGCCCACCCCATCCGCCCGGATGTGGTGATCGAGATGAACAACTTCTACACCCTGACCGTTTATGAGAAGGGTTCTGAAGTGATCCGCATGATGCACACCCTGCTTGGTGAAGAACATTTCCAGGCCGGCATGCGCCTCTATTTCGAGCGCTTTGACGGTCAGGCTGTGACCTGCGATGACTTCGTACAGGCGATGGAAGATGCCTCCGGGGTGGATCTTGGCCGCTTCCGTCGCTGGTACAGCCAGTCCGGTACCCCAGAGCTGACGGTAACCGACGAATACGACGCCGCCAGCGACATCTATCGCCTGCACGTGCGCCAGCACACGCCACCGACCCAGGATCAGCCACAGAAACTGGCACTACACATTCCCCTCGACATCGAGCTTTATGATGAACAGGGGGCCGTTATCCCGCTGCAATATCAGGGCAAGGCGATAGGCAACGTACTCGATGTGCTGGAGTCTGAGCAGACCTTTACTTTCGATCGAGTGCCAACCAAACCGGTTCCCTCCCTGTTGCGGGACTTCTCAGCCCCGGTCAAGTTGCACTATGACTACAGCGACGAGGCGCTGGCTTTCCTGATGCGCTTTGCCCGCAACGAATTTGCCCGCTGGGATGCCGCCCAGATGCTGATCAACAAGGCGGTGATTGACGGGGTTACCCGGGTACAACAAGGGCAGGACGTGGCGGTATCGGCCACCTTGCTGGATGCCTTTGTCGCCATTTTGGATGACGGCGAGCTGGATCCGGCGCTCAAGGCCGAGATCCTGGCGCTGCCGGGGGAGGCGACCCTGGCCGAACTGTTCGAGGTGGCTGATGTCGATGCCATCCATCGGGTGCGTGATGAGATCCAGCTGCGGCTGGCGCAGGCCTTCGGGGCGCGGCTGGCCGCCCAGTACGACAGTCTGAAGCTGCCGACTTATCGGGTAGTGCATGCCGACATGGCCAAGCGTGCCCTCAAGGGCGTGGTACTTGGTTATCTGGCGGCGCTCGACGCAGACAGCGCCGATCTGCTGGTGCGCCAGCAATATGCGGCCGCCGACAACATGACCGACACCCTGGCGGCGCTGCAAGTGGCCAACAGCCATCTGCTGCCGTGCCGCGCCGAGCTCCTGGCCGATTTCGAAGGCAAGTGGGCGCACGATGGTCTGGTGCTGGACAACTGGCTGCGCCTGGTGGGAAGCAAGCCGGCTGCCGATGTGCTGGCCGATGTGAAGCTGGCGATGGCGCACCCCACCTTCAGCATTCGCAACCCGAACCGGCTGCGGGCGCTGATCGGCAGCTTTGCCATGAACAACCAGGTGCAGTTCCATGCCCGCGATGGCAGCGGCTACCGCTTCCTGACCGATCTGCTGATCGAGCTCAACGAAGTTAATCCCCAGGTGGCGTCACGCCTCATCACTCCCCTTATTCAGTTCAAACGGCTCGATGAAGAGCGCAAGGGGCTGATCCGCGCCGAGCTAACCCGACTGGCCAGCCTTGAAGGATTGGCGCGGGATCTGTTCGAGAAGGTGAGCAAGGCGCTGCTGCAGTAAGGAAACAGGGCAGGGGATGGGTCTCTTCTGCCCACTCTTGCCCGCGTTATGCCCGTGAAGATAAAGACAAGGCGAGCGGTTCGATTGAACCCTCGCCCTTTTTGAAGGAGCCGACGTGAAGCAGTTTACCTTTCGATTATCTCTGAGCCACGACGAGATCATGCTGATGTACCAGGGCCACGTCAGGCGCCTGGTGGTGGGAACCGAGCAAGGGCTCACCATAGAGATAGGGTTGGAAAAAATCCGTCCCTTTGTCGCCCACAGCGGGGTGTACGGCTATTTTCGCCTGAAAACCCAGGACGATTATCGCTTCATCAGCCTGGAACGCATAAATTAACATTTTTGGAACAGATTGCCGACTAGTTATCTCGCTTTTATCACTAACTATCCGGTAATTTTCCGCAAAGGCAGTGAGAATTTCTGTTTTTTTTATCATTGGCAAAATTTCTCACAGTTTAAGTCGTGATCTGTCCCCTGTTTTTAACAACTTATTAGCACTATCGCTCGCCTTCCCTTATTCAAGCCATTACACTTCGCAACAACTCTGTACCAGCGGGCAATCAGGGTGATTGCCTCTGCGTCGGTGGTTAATGTCGTCCGATAAGGAATATAAAAATGGCATTGAAAGACGCCCCTACCTCAGTTCTGCTCGAAAACGTTCTCAGCCTGATCAACCAAAAATTGCCCAAAAACAGTGCCTCCCTGGTCGAGCGCTTCGTTGCCAAGTTTTACGGCAACATGGCCAGCAGCGACCTGCATGATCGCAACGACAGCGATCTCTACGGGGCGGCGCTGAGTCTGTGGAATGCGCTCAACCAGCGCGTCGGTACCGCGCCCTGCATCCGGGTCTACAACCCGGAGCTGACCCGCCACGGTTGGCAATCTCCCCATACCATCGTCGAGATCATCCTGCAGGATGCCCCTTTCCTGGTGGACTCCATCCGCATGGCCCTCAAGCGCCTCAATATCACCGCCCACATGATGCTGCACCAGCCGCTGCACCTTATTCGTGACGGCGAGGGCAAGATCAGCGCCATTCTGGACCTCGACAACACGGCCGAACAGACTTCCGTTGAGACCGCCTTCCTCATCGAGATTGACCATCTGACCAGCGAGGCACAGATGGAGGCCCTGGCCGCCGAGCTCGACTCGGTTGCCGGTGAAGTGGCGCTGGCGGTAGGGGACTGGCAGCCCATGCTGGCCAAACTCAACGAGATCATCGATGAGTTGCCCAAGCGCAAGCTCCCGGTCAGCAAGGCAGAGGTGGACTCTTGCGTTGCCTTCCTGAAATGGGTTGCCGCCCACAACTTTACCCTGATGGGCTACCGCCGCTATGACGTCAAGGCGGTGGAAGGGGATCACGAGATCCTGCCGCAGGCCAGCTCGAGCCTCGGGTTGATGAAGAACTCCATCAAGGAAGAGGGGCAGCGCCTTGGCACCATGCCGGCCAGCGCCCGTCACGAGGCATTGAGTTCCGATCTGCTGATCCTCACCAAGTCCAACAGCAAATCCCGGGTTCATCGTCCGGCCTATGTGGACTACATCGGCATCAAGCGCTTTGACGAGCATGGCAAGGTGATCGGCGAAGACCGCTTCATCGGCCTCTACGCCTCTTCCATCTACAACACCAGTGCGACCCAGATCCCCCTCATCAGCCATCGCCTCGAGCGGATCATGGCCGCCTCCGGGTTCGAGAAGGGCTCTCATGCCTACAAGGCGCTGCTGAACGTGCTGGAAACCTATCCGCGTGACGAGTTGATCCAGGCCCGTGAAGAGGAGTTGCTGGCCACCGGTCTCGGCGTGCTGGAGATGCAGGAGCGTGACATGCTGCGCCTGTTCGTGCGTCGCGACGTCTACGGCCGTTTCTTCTCCTGCATGGTCTATGTCACCAAGGAGCGTTACAACACGGCGCTGCGAGTCAAAACCCAGCAGATCCTGCAGAAATATTTCGGCAGCAACGAAGAGGTGGAGTTCAACGTCTACTTCACCGAAGGGGTGCTGGCGCGGACCCACTACATAGTGCGGGTCAACAACAACAACGTGGATGTGGATGTGAACGAAGTACAGAACAACCTGATTGAAGCCGCCCGCAGCTGGGACGACAGACTCGACTCCGTGCTGCTCTCCCACTATGGCGAAGCCCGTGGTAACGAACTGCGTCGCCGTTTCAGCGCCGCCTTCCCCCGTGCCTACAAGGAAGACGTGCTGCCGGGTTCTGCCGTCGCCGACATCATGGCGCTGGACAACCTGAGCGAGGCCGAGCCGCTGGGCATGCTGTTCTACCGCGCCCAGGAAGAGCAGAACGATCGCCGGGTGCGCCTCAAGCTGTTCCATCGCACCGAGCCCATCCATCTCTCCGATGTGTTGCCCATGCTGGAAAACATGGGGTTGCGGGTTATCGGCGAGACCCCGTATCAGGTCCGTACTCCGGCTGACGAGGTGTTCTGGATCCTTGACTTCTCCATGCTGTTGCACGGTGAGCAGCCGTTCGATCTGGAGCAGAGCCAGCAGCGCTTCCAGGAAGCGTTTGCCGCCATCTGGAACAAGAGCCTGGAAGATGACGGCTTCAACCGTCTGGTGCTGGGCGCAGGCCTCACCGGCCGCCAGGTCTCTGTGCTGCGTGCTTATGCCAAGTACATGCGCCAGACCGGGGTCTCCTTCAGCCAGTCCTATATCGAGGAGACGCTGACCCGCTACCCCGACATCGCCCAGTTGCTGTTCACCCTGTTCGAGCAGCGCCTCAATCCTGCCATCACCCAGGATGCCAAAGTGCAGGCGAAGATCCACGAGCAGCTCGCCGCCAAGCTGGATCAGGTCGCCAACCTGGATGACGATCGCATCATTCGCCGCTTCATGGAGATGATCGACGCCACCCTGCGCACCAACTACTACCAGAAGGACCAGGCGGGCAACATCAAGCCCTACATCTCCTTCAAGCTGGCCCCCTCCAGCATTACCGACATGCCGCTGCCGCTGCCCAAGTTCGAGATCTTCGTCTACTCGCCGCGGGTGGAAGGGGTTCACTTGCGCTGGGGCAAGGTGGCCCGTGGTGGCCTGCGCTGGTCCGATCGCAAGGAAGACTTCCGCACCGAGGTACTGGGGCTGGTCAAGGCCCAGCAGGTGAAGAACACCGTCATCGTGCCGGTCGGCGCCAAGGGCGGTTTCTACTGCAAGCAGATGCCGGCAGGTGCCCCTCGCGCCGTTATCCAGGAAGAGGGCAAGGCCTGCTATCGCCTGTTTATTCGCGGTCTGCTGGATGTCACCGACAACATCATCGGTGGTGAGATGATCCCGCCAAAAGACGTGGTTCGCCACGATGAGGATGACTACTACCTGGTAGTCGCCGCCGACAAGGGCACCGCCACCTTCTCCGACATTGCCAACGAAATAAGCCTGGAGTACGGTCACTGGCTGGGCGATGCGTTTGCCTCCGGCGGTTCGGTCGGCTATGACCACAAGAAGATGGGCATCACCGCCCGCGGTGCCTGGGAGTCGGTCAAGCGGCATTTTCGCGAAATCGGCGTCAACTGCCAGACCACCGACTTCACCTGCGTCGGGATCGGCGACATGGCGGGGGACGTGTTCGGCAACGGCATGCTGCTCTCCGAACACACCCAGCTGGTGGGCGCCTTCAACCACATGCACATCTTCATCGACCCGACGCCGGATGCGGCCAGTAGCTTCGTCGAGCGCAAGCGCTTGTTCGAGTTGCCTGGTTCGAGCTGGGATGACTACAACCGCGAACTTATCTCGGCAGGGGGCGGCATCTTCCTGCGCTCGGCCAAGTCCATCAAGCTGAGCCCCGAGATCCAGACTCTGCTCGGTACCGACAAGGCCAGCATGGCCCCGAACGAGCTGATCAAGGCGCTGCTCTGCCTGAATGTGGACTTGCTCTGGAATGGCGGCATCGGCACCTATGTGAAGAGCGCCCGCGAGAGCGATGCCGAAGTGGGTGATCGCAGCAACGACGTGCTGCGGGTCAATGGTCGCTCCTTACGTGCCCGCATTGTGGGCGAGGGCGGCAACCTCGGCTTTACCCAGCTTGGCCGGGTGGAGTACGCCAGCCAGGGCGGACGCATCAACACCGACTTCACCGACAACGTGGGCGGCGTGGATTGCTCTGACAACGAGGTCAACATCAAGATCCTGCTGAACCAGCTTGTTGCGGCAGGGGACATGACTCTCAAGCAGCGCAACCAGATGCTCTATGAGATGACCGACGACGTGGCGCAAATCGTTATCACCAACGCCTATCGCCAGTCCCAGTCCATCTCGGTCACCAGTTTCCGCGGTGCCGAGCAGCTCAAAGAGCAGCAGCGCTTCATCCAGGGGCTGGAGCGTGAAGGCAAGCTGGATCGTGCGTTGGAATTCCTGCCCTCCGATGAGGAGCTCTCCGAGCGGATGGCGGCCGGGCAGGGACTGACCCGACCCGAGCTGGCGGTGCTGGTGGCCTACGGCAAGATGGTGCTCAAAGAGCAGCTCAATTGCCCCGAGGTGACCGACGAGCCCTTCCTCGCCAACATGCTGGTGACCAGCTTTCCGGCCCAACTGCAGCAGCAGTTTGGCGCGGCCCTTGCCCAGCACCCGCTGCGCGGCGAGATCATCGCGACCCGGGTGGCCAACATGCTGGTCAACGACATGGGCCTCAACTTCGCTAGCCGGATGAAGGACGAGACCGGCGCCTCCCTGGCCGAGGTGGCTTGCTGCTTTGCCATGGCTCGCGAGGTATTCGGCCTCAACGCCCTGTGGCGCGATATCGAAGCCTGTGACAACCAGGTGGGAGCCGAGACCCAGCTCGAGCTGATGTTCTACAGCCGTCGCATCGTGCGCCGTGCCACCCGCTGGTTCCTGCGCGCCCGTAATCGCAGCTGGAGCATCAGCGAGAATATCGCCTTCTTCCGTCCGGCCTTCGAGACCCTGGCCGAGCACCTCTACGAGGTGATGGACGAGAGCGAAGTGACCGAGCACCGTCAGGTAGTGGCCAAGTGGATGGAACGCCAGGTGCCCGAGCACATTGCCCGTCAGGTCGCCCACATGAGCAGTCTCTTCTCCAGTCTGGATCTGGCGCAGATTGCTGCGGAGCACAAGACCGACATCCTGCGCGTCGCCAATGTCTACTACCGTCTCGGAGCCAAGCTGGATCTGCACTGGTTCCTCGATCAGATCAACCATCAGCCGGTGGGCAACCACTGGCAGGCGATGGCTCGGGCCTCCTTCCGCGAAGATCTGGACTGGCAGCAACGCAGCCTCACTTCCGTGGTACTGGAAGGGTGCAAAGATCAGGGAGAATGCGCTACCATACTGGCCGACTGGATTTCGGAGCATGAGCAACTCTTGTCCCGTTGGACCCATATGTTGGCCGACTTCAAGACCACGAGCACCCACGAGTTCGCCAAGTTCTCGGTGGCCTTGCGCGAGTTGAACCTGCTCCAGTTGAATTGCCGAGCACTGTAATTGCCAGATAAGGCATAACACCGGCATAACACCCAAAGCCCCGGCCAGTTGCCGGGGCTTTTTTTAAGGAGCAAAGATGTTGTACCCCATCGCCAGGCATTTCCTGTTCAAGCTCAATCCGGAACAGGCTCACGATCTTTCTATGAAATATTTGCCCCGCCTTCTCGGTACGCCACTCGATTGTTTCTTCCGTCAGAATTTGCCGAAACGCCCCGTCACCGTCATGGGGCTTTCTTTTGCCAATCCGGTGGGATTGGCAGCAGGTCTTGATAAAGATGGGGAGTGCATTGATGCGTTGGGAGCCATGGGATTTGGCTTTATCGAGGTAGGCACTGTTACCCCCAAACCCCAGAGCGGCAACGACAAACCCCGCCTGTTCCGGGTTATTCCGGCAGAGGGGATCATCAACCGCATGGGTTTCAACAACAAGGGTGTTGACCATCTGGTCGCCAGAGTCAAAGAGGCGAAATATCAGGGGGTGATCGGCATTAATATCGGCAAGAACAAGGACACCCCCATTGAGCAGGGCAAGGATGATTACCTGTTCTGTATGGACAAGGTTTATGACCATGCCGGTTATATTGCCGTCAATATCTCCTCGCCCAATACCCCGGGGTTGCGCCAATTGCAATATGGCGAGGCGCTCGATGAATTGCTGGCCGCTCTCAAGGTTCGTCAGCAGGAGCTGGCGGCCAAATATAAGAAGTATGTGCCGCTGGCTGTAAAAATTGCCCCAGATTTGAGCCTTGATGAAATAGATCAGGTTGCCGCCTCTCTGGTTCGCAATGGTATCGATGGCGTTATCGCGACCAATACCACCCTGGAGCGGGGAATGATCTATGACATGCCCCATGCTGGTGAAGCAGGTGGTCTCAGCGGTCGCCCATTGCAGCACAAGAGCACTGAGGTGATCCGCCACTTGGCAAAGGCTCTCGATGGCGCCCTGCCCATCATTGGGGTAGGGGGGGTGGACAGTGCCATGGCCGCCCGTGAAAAGCTGGCAGCCGGTGCCAGCCTGGTGCAAATTTATAGCGGTTTTATTTATAAAGGCCCGGGGCTGGTTAAAGAAATCGTCGAAAATATATAAGAAATAACCTGGAGCCCTTTATTTGACGTTGCCGATTTTATCTACATGGAATAAAGTCATCAGATGCAATATCAAGAAGGGCTCCCACATGTTTATCCAACCGACCGATAGCTGGCAATGGCACTACGATGCTCAGAATGACCGTCTGATGTTGGAACTGTCTGATAACATGTTATTTGCCACCGAATATAAGGGGCGGCAATTGGTACCCAATGCATTCACGACTCAGCCTTTTTGTGTCGATGATGCTGCACTTTATTATCAGCTGATGGATAAAGCTGCCGAACTGCAGTGGAGTATTCCTCATCAGGTACAACTGGTACTCAATGCCATCGCCGTCAGTCGATTTTATAAACCACTGATGCCGCAAAGTTGGTTTTTCAACGAACAACATTCAACCATCTGGCCAATAAATGGTGATTTGGTCTGGATGTGTACCTCTCACGGGCGTGGCGAGTTCATGGTCATCGAAGCAGGGGAACAGGCCAGCGTCTGTCTGAATTTGACCGATGATTTGATATTGACTACCAGCAAGCAATTGCCCCGTTTTGGGGTGATCAAAGTCATGAATAACCGTATGGTTCCCCGTGTCGTTATGACGGAGCAATACCGTCAGGTTAGTTGAAGGTATTATTGTGCGGTGCCATTAAATAGCCCCAGGTGGCTATTTAATGGCACTGTTAGCTAGCCGTGTTCAACCGTGATCTTTCATCTCTCTATTGCAGATATGCTGCGATACTCTTCATGCCTTGTCGTGTTATGACTTGCTGGATTTTTCCTGCCATTCGAGATACCAGTTTTCAACCTGATCGATGGGTAATGGGCGACTGATGTAATAACCTTGCGCCAATTCGCACCCAAGCAAGGCCAGTTGCTGCCAATCTTCCTGATTTTCCACCCCTTCTGCGACGGTTTTTAACCCCAGTTTCTGACTCATCACGATGGCGGACGTCAATATTGCCAGCTTCTTGGGACTGGTGTGGGCATCGTGAACAAACTCCTTATCTATTTTGATTTCGGTGAAGGGGCAGCGAGAGAGCTGCTTCATGGATGAATAACCGGTGCCGTAATCGTCCATGGCAATGCCAAAACCGCGCAACCGTAAGCGTGCCAAGGTGCCGAGCGACATGGCAATATTCGACATGAAGGTGGTTTCAGTAACCTCGATGATGAGGGTTTGACAGGAGAGTTGATGTTCCTGAGCAATCGCGACCATGTTGTCGACCAGCTTGTCGGTAAGCAAAAGGGAAACGGGCAGATTCACCGAGCAACTGAGATCATCAGGCAGGACTGTCATGTTACGCAGCGCCGCGCAGGTGTCATGTAAAAAGCGATAGAAGAAGTCCAGCGCCAGGGGGCCCTCTTCCAGATGATGCACGAAGCAGATCGGAGGGAGTAAGCCATGCTCGGGATGACGCCAGCGCACCAGCGCCTCGAAACCAAACAGCCGCGAGTCCACCATGGTGACCTTGGGTTGTAAAAACGGCACAAGTTGACCACTGTTCAGCGCTTGTCGCACATCCTCTGCGGTGAACGATAGCTGCATCCATTTGTTGCTTTCCCGTCGTACCTGGGGGTCGCAATGTCGCAACATATTGCGCAGGTCGTTTTTCTTGAGTGGTTTGGCCAGCACGCCGATCACCTCAAGGGTGCCGGCATCGGCGATGGAGTGAATTACGTCCAGTACATCCCGTTCGACCGCACTCATCACGGCGATAAACATCTGGTAGTTGGTGTCTTTTTCCAAATGGCCGATGAGCTCAACCCCATCCATGCCCGGCATGTTGAGATCGGTCAGCAGCAGGTCCACATGGTCTATCTGTCGCAGCTTGTTAAGGGCATCCTGACCGTCGCTGGCGACATGGATCTGGCCAAAGCCCAGCTCCTGAAGCAAGCAGGTCACCTCATACTGCTGGGTGCGAGAGTCATCGACCACCAGGGCACAGCGGCCCTTCCATTGCACTAATGGCATAGTTGATCCCCTAGTTAATCTGACAATGTGAGGGTTTGGGCTATCTGCATGAGTGACATCACCTGATCCACCCCACCATGAGCTATCGCCTCTTTAGGCATACCAAATACCACGCAACTTGCTTCATCCTGAGCGATGGTTCGTGCGCCCGCATCGCGCAGCTCTCTCATACCCCTTGCACCGTCATCGCCCATGCCGGTCATGATGACGCCAGTAGCATTCTGGCCCGCGCTCACGGCGACCGAGCGAAACAAGACATCCACAGAGGGGCAGTGACGGGAGACGGGAGGACCTTCTTTCACCTCCGCCAGATACTGGTTGCCACTGCGCTGGATTAACAGATGCTTGCCCCCTGGCGCTATCAGGGCCACGCCGGGCAGCAGGCGATCTCCTGTCACGGCTTCTCTGACCTCCAACTGTGAATGATGGTTTAGCCGCTCGGCAAAGGAGGCCGTGAACCGTGCCGGCATATGCTGCACGATGGCGATCCCGGGGCAGGAAGCAGGCAAGCGGGTCAACAGATACTCCAGCGCCTGGGTGCCTCCCGTCGAGGTGCCGATGGCAATGATCTTGTCTGTGGTGCTAAACCTGGGGTGTTCCGCAGGGGCAGAGAGCACGGCATCGGCGGTATTTTTCGGAGGAACCGCGATGGTGCCGCCACTCTTGTTGCCGGCTGGATTGAGATTGCGCAACTTTGCATGGGCCGCACAGCGGATCTCCTGGATCAGATCATTGGCCCCCTGTTGCAGGAAATCCTTAATTCCTACTCCAGGCTTGGTCACAATGGCAATGGCTCCGGCAGAGAGGGCCTCCAGAGTGATGCTGGCACCCTCAGCAGTCAGCGACGAGCAGATGATGACCGGGGTCGGCCGCTCGGCCATGATCTTCTTGAGAAACGTCAAGCCATCCATCCTGGGCATTTCGAGATCCAGAATGATGACGTCAGGCCAGATCTTGTTCATCTGCCGCATGGCAAAGATGGGATCGAACGCGGCCCCCATGACCTCGATATCGGGCGCCTTGCCCAGCATCTGGGTCAACACTTCGCGCACCAGCGCAGAGTCATCCACGATCATCACTTTGATTGTCATCATTCATCCCGGGTGAATTGGCAGCGATAGCGAGAGGTGGCTTCCTGCACCAGCGGAAGATCCGGTTGACGGATAGTCTCCGAATGCCCGATGAGCAGATAACCACCCGGTTTGAGCAGTTCACACAACTGTGACAAAACATGAACCTTGGTCGCTTCATTGAAATAGATGAGCACGTTTCGCAAAAAAATCACGTCAAAGTCCCGCTCGATGAAATCGCGACATCCGAGCAGGTTCAGGTTCGAAAACGAGACTTTCCTGGCCAGCTCCGGCTTGACCCGGATCTTGCCTTCGTACTCGTCGTGGCCACGCTGAAAATAGCGCAGCCACAGATGGGGAGGGACATGCCTGGCCCGTTCGACGGTATAGATGGCGCGCTGGGCAAAGGGAATGACCCGGGTGTTGATATCGGTGGCGTGGATGTCCCAGCGCTCATTGATCCCCAGCTGTTCTGCCAGCACCATGGCGGCGGAGTAGGCCTCCTCGCCGGTAGAGCAGGCGGCAGACCAGACGCGCAGCGGGGCGGGATCTTCTGCCAGGCGTTGCTCTGCGTGGTGCTTCAGCCAACCGAAGTGCGGCATTTCACGAAAAAAATAGGTCTCGTTGGTGGAGAGCAGATTGATGGCGATCTGTCGCTCCTGACGGGCCTGCGGTTGATTGATCCGCTCCCAGTAGGCGCGGTAGCTGTCCAGGTGGAGCGTTCGCAAGCGTTTGGCCAGTCTGGATTGCACCAGCGCCCGTTTGCTCGGCGCAAGATCAATACCGGCGGACGCCAGAATAAAGCGGCGAAACAGCTCGAACTCCTGCTGGCTCAAGGTAGGATTAGGACCTGATCCCGGAGTGCCGGGGGGAGGGACCATCAGCACTCTCCCGCTCCCGCATTGAACAGCTGGTTGGTGGCGGCTTCCGCCATGACGCTCAGTTCGCTGATGGAGAGCGCCTTGGGCATATCGAGCAAGATGGCAAAGCGTTGGTCGATGGTAACCACGCCACGAATGAAGTCCCCCCTGATCTGGGTGCCAAAGGTTGGGGCCGGTTCGATGGCCTCTGTGGCTATCTCGAGTACTTCGCATACCGCGTCGAGCAGCATACCGATTTCCTGGGTACCGCCACTGCTGGTGGGTAGCGACAAGATGGCCACGCAGCTGGTGGACTGCAGCTCGGTCTGGCCCCGCCCAAATCGGATAGAGAGATCAATGACCGGCACCACGGCCCCCCGTAGATTGATGATCCCCCTGACAAAGCGCGGCATCATGGGCACCGGAGTCACCCCCTCGAACTCGATGATCTCGCGAATGCAGCCGATATCGACGCCGTACAGTTCCCCCCCGAGCATGAAGGTCACGCAATGAAAATGAGATGCTTCGGCGTCCTGGGCAAGCGTTGCGCACATAGATGGACTCCTAGTAGTTGGTGAACTTGCCATCTTCTGGTTCGCGATCCTGCATCGCTTCATGAAAGTGCGTCAGATCCAGCGGGTTCACTTTGCGGCTCATCCGGCCAGGTGCATGGTAAGTGCCGTGCAAGGGATAGCTTGGCTGACGGTAACCGCTTCGCAAGATAAATTGTTGCATCAATTCTTGCAGTTGCTGGGCCGTTGCACTGAGCTCCTCCGAAGTGGAACTCAGTTCTTCGGCGGAGGCTGCCGACGCCTGCATGCCATCGCTTATCTGGGTGACGGCGATATTGATCTGGGAGACGTTGGCCCGCTGCTCGCGAGAGGCGGAGGCGATCTCCTGCACCAGGGTGGCGGTCTGCTCGATACCGGGCAACATTTCGCGCAGCAGGATCCCCGCCTGCTCGGCCACACCGACCGAACGGCTGGCCAATTCCCCGATCTCCTTGGCCGCGTTTTGCGAGCGCTCGGCCAGCTTGCGCACTTCAGCCGCGACGGTAGCAAATCCTTTGCCGTGCTCACCGGCCCGGGCTGCTTCAATGGCGGCATTGATGGCCAGCAAGTCGGTCTTGTTGGCGATGTCGTTGATCACCGTAATACGCGAGGCAATCTCTTTCATGGCATGCACCATTTCGCCTACCGCCCGGCCGCTTTCGGTAGCGCTGCTGGCCGCCTTGGTGGAGATGTTCTCTGTCACCTTGGCGTTGTCGGCATTCTGGCTCACCGTTGCTGTCATCTCTTCGACGGAGGCACTGGTTTGCTCCACGCTGGAAGCAAGTTCCGATGAGGTCTGGGAAAGGGAGTTTGCCGTGGCGGAGACCTGTTCGGAGGCTGATCCTATGGCCTGTGACATGGCACCCACTTCGCTGAGGGTATCGGAGAGGCGATGGGCCATGCTCTTGATGGCGTAGAGCAGGCTGCTGGTATCATCGGGGCTTAATTTGACCGGGGTTGAGAGATCGCCCTCAGCCACCCTGGCAACAATTTGCACCGTGTAAGAGGGGTCACCGCCGAGCTGGCGCAAGATACTGCGAGTGACCAGCAGTGCCAAGGCCAGACAAACCAGGAGTGCCGTCCCTGAAATCGCGATGAGTAGCTTGAGATTGTCATGATAGCCACTGCGGCTCTCTTTGAGTGCACGGGAGGCAAGCTCTGAATTGATCTCCACTAGTTTGGTCAGCAAGGTATCAACGTCATCGAATGCGGGACGACCTTTATCGCTCATCAATCGCAATGCATCCCGCTCTGCCTGTCCATCCGTATTGGAAAGTTGGGCCAGTCGAAGAACATCGGCCGCATACCTCTTGTACGTCGTCCATGTTGCATTGAAGTGGGAGAGCTGTTCGACTTCCTGCGGGTCGAGTTTGCTTTTGCGATACTGAACCATGGAATCCTGCATTGCCTGTTCGAATTTGTTTAAGTTGGCCAATGCCTCTTCTTTTGATTCGGTATCAATCTCTCCAAAGTAACGATAGAGCGCGCGGTTGTGGTAAATCGCATATCTTCTGGCGTTGGCAAGATCCTTGATAGGCAACAACCGGTCTGCATACATGCCGTCGATCAGGTGCATCATGGTGTTGGTGGTGTTGTAACTGATGGCGCTCAATCCCACCAACAACAACATCAGGGTGGAAAAGGACAGCACCAGTTTTGTTCTGACCTGCAAGTTGTGGAACCAGTCCATGGTATTGACTCCCTAACGTAGATACTCAATGCCTGATGTTTAACAAGGCGTCATTGTGTTGATGAATGACTTGATGTTCTCTGCGTCTGGCCAATCCGACCAGTTGCGGGACATCCAGAATGAGAGCCGGTTGGCCATTACCCAAAATGGTGGAGCCGCTGACATAACGCAGAGATTTGAACAGCTCGCCCAGCGGTTTGATCACGGCCTGTACTTCCCCGATCAGCCGATCCACCACGATACCGGCTCGGTTGTCCGCATAGTCGACCATCACCACAAATTCGGGCTCGCTTGCCGGTGCGAGGCCAAACAGCTCGCGCAGCACGATAAAGGGGACCCACTGTCCGCGGATATTGAGCTGTCGTGCCGGGGTTGCGAGGGCATCCGATGGCAATTCGATGCACTCGACCATCATGTCCAGCGGGATCACCAGTGACGAGTGAGCCACTTCGATACGAAAACCGTCGATGATGGCCAGCGTCAATGGCAGCCTCAGGCGAAACGTGGTGCCTGCCCCTGGCTGGCTTTCGATACTGATCTCTCCACGCAGGGACTCCAGATTGCGTTTGACCACATCCAGACCGACACCACGGCCCGAGATATCGCTGATGCCGGATGCCGTCGAAAAACCGGGTTGAAACAGGAACTGGAATATCTCCTGTTCGCTCAATGCGCTGCCTTCCTGAAGCATGCCCAGGGTCTGCGCCTTGGCCAGTATCTTGTTGCGATCGATGCCGCGACCATCGTCACTGACCTCCACGACAACGGCGCCGGCATCGTGAAACGCGTTCAGGGTGATCACCCCCCGGGGCGCTTTGCCGGCACTGAGACGGTTTTCTTCTGCTTCGATGCCATGGTCGGCGGCATTGCGCACCAGATGCATCAGTGGGTCGGTCAGCTTCTCCACCATGGATTTATCGATATTGGTCTCCGCATTGTTGATGCGCAGGGCGAGTTCCTTGCCGGTTTGCTGGGAGAGCTCATGCACCAGGCGCGGGAAGCGGTTGAATATTTCATTGATGGGGACCATGCGCAGGGCAAGGGCATCATCCCTGATCCCCTCGACCAGGGTGTTGACGGTGGCTACCGACTCGATCAACTCGGGCAAACCTGACTGTTTGGCCTCCAGCGTCGTGCTGGAGGTGGCGATCACCAGTTCGCCTACCCGGTTGATCAAGCGGTCCAGTTTGGCGGCTTCAATGCGGATGTAATGCCCTTCACCGCGCAGAGGTTGCGGTTTGGCTACGGCAGGTGCTTCGGCAAGCGGCTGGTTGTCGCTTGCCGTGGAGGCAAGGGAGGTGTCAGGGCCGGGCTGCACCGCCATTGGCGGTGTCTGGAGAGGCAGGCCATCCGAGATGGCAATCACCTCTTCACGGGTCAGGGCATCGGCTGCTTCCCAGCGCGCCAGCTGGTTTTCGAGGGGTTCATTGCGCCACTTGGCCAGCCGCTCCCCCTCTTTGGCAAATGCCGCCAGATCCTGATGGGGCGTTAACAGGGCAATGATGCTGGCATGGGCTACGAAATCGAAGGTGCTGCGTATGCGTTCGGGGGACTCGGCACTGCGCAGGCCAATCTCGTAACCCAGGAAGCACTCGGTCGGATCGAGCAGCTGCAAGGGGGGCCACTCATGCCAGACTGGCTCAATGAAGTCGATTTGTCCGAGATTGCCGAGATAGCGGATAAATGCCAGCAGATCGAACCCATCCTGATAGAGAGCCGGGTAGAAGCGCAGGGAGAGATGCCATCTGCGCAAGTCTTGCTCTGCCGCCGCAATCGGGGCGGGCAGAGTAGGTGGTTCGGTAGGCAGGTTCTGATGTCCCTGCAATTGGGAAAGCAGTGCTAGGATCTGCTGGGTTTCGTTCTGTGGCAGCTCGGGATTGTGTTCGGCCCCTTGTAGCAGGTCGCGCAGCTGGTCATTACAAGCAAGTAGCAGGTTGATGAGATGTTCATCCAGCCTGAGCTCGCCGCTGCGCAAACGCGTCAACATGTTCTCCATGGCATGGGTGAAGCGAACCAGCATGGTCATCCCCAGCATGCCCGCCGATCCCTTTATGGTATGGGCGGCGCGAAACATCAGGTTGTAGGTATCCGCATTATCCGGATAGGTTTGTCGATCGAGCAGGGCATGTTCAAGGTTGTCACACTGCTCATAGGCCTCTTCAAAAAACAGGGCTCGCGCCTTATTGACATCCATCATCGGTCTCCGCAATGTTCAGCAAGGGCAGAAAGCCAAGCTGCTTCAAGACCAATTGCGCCAGACTCTCTTCTGCCAATCTTATCTGCAGTTGCTTGCCTTGCTGGTGGGCCTCCTGTTGCAGCAATCCGATCAGCTGGGCACCGCATCCATCCAGCTCTTCCAGTTGACTCAGATCCAGCATGGAAGAGGTAAAATTGAGCATGCTGAACAAGTCGTCTTGCAGGTCCTCCAGCGTCATGATGGTGAGTTCACCGGTCAAGGTGGCCAGCGGAGGGGTGTGCAGGATATCAAGTTCGAAGCTCATGCCTTCTTCCCTTTCATGGTTGCACCACCTTGTAGATGTGATCGAGCAACGCCAGTGGTTCAAATGGCTTGGTCAACCAGATCCTGGCGCCAGCCTCGAATCCTTCCTGGCGTATTTGCGGCGAGTTTTCCGTTGTCAGCATGATGAAGGGGAGGTAGCGAGTTGCCTCTTGTGCCTTGACCTGTCGGAGCAGAGTCATGCCATCCATGCCAGGCATGTTGAGATCCGAAATGATGAGGTGCACACGCTGCTGCTCAAGGCGAGTCATCGCCTCGTGACCATCATCGGCCTCAAGCACAGAAAATCCGGCGTTTTCCAGTGTCATGGTGATGGTTGCCCTGATGCTTGCTGAGTCATCCACCACGAGGACGGTTTTGGTCATAGGCATATCTGCTCTTTCATGATGAAGGTATTGATTTGCGACTTAATAATTGTTGTTCAATAACCCTGAGCCGGTGATTTTTTAATGTGATAGCACCAGTGTTTTTAGTTGTATTCGGTTTGTTGTCGCCATGCCTGGTGAATGGATGATGTGTTTCGCGTTCCTGTTGAAATGAGATTAAGTCTCACTTATGATTTGTTATAACGTAACAAAAGGAGCGGTAATGAAACCTCACATCCATCCCCCATATCGTCAGGTACTGTTTCACGACACAGCGGCTGATGCCTTCTTTCTGGTAGGTTCGACCATCAAGAGCGACCGTCGCTACGTCTGGAAAGATGGCAAGGAGTACCCTTATGTCGCGCTCGATGTCTCCAGCCAGTCCCACTCTTTCTACACCGGCAAGCAGAAGCAGGTCTCGGCAGAGGGCAGCGTCGCCAGGTTCAACAAGCGCTTTGGCGCTTTCGCCGGCAAGAAGGAGTCCTGACATGCAGGTCGTTTGTTCATTGAAATCTGCGCGAGCGCGCCATCCCGATTGCCAGCTGGTCCGTCGGCGGGGCAAGTTGTTCGTCATTTGCAAAAGCAATCCTCGCTTCAAGGCTTGCATGAAGTGATGCCCTCATAACCTTGGGCCCCTGATCCCATTTCGAGTGGACAGGGGTCTTCTCGGTTTTCAAATGGCCATTTTCCCGTCTTCCATCCCGCTGTTTTTCCCGACTTTTACATGCTCCAGGCCGCTCTATGAGGTATAATGCGGCACTATTTTTATGGGTTTCCCGTGAGCGTGATGAAAGAATTTTTTGCAACCTGCCCCAAGGGGCTGGAAAACCTGTTGGCCGACGAGCTGACCAATCTGGGCGCAGAGCAGGTCCGCGAGACCGTGGCCGGCGTCCACTTCAAAGGCGAACTGGCGGTTGGCTACAAGGCCTGCCTTTGGAGCCGTTTTGCCTCCCGCATTGTGCTGGTGCTCTCCGAATTCCAGATGAATGACGATCTGGATCTCTATCTGGGTGCCCATACCATTCCCTGGGAAGAGCACTTCTCCGGCACCGCCACCATAGCGGTGGATTTCACCGGTACTAATGCTTCCATTCGTAATACCCAGTACGGTGCGCTCAAGATCAAGGACGCCATCGTCGATCGCTTTACCAAGCGCGGCCATGTGCGCCCGGACGTGGACAAGAAATCCCCCGACATTCGCATCATGGCGCATCTGGGCAAGGGCAAGGCCAATATCACGCTGGACTTGTCGGGCCCGGCGCTGCACCAGCGTTTCTATCGTCAGGGCACCGGTGAGGCACCGCTCAAAGAGAACCTGGCCGCGGCCATGATCACCCGTAGCGGCTGGGCCGGCGAGCCCATGATGGACCCCATGTGCGGCTCCGGTACCCTGCTCATTGAAGCGGCCTTTATCGCCGCCGACATGGCACCGGCCCTGCGCCGCGAGCGTTTCGGTTTCGATCGCTGGCTGCAGCATGACAGCGAACTGTGGCAGAGCCTGATGATGGAAGCGCAAGTGCGAGCCAAGCGTGGCATGCAGCGCTGCGAGACCAAGCTGTTTGGTTGCGATGCCGACTCCCGCGTGCTGCTCAAAGCCCGTGACAACGCCAAAGCCGCCGGTGTGGCCCACCTCATTACCTTCAAACAGGCTGATGTCACTGCCCTTGAAAATCCGTTGCCCATGGCCGCGGAAGGGGAGACCCGTCAGGTCGGTATGCTCATCTCCAACCCGCCTTATGGTGAGCGCCTCGGTGAGTTCCCGGCGCTGCTGGAAGTGCATCAAGCCCTTGGCGATGCCCTGCGTCGCAGCTTCCAGGGGTGGAAAGTCTCGATCCTTTCCGCATCCCCCGAGCTCTTGAGCTGCCTGCGCCTACGTGCCGACAAGCAATATCGCCTGTTCAACGGCGCGCTCGAGTGTCAGCTGCGCAACTACCAGATCGCGCTGGACTCGGTGGCTTCCCAGAAAGAGGTGGCCCAGGACTTTGCCAACCGCCTGCGCAAAAACCTGAAAACCCTCGAGAAGTGGGCGAAGAAAGAGAACCTCGACTGCTACCGTCTGTATGACGCCGATCTGCCGGAGTACAACGCCGCCATCGACCGCTATCAGGACTATCTGGTAGTGCAAGAATATGCGGCGCCCAAGGACATTCCCGCCCAGAAGACCCGTCAGCGTCTGCTCGACATGGTTCAGGCAGCCATCAAGGTGACCGGCATGGACGGCGAGAAGGTGATCCTGAAGGTGCGCGAGCGTCAGGAGGGCAAGCAGCAGTACCAGAAACTCGGTGAAGAGCAACATCGGATGGAGGTGCAGGAGTACGGTGCACGCCTCTGGGTCAACCTCTACGACTATCTGGATACCGGTCTGTTCCTCGATCACCGTCAGACCCGCCGCATGCTGGGCGAGATGGCCCGTGGCAAGCGCTTCCTGAACCTCTTTGCCTACACCGGCAGTGCCACCGTGCACGCGGGTTTGGGCGGCGCCAGCGAAACCACCACAGTGGATATGTCGCGCACCTACCTGAACTGGGCGCAGGACAACATGCGTCTGAACTCGCTGGTGGGCCGCGAGCACAAGTTCGTGCAGGCCGACTGCCTGAAATGGCTCTCCGAGGCGGATGAACAGTTCGATCTCATCTTTATCGATCCGCCCACCTTCTCCAACTCCAAGCGGATGGACGAGAGTTTCGATGTGCAGCGTGACCACCTGCTGCTGATGCAGCACCTCAAACGCCTGCTGGCCGCCGATGGCACCCTGGTCTTCTCCAACAACAAGCGCCACTTCAAGATGGACCTGGCCGGTCTCGAGGCCATCGGCCTCAAGGCCCAGAATATCACCGGCAAGACCCGGCCGAAGGATTTCGAGCGCAACCAGCATATCCACAACTGCTGGATCATCACCCATGCCGAGGCGCAAGGCTGATGCTGACCCTGTTTCACACCGACGGCTGCCACCTGTGCGAACAGGCTTGGGCGCTGGTGGAGCAGGCGGG
>NZ_CDCG01000018.1:189169-189970 GCF_000819845.1 Aeromonas enteropelogenes
GGCGGGTATCGCCGCCCAGACCCGCCAGTGCGACATCATGGATGATGCAACCTGGCTCGATGCCTATCGGGTGCGCATTCCGGTCCTGCGCGATGAGACTGGCCGCGAGTTGGGTTGGCCCTTCACCCTGGTAGAGTTGCAGGGCTGGCTCGCGCGTCAGGGGTGAGTTTGATGTGACGATAAAACGGGGGCAGGCCCAGTCTGCCGCCCGTTTTTTCATATGAAATAAGGAACGAACATGGCTCTTTTGACATTGCACGGCGGCTGTCTGTCGTTCAGTGATTTTCCATTGCTCGACAAGGCCGAACTGACCATAGAGCGGGGCGAGCGCCTCTGTCTGGTGGGCCGCAACGGGGCGGGCAAATCCACCCTGATGAAGGTCATTGCCGGCGAACTGCCGCTCGATGACGGTCGTCTGGTGTTGCAGCAAGACTTGAAAGTGACCCGTCTCGAGCAGGATCCGCCCGCCTCCAGCGAACTGACCGTTTTCGACTATGCCGCCGAAGGGCTGGCCGGGGTGGGGGAGCTGCTCAAGCAGTATCACCATGTCTCCATGGCGCTGGCGAGCGATCCCTCCGATACCAACATCCGCAAGATGAGCCAGCTGCAGGAGCAGCTCGACTACCAGAATGGCTGGCAGTACGAGACCCGTATCAATCAGGTGCTCACCCTGCTTGGGCTCAATCCGGATGTGACTCTCGACAGCCTCTCCGGCGGCTGGCTGCGCAAGGTGGCACTGGCCCGGGCGCTGGCCTGCGATCCTGATCTGCTGCTCTTGGACGAGCCGACCAACCACCTGGA
>NZ_CDCG01000018.1:190125-289204 GCF_000819845.1 Aeromonas enteropelogenes
GAGCCGACCAACCACCTGGACATCGAAGCCATCAACTGGCTGGAAGAGTTTCTGAAAGATTTCCGTGGCGCCATCGTCTTTATCTCCCACGACCGTGAGTTCATTCACAAGCTGGCGACCCGGATCATCGATCTCGATCGTGGCGTGATCACCTCCTGGCCCGGCAACTACGACGAGTACCTGCAGGGCAAGGAGGAGTGGCTGCGGGTCGAAGAGCTGAAAAATGCCGAATTCGACCGCAAGCTGGCCCAGGAAGAGGTGTGGGTGCGCCAGGGGATCAAGGCGCGCCGGACCCGCAACGAAGGCCGTGTGCGCGCCCTCAAGGCGATGCGCATGGAGCGGACCCAGCGCCGTGAGTTGCAGGGCAAGGCCAAGCTGCAACTGGACGAGGCGGGACGCTCCGGCAAGCTGGTGTTCGAAGCCGAAGGGCTGGGTCTCGATTTTGGGGAGCGCACCCTGTTCCAGGGGCTGGATCTGCAGGTGCTGCGTGGCGACAAGATTGCACTGGTCGGCCCCAACGGCTGCGGCAAGTCCACACTGATCAAGCTGCTGCTCGGCCAGATCGACGCCACGCGCGGTTCGGTACGCCAAGGTACCAACCTGGAAGTGGCCTATTTTGACCAGTACCGCGAGCAGCTCGATCCCGAGAAGACGGTGGTGGACAACGTGGGGGAGGGCAAGCAAGAGGTGATGGTGCGCGGCCGCTCCCGCCACATCCTCGGCTACCTGCAGGACTTCCTGTTTGAGCCCAAACGGGCCCGCACGCCGGTCAAGGCGCTGTCGGGGGGCGAGAAAAACCGGCTGCTACTGGCCAAGCTGTTTCTCAAGCCCAGCAACCTGCTGATCCTCGACGAACCGACCAACGATCTCGACGTCGAGACCTTGGAGTTACTCGAAGAGCTGCTGGCGGACTACCCCGGCACCCTGCTGCTGGTGAGTCACGACCGTCGCTTTATCGATAACACGGTCACCGGCTGCTGGTTGTTTGAAGGGGATGGCCGCATCAGCGACTATGTCGGTGGCTATGCCGATATGATGGCCACCCGGGCCCAGCAACAGGCGGCGCTTCAGGCCAAAAGTGCCCCGAGCAAGGCCCCCGAGCCCGTGGTGGTGAGCGAAGCGCCGAAGAAGAGCAAGAAGCTCTCCTACAAATTGCAACTGGAGCTGGATGGTTTGCCTGCCCGTCTCGAGCAGCTGGAAGCGGAGCTGGAGGCCCTGCAAGGGGAGATCAACCAGCCCGGATTCTTCTCCCTGCCTAGCGATCAAACCCAGCCGAAACTGGATGCCCTGAATGCGGCCGAGGCGGCG
Source organism: Aeromonas enteropelogenes (assembly GCF_000819845.1). GTDB lineage: Bacteria > Pseudomonadota > Gammaproteobacteria > Enterobacterales > Aeromonadaceae > Aeromonas > Aeromonas enteropelogenes. The sequence goes on from NZ_CDCG01000018.1 coordinate 191,434, forward strand.
CTGGAAGAGGCGTTTGCCCGTTGGGAAGAGCTGGAAGGACTCAAAAATCAGGAGTAAGTTCCCTGTAATTAAAACTTAATCCAGTTCAGTGTCTTGTGTCACACAGGCCGGTTAGTATGGCAGTTTTTGTTTGACCGGCCCTGTTCACTGGGGTAAAGATGAAAGCGACCGATGGAAAATTGGTCGCTTTTTTTGTTCCACGAAGAGGGTCGTAGATGATGAAGAGACAGAAACGGGACCGTCTGGAGAGAGCTCGTGCTCGTGGTTATCAGGCTGGCGTTGTCGGCAAACAGAAAGAAGCGTGTCCGTATCAATGCCTGGATGCCCGCGGGCACTGGCTTGGAGGTTGGCGTGAAGCCATGGAAGGGCGGGGCTCAGGCCTCTTCATGAAGTAACCGGTACTTCATCACTCATGACAAAAGGAAAGGGGCCATCGAGGCCCCTTTGCGTTGCTGTTCATCATCTGTTTTTGCAGATCAGAATGCGGTGGTGTCCTTGAACAGGCCCACTTTCAGGTCGGTCGCGCTGTAGATCGGACGACCATCCACCTCGACCACGCCATCGGCGATGCCCATCACCAGCTTGCGGTTGATCACGCGCTTGAAGGTGATCTTGTAGGTCACTTTCTTGGCGGTCGGCAGGATCTGGCCGGTGAACTTCACTTCACCCACACCCAGCGCACGGCCCTTGCCCGGGCCGCCTTTCCAGCCGAGGAAGAAGCCGACCAACTGCCACATGGCATCCAGGCCAAGGCAGCCAGGCATCACGGGATCCCCCGGGAAGTGGCAGTCGAAGAACCAGAGATCCGGCGTAATCTCGAGCTCTGCCAGGATCTCGCCCTTGCCATGCTCACCGCCGTGGTCGTTGATCTTGACGATGCGATCCATCATCAACATGTTGGGGGCGGGCAGCTGACTGTTACCCTCACCAAATAATTCGCCACGGCTGCAAGCGAGCAGCTCTTCACGAGTAAAAGACTCTTTGCCCTGTTCACACAGAGAAAGGCGGGCTTCCATGGTGGTATTGTCTGGGGTCACGCTGTATATCCTTCAAGTGGGTCAAAGCGGGGCCAATTTAGCGTACAGTTGTGCGCTAAACAACTCCGATCACTTCGTTACCTGTCCAGCAGCCGTGCCAGCAGGGCACGCAGCCCGGTGGGCTTGACGCTGGTGCCATTTAATTCATCCAGCCGCTCCTGAATGCGGCCAAACAGGGTATCCGGCATATCCGGCTCGCCGGCCACGCACCCTGTCAGCAGCTCGATGGCTTCCTCCACATGGTCCACCGGATGGATATGGAACTGGCCTGCTTCCACTGTGGCTATCACCTCATCGGAGAGGTTCAGCTGCTGGGTATTGGTGCCCGGCAGAATGATCCCCTGTTTGCCGGTGAGACCGTGGATCTGGCACACCCGGAAGAAACCTTCGATCTTCTCGTTGACGCCCCCCACAGCCTGCACATTGCCAAACTGATCGACGGCGCCGGTCACCGCGAAGTGCTGGTAGATGGGCTGGCGGGCGAGGGCAGAGAGCAGGGCGCACAGACCGGTGAGAGAGGCGCTGTCGCCGTCAATCTCGTGATAGGACTGCTCGAACACCAGATTGGCCGACAGCGGCGAGGGGTTCTCGGCACCAAATTTGTTGGAGAGATAACCGTGGATGATCATCATCGCCTTGGCATGGATATGGCCGGCCAGTTCAGCCTTGCGTTCGATGTCTGCCACATCGCCATCCCCCAGATGCACTGTGGCGGTGAGGCGCACCGGTTCACCGAAATCATACGGGTGGCCCGAGACCTGGATGACGGAGAGGCCGTTGATCTGGCCTATCTCTTCGCCATCGGTTTGCAACAGGATCTGGCCATCGATAACCCCTTGATCTGATTGTTCAACCAGGTAGTTGAGGCGGTAATCCTGTTCCTCCAGCGCGCCGCGAATATGGGCATCGGTGACTACTTCCGACTCCAGCTCCCGAGCTAGGCTGTCCGACATGCGCATGATGGCGGAGAGCTGTATCTCGGACAGGGAGAGCCACTCCTGATGATCGCACAGGCGGCTGGCATGACGGCAAATGGCGGCAAGGGCTTCCGGGGTGAAATCCAGCAGGTTCCAGCGCTGGCGCAGCCAGGCCAGATATTGCAAGAATTCGGGCAGTTGTTCCTCTATGTTGACCTCGGAAACCAGATCGGCGCGCAGGAAGATACGCTCCGACATGTCCCGGTCCAGCATCTGGAATTCCGCCACATCGAGGCGATCCCCCACCAGGATCAGCTTGAGCTTGAGCGGGGTTGCCTCAGGGGTGAAGAAGGGGGTAAGGGTTTTGCCTTCCTGATAGGCAATCCAGTCCAGCTCGCCCTTTTGCATGGCATTTTTCAGCTTGAACCAGAGGTGAGGCTGATCGAGCAACTCGTCCAGCTGCAGGATGAGATAACCACCGTTGGCCTGGCGCAGCAGACCCGGCTCCAGCAGATGCTGGTTGGCATAGACGGAGCCCTGCTCTGTCTGGTAGTTGATGGAACCGAACAGGGTATCCCAGTTGAGATCCCGCCCGTAAATGATCGGCGCCTGCTGATCTTCGTGATGGATCAGCAAATTGATCAGCACGGGATGCTGGAACTCCAGTCCCAGGGCGACGTGGGCGGCGAGATCGGTCAGGAAGTCATCAATCTTGGGATCGTTGTTCTGCTTGCGCATGATGCGGGTCACCAGACGCTCGGCGTCCAGATGGTGGCTCATCAACTTTAGCAGTTCACCCACCATCTCACAGAATTCGATGCCGGTTCCCGGTTGCAGCCGCAGCCAGATGGGCTTGAACGGGTTGTTGAGGTTTTCGGTATAGCAGAGGTCGAACAGGTCGCCATCCTTGCCGTTGGAGTCGGCGATCAGCGTCTGGCAGACCCCTTCATAATCGGCGCCGGGAAAACCGTTGAGCAGCATGACCGGACAATCGCCATCGAAGCTGGCCAACCGTTTGACCGCCGAAATGGCTCTGGGCTGCAAGGCTGCAAAGGGGATGGGTTCAAGCTCACTGAGCATGGAAAACTGTTCAATTGCAAAAGCGGGTTTTAGTTGTTCTGATGTTAATTCAGCCACTTAAGACATCCGGTCGAAAAATAGGATCAATTGTTGCCATTATACACAGTTCAACTAGTGGTGACAGGAAACAAGGAGCCTGTTTATAGGCTCCTTGTTTCCTGCTGCATTAGGGTATGCAATTGATTTTTAGGCGCAAAATTCAGATCTTGGCACCGTGCTCGAAGGCTATGGCAACAGCCAGCGGGTGCTGCGATGACGTGATACCATCCAGCTTGTCAACAAGGAGGCCGCACCGCTTAGGGTGACCCATAGCGGGATCGCCCATACAGGGTTGCCTTCTTGCAGCATGGTGTAGTTTTTTAGCGGCCACAGGAAGATAGGGTGTAGCAGATAGATACCCAGACTGTGTTGACTGATGACATTCACGCCTTGCTGCCAGGACAAGGGCAATCTGGTGGCCCAGGTTCGTGCCAGGACAAATATCATGCTGGCGATCACCACGACATTGAGGGTCTTGTAGGAAAACCATAGCCCCACGCTGTACTCGCCCTGGGCAAGACTTAATGCGACCACTTCACTGACAGTGAGATAGAGAGCCCCCAATCCGGACAGTGTCAAAAGCTGCAGGCTCCATCGGTTGCTCGGCCACTTGTGGTACAACAGATAACCCAGTGGCAAATACCCGGAAAACAGCCACAAATCGTTGCTCCATAGCCCATCAACACCAAGCAGGAACAGGGTCGTTGTGATGAGCCACGGCACAACCAACCAGTAGAGGAGGGGATCACCCCAGCGCTTGACGCCCCATTGCAGAAACGGGATCACCAGATAAAGCGGGATGAAATAATAGAAAAATCCGAGATGGTAATAAGTTGCCTCTTGCGGGCTGGCGAGCAGGGTTTGCCAGGCCGTGCCGCCCTCAAAGCCACTGGTGCTCCATCCCGATAACCATGCATAGAACAGCGACCATACGACAAACGGGATAACTACTTTCCCCAGTCGACGCCGCACATAGTAGCGAAGATCAAATGGGCGCCGATCGCTTAGCATCAGCGCGCCGCTAATCAGAATAAATATGGGCACGGCCCAACGGCTCGCGCCGTTGATAGCAACTGCGGTCACCCATTGATTAAACGGTATCGTGCCGAGCGAGTCGCAATAGGTGGCGACTACATGGATGGCGATCACCGCAACAGCGGCCATCACTCGCAATAAACTGAAGAAAAAGACACGCTGCTGCATTTCTGTTCCTGTTTATGGGGGATGTGATATGGGTGAAGGCCAAATGTCATCATCCTGTGCCCATTGGCCGCATGATTGGACTGACTTGGCGTGTGATAAGAGCAAGAAGAGAAAATGGAGGGCTCGACGGAGTAGAGATCGTCGAAATGGTGCACGCCTGAATCGGCCATCACAGCGTGCAGGGGAACATAAAGTCGGGTTATGGGATGACGGGTGACAAGCCACAATTGCAGAAGAGCCAGCAGGAATGGACTTGCACCGGTTACCCATAGTCATCCCGTTTGCGGTAGAAAATACACGGCAACAAGCAAAAGCTTGCAGTACCGTAGCACCCATTTTCTCGTCAGTTCGAAAACGGTACACCTAGGCCAGCGTCAATGAAATGCACCCAGCCATGCGGCGCGTCATGGGCTTACGCAGTAATCAGGCTCGGTGTGTCACTCGATACAACGAGACCGGCTAAGCAAACAAGCTGTAGGGGGTTGATTCTATAAGGATGTCTAGAGTTTATCTCTATATGTTATTTAACATAATATACATTATGCGCAGTGTCGTTGGGTGGGAAGCGTTGAGTTGGAGACCCGTGGTAACATTGAAAATCATGCAACATGCAAGTGGGATTTCTCATGGATTACACATTGATTTCAGGCATTGTTGGCGGTTTGGGGATTGGTACATTGTTGAATTCGATCATCAGCAACTTTATCGCCAGGTCTGCAAAGCGTACCGACCGTCTTTATGAAGAAAAACGAAATGCTTACCTTGGTTTGTTGGACGCACTTCACAAAGCGGCTGTCCATCCATCGGATGCTGCATCGAAGGAGTTCGCTTTGTGGCAGACGCGTTGCAATCTGTTTGGTTCCGAAGAGGTTTCGCGATATACGCAGAGAATTATTGATACCAATGACGGGCCTCGGTCAGAAAGAAATGACGCGTTCGATGGTCTCCTCAAAGCGATGAAAACGGATCTGGCGAAATGAAATATGGCTTACCAAGCTGGATAGCTCTGTCAGCCATGAGATATATGATCGATTTCTGCAAGTGCCGTCCGCCATTAACAAGTTAGCTAGGCCTGCGGAGATTCTTTTGCACAACACACTACCGGTCTGGTTCCCTGCAGATCGCCTGTAACACATACGCATTGTGTGACACCGCAGAGCACGCGTTTAGCAATGACGGAACCAATATGGGATCTGGATGACGCGTTGATCGAACAGATTCATCCCAGTTGCCCATCATTTTTATCCAGGAGGCTCTTGTTGCTTTCGTTGAGGTATTTGTGGGTGTGTATAACCCCATCACCTTGCTCCATAATGCCAATGCCGATAAATGGGGTTATCGGCATTATTTGAGAATTTCAATTGGCCGAATTTATCCGTTTCTTCGATATGAGCATGCCCTTTAATCAGGCGATAGCGAAATGTTAACCGACCAATTTGTTTAACAACCCGAGACGCCTCTTCCAACCCAACTTCAATGAGCTTCCTGGCTATTTGGAAATAGAAGATCCCCCGACCGTCAGATCCACCCAGGCCTCCTCGCTCACCATGATTTCGCGCTCAGCTGGATAATCGAATAGCCTGTTCCTGGTGTGAGGTGTTATGGCAATAACAATAGATCCCCCTCCCCCTGATCCGGCATCGTGAAGCCACGATATTTGGCAAGACGGGAAGTGGGCGATAAGAAGGGAAGATGTTGACTTCTGCGGGAAACAAATCACATGGCCGTCCCTGGCCAAGGCCCCATGCATGGGGTCCCTCCCCTGCCCCTGTCAATCAACCTAACGTCATAAAAGAAGCTGAGAGTTGAGTGTGGTGAATATATTGTTTTCTGATCTGTTATCTCTCACTTTTTAGCCAAGTCGATCCAGTGGCTTTTTCTGGGCACTCTCATGTCGCTCGCTATTGCTGATATGCAGATATTTCGAGGTGGTATCTATGCTGTCGTGGCCGGCATCGGCCTGGACGTGAGAGAGCGGTCGGCCGTTGAGATTGATATCGTGAGTGATGCCGGTGTGGCGGATGGCATGGGGCGACAGTTGGCGCATCTCGGCCGCATCCTGAGCAAAGCCATCCTGCTCGGCATGATCGGCTCCCTTGGCGATCACCATCATGATGAGATCCCGCAATTGACGGATCCCCAGATTGGCGTTGAGTTGCCCCTGTTCGCGACCATGACCTGCCGCCTTGTGCCGGATAAAGAGCGGTGTCTGTTCGTCCGGCGCCGGCAACGGCGTCAAGCCCAGAAAACGGCGGTAGCGGCCAAGAGCCTCTAGCAGCGCCTGCGACACGGCCACGGTTCGCCGTTTGCCACCCTTGCTCTGGGGAATGTAATAGCCCCAGACGCCGGTTTTGCGATCCCGGCGAAATTGCCCCATGACGGGGGTAAAGCCCGGTCTGGCGGCCACTTCCGAGATCCGCAGATAACAGGCGTACATCAGTATGGTAAGAAATCGGCTGCGTTCGTGCTGCTCGGGATTGTCGCTGGCCAGCCACTCGGCGGCCTGCATGACATAGGACCATTGCAGCTCGCTGAAAGATTGCACCTGATCATCCGGTTCCTTCTCCACCGGGTGTTTCATCCGCTGCAACAACAGCACCGGGTTTCTGTCCATGTACTCTTCCTGGATAAGGTACTGGAAAAAGGCTGACAGGATGGCGAGCTTGGTCTTCATCGCCTGCTCGCTCAGCCGATATGGTAGGGCCCGCCCGAGATCCTTTTTGCCGAGAAAAGGTCGCCAATGGGGATTAGGCAGGCGCTCCCCCCACTCTTTGTCCAGCACGAACTGCGCCACATTGCGATAGGCAATCAGCTCCTGTGGTGGGGACTGGCAGTAGTCCAGATAGCGCATCATGATGCGGCGAGTCAGATCTTTGGGGCTGATGGCGGCCTCGCGAAAGCACCAGTGGAAAAAGGTGGTCAGCTCGCTGCGGTAGGTCTTGTAGTTGTTTTCGTTATGGCGCTGTTCCAGCAGCCAGTCGACCGCCAGTTCGTAGACCAGCCCGGCGTCGGGGACATCGTTCAGGCTGAGGTTGGCTAGATAGAGATTGACCTGGGTATTACCGGCTTCCAGGTAGGCCAGACCGTCAAAAAGCGGCATGGCGGGGGGCAAAGAACAAGTTGGATGAGTCATGGTGTAGCTTGTAATGATGATGCTATGGCTTGGCAAGAGTGCATTGATTCAAGGGTAAGTTCAGGGTGTGGATACAAGACCCGCTCGGTTGCCAGCTAATCAGGCTCCCTGACCTGCGGGGCTGCGACTATCGATAAGTCGATGCTGTTAGGCCCGGCATCAGGCCGATACGGCGCTGGCGACCGCACTCTAAATACGGCTCTGATTTATGCAATCAATATGCAGTGTTGTTAAAAAATTATCGGGGTAAATACCAATAAAAATGACTAAAAATGCTGATTTGGTGAATGCGGTAGATATTTACCCCAGGCGCGGCGTATCAGGGGTCCTTAGGCCACCTGCTTGAGCGGCTTCTCTTTGCGTTTGGTCGGCGCCTGTTCATCTTCCTTGCCGCCTGTCGTCTGCAGCTTGCCGCCACGCAGCAGGGTTTGCAGTCGATCACGCTGTTCGGCCAGGTAGAATGCCAGGCTCTCTTGCTGCTGCGGGGCCAGCTCGATGGGGGCCTCTTCCAGCAGCAGCATGAGCTCGTCCGCCGTATCCAGCAGCTTGTCATAGGCATCTGCCTCTTTCTTGCTGGCAAAGGTCATCTTCTCCACTCCCCCACGAACCACGACATATTTGATTTCGACAGCCATGATGGCCTCCTCTTGGTGTTGGTCAGTAGAGTGTATGTATGGATATACAGTATTGCAAACAGGGGAAGGGAAAAGTGCGATGGAGGAAGCAGCTATTGACGTCGTTAGATAGTAAAGTGTCATTTGGCTTCTAGGTCTGACTGGTCGGAGCATGGATTGATGACGATCGTACAACACCTGTTTATCCTGCTGATGGTGGAGGTGCTGTTGCTCGGGGGCATTGGCCGCCTGGTGATGGATCTCCCCTGGCTGTTGACCCTGCTGTGGGTGGCGCTGACTTTGCTGATGTTGCGCTGCCTGGTGGTGCTGGGCAGCTGGCTGTTCACCCGCTTTTACCCCTCCCCGGCTATCAGCCTCTGGGCCAGGGTCAAGATGATGGCTGGCGAGATGCTTGCCTACCTCTACACCTTCACCTGGCTGCTCCCCTTCGAGCCGCTGCTGATGGCCCCCGATCGGTTGCCACCCTGCCGGCGTCCCGTGTTGCTGGTACATGGTTATGGTTGCAGCCGCGGGATCTGGCGCACCCAGCGAGCCAGACTTGAGGAAGCTGGCCATGTGGTGGCGACCATCACCCTCTCTCCGCCCTTTGGTCATATCGACGAGATGGTGCCCCTGCTTGCCCGGCGGATTGACCATGTGCTGGCCCAAACCGGTGCCAGCCAGCTGGTGCTGATCGGTCACAGCATGGGGGGGCTGGTATGCCGCGACTATCTGGCGGTCGCAGGCGGTGACAAGGTGGCCGCGCTGATCACACTGGCGACCCCTCATCAGGGCAGCCAGCTGGCGATGCTGGGGGTGGGTGCCAATGCCCGCGAGATGGAGCCGGGCTCCGGCTGGTTGCAACGCTTTGCCAGCGTGCCCCTGTGCGTGCCCGGGGTGTCGGTGCGCACCAGCCACGACAACGTGGTGATGCCCCAGGAGCGTCAGCGGCTGGACGGGATGGAAGATATCGAACTGCCCGCTCTCGGCCACCTCTCGCTGCTCTACTCCCGTCGCACCACGGATCTGCTGCAGGGGCTCTTGAAACGCTTCTGAAAAAAAACGGGCCTGATCACTCAGGCCCGTTGTGTTTATGACTTCTTTCGTGTTGCTAGAAGTGGATCCCCTTGATCAGGGTCGAGACCGCGACCTGATCGGCGGTTGCCTTGGATTGATCGCCATCTTTGGGGTCGGCAAAGGTGCGAAAACTCGTGTTCATGATCACCTGGGCCACTCGCGGGGCCAGAGCATGGACCACCTGACCGAAGACCCCGAGGCGGGTCGCCAGCCGTACGTGCTTGTTGATGATGGTGTCGCACACCAGATCGGCCGCCTCTTCCGGCGTCATCATGGGCACCTGGTCATAGACCTTGGTCGGCGCCACCATGGGGGTCTTCACCAGCGGCATATTGATGATGGAGAAGTTCACCCCCTTGTCGGCAAACTCGGAGGCCGCGGTGCGCACCCAGGCGTCGAGGGCCGATTTGGAGGCAACATAGGCCGAGAAGCGCGGCGCATTGGTCAGCACCCCGATGGAGGAGATGTTGATGATGTGCCCCTTCTTCTTCTCGATCATCCCTGGCAGTACTCCCATGATCACCTTGAGCGCTCCGAAGTAGTTGAGCTGCATGGTGCGCTCAAGATCGTGGAAGCGATCGAAGGAGTCCTCGATGGAGCGGCGGATGGAGCGACCGGCATTGTTGATGAGGATATCGACCCCGCCATGATCCGCCACGATTTGTTGGGTGATGGCTTCCCCCTGTGCCAGATCGGCCAAGTCACCCTGATAGACCTGCAGTGACAGGCCGAGTTCGGCAAATTCGGCCCGGGTCTCGGCAATCTTCTGCTCATCGCGGGCGATGGTCACGACGATAGCCCCCGCCCCTGCCAGTTTGCGGGCCGTGGCCCGACCAATGCCGGAAGTGGCGCCGGTGACCAGTACCACCTTGCCCTCGACTCGGCCGCGCAGGGTGCGGTCGATGAAGAGCTCGGGATCGAGGTGGCGCTCCCAGTAGTCCCACAGACGCCAGGCGTAACTGTGCAGCGGTGGTACCTCGATGTCGGTTCCTTTCAGTACGCGCTGGGTCTCCCGGCTGTCGAAGCGGGTCGGATAGTTGATGAGGCGAAATACATCCTTGGGCAGCCCCAGATCGGCGATGGCGGCATCGCGGATGCGGCGCACCGGCGTCATGGTCATCAGCATCGCCATCAGGTGGCGCGGGATAAAGCTGAACAGGGAGGCATTGATGCGGATGGCGGGTTCCGGGGCGTGGGCGGCGCGGGAGAAGGTGCTGAGCATATCGCCGACCCGCATCGGGTTGGGATCCGTCAGGTGGAAGGTCTTGTTCTCCTCCCCCGCCTGATGAGAGATGTGGGCCATGGCATCGACCACGAAGTTGACCGGCACCACGTTGATGCGTCCTCCTTCCACCCCGATGGCGGGCATCCAGGGGGGGAGCAGGCGACGCAGCTTCTGGATGGTCTTGAAGAAGTAATAGGGGCCGTCAATCTTGTCCATCTCGCCGGTGTTGGCATCCCCTACCACGATCCCGGGCCGGTAGATGCGCCAGGGCACCATGCACTCCTTGCGCACGATCCCCTCGGCCTCGTGCTTGGTCTGGAAATAGGGCAGATCGAGCTGCTCGGCCTCCTCGAACATGTCTTCCCGAAACAGGCCGTCGAACAGGCCGGCTGCCGCGATGGAGCTGCAGTGATGAAACTGGCGGGCGCCCAGCTGGGCCGCCAGCTGTACCGCCTGACGGGTGCCGTCGACGTTGACCTGCTGCTGGACGCCCGCCTTGGCGTTGAGATCATAGATGGCGGCCAGGTGAAAGAAGTGATCGATCCGATCGCGAAGCTCCCCTTGCAGCGCCTCTGTCACTCCCAGCAGCGGCAGCGTCATATCCCCGAATACCGGAGTAGCTCGTCCTTCATCCACCTGCCAGTAGTCGTGAAGCTCAGGTAATTTATCCTGATTGGCGGCGCGCATCAGAAAATAAATGTGATTGTCAGGGGATTGTGCCAGCAATTTCTTAATCAACCTGCGCCCGATAAAACCACTTCCGCCTGTGATGAAATAGTTCATGTTATGGTTCCGCTACTGATTTTACTGTTAGTTGATGTTAGGTATATCACGATTCATATGGGAATCTTCAATACAATTACCGGTTCGTGAGCCATCCCTAAATTCAGTTAATCGACTATTTCGTTATTAGGTAGAACCCTCTATTTTTTGTCCATAGACTGAAGATGAAAAATCAGTAATGCCTCAACCGGATTGCCGTTGTCGTTGTCGCCATTACATGTATCTGCCGTTATTCAAGGAGCAATATCATGGCTAAAAAACTTAAAGCGCTGGCCGGTTCGGTCACCGACAACCAACTCGCCTCCACCATCAAGGAGTCGACCCAGCAGATCTGGTTGGCAGGGCTCGGTGCCTATTCCAAAGCCCAGGAAGAGGGTGGCAAGATCTTTGACGCCCTGGTGCAGGAAGGGGAAGCTCTGCAGGCCAAGACCCGCCAGAGCGCCGATGAGAAGATCGCTGCCGTGGCCGACAAGACTGCCGGTACCTGGGGCCGTCTGGAGCAAGTGTTCGAGGAGCGCGTCGCCCGTGCGGTGGCCAGCCTCGGGATCCCGACCCGCAAGGACATCGACAAGCTCTCCAAGCGCATGGCCGAGCTGACCGAGGTGGTGCAACAACTGCTGGATGCCCAGGAGGGCGAGGCCCCAGCCGCCGAAGCCAAACCCGCTCCAGCCAAAAAGCCGGCCCCCCGCAAGGCTCCGGTAAAGAAAGCGCCGGTCGCCAAAGCCAAGGAGGCGGTCGCTGAAGAGGCTGCGGATCTGCTCTCCGCCGCCGAAGAGGCGGTAAAAGAGGTCAAGGCCAAGGCGGAAAGCGTCCTCCCTTGATCCCCTGACGGTGCACTGCTAATCGAGACCGGCCCATGCCCTGCGCTGGGCCGGTATCGTCATGAAAAGTGTCATGGAGAGGGAGGCGACTATGAGTACGATCGCGATGGCCCTTGCCGGCGGCGGCCCACTTGGTGGTATCTATGAAGTCGGTGCCTGTGCGGCGCTCTCCGACAGCATCCGTGGGCTGCGCCTCGAACATGCGGATATCTATGTGGGGGTCAGCTCAGGCGCCGTGGTCGCCTCGGCTCTGGCCAACGGCATTTCGCCGGAGAAACTGGTGCGGATCCTGCTCAGTGACGATGCCGGCGAGATCTTCGACCCCGCCACCCTGCTGCGTCCTGCCTTTCGTGAATATGTCGCGCGCCTTGGCACCATACCGCCGCTGGCGTGGCAGAGCCTGACCCACTATCTGGCCGCCCCCTGGAAACACAGTCTGTTCGAATCCCTGCAGGGGCTCGCCAAGGCGATCCCGACCGGCCTGTTTGACAACCGTGGGGTGGATCGCATCCTGACCCAGTTCTTCTCCCGTCCCGGTCGCAGCAACGATTTTCGCGAGCTCAGTAGCCGCCTCTTTGTGGTGGCGACCGAGCTCGATACCGGTCACCCGGTGGCTTTCGGCAGCCCGGGGTACGACGATGTGCCCATTTCGGCCGCGGTGCAGGCCTCAGCCGCCCTGCCCGGCCTCTTTCCCCCTTCGCTTATCAACGGTCGTCACTATGTGGACGGGGCGCTGATCAAGACGCTGCACGCCTCGGTGGCGCTACAGGAGGGGGCGGATCTGGTCCTCTGCATCAATCCGCTGGTGCCCTTCGATGCGGACATGGCGACCAGCGAGCCCACCAATCTGGTGGATAGCGGCCTGCCGGTAGTGCTGGCCCAGACGTTTCGCGCCATCATCCACTCGCGCATGCATGTGGGGATGGACCGTTACCAGCATCAGTATCCCGATGCCGACGTCCTGCTGTTTGAACCCTCCCCCGCCGATGGCGAGATGTTCTTTACCAATGTGTTCAGTTACCGGGATCGCCGCCGTCTGTGCGAGCACGCCTATCAGCACACCCGTCGGGATCTCTGGGCGCGGCGCGAGATCCTGGCCCCTGTGCTGGCCCAGCATGGCCTCGAGCTCAATCTGGCGGCGCTGACGGATGAACAGCGCTCCCTGCTCACCCCCAGCACGGATGCGGTGGCGGCTCTCGACCGCTCGCTCGAGCAGTTGCAGCACTGGCTTACCCGCCGCTATGGCCAGGGGACTCGGCGCCCCGTGTCAAAGGAGTAACATGGAACGCAAACCCAAGCGGCGCACCCGTGAGCGGATCCTGACCACCGCCCTTGCCTGCTTCAACCAGCAGGGTGAGAGTGCCGTCACCACCACCGCCATCGCGGCCGAGGTGGAGATAAGCCAGGGCAACCTCTACTACCACTTCCACAACAAGGAGGAGATAGTCAACGCCCTGTTCGGCGAATTCGAGCAGGAGATGACCCGTCTGCTCGATGCGGTCAGCGCCCCCTCCGACGAGCCGGAAGATATCTGGCTCTTCCTGCACCTGATGTTCGAGACCATCTGGAAATACCGCTTTTTCTACTACGACATCTCGGCTCTGATGAACGGCTATCACCGGGTCGAGCGGCACTTTTCCGCCCTGCTGCGGCGCAAGGAGCAGACCGCCGCGGCCATTTGTCACCATCTGCAAACGGTGGGGCTGATGTCGGGCACCTTGCAGCAGATTCAGTCGCTCGCCGTCAATATCGCGCTGGTGGGCACATTCTGGATTTCCTATCAACGGGCCCTGCACCCTGGCGAGGACGCCGATATCGCCCGCGGCGTGTTTCAGGTGATGCAGCTGGTGGCCCCCTATTTGCGCGAGGATGCCCGTGTTCATCTGGACGCCCTCGCCCACCACTACACCAGCAAGGTGTGAACCACATGCAACAGGGAGAACATGCATGACAACCTCACAGTCCCAACTCTCCGATTTCATCCCTTTCCCCTTTCCAGGCGGGGCCTATGAGTACCCGGGCGACGAGCTGGCCGAACAGTGGGCCAGGCTGCATCAGGGGGATGCCGAACCCTGGCCCGAAGATCCCAAGGTGCAGGATGCCTGGCGCGCCTACCACGCCGGGGATTTTGCCCGGGCGGTGGCCCTTGGCAACGACGCCGGGGAGGCAGGGCTCAATGTGGTGAACAAGGCGCTGGTGATCCACGCCAGCTACCTGCTGGAGGACAAGTACGCCAAGCGGGCCGCCTTCGAGCTTGCCGCCAGCAACGCCGAGAAGCTGCAAAAACGGCAGCCTGACAATGCCAACGCCTGGTATTTTCACGCCTTGGCGCTGGGGCGTTACAGCCAGGTGATCTCCATCTCCAAGGCGCTTTCCCAAGGGATCGGCGACAAGATAAAGAGCAGCCTGGAGAAGGCCCTGGCGCTTGCCCCCGAGCACGCTGAGGCGCATATCGCCTTCGGGGCCTGGCATGCGGAGATCGTCGACAAGCTCGGTGCCATGATAGGCGGCCTCACCTACGGGGCGAAAAAGGAGGAGTCAGAGCGCCACTTCCAGGCGGCGCTGGCCCTTATTCCGGACTCCGCCATCGCCCGTATGGAGTACGCCAATGCCCAGGTGATGCTCTATGGCAAGAGCCGTTTGAAGGCGGCCGAGGCCCTCTATGCCGAGGCGGCCAGCTGCGAGCCGGCCGATGCCATGGAACGGCTGGATGTGGAAGCGGCTCGTGATGAACTGGAAGAGGAGTAACGATTCCGGATTCCGTTTAGCGCAAACAAGGAGGCCAACCGTCGGGTTGGCCTCTGTTTTTTTAAGCAAAGGGCATGCGAGGTGGCGGCTCAGCCCAGCAGCGCATCCAGCCCATCCGGATCAAACAACAGCTCGGGATCCATCAACACCAGCAGCAACAGTTGCTCGAATTCCACCGCGAAGCGTTCCACTACGCTGTCGGGATCCGGCACTCTCAGCTTGTCGGTGATAAGGCCGAGCTGCACCTTGTTGTCGTAGGAGAGGATCGATACCCCGACCCCGATATCGCCGGCCTGGGGTACCCAGAACAGCGGCTGGCGCAGGCGGGCTCCCGCCAGATAGAGGGTCTGCTGGGGGCCCGGCACATTGGTGATGACGGCACTGGCCTTGGCCGAGAGCAGATCGACCGCCTGCTGCTGCACCGTCTTCGGGGCCATGCCCAGCACCTCCAGCAAATTGAGCACCACCACAGGCTGCAACGAGCTGCGCAGGGCCTGCATCCGATCGCGCACCGTGAAGAGCCGCTGCAGCGGGTGTTCGATATCAAGGGGCAGATCCAGGGCCACCAGCCCGAAGCGGTTGCCAAGGGCGCCATCATCGTCTGGCGCTCGCATATTGACCGGCACCAGGGCGCGGATCTCAATCTTGTCAGCGTCCTCCCCGTGGGCCTGCAGGTAGTGGCGAAACGCGCCGGCGGTAGCCGCGATAAGCAGATCATTGACCGAGCAGCCGAGCACCTTGCCCACCGCCTTGATGTCCGGCAAGGGGATCTGCTGCGACCAGGCCACCCGCTTGGTGCTGCCGGTCTTGCCCTTGAGGCGGGAGGGGGAATCGTCCGCCAGAGTGGCGATGTTGCACAGCTCGCCCGCCACGTCACGGCCGGTCTTGAGATAATCCACCGCCCTGGTCGGGTGAGTGAGTACCTCGACGTATTTGGACCAGAGGGTGCCGGTGAGTTTGAGCCCGGCCCGCACCAGGCGGCTGCCTTGATGCGACTCCTCCTCTTCCTCGTTATCCTCATCTATGCGGGGTTCGGACAAGGGAGTTGCGGCCGGTTTGGGGGTGTTGTCCATCATGGTGAGCATGGCCTTAACCAGGGAAAAACCGTCCCCCATGGCGTGATGGATGCGCACCACCAGCGCCTGACCGCCAAGCGAGGTGTCGGTCAGGTGCATGTCCCACAGGGGGCGCTGCGGGTTGAGGGGGGTGGAGGCAAGATCGGCCACCAGCTTTTCGAGCTCCAGCTTGCCCGCCTCGCCCGGCAGGATCACCCGTTTGAGATGCTGATCGAGATCGAAGTCGGGATCGTGGCGCCAGTAGTAGCTCCCCCCTTCCAGCACGGCACGCTGGTGAAAACGTGGTTGCAGGGAAATGGTGTGACGAAGACCTTGTCTCAGGCGCGCTTCGTCGAGCTGTCCGTCAAACATCAATACCCCGATGATCTGCATCAGGTTGTTGGGTCTGTCCATGCGCAGCCAGGCGGTATCGACGCAGGAGATAAATTCACTCAATGGCATCTTTGTTTCCCTACAAAATGCATTTTCGAGCTCATCAGTCATGCCGAACGGCATATTGGCATGGGGCATGTGCACGGTGAAATGACAATAAAAAGAGACGGCTTTCAATTAAACAAAACAAAAAGAGTTGTGTGGTATTCAAGCAGCCTGAGGCAGATTATTTATTCCCTGGTTAAATAATCGGCTCGTTTCAAAAATAGATATTCAAACAAGGCGTCTTGCGAAAATTTATTATCCGCGAGGCGCATTGAAAGAGTTTTAAACGGATTTCGGGCAAGGGAGCCGATGTTTCACATAATCGAGGATCTCCTGCTCCAGCACGCTGCGTACCGGCAACAGCATCAATCCCAGATGCACTTCAAGATGCAGGGAGTCTTCGTCGAGAGTGAGCAGCCCCTGTACCCCGGAGCCGCGAAAGCGCAGTTCCGTCTCCTCCTCGTTCGCCCATTCGCAGTCAAGCTGGTAGCTCTCCCCCATATCCTGGGCGATGGCTTCGGCGGCCAGTCGCGCTGCCGCCAGGCCCAGTTCATGCTGGCGGCTGACCTGAATGGTGGAAAGTGGGTTGCTGCCGCTGCGCGAGTCATAGAGGAACATGGCGAATACCTGCTGGGAAATGTTTATTGATATTAAACACATGTTCACGACAAGTGAAAGAGGTGTGCCAATAAATGGGACTCACTTAACAGAGTCGGTGGTCTGCCACTGGGCACCCGGGCTTGCCATTTATTCCCGGCCGCCGGCGCGTTACACTTTCTCTGACGCTATGGCAAAGCCACTGATTTTTCGACCCTTTGTTTATCCCCAGGCCAGAGAGCACGACATGACCCATCAGGATGACGCGAGTATCCAGGAGCGGCTCTATAGCCAGCTCAACCGGGTTGCCTCCCTGCGCGAGCAGATCCGCACCCACCCGCAAGACAGGGCGGACCGGGACAGGCTGCGCCAGTGGCAGGCTGACCGGCTGGGGCGCACCCATCAGGATCTGCTGCAAAGCGATCGTTATGGCCCGGCAGCCGAGTTCTTCCTGACCGATCTCTATGGCCCCGGGGATTGTGCCCGCCGGGATGCGGACGTGATGCGGGTGATGCCGACCGCCGAGCGTTTCTTGCCCGAGTCCGGCCTCAAGGTACTGGCCCAGGCGATCGAGCTTGATGCCCTCTCGGAGGAGCTCGACTATCTGATGGTAGTGGCGCTGCGCCGCATCGATGGCATCGACCCCATCAGCGCGACCCATTACGCCATCGCCTATCGCGCCGTGGGAGAAAGGGCGCGGCGGGAGCAGCAGATTGCGCTGGTGGGCGAACTGGGCGCGACCCTGGATCGACTGGCCCGAAAGCCCCTGCTCGGTACCACCCTCAAACTGGTTTCCGGACCTGCCCATCTGGCGGGGCTTGGCGAGCTCTTCTCCTTCGTCGAGCGCGGCTATCGGGTCTGCCACCAGATGGGGCGGGCCGATGAGTTTCTGGCCACCATTGCCAGCCGCGAGACGGCGATCATGGACGCCCTGTTTGCCGGGGATACTGACGTGCTGACCTAAACGGAGGGATTGGCGGGCAGTCAGCGCGTTGCGCCTCTTTTCCGATAACCAGGGTAAGAAAAAGCGGGCCATATGGGCCCGCTGTCGTAGTTGGGTTTTTTAGATGGCCAGTATGGCGGCAGATCAGATCACCAGCAGATCCATGAAGGTGTGGACCGGGGTGCTGGCCAGCTGTTTGCCATCCTGGCAGAGGGCGAGGATCTCCCCTACCCGCTTGGCCGGGAAACGGGTCGCCAGATTGTGGCGGAATTTCTCCACCAACAGCGGGATCCCCTCCTCACGGCGGCGGCGGTGACCGACCGGATACTCCACCTCCACCTTGGCGGTGTGAGTACCATTCTTGAAGAACACCTGGATGGCGTTGGCAATGGAGCGCTTGTCCGCTTCAAGATATTCGCGGCTATAACGTTTGTCCTCCTGCACCACCATCTTGTCTCTCAACGCATCGATGCGGGGATCGGCGGCGATATCGTCCTCGTAATCCTCGGCGATGAGGCGACCGAAGATGAGGGGTACCGCCACCATGTACTGCAGGCAGTGATCCCGATCCGCCGGGTTGTTGAGGGCGCCCACCTTGCTGATGATGCGAATGGCCGACTCATGGGTGGTGAGCTCGATGCGGTCGATCTCATCCAGCCGCCCCTTCACCTCGCCATGGAGCTTCATGGCGCACTCCACCGCGGTCTGGGCATGGAATTCGGCCGGATAGGAGATCTTGAACAGCACGTTCTCCATCACATAGCTGCCATACCCCTGATGAAGGGCGAACTGGTTACCCTTGAACAGGACGTCGTAGAACCCCCACTTGGGGGCGCTCAGCACGCCGGGATAACCCATCTCGCCGCTCATGGTGATGAGGGCCAGGCGCACCGCGCGGGATGTCGCATCCCCCGCCGCCCAGCTCTTGCGCGAACCTGCGTTCGGCGCGTGGCGATAGGTGCGCAGGCTCTGGCCATCGACCCAGGCCTGGGAGACGGCATCGATCACCTGATCCCGGGTGCCCCCCAGCATGTGGGTCACCACGGCGGTGCTTGCTACCTTGACCAGCACCACGTGATCCAGGCCCACCCGGTTGAAGGAGTTCTCAAGCGCCAGCACACCTTGAATTTCATGGGCCTTCACCATGGCCACCAGCACATCGGCCATGGTCAGCGGCGCCTTGCCCTCGGCCACGCGGGTACGGGAGAGCCAGTCGGCGATGGCCAGGATCCCCCCCAGATTGTCAGAGGGGTGTCCCCACTCGGCAGCGAGCCAGGTGTCGTTGTAGTCGAGCCAGCGAATGATGGCGCCGATATCCCAGGCCGCCTTGACCGGATCGAGGCAGAACTGGGTGCCGGGCACCCGGGCACCAAAGGGGACGACAGTACCGGGCACTATGGGGCCCAGGTGCTTGGTACACTCGGGAAAGCGCAGGGCCAGCAAGCCACAGCCCAGGGTATCCATCAGGCAGTGGCGGGCGGTGTCGAGGGCCGCTTGGCTGGTAATGGGGTGGCTGCAGACGTAATCGGCAATATCGACCAGTACCTGGTCAGGATCGGGTCTGTGGTTGACGTCGACGTTGGCGGACATCGTGATTTCCTTATCGTTGTTGTAGAGAGACAAAATGACGGGGGGCCGGGCCGACGTAATCGGCGCTCGGGCGGATGATCCGGTTGTGCTCGCGCTGCTCCATCACGTGGGCGCACCAGCCGGTGACCCGCGAACAGACGAAGATGGGGGTGAACAGCTTGGTCGGGATCCCCATGTAGTGATAGGCGCTGGCATGGAAGAAGTCGGCATTGGGGAAGAGCTCTTTTTCTTCCCACATCACCTTCTCCGCCTCGCAGGAGACGCGGTAGAGACGATCATCACCGACGGCTTGGGCCAGTTGCTCCGCCCACCCCTTGATAATGACGTTGCGCGGATCCGAGGTGCGATAGACCGCATGGCCAAAGCCCATGATCTTCTCCTTGGCTGCAAGTTTAGCCAGCAGCTCGCGTCTGGCCTGGGCCTCGTCCTGCCAATCCTCGATCATCGCCATGGCCGCCTCGTTGGCGCCACCGTGCAGGGGCCCACGCAGGGTGCCGATGGCGGCGGTGATGCAGGAGAAAATGTCGGAGAGGGTCGAGGCGCAGACCCGGGCCGCGAAAGTAGAAGCGTTGAATTCGTGCTCGGCATAGAGGATGAGGGAGACGTGCATGACGCGCCGCTCCAGCTCGCTCGGGGCTTTCTGGTGCAACAGCGCCAGGAAGTGGCCGCCGATGCACTCCTCGTCGGTATCCAGTGGGATGCGCATGCCTTCGTGGCTGAACTTGTACCAGTAGATGAGAATGCCCGGGAAGGCCGCCAGCAGGCGATCGGCCACCTCGTGTTCACGTTCGAAGCCATCTTCCGGCTCCAGATCTCCCAGCATGGAGCAACCGGTGCGCAGCACGTCCATGGGATGGGCATCGGCGGGAATGCGCTCGAGCACCTCCAGCAGCGCGGCTGGCAGGGCGCGCAGGCGACGCAGTTCGCGTTTGTACTCCTGCAGTTGCTGCTTGCTCGGCAGTTCGCCCTTGAGCAGCAGGTAGGCGACCTCCTCGAACTGGGCGTTGTCGGCCAGCTCCTTGATGTCGTAACCGCGATAGGTGAGCCCGGTGCCGCTCTTGCCCACGGTGCAGATGCTGGTCTCCCCCGCACTCTGTCCGCGCAGGCCGGCGCCACCCAACGGTTTTTGCTGTCCCATTGCCTCTTCCTCCTAGTCCCTGGATGTGAACAGACGATCCAGTGTCTGTTCGTAGTGGTGATAACCGAGGAAGTCGTAGAGTGACTCCCGGGTCTGCATGGTCTCCACGACGGCGCGTTGGTGGCCATCCTGGCGAATGTGTTGATAGACGTTGAGAGCCGCCTGATTGGCGGCGCGATTGGCACTCAAGGGGTAGAGCACCATGTCGACCCCGTGGGCGGCGAGCTGCGTTTTATCAAACAGCTCGGTTTTGCCGAACTCGGTCATGTTGGCGAGGATCGGTACCCCGGCCGCCTGCTTGAAGAGATCGTACTGGTCAAGCTCGGTCACCGCCTCGGCGAAGATCATGTCGGCCCCGGCGGCCACGTAGGCGGCGGCGCGCTCCAGCGCCGAGCCAATCCCCTCCACCGCCAGTGCATCGGTGCGCGCCATGATGACGAAGTGTTGATCCTCTCGGGCATCCACCGCCGCCTTGATGCGATCGCACATCTCCTCCAGAGAAACCACCGCCTTGTTGGGTCTGTGACCACAGCGCTTCTGGGCGACCTGATCTTCCATGTGGACGGCAGCCACCCCTGCCCGCTCGAAGGCCCGCACCGTGCGGGCGATGTTGAAGGCGCCGCCCCAGCCGGTGTCGATGTCCACCAGCAGTGGAACACGGGTCGCCGCCGTGATCCTTTCAGCATCGGTCAAGACGTCGTTCAGGCTGGTCATGCCAAGATCCGGCAGGCCGTAGGAGGCATTGGCCACCCCGGCACCGGAGAGATAAAGGGCCTGAAAACCGCTACGCTCGGCCATCAGCGCCATGTAGGCATTGATGGTTCCGACGATCTGCAGGGGGCGTTCATTGGCGAGGGCGGTGCGAAAACGCAGGCCCGCCGAGGGGGGCAAACTGGACATCATGACTCCTTTCATCTGTCTGGTTAACTCATCTAATATCACGTTTACGTTAACGTCAATCATACTTTCGTGGCAGACCCGCGCCAGGCAAGACAGATGACGGCTTTTAAGGTAAATTTCACCAATTCCTTCAACAGGTTGAATCGTATGATGGAGCCCGGTTCCGTGATCGTTTGCCCGGCGTGTGACTTGCTCATTCAGCGCAAGGCATTGCCGCTGCGTCGCCATGCCCACTGCCCGCGCTGTCACCAGCATCTCTACGGCCGTTACGCCTTTCGCCCCTCGCAACTGATGGCGCTCACCATCACGGGGTTCATGCTGCTTCCCTCCGCTTTTTTTGAACCCCTGCTCTACCTGCGCCTCGCCGGCGTCAATTCGGACGCCAACCTGCTGCGGGGGATCATGGTGTTGTTTGAAGAAGGAGAGCTCTGGGTTGCCAGTCTGGTGCTCTGGTGCGCCGTGCTGGCGCCGGTGGGGTTGCTTGGGGGGATCTTTGCTCTCGCCTCCGGGCTCGCCAAGCGCTGGCATCTCCTGGCGCCAACCTTGAAGGCAGTGGAGGTGTTTCGTCACTGGGCCATGCTGGAGGTCTACATCGTCAGCCTCCTGGTGGCCCTGTTCAAACTGGTCGATATCGCCGATGTGCGCCTCGGCGGCGGTTTGCTGAGCCTTGGCATTTTGATGCTGCTCAACATGACCCTGCTTATCCTGTTTGATCCCGCCCCCTACTGGGAACGTATTCCTCTCAAGGAGCCGCAACGTGACCAGCGCCCGTGAACTGGGACTGTGCCGCTGCCACACCTGCGGCCTGCTGGTGCGCTATCAGGTCGGTAGCGTTTGCCCACGTTGCGCCAGCAAATTGCAGGTGCGGATCCCCCGTTCCCTGGCCTGGTCATGGGGCTTTCTGGCGCTCGCCACCTTCATGTTGTTGCCTGCCAATCTCTTGCCCATCACCCATTTTTACAACAAGGGGTTGCTGCAGTCTGACACCATCTTCAGCGGCATCATGGCCCTCTATCGCAGCAAGATGGGGGGTATTGCCACCATAGTGCTGACCGCCAGTATCCTGGTACCGGTGGGCAAGATCCTGGGGCTGGGCTGGATTTGCTGGCAGTTGCAACGCAGCAAGCCGGTGCGTCGCAAGCGTCAGCTGTTGATGTACCGGGTGATCGATTTCATCGGCCGCTGGTCGATGCTGGATCTGTTCGTCATCTCCCTGATGGTCGCTCTGGTGGATCGCGGCGTCATGCTTAGTGTACGGGCCGGCCCCGGTGCCACGGCCTTTGCCGGAGTGGTGGTGCTGACCATGATGTCGGCCCGTATGCTCGATACCCGCCTGCTGTGGGACAAAGCGGCCCGTTGAATCATTCTCTGTGTTTAGTCGATACGCTGTCGAAGGCAGCCAATAAGGAGTCACTATGATCGGGGCTGAACCCGTCATTGAAAAACGTCGCTGGTTATCGCCGGTCTGGTTGTTGCCCCTCATTGCCCTGCTGCTGGCGGGCGGCTTTCTCTATCAGCAGATAGCGAGCCGGGGCCAGCTTATCCAAATCAACTTTGCCCAGGGCAACGGCATCCTGCCCGGCAAGACCCAGATCCGCTATCAGGGGGTTGCCGTCGGCGTGGTGCAGGAGCTGGAGCTGGCCGAAGATGGTCGCAAGATTGCAGTCATGGCCAAGATAGAGAGCAGCGCCCGCTCGCTAATCCGCAAGGGCTCCGATTTCTGGCTGGTGAGCCCGAAGGCGTCCCTTACCGAGATCTCGGGCCTCGATACTCTGGTCTCCGGCAACTACATCAACTTGCAACCGGGGCGCGAGAGCAACCCGTTTGAAGATACCTTCGATGCTCTGGAAGGCCCTCCCCCGGGGTATCAGGCGCAGGGACGTATGCTGCACCTGACCGCGGATTCGCTGGGCTCGGTAGGAATTGGCTCCAAGCTCTATTTTCGTGGTATCGAGGTGGGCAGCGTCATCAACACCCGCCTCGGCCAAGACAACCAGAATGTGTTGCTGGATCTGGTGATCGAGCCCCGTTTTGAGCACCTCATCAAGGCCGATACCCGCTTTTGGAACATCAGCGGCATCAAGGGCTCCTTCAGCCTGGCCGGCGTCAACGTCGAGGCTGGCAGCCTGACTTCCATCCTGAGCGGCGGTATCGCTTTTGATTCACCAAAAACCTCACCTGAGGCTGAAGCGGGACAAATCTTCACCCTCTTCAAGGGACTGAATGAAGCAGCCCGGGGGACACGCATCGCCATCAATGCGGGGGACCTGCCAGTCAAGGAGGGGATGCCCATTCTCTTCGAAGGGATCGAGATTGGCCGCATCGACCCGATTATCCTGACCGACAAGGGGCGGGACGTGACGGCGCTGATCAACCCGGAGCAGGCCTGGCGGATCACCGACAAGAGCCAGTTGGTCTGGGAGAGTGCAGCGCTCTCCCCCACCGGGGTCAAGCATGCGGATCGCCTGCTGGCTGGCCCGGCGATTCGTCTGGACTATGTAGCGGGCAACCAGGTCGAGCAGATGACGCTCACCGACCGAGCCCCCCAGACGGGGACCCGCATCAGCCTGCAGGCCGAGGATCTGGCCGGGCTCAATCAGGATGCGCCTATCTGGTACAAGGGATTGCAGGTGGGCCGCATCAACCAGCTCATCCTCGACAAGCAAGGCAATGCCAGCGTCGAGCTGATGATCCAGCCCGAGCACCAGCACCTGCTGGCTCGCGCCCGCTTCTACCGGGCGGCGCCGTTGCAGATCGCTGCTGACTTGAGTGGCATCAAGGTCGAAACCAGTCCGGCCAGTGCCTGGCTCAGCGGCGGCATCAAGCTGGTGCAGGCTGCCAGTGGCGAGCGGATCAACCGCCTCTATCCCAGCCGGGAGCTGGCACTGCTCGGCAGCCAGGATGCCAAGCCGCAGCGCTGGTTGCTCAAGGCCGCCCAGGCAGATGGCATCGGCATCGGCACGCCCGTGCACTATCTGGGGCTGGCAGCAGGCAAGGTCACACAGTTGCGGGCCATCAACGAAGGAGTCGAAATAGCGCTCGAGATCGACGGTGTCTATGCGCCCCTGCTGGCGAAGCAGCCGCAATTTTGGAAAAAGGCAGCGGTCGATGCCAGGGTCGGGGTCGATGGCGTCAAGGTGAAGGTCGGTAATCTCGCGACCCTGCTGCGCGGTGCCATCGAGTTCGATCTGCTGGGCACAGGTCGCAGCAGTCATCAGTTGTTTGACAGCAAGGAGCAGGCCACCGCGAGGGTGCGGCCACTCACCCTGGTTGCCGAGAGCAATCCTGGCCTTGGGGTGGGCAGCCCGATCCGCTATCGCGGTGTCGAGATCGGCAAGATTGAACAGATCGAACTGGAACCTGCGCTGGGTCAGGTGATCTTCAAGGCGCAACTGGATGGTCAGTATGCCGAACGCTTCCTGCAATCCGGGGCTCGTTTCACTCTGGTACAGGCCAAGCTGGGTCTGGGCGGGGTGAATCATCTCGATACCCTGATCAAGGGCGCCTTCGTGGAGGCCTTGCCCGGCAAAGGGGCAGGTAAAGAACGTTTCCCGCTGAGTCAGACTGATCCCGTGGGGCTGGCCTTGACCCTCAAAAGCCCGTCAGTCAATGGCTTGAGCGTCGGCAGTCCCCTGCTGTTTCGCAAGATGGTGGTCGGTAGCGTGACCAGGGTCGCTCTGGCCCGTGATGGCAGCGAGGTGCTGATCGATGTGAACGTCAACAAGGAGTATGCCCATTTGGTACGAGCCCACTCCCGCTTCTGGAACGTCTCCGGCGTCAAGGCTGACATCGGTCTGACCGGCGGCACCATAGAGGTGGAAACGGTGCAGAGCCTGCTGGCCGGTGGTATTGCCTTCAACACCCCGGAGCGGGACATGGGGCCGACCGTCAAGGCAGGCCACCGCTATCCGCTCTATGCCAAGGCGGAAAAAGAGTGGCTGGAGTGGAGCCCCAGGATCCAACCCTGAGCGCCTCCTCTTTTTAACCACAAACCTTGACCACAAGCCCGGCTCTGCGCCGGGCTTGTTATTTTTCCCGGCACCAGCGTTCAGGATTTCACTGGGCATGTGGTAAAATGCGCCCCTTTTTCAGGTCTGACGAGACGGCGCCGTGCACGACAATACCTACCTTCCCGATCATTTTTTATGTCATATCGCGGCCATCATGCCGGCTCACCTCGCCATGGAGGAGTTCGTAGCCAGCTGTCGGCGGCCGCTACGGCGCAGTATCCGGGTCAATACCCTGAAGATCTCCGTGTCTGACTTTGTGGCCAAAATGGCCCCCCTTGGCTGGCAACTCGATGCCGTGCCCTGGTGTGACACCGGTTTCTGGCTGACCCGGGCCGATGAAACCGTCCCTCTTGGCAACACGGCGGAACATCTGAGCGGTCTCTTCTATATCCAGGAGGCGAGCTCCATGTTGCCGGTGACGGCGCTTTTTGCCAGCGACAAGATCAAAACCGACGGCATGTTGCTCGATGCTGCCGCCGCCCCCGGCTCCAAGACCACCCAGATCGCCGCGCTGATGAACAACCAGGGGATGCTGGTTGCCAATGAGTACTCCAGCAGTCGACTCAAAGTATTGAGTGCCAATATCCAGCGCTGCGGCGTCACCAATGTGGGCATGACCCATTTCGATGCCAAGGTATTTGGCCAATGGTTGCCGGAGACCTTCGACGCCATTTTGCTCGATGCCCCCTGCTCCGGCGAAGGGACGGTGCGCAAAGACGAGGATGCCCTGCGCAACTGGAGCCTGGAGAGCATCGAGGAGATCGCGGCGGTGCAAGCCGGCTTGCTGGAGAGCGCCTTCCATGCCCTCAAGCCCGGCGGTGTGCTGGTTTACTCCACCTGCACATTGAGCCAACAGGAGAACCAGGCCATCTGCCAATCCCTGCTGGACAAGTTTGGCGATGCCTTGAGCTTTGACTCGCTGGCTAGCCTCTTCCCCGGGGCCGAGCAGGCATGCACAGCGGAAGGATACCTGCACGTTTGGCCCCAAATCTTCGACAGTGAAGGTTTTTTCGTCGCCAGATTGCGCAAGCACCACTCAGTGCCCAACACCATGTTCAAGCCGGGCAAACTCGGCAAATTCCCCTTCTCGCCGCTGCCGGCCAAGGAGGCAGATCCCATGGCGCGCGACATCGCAGCCACGTTTGGGGTGGCGCTGCAGGGACAGTTATTTGGCCGCAATGACGAGATATGGTGCTTCCCCGCGCTGTTCGAACAGGTTCAGGGCAAGCTGCGCTTCGATCGCATTGGCTTCAAATTGGCAGAGACCTTCAAAAAAGGCTATCGCCTCACTCACGAGTGGGCCCTGGCCCATGGTGACCTGGCAACCCGGGGATTTGTCGAGCTCGACAGTACAAATGCACGGGAGTTCATGATGGGACGGGATGTCTGGCCCGAGCAGGAGGCTGGCGCCGGCGAGGTGATCGTACGTTACCAGGGACATACCCTGGGGATGGGGAAATGGGTCGGCAGCCGGGTCAAGAATGCCCTGCCCCGCGAGCTGGTGCGAGATACCAATCTGTTTGCCGAATGACCACAGGTTAGAAAGGGTTGGGCTCCGCCTCTGTTCGAGTCTGGAAAACCCACACTTCGGTTGAACTTTTCGTCGGATCTTGAAAAGCCGGGTTCATTGTCTAAGCTTAAGGCAATCCGAACACCAGTTAGCGCACGGCTCTGCAAGGAGCCAATTCCCCTATGCCAGGTACAAGGAATTGGTACCTGGCTTTTTTTATATCTGATGTTTCCCCTTCCCAGCTACTCGACAGGTTCGAGCAAGGTTTCCTTGACCGGGGATGGCGATGACAAGATCTCATGCTGATAAAGCAGATCGATCGCCTGCTCTATCAGGGAAGCCTGACTGTCTTCAAGATGAATACCCAATTCATGCAAACGTGCGGCATGGCGATTGCTGATCCAACACTGCAGACGGGTATGGGTTTCCTGTTTGCGCTTCACATGTTGGCGCTGACGCTCTGCATTATCGAGGGCCGAATTCTCTTTCGTTTCCTGACTCATAAGTGCTACAAACTTTAATTACCAACCTTGTTATCTCTCACCTTCAATACCGACAAGGTATGGACAAGAGAAACTCCCCGCTCCCCCGTTCGAAATGGGGGCCTTGTATAAGCGCGATAAATATACCACCAGATCAAAGAGATATCATTTAACATAAAATTGTGAGTGACGCGGTAATGATTACAGCAATCCATCAAGCGCATGGTCGGAGAACTTGTTTGCATCGTCGAAGTACTCCTGCAAGGTACGCATGTCTTTGTGGCGAGTCACTTCGATGATCTTGTTCATGGGTTTGCCTGCGGTCACCGCCGAGGTAATAAAGCCTCGGCGCAAACTGTGACCACTGACATAGAGATCATCAATGGCCTGGCCAGTACGACGCTTGATCATCAGGTTGATGCCTTGCGGACCGAGCGGTTCCTCCGTGAGTTGCCCCCAACGGTTCATCCGGCGAAACAGTGCCCCCTCCTTGATACGGCTTTTTTCCAACCAGCGCTGTAGTCCCTGAACCGGACAATATTGCTTGCCAGGCACCAAAGCTATTTCGGTTTCGTGCAGCTGATGTTTGCTGGGTTTGAGACGAAGCCTTATCCCCTGCCCCACAAAATCCAGGTCGCAGACTTCAATTCGTGCCGCTTCCGATCGGCGCAATGCGCCACTGAACATCAGCAGCAACAAGGTATGGTCACGAAGGCCCGCCAAGGTTGAGGTATCGATCCCGCTCAGCACTCTGGCCAGAGGTTGTAGTGTCAGGGCACCAGTTTTGCGCTTTCGGTTGTCACCGAGCCGCACTATGCCGCGCATCATCTCCTTGATTTCGGGATGTTCGGTTGGCATGGGGTGAATGCCTTTTTGCTTGAAGGCGTAGCGGATCCCAGCCAGTCGTCTCACCAGAGTAGCCGGCTTGCGCGGCTCGCCATTACGTAGCTCCCCCTTGCCCTCTTCCTTATCCAGCCATACCCAGTCGGCTAATACCCCATCGGCCTGATCCGCCAGAAAGTTCATGATGTCGTGATGGGTTGTTTGCAGTGGATCAAGCCCATGCAACTGGCACCAGAATACGAAGATGCGGGTATCCGCCTGATAGGCATTGAGTGTGGAATCAGCCTTGGCACTGCGTAGAAATCGCCTGGCCCGGCTATTTAGCTGGGCATCAAAGACGGTTTGCAGTGACTGATGTGCGGGGTTTGAAAAAGTAGGGTAAGCCACGTAACACTATGATTCTATGTGAAGTTTCGAAAGATCTTACAGGATCTTCAAGATCCTTCAAGTATCGATAATGAATATTATCGATACTTAAGAGGCTTCATTTCATAAAGTAAACACCGAGGACAATCCTTTATTTTTTAAGACACTCGTTAACTCGTTTAGCAGCAACATTGGCATGAAGAAATATCTTTTGTGAGAGATAGCGTATGGGGAACATGGAAAATGTGAATACCATGAGTCTGATTTTTAAAGAAAATGCCCCGCTTTTGCGGGGCATTTTGTGACTAAGGTTTGGCTAGTTTGAACAATTCGAAGAAATTCCGGCTAGTGGCTTCTGCCAATTTGGCCAGGGGGATCTGACGGAGATCTGCAATAAACTGGGCAACATCTCGTACAAACGCGGGTTCGTTCTCCCTCCCCCGATGGGGCACGGGGGCAAGATAGGGTGAGTCCGTTTCGACCAGCAGTCGCTCCAGAGGCAGCGCCTTGACCACGGCTTGCAAGGCAGATGCATTCTTGAAGGTCGCAATACCCGATATGGAGATATAAAACCCCATCGCCATGGCGGCCTCGGCCATTTCCAGGGATTCGGTGAAACAATGCAGCACGCCGCCCACCTGATCAGCCCCCTCTTCACGCATGATCTGCAGCGTATCTTTCTGGGCATCACGGGTATGGATGATGAGTGGCTTGTTCAGGGCGCGCGCTACCCGGATATGTTCACGGAACGAAGCTTGCTGCACCGCCTTGTTTTCCGGCGAATAAAAATAATCGAGCCCGGTTTCACCGATGGCAACGACACGGGGATCGGCGGCTTGGCGCAGCAGGAGATCGGCATCGACACCCGGCTCTTGATTAAGCGGATGCACCCCACAGGACGCAAACACCTGGGGATAAGGCGCAATCGCTGCCATCATGGTTGGAAACTGCGCCTGGGTGACGCTCACACACAAAAAATATCCCACATCCAGCTTCGCCGCCTTGGCCAGGACATCTGCCATATCGGTTTGCTTGCTGCCATAGCTGAGGCGGTCAAGATGACAGTGGGAATCAACGAGTAACATAAACAACCTTTCTTTTCAGATCTATAACCAGCGGCTGAGCCAGTTCATCAGATGGATGGTGGGATTGGAAAGCTGTCCCGGCTGACAAACAGCCTTGAGGGCGACCAGCTGCTGCTCCGCGTCGAGCAGTTTTTCGCTGGAGTGTTGCTCGGCCAGCTGTCCACTGAGCGCCGCCAGATCCGGCATCGCCAATTGATGATGGCCACAGCCAGCCTGGATTTTTAGAGCATCACATAAAAAGAGTTGCAACCAGTGCAAGCGGACCTGTGTCTCCTGACCCAGTTGTGAGCAGAGTACGGTTGCCTTGCTCGGCGCCTTGCCGAGGGCCACGAAGTGCTCCAACAATTCGCGACGGGCGCCATCCTGTTGCTGCTCGATATAGTCGAGTACCCGCAACGGTGCCCCCTGACAGATCCGCACCTGAGCCTGGGTGGCCTGATGACCTTGCTCGGCGAGCCAGGACAAGGTCTCCCCTTCCGCCGGCAACTGGCAGACATGTTTGTGGCAACGGCTGAGAATTGTGGGCAGCAGGCGGGAAACCTGGGAGGCGATCAGCAGCAGCAAGCTGTCGCCAGCCGGTTCTTCCAGCGTCTTCAGCAGAGCATTGGCCGCCGATTCCGTCATTCGCTCCGCATCGGGAATGATCACCACCTTGCCACGCCCCAGCTGGGCAGACCCCTGCAGCCGGTTGCAAATATCGCGAATGGCCTCGACCCCGATGGTTTTCCCCTCACGGGATAGCTGACCCAGATCCGGGTGATTGCCCTTGTCAAACAGTTGGCAAGAGTGACAATGACCGCAGGGCTCTCCCCGATCCGGTTGCTGACAGAGGTGAAGGCGGGCCAGGCGTTCCGCCAGCTGCTCCTTGCCAAGACCGGGATCGCCCAGCAACAACCAGGCATGGCCCAGCCGCCCACTGGCGGCTGTCTGGCTCAGGGCCTGCCAGTCGGGGATCAACCAGGGATACATAAATGCGTATCCAGCGCGCTTTCGATGGCGGCTTTTACCTGATCCGGAATCTGCTCTGCATCGATCACCACAATGGAATCATCTTTGGCCGCGAGCTCAAGGTAACGGTGGCGGGTACGTTCAAAAAAACAGAGCTGTTCGAGCTCGATGCGATCCAGCTCACCGCGATGACGGGCCCGCTGTAAACCAACGGCAGGATCGATATCGAGATAGAGAGTCAGATCCGGTTTGAAGTCACCGAGCACCGCCTGCTTGATGGCACCAATCAAGTGGGCGTCGATGCCGCGGCCGCCCCCCTGATAGGCCTGGGAGGAGAGATCGTGGCGATCCCCCACTACCCAGATCCCCTCGGCCAGCGCCGGCTTGATGCGGGTTTCCACCAGTTGTACCCGGGAGGCATACATCAACAGCAGCTCGGCCTCGATGGTGAGCCGCTCGTCGTGCACCTCCTTGACGATGCTGCGCATCCGCTCGGCCAGCGGCGTGCCACCCGGTTCGCGGGTGCACTCGATGCGGTCGATGCCATGGTTATGCAGATAATCGGTGACATAACGCACCGCGGAGCTCTTCCCTGCCCCTTCCAATCCTTCGATCACGATAAATTTAGACATTAGGACTTCTTCAATATGTATTCACGAACCGCCCGATTGTGTTCATCGAGGGTCTTGGAAAAATGGTGGGCACCGCCCCCTTTGGCGACAAAATAGAGATAATCGGTCGACTTGGGATTAAGGGCTGCCTCAATGGAGGCCTTGCCAGGCATGGCGATGGGGGTGGGCGGCAAGCCGTCGATCACATAAGTGTTGTACGGGTTCTTGTCGGTCAGATCGCTGCGGCGGATATTGCCATCGTAGCGATCCTTCACCCCGTAGATCACGGTGGGATCGGTCTGCAGCTTCATGCCAAGACGCAACCGGTTGACGAAGACAGAGGCAATTTGTGCTCGCTCCTCTGGTTTGCCGGTCTCCTTCTCGATGATGGAGGCCATGATCAGCGCTTCATAAGGGGTCTTGTAGGGCAGGTTGGCCTGACGTTTTTCCCAGCTCTGCTGCAGGAAGGCTTCCATATCCTGATGCGCCCGCCGCAAGATGGAGAGATCGCTGGCATGGGTGGTATAGGCATAGGTTTCCGGCAGGAACCACCCTTCGAGCTTGCCATTTTCAATGCCAAGCTCGCGGGCCAGTTCGTCCTCGGATTGCTCCACCGTCAGGCGCTCCAGATAAGGGGCGCTAGAGAGCTGCTTTTGCCAGTCCTCGAAACGGGAGCCTTCGACAAAGGTCAGACTGAAATGAAACTCCTTGCCCGAGGCAAACAGGGAGAGCGTCTCCTTGAGCGGGGCTCCCTCCTTGATTTCATAGGTGCCTGATTTGATCGCGACCAGTTCGGGATGACCCCGCAACCAGAGCCGCACCGCCCAGGGGCTGGTTTCCCCCTCCCCCAATTCGGCGATCAGACGAGCGGCATGGGCCCCTTTCTCCACCGTAAAGAGCCGGGTCGGCCCCTTGTTGGTAAGGGTCTCCACTTGTTGCCACTTGTAATGCACATAACCCCCGGCGGCGGCCACTGTCAGGGCCGCCCCCGCGAGCAGGGTGTAAAGCCGATTAAACTTCAATGACCAAACGCTCCTGTAAACGACGACTCAATACTGCTGCGGGGTAGCGAAACGCTTCAATGCCGTTGACCGGCACCACACCCATCAGGGTGTTGGTGAGCCACACTTCTTCCGCTTGTCGCAGTGACTCCAGCGGAGCCTCTACCACACGCAACTCAATACTCATCTGTTTCAACATCATCATGATCTTGCGCCGCATGATGCCATCGACACCGCCACGGGCCAGATCGGGCGTGAACACCGTCTTGCCCCGACGCCAAAACAGATTGGCACTGACCCCTTCCACCAGACAATCCCTGCTGTTCAGCACTACTCCTTCGACTGCACCGCGACTGACTAGTTCGCTTTTAAGCAACACTTGTTCCAGTCTATTCAAGGTCTTGAGACCTGCCAGCATGGGAGCATCGCCAATCCGCTGCCGGCATACCAGCATCTCGATCCCGCTTTGTTGCCATTCGCTGTAATGTTGCGGGAAAGGCGCAAGGGAGAGGATCCGGGTGGGATGCCGGCAGTCACTGCCATCATAACCACGTCCACCTTCGCCACGTGTCAGGACAACTTTGGCCACACACTCTGCTTGTTCGGCCACGAGCGAATCAAGTTCCTCTGCCAGCAGCTCCCAATCCGGGTCTGTGATCCCCAGACGGAGGTTAGCCTGCTGCAGCCTGGCCAGATGGGCAGGCCACTCCAGCACTCGACCATTCCTGACCGCCATGGTAGTGAAATGGCCATCTCCATAGGCAAGACCGCGATCCTTGGCCGAGATGGCATCGACATTCATTCCATTGATAAGCAAGGGATCCCTCCGATAAAAAAGGCCCGATACCGGCAGTATCGGGCCCCTGTCATTGCCCTTCGGCAAATTATACGCGTTTGAAGATCAGTGAACCATTAGTACCGCCAAAACCGAAGGAGTTGGAGAGGGCGTATTCGAAGTTCCCCGGCTTGGCCACGTGAGGAACCAGATCCAGGTCACACTCCTCATCCGGGTTATCCAGGTTGATGGTCGGCGGCGCGATCTGATCGCGCAGGGCCAGAACGGTAATGATGGCCTCAATGGCGCCCGCAGCACCCAACAGGTGACCGGTCATGGACTTGGTGGAGCTGATCATCAGGGACTTGGCATGCTCGCCAAATACCTCTTTCATGCCACGCAGTTCGGCAACATCGCCCAGCGGAGTGGAGGTGCCGTGCGCGTTGATGTAACCGATCTGCTCGGGCGCGATCCCGGCATCCTTGATGGCGTTCTTCATGGCGCGAGCACCACCATTGCCATCGGCGGGAGGCGCTGTCATGTGATAGGCATCGCCACTCATGCCAAAGCCAACCAGCTCGCCATAGATCTTGGCACCACGGGCCTTGGCATGTTCGTACTCTTCCAGCACCAGTACACCGGCACCGTCACCCAGCACGAAACCATCGCGATCCTTGTCCCATGGACGGCTCGCCTTCTGCGGTTCGTCGTTGCGGTTGGAGAGTGCCTTGGCTGCGGCAAAGCCGCCCATCCCCATCGGGGTGGAAGCCTTCTCGGCACCACCGGCGACCATTACGTCCGCATCGCCATAGGCGATCATCCGACCGGCCATGCCGATGGCATGAGTGCCCGTGGTACAGGCAGTGGTCACGGCGATGTTGGGGCCCTGCATGCCTTTCATGATAGAGAGATGACCGGACACCATATTGATGATGGTAGACGGCACGAAGAAGGGGCTCAGCTTGCGGGGGCCACCGTTGACCAGGCTGCTGTGGTTCTGTTCGATCAGACCCAGGCCACCGATGCCGGAGCCGATGGCCACACCGACACGCTCGGCATTCTCTTCGTTGATAACAAGGCCAGAATCATCCAGTGCCTGGATACCGGCGGCCACGCCGTATTGAATGAAGAGATCCATCTTGCGAGCTTCTTTACGGTTGATACCGTACTGCTCGGGATCAAAATCTTTGACTTGGCCGGCGAAACGGGTTGCAAACTCGCTGGCATCAAAGTGTTCGATGGGGGAAATGCCGCTCTGCCCGTTGAGCAGGGCTTGCCAGCTGGATTCAGCAGTGTTGCCCACCGGGGAAAGCATCCCCAAGCCGGTCACCACGACTCTGCGTTTTGACACTGAGGTAGTCTCCGAGAGGTATTTTGAAAGGGAACAAATATAAAAGAAGCGGCCCTTGGGCCGCTTCCTTCAGAACAGGAAATTATTCCTGATTAGCGGTGATGTAGTCGATAGCCGCTTGAACAGTGGTGATCTTCTCGGCTTCTTCATCAGGAATTTCGGTATCGAATTCTTCTTCCAGCGCCATTACCAGTTCAACGGTATCCAAAGAGTCAGCGCCCAGGTCGTCGACGAAGGAGGCAGCGTTCTTAACGTCTTCCTCTTTAACACCCAGTTGTTCGATGATGATTTTCTTTACGCGTTCTTCGATGTTGCTCATGACCTGAATTTTCCTTTAAAAATACGCTATTGCGTCTGGTTGGGGTAGTTTATTCAATTGCCGTGAGTTTGCAAGTAGCTTGCCGCTGGTCAAACCACGAAATTCGCCAAACTTCGGCGTACTATCGCAAATTTGAACAGATCTCACGACAAATTGATTACACCATGTACATCCCGCCATTAACATGCAGGGTTTCGCCAGTGATGTAGGCGGCATCATCCGATGCCAAGAATACCACAGCAGCGGCAATTTCTTTTGGATCGCCCAGACGAGCGGCAGGTACCTGGCTCATGATGCCGGCACGCTGCTCTTCATTGAGCGCCTTGGTCATATCGGTCTCGATGAAACCGGGGGCAACCGCGTTCACGGTAATGCCGCGGGAGGCCACTTCACGGGCCAGCGACTTGGTGAACCCCACCAGGCCCGCCTTGGCGGCCGCGTAGTTGACCTGACCGGCGTTGCCCATGGTGCCGACCACGGAACCGATGCTGATGATGCGGCCATTGCGCTTCTTCATCATGGCGCGCAGCACCGGCTTGCTCAGACGGTACAGGGAGGTGAGGTTGGTGTCGATGATCTCGTTCCACTCATCATCCTTCATCCGCATCAGCAGGTTGTCACGGGTGATCCCGGCGTTGTTGATCAGGATGTCGATGTCGCCAAAACGCGCCTTGATGGCGGCGAAGACGGCTTCGATGGATTCCTGGCTGGTCACGTTCAGCGCCATGCCGCAACCCTGTTCACCCAGATAGGCGCTGATTGCCTCGGCGCCGCTCTCGCTGGTCGCAGTGCCGACTACCTTGGCGCCACGGGCAGCAAAAGTTTCAGCAATCGCACGGCCGATGCCACGACTGGCACCGGTCACCAACACAACCTTATCGGTAAAGCTCATTCATTGCTCCTGTTTACTTGATCTGGGCCAGCGCCTGCTCGAAAGAGGCGGCATCGTTGGCATGAATACCTTCCACGCGCTTGTCGATGCGCTTGGCGAGCCCGGTCAGTACCTTGCCCGGTCCCATTTCGATCTCGAGGATGACTCCCTCGTTGGCCATCCGCTCGACAGTCTCGGTCCAACGAACCGGGCTGAACAACTGACGCACCAATGCCTGCTTGATGGCGGCCGGATCCTGCTCACAGGATACGTCGACATTATTGATGACGGCGATGGCAGGAACCTTGATCTCGATCCCGTCCAGCGCAGCTGCCAGTTTTTCGGCGGCAGGTTTCATCAGCGCGCAGTGGGAGGGCACAGAGACCGGCAGCGGCAGCGCACGCTTGGCACCGGACTCTTTCATCAGCACGTTGGCGCGCTCGACGGCCTCTTTGTGACCGGCGATGACCACCTGGCCCGGGGAGTTGAAGTTGACCGGAGAGACCACCTGCCCTTCAGCCGCCTTCTCGCAGTTGGCGGCGATGGCGTCGTTGTCCAGGCCGATGATGGCGGCCATGGCACCGGTGCCTTCCGGCACGGCTTCCTGCATGGCCAGACCACGCAGCTCAACCAGTTTGACCGCATCGGTAAAGGCCAGCGCGCCGCTGCAGACCAGGGCGGAATACTCACCCAGACTGTGGCCTGCCATCACGGCGGGGGTCGCTCCACCCTGCTGTTGCCACAGGCGCCACAGCGCGACAGAAGCGGTCAGCAGTGCAGGCTGGGTACGCCAAGTCTTGTTCAGCTCTTCGGCCGGACCTTCCATGACCAGGGCAAACAGGTCATAACCCAGCACCTGGCTCGCCTCGGCGAAGGTCTCCTTGATCACGGCATGTTGTTCGGCCAGCTCGGCCAGCATGCCGACGGTTTGGGAGCCCTGTCCCGGGAAGGCAATGGCAAATTGGGTCATCATTGATTCCTTTAAATAAGAGAAAAATGAGAACGGCAGGATGAGACGCTCGTCCCATCCCGCTGACGATCAGAGGCGAACCAGCGCCGAGCCCCAGGCAAAACCGCCGCCGAAGGCTTCCAGCAAGACCAGCTGGCCCGGTTTGATCCGGCCGTCACGCACCCCTTCATCAAAGGCGATGGGCACGGAGGCGGCAGAGGTGTTGCCGTGTTTGTCGAGGGTCAGCACCACCTTGTCCAGCCCCATGCCAAGTTTCTTGGCGGTGGCGCTGATGATGCGGAAGTTGGCCTGATGGGGCACCAGCCAGTCCAGCTCGCTCGGCTCGGTGCCGGCGGCGGCCAGGGTTTCGGTGACGATCTCGCTCAGACGGGTGACCGCGACTTTGAAGACATCATTGCCCTTCATGTACATGTAGGCTTCGAGCTCGGCCCCCGGCATGCCGCGACGGGGCTGCGGCAGCTTGAGCAGCTCGCCGTAACGGCCATCCGCATGCAGATGGGTGGAGAGGATGCCGGGGGTGTCGCTCGCACCGATCACCACGGCCCCTGCCCCATCCCCGAACAGGATGATGGTGCCACGATCCCCGGGATCGCACATGCGCGACAGCACATCGGCGCCGACGACCAGCACGTAGCGGGCGGCACCGGATTTGACGAACTGATCGGCAATGGAAAGCGCGTAGGTAAAGCCGGCGCAGGCGGCCGCCACGTCGAAGGCCGGGATCCCTTGCACCCCGAGCAGCCCCTGCAGTTCACAGGCGGCGGCCGGAAAGGCGTTTTCGGCGCTGGTGGTGGCCAGCACTATCATGTCGAGATCGGCGGCCGTCAGGCCCGCGGCCTCCAGTGCGCGCAGGGCTGCTTGGTGAGACAGGGTTGCAACGGTTTCATCGGCACCGGCAATACGGCGTTCACGGATCCCAGTTCGCTCCACAATCCATTCGTCACTGGTCTCTACCATCTGTTCGAGGTCGGCGTTGGTACGTACTGAGTGCGGCAGATAGCTGCCAGTACCCAAAATTTTGCTATGCATAGAGTTCTTATAGGTCCCTGTCGGAGAAGACAGCTTCAAGGCGATCTGCTATTTGCAGTGGGAGTTGATGTTTGGCCTCTTGTGCGGCCAGCAGGATCGCATTACACAGGGCGCGTCGTTCGGCCCGCCCATGACTTTTTACCACAATGCCGCGCAATCCTAACAGACTTGCGCCGTTATACTGGTCGGGGTTCAGGTAAGAAAAACGCCGTTTGAACAGAAATCCTGCGATCCGGCCAAGAAAAGTACGCTTCTTGCGGGGATATCCGGCCAGTTCGGCCATCATCCTCACTACCCCTTCCGCCGTTTTGAGGGCAACATTGCCGACAAACCCGTCGCATACAATGACGTCGCTATCGCCGCTGAAGATGCGATCTCCCTCGACAAAGCCAACATAGTTGAGGGCGGAGCACTGACGAAGCAACTCGGCGCTGTGGCGTACCAGATCGTTCCCCTTGATCTCCTCCTCGCCAATATTGAGCAAGGCAACCCGGGGGTCAGCAATGCCCTCGACCTTCTCAGCCACCACAGACCCCATCACCGCGAATTGCAGCAAGGTATCGGCATCGCAACTGACGTTGGCCCCCAGATCCAGCATCACGGTACGTTTGCCACTCAAGGTGGGCAGCGCCTTGATAAGAGCTGGACGGTCGACGCCGGGCAGGGATTTGAGCACGCACTTGGCCATGGCCATCAGGGCACCGGTATTGCCGGCACTGACGCAGGCATCGGCTTCGCCGGATTTCACCAAGTTGAGCACTACCCGCATGGAGGAGTCTTTCAGGGTACGCAGCGCCACGATCGGCTTGTCGCCCATTCCCACGACCTGGGAGGCATGCACGAAACGAACGCGGGGGTGATTGAGCAAGCCATGTTGCTGCAGCAGTGAGGAGGTCTGGTGTTGCTCACCGACCAGAATAAGTTTTAGTTGGGGTAAAAGAGACAGTGCCTGCACGGCGGCAGGCACTGTTTCCGAGGGGCCAATATCTCCCCCCATGATGTCTAGCGCGACAGTTTGCGTAGACAAAGGCAATCCTTAAGCGATTACCTTTTTACCGCGGTAGAAACCATCGGCAGTCACGTGGTGACGACGATGGGTTTCGCCACTGGTCTGATCAACAGTCAGGGCAGCGGTGGTCAGCGCATCGTGGGAACGACGCATGCCACGCTTGGCACGGGTTTTACGGTTCTGTTGTACGGCCATTGTAGGCTAACTCCTAAATTCACTTACGTTTAAGCTCTTCAAGAACTGCAAAGGGATTCGGCCGCTCATCAGCAGGTTCGATTTCACCCCAGGTCATCTCCATGTTGCCTCGCGGGCACGCATCCAGAGAATGCATGGCCACTTGAGGCAACGAGAGGATGAGTTCATCCTCCAGGATTTGATGAAGATCTATCTCGCCGTTTTCGTCCAACTCAATGGGCTCATAAGCTTCCGGCAGTTCTTCCTCGTTTGTTCTTTCGAACAGCGGAGTGTAGATAAATTCAGCTTCACAGAGATGTTCGAAAATCTCTCCGCAGCGTTGGCAAACCAGGTCAACCTTGGCATGGGCAGTGCCTTTCATAACGGTCAACTTCTGGACATCTTTGCCAAAGTGCAGTGATACCTCGATATCACTCTGCAAGCCAGCGGTTGATTCCTCCAGCCTGGGCATCTGCGACTTTTCCACCATCCCGACATAATCGAGCAGCTTCGAGGCACTACGGACTGGATCAACCTTAACGGGCAACTTCACCTTTTGCATAGGGCGCGAATAATATAGGTCTAACAACTGATAGTCAAAGGAAAAAGTCCTTACCGCCGATGATTTTAACCTCACAAGTCCCTAGAATGCCGGTACTCGTTCTCATCGGTACCTGAATTATGCCACAGAATCTGATCCTCGCCTCAACTTCTCGTTACCGCAAAGCCTTGCTGGAGAAGCTTGGCCTCCCCTTCGAATGCGCAGCCCCCGAGGTGGATGAATCCCCCCAGCCCGGTGAAACCGCCGAGGCGCTGGTGGCTCGCCTTGCCCACGCCAAGGCCGCAGCCATCGCCAATCGAGTTGATCATGGCTTGATCATCGGTTCTGATCAGGTGTGTGTATGCGATGGTCGTATCCTCGGTAAACCGGCTACAGTTGACAGCGCCGTTGCCCAACTGATGGCGGCGCAGGGACGCAGTGTTACCTTCTACACCGGACTCTGCGTACTGGATGCCGTTTCCGGTCGTGCCGAACAATTGGTAGAGCCCTTTACCGTCCATTTTCGTACTCTGGGCGAGGATGCCATCCGGCGTTATGTGGAGGCCGAGATGCCACTCGACTGCGCCGGCAGCTTCAAGTGCGAAGGAATGGGAATAGTGCTGTTCAAAGGGCTGGAGGGACGCGATCCCAATGCGCTGATCGGCCTGCCGCTGATCGGCCTGATCGAGCTGCTAGAGCGTCACGGTCTTGCTCTCCCCTGACCTCATGACTCGGCATAAAATGCCACAAAATAAAACGGGAGCCCAGGCTCCCGTTTTTTGATCAGCAACGACTCGAAAAGAGCGCGCCGGATATTGGCATCAGCGAGGCAACCCGTTCAGGAAGGTGTCGAGCTCGGGGGAAAGCGGCGCCTCGACTTGCATCTCGCGGCCATCGGCCGGATGGGTAAAGGTCAGCTTCCAGGCATGCAAAAAGAGTCGTTTCAGCCCTTGGCTGCGCATTTTCTCGTCAAACGCGGCTTCTCCATACTTATCATCACAGGCGATCGGGTGACCGGCATGCAGGGTATGGACACGGATCTGGTGGGTACGACCGGTGATCGGACTGCACTCGACCAGGGTCGCCTCGGCGAATTGACGCACGATCCGAAAACGGGTTTCCGACGGCTTGCCATCGGCACTGACCCGCACCACCCGCTCGCCAGATTGCAACTCATTTTTGCGCAGCGGCGCATTCACCACCCTGACATGTGACTGCCACTGGCCACGTACCAGCGCCAGATACTGTTTGCGCATGGTCTTGACCCGCAGCTGTTCGTGCAGACTGCGCAGGGCACTGCGCTTCTTGGCGACCAGGAGCACACCTGAGGTATCGCGATCGAGACGATGCACCAGCTCGAGGAAACGGGCTTCGGGGCGCAGCGCGCGCAGCCCTTCAATCACGCCGAAACTGAGGCCACTGCCGCCATGCACCGCCATACCGGAAGGCTTGTTCAGTACGATCATGGCATCGTCTTCAAACAGGATCTGACTCTCGAGGCGCTGGATAACCCCAAGGTTGGCCGAGGGCAGCTCATT
Organism: Aeromonas enteropelogenes; assembly: GCF_000819845.1. Taxonomy (GTDB): domain Bacteria; phylum Pseudomonadota; class Gammaproteobacteria; order Enterobacterales; family Aeromonadaceae; genus Aeromonas; species Aeromonas enteropelogenes. The sequence continues at coordinate 232,205 of NZ_CDCG01000018.1, forward strand.
TTTTTCGGCCACACGCACGGGGGGCACCCGCACTTCGTCGCCCGCGCAGAGTTTGTACTCCGGTTTGATGCGCTTTTTGTTTACCCGCACTTCGCCTTTGCGAAGGATGCGATAGATCAGGCTCTTGGGGACGCCCTTTAGCTGAGTCTTGAGAAAATTGTCGATGCGCTGCCCGTCATGCTCAGCTTCGATGGTGAGCAGCTGCACTTGTTGATGTATCTGTGTCATGGCGCGGATTTTAACACTGCCTGAGCCCCTTGGCTGCATGGTTTGTTGAAAAATGGCGCCTTGCTATAAAAGAGGTTTAAATGGGATAATAAACAAGGTTTTGTCATTGTGTTCAAGCCTTGTACTAAGTGGCCAAAAAGTATGCCACCCAATCCCGAAACACCGTGTATACAAGAACATGTCGGTTCCCGGGTGCGAGGTACAACGCATGGAGAACACAAACATCACCTTTAATTTGTCTCCACTGCGGCATCCGTAACGTCCCTTCTCGAGAAGTGATGACCAGAGCGCCCTCAGTTTGCGCCTCATGCATACCCCAACCGGGAGGTTGCCCCAGTATGCTGAAGACCCGAGGCCGGCGCCGGCAGGACCCAGGTGGAGGAAATCAAAATGACACAATAATGAGAACTCAATGAAAAGAATGCTGATCAATGCAACTCAAGAAGAGGAGTTGCGCGTAGCGCTGGTTGACGGACAACAGCTCTACGATTTGGATATTGAAAGTCCGGGACACGAGCAGAAGAAAGCGAACATTTACAAGGGCAAGATCACCCGCGTAGAACCCAGTCTCGAAGCTGCTTTTGTCGACTACGGCGCCGAGCGCCACGGTTTCCTGCCTCTCAAGGAAATCGCCCGCAATTACTTCCCCTCCGGTTACTCCTATCAGGGTCGTCCCAACATCAAAGAAGTGGTCCGTGAAGGTCAGGAAGTTATCGTCCAGATCGACAAGGAAGAGCGCGGTACCAAGGGTGCAGCCCTCACTACTTTCATCAGCCTGGCCGGTAGCTACCTGGTACTGATGCCGAACAACCCCCGCGCCGGTGGTATCTCCCGCCGCATCGAGGGTGACGAGCGGACCGAGCTGAAAGAAGCCCTGAGCGGACTGACCGTGCCGGACGGCATGGGCCTCATCGTGCGCACCGCAGGTGTGGGCAAGTCTCCGGAAGAGCTGGAGTGGGATCTGAACGTTCTGCTCAACCACTGGGATTCCATTCACAAGGCCTCACAACAGCGTGCCGCTCCCGTGCTGATCCACCAGGAAAGCAACGTGATTGTGCGCGCCATTCGTGACTACCTGCGTCGCGATGTGGGCGAGATCCTGATCGACAACCCGGTGATTTTCGAGCGTGCCAAGGCTCACATCGAGCTGGTTCGCCCCGATTTCCTCAATCGTGTGAAGCTGTACAAGGGTGAAGTTGCCCTGTTCAACCACTTCCAGATCGAGAGCCAAATCGAGTCTGCCTTCCAGCGTGAAGTGCGCCTGCCCTCCGGCGGCAGCATCGTCATCGATCCAACTGAAGCACTGACTTCCATCGATATCAACTCCTCCCGTGCAACCAAGGGTGGCGATATCGAAGAGACCGCCCTGCAGACCAACCTGGAAGCGGCCGACGAGATCGCTCGCCAGCTGCGCCTGCGCGACCTGGGTGGCCTTATCGTCATCGACTTTATCGACATGACCCCGGTTCGCCATCAGCGCGAAGTGGAGAATCGTCTGCGTGAAGCCGTGCATCAGGACCGTGCCCGCATCCAGCTGGGCCGTATCTCCCGTTTCGGTCTGCTGGAGATGTCTCGTCAGCGTTTGCGTCCCTCCCTCAACGAGTCCAGCAGCCACATCTGCCCCCGTTGCCAGGGCCAGGGCGTGATCCGCGACAACGAGTCGCTGGCTCTGTCCATCCTGCGTCTCATCGAAGAAGAGGCCATGAAGGACAACACCGAACAGGTGCATGCTCAGGTACCGGTCGATGTCGCCGCCTATCTGCTGAACGAAAAACGTTCCTCCATCGCCAGCCTGGAGCAGCGTAATGATGTTCGCGTCTACATCATTCCGAATCAGCATCTGGAAACACCGCACTATGAAGTGACACGCATCCGCCAAAGCGAGATCCCGGAAGGGGCCAGCTACGAGCTGAAAACCGAAATTGCCAAGCCGGTCTATCAGCCCAAACAGGCTCAGGTGATCGAACGCGAGCAGCCGCTGCTGCAAGGCTTTGCCCAGCCGACTCCGCCAGCGCCTGTTGCCCAGCCGCAAGCGGCCGCGACCGTGGCGACTCCGGCACAGAGCAGTGGCTTCTTCAGCAAGCTGTTCAAAGGGATCGCTGGTCTGTTTGGTAGCGAACCCGCTCCTGCAGATGTGAAAGTGCCTGCCGAGAAAGCGGCCGCTGGTCGTGAGGCGCGCAAGGAAGAGGGTCATCGTCACCAGCGTGAAGAGGGCCGTGGCCGTGGTCAGCGTGGTCGTCGTGATGACAACCGCGGTAACCGCAACAATGCCGATGCGTCCGAGAAGCGTGACAACGCCGGCCGTGACAATCGTGAAGGAAGCGAGAACCGCAACCGTCGTCCCCGCAAGGAGCGTGAACCGCGTCAGGATCGTGAAGTACGCACTGAACAGCGTATGGAACGTGAACCTCGCGAGCCGCGTCAGGAACGCGAACAGCGTGAGCCTCGTGCCCCCCGCCAGCCTCGTGCCCCCCGCGAACCGCGCGCAGAAGTGCTGGTTGACGCCGTAGAGACCGCAGCCGTTGCCGCTGAACCGCGTCAGGAAAAAGAGCAGAAAGTGGCCGAACGCCGCGAACGTCGTCAACTGCGCAAGCAGATCCGTGTCGATGTTGCTGCCGCTGACACCCCTGCCCTGCCGGTTGAGGACGTTCAAACCGCCGCCGTGGAAACAAATGTTGCCCACGAGCAGGATGAGCAGGCCGAAGGCCAGCGCCGTTCCCGCCGCACTCCGCGCAACCAACGCATCGAAGGCCAGCGTCGCAAACGCATCAACGAAGAGGCTCGTAGCCAGCGTGATGAAGAGCCGCAGGCCGAAGTGACAATGACTGCAGCGGCTCAATCCGATGCCGCCCAGGTCAAAGTGGAAGAGCCTGCAGTACCGGTGATCACCATTCCGAGCGCCGAAGCTGTTGCCGCAGCCCTCCAGGCCTCTGCCGCGCTGACCGAGCATGTGGTCGTTGAAACCATCGCGGAAGAAGCTGCCAACAAGGTGGAAGCCACTGTTGCTGACACTCAACCAGAAACTGCCGAAGTTGTTGTAGATGCAGCTCCTGAAGCCGTTACCGCCTCCTCCGAGGTCGAGAGCGTAAGCGTGGTTGAGGCTGTAGAAACCGCAGAGGTTGCAGAGCCGGTTATCGTAGCCGAGCCAGTGGCTCCTGTGGTGGAAGACGTTGTCGCACCTGTTGTCACCGCAATCAAAGAGGTTGCTGTGGAAGAAGCGGAACCTGCTAAGACCATCAACAAGCAGGTTATGCACGGTGCTGGTTTGCTGGCGCGCGCCCGCAAGGCATCTGCGCCGATGGCTACTCCGGCCGAAGCCCCTGCCCTACCTGCCCGCGAGCCAGTTGATTACCCGCCGCTGGTCCGCAGTGAGGTCAGCAGCTCAGGTCGCCATGGTGGCAGCACCGCTGCCGTCAACGCGGCATCCTGCCCGGCTGGTCGTCCGTAATCGCTTAATCAGCAAGCCTGATTTGCAAAAAGCCACTCCCAGGAGTGGCTCTTTTTATTTGTCGCACAGTTAACTTTAGCCAAATATCAGTTTTCTCCTGTTGGATACGGTACCTGCTACTTGCTTTGACTTGATCATCCAAGTACTACTGCGCCCGTGCCTTCGGACCAAGCTCCCTTTCCCATCCGTCAGATCTTCACTATTACCCTCATCATCTTGCCAATCACCTCCGACTCTTTACTGCCTGGCCTTGTTAGAGAGTATTGAGGTTTCAGGTCTGGGTTTAAAATATTGTCATCAACATTTAGTTTGTTGGCATATATAGAGATTCTTATCGACACATCTCTGTTCTCGGCCCCCCTTCCAAATCAACAACATGGCTGATGATGGATGATAACCAGTGGCAAGTTTCAATGAATGGACCAGTGCATCACCTTGGGCAATTGATATGAGATAACAAACACGGAAATGGCTCGACAGGAACATCATCTAGCCCTTCAGTTACGACTCTTCGCTACATACGGCCGTCACGCATACAGAACAGACAGTGCCGCACGTTCAGCCTCTGCCGACAAGGCAATCTATTTTCGCCGCTAACCAACTCACCTCTGCTCTCCCCTCACAACCCCCCTGTGGCCATTCAAGTCTTGTCCTATGATTTCCTTCCCCTTGCCTTATCACCATCGTGAAAGACCTGGAAATTAGGAGTCCCCTCTTGTCGCCAAGTAAAAGCAATCTGACAACAAAGCCCATGAAAAGCTGTCTGCGCTTTTGAGAGGGTCAAGGCATCGACTGCTCTCAAGCTGCGGACAAGAAAAAAGGACCCGCAGGCCCTTTTATAAAATTACGTTGCTGTTCAACCAAACAAATGATTGCTGATAATGAACAGGCCACCGGAGAGCAACATAGTCAGCGGTAGGGTCAGCACCCAGGCCATCAGGATGGTCTTGATGGTCTGGCTCTGCAGACCAGACTTGTTCGCCACCATGGTACCCGCAACTGCAGAAGAAAGGATGTGCGTAGTGGATACCGGCATGCCGGTCAAGCTGGCGACCCCGATGGAGCTGGCTGCGGTGATCTGGGCCGCAATGCCCTGGCTGTAAGTCATGCCAGAGGAACCAATCTTCTCCCCCACGGTGTGAACGATACGGCGCCAGCCCACCATGGTGCCACAACCGAGCGCCAGCGCGATGGAGACGATGACCCAGGTCGGTGCGTATTCGGCGGTCGCGGTCAGATCCTTGCGCCACTTGGCCAGATCGGTCAGCTCCTTGGCCGGCAACGGCAGTTTGGAGACCTTGCGAGCAGTATCGTCGATACAAAGCAGCAGACGGCGCACTTCACGACGATCACTCGGGCTCAGTTGATCGTAAGTACGCACGGCGTCAAGTCGGGTATCCAGCGTCGCCATCGCCTGCAAGGCACTGTCGGCAGAGCAATGAGTCAACAGCTCTTCCTTGCTGGCTGCCGGCGCCGAGAAATTGATCACCTCACCCAAAGCAGCCTGGTTACGCTGATAGATCTCCATGATGCGATGATTGGCATCCTGGGTGCGATCCAGATCGTAGGCGCGGCTGTTCATGTCCAGTGCGAAGTAGGCCGGCGCCATGCAGATGAGCACCAGCATCACCAGACCGATCCCTTTCTGACCATCGTTGGAGCCATGTACAAAGCTCACCCCCATGGCCGACGCAACCAGAGTGAGACGAGCCCAGAATGGCGGGTGCTTTTTGCCATCTACCAATTGACGCTCTTCCGGCGTTTTATGGATCTTGTTGCTGGTCCAGATACGCTTCATCGCCAGCAGCAACAGGGCCGCGACGATAAAACCGATGGTAGGAGAGATGATAAGGGAGAGCATGATGTCGATGGCCTTGCCCACGTTGATCCCCTGGGTCACCGGTTTATGGCTGATCCAGGCATAGGCACCGCCAACCCCAAGAATGGAGCCAATCAAGGTGTGGGAGCTGGATGCCGGGATCCCGAAGAACCAAGTACCCAGGTTCCACACGATGGCGGAAAACAGCAAGGAAAACACCATGATCAATCCCTGGGTGGAATCCATCCCGAGCAGCAGATCGATGGGCAGCAAGTGAACGATGGCGTAAGCCACCCCCAGGCCACCAAACATGACACCAAAGAAGTTGAAGATCCCGGAGGCCACAACCGCCAGATGAGCGGGCATTGCCTTGGTATAGATCACCGTTGCTACCGCATTGGCGGTATCGTGAAAGCCGTTGATGAATTCATAGGCCAGCACAAAAAAAACGGCCAATACCAAACCGATTGACCACCACAAACCCAAACCACTGAACATTTCAAACATAAAAAAAAGCCTGTTTATGAGTTGCGGCGGATTATGCCAGATGGCGGCCAACGCCATAGCCACCCATGAAATATTTCAGCCATAAAAAAAAAGAGCATTTTTCATCAGTACAGCTTAGGTACAGGTTCCATGCGGCCTGTCGAGGATTAATTAAATCAACCAATCATTGCTTAAAACGCGTTTTTTCATGTGCTTTCTAATTACAAAAACGCTTTTTTTACTATTTATAAATCCCAAAACGACCTAATCAAGGTCATAAAACGCACAGCAAAACATCTTTTGTTGCTGGCCGTGTCTCCTTAGATGACCCCTCATTCCCATGGTTGTCGACAGCCGGATACAAAAAAGGAGCACTGAGTGCTCCTTTTCATGTTATCTGCCGCCACCTCAATCCTGGTTGATACGGCTCGCAACGGCGCCCTGCTGGCTCTTGTACTTGGCATTTTCCCGTTTGTTGTAGGGACGTGCCGCAGTCCCCGAGAGCATCTCGAAGTTCAGCGCGCCGATCTTCATCTTGGGACGCAGCGCCAGCGGCAGCTTGCCGCCGTTGTAGAACTCCAGCACGATGCGGCCGGACCAGCCCGGATCGATGCGGTGTGCGGTAACGTGCACCATGAGACCAAGGCGCGCCAGCGAAGAGCGACCATCCAGCCAGCCGACGATATCCGCAGGCAGGGTAACGGATTCATAAGTCACAGCCAGTGCCAGCTGGCCCGGGTGCAGATAGAAGGCTTCGCCATCCGGAATGTGGATCTCGTCGCTCATCACCCGATCGATGGCGTCGGCCATTTCACTGCTCGGGCCGCTCAAATCGATATAGGGGGCGGTGTGATCGCGAAATACCCGAAACTCGTTGCCGAGCAGCACATCGACGCTGACGCCACTGATCCGCTCCACACCGGGTCTGGGTTCGATGATGATCTTGCCTTCATCCAGATGACGTTCGATATCGGTATCACAAAGACGCATTGGGCGACTCTCCTGACAAATTATTCATTTAAAAAAGCCGGGCATCACCCGGCTTGTTTCATCTTAACCAATCAACATGTGGCGGATACGCGCCTTGAGCATGTCGATCGCGATACGGTTCTTGCCGCCACGGGGCACGATAACATCGGCATACTGCTTGGAAGGCTCGATAAACTGCAGGAACATGGGGCGCACGGTTTTCTGGTACTGCTTGAGTACGGAATCCATGGTGCGGCCACGCTCCTGCACGTCGCGCACCAGACGGCGCAGCAGGCAGATGTCCAGCGGGGTATCCATGAAGATGGAGGCATCCATCAAATCGCGCAGACGGCTGTCGGTCAGCAGCAGGATCCCTTCCAGAATGATCACCTTGCGCGGTGCAAAGCGGGTCACTTCACTCATCCGTGTGTGCTCGGAGTAGGAGTATTGCGGGATCTCGACCCCCTCCCCCTTGAGCAGAGAACCCAGGTGCTCTACCAGCAGGCTGTGATCCATGGAGCTGGGATGGTCATAGTTGGTTTTGACCCGCTCTTCCATGGTCAGGTGGGATTGATCCTTGTAGTAGCAATCCTCGGAGATGACACCGATTTCCCCAGCCCCCAGCTCAGCCACCAGCTCTTCATAAATGGTCTGGGCGATAAGACTTTTACCGGACGCAGACGCGCCCGCAATACCGATGATCACACACGAATGTTGAGTATCAGACATGACAAATACCTAAAAGAGAAGAGCTGTGGGGATGATTTAAACCGATCCATTATATGAAAAAGGGTGGGCCATGCCCACCCTCAATTCCTTTTCAAGCTATCGACAGCCGATTAATCACCCAGCGCCCGGGTATAGAGGGGGGTCGCAATCGGTTTTGCGCTGAAAAAGAGTTCAGCCCCTACCCTGCGGGCCAGCTTCAGATAGGCCTGAGCCAGGGTGCCTTCCGGCGCACCGAACACGGTCGGACAGCCATCATCCATGTGCTGGCGAATGTCGATGTGCAGCGGCATCTGGCCAAGCAGCGCCACATGATACTGCTCCGCCATCTTCTGGCCGCCGCCGGTACCAAACAGCGGTTCGTGATGACCGCAAGCGCTGCAGACGTGGTAGCTCATGTTCTCTATGATGCCGAGCACGGGTACATCGACTTTGTTGAACATGGCCACCCCCTTGCGCGCATCGGCCAGCGCCACATCCTGCGGCGTGGTGACGATCACCGCTCCCGAGGTAGGCACCTGCTGGGCCATGGTAAGCTGGATGTCGCCAGTGCCAGGTGGCATGTCCACTACCAGATAATCCACTTCGCCCCAGCGGGTTTCACCCAGGATCTGCGCCAGCGCCTTGCTTGCCATGGGGCCACGCCAGATGGTGGCGTCCTGCTCGGCAACCAGATAGCCGATGCTGTTGCTCTTGAGGCCGCACGCCATGACCGGCTCCATCATCTTGCCATCATGGCTGACGGGGCGCTCCTTGAGGGTACCCATCATGGTTGGGATGGAGGGGCCATAGATATCCGCATCCAGAATGGCGACCCGCGCCCCCTCCTTTTGCAGCGCAAGCGCCAGGTTGACGGCGGTGGTGGACTTGCCCACCCCCCCCTTGCCGGAGGCGACCACGATGATGTTGCGAATGCCCTGCACCGCCGCCAGACCCTGGGCCCGCGGCATGCTGGCGACGTCTATCTCCAGCTGCCAGTCGATGCGGGAGACCCCAGTCGCCGTGCGCAGCCTGGCGTCGAAGTCCTCCTTGAGCTGCTCGAGCAGCGAGAGACCGGCAAAGGGCAACACCAGCCGAATGGTGAGCCCCTGATCTTCATGGATGATCTCGCGCACGAAGCCGGCATCGACCAGATCCTTGTGCCAGCCGGCAGGCTTAAATTCGGCGAGGATCTGTTTTACTGAATCAATCACCATTAACTCCTCATTATCTCGTCATTATCTTGAGGTGAACGGTTACCGCACACAAATCAGTGGCTTGCCTGCCGCGCTCAATACGGCGTCCACCGGGCGGGGCAGCGCCACAACCCTAGGCAGGCTACCCCCAATTCGGGTAACATGCACGGCACTGTATCATCCCAACAAGCACATCAAGAACGTATTATGGCAACTGATCCTCGTACAATGCTGGTAACCTGCGCCCTTCCCTATGCCAATGGCTCCATTCACCTTGGCCACATGCTGGAACACATCCAGGCCGATATCTGGGTTCGTTATCAGCGAATGCGCGGTCATCAGGTCCACTTCATCTGTGCCGATGATGCCCACGGCACCCCGATCATGCTCAAGGCGCAGCAGATGGGGATCACCCCGGAAGAGATGATTGCGGCGGTTTCCCAGGAGCACCAGGCCGATTTCGCCGGCTTCAACATCAGCTTCGACAACTACCACTCCACCCACAGCGAAGAGAACCGCGAGCTGGCGAGCCTCATCTACACCCGCCTCAAAGAGGCCGGCAAAATCAGCAGCCGCACCATCTCCCAGCTGTTCGATCCGGAAAAGGCCATGTTCCTGCCGGACCGCTTCGTCAAGGGCACCTGCCCCAAGTGCAAGTCTCCAGATCAGTACGGTGACAACTGCGACAGTTGCGGCGCCACCTACAGCCCGACTGAACTGATTGACCCGAAATCCGCCGTCTCCGGCGCGACCCCGGTGATGAAGGATTCCGAGCACTTCTTCTTCGACCTGCCCCAGTTCGAAGCCTGGCTGGCCGGCTGGGTACGTGGCTCCGGCGCCATCCAGGAAGAGATGGCCAACAAGATGCAAGAGTGGTTCGAAAGCGGCCTGCAGCAGTGGGACATCACCCGCGACGCCCCCTACTTCGGCTTCGAGATCCCGGGCGCCCCTGGCAAATACTTCTACGTTTGGCTGGATGCCCCCATCGGCTATATGGCGTCGTTCAAGAATCTGTGCAACAAGCGCGGCGACATCGATTTTGACAGCTACTGGAAAGCGGATTCCGACGCCGAGCTCTACCACTTCATCGGCAAGGACATCGCCTACTTCCACTGCCTGTTCTGGCCGTCCATGCTGGAAGGGGCGGGTTTCCGCAAGCCGACCAAGGTCAACGTACACGGCTATGTGACCGTCAACGGCGCCAAGATGTCCAAGTCCAAGGGCACCTTCATCAAGGCTTCCACCTACCTGAACCACCTGGATCCGGAGTGCCTGCGCTACTACTACGCAGCCAAGCTCAACAGCCGCATCGACGATCTGGACTTGAACCTTGAAGACTTCGTGCAGCGCGTCAACGCCGACGTGGTCAATAAGCTGGTCAACCTCGCCTCCCGTAACGCCGGCTTTATCGCCAAGCGCTTCGGCGGCAAACTGGCCGCCACCTGCGCCGAGCCCGAACTCTATGCCGAGTTCGCCAACGCCCGCGCCGCCATCAGTGAAGCCTACGAGAGCCGCGAATTCAGCCGCGCCATCCGCGAGATCATGGCCCTGGCCGACAAGGCCAACCGCTATGTGGACGACAAGGCCCCCTGGGTCATCGCCAAGCAGGAAGGGGCAGATGCCGAGCTGCAAGCGGTCTGCTCCGTCGGTATCAACTTGTTCCGCGTGCTGATGGCTTACTTGAAGCCCGTCATGCCCCAGCTGGCCGAGCGCGCCGAGGCTTTCCTGGGTGAGACCCTGGCTTGGGACGGCATCGCCTCCCCGCTGGTCGACCACACCGTCGCTCCGTTCAAGGCGCTGTTCTCCCGCATCGAGCCGGCCAAAATTGAAGCCATGATCGAAGCCTCCAAGGAGGATCTGGCCAAGGAGCAGGCGCCGAAAGTGACCGGTCCCCTGGTAGACGATCCTATCAGCGAGACCATCGCCTACGACGACTTTGCCAAGATTGACCTGCGCGTGGCGCTGATCAAGAAGGCCGAAGCGGTGCCGGAAGCAGACAAGCTGCTGAAACTGCAGCTCGACATCGGCGGCGAAACCCGCCAGGTGTTCGCCGGCATCAAGTCCGCCTACAACCCCGAAGATCTGGAAGGCAAGCTGACCGTGATGGTGGCCAACCTGGCCCCGCGCAAGATGCGCTTTGGCATGTCCGAAGGCATGGTGCTGGCTGCTGGCCCCGGCGGCAAGGATCTCTGGATCCTGGAGCCCCAGGAAGGCGCCCAGCCCGGCATGCGTGTCAAGTAAGCGCAATTTCACATCCCATTCAAAGAGAGGCCCCTGGCCTCTCTTTTTTCATGCCCGCGCCGCTGTGCCAAGGGCTAACAAGAAGACTTGCCCTCCTCCCTCGCGGATGGTTGTCGCCATCGTGCAATTTGCCTAGACTGGCGGTTCTCGTCGGGTCATCGACCCGTCATTCATCACGGCAAGGAGTAAGCATGATCACCTTATATGGAACCCCTGTCAGCCGGGCACTGCGTGTCTCCTGGTTGCTGGAAGAGCTGGGTATCGAGTGGCAGTTCCAGTTTCTCGACTTTGCCAAGGGGGAAAACCGCAGCGACTGGTTTTTGACCCTCAACCCGAGTGGCAAGATGCCGGTGATCAAGGATGGGGAGTTCGTTTTGACCGAATCTGCCGCCATCATGCAATACCTGGCCGAGGTCTACGGGCCAGAGTGGCTGCCAGAGAGAGGGACGCAGGCCTCGGCGCTGCACGCCCAGTGGGTCAGTTTCATCACCTGCGAGCTGGAGCAGCCGCTCTGGACCATCGGCAAGCACCGCTTCGCCCTGCCCGAGGCCCAGCGCCTGGCGGCCATCTTCCCCACCGCCAAGTGGGAGTTTGACAAGGCAGCTGCCATTGCCGAATCCTGGGTGCCTGAGCAGGGCTACCTGCTGGGGGAGCAGATCACTATCGCAGATCTGCTGCTGGCCCATACCCTGATGTGGGCGACCCGCTTCGAGCAGAGCATACCGCCAAAACTCGCGGCCTATCGGGATCGCCTGGCCAAGCGCCCGGCCCTGCAGGCGGTGCTCGCCAAGACCCAGGCCATCGCCGACGCCGCGCAGGCCAAATAATGCAAACAAAAGCGGGAGCCCACGGGGCTCCCGCTTCCTTTCGTCGATCTCAATTGGTATGAAAACCCTGTCCCTTGGGCGGCGGCGCCTCTTCATACTCCATCCGGGTCACCCTGGCGGTACGCGGGCCATGCTCCAGCCAGCCCAGCATCATCTGTACCCCCTGCGTTGGACCGCAGATCAGGATCTCCACCGAGCCATCTTCCAGGTTGTAGGCATGCCCTCGCAGGCCCAGTTGCAAGGCGCGCTCGCGAGTGAAATAGCGAAACCCCACGCCCTGAACCTGTCCCCACACCCGAATGACAAACGATTGCTCTCCCATTTCTCACACCTTCTGCTTAAGGAATTGGCTGCCAAGACGATAATGTGCGCGACACTCTCTCTTCTGCAGGATGCAGCTCCATTATGAAAGAAGTTAAATTCCGTTGGGTTGACCGCTATCTCATTCACCTGACCATTGGTGAAAAATTCTACGTCTCGTTTTGGCTCCCTCTGCTGATCATTGCCTTTCTCAGCTGGTACATGCTGGCCAGCAGTCATGAACAGGAGATCCAGCTCAGAGTCCAGCAGTTGCAAGAGCAGGTCAAAACGGTGGCCCAGCTGGTGAGCCAGCAACCCGGCCTCGTCCTGCCCGCCGATCTGCGTCTGGAGGCGCAAGGCAGCGCCGGCCTGCAGCAACAGGGGGAGCACTACCGGTTCAGCGCCGCAGCGGGCCAGGCGGGCTACGTCACCGGCCAGCTCGATGTCAGCAACATATCCATGTGGGATGATCAGGGCTCAACTCTGATCCTCATCGCCATCCTCGCAGTCCTGATGGCCCTGGTCATCCACTATATGATGACCTTTGTTTCCGGCGCCCTCTACTCCACCAACAAGGCGTTGCAGACCGTCGCCGACGGGGACCTCACCTTTCGTCTCAACTTCTTCCCGGTGCGGGACGAATTCTCGGTGCTGGCGGGCAGCATAGACCGCTTCACCGACCGTCAACACAAGATAGTCAAACTGGTGGAAGAGTCCGCCGAGGCGCTCACTCTGGCTGCCGACGAGTTTCGCGAGCACGCCGGCGAAGGGGAAGCCATGGCCCGCGCCCAGCGCTTGCACATGGATTCTCTCGCCACCGCAATGGAGCAGATGTCCGCCGCCATCCGAGAAGTGGCTCGCAACGCCAACGACACCCTGCAACAGACTCGCCAGTCCAGCGAGGAGGCGGCCAACGGTGCCGAGCGGGTGGCCCGTACCATAGAGGCTATACGCACCCTGGCCGACGAGATTGGCAACGCCTCCGGCGCGGTGGAGCGGCTGACTCACAACGCCAATCGCATCAACGAAGTGGTCAACGTCATCAACGCCATCTCCCAGCAGACCAACCTGCTGGCGCTCAATGCCGCCATCGAGGCCGCCCGCGCCGGCGAGCAGGGACGCGGTTTTGCGGTGGTCGCCGACGAGGTGCGCACCCTCGCCAGCCGCACCCAGCAGGCGACGGTGGAGATCCAGCAGATGATTGAAGAGCTGCAGGCCGGCACCGGGGCGCTGAACGACATCATGGAGAAGACCGTCGGTCGCGCCGCCAGCAGCCAGCAGCTGATCAGCGAAGTGGGGCTGGATATCGAAAAATTGAGCAACCACAGCGATGCGGTGCTGGAGATGAGCACCCAGATCGCCACCTCCAGCGAGGAGCAGAGCTCGGTGGCCGCCGAGATCACCCACAACCTGGATCAGGTGCGCCACGAGGCGGCGCAGGTGGAGGAGTCCGCCAGCGCCTCGGTGGCCGGTACCCAGGGACTGAAAGCCACCGCCAGCGAACTGACCCAGGCCCTCAAGGGGATCAAGATCTAATCGCGTAATTCGCCAGATCAGGCCGGAGGGCGTAAATGCGCCGGGTCGTTTGAGTTTTACCTGCGGGCCACATAGAATGTGGCCCCTTTTCTTTCTACCATCGGCAACTACCCATGAGCGCTTCCATCTATCTCGTCAAAGGCCGCGAAAAATCCCTGCTACGTCGCCACCCCTGGATCTTCTCCAAGGGGATCGAGCGGGTTCAGGGCAACCCCATCGACGGCGACACCGTCGAGATCTACTCAAACGATGGCAAGTGGCTCGCCCGTGGCGCCTGGTCCGGCAGCTCCCAGATCCGCGCCCGAGTCTGGACCTTCGACAAGGACGAGACCATCGATCTCGACTTCTTTATCCGCCGCCTCTCCTATGCCCAGGAGTCCCGCGATCCGCTGATCAAGCGCCAGGGTCTCACCGGCTATCGCCTGTGTGCCGCCGAGTCCGACGGTCTGCCGGGTCTGACCATCGACCGTTACGCCGATTTTCTGGTGTGCCAGATCCTCTCCGCCGGTGCCGAGTTCCAGCGGGACCTCATCACCCAGGCCCTGCGCACCCTCTACCCCGAGTGCAGCATCTATGAGCGCTCCGACGTGGCGGTACGCAAGAAGGAAGGTCTGAAAGAACGCACCGGCGTGATTTACGGCGAGACCCCGAACGAACCCGTGATGATCGAGGAAAACGGCGGAGTCAAGATCCTGGTGGACATCCGCAACGGCCACAAGACCGGCTTCTATCTGGATCAGCGTGATAACCGTCAGGCGGCCGCCAAATACACCGAAGGCAAGCGGGTGCTCAACTGCTTCTGCTACACCGGCGGTTTTGGCGTCTATGCCCTCAAGGGCGGCGCCAAGGAGGTGGTCAACGTCGATCTCTCCCAGAACGCACTGGACATCGCCCGTCAGAACGCCGAGCTGAACGGCCTGGACACCTGCAATACCCAGTTCGTGCGTCACGACGTGTTCAAGCTGCTGCGCGAATATCGCGAGAAGGGCGAGAAGTTCGACGTCATCGTGCTGGATCCCCCCAAGTTTGCCGAGAGCAAGGCCCAGCTGCTGGGTGCCTGCCGCGGCTACAAGGACATCAACATGTTGGCGTTCCAGCTGCTGGCGCCGGGCGGCGTGCTGCTCACCTACTCCTGCTCCGGCCTGATGGAGCAGAGCCTGTTCCAAAAGATCGTCGCCGATGCGGCCCTCGATGCCGGTCGCGATGCCCAGATCCTGGAGCTGCTCTCCCAGGCCTCCGATCACCCCATCGGTACCGCCTATCCGGAAGGTTTCTACCTCAAGGGGCTGGTGGTGCGCGCCCGCTGATCGGCAAGCGCCCTCTCTTTTTGATCAATCAGGCCCCGTTGCGGGCCTGATTTTTTGCCGCGCCCTTGTCGTTTGTGCCGTACCCACCCCCTCTCCTTTCACCTTCTCGGCCCGCTTGGCCCCTGTCATCCTTTACTGCGTGTTTTTGCACAATAAGTGCACATCTATGACTTCAATCACACTCGTATGACTCTCTTTCTCGTAACGTAAGCCAGCCTGAGGCGATCCTGCGTCCGGGATGCCGCCCCATCAGGACTGAGGGGTCGGCACAACAACAAAAATCGATGTCAGGCCAAGCTGAACATCACAAGGGATAACGTCATGAATCAATCATTGCCGCTGTTAACGCCGCTGCGGGGCATCGCTGCCCTGATGGTGGTGCTGTTCCACGCCCGTCTGTTGCTCTTTCCCCAGTGGATGGAGTCGATAGCTGGGGTCACCCAACTCATCGAGAATGGCTATCTCTGGGTCGATCTCTTCTTTATCCTGAGCGGGCTGGTGCTGGCCCATGTCTACGGTGAGGCCTTCACCGCCCCCCGCCGCACCGTCAGCTATGGCCGCTTTCTCTGGCTGCGACTGACCCGGGTTTACCCCCTCTATGTTGTGACCCTGGTGCTGCTGGTAGGCTGGGAGCTTTACAAGGCGCAGCACGGAGTGGGCTTCTACGGCGGCCCCCTGTTCAAGATGTGGGAGTGGGAAGGAATGCCTCCGTTCGGTTCCCCCTTTACCCCGGCCGAGGCGCTGCCAAGTGCACTCCTGCTGCTGCAGGTAGTGACAGATCAGGGGCTGACCTGGAACTTCGCCGCCTGGTCCCTGAGCGTGGAGTGGATAAGCTATCTGTTGTTCCCGCTGCTCATTCCGCTCGCAGTCACCCGCAGCCGCTGGAGTCACCTCGCCCCCATGCTGGCACTGACAGTGCTTGCCTTTATCGTGCATAGCCGGGGGACCCTGGATGTCACCAGCGGGGCGCTGGCCGTTGGTCGTGGGGTGAGTGAGTTCGTGCTCGGCCTCTGGTTGCTGCCCAGGGTCAAGGCAGCGCGGAGTTTGTCCATGATGCAACGGGATCTGCCACTGCTTATCGCCTTCCTGCTGCCCTTCGTGCTGCTGCAGTTCACCATGACACCGCAACTGACCCTGCTGCTGATCTGCGCCTACGTGCTGCTTATCTGGATTGCCGCCTCTCAAGGGAAGCGCCAAAGCCCGCTGCTGCGCTTGCTCGACAACCGCCTCACCAACTGGCTGGGGGATCTCTCCTACTCCATCTACCTGCTCCATGCTCTGGTGCTGCTAACCGGTTGTGAGCTTATCCACTACCTGGCGCCAGAATTGACCGAGTGGTGGTATGCCCAGACCAACCCGCTGTTGGGAGTGGTGGCAACCCTGTTGATGCTGGCGGTGTTGATCGCGCTCTCGGCGGTGAGCTATCACCTCTTTGAGCGGCCACTGCAGCGGCGCCTGCGCCGCGTTGGTCAGGCGCGCCAACCGGCATTGGAGCGGGCAGGATGATGACCTGCTCCAAAAGTGCCAGGCCGGTTAGCTTAGCTCATCCAGACTGTTCATGACCCAGGCACTGGGGTGCTGGCCAAACCCGAGGCGGGGGTAGTAATCCACAGCCTGGGGAGCGGCCAGCAAGATCAGCTTGCAGCCCGGTTGCAGCTGCAGGAAGGTCTCGCGGATCAATGCCTTGCCAATCCCCTGCCCTTGCACCGCCTCGGCCACCGCCAGATCAGAGAGATAGCAACAGTAACAGAAATCGGTCACCGAGCGGGCCACCCCCACCAGTTCCTCTCCCTGCCAGGCGGTTACCAGCAAACCGGCGTTATCCAGCATGCCCTGAATGGTCGACAAATTCTCCGTGGGGCGCCTGGCCCCCAATGTGGTCTTCGCCAGCAACTGGACGAAGGCTTCTGGCGTGATGGGATGGTTGACCCGCAGTGTCGTGTTCACCTGAACTCCTTGTAATGTTCCGTTTATGACCCATTTCTCCCGATAACGGGGCCAATTGTCCAGCAATTGGTCGTTTTGGCCATGAATTCCTGTTCGAACCTGCGGGGCCGATTGTGGCATAATACCCCGTCCTGTGGCCCTTGACGGGGCTACGCTGGCGCATCTGATCGCCCCCTTTCCCCGTCCGGCTTGGCAGCCCTGCGTGACTGCCTGCGGCGCCGCCTTTGATGGCAGCCAAGGCCACCCGTTTTTTGCGGTTCATTCCGCCCGTTTATCAAGGCGCCCCACCGGAGCGCCTGCACAAGCAAGGGGGTAAGTATGTCTTCCATTCGTCTGACCCAATACAGCCACGGCGCTGGTTGTGGCTGCAAAATCTCTCCCAAGGTGCTCGATACCATTCTCAAGAGCCAGATCCCGGGGTTCAACGATCCGACCCTTATCGTCGGCAACAGCAGCAAGGATGACGCGGCCGTGGTCGATATCGGCAACGGTCAGGGCATTGTCTCCACCACCGACTTCTTCATGCCCATCGTCGATGATCCTTTCACCTTTGGCCGCATCGCCGCGACCAACGCCATCAGCGACATCTACGCCATGGGCGGCAAGCCCATCGTCGCCATCGCCATCCTCGGCTGGCCCATCAACACCCTGCCCGCCGAAGTGGCTCAACAGGTGATCGACGGCGGTCGTCAGGTGTGTCACGAGGCAGGGATTTCACTGGCCGGCGGCCACAGCATCGATGCCCCCGAGCCTATCTTCGGCCTGGCTGTGACCGGTATCGTGCCACTGGACGCCATCAAGCAGAACGACACCGCCAAGGTGGGTGACACCCTCTATCTGACCAAGCCCCTTGGCATCGGCATCCTCACCACCGCCCAGAAGAAGAGCAAGCTCAAGCCCGAGCACGAGCAACTGGCCCCCAACGCCATGTGCACCCTCAACAAGATCGGCCAGCAATTCGCCGCGCTGCCGGGGGTCCACGCCATGACTGACGTGACCGGTTTTGGTCTGGCCGGTCATCTGCTGGAGATGTGCGAAGGCTCAGGGGTCAGCGCCCGCCTCGACTTCAAGGCGCTGCCGCTGCTGGACGAAGTAGATTACTACCTGAGTGAGGGTTGCGTGCCGGGCGGTACCCTGCGCAACCACGACTCTTACGGCCACAAGCTCGATGCCATGGACGATCGCACCCGCAACATCCTGTGCGATCCGCAGACCAGTGGCGGCCTGCTGGTAGCCGTAGGCAAGGAGAGCGAGGAAGCCCTGCTCGCCATCGCCCGTGACGCTGGCCTCTCCCTCTCGCCCATCGGCGAGATCAAGGCTCTGGAAGGCAACCGCTTTATCGAGGTTATCCAATGAGCGGATTGCCGCTGATCACCGACTACGCCCGGGTCTTTCTGGACGACATCCCCCTGATTGACCTGCGCGCCCCTATCGAGTTCAAGGAGGGGGCTTTCCCCTGTGCCACCAACCTGCCCTTGATGACGGACGATGAGCGTGCCCAGGTGGGGACCTGTTACAAGAAGCAGGGTCAGGCCGCCGCCATCGAGCTTGGTCACAAGCTGGTGGGGGGAACGGTGCGTGCCGAGCGCATCGAAGGCTGGCTGGCGCAGTTGCGCCAGCAGCCAGATGCCCTGCTCTACTGCTTTCGCGGCGGCCTGCGCTCGCAAACCGTACAACAGTGGCTCCATGATGCAGGGGTTACCCGTCCCCGCATCGCCGGAGGCTACAAGGAGCTGCGCCGCTTCCTGATCGACACCCAGGACAAGGCCTCTGCCGAGTGTCACTGGAGCGTGCTGACCGGCATGACCGGCTCCGGCAAGACCCATATGCTGGATCAGGTGACCCAGGCGGTGGATCTGGAGGGCCATGCCCACCACAGGGGGTCGTCGTTTGGCCAACTGCCGGGGGGCCAGCCCAGCAACATCAACTTTGAAAACAACCTGGCCATCGAGCTGCTCAAGCGTCGTCACCACGGCGAGCAAGCGTTCGTGGTGGAAGACGAGAGCCGCCTTATCGGTCGCTGCTGCCTGCCGCTCTCCCTCTATGAGACCATGTGCCAGGCACCGCTGGTGGTGGTGGATGTGCCGCAACACGAACGCGCCGAGCAGATCCGCGAGGATTATGTGCACGATCTCTGGCTGCGTTATCAGGCCATGTATGGCAATGAAGCCGGCTGGCCCCTGTTTGCCGCCTACCTGACCGACGCCCTGGCCCGCCTCAAGCGCCGCCTGGGGGATCAGGCCCACCGCGAGCTGGATCAGCTGATGCAAACGGCCCTTGAAGAGCAAAGCCGCAGCGGTGATACCTCGCTGCATCTGGCCTGGATCACCCTGCTGCTGACCCGCTACTACGACCCCATGTATCTCTACCAGCTTGGTAACAAGCAGGAGCGCATCGTGTTTCGGGGCGACAAGCAGGGATGTCTCGACTATTTTGCCGAGCAGCACGCCAGCCAGGCGATCTGATCCGGCCCTTATCAGCAAGCGCTGCAAGAGGAATTCCCATGTTGAAATTCGAGGTGATCCCGGTCACCCAGTTCGCCCAGAACTGCTCCCTCATCTGGTGTGACGAGACCCGTGAGGCGGCCCTTGTCGATCCGGGTGGCGAAGCGGACAAACTGCTGGCCGCCATCGCCAAGCGGGGGTTGACCCTGACTCACATCCTGCTAACCCACGGTCATCTGGATCACGTGGGCGCCGCCGCAGAGTTACGGGAGAGAACCGGCGTCACCATCACCGGCCCCCACCAGGAAGATGCCTTCTGGCTCGACATGCTGCCCCAGCAGAGCCAGATGTTCGGCTTCACCCATACCCCTGCCTTCGCCCCCGACCGCTGGCTCGAACAGGGTGACAAGGTGCAGGTGGGCAAGTGCGCGCTGGACGTCTACTTCTGCCCCGGCCACACCCCTGGCCATATCGTGCTGCTCAGCCAAACCGAGCGGCTCGCCTGGGTCGGTGACGTGCTCTTTGCCGGCAGCATTGGCCGTACCGACTTCCCGCGCGGGGATCACGGGACGCTGATCAAGTCGATCACCGAGACCCTGCTGCCGCTGGGCGACGAGATCGTCTTTATCCCGGGTCACGGCCCCAGCTCCACCTTCGGCCGCGAGAAGGTGAGCAACCCCTACCTGACCCAACCCATCTGGTGATCAAAAGGCAGCGGCATTGGCCGCTGCCTCTCTTCCCTTTCTCTTTGCTTCTAAGCTGTCATTTTGCAGTTAACTGGCACCTTTTCCGCCGCTGCATCCTGCTTTTTGCCCATTGCCACCACCTATTGCCGCCAAGTGAGGCCGCTATCCGGGCGGGTCAACCACGAGCTCAACTCTGCCTTCAAGAGCAGAAAACAAAAATCCCCACCCGGGGGTGAGGATTTTTCAGGCCGCAAAGCGTTGGCTTACTGCTCCAGCAGATGGCCTACCAGCTCATGACGCCACCCTTGCAGCAGCATGGGCTTGTCGGCGCGGGCCCGCTCTTCGTCGCTCATCCGCCAGCTCCAGGTGAAGTACTGGTGGATGATCTTCTTGCTGGCGATCAGCTCGGGCGGAATATTGCTGACCTTGGCCTTCTCGTCCACCAGGGCCTTGATACGCTTGAGCTCGGCCTTGTATTTGGGGAAGTCCACCAGCCGGCGAATGGGCTCGGGCCAGCTGTCGGGATCGCTCTGCTGGGCCTTGGCGACGATATCCAGCATCCGCTTGCCGTGGATCTTGATCTCGATGGGCGAGAGCCCCAGTTCGTTGAGATCGCGAAGGGACGCGGGACGGCGTTCCGCCACCTTGAACAGGTGCAGCTCTTTGACCACGAAGTTGAGGGCGAGATCCCGGCGGACCGCTTCCTGCTGGCGCCAGGCGGCCAGCTCGCGCAGGATCGCCAACTCGCGGCGACCCAGTTGCCAGGCGTTGACGATCTCGAGATAAGCCTGACGAGGATCGTTGCCCTGGGTCTTGCGGGCGGAGTGGTTTTGGCACTCCTGCTCGAACCAGGGAAATTTGCCACTTTCACGCAGCTTGCTCATCACCTTGTCGTAGAGGGGCATCAGGTAGAAGACATCGGCCGCCGCGTATTCGAGCTGGCGGTCTGTCAGCGGGCGAGCCAGCCAATCGGTGCGGGCCTGATCCTTCTCAAGGGCCACGCCGAGGAATTCATTGACCAGGGCACCAAAGCCCACCGAGACGCCATAGCCCAGAAAGGCGGCCGCCAGCTGGGTATCGTGCATCTGATTCGGCAAATGACCGGCCTCGTGCTGGATAAGTTCGAGATCCTCGCCGGAGGCATGCAGGATGGCGATCTGCCCTTCCCGACCAAGCCGTCGCCAGAGCGGGGCGAGATCCAGAGTGAGCGGATCGAGCAGCGCCAGCTGCTTGCCATCGTAGATTTGAAACAGGCCCAGTTGAGGGTAATAGGTGCGGGTGCGAACGAATTCAGTATCGATGGCCAGGGGAACGTCGGCCAGAGAAGCGAGATACTGCTCCAGTTCGGCTTGCTGTGAAATGAATTGATAGTGCATCTTTGCCTGCAAGTTTTCAGGGCCAAAAGAAAAAACCGTGGGATGTCCCACGGTTTTGCATCACTGCGCTGCCTGGCCAAGAGGCCTGGCGACGCCGGTTACTGCTTGGCAATCTCTTCGTCGCGCAGGACGCGGCGCAGGATCTTGCCCACATTGGTCTTGGGAAGTTCGTCGCGAAATTCTACCAGTTTCGGCACCTTATAGGCAGTCAGATGTTTGCGGCAGTGGGCAATAATCTCGTCATCCTGCAGTTTTGCATCTTTCCTGACCACGAAGATCTTCACCAGCTCGCCGGAGACCTTGTGCGGCACGCCGACGGCCGCCACTTCCAGCACTTTCGGGTGCAGCGCCACCACGTCTTCAATTTCATTCGGGTAGACGTTGAAACCGGAGACCAGGATCATATCCTTTTTGCGATCGACGATCTTGAAGAAGCCCTGCTCGTCGCACACGGCGATGTCGCCGGTACAGAGCCAGCCATCCTGCATCACCTCGGCAGTAGCCTCGGGACGCTGCCAATAACCGACCATCACCTGCGGGCCGCGTACCTGCATCTCGCCCGGCGTGCCAAATTCGGTGATCACCTGACCATTGTCATCTACCAGACGGATATCGGTGGAGCAGACCGGCAGACCGATAGAGCCGTTGTAATCGCTCAGATCGTACGGGCAGACGCTCACCAGGGGAGAACACTCGGTCAAACCATAACCTTCCAACAGCGGGGTGTCGGTCAGCGTCTTCCACTTCTCGGCCACCGCCCGCTGCACCGCCATGCCGCCGCCGATGGTCAGCTTGAGCTTGGTAAAGTCCATGCCCTGGAACTCGTCGTTGTTGACCAGCGCATTGAACAGGGTGTTCACCCCGGTGATGCAGGTGAAGGGGTACTTCTTGATCTCTTTGACAAAGCCCGGGATGTCGCGGGGGTTGCTGATGAGCAGGTTGTAGCCACCAAGGCGCATAAACAGCAGGCAGTTCACGGTGAGCGCGAAGACGTGGTAGAGCGGCAGCGCGGTGACCACGAACTCCTTGCCCCGCTCCAGCATGGGGCCGTAGACACCGAGGCACTGCTCGACGTTGGCAATCATGTTGCGGTGGGTCAGCATGGCCCCCTTGGAGAGGCCTGTGGTGCCGCCGGTGTACTGCAGGAAGGCAAGATCGTCGTTGCTGATCTCGGGTTTGATGTACTGCAGGTAACGCCCCTTGGAGAGGGCCTGGCGCATGGTGCTGGCGTGGGGCAGATTGTATTTGGGCACCAGCTTCTTGACGTATTTCACCACGAAGTTGACCAGGGTCCCCTTGGCCAGCCCCAGGTTGTCCCCCATCCGGGTCAGGATGACGTGCTTGATCGGGGTGTCATAGACCACTTTTTCCAGGGTATGGGCGAAGTTGGAGACGATGACGATGGCCTTGGCGCCAGAGTCATTGAGCTGGTGCTCCAGCTCCCGCGGGGTGTAGAGCGGGTTGACGTTGACCACTATCATGCCGGCACGCAGGATGCCGAACACGGCGATGGGGTACTGCAGCAGGTTCGGCATCATCACCGCCACCCGATCGCCACGGCTCAGCTTGAGCTCGTTTTGCAGGTAGGCGGCAAAGGCGCGGGACTGCTCTTCCAGTCGGCGGTAGGTAATGGTCTGCCCCATGTTGACGAAGGCGGGCTGGTCGGCGAACTGGTTTACCGACTCTTCAAACATATCGACCAGGGAGCTGTATTGGTCTGGATTGATCTCGGCCGGAACCCCTTCCGGATAACGCTTCAGCCAGACTTTTTCCACGAACTTCTCCTGCATAACTAGCACCTGTGCGCTCACTGTGTTGCCTCCGTCCCTGTTCACTGCAATTTCAATCAACTGTTTTAAGCTCATACTCTAACGCCGCCCATATTTACATAGGGCAACATCAATTAACAGCACATTAACAATGAAAAAGTGTGAGGGGGAAAACAAACCTGGAATTATTGAAAGCCACTGATTCTACCGAATTTTGCAGAAATTTTCGATACAAACAGCGGTCTTGGCACAATTTTCCATATGAAAATGGTGATTTCCCGCCAACAGGACCCGCTCTATCTCTCTGAAAGCATCCTGACGCGACTGCCATTGTGCCTGCAGGCTGGCAAAGCCCTGCTCCCCCTGAATGAAGAGCACGGGCGCGCGGATTGCCCCCATCAGCGCCCTGGCCTGCCCCTCGCTCATGCGAAGGGGCGAGAGATCCCGCAATCTGGGGTCGCTGCGCCAGTACCAGCGGCCATCTTGCTCCACCAGCTGGCGCTCGCAGATAAGGCGTGCCGCTGCCGAAGAGATATCCGCCACCTTGCAGCGGGCGGCCACCGCATCGTCGATAGAAACAAACCCGCCGGTGGCACGCTCGCGGGTACGGCTGCGGTTGACAATGGCACGTTTGAGCTGGGCTGGCACCTCTTCATCAGGCTGACTCAGCGGCCCCAACCCCTCCAGCATGATGAGCCGCGCCACCTGCTCGGGAAATACCCCGGCATAGGCCGAGGCGATCAGTGCCCCGAGGGAGTGACCAAGCAGGGTGAACCTGGTCCAGCCCGCAGCCTGGGTGATCTGGTAGAGATCGTCCAGCCAGTCGACGAAGACATAGGGAGTCTGCTTGTGATCCGAGTGACCATGCCCAGGCAGATCGACGCAGATGAGGTGAAAGGCATCAAGATGAGGGGCGAGAGGCAGAAAGCTGGCACTGTTGTCGAGCCAGCCATGCAGGGCCACCAGCAACGGCTTGCCCTGCTGGCCATTGTCGAGCAGGGCCACCCGGCGACCATCCGCCAGGGTGAGAAAGCGCTCCTGCAGGCTGTCAATCATGTTCACCCCTAGCGGCGCAGCGGCCGTCTCGGCCAGAAGGGATCATAGAAGGGGTCGTAGAAGTAAGGGTCCATATAGCGGATCTCCACCTCCTTGACCGGCGGCCACAGCTTGCTGCCCGTCACCTTGAGCACCGGGAAGCGATACTTGTGCTCGCCAATCTGGCCGTCCACCGGCTTGTCCGTGGTCCCCAGCACCGTCAGGCTGCGCCCCTTGGCATAGAGGGTCGGGTCGACAAAGCCCTGCATGACTGCCAAAAAACGCCCCGGACTCTGCTCGGTCTGCTCCGGTATCCCGTTGGATTTAAGCGGAAGATAGACCACCTCGATAACGCTCTGATCCGCCTTGTTGTGCACCGCGGCAATCACCCCGCTCCAGCGGGCAGGCTTGCCCTCCAGTGCCAGCGCGGGCTGATAGGCCACCAGCTGGTTTTCAGGCTCATAGGCCAGCTCTTTGGGCACAGAGCTGCAGGCTCCGAGCAGCAACACGGCCGCTCCCATCACCATCGCACGCTTGAACATGTCACTCTCCTTTTCAGATCGTCAGTTCCCGCGCCGACCAGTGCTAACTGCACCGGCCGACAGGGGATGTTCATCGGTTGGTAGCAAGGGTGGCACCACGGCCATTGCCTACCCTGCCCTTACTCGCGACCCGGCAGCTTCTTCCAGGTCACCTTGTCACGCAAGTAGACCGGAGTCGCTTTTTCTACCGGGACGGCCTCGCCCGCCAGCCAGGCGGTGCGTGCCAGGGGCAGCATGTCTTCTGCTGCCGGAAAGCGCACCTTGCTCCCCATCCGCTCGTCGGCAAGCCCTGCGAGGGTGTCACCATAGGTTTCAAAGCCGGTGCCGACGCAAGTCACCTGGTCTGCCAGCTTGCCACGACTTGCCACCAGGGCGGCGGGATCGCTCACCACTTCCTCACCTACCAACTGCATGCGACTATCGCGCCATTCATAGTGACCGAAGTAAACCTCGTTCATCCGCGCATCGATGGCGGTCAGCACATGCTCGGCCCCGTCCAGACGATGAGCCCCCTGCGCCATGGCCGCCAGGGTGGAGATGCCGATAAGCGGCACACCGGCGCCAAAGGCCAGCCCCTGGGCGACCCCGATGCCGATCCGCACACCGGTAAAGGAGCCAGGGCCACGGCCGAAAGCGATGGCATCCAGCTCGCTCAAACTTATCCCGGCTTCCTCCAACAGAGCCTGAACCATGGGCAAAATCTTGCGGGTGTGATCCCGCGGCGCCTCTTCCCAACGGGAAAACACCTTGTCACCCATCAGCAAGGCGGCAGAGCAGGCTTCGGTGGCGGTATCAACGGCCAGGATCTTCAACTCGTTCATGCGTTCCAATCTCGATTACATTCAGTCAATGTCATTACCGACCGGCAAACAGTGCCGATCTATTGTTCAAACAAGTTCAATCACGCTAACAGTGCTCGCAGACCCGACGCGCTGCCAGCAAGCGCCCAAGGGATATACCCCGAGCGCGAGGTCTCAGCCCAACTCAGCACAACGAGTTCGTCTCGGCTGCGTCATGCCTTGGCGCCAAAGAAATCCCCCAGCATGGCCAGCTCCCGGGTACGGGGAATGGCGGGCAGACTCTTGATAAAAGTGGCGCCGTAGGGTTTGTTGACCATGCGGGGATCACAGATCACCAGTACCCCATGATCACTGCGATCACGAATAAGCCGCCCCACCCCCTGTTTCAGGGCAATCACCGCCTTGGGCAGCTGGAGTTCGGCAAAGGGATCGCCCCCCTTGAGCTTGCAATCATCGACCCGCGCCTTGAGCAGCGGATCGTCAGGGCTGGCAAACGGCAGCTTGTCGATGATAACACAGGAGAGCGCAGCCCCTCGCACGTCGATCCCCTCCCAGAAGCTGCTGGTAGCCACCAGCACGGCGCGGCCATTTTCCACGAACTCCTTGAGCAGCCGCTGCTTGTTGTCCTCCCCCTGCAACAGCACGGTGCGGCCGATCTCCCGGCGCAGCACCTCGGCCACCTGACGCATCACCTGATGACTGGTGCAAAGAAAGAAACAGCCCCCCGGGGTCTTGTTGATAAGGGGGATCATCAGGTTGGCCAACTGTTCGCCCCGACCAAAGGCGTTGGGCTCGGGCAGATAGCGGGGCACGCACAGGCGCGCCTGCTCACTGTAATCGAACGGGCTGTCCAGAATAAGCTCGGCGCTGCCGGCCAGGCCCAGCTCGGCCACGAAGTGATCGAAGCGCTGATCAACCGTCAGGGTGGCGGAGGTGAACACCCAGGCCACCTCGGGACTTTGCACCTCGGCCCCGAAACGCTCGGCCACCGAGAGCGGGGTCAAGTTGAGGGAAAAATGGAGCCGCGAGCAGTCATACCAGTAGGAAAAACCGGTCTGGTTCACCGCCAGCACCTCGCCAAGGCGAGTGCGCAGCTCGCAGATCCGCTCGAAGGCGTGATCCAGCTGCTCGCCCCGCCCCAGCGCCAGTTTCAACACCTCGTAACAGAGCCCGATGGCGTCGTTGAGGCGAGCCAGCGCCTGTCCCCAGAGGGGCTGGCGCAGCATATCGCGGGTATTGCCGCGCCCGCCATCTACCCCGAAGGCGAGGCGCAAGTCCTGGCTCGCGATGGCGAGCCGATCCGCCGCCTTGCCAAGCTGGGCCATGTCGTGGGCTTCGGCCCGATAGGCGAGCTGGATATCCTGCGCCAGATCCTGAATGGTGCGACTGCCCACCGACTTGCCAAAGTAGTTGGTGGCGATCTCGGGCAACTGGTGCGCCTCGTCAAACACATAGACTTGCGCCTGTGGCACCAGCTCGCCAAATCCCGTGTCTTTCACCGCCAGATCGGCGAAGAAGAGGTGATGGTTGATCACCACCACCTGGGCGTCCATGGCGCGGCGCCGGGCAATGACCAGGTGGCAATCGTCGTAATAGGGACAGTCGCGCCCCAGGCAGTTGTCGTTGGTGCTGGTGACGTGGGTGAGGATCTCGGCGTTTTCCTGCAGTCCCGGAATATCTCCCACATCGCCGTTGTCGGTGGCAGTGGACCAGGACTTCACCTTGACCAGATCATTGAGGATCTCGGGCTTTTGCAGATGGGATTCGCTCAAGAGCCGGTTCATCCGCTCGATACACAGGTAGTTGCTGCGCCCCTTGAGCAGGGCCACCGGCGGGGTATAGGAGAGTGCGCCGGTGATGGTAGGCAAGTCTCGATAGAAGAGCTGCTCCTGCAGGTTTTTGGAGCCCGTACTGATCACCACCCGCTTGCCGGATTCCAGCGCCGGCACCAGATAGGCGTAGGTTTTGCCGGTACCTGTCCCCGCCTCCACCAGCAGACGGCCACCACTCTTGATGGCACGGGCCACCGCCTCGGCCATCTCCAGTTGTGGAGCGCGGGCTTTGAAACCGTCGATATGGCTGGCCAGAGGGCCGTCTGGCTTGAACAGGGTCTGGATGGTCAAAAGGGAGTCCCGCAGCAAAAGGGGGCATTATGCCAAAAGCGCGGCGAAAGCGGGACTGATTCTGCGCTCAGACGAAGAGATCGATCTGATGCTCGGGATCGGGCTTGTGATCGTCCTCCTCCGACGTTGGCTGATCATGCTTGGCCGAGGGGTACGGCTGCTGGCGCTGCTGGGAGTCGCTGTTATCAGTGCCGGTCTTGCGCAGCTGATGCTTTTGGCTGATCTGGGTCACTTCCCGCTTGATCTCTTCGCTGCCAGGCGTGGCGGGCGCCCGGGGCAAGATGGGGAACAAGAGGTCCTGGCTGGGCATGATGTCGACTCCTGCTAGGGGTTATTGTCTAGTTATCGACCAGAAAACCGTTTTCTCAATTTTAATCGATCAAATCACAATTTCGGGTTGCTTTTTCTGTCAAGGCAGGTAGTTTAAATCAGGCGTCAATTACGACATCTTATTTGTAAAGGATTGATTACATGCAGTTCACCACCCTGAAGACTCATCACCACCATCATCATCCCGAATAGTCTTTCAGGAGGTTGACTGCTGGAAGACACTTAACTGGTGACTTCCAAAAGGACCGCAAGATTCATAAACCCTCGGAAGCACCCACTTCCGAGGGTTTTTTCGTTTTTGACTAGAAGGAAATCGAGCAAATGGAAACACAACGTCTGCGTATCGCCATGCAAAAGTCCGGTCGTCTGAGCCAGGACTCCCAGGCCCTGTTCAAGAGCTGCGGCCTCAAGATAAACCTGCGCGAGCAACGCCTTATCGCCCATGTCGAAAACATGCCCATCGACATCCTGCGGGTGCGTGATGACGATATCCCGGGACTGGTGATGGAAGGGGTGGTCGACCTTGGCATCATTGGCGAGAACGTGCTGGAAGAGGTGCAACTCATCCGCGCCTCCCAGGGCCAGTCCTTTGCGGTCAAGACCCTCAAGCAGCTCGACTTCGGCGGCTGCCGCCTCTCCCTGGCCGTACCGGACGACGTCAACTACACCGGACCACAGAGTCTCGCCGGCAAGCGCATCGCCACCTCCTACCCAGGCCTGCTCAAGCGCTTCTTCGATGAGAAGGGGCTCGGCTTCAAGAGTGTGATGCTCGGCGGCTCGGTGGAAGTGGCGCCGCGCGCGGGCCTGGCCGACGCCATCTGCGATCTGGTCTCCACCGGTGCCACCCTGGAGGCCAACGGTCTCAAAGAGGTGGAGGTGATCTACCGCTCCAAGGCGGTACTGGTACAGGCCCCCAACCCCTTGTCTGATGCCAAGCAGAAGCTTATCGACAAGCTGCTGCCCCGCATTCAGGGGATGCAGCAGGCCCGCGAGAGCAAGTACATCATGCTGCACGCCCCCAAAGAGAAGCTCGATGCCATCACCAGTCTGCTGCCGGGGGCCGAGCGCCCCACCATTATGCAGCTGGCGGGCGAGACCAACCAAGTGGCCCTGCACGTCGTCTCCAGCGAAACCCTGTTCTGGGAAACCATGGAGCAGCTCAAGGCCCTGGGGGCCAGCTCCATCCTGGTGCTGCCCATCGAAAAGATGATGGAGTGAGGGGACAAACCATGCAGACCCTGATCTGGAAGACCCTCTCCCCCGCCCAGCAGGCCGACGTGCTGACCCGGCCCGCCTTGAGTGACGAGGCCGATATCGGCGCCGTGGTGCGGGATATCATCGCTGCGGTACGCAGCCGGGGCGACGAGGCCCTGCGCGAGCTGAGCCAGCGTTTCGAACGTGCCCCGCGTCAGCAACTGCAGGTAAGCAATGCCGAAATAGAGGCCGCCTGCGAGCGCCTCGATGACGACATCAAGAGCGCCATCGAGGCGGCGATTGCCAATATTCGCGCCTTCCACGCCGCCCAACAGCAGCCCGTGGTGCGAGTCGAGACCCAGCCCGGGGTGGTGTGCGAGCTGCGTACCCAGCCCATCGGTCGGGTCGGCCTCTATGTGCCGGGGGGCAGCGCGCCGCTCCCCTCCACCGTGATGATGCTGGCCATTCCCGCACGCCTGGCCGGTTGTCGCGAGGTGGTGCTCTGCACTCCGTCCCCCGCCAGCGACGAGATTCTGTTCGCCGCCCGCGCCTGCGGCGTGCAAAAAGTGTTCGCCATCGGCGGCGCCCAGGCCATCGCCGCCATGGCCTATGGCACACAGAGCATCCCCAAGGTGGACAAAATCTTCGGCCCGGGCAACGCCTATGTGACCGAAGCCAAGGGCCAGGTGTCGCGCGACTGGCGCGGCGCCGCCATCGACATGCCCGCCGGCCCCTCCGAGGTGCTGGTGATCGCCGACGAGAGCGCCAACCCGGCCTTCGTGGCGGCGGATCTGCTCTCCCAGGCCGAGCACGGCCCCGACAGCCAGGTGGTGCTGGTGACCACCTCCCCCCTGCTGGCCGATGCCATCGGCGCCGAGATCAAGGGCCAGCTGGCCAAGCTCACTCGCCGCGACATCGCCGCCAAGGCGCTGGGCAGCAGTCTGGTGATTCTTTGTGACGATCTGGCCGAGGCGTGTGCCATCTCCAATGCCTACGCGCCGGAGCACCTTATCGTGCAGACCCGTGGCCCCCGCGAGCTGCTGGACCGACTCGAGAATGCCGGCTCCATCTTCCTCGGGGCATGGACACCGGAATCGGTCGGCGATTACGCCAGCGGCACCAACCACACCCTGCCCACCTATGGCTATGCCCGCACCTGCTCGAGCCTTGGCCTCGCCGACTATCAGCGCCGCTACACGGTGCAGGAGCTGAGCGAGAGCGGCATCCGCGGCCTTGGCCCCATCGTCGAGCGCATCGCCCAGGCCGAGGGGCTCGATGGCCACAAAAATGCCGTCACCCTGAGATTGCAGGCCCTCTCGGGCGCCGTCCAAACCGGTTCACAGCAAAAGGATTTGTCATGAGCATTGCCAATCTGGCTCGCCGCGTGGTGCGCGCCCTCACCCCTTACCAATCTGCCCGTCGCATCGGTGGCAAGGGTCACGTCTGGCTCAACGCCAACGAGGCGCCACAGGCCTATCCCTTCACCATCGAGGGCAGCCGTCTCAACCGCTACCCCGAGTGTCAGCCAGCCGAGGTGGTGAACGGCTACGCCGCCTACGCCGGAGTCAATCCGGATCAGGTGCTGGTGAGCCGCGGCGCCGATGAGGCCATCGAGCTCTTGATCCGCACCTTCTGCGAAGCGGGTGAAGATCAGATCCTCATCTGCCCGCCCACCTACGGCATGTACGCCATCAGCGCCGAAACCTGTGGCGTCGGCATCGTCGAGCAGCCCTTGACGCCTGCGCGTCAGCCGGACTGGCCCGCCATCGCCGATCGTCTCGGCGACGTGAAGCTGGTGTTCCTCTGCTCCCCCAACAACCCCACCGGGGATCTGGTGGGCCGTGACGGACTCATCGCCCTGCTGGAGAAGGCCCGGGATCGCGCCATCGTGGTGGTGGACGAGGCCTATATCGAGTTCTGCCCCGAGGCTTCCGTGGTGGACTTGCTGGTCTGTTTCCCCAACCTGGTGGTGACCCGCACCCTCTCCAAGGCCTTTGCCCTGGCGGGGATCCGCTGCGGCTTTACCCTGGCAAGCCCCGAGGTGATCGCCATGCTGGCCAAGGTTATCGCCCCCTATCCCATCCCGGAGCCCATCGCCCAGATTGCGGTCCAGGCCCTCTCTCCCATGGGGCTGGCACTGATGTCGGAGCGGGTATTGGAGCTCAACAAACAAAAGGCGCAGCTCAAGGCCGAACTGGCCACTCTGTCGTGCGTAAAAGAGGTGTTCGAGGACAAGGGCAACTTCGTGCTGGTGCGCTTTGTGGATGGCGCCGGCGTGTTTGCCGCCATGAAGGCCGCCGGCATCATATTGCGGGATTTCTCGACCAAACCCGGCCTTGATAACAGCATTCGCATCACCATCGGCTATCAGGGCGAGATGGACGCCGTGCTGGCCGTGCTGCGTGATCTGCCCTCTCCCACTTTGTAAGACAAGGATGTAGCGATGAAGACCCCGTTTTTGTTTATCGACCGCGACGGTACCCTGATTGAAGAGCCGGTGACCGACAAGCAGGTGGACAGCCTCGCCAAGCTGCGCTTCGAACCCATGGTGATCCCGGTGCTGCGCGAGCTGCAGGCCGCCGGCTACGTGCTGGTGATGGTGACCAACCAGGATGGGCTGGGCACCGCCAGCCTGCCGCTGGAAAACTTCCAGCCGCCCCACGACCTGATGATGCACCTCTTCGAATCGCAAGGGGTGAGCTGGGAAACAGTGCTGATCTGCCCCCACTTCCCCACCGACGGTTGCAGTTGCCGCAAGCCCCACCTTGGCCTGGTGAAGGAGTATCTCGCCTCGGGCCGCATCGACTTTGCCAACTCCTTCGTGATTGGCGATCGCCAGACCGATCTGCAGCTCGCCGAGAACATGGGCATTGGCGGTATTCGCTACCACCCGCAAGATCACAACTGGCTTGCCATCCGTGATCAGCTGCTCTCCAGAGGGCGGGTTGCCGAGGTGGAGCGCTACACCAAGGAGACCCGCATCCAGGTGGCAGTGGATTTAGACAAGAGCGGCGGCAACCAGATTGAAACCGGCATTGGCTTTTTTGATCACATGCTCGATCAGATCGCTACCCACGCAGGTTTCAGGCTCAAGCTCAAGGTGAGCGGCGATCTGCACATCGACGATCACCACACGGTGGAAGACGTCGGCCTCGCGCTCGGTCAGGTGCTGCGCCAGGCCCTTGGCAACAAGCGCGGCATCGGCCGCTTCGGCTTCGTGCTGGCGATGGATGAGGTACAAGCGGTCATCGATGGCCGGCCGCGTGCGGATGAAGAGACCCCGCTCACCGAGCAGGAGGTGGCCACCGCGCTGGATTTAAGCGGCCGCCCCTACTTCGTGTTCGACTGCCCGAGCGGTTTTGGCCGCGACAGCGTGGGCGAGATGGCCACCGAGATGGTGCCCCACTTCTTTCGCTCCCTCTCGGACGCCATGGCCATCACCCTGCAGATGAAGGTGGGCAGCGGCAACACCCATCACCAGGTAGAGGCACTGTTCAAGGGCTTTGGCCGCGCCCTGCGCCAGGCGATCCGGGTGGAAGGGAGTGAACTTCCCTCCAGCAAGGGGGTGCTGTGATGGATGTGAGCAAACAGAAGCTGGTTATTATCGACACGGGGTGTGCAAACCTTGCCTCGGTCAGGATGGCGTTCGAACGCCTCGGCGCGGCGCCGCAGGTCTCCCGCGAGGCGGCCGATATCGAAGCGGCTGACAAGCTGATCCTGCCCGGGGTCGGCACCGCCGTGGCCGCCATGAAGAACCTAAACGAGCGCAATCTTGTGCCGCTTATTCGCGCCGCCAGACAACCGCTGCTGGGCTTTTGTCTCGGCATGCAGATGCTGGCGGAGGCCTCCGAAGAGATCATGAGTAAGGACGAGAGCAAGGGGGGGCTTATCGACTGCCTCGGCATAGTCCCTGGCAAGATCCGGCTGATGGAGGTGGGCAACTTGCGCCTGCCCCATATGGGTTGGAACCAAGTGGAGCACGACGAGAGCCACCCTCTGCTCAAGGGCATTCCAAGTGGCAGCTACTTCTACTTCGTCCACTCCTACGCCCTGGAAGTGACCGGCGCCACCATCGCCACCTGCGACTATGGCCAGCCGTTTACCGCCATCGTGGGGCGGGACAACTTCTTTGGCGCCCAATTCCACCCGGAGCGATCCGGCGCTGCCGGTGCCCGTTTGCTGCAAAACTTTCTGGAGCTGTGACTGCCATGATTATTCCCGCAATCGATCTTATCAACGGCCAAGTCGTGAGGCTCTATCAGGGCGACTACGGCCAGAAGACCGCCTACAGCGACAGCCCGCAGGCCCGCTTCGACGAATATGTCTCCCAGGGGGCGGTGCAGCTGCACCTGGTGGATCTGGACGGTGCCAAGGATGCCAGGGCGCGCCAGCTCCCCCTCATCGCCCAACTGCTGTCGGCGACCGAAGCGCCGGTGCAGGTAGGGGGCGGTGTACGCAGCGAGCAGGATGTGGCGGATCTGCTGGCCGCCGGCGCCAGCCGGGTGGTGATCGGCTCCACCGCCGTCAAATCCCCAGATCTGGTGGCCAGCTGGATGGAAAAATACGGTCCCGAGCGCATCGTACTGGCACTGGACGTCAATATCGATGAGGAGGGCAATCGCCATATCGCGGTGGCCGGCTGGCAGGAGAACAGCGGGGTAACCATAGAGGCGCTGATCGAACGCTTCCTCCCCGTCGGGCTCAAACATGTGCTCTGCACCGACATCAGCCGTGACGGCACCCTGACTGGCACCAACGTCGAACTCTACCGGGATCTCTGCACCCGCTACCCGAGCGTTGGTTTCCAGGCCTCCGGCGGCATTGGCGGCATCGAGGATATCGAGGCGCTCAAGGGCTCCGGGGTCAAGGGGATCATCCTCGGCCGCGCCCTGCTGGAGGGCAAGTTCTCGGTGGGTGACGCCATCGCCTGCTGGGCAGCGCCCGCTGCATCTACCCCGACAGAAACAGGAGGCAACTGATGCTGGCAAGACGAATTATCCCCTGCCTCGACGTCAAGGATGGCGTGGTGGTCAAGGGTGTGCAGTTTCGCAACCATGAAGTGATGGGCGGCATTGTCGAACTGGCCCGCCGCTACGCCGAGGAAGGCGCCGACGAGCTGGTGTTCTATGACATCACCGCCTCAAGCGATGCCCGGGTGGTGGACAAGAGCTGGGTGAGCCGGGTGGCAGAGGTGATCGACATCCCCTTCTGCGTCGCCGGCGGCATCAAGAGCGTCGAGGATGCCCGCCAGATCCTCGAATTTGGTGCCGACAAGGTATCCATCAACTCCCCTGCCCTGGCCGATCCCCGCCTTATCACCCGGCTGGCCGAGCGCTTCGGCGTGCAGTGCGTGGTGGTGGGCATCGACTCCTATTTTGATGCCCAAACCGGCCACTATCAGGTCAAGCAGTTTACCGGTGACGAGAGCCGCACCCGTACCACCACCTGGCACACCCTCGACTGGGTGCAGGAGGTACAACAGCGTGGCGCGGGCGAGATCGTGCTGAACGTGATGAACCAAGATGGCATGCGCCAGGGTTATGATCTTGAGCAACTCAAACTGGTGCGGGCCGTCTGCAAGGTGCCGCTTATCGCCTCCGGCGGCGCCGGCGCCATGGAGCACTTTCGCGATGCCTTCACCCTCGCCGATGTGGACGGGGCCCTGGCCGCCTCCGTGTTCCACAAGGGGCTTATCCCCATTCCCGAATTGAAACGCTGGCTGAAAACCGAAGGAGTCGCCATCCGTGAATAATCAAGCTGTAAATAACGACGTGTCGCTGATCGAGCGCCTGGACTGGGCCAAGTGCGACGGCATGATCCCCGCCATCGTCCAGCATGCCGCGAGCGGCGAGGTGCTGATGCAAGGTTTTATGACCAAGGAAGCCCTGGACAAAACCCTGGCGACCGGCCAGGTCACCTTCTTTAGCCGCAGCAAGCAGCGTCTGTGGACCAAGGGGGAGAGTTCGGGCCATGTGTTGAAACTCGTCGCCATCAGCACCGACTGCGATCAGGACTCCCTGTTGGTCGCCGCCGATCCCGTAGGCCCCACCTGCCACAAAGGGACAACCTCCTGCTTCGACGGTCACCCGGTGCCGCCCCTTGGCTTTTTGGCCGAGCTTGAGCAGATCCTGGCAGCACGCAAAGGCGCGGATCCAGCCACCAGCTACACCGCCAGCCTCTATGGTAAAGGCACCAAGCGCATCGCCCAGAAGGTAGGTGAAGAGGGGGTGGAAGTAGCCCTGGCCGCCATGGCCAAGGATCGGGAGGAGCTCATCAACGAATCCGCGGATCTGCTCTATCACCTGACCGTGCTACTGCAAAACGAAGGGCTGGGATTACAGGATGTGGTGCAGCGACTTTATGAGCGGCACAATAAATAACTGTATATTGATAGATGGGCGTAAAGCCCATCTATCATAGTAACAAGGTAGATAATTCGACCAGCTCTATATAGTCAGAATTTGCCAATCTTTTACTTTCAAGACACACTTGATAATATTCACCTCGATCATCATACCTAACGCCAGATTTTGTATAAGTAAGCTGGTTTATATCATTAGGTTTATAACCATTACTGCTAGAGTAGTAACCATCGAGAATTTTGTGAACCTGTAACACATACGAATAAAAGTCATTCGTTTGACAAACTACCTTTTCATTGCGTCCTGAGTGAACGCCTGACCAATAACTAACAATTAATGATAACTTTATTTTGTTTTTAAATGAAAAAACACTATCTCTATTTGCTCTCATATTATTAAGCTCAATTTCTAGGAGCTCCCCACCATTGCGAATGGTCATGTATGCAATGGGGTTTTTTGAATGCATGATAACTAAAGCAGACAAATAAATGATATCAATAGAGCCTTCAGAAGTTGAGTGCAATATAGCAAATAATGTATCCAAGAATGCTTCAATCTCTCTTGCAGACAGTGAAAATGCATCCACAATGTCTGCCATTACTTTAGAAAATTCATTAACATCAGAAAAGCAATGAAATGTTTTACTACATAGAAGCTCAAAACGGTCTGAAACAAATTCTGCTATGAGAAAATAACTTGGACATTTATTCAAATAAAAACGTCTTTTGAAAAACCTGCCTAGATAAGTCTGAGCATCAAACCCTTCCCCATAAATTACCTTGATAGTATGTTGCAACTGCTCGGTATCCGTCGCCAGCACAAATACTACACCTGGAATATCGAAGATATGCTTGATGGTTTCCAGCATCTCTACCGCATAAGAAGGGCGACAACGATCCAGCTCATCGATCAAGATAAAGGCTGGGAAATCCAGTTTTCTCTCACTTAAACCAACAGCCCCCTCAACCCATTGCCGTATCTCTTGTTTAAGATACTGGATCGATTCATAACGCTCTTTCTGATTGCTACAAAGGGCGTCAACCAACTGATTGGCATCCTCCCCTTCCAGAGAAAAATCGTCTTCTTCCAGTCCGGCTTTCTTGATGGCCGCTTTCAACGCAAGCTTGCTACCTACCTTGAATAATCCCAATAGTCGCTGGCGCATACCTTCCGGGATTTTATTGTCTTTCCCTGCAACCTCTTTTAGCTGATCGATTATCGACGAAATGACCGTCAATAAGGGATCATCGGAAAAATCCTGCTGCCAGGCATCGATATAGACGGTGGGATAGTGCTGTTTCAGCTCCATATACCAACGCTTTATAAACCAGGTTTTACCCGCCCCCCACTCGGCATTGAGATTGAGCACATAGTTGCGCTGTATGCCTTCGGCGGCGAGATAGTTGGTCAGAAAATGGGCGTACTGAGCGCGTTCCAGCCGATCGACACTCAAGCGCTCTTCACTGCCCGCGATGGCTCCCGGCCCCTCCCAGATTACCGAAGCACTCCAATCAAACCCCGCCGATGTCATCTCACTGATCTCCCGATAGATATTGCCGGGAATAATATCAATACCTGCGGAAAAATAACTTGATAAAGGCGCTGTTTGTGACCCTTTTATGCGCGCACCTGCCCGACAGGCAAGGGAGCAGAAAGGGTGATCGGGCAGCAATAAGCATAAAAAAGGCGTATCCGCAGATACGCCTTGCTATAGAGACTCGCCACTTCGTGGTGACAGCCAACCTTTAGGAGGCCAGCTTGCCGTCCAGCTCGGCAATCTTGGCCGACCAGTAGGCCGGACCTGTCTCGTGGATATTGTTACCCTGGGAGTCGACTGCCACAGTCACCGGCATATCTTCCACTTCAAACTCGTAGATAGCTTCCATGCCGAGATCGGCAAAGGCGACCACGCGAGCCTTCTTGATGGCCTTGGCCACCAGATAGGCGGCGCCGCCGACGGCCATCAGATAGACGGCCTGGTGTTGCTTGATGCTCTCGACGGTTTTCGGGCCGCGCTCGGACTTGCCGATCATGCCGATAAGGCCGGTTTCACCCAGCATCATGTCGGTGAACTTGTCCATCCGGGTGGAGGTGGTGGGGCCAGCGGGACCAACCACTTCGTCGCGCACCGCATCGACCGGGCCAACGTAATAGATGAAGCGGTTGGTGAAATCGACCCCTTCCGGCAGCCCTTCACCGCGCGCCAGCATGTCGGCGATACGCTTGTGGGCGGCGTCACGGCCGGTGAGGATCTTGCCCGACAGCAACACGGTATCGCCGCTCTTCCAGCTGGCGAGCTCGGCCTTGGTGATGCCATCGACGTTGACGCGGCGCACGTTGCCGCCCGCCTCGCGGGTGATCTCGGGCCAATCTTCCAGTTTCGGCGGGGTCAGTTCGGCCGGACCGGAGCCGTCGAGTTCAAAATGCACGTGACGGGTGGCCGCGCAGTTGGGGATCATCACCACCGGCTTGGAGGCGGCGTGGGTCGGAGCAGATTTGACCTTCACATCCAGCACGGTAGTGAGGCCGCCAAGGCCCTGGGCGCCAATGCCGAGCTTGTTGACCTTGTCATAGAGCTCGACGCGCAGCTTCTCTTCGGTAGTTTCGGGGCCGCGGGCGATCAGCTCCTGAATGTCGATATG
The DNA here is from genome assembly GCF_000819845.1 of Aeromonas enteropelogenes. Taxonomy (GTDB): domain Bacteria; phylum Pseudomonadota; class Gammaproteobacteria; order Enterobacterales; family Aeromonadaceae; genus Aeromonas; species Aeromonas enteropelogenes. The sequence goes on from NZ_CDCG01000018.1 coordinate 270,517, forward strand.
CTCCATCAGGGCCTCTTTGGCCAGCACGGCCGCCTTCTCGGCGGTACCGCCGATACCGATGCCAAGCATGCCCGGCGGGCACCAGCCCGCACCCATGGTGGGCACTGTTTTAACGACCCACTCGACGATGTCGTCGGAGGGGTTGAGCATCACCATCTTGGATTTGTTCTCGGAGCCACCGCCCTTGGCGGCGATGCTCACTTCCACCTTGTTGCCCGGGATCATGTCGATGTGCACCACGGCCGGCGCATTGTCTTTGGTGTTCTTGCGGCTGCCGGCCGGATCGGCCAGCACGGAGGCGCGCAGCGGGTTATCAGGGTTGGTGTAAGCGCGGCGGGTACCCTCGTCCACCATCTCCTGCACCGTCATGTCGCTGTCCCACTGCACCTGCATGCCGATCTTGACGAAACAGGTGACGATGCCGGTGTCCTGACAGAGCGGACGGTGGCCCTCGGCGGACATGCGGGAGTTGATCAGGATCTGGGCCAGGGCATCTTTGGCCGCCGGGTTGGCTTCCCGATCATAGGCGGCCTTGGCAGCCTGAACGAAATCGAGGGGGTGGTAATAGGAGATGTACTGAAGGGCGTCGGCGATGGAATCGATAAAGTCCTGTTTTTTTATAATGCTCATATCTTCCTCACTGGTCCTTGTCCGTGCCACAGGGCAAAACAAGGGCTTCCATATGATTGGCTATGCAGTCGTGCTGACCAAAAACTATCAGCCAGCAAAAAACGAACGGCACAGCAGTTTTTTCTTTAGTCACCGACACCTATGATACGCTTGCCGTCCCGCACCGACTAGGGGCCACAAACTAAACTGTTGCCTGTGTAACAAAAAATGACGCCAACACTTCATATTTATCACTTCGATCATCACCCGCGCCTGCACGATCAGTTCGCCCTGTTGCAACACCAGCCCTGGGCCATGCTGCTGGAGTCAGCCGGGCCACTCGGCGCCGACAACGGTTTTGACATCATCATCGCCGATCCGCTGGCCACCCTGGAGACCCGGGGGCCCCTCACCACCCTGCGCCAGGGTGATCAACAGAGCGAGTACCATGACGATCCCCTCGCCCTGCTGGCCCGCACCCAGCGCGCGCTGCTGGGGGAACTTTCAGAGCAAGCAACCAGGCTCCCGTTTATCGGTGGGGCACTGGGGCTCTTTGGCTATGATCTGGGTCGTCGCTTCGAGCGATTGCCGGTGCAGGCCGCCGCCGATATCGACGTGCCAGACATGGCGGTGGGGATCTACGACTGGGCGCTGCTGCGCGATGTGGCGAGCGCCCGGTGGCAACTGGTGCACTGGGGCGACGAGGCTGGGCTGGCGAAGCGCCTGGCCTGGCTTGAGCAGCAACAGAGCAAGCCGGCGCCGGCCTTCTCCTTGCAAGGTGAATGGCAGAGCAATATGAGCCGCGCCGAGTATGGCGAGAAGTTTGCCCGCATCCAGGCCTATCTCGCCGCCGGGGATTGCTACCAGATCAACCTGACCCAGCGTTTCCAGGCCCCCTATCAGGGGGACGAGTGGCACGCCTATTGCGCCCTCGCCGTCGCCAACAAGGCCCCCTTCTCCGCCTTTGTCCGATTGCCGCACAGCACCATTTTGAGCCTCTCCCCCGAGCGCTTCCTGCTGCTCGATGGCCGTCATATCGAGACCAAACCCATCAAGGGCACCCGGGCCCGCCACTCTGATCCAGAGATGGATCGCCAGATAGCCCAGGAGTTGGCCCAGGCGGACAAGGACAGATCGGAAAATTTGATGATCGTAGATCTGCTGCGCAACGACATCGGCCGGGTGAGCCGACCCGGCTCGGTCAGCGTGCCTCATCTGTTTGCGGTGGAATCCTTCCCTGCCGTGCATCACTTGGTCTCCACCATTCACGGTGAGCTCGACGAGCGCTGGCAGGGAGTCGATCTGCTACGGGCCTGCTTCCCGGGCGGCTCCATCACCGGCGCCCCCAAGATCCGCGCCATGGAGATCATCGAGGAGCTGGAGCCGCAACGGCGCAATGCCTATTGCGGCAGCATCGGCTATGTGAGCCAGCACGGACGGATGGACACCAGCATCTGCATTCGCACTCTGATCGCCGAGAATGGCCATCTCTCCTGCTGGGCCGGTGGCGGCATCATCGCCGACTCCGATGCCGACAGCGAATATCAGGAGACCTACGACAAGGTGGCCCGGATCCTCCCCCACCTCTCGGCCTTGTGATAAAAATCTTTTTCTTTAACCCGGCATGGAGCCACGGCACAGTGGCTAACGATGAACATGGATAGCCACGACATGGATAGCAATGAACTGCTGACCCGCTTTCAACTTCAACTGCCGGCGCCAGCCCATCGGCTGGCCATCGCCGGACTCAAACCGGCGGCCGTACTGCTGCCGGTGGTAGAACGCGAGCAGGGGTTGCAGCTGCTGCTGACCCGTCGCAGCCCCCATCTGCGCCACCATGCGGGCCAGATAAGCTTTCCCGGGGGGCGCCAGGATCCGCAAGACAGGGATCTGATCCAGACCGCTCTGCGCGAAACCGAGGAGGAGCTCGGCATCAGCCCCCGCCAGATCCGCGTCATCGGTACCCTGAGCCCGCTCAATACCGTCTCCCAGTACGATGTGCTGCCGGTGCTCGGGCTGGTCGAGGGGGATTACCAGCTCACCCTCAGTCAGGATGAGGTGGCTCAGGCATTCGAAGTGCCCCTTGCCCACCTGCTCAATCCCGCCAACCACATCGCCCTCACCTTTCCCCGCAAGCAACAGTGGCACACCGTCTACTGGATACCCTGGCAAGATCATTTCATCTGGGGTGCCACCGCCAGCATGATCCGCCAACTCTCACAGCACATCACAAAATAACAATCTGGATACATTTTGGCGTACAGAATTTGCGCTTTAACATTAAACTAACGTGGCAAATGATAAACAAAAATTGATTTTTTAGTATTTTGATCACGTTTCTATAAGAAAGTGCGGTTTTTCACGTTAGTAAGGTGAATTTGATCAACATTTTTAATCGAAAAAAAAGTATCCTTGCGCCGACTCAATAAAAAACCACACATTCGGGGTGAGATAGATGTCTAAAACTGTCATTGGCGCACAGGATGTTGCGACCGCACAGGAGCAAGGATTCAGCTCCGTCCAGACCACCAAGGGTTGGGCGAAACAAGACACCACCTGGGTGATCAGTCTGTTCGGTACCGCCGTCGGCGCCGGCATTCTGTTCCTGCCAATCAACGCCGGTATGGGCGGCTTCTGGCCGCTGGTCGTGATGGCGCTGCTGGTCGGCCCCATGACCTACCTGGCACACCGCGGCCTGGCCCGTTTCGTCCTCTCCTCCAAGCAGAAAGATGCAGACATCACCAAAGTGGTGGAAGAGCACTTCGGCGTCGGCGCAGGCAAGCTCATCACCCTGCTCTACTTCTTCGCCATCTACCCCATCGTGCTGATCTACGGCGTGGGCATCACCAACACGGTTGAAAGCTTCATGGTCAACCAGCTGCAGATGGCCGCCCCGCCGCGCTGGATCCTCTCCATCGTGCTGATCATGGGCATGATGTCCGTGATGCTGGCCGGTGAGAAGCTGATGCTGAAAGTGACCGAGTTCCTGGTCTACCCGCTCATCGCCATCCTGGCCGGTATCTCCCTCTACCTGATCCCGGACTGGACCGGTGCCGCCCTGGCGCAGGTGCCGTCTGCCAAGGATTTCGCCACCACCCTGTGGCTGACCATCCCTGTGCTGGTGTTCGCCTTCAACCACAGCCCGGCCATCTCCAGCTTTGCCCTGGCCCAGCGTCGTGACTACGGTGATCGCGCCGTCGAGAAATCCGATGCCATCCTCAAGCGTACCGCCATGGTGCTGCTGGGCTTCGTGATGTTCTTCGTCTTCTCCTGCGTGATGAGCCTGACTCCGGCCCAGCTGGCCGAAGCCAAGGCCCAGAACATCGCCGTGCTCTCCTACTTGGCCAACCAGCATGCGAGCCCGATCATCTCCTACTTCGGTCCGCTGGTTGCGTTCGTCGCCATCGTCTCCTCCTTCTTCGGCCACTATCTGGGTGCCCGTGAAGGCCTGAAAGGGATGATCGTCCAGAACATGACCAAGGCGGGCAAAGAGCCGGATCAAAAGAAGGTTGAGCTGTTCATCATCGGCTTCTTCATCCTGACCCTGTGGGGCACCGCCGTGGCCAACCCCTCCATCCTGGGCATGATTGAATCGCTGGGCGGCCCCATCATCGCCACCATCCTGTTCCTGATGCCGATGTACGCCATCAAGCGTGTACCGGCCATGGCGAAGTACCAGGGCCAGATCAGCAACGTATTCGTTGCCACCATGGGTCTGATTGCCATCTCCGCCATCTTCTATCAACTGGTTGGTTAATCCCTCCTGCTACCGAACCAAAATGCCAGCCGTTATCCGGTTGGCATTTTTTATGGGCGCGCTGCGCCAGTCCCTCCTCTCTTGCCGACATATCCCATCTAACATCCCCTGTTTCCCCTAAGTTCCGTTAACCCTGTCCTGTTTCCCGAATAACCGGCCTCTCCCATCCCGTGAAGAAGGGATCGGGCACGGTACACTCGGCCACACTGTTGCTTGCGCCAGCCCACTGCCGCCTATTTGTGCTGTGCGGAAATACGCGCCGTCACACCTTTCACGCAGCTCGCCAACAGTTGACTAAAGCCATGGCTAAAGATGCCATCCTGGCCGCCATGGCGTTGCCAATCCACGGTAAAGCCCCGGACGTTGCAATAAGGTGTAGTGCAGTCGTAGCTTGCCCTTCCCGCCATGAGTTTCTCATCTTTGTATCCAGCCCCTCACTCGTGCTCTGAACCAGACATGGCGTTCAGGCATGACAGGCCAGCAAGCGACTGGCTCAACCTGATGCGATGCCAATGCCCCGCAAAAACCTTATTTGCAGGCATAAAAAAGCGCCCTCCGAAGAGGGCGCCAAATAACAGAGAAGGTGGGTAACGAGATCAAGCTTCGCGGCTTGGGATCGCCTCGGCGTCCATCAGGCTCTCGTCTTCGGCCATGCAGGCCGCGGCGGTAAACAGCACGTCGGTGGAGCTGTTGAGGGCCGTTTCGGCGGAATCCTGCAGTACCCCGATGATGAAGCCAACGGCCACCACCTGCATGGCGATGTCGTTGCTGATCCCGAACAGGCTGCATGCCAGCGGGATCAGCAGCAGGGAACCACCGGCCACACCGGAGGCACCGCAAGCACTGACGGTGGCAACTACGGAGAGCAACAGCGCCGTGGCCAGATCCACTTCCACTCCCAGGGTATGCACTGCCGCCATGGCCAGCACGGTAATGGTGATGGCGGCGCCGGCCATGTTGATGGTGGCGCCCAGCGGAATGGAGACCGCATAGGTATCTTCCGGCAGACGCAGTTTTTCACACAGAGCCATGTTGACCGGGATGTTGGCGGCGGAGCTGCGGGTAAAGAAGGCGGTCACGCCGCTCTCTTTGAGGCAGGTCAGCACCAGCGGATAGGGGTTGCGCTTGATCTTCCAGAACACGATCAGCGGGTTGACCACGAAAGCGATGAACAGCATGCAGCCGATCAGCACCACCAGCAGCTGGGCATAGCCGAACAGGGCATCGAAGCCGGTCTCGGCCAAGGTGGAGGCGACCAGGCCCAAGATACCGAGCGGAGCGCAACGGATCACCGCCTTGACGATGGTGGAGACACCGTGGGAGAGATCGGAGATCAGCGCCTTGGTGCTCTCGTTGGCATGACGCATGGCGATGCCAAGGCCAATGGCCCAAGCCAGGATCCCGATGTAGTTGGCATCCATCAACGCCTTGACCGGGTTGGTCACGATGTTGAACAGCAGGGTTTGCAGCACTTCTGTGATGCCGCCCGGCGGAGTGATCTCGGCGGTGTTGGCTACCAGATGCAGGTTGGAGGGGAACAGGAAGCTGGCCATGACGGCGACGACGGCCGCCGCGAAAGTGCCAAACAGATAGAGTACCAGCAAGGGGCGGATGTTGGTTTTCTGCCCCTGCTTGTGGCCTATGATGGCCGCCATCACCAGCACAAAGACCAGCAGTGGTGCGACCGCCTTCAATGCGCCGACAAACAGGCTACCGAGCAGGCCGGCTGCCCTGGCCCACTCGGGGGCAAACATGGCCAGCAGGATACCGAATACCAGACCAACCAGGATCTGGCTGACAAGACTGGTGCTATTGACCAGCCGGATAAGAGGGTGTTGTTGTGTCATCAAAAAGTCCCTAGGCACCGTAGTGCATGATTCATGAGTCCTGTCTGCAATCCCGCATTGAGAAGCGCCTGCCCCTCATATGAGATAACCGCGGCCAGCCTTCTGTCGGGCCGATCCGGCGGTTATCAGGATTGCTTGATGGAATATCCCACTCGCCACCTTTTTTTTCCAGAGAATCACCAAAAAATATCCGGCTTTTATCACAAAATCCCGCAACAAACTCTTAACCGGAAGGCAACCACCCGTTTTTGTACGCATTTCAACCAGTCTTTACCGACTTACTCACTCCCGTTATCAAGGGGTCGCTGTGTTATCATCGCCAATTTGCGCTGGAGCCCTGCCATGATCCCGACCCTGCTGACCCGACACTTTGGTTTTTCCGGACTCAGATCCGGCCAGGAGGCGGTGATCAACCGGGTGCTGGCAGGCCAAAGCGCGGCCGCCATCTTCCCCACCGGCTCAGGCAAATCCCTTTGTTATCAGTTGCCCGCCCTCGCCCTGCCCCATCTCACCCTGGTGATCTCACCCCTGCTGGCCTTGATGCACGATCAGCTAGCCTTTCTCAAAAACAAGGGGATCAGCGCCGCGACCCTCGATTCCAGCCAGAGTGCGGAAGAGAGCCGTCAGGTGATGCAGCAAGCCCTGGATGGCCAGCTGAAGATCCTGATGATCTCGGTGGAGCGTCTCAAGAACGAGCGCTTTCGCCGCTTTATCCAGCAGGTGCCGCTGTCGCTGCTGGTGGTGGATGAGGCTCACTGCATCTCGGAGTGGGGTCACAACTTTCGCCCCGACTACCTCAAGCTGCCGCACTATCGCGAGGAGCTGCAAATACCCCAGGTATTGCTGCTGACCGCCACCGCCACCCGGGCGGTTATCGAGGATATGCAGGCGAAATTTGCCATCGAGCCCGATAACGTGATCGTGACCGGCTTCTATCGCCCCAATCTCGATCTCGCCGTGGTGCCGCTTCGCCCCGAGGAGCGCGATAGCTGGCTCGCCCAAACCTTGCGCGCAGACCCCGGCCTGCCCACCATCATCTATGTCACCCTGCAACACACCGCCGAGCAGTGCGCCGGGATGTTGCAGCAGCAGGGGCTCAGTGTACGTGCCTATCACGCCGGGCTTGATGCTGAGGTGCGCAGCCAGATCCAGCGGGATTTCATGACCGGTCGGGTGGATTGCATCGTCGCCACCATCGCCTTTGGCATGGGGATCGACAAGGCGGATATCCGCCGGGTGATTCATTACGATCTGCCCAAATCCATCGAGAACTACAGCCAGGAGATTGGCCGGGCCGGTCGCGATGGGCAACTCTCGCACTGCACCGTACTGGCCAACCAGAGCCAGCTGCCGGTGCTGGAAAATTTCGTCTATGGCGATACCCCGGATCTGGCGGCCATCCGCCAGTTGCTTGACATCATTGCAGGCAGCGGCCCGCAGTGGGAATTCACCCTGCTGCGCCTCTCAAGCGAAATAAATATCCGCCAGCTGCCCCTCAAGACCCTGCTGGTTTATCTGGAAATGGCGGGCATCATCACGCCGGCCTACAGCTATTTTGCCGACTACCGCTTCAAGTTCGTGCTGGATAAAAGCGACATCCTCGCCCGCTTCAACCCGGATCGGCGCCAGTTTCTGGAACAATTGTTTGCCTGCGCGCCCTTGGCACGCAGCTGGTGCACCATGGATTTCGAGGCACTCTGGCAGGGTTATCAGGGAGAACGTCAGCGGGCGGTTGCGGCCCTCGACTACCTGCAACAACAAGGATGGATAGAACTCGAGAGCAAGCAGATGACTGAGGTCTACCGGGTCAATCAACAGGGGTGGAACAAAGAAGAAGAGGCGCTGCGGCTGCACGGCCTTTTCTTGCAAAAAGAGCAGAGCGAGCTTGCCAGACTGCAGGCCATGCTGGACTTTTTCACCGCTGGCGACTGCCTGAGCCACCGCCTGGCCCGCTATTTTGCCGATGAGGCCGCCCCCGCCCGGTGCGGCCACTGCTCCGTCTGTCGCGGCCAGGTTGCCGTGCTCCCGCCCTTGCCCCGACTGGCCATGCCAAACGAGGCGGGCATCCGCGCCTGGTGCGAGCCCCTCATCGCCAAGACAGGCACACAGGATGAACGCGTCCTGGCCCGTTTCCTGTGTGGCATCGCCACACCGCTCACCACCCGGGTCAAGGCCAGATCCCTGGCCGGGTTTGGCCAACTGGCAGCCCATCCCTTTGCCAACGTGTTGCAGGCCTTAAAGCAGGCCTACTCCTGAGTACAAAGCAGGCTGCGCACCGCTACAATTTTTCAGCAGACAAAAAAAGAAGACCCTCGCCTTTGCGAGGGTCAAGCCAACGGAAACGTGCTTAAACAGAGCTTAGTGCCACGACAAGCCGCTCTCTTGCTAAAGCGCCTTGCCACCTGCACATGGCCAATCTAGATGAGTGGAATTGTAGCGTCAATGTAAAAATTAGAGCTGTAACTTCAAACAAACCACATTACGTTGACGTTAGCGTAATGATAGATTTATTGATATTCCCGCCAACGGGCGCCACGTCTGGCTTCCCGTTTCACCTGCATCGACTCGCCCGGACCTGCCCGCAAGCAAAGAAACATTTATTTTTTATGTCTTTGACATTTACCTCACTATCATGGCAAAAATAATTTAACAGTCAGTAACATAGCTGTGTTGCTGGCTGACCGGCCCACTCGGTAAGCCGGCCGGTTTCGTCACTGTGTCATCAATCAAATAGGGATGGATTACTGGGGCCTGTTGACTAGGCTTTAAATGCAAGACCAAACAAATAGTGATCCGCTCATTTTCAGGGTAAGCGACTATAACGAGGGCAAAGTTATGGGCATCTTCGAGCATTACCAACAGCGATATGAGAAAGCCAGGGAAGAGGAATACAGCATCCAGGAGTTTTTGGACATGTGTAAGCAGGACAAATCCTGCTACGCCTCTGCCGCCGAACGCCTGCTGACCGCCATTGGCGAGCCGGAGATGGTCGATACCTCCGCCAATCCCAGACTGAGCCGGCTCTTCTCCAACCGGGTCGTGGCCCGCTATCCCGCCTTCAAGGACTTCTACGGGATGGAAGAGGCCATCGAACAGATCGTCTCCTACCTCAAACACTCCGCCCAGGGGCTGGAAGAGAAGAAACAGATCCTCTATCTGCTAGGTCCGGTCGGGGGCGGTAAATCCTCTCTAGCAGAGAAACTCAAATCCCTGATGCAAAAGGTGCCCATTTATCGCATCAAGGGCTCACCGGTCAACGATCACCCCTTCTGCCTGTTCGACATCGAGGAAGATGGCGAGCTGCTGGAGAAGGAGTACGGCATTCCGCGCCGTTACCTGCGTCCCATCATGTCCCCCTGGGTTGCCAAGCGACTGCACGAGTTCGGGGGCGACATCACCAAGTTCAAGGTGGAGAAGGTCAATCCCTCCATCCTCGACCAGATCGCCATTGCCAAGACCGAGCCTGGCGATGACAACAACCAGGACATCTCCTCCCTGGTCGGCAAGGTGGACATCCGCATGCTGGAGCACTTTGCCCAGGATGACGCCGACGCTTACTCCTACTCGGGTGCCCTGTGCAAGGCGAACCAGGGGATCATGGAGTTCGTCGAGATGTTCAAAGCCCCCATCAAGGTGTTGCACCCACTGCTGACCGCGACGCAGGAGGGGAACTACAACGGCACAGAGGGGCTCTCCGCCCTCCCCTTCGACGGCATCCTGCTGGCCCACTCCAACGAATCCGAGTGGCAACAGTTCCGCAACAACAAAAACAACGAGGCTTTCCTCGACCGTGTTTACATCGTCAAGGTGCCCTACTGCCTGCGCGTTTCGGAAGAGGTGAAGATCTACGAAAAACTGCTGGTCAACAGCGAGCTAACCGAGGCCAAGTGCGCCCCGGGCACCCTCGAGCTGCTGGGCCAATTCTCCGTGCTGTCGCGCCTCAAGGAGCCGGAAAACTCCAGCATCTACTCCAAGATGCGGGTCTATGACGGCGAAAGCCTCAAAGACACGGATCCCAAAGCCAAGAGCTATCAGGAGTACCGCGACTACGCCGGGGTGGATGAGGGGATGAATGGTCTCTCTACCCGCTTTGCGTTCAAGATCCTCTCCCGTGTCTTCAACTTCGACCACGCGGAAGTGGCCGCTAACCCGGTGCACCTTTTCTATGTGCTGGAACAGCAGATCGAACGGGAGCAGTTCCCGCAAGAGCTGCACGATCGCTATCTGGAGTTCATCAAGGGCTACCTGACTCCGCGCTACGTAGAGTTCATCGGGAAAGAGATCCAGACCGCCTACCTCGAGTCCTACTCCGAGTACGGCCAGAACATCTTCGACCGCTACGTCACCTACGCCGACTTCTGGATCCAGGATCAGGAGTACCGTGACCCCGAAACCGGCCAGCTGTTTGACCGCGCCTCGCTCAACAGCGAGCTGGAGAAGATCGAAAAACCCGCCGGGATCAGCAACCCGAAAGATTTCCGTAACGAAATCGTCAACTTCGTGCTGCGCGCCCGGGCCAACAATGCAGGCCGTAACCCCAACTGGACCAGTTACGAGAAGCTGCGCACCGTGATCGAGAAGAAGATGTTCTCCAACACGGAAGAGCTGCTGCCGGTTATCTCCTTCAACAGCAAAACCTCGGCCGAGGAGCAGAAGAAGCACGATAACTTTGTCGAACGGATGATGGAGAAAGGCTACACCCGCAAACAGGTGCGACTGCTCTCCGAATGGTATCTCAGGGTCCGCAAGTCATCCTGACCCTGACCTGTTCAAGGGGGAGTTATGGCGCATTTTATCGACCGCAGGCTCAACGGCAAAAACAAAAGCGCTGTCAATCGGCAGCGCTTCATCCGCCGCTACAAGAAGCAGATCAAACAAGCGGTCTCGGATGCTGTCTCCAAGCGCAGCATTCAGGACGTAGACAAGGGTGAGAGCATCAGCATCCCGACCAAGGATATCGGTGAACCCCATTTCCATCAGGGACAAGGGGGCAAACGGGAGATGGTGCATCCTGGCAACGATCAGTTTGTCACCGGCGACAAGATTGAACGCCCCAAGGGAGGGGGTGGCGGACAGGGTTCCGGTGAGGGACAGGCCTCCAATCAGGGGGAAGGTTCGGACGACTTCGTGTTCCAGATCTCCAAGGACGAGTATCTGGATCTGCTGTTCGAGGATCTCGAGCTGCCCCGCCTGCAAAAGACCCAGCTCAACCAGCTGATGGAGATGAAAACCTACCGGGCGGGCTACACCTCTAACGGGGTGCCCGCCAACATCAACGTGGTGCGATCCCTGCAAAACTCGCTGGCACGGCGCATGGCGCTGCAGGCGGGCAAGAAACGCCTGCTGCACGAGTTGGAGGATCGCCTGGCCCTGCTGGCTGCCGATCCCAACGAGCACTTTGCCGAGATGGCCCAGCTCGAAAAGGAGATCCGCGAGCTGAAACGGCGGATCGATGCGGTGCCCTTCATCGACACCTTCGATCTCAAATTCAACAACTTCGTCAAGCGACCGGTACCTTCCAGCCAGGCGGTGATGTTCTGCCTGATGGACGTCTCGGGTTCCATGGATCAGGCCACCAAGGAGATGGCCAAGCGCTTCTACATCCTGCTCTATCTGTTCCTGAGCAGAACTTACAAGAATGTCGAGGTGGTCTATATCCGCCACCACACCCAGGCCAAGGAGGTGGATGAACACGAGTTCTTCTACTCCCAGGAGACGGGGGGCACCATCGTCTCCAGCGCGCTCAAGATGATGAACGACATCATCAACGATCGCTATCCGGCCAACCAGTGGAACATCTATGCGGCGCAAGCGTCAGATGGCGACAACTGGGCCGATGATTCCCCCCAGTGCCGGGAGATCCTGGTGCGGGACATCATGCCGCGGGTGCGCTACTACTCCTACATCGAGATAACCACCCGTGCCCACCAGACCCTGTGGCACGAGTATGAATCGGTGGCCAGCCAGTTCCCCCACTTTGCGATGGAGCATATTCGCAAGGTCGAGGATATCTATCCGGTATTCCGGGAGCTGTTCAAGAAGCAAGCGGCGTAAGGAGGTCACATGATCGAAACCGAAAAACGAGTGACGCCACTGGATGACGGGCCGGACTGGAACTTTGATCTGCTGGAGACCTACCACCAGGAGATCGCCCGAGTCGCCAGGTTCTACAGGCTGGACACCTACCCCAACCAGATCGAGGTGATCACCGCCGAGCAGATGATGGATGCCTACTCCAGTGTCGGCATGCCCATCGGCTACCAGCACTGGTCATTCGGCAAGCGCTTCATCCACACCGAGCGCAACTACAAGCGTGGCCAGATGGGTCTTGCCTACGAGATCGTCATCAACTCGGATCCCTGCATCGCCTACCTGATGGAGGAGAACACCATGCCGATGCAGGCATTGGTGATGGCCCACGCCTGCTACGGCCACAACTCTTTTTTCAAGAACAACTACCTGTTCAAGGCGTGGACCGATGCCTCCTCCATCATCGACTACCTGCTGTTTGCCAAGAACTACATCATCCAATGCGAGGAGAAGCACGGTATCGATGCGGTGGAGCAGCTGCTCGACTCCTGCCATGCCCTGATGAACTTCGGGGTGGATCGCTACAAACGCCCCCAGAAGATCTCGATGGCGGAGGAGAAACGGCGCCAGAAGGCACGGGAAGATTATCTGCAGACCCAGGTCAACGAGCTGTGGCGCACCCTGCCCAAGCAGCACAAGAGTGCCGGGGTCGAGGACAAACGCTACCCCGCCGAGCCCCAGGAGAACATTCTCTACTTCATCGAGAAAAATGCCCCCCTGCTCGAGCCCTGGCAGCGCGAAATCGTGCGCATCGTGCGCAAGATAAGCCAATACTTCTATCCCCAGAAGCAGACCCAGGTGATGAACGAGGGGTGGGCCACCTTCTGGCACTACACCATCCTCAATCACCTCTATGACGAGGGCAAGATCAGCGATCGCTTCATGATGGAGGTGCTGCACAGCCACACCAACGTGGTCTATCAACCGGCCTACAACAGCCGCTACTACTCGGGCATCAATCCCTATGCACTGGGGTTTGCCATGTTCACGGATCTGCGCCGCATCTGCGAGCACCCGACCGAGGAGGACAGGTACTGGTTCCCGGACTACGCCGGCAGCAACTGGGTCGAGACCCTGCACTTCGCCATGCAAAACTTCAAGGACGAAAGCTTCATCAGCCAGTTCCTGAGTCCCAAGGTGATGCGGGACATGAAGCTCTTTGCCATCGATGACGACGATCTGAAGAACTACCTCAAGATCTCCGCCATCCACAATGACGAAGGCTACCGTCAGGTGCGCAACACCCTGTCGGCCCAGTACAACCTGAGCAACCTGGAACCCAACATTCAGGTCTACAACGTGGCAGTAAAAGGGGATCGCTCCCTCACCCTGCGCTATGTGCCCCACAACCGCATCCCCCTTGGCGATTCCCGCCACGAGGTGCTCAAGCATCTCCACCAGCTGTGGGGATTCGATGTGGTGCTGGAGCAGGACAATGGCGACATGCCGCCAGACATCATAGGACGCTGCCCGGAGCGCAAACCCGGGATCTGACTCATCGCCCCTCCCCAATGGCCCACCTAAGTGGGCCATTCTTTTGCCTCCTTTTTCTCCACGTCGTACCCGCCCCTGCATACCATCAGCAACGGCATAAAAAGAGGCCCGCACCTTCGGGTGCGGGCCTCTTGTCTGGTTATCGCGGGGCGCTCTATCAGTAGAAGGTCTGCTGCTCCGCGGCCATCGCCTTAAGGCGCTCACAGGGGGCGAAGCGATCGCCGTGGCGCTTCTGGTAATACTCCAACCTGCCGACCAGATGGTCGATGCCAAGAGCGTCCATATAGCGGAAAGGACCACCGAGGAAGGGCGGGAAACCGATGCCGAAGATAGCGCCAATGTCGCCATCACGGGCCGAGGCCACCACGCCGCCATCGAGGGCCATGGCCGCTTCGTTGAGCATCAGCAGCACGCAGCGCTCGGCGATCTCCTGCTTGGCCAGTTTGGCCACCGGCTTGATCCCCAGCACTCCATAGACGCTCTCGTCCACCTTCTTCTTGCCCTTGGCAGCCTTGCCGTAGAGGTAGAATCCCTTGCCGTTCTTGCGACCCTTGCGATCGTTCTCCAGCAACTTGTCAAAGGCCTTGGGCGCCTGAAACTGCTCGCCCCCCAGCTCTTTTTCAAGGATGGGCGAGATCTTGGCCCCCACGTCGATCCCCACCTCATCAAGCAAGGTGATGGGGCCCACTGGGAAGCCAAAGTCGAGCAGAGCGCCGTCCAGTACCTCCACCGGTTCCCCTTCCAGCACCAGACGAGCCGCCTCGTTCATGTAGGGGGCCAAGATGCGGTTGACGTAGAATCCCGCCTCGTCTTTTACCACGATCGGGGTCTTGCCCTGAGCACGGGCGAAGGCCAGAGTGGTGGCCACCGTCTCGGGGCTGGTCGTAGCATGGGGAATGATCTCGGCCAGCGGCATCTTGTCCACCGGGCTGAAGTAGTGCAGCCCCACCACCCGCTCAGGGTGCGCGGCGGCGGCCGCAATCTGGTTGATGGGAAGCGACGAGGTATTGGAGGCAAACACGGTATGCTCGCCACACTCGCGCTCCACATCTTTCACCATCTGGTGTTTGAGGGAGAGATCTTCAAACACCGCCTCCACCACCATGTCGACCCGGTGGAAACCGGAGTAGTCGAGGGTGCCGGTCAGCAGGCTCATCTGTTTTTCCAGCTCGCTGCGCAGGAGTTGGCGACGCTTTAGCTTCTTGGCCAGGATGTCGTAGCTGTAGCGCATGGCATTACCGATACCGGCGTTGGCCACGTCCTTGATCCGCACCGGTACACCCGCCTTGGTGGCGGTGACAAAGGCGATGCCGCCCCCCATCAAGCCACCGCCCAGCACGGCGGCATGGCCCACCTTGCGCGGCTCGGCCCCCTGATAGGTGACCTCTTTCTTCATCTCGGTAGTGGCGAAGAAGATAGAGCGCAGAGCGGCAGATTCGCGGGTCATCACCAACTCGCCAAAGTGGCGGGACTCTGCGGCGAGACCTGCCTGCATCCCCTCCTCCACGCCGATGCGCACCACCTCGATGATCCGCTCGGGGGCCGGATAGTTGCCACGGGTCTTGGCCTTCACCCCTTTGCGCGCCTGATCGAACAGCACTTTGCGACCCCATTTGTTGGTTTCCAGCAGCTTGCCCTGCAGATCCCGTTTCAGCTGGTGACGCGGCTTGCCCTTCTTGGCAAGCTTGATGGCGGCCTCAAGCAAAATGGAAGGCGGCACCACATCGTCCACCAGTCCCAGTTTTTTGGCCTGTTTGGCCCGCACCTGTTTGCCGGTCAGCATCAGATCCAGCGCCTTGGCCACCCCGATAAGGCGAGGCAGACGCTGGGTTCCGCCAGAGCCCGGTAGCAAGCCCAGTTGCACTTCGGGCAGACCGAGTACGGTTTTACCATGCTCAGTTACCACCCGGCCATGACAGGCCAGCGCCAACTCCAGCCCACCGCCAAGGCAAGGGCCGTGGATAGCGGCGATCACCGGAATGGTCAGGGACTCGATCTCGGCGAAGATGATCTGCCCCTCGCGAGACAGTGTCTCGGCATCCTGGGCGCTGGCACAGGCCGCCAGCATGCTGATGTCAGCCCCGGCGATGAAGGAATCCTTCTTGCCTGAGGTGATCACCAGGCCGATCAGATCCCGGTTGCCTTTCACCTCGGCCAGCAGGTTTCGGATCTCCTCTGCAAAAGAGGCCTTCAGGGTATTCATGCTCTCGCCCGGCACATCTATGGTGAGGATACCGATGCCATCTTTGCGTACGTCCAGTGAAAAAGTCTTCGCGCTCATCATTCAACCTCCAGCACCATGGCCGCACCCAATCCGCCTGCCGCGCAGGCGGTGTTGAGCCCCAATCCCCCACCCCGACGACGCAGCTCGTGCAGCGTCTGGGTGATCATCCGCGCGCCGGTGGCGGCAAAGGGGTGACCGTAGGCCAGGGAACCGCCTAGCACGTTGAACTTCTCCATGTCCACCTCGCCAATGGCCTGATCGCGGCCCAGCTTGTCACGGGCAAACTCTTTGCTTGCAAACATCTTGAGGTTGGCAAGAGTCTGGGCGGCAAACGCTTCGTGCATGTCGATGAGGGTCAGATCGGCCAAAGTGATGCCGGCGTGGTCCAGCGCCAGCGGCGTGGCATAGGAGGGCCCCATCAGCATGTCCTGCCAGACGTCGATGGCAGAAAACGCGAAACTGCGAATAAACCCAAGCGGCTCCAGGCCGAGCTCCTTGGCCCGCCCTTCGCGCATCAGCAGCACGGCTGCAGCACCGTCGGTGAGCGGGGTGGCGTTGGCGGCAGTGACGGAGCCGTGCACTCGATCAAACACCGGTTTGAGCTTGGCATAGCTTGCCAGATCAGATGCCTCGCGGATGTTGTTGTCCCGCTCCAGCGGTGACTTGTAGGGCGGAACGTGGGCGGTAAACACCTCGCCACTGAGCTTGCCGTCGGCCCAGGCCTGCGCGGCCAGGGTATGGGAGCGATGGGCCAGCGCATCCTGCGCCTCGCGGCTGATGCCGTGGGTCTTGGCCATCTGCTCGGCGGTCTGCCCCATGGAGAGGCCGGTGGAATATTCGGCCACCGCGGGG
The DNA here is from genome assembly GCF_000819845.1 of Aeromonas enteropelogenes. Lineage (GTDB taxonomy): Bacteria > Pseudomonadota > Gammaproteobacteria > Enterobacterales > Aeromonadaceae > Aeromonas > Aeromonas enteropelogenes. The sequence goes on from NZ_CDCG01000018.1 coordinate 287,390, forward strand.
GGCACCGGCAGCAGATCCTTGACCCGCAACTGGCGCAGAATGTTGAAGCGCTGCTGCAGATTGCGCGCCTTGTTGAGATCCACCAGGGCGCGAGCCAGCTTCTTGCTCACCCCGATGGGCAGCACGGAGGAGGAGTCAGCGCCGCCGGCAATGGCGATATCGGCCATGCCCGCCATGATGGACTCGGTGACATTGGCCACCGCCTGGAAACTGGTGGCGCAGGCACGGGAGACGCTATAGGCATCCGTGGTCACGCTCATGCCGGTACCGAGCACGATCTCACGGGCGATGTTGGGGGCTTCCGGCATCTGCACCACCTGGCCGAACACCAGCTGATCGATAAGCTTGGGATCGAGATCGGTACGGGCGAGCATCTCGCTCACCACCAGTTTGCCGAGATCCACCGCAGGCACGCCGTGATAGGCAGTCGCCTGCTTGGCAAAAGGGGTTCGCAGACCCGCCACGACGGCAATCCGTTCGCCCTGGCGAGTCGTCAGTTTCAATGGCTGTTTCATCCTGGCTCCTTGGGTTATAAGGCAGAGGTCTGACCTCACTGCGCCACATCTTAACAATCCAATCACAAGTTTCATACAGCTGATTGAAACTAAATTGAGCGCAACTCGGCCCCCTGGCTCGCCCTCGCGGGTCAACTGGAGTATAAACAGATCAACTTCCATAAAAACAACGGGTTTATCGCATGGCTGTGGCCGAATTCAGACAATTGAGGAACTATTTGAGCAGCCAGATCCTGGGACAGGATGAGCTGATTGAAGGCTTGCTGATCGCCCTGCTATGTGAAGGACATGTGTTAATCGAAGGGGCCCCCGGTCTTGCCAAGACCCGGGCGGTCAAAGCGCTGGCCGGCGCCGTCGAGGGACGCTTCGCCCGCATCCAGTTCACTCCGGATCTGCTGCCAGCCGATCTCACCGGTAGCGAGGTGTTTCATCCCCAGGATGCCAGCTTCGTGTTCCAACCCGGCCCCCTCTTCAACCACCTTATTCTCGCCGACGAGATTAACCGAGCCCCGGCCAAGGTGCAGTCCGCGTTGCTGGAGGCGATGGCCGAACACCAGATCACGGTGGGCAAGAAGAGCTGGCGCCTGCCGCCCCTCTTTATGGTGGCAGCAACCCAAAACCCCATCGAGCAGGAGGGCACCTACCCTCTGCCGGAGGCCCAGCTCGATCGTTTCCTGCTCAAGCTGATGGTTGATTACCCGAGCCCCGCCATGGAGCTCGCCATTTTGCGGCTCAACGCCAAAGGCGAGCAGCTGGCCGCCGCCCCCGTGACCCTGAGTCAGGCCACCTTGCAGAGTGCCCGCAGCGAGGTGCTGGCCGTGACGATGCAAGAGCGGCTCGCCCACTATATGGTGGCGCTGGTGTGTGCCACTCGCCCGGGCAGCGGCCTGTGCCCAGCTCTCGAGCCCCTCATCGCCGTCGGTGCTAGCCCCAGAGCCTCGCTGGCCCTGGCCCGCTCGGCCCGCGCACGGGCCTGGCTTGCAGGACGAGACTATGTAGTGCCGGAAGATATCCAGCTGCAGACCTATCCTGTACTGCGCCATCGCCTCATTCCCAGCTATCAGGCCCTGGCGGACAACCTGGACAACGACACCCTGATCGCCCGCCTGCTGGATCTGGTGCCATGCCCCTAGATCCTTGCCAGCATCCCGATATCGCGCTGGAACTGCCTCGCCTGATCAATATACGGCTGTGGGCGAAAGCGCAGCGCAAGGCTGGTAGAAGCAGTGCCGAGCGAGGCAAGCCGGGCCGCTCCCCGGGCCTCACTTTCAGGGAGCTGCGCGCCTATCAGGCCGGTGAC
>NZ_CDCG01000018.1:289489-294952 GCF_000819845.1 Aeromonas enteropelogenes
ACCCTATACCCGCCTCTATAGTGAAGAGCAGGATCAGGCCCACTGGCTGCTGCTCGATCTCTCCCCCGCCATGTATTTCGGCTCCACGCTGCAACTCAAGGCTCGTCTGGGATGCGAGCTGGCCGCCGCCCTGATCTGGCAAGGGGAACAGCAACACAACACCTTGATCTGCCACGGTGCCGAACCCCATCGCCTAAGCCAGCGCGGCAGCGTCATCCCCTTGCTCGAATCCCTCTGTCATCACTATCGTCTCGGTCTGACAAGCCGCGACCCAGCGCCCACCCTCGCCCAGACCCTGTCTAGGCTAACCCTGCCCCACGGCGCCAGACTGACTCTGATCACGGATCACAGACCCTGTGATGGCGCCCTGTGTCAACAGTTGCAACTTTTGTCCCGTCGCCACGATATTCACTACTGGCAGATCCGCGACTCTCTGGAGGCCGACCTGCCCGCTCACGGTCAACTGCCTGTCGCCATCGAGCGCCCGCCCCGGCACTATCAAGGCTGGCTGGATGGCCAGCATGCCGGCTTTGCCAGGCGCTACCAACTGGCGGCCCAGCAACAGCTTGCCCATGGCAGACAGCAACTGTTACCGCTGGTGCAGCGCCTCTATCTGCTCGACAACGGCCAGACGCTACAGCAACAGTGGCAGGAGGGGTTATGTCATCAGGGATAAATGCTTCTGCTGCGCTGGAAGTTGCTAGCCCCGCTTCGGATGCCATCACGCCGCCGCTAAGCTCGCTGATGAGGGACATACACCCGGGCCCCGAGATCGTCGAACAGAGCCTGGACCCGAGGATCCAAGGGCTATTGTGGCTACTGATCGGTGCAACATTGCTCTGGCTGATCATCCGTTGCACTCTGATGGTGCTGGGATACCGGCGCTGGTGTCGACAATTTGATGGGGACCCCCAGCAACTGGTGCCCCGACTTCAGGAGGCCCTGCGCCATGAGGCGCTGCAGCGCTGGCCCGAGGCTCGCCAGCTGCATGGCGAGGCGTGGCTCGCCTTTGTCGATCGCCATGGCGGGAGCGATTTTTGCCAGTTTGCCGATCAATGGAGCGGCTGGCTCTATGGCAACCAGTCACCCACCCGCGAGCAGCGTGCTCGGCTTGAGCAAGCCTATCGCCGCTGGGGGCGCACCGTTTTTTTGCGCCAACCACTGCTGGCAACAAGACGCGCTCGCCGGAGGCAGTCATGATCCTCGCATGGCCCTGGTTTACCCTGGCACTGGTGCTGCCCCTGCTGGTGCGTTTTGGCCTGCCTTCCCTGAAGAGGGGTCATCTGCACCATCCCGGCTTTCCCCTGCTGCGTCCCCACGGTGGCTTGCCCTTGTGGCGCGCCCTGCTCATCTGGTGCGCCCTGATCCTCGCCCTCTGCCGCCCCCAATGGTGGGGAGAGCCTATCGTGCGTTATCAGGAGAGCCGCGATCTGCTGCTGGCGGTGGATCTCTCCGACAGCATGCGCACCCCCGACATGCTCGATCGCGGCGAACAGCTGGCGCGCCTGACGGCGGTACGCCAGCAGATCAAACAACTGATCGCCGCCCGCGCCGGAGACAGGATCGGGCTTATCGTCTTTGCGGATCACGCCTACCTGCTCTCCCCCCTGACCCGGGAGATCCCCGCCCTGCTGACCTTGAGTGACGAGCTCGACTTTGATCTGGTGGGGCGCACCACGGCGCTCGGTGAAGCCATTCTGCTGGCTCGCCAGCACGCCGACCCAGCCCATCCCGGCGCCCTGCTGCTGGTGACCGATGGGCGCAATACCGCAGGCAGCGCCGATCCTCTGCAGGAGGCCCGCCTCGCCGCCGCGAGCGGCATGCGGATCTACACCCTGGGGGTTGGCGCCGATCCGGATACCTTCGTCCTGCCTTACGATCAGCTGGGCACCGGCCAGGCCGATCCCAGCAGTGAGCTGGATGAGCCCCTGCTCAAGGCGTTAGCCGAGGTGGGCCACGGGCGCTACTTTCGGGCACGCACCCAAGCCGATCTTGAGGCTATCAACGACGCCCTCAATCAACTGGAGCCCACCGCCCGGCCAATTGCGCACCATCAACCGATCACCGAACTTTATCCCTGGCCACTGGCACTGGTGTGCGCCCTCTTGCTGCTCCCCACCAATGGCAAAGGCGCGCTTCCTGGTGGCTGGCGCGCCCTGCTGGCAAGAAGGGTTCGCCGATGGAGCTGATCCTGCTGCGACCATGGTGGCTGCTTGCCCTGATCCCCTGGCTCTGGCAAGGGTGGCGACGCCATCGCCAGCCCCCCCTGCTGGCGCCAGCCATGCAGGCCTATCTGCTGCCTGCCACCCGGCCATCTCGCCCTTGGCGCTGGCTGGCAACCTTGCCCGTCATCCTGGCACTGAGCGGGCCGGCTCTGCGCGGTGAGCTGCAACAACAACCCGCCGCCCCCCTCGACATCTGGCTGCTCGATCTCTCCCGCTCCATGGAGGCCACCGATCTCAAGCCGGATCGGGCCACCCGGGTCAGGTGGCAGTTGCAGCAGTTGCTCGCCAGCGCCCAAGGGGCGCGCATCGCCCTCATCCTCTATGCCGGGGATGCCTACCTCGCCATGCCGCCGACCCGGGATCATCAGGCGCTCTCCCTGCTGCTGCCCGACTTGCGCCCCGCCATCATGCCGCTGCAGGGCAGCAACCCGGCACGGGCCGTCGCCTTGGCCATGAAACAGATTGTCCCCGGCGAACAGGCCCGGCTGCTGCTCATCACCGATGATCTAAGCGCCAAACAGATAGCGCAGATTGGCAAGCTGTGGCCCTGCCAGCAGAGCCTGTTTTGCCACGACAATGCCCCAGCGCGGCTCGATATCCTGCTCGCCAGCAGCGGCCAAGCGGCAGATATGCCTCCCATCCCGGCCGGTGAACTTGGTTTTACGCGCCAGTCCCCCCGTTTGCCGGCACCGGACGGCCACGCCATTGAGGCCCTGGCGAGCAGCCTTGGCGGTTCACTGCAGTGGCTTGACGGCGCCCCTCCCCGTTTTGCGCCGCTGCCGGCCACCAGCTCGGCCCTGACGCCGGCCCCCCTCGATCTCGGTCCCTGGCTGCTGATCCCGCTGCTGCTGCTCGCCTTGCTCGCCAGAGTGGGGGCCTATCTGATGGTGCCGCTGCTGCTTGGCTGGCCACTGTTGCAGTCACCGCCAGCACAGGCGAACGAGCTCACCGAACAACAAGCCCTTGCCGCCTATCAGCGAGGAGATTTTGAGGACGCGGCCCTGGCCTTCGATAACCCCATCTGGCGCGGCAACGCCTGGTATCGGGCAGGCGAGTTTCGTCAGGCGATCGCGGCCTATCAGGAAGATGACAGCGCCACCGCTCACTACAACCGGGGCAATGCTCTGGTACAGCTCGGGGAACTGGACAGCGCCAAAGAGGCCTATCTGGCTGCTCTTGCGCAAGAACCTGGCCATGAAGATGCCCTCTATAACCTCTCCCTGCTGCAGAGCCAGGCGGCATCCTCGCCTGAGAAGACCGACACGGCGCCTCTCTCGTCACCCGCTTCCTCCCAAAACGTGCCAACCCCCTTACCTCCCGCCCCGCCGGTGGTACTGCTTGAACAGCGGCTTCGCAAGGAGGCGCTCAGGCGGGAGCTTATCAAGGTGGAGGCGCCCTGGTGAGATACCTCATACTGGCCCTGTTGCTGCTGGCCTCCCCCGGCTGGGCCTTGCCACCGCGGGCCGAGTTATTGCCGGGCACCGATCCTGCGGACTGGCTATTGATCATTGAGGCAGATGGCGAGCGCGATAGCCGCGAGCTGGAGATAGCCCCGCTGCTGCGCCAGTTTGCAGTGGGCAGGGTCACCATGAGTCGAGTCACGACGCCGGTGCAGCAGCTGACCCGCTGGCAGATCCCCCTGCACCTCGGCCAGGGGCACGATGGGACAGCTGACCTCATCATTCCCTCCCTCAAGCTGGGTGATGAGATGACCCACCCCCTCCATTTTCGCCCGCAGCAGGTGACGAAAACCGCATCACTTCCAGCACCCGCAGCACCCGCGCCGATGGAAATGCAGGCCCGCCTGCTGCATCAAGGACCCCTCTATCCCGGTCAGCCGGTCATTTACCAACTCACCCTCTGGCTCCCCGCCAATCTGCAACACCCGGGGTTGAGCGAGCTGACCTCTCCCCATTTCATCATTCGCCGCCTTGGCGATGACGAGTGGATAGCCCCCGCACAGGGGGGATTGCCCGGCAGGCTCACCCGCAGCTGGCTGATCCAGGCCAGGGAGCCGGGACAGTGGCAATTGGAGTCTCCCCGCTTGCAGGGCCAGTTGCCCCGGCAAGGGGACGGGCCGGATCGGCTCTCCGCCAGAGCGGCGCCGCTTCAGGTTCGGGTGGACAAGACTCCCACCACACCCGTGGCCAGCGCCCTGACCTTGCGCCAGCGCATCGAGCCCGCCAGCGAGGGGCTTTTGGGAGAACCGTTGATCCGCATCCTGACCCTGACGCTGGAAAATGGCGACAGCAGTCAGGTTCAGCTGGCCCCTCTCATGGCAAGTCGTCTCCCTGACGGTTTGCAGGCCCATCCCGACGGGGAGCGGCAAAACGAACGCTACCGCGACAATGCCCTGCACATCGAGCGAGAGTGGCGGCAAACTCTGTCAGCCCAGGAGGCCGGTACCTACCTGCTGCCCCCCATCGAGTTGAGCTGGTTCAACACTCAAACTGGCAAAATTGAGCAACTATCCCTGCCAGCCACCCGCCTCAGCTTCCAGCCCGCGACGGGCCATGAAACAGAGCAGAGCGCATCACGGGAAGTCGCCGCAGACAGTCTCTGGTGGGTGCTGCTGGCGTTGGTGCTGCGCATGGTCTGGCGTCGCTGGCCACGCTGGCGGGCTTTCTATTACCTGCAGCGGGCACTCTGCCTGCACCGGCCCGATGCCAGCCGAAAAGCGCTCATCCATTGGGCCTCCCTACGCTGGCAGGGCACCTATTATGAATTAGACCAGTTGCAGCGAGCTCGGCATAATCATGTCGGCGCGCACCTAAAGGGTCTCGAACGAGCCTGTTTTTCCAGCCAGCCAACTGATCCGCTCCCCCGCTGGCAACAGCTCGGCGACACGCTAAGGCCCCATGAAACCATCGGGATCGCACACCTCATCTGCCTGCTGGCGCACCTGAGTGCTCGCTCCCGCGCATCGGCCCCCTGACAAGGAGTGCTTAATGGCATTGCTGTTTTTCAGAAAAAAACACGCTCAGCACCATATTGGAGGAAATGATCCGGCCAGTACGCCGGTCTATGACCATATGGCTGACAAACAAACCAAATTTGAAGCACTGGTCCATGCCCTGCACGGGGATCTCTACCGTTACGCCTACTGGCTGACCCGGGATCCGGCGGTGGCGGAAGACTTGGTGCAAGAGACCTTCCTGCGCGCCTGGAAGGCCATCGACACCTTGCTCGATGACAAGGCAGCCAAGAGCTGGCTGATCACCATACTGAGGCGGGAGAA
>NZ_CDCG01000018.1:295201-384569 GCF_000819845.1 Aeromonas enteropelogenes
GGAGAACGCCCGCCGTTTCGAGCGTAAACAGTTCGATCTTGTGGATCTGGATGAACATCCCCAAAGTCACCCGGATGCCCTGCCTAGCGAACAGGAGATGGAACACGAGTGGCTGCGCCGCCATATCGGCCGCCTGCCCGAGGAGTACCAGGAACCCCTGCTGCTGCAAGTGATGGGGGGATTCAGTGGTGACGAAATTGCCGAGATGCTCGGCCTCAACAAAAACACCGTCATGACCAGATTGTTTCGAGCCCGCAACCAGATCAAAGAGGCGATGGAACAGAAGAAACCAGCAAGAGGACACGGACATGGATGAACTCGAATTTCGCCGCAACGCCATGATCCAGCCCCATGATCAGCAGCCGGATTTTCTCGAGGCGGCCAATGCCAATCCGGCCAATCGCCAATATCTGGACGAGATGAAGCGGCTCGATCGTTCGCTCCATCAGGCCATGGAGGTCGACGTCCCAGCCGGACTCGCCCAGCGGATCCTGCTAAAACAGGCCTTGCTGCGAGAAGAAGATGAGGCCCGGCAACCGGCTCATCCCGTGGGGAACCTGCCCACGGCAACATCAGGTACTGCCAGGACCAATTGGCGCCATCTGGCCATGGCCGCCTCCGTCGCCTTCCTGCTTGGGCTCAGCACACGCTGGATAACCCTGCCCCAGGCTCCGGCCACGACCCAGTCCCTCGCCCAGGTGGCGATGGCCCATGTCTATGGGGAAGCACCTTTTATCAAGGGAGTCGACGAGCGGGTCAACCTGCAAAACATCAACGCCAAGATGGAGAAATATGGCGCCACCTTAAGCGGGATGGACGGGCTCAAGGTGACCTATGTCAACCATTGCTCTTTTTATCAGGGGCCCGCGCTGCACATGGTGATCCAGGGCAAGATGGGACCGGTCACCCTGTTTCTGGTACCCAAACACGTGCCCTTGACCCTGCAACCCAACTTTGAGGATGGCACCCTCAAGGGTGAAATAGTGCCGCTGCGGGGTGCCAACATGGTGCTGATTGGTGACATGCAAGAGCCCCTTGCGCCAGTTGCCGACACACTGGAGTCACGTCTGCACTGGTCCATTTAACAAAACCGGTCGATCCCCATATTCACAGGCAGTCTGGCTCGCCCAGCTGCCTGTTCAACTCAAGTTCCCCCCTCTTTTTCCGCCAGATGTCGCACGTTATCCCATTTTTCAAAAAAATATTTTTGTGAGCCAGATCGGTTAATTTGCTCTAAAAATGGCCTCCCACCCCCGAAATTGATGAATTAAACAGCCAAATAAAACAAATGATTAACACCTTGGTCACTTTTATGTATTCTGCTGTCACTGGTCTGATTTCTTACCTCCTACCAGATCCATAGAATCACGCCAGCATTGATTGGGAAGAAGCTGAAATAACAACGGATTTTGTCGAGGTCTGCAGTGAACATGCAGCCAAGTATCGGCAAAAAAATCTGCCTACAAGAGAGAACACCATGACCACAACAGTTTTCAAGAAGAGCCTGATTGCAGCCACTATTGCCCTGGCCACCAGCCAGGTTCATGCTGCTGCGTTCCAGCTGAACGAGCACTCCGCCTCCGGTCTGGGCCGTGCCTATGCCGGTGAAGCGGCCATTGCCGACAACGCCGCCGTGCTGGCCCGCAACCCGGCAGCCATGACCACCTTCGACAAGATGGCCGTTTCCGTCTCCGGCACCTATATCAAGCCGGATGTGGATGTAGAGGGGCAAACCTCCGGCAATTTGACTTTGCCAACTGGCACGTCGGTTCCCAACTACTTCAACCGTAGCGCCTCTGAATCAAATATCGCGCCCGCCGCTTTTGTTCCGGCCTCCTACTTCATTCAGCCACTGAATGATCAGTGGGCCTGGGGTATCGGCCTCTTCTCCAACTACGGCCTCTCTACCGAATATGAGAAGAACTTTGCCGCGGGTTCCGGTGCCGGTGATACCGAGCTGTTGACCCTCAATATCAACCCGAATATCGCCTACCGCATCAACGAGCAGTTCAGCATTGGTGCCGGCATCAATGCCGTGTATGCAGAAGCCGAGCTGAACCGCTATGCCGGTGTACTGGCACCTGTTTTGTCTCAAAAAACAGGGAAAGTACACTCCGCCGACACCAAAATTGCGGGACTTAAAGGTGACACATGGGGTTTTGGCTGGAACGTAGGCGCCCTTTATGAAGTCAACGATGACCATCGTTTCGCACTGACTTATCGTTCCCAGGTCGATCTCAGCTTTGATGGCGATTTCAATGGTACCAGCTCTAATTACAAGACTGTTGACGGCAACCTGAAGCTGGATCTGCCGGCACAGGCCGAGTTCGCCGGCTACCACCGCCTTAACCAACAGTTTGCCGTTCACTACTCCGTCAACTGGACCGACTGGAGCGCCTTCCAAGAGCTGAAAGCCACCAGCAACCAGTGTGCTGGCGGTGTCTGCCTGCAAAAAGACGAGAAGTTCAAGGACTCCACTCGTTACTCCATCGGCGGTACCTGGTATATCAACCCGGCTTGGGAAGCGCGTCTGGGCTTCGCCTACGACAACAGCCCGATCGAACCTGAATACCGCAGCCTGAGCATCCCTGACTCTGACCGTGTCTGGTACAGCGCCGGTGCTACCTACCACATCAACCCGGATATGAGCGTCGACTTCGGCATGGCCTATCTGGACGGGAAAGAAGTTGATGTTAACGAAGGTTTGGTCACCCACAGTGGCACTGTCAACAACCCTCGCTGGCAAGGTACCTCCCACGGCAACGCCTTCCTGGCATCTGCCCAGTTCAACATGAAGTTCTGATTGTTGAGCAACATAAAAGAGCGCCGCAAGGCGCTCTTTTTTTATGCAACATCTGCTTCTCGGCGTACAGCTGTAGCACACACATGTTCACTTTTCTTTTTTAATCAAACTATTAGAGTGCTTTCTCCCAGTATTTAATCCCGTTTTCATCCTCTGTGTGCCTCCGTGGTTGCCTTACTGGTCATACCATATAAAATCCTGCCTCCATTCATATGGCCTACTGAACATTCGGTTCATACCCAAGGATTTTGTCATGCAATCCATCATCAAACCGTCCGCCATCGCCCTGTTGGTGATCGCGGGTCAAACCCATGCCGCCGGATTCCAGCTGGCCGAGCAATCTGCCACCGGCCTCGGCCGCGCATTTGCCGGTGAAGCCGCCATTGCCGACAACGCCTCCGTATTGGGCCGCAACCCGGGTGCCATTACCCGCTTCAAACAGACCGCCTTCTCCGGCGGCTTCATCTATATTCGCCCCCAGGTCGATATCGAGGGGCGTGTGAGCGATAAGTTCGTGACCCCAGTGGGTAGCCTGCCCACCGGCAACAAGTCCGCCGACGCCAGCGACGTGGCGGGCGATGCCTGGGTGCCCAACCTCTATGTCGTCACCCCCCTGAATGAACGACTCAGCCTAGGGCTTTCCCTCTCCTCCCAATACGGGCTCGGGATCGAGATGCCCAAAGGGTACAGCGCCGGCCACTTTGGCAATGTGTCCGATATCAAGACGGTCGAGCTCGGCACGGCCCTGGCCTATCAGTTCACCCCCTTATTCTCCGCGGGCATGGGACTTTCCATTATTCGTGGCGAGGGAGAAGTAGGTGGCACCTTCCCCCACCAGGACAAGATCGCCAAGCATCTCGAAGGCACTGGGAACGAGCTGGGCTGGAATATCGGTGTGCTGCTCACCCCAAGCGAGCAGACCCGTATCGGTCTCACCTATCGCAACGGGGTCGATCTCAAGCTCAAGGGGGATGCCGTCGGGGTCGATGGCCAGGGACAGACGTTCAAAGATACTGGCAATCTGGTACTGCCACTGCCTGCCACCGCCGAACTTGCCCTCTTCCAGCAGCTCACAGACAAGCTCGCGCTCCATGGCAGCGTCAACTGGACTAACTGGAGCAAGTTTGTCGGTCTGGATGCCAACCTGGATCATCAGGGGCCGATGCACATCAAAGATGAAAACTGGCAGGACAGCTGGCGCTATGCGATCGGCATGACCTATCAAGTGGCGCCCAAGTGGCAACTGCGCTCAGGCATTGCCTACGATGAGAGTCCGGTCCCTGCGGCCAACCGCACCATTTCCATCCCCGACTCGGATCGCATCTGGTACAGCCTGGGGATGGGATATCAGTACAGCAAAGCGCTCTCGGTCGATGTGGGCGTCACCCTGATCGATGGCAAAAAAGTGGGGGTACATGAATCCTTCACGCAACCGGTTCGCCTGCCCAACGGCATCCCGGCCCACTACCAGTCCAATTTTGACGGCACTTCGGAAGGGGATGCCTGGCTGGCCGGTGCCCAGCTGAGCTATCTCTTCTAACTCGTTCTTCTTGCAAACAAACACTATGCCAGTCATTGACTCAGCGAGCCGGGTCAATACTGGCATAGTGCCGCGCTACACCATAGAATCAAGCCAGTACCCATATCGGAGCCAGGCATGTATTCCTACGTAGCTAGACAGCCGATCCTCGACAAGGATCTCAATACCCATGCCTATGAATTGCTCTTTCGCGATAGCCTGAACAATGTCTTCCCCAGCATCTCCTCCCAGCAGGCCACATCACGCCTGGTGGTGGAGCAATTTTTGCAGCAAAACATCGATCAATTGCTGGGAGGCCGACCCTGCTTCATCAACTTCCCTCACTCCCTGTTGCTGGATGGTCTGGCGGAATGCCTCCCTCCCGACAAGGTGGTGATTGAAATTCTGGAAGATGCGGCGCCGGATGATGCTCTGCTGGAGAAGGTCAAACAGCTGCATACACAGGGCTACCAGCTGGCACTGGATGACTTCACCCTGTCGCCGGAGTGGGAGCGTTTCCTTCCCTTTATCCACATCATCAAATTTGATCTCAGGGCCACCTCCCTGTTCCAGATCAAGGTGTTCATTCAACGTCACAAAAGCCTCAACCTCACCTATCTGGCGGAAAAGGTGGAGGACAAGGCCGAATTCGAACGGATGAAGAAACTGGGCATCCAACTGTTTCAGGGGTTTTTCTTCAGCCGCCCCGAACTGGTCAAGCAGGCGACCATGGAGCCGACCCAGGTAGTGGTCATGCAGCTGCTCAACGTGGTCAATCAGGCAGAGCCCGACATCAACCGGATTGAACAGCTGCTGAGTCAGGACGTGGCCCTCTCCCTCAAGTTGCTGCGTTATGTCAATCATCTCAAGGGGCGTACCAATCCCATCTCTTCCTTTCGCCAGGCGGCCATCTACCTTGGCAACACCCAGCTAAAGCGCTTTGTCTCCCTAGTCGCCGCCACCAGCGCAGGTAAAGGCAAGAGTGCCGAGCTCTATCAGATGTCCCTGATCCGGGCACGTTTCTGCGAATTGCTTGCCCATGTCCATGCTCCCGCCCAGCAGGAGCCGCAAGCCTTCATCACCGGCCTCTTCTCGCTGCTGGATGTGCTGATGGAACAACCGATGGACACGCTGCTGGGTACCATTCCGCTCGCCGAAGAAATCCGGTTGGCCCTGCTGGAGCGCAAGGGCGACCTGGGTTTCTACCTCGCATTTTGTGAAGAGTACGAAAGCGCCAACTGGGCACAGGTCGCAGCCAGAACGGCCAGGCTGGGGCTGAGCGAAGACAGGATCAGCCACCTCTATCTGGCCGCCACCACCTGGGTCAACGAACAGTTCCAGGCGATGACGGCAACCGACTAGTCGATCTCGACCGCCATCGCGGTCGCCTCCCCGCCCCCGATACAGAGCGCAGCCACCCCGCGTCGCAAACCCCGTTGGCGAAGTGCTGCGATCAGGGTCACCAGCACACGGGCGCCACTCGCTCCCAGCGGGTGACCCAGGGCGCAGGCGCCACCGTGCACATTGACCTTGTGATGGGGAATATTGCATCCGGCCATCGCCAGCATGGTGACCATGGCGAAGGCCTCGTTGATCTCGAACAGGTCGACCTCCTCCACCGACCAGTCGAGTTTGGCCAGCAGACGAGAGATGGCACCGATGGGTGCCGAGGTAAACTCCGCCGGCAACGCGGCATGGCTCTGATAACCCACGATCCTGGCCAGCACCGGGATCTTGTGCGTTTGCGCCAGCTCGGGCGCCATCAGGATCAAGGCGGCGGCCCCATCGGAAATGGAACTGGCGTTGGCTGCCGTGATGGTTCCCTCCTTGCCGAAGGCCGGCTTGAGCGTGGGGATCTTGTCAGGTCGCCCCTTACCGGGCTGCTCGTCTTCGGCAAGCAACAACTGCTCGCCCCGATAGACGGGAGCCAGCTCGGCGGCAAAGAGCCCCTCCTGCTGGGCCTGACGCGCCCGTTGCAGCGAGGCAAGGGCAAATTCATCCATGGCCACCCGGGTCAGCCCCGCCTGATCGGCGCTGTGTTGGGCGTGGATCCCCATCAACTGGCCATCATAGGCATCCTGCAGCCCGTCGAGGAACAGGTGATCGAGCACGGTTTGATGTCCCATGCGAAAGCCGCTGCGCGCTTTGTCCAGCAGATAGGGGGCACGGCTCATGCTCTCCATGCCGCCGGCCACCACGACCTGGTTATCCCCGAGCCGGATGCTGTCTGCGGCCAGCATCACCGCCTTCATGCCGGAGCCACACACCTTGTTGATGGTCGTGGCGGGGACCGCAAGAGGCAGACCGGCCTTGAGCGTCGCCTGCCTCGCCGGCGCCTGGCCGACACCGGCCCCGAGCACATTGCCAAGATACACCTCATCGACCTGATCCGGGGACAAGCCACTCTGCACCAGGGCCGCCTGAATGGCACAAGCCCCCAGCCCCGGGGCTGACACCTCTGCCAATGCCCCTTGAAAGGCTCCCATGGGCGTTCGTTTTGCCGCTACGATTGCAATATCCATTTGCTGCTCTCTCCTTGTTGGATGGTCCTAACATATGTGCTCTGGCGCCATGGAACAAGAGTTGCAGTGCAGTTTACGTTTAGGTAAGGTGCCCTCAGGATCGTTTGCCAAGATAGCCATATGAATAAAACCAAGGATGAGAGCCGGCGTTACAGCATCAGTGAGCTGGCCCGGGAATTTGATGTAACGACTCGCAGTATCCGCTTCTATGAAGATCAGGGCTTGCTTAACCCAGCCAGAGAGGGGCAGACCCGTATCTACAGCAAACAGGACAGGGTGCGCCTCAAACTCACTCTACGCGGTAAACGGCTGGGGTTCAGCCTGGCTGAGATCCGCGAACTGTTTGATCTCTATGATGCCGACAAGAGCAGCCGGACCCAGTTACAGACCATGCTAGAACTGGTGGCGGAGAGAAGGGAAACCTTGCAGCAGCAGATGGAAGACATCCGGGTCGTGCTGCTGGAGCTGGAGGCCGCCGAGCAGCGCTGCCAGCAGGCGCTGAACCAGATGAAATAAAAAGGGATTTATCCTGAACGCGCACTGGCAAGTGCCAACCGGGGAACCCCGGATAGCAAAAAGCCACTCCTGAGAGTGGCTTTTTCTTCAACCGGACAGTTAGCGATTAAACGCGAACGAAGTCCAGGTGAACCAGCTTGTAACGTACCGGGTGACGCTGGATAGCTTTCACTTTTACGTTAACTTCTTCGCCGTTGATCACCAGAGTCAGTACAGACTCATAGAATTCCGGCTTTTCTTGGGCCAGGATGAATTTCTTGTGGTCAACAGTGATGGACTGAGCTTCTTTACCTGCGCCGTAAACGATGGCAGGAACTTGGTCAGCATGACGCAGGCGGCGGCTCGCACCTTTCCCCAGGTCAGAACGGACTTCAGCTTGGAATACGAAAGACATAGTAAGTATCTCTTTTAGATGAATGTATGGTGTTGACTGCGACCGGTCAGCACCTCGCAAAACGAGCGCGAATACTACCACGGGCCAATATCGGATACAAGGCGCGTACTTCTCTATTTAATTGCCCTGCTCCAGCCTGGCAAACTGTTGCTGACGCTGGCCCGGGCTCAGGGCATCAAACTGCGCCAACGTCTCGGCGCGGGGGCAATAGAGCGCATCCCCAGTCTTGACCCGAATGCCGTTGCTCAGTCGGGAGCGATTGTCCGCCGCCAGCGCCAACAGGTAGCTGTAAGTGTCCGCCCCGATGCGATTGGCGAGCTGATTGGCGATACGCCACAGGGTCTCACCGGCAGCCACCCTGTGACACAGAGCCCGCCCATCCCCAGCCGCCGGTTCGACATCGTATTGATAGGAGGGCGGTGACATCCCTTCGGCCAACACCATGCCGGCTCCTGCCATCGTCCGGACGTTCATCCCCAGTTGTGCCAGCAGAGGCTCAGCCCCCTCGTCCCGCCCGCGCAGCGCCCGTTCATTGCGCGCCAGCTCCGGCATGCGGAACTCGGCGATAAAGGGAACCAGGGCATCATCCTCACGCGGTGACGCAGCTACCAGGGTGGTCGCAGGCGCCGTGGTCACGCCCTGATTGGGGGCAACCCCGTAGGCCATTTCGTCGATGCGCCTGAGCCTCGCCAGATAGGCCTTGGAGAGTTCGGCCTCCCCTTCGAACAGATCGAACGGTGGTACCAGCCTGGCAGGAAAGAGGATCTGCCAGCGCCCGTTTTTCTGCCTTTGCGCCAGCGGTGGAAACTGGTTGCCATGCCAGGCCACGAACATGGCGGGGGGCGTGCGCCCCAGCGGATAATATTCCGGGTTCAACTGTACCCAAGTTTGTTCGGCAATAGGCTGGTAACCGCTGATCACCACCTGCGCCACACTCAACCAGATCCCCAGCATCCTGCCTCCCAGTCTGGTTTGGCAACGGGGCGGCCAATCCTGCCCCTCCCCTTGTCAACGACACATATCATCTTGTTAATTCAGACAAATAGCAGCTTAGCACTGGGCGATGGCGTTTAGCACCCGTTTATCGGAGACCGGATAGGGGGTCCCCAGATTCTGGGCAAAGAACGACACCCGCAGTTCCTCGATCATCCAGCGGATGTTGGCCACCTCGGTGGGCACCAGTTGGGATTTCGGGATCTTGGCCAGCAGCGCCTTGTACTCCGACTCCACGCTGTGCACCTTGAGCATGTAGACCCGATCCCGGTTGGGATCGATGGCCAGCTTCTCAAGGCGCCGCTCGATGGCGCGCAGGTAGCGCAAGAGGTCCGGCAGCCGCTGCCAGCCGGTCTCGGTCACGAACCCCTTGTGAATGAGGTTGCCGAGCTGCTGCTGGATGTCGGACATGGCAAAGGCGGTGTCGAGCTGCATCTTGCCCTTGAGCCGTTTCTTGATCTCATGGGAGAGGGTCAGCACGGCTTCCACCTGTTTGGCCACTTCCACCACCGCATCGTTGAGCTCGGCGCGGACATACTCCTTGAGCGCCTCGAAACCGGCTTCATCCCAGGCCATGCCGCCGTGCTGCTCAATCAGCTTGTCGCAGCCGCAAGCGATGCAGTCATCGATCAGCTCCGCTACCTTGCCAAAGGGGTTGAAATAGAGCCCCAGCTTGGCCTTGTTGGGCAACTTCTCCTGCAGGTACTTGATGGGAGATGGCACATTGAGCAGCACCAGCCGGCGCTGGCCTGCCCACATCAGCTGCTGCTGCACCGCCGGGCTCTCCACCAGCTGGATGGCCACCGAATCCTTCTGATCCACTAACGCCGGATAGGCCTTCACCTCGAAACCGCTGCGCTTTTGGCTGTACTCCTTCGGCAGCTCGCCAAAGCTCCACAGGGTGAGGCCGGACTGCTCGATGTCATCGTCCGCCACTTGCGACAGGGTCTCCTGCACCTTGCCGCGCAGGGACTCTTTCAATGCCTCCAGGTCTTTGCCTTCCGCCACCTTCTTGTGCTTGTCGTCCACCACCCGGAAGGTGAGTTTCAGGTGATCGGGTACCGCAGCCCAGTCCCAGGATTCACGGGGCACGGCCACGCCGGTCATGCGACGCAGCTGGCGCTCCATCTCGTCCAGCAGCGGCCCCTGCTCGGGATTGATGCTGGCAAGCAGGGCATCGGCATAGTTCGGCGCCGGTACGAAGTTCTTGCGCATCGGCTTTGGCATCGACTTGATGAGGGCCACCAAGAGCTCGTGACGAAGTCCCGGGATAAGCCACTCGAACCCCTTCACCTCCACCTGGTTGAGCAGGGGCAACGGGATATGCAGGGTCACGCCATCGGCGGCCTCCCCCGGTTCGAACTGGTAAGTCAATTTGAGCTTGAGGCGCCCCTGCTGCCAGAAGTTGGGGTAGTCGAGATCGCTGATGTGGGCCGTGTCCCCCTTCATCAGCATCTCTTTTTCGAAGTTGAGCAGCTCGGGATCCTGCTTCTGCGCCTCCTTCCACCACTTGTCAAAGTGACGGGCAGAGATAATTTCTTCCGGCAGGCGGGCATCGTAGAAGCGGAACAGATCCTCGTCATCCACTAGGATGTCGCGACGACGCGACTTGTGCTCCAGCGCCTCCACCTCCGCCAGCAGCTTGCGGTTGTCACTGAAGAAACGATGGCGAGTCTCGAAATCCCCCTCCACCAGGGCGCGGCGGATAAACAGCTCGCGGCACAGGGCCGGATCGATGCGGCTGAAGTTGATGGTGCGCTCGGCAACCAGGGTCAGGCCGTAGAGGGTCACCTTCTCCTTGGCCATGACGGCGCCGTTTTTCTTCGACCAGTGGGGATCGCTGTGGTGCAGCTTGATGAGGTGGCCCGCCAGCGGCTCCACCCACTCGGGTTCAATCCTGGCGTTGATGCGGGCGTAGAGGCGCGAGGTCTCCACCAGCTCGGCGGCCATCACCCACTTGGGCGGCTTCTTGAACAAACCCGAGGCCGGGAACAGATGGAAGCGGCCATTGCGGGCGCCGAGAAACTCCGGCTTCTCCAGATCCTTGTTGCCAATATGGCTGAGCAGGCCCGTTAGCAGGGCGCAGTGCACCGTCTTGAAATCCGCCGGCTCCTGGTTGGCTTTAAAACCCAACTCTTTCACCGTCTGGCGCAGCTGGAAGTGAATGTCCTGCCACTCACGCACCCGCAGGTAGGAGAGAAACTCCTTCTGGCACATGCGGCGGAACGGATTGCTGCCAAGGGCATCCTGCTGCTCTTTCAGGTAGTTCCACAGATTGACGAAGGCGAGGAAGTCGGAATCCTTGTCTTCAAAGCGTCTGTGCTGCTCGTCGGCGGCCTGCTTTTTCTCCATGGGCCGCTCGCGGGGATCCTGAATGCTGAGGGCGGCGGTGATCACCATCACCTCGCTCAGACAGCCTGTTTGCGCGGCGCTGCTCACCATCTTCGCCAGACGGGGATCAAGGGGGATACGCGAGAGCTGGCGACCGGTCTCGGTCAGCTGCAATTTTGCCTCACGATCGCCCGTGGCAGGCAGCTCGCGCACCGCCTCCAGCTCTTTCAAGAGGGTCAAACCGTCCTTGATATGGCGCGACTCCGGCGGCTCGACGAAGGGGAAGGCCTCCATGTTGCCAAGGCCGAGTGCCAGCATCTGCAGGATGACGGAAGCCAGGTTGGTGCGCAGGATCTCGGGATCGGTAAAGGCCGAGCGGCCGTTGAAATCCTCCTCGGAGTAGAGGCGGATACAGATACCGTCCGCCACCCGGCCGCAGCGGCCTTTACGCTGGTTGGCGCTGGCCTGGGAGACCGGCTCGATGGGCAGGCGCTGCACCTTGGTGCGCCAGGAGTAGCGGCTGATACGGGCGGTACCCGGATCGATCACGTAACGAATACCAGGCACGGTGAGAGAGGTCTCCGCCACGTTGGTGGCGAGCACAATGCGCCGTCCGGCGTGGGGCTGGAACACCTTGTTCTGCTCGGCATTGGAGAGGCGGGCGTAGAGCGGCAGCACCTCGGTGTCGCGCAGGTTGAGCTTGCGCAGGGCATCGGCGGTATCACGGATCTCCCGCTCGCCGTTCATGAAGATGAGGATGTCCCCCAACCCTTCGCGGGCCAGCTCTTCGACTGCATCGAAGATCCCCTGCAGTTCGTCGCGCTCCTCCAGCCCCTCGCTCTTGTCACTGACGAGGGGGCGGTAGCGTACTTCTACCGGGTAGGTGCGGCCGGAGACCTCGATCACCGGCGCCTTGTTGAAGTGGCGGGAGAAACGCTGCGGGTCTATGGTGGCCGAAGTGATGATGACCTTGAGGTCGGGGCGCCTCGGCAGCAGTTGCTTCAAGTAACCCAGGATGAAGTCGATGTTGAGGCTGCGCTCGTGGGCCTCGTCGATGATGATGGTGTCGTACTGGGTCAGCATCCGATCATTCTGGATCTCGGCCAGCAGGATACCGTCGGTCATCAGCTTGATGTGGGTCTGCTCGCTCACCTGATCGGTAAAGCGCACCTTGTAGCCCACGTAGTGACCGAGCTCGGACTCCATCTCCTCGGCGATGCGCGCCGCCACGGTGCGGGCCGCCAGACGGCGCGGCTGGGTGTGGCCGATAAAACCTTTCACCCCGCGCCCAAGCGCCAGGCAGATCTTGGGGATCTGGGTGGTTTTGCCCGAGCCGGTTTCCCCGGCGATGATCACTACTTGATGATCTTGGATCGCCTTGGCGATCTCCGCCTGCTTCTGGCTGACCGGCAGGTTGTCGGGATAAGTGACCCTGGGGACGCCCGCCAGACGGGACTGGTAGCGCGCCTCGGCCACATCCAGGTCGGCGGCAATGGTCTCGAGCACGGCGGCCTGCTTGGCTTCCGGCAGCTTCTTGGCCCCGTGCAGACGGCTGGAGAGACGGCGGGCGTCGAGGTTCATGCAGGCAGATAGACGGCGGCGCAGCGCCTCGATAGAGAGAGACAAGGTACGAATTCCTTAAAAGAGTGCCCATCAAGGGCCATATCGATAGCTGGGGGTGATCCTAAAGAGCGGGAATGAGTGGTGCAAGCCTTTCAGTATCTGGCGTTAATGGTTCAAGGCTAACTGCCCAAAAATGGCCACAAGCCAGGGGCAATCCATATCAGAGACAAAAAAGCAGGCCAGCGGCCTGCTTTTGAGATAGTCACGTGCAGCGGCTTAGCCGTGCGCATGATGAACGAAGCAGGTTGTCAGCTGGGCATGGATAGCCTGCATCACGTTGTGGCGGTTGATCACCCCCACCAGATGCCCCTCCTCCACCACCGGATAGATCTTGGGCTTTTGCCCCATCATCATCTCCGCCAGCGCCAGAATGCTGGTATCCGGCCCCACCGTCAGCACCTCCTTGCGCATCACATCCTTGACCTGGGCCACCTGCTCGCAGTGATAGGCCTCCCTGAGCATGACGGCGATGCAATCCTGCTCGGAGATCCAGCCGATCAGGTGTCCCTTGTCATCGACAACCGGCCCCCCCAGCTGGTGGCTGTTCAAGAATTTCTCCACGGCCGCTTGTACCATCATGTCCGCCTTGAAGGTGATCGGCCTGTTTTGCATATAGTCCCTGGCTTTTAGCGATTCCATATCCATTCCCCCAATCGGCGCCTTGCGCGCAGATACCGGCACTATGCACGGCTTATACCAAGCATAGCCCGCTCACCGCAGTATGGTCTTGTCGCCACCTTGTACCAAGGCAGCATTACATCACGTATGTAGAGTCAGAATTATGTTTGTCAGAAAGAGGGGCGCTCGCCCAGCAACCACTGGCAGACCCGGGTTACGCCGGGAGGCGGGTTGCCAGGACAGACAAGCAGGGCGTATTCGTGATCCGTCTCCAGCACGGGGGCGAAGGGTGCCACCAGGGCGCCGCTCTCCAGCTCCTCGGCCACTATGGTGGGATCCCCGAGAGAGAGGCCAAACCCCTGCAACGCGGCATTCATCGCCAAGTCCAGGGTATCGAACAGCTGCCCTCCCTGGGGCTGCCAGGAGGTCGCGATGAAGGTGGCAAACCAGTTGCGCCAGTCCCGGCGATCGACGCTGGCATGGATCAGGGGGAGCAAGGGGAGCTCCTCCAGGGAGCGTTCGAACAGGCGGTGCTTGGCGGCAAACGCCGGGGCGCAGACCGGGGTCAGCCGCTCCCGGAACAGGGGCTGGCTGTTGGGATAGCGCCCCAGGCAGGGCTGGTAGACGATGGCGAGATCGAACGGCTCCCGGGAGAAGTCGATGCCGTGGTGGTGGCTGCCGCGCACCTCCACCGCCTCCCCCTCGAACGCCTGCAGCCGCCGCAGCACCCAGCGGCTGGCGCAGGAGGGCACCTTGATGCTGATGGCCTGCTCGTGGGGCAGGGCCTGCAGGGCGCTGAGCCCCTCCCCCATGCGTACCAGCCCCTCCCGGATGAAGGGCAGCAGGCGCTCGGCGGCCGGGGTCAGGGTCAGGCTGCGGGTGCCGCGCACGAACAGCAAGTGCCCCAGGCGCGCCTCCAGCTGGGCGATCTGCTTGCTCACGGCCCCCTGGCTGACGCACAGCTCGTCGGCGGCCAGGGTGAAGCTCAGGTGACGGGCGGCGCACTCGAAGACCTGCAAACCGTAGAGGGGCAGCTGGGTACGCGGCGGGGTGAACAACATGACAAGCCTCCATGCTTGAGAAAAACTCATGCATACCATGCCGAATAATCCGTTGTCCGGCAAGCGCCCCGGGGGCTAAAACAGGGGCTCATTCCCACACTCAGGTGACGGCGCCATGTCTTCCCCCCAGGTTCTCAGCAAACTGCCCCAGGTGGGCACCACCATCTTCACCGTGATCGGGGATCTGGCTGCCCGCCACCCCAGCATCAACCTCTCCCAGGGGGCGCCGAGCTTCCCCTGCGATCCCGAGCTCATCCGGGTGACCCACGAGGCCATGTTGGCCGGCGAGAACCAGTACGCCCCCATGACCGGGCTGCCCGCCCTGCGCGAGCAGCTGGTGGCCAAGATTGCGACCAGCTACGGCCACCACTATGACGCCGGCGAGGAGATCACCATCACCGCCAGCGCCAGCGAGGCCCTGTTCTGCGCCATCACCGCCCTGGTTCACCCCGGTGACGAGGTGATCATGTTCGAGCCGGCGTTCGACAGCTACCGCCCCATGATCCAGCTGCAGGGGGCCACCCCGGTGGTGATCGCCCTCAAGGCGCCGGACTTTGCCATTCCCTGGGAGGAGGTGGCCGCCCGCATCACTCTGCGCACCCGCATGATAGTGCTCAACACCCCCCACAACCCGACAGGCACCGTCTGGCAGGCGGCGGATCAGGAGCACCTCGCCCGCTTGGTGCGCGGCACAGACATCCTGATCCTCTCGGACGAGGTGTATGAGCACGTGGTGTTCGACGGCGCCCTGCACCAGAGCGTCATCCGTTACCCGGAGCTGGTGGAGCGCTCGGTCGCCGTCTTCTCCTTCGGCAAGACCTTCCACGTCACCGGCTGGCGCGTGGGCTACTGCGTGGCCCCCCGTCCCCTGATGGAGGAGATCCGCAAGGTGCACCAGTTCGCCATGTTCGCCGCCGACACCCCCATGCAGTACGGCTTCGCCCACCTGTTGCAGCAACCGGCCCACTACCAGGGGCTGGCGGCCTTCTACCAGCGCAAGCGCGACTTGCTGACCTCGGCCCTGGCAGAGTCGCGTCTGACCCTGCTCCCCTCCGCCGGCAGTTTCTTCATGCTGGCCAGCTACGAGCGCATCAGCGACGAGTCCGACAGCCTGTTCGTGCAGCGGCTGATCCGCGATCACGGGGTCGCCACCATCCCCGTCTCCGCCTTCTATCACGACGGCACGGATCAACGGGTCATCCGCCTCTCCTTCTCCAAGGATGACGACACCCTGCTGGCGGGCGCCGAGCGTCTGAGCCGCGTCTAGGAGGCCACATGGAGAGCGTACGCGTCGCCGTGCTGCAGATGGTCTCCGGGGATGACCTCGACCACAACCTGACCCAGGCCGAGGCGCTGCTGCGCCAGGCGGCGGCCGAGGGGGCCGAGTTCGCCCAGTTGCCCGAATACTTCTACCTGATGCCAGAAGATGAGCGGGCACGGGTCGCCCTGGCCGCCCCCGTCGGCGATCACCCCCTGCTGGCCTGGGTACAGGGGCTGGCCCAGGAGCTCGGGATCTGGATCCTGGCCGGCACCCTGCCACTGGCCAGCCACGAGCCCGGCAAGATGCACAACAGCAGCCTGCTCGTCGACCCCGAGGGCCGCCTGGCCTGCCGCTACGACAAGCTGCATCTGTTTGGCTTTTGCACCGGGCAGGAGCAGTATGACGAGGCCGCGACCATGACCCCGGGGGAGACGGTAGTGAGCCATCCCCTGCCCTGGGGACTGCTGCGCCTCGGGATCTGCTACGACCTGCGCTTCCCGGAGCTGTTCCGGCTGGGGCCGGCCTCCGACGTCATCGCCCTGCCCGCCGCCTTCACCCACACCACGGGGCTCGCGCACTGGGAACTGCTGCTGCGGGCCCGGGCGGTGGAGAACCTGGCCTTCGTGCTGGCCTCTGCTCAGGGGGGACACCACCCCGGCGGGCGCCGCACCTTCGGCCACAGCATGATCATCGACCCCTGGGGCCGGGTACTGGCCCGGGTCGAGGAGGGTCAGGGCATGGCCATCGCCACCCTGGATCTGGCAGCCCAGCGCACGGTGCGCAGCCAGCTGCCGGCCCTCGCCCATCGCAAGATAGCCGTCGGCCCCTAGGCCGACACCCGTTACGACCATCGACACGACGCCACACTCAAGGGACTGACTATGAAACTCAACACCGCAATGATGCTGGTGGCCCTGGCCACCACAGGCCAGGCCGCCGCCAAACCCCTGGTGATCGCCACCGACGCCACCTATCCCCCCTTCGAAATGGTCGACAGCAGCGGCAAGCTCGGCGGCTTCGAGGTCGAGCTGGCCTACGCCCTGTGCGAGGCCATGAAGACCGAGTGCGAGGTGATCAACCAGCCCTGGGATGCCCTGCTCCCCGGCCTGCAGGTGCGCAAGTACGACGCCATCATGTCCTCCATGAACATCACCGACGAGCGGCGCCAGAAGGTGGACTTCAGCCAGGTCTACTACATGATGCAGAACCGCTTCGTGGGGCGCAGCGACAAGGCCGCCGACTTCGCCGACGAGCCGGCGCACTTCAAGGACAAGGTGATCGCGGTGCAGGAGGGCACGCCCCAGGACAACTTCGTCACCGCCCGCTACGGCGACGTGGCCAAGATCAAGCGCTACGTCAACGCCCAGTCTCCCATGCTGGATCTGCAGTCCGGCCGCGCTGACTACACCTTCGGCAACATGGTGCAGTTGAAGGTCGGCTTCCTCGACAAGGAGATGGGCAAGCAGTTCGCCTTCGTCGGTCCCCAGTTCAACGGCACCCAGGACAAGATCCTGGGGGAAGGGGTCGCGGTGGCCCTGCGCAAGCACGACGACAAGCTCAAGAGCCAGTTCGATGCCGCCATCGAGAGCGTCAAGGCCGACGGCACCTTCGAGCAGCTGCTCAAGAAGTACCAGCTCGAAGATCTGCTCTAAGCGCTCAACTGGCAGGCCCTCGGCCTCAACTTGCCATGCCGGTCGGGCAACCCGACTGGTATGGTCTTTTTGGGTGTGCTCACCGCCCCTCAATGCCGTGGCAAGCGCAAGACATGCCCGCAGGCAACATTCGCCGTCGCAGATGGTCAGGACGCCCTGCCCGCCGACACACCCAAGAACCTCCCTCATTTTCCCCCTGCCGATTAAACCAGCAGGCAATTCCCCCAGGCTTCGCTCTGGCGGCACTATGGTTTACCATGCAGACCATTGTGGTGCCTGGCACCGCCCACCCTGGCGCCAGGCGCCGCCGTCACCGGATACCCCATCTCGAACAACATGAGCAAGACAGCGCACCCGGGCAGCGAGCCCACTTTTTACTTTCACGATTACGAGACACCGTAAAAAGCTTCTGATTCCAATCTAAAATTTTTGGATTTTCTCAATCTGTACTTGGTTTTGTACTAAGTTTGAGAGGCTGCAAGCTAACCGAATCCTTCCACATCATTTCGAAGAAATGGCATCATCGCGTAATTTGTCGACAGCGCGAATGAACGCCCCCCTCTCCCCATTGAGTCAACTCCAATACTCATATTCGCGAGATGCTGTATAAATTCACAGTCTTCTGTGGGCTGCCAAGAATATATAAAAAGGGGCCGAAGCCCCTAGCTGTGACTGAACTCAAGCCTGCATCATTCGCATAATTCGCTCTGTCAGTGCATGCCGATCTTGCGGCGTTAGGTCAATACTATCCAACTTATCCAATAACGCCTGTAAACCCGCTCGAATTTGTGCACTTTTCATGCCCCCTCCCCCGTTGAATATATATCCTGAGCAGATAGACCATCCCAGCACTTCATCATTGGGAGTATTTTTCAGGTACAGCTGGTAGATACGCTCGCCCCCTCTGGACTAGACTGGGGTGGAAACAATAAACGGTTCATGTCCATGGGGAGAGTGTTCGTTCAACACTTTTGAGAACATAAAGAAAAAATAATACTGAAGAAGTATACATAGTGATCTTGGTCACTGATGTCACGTTTCAAACGGTTCAGACTACTTCTTTTGTAATCAGGATGAGGATTGTCATTATGCGTTTAGCAACTATCGCAGCATTGATACTACTGTCTAGTTCTGCCTCTGCAGAATGCATTGGTACTGGTGATTTTAAAACCTGTTATGACAACAGTGGTAATACATACACTGTTCAGAAATTTGGCAACTCCACCTACGTCAATGGGCAAAACTCGAATACAGGCTCAAACTGGCACCAGCGTAGCCAACAATTTGGCAATAGTACTTATACCACTGGTCAGGATGCTGATGGTAACTCTTGGAACAGTACGGCTACAAAAGTTGGAAATTCCACCTTTATCAATGGTACTGATAGTGATGGCAATACTTTCCGTCGGACCTGCAATGAATATGGTTGCTACTAAAATTTCACCACATTGAAATTAATAGATTCAATACAAGTCCAACCAGGGCGAGCAGAAAGCTAAAAGCCATGAAGTTCTCCAAGCTCTTCTGGTTGGATCGACCAAAGCACAAACAGCCAATGAAAAAGGGGATCAACGCCAACGTGAAGCTGAAGTTAAACACTTTGAGTGCCAGCACCATACACCCTATCGCAAGCAGGATCCACATACCCTTCTCCTTCTAGAGAAAGGTTTTATTTTACGCCCATCACAAATAGCAAATCTAGGGCCGTAATTGCCGTTAGTGCTATCCATGATATTATTATCTAGTTCTATCCACTTTAAGAATTTACAAATATTAAAATATTTCTTTTTCTCTGAATACAAATAATCTTGTAGTAACCAGAGCAATGGGATAATCCCCATAATGAAATACACAATGAGAACCAATACAAAACCGCTGTTATTTTTCACTAACTCCATAGAGACAATTGTTGACATGATTGCTGACAAAATCAATATAAAAATTGGATTGTGAAAAAGACTTGATATATCAAGCTTCTTGAACCTAGCTTCATTCCATGCCAATAGATTATCTATCGAAATGCTGGATAGCTCTCTGTTTGATTTGAAGTCCATTCGGAACATACGATAGCGAGCATATAGCTCTCTCTCCGAAACTGATAGTGATGAACATTCCTTGGCGTATCGACCAATTCTCCATGAAAGCATATATCCTACTAAAAAAGCTACCGCAAACTCTGTTACGATGGTAAGAACTAAATTATATGAACTGTCCTTTGTCCATAAAAATACTAATACCGAAATGGCTACGTATGAAGAAATCCCTATCCAATACCATCTCTTGTGTCCGTTACGCTTCAACATTCCAATACGGCTGCAATTTTTGTACATATGAAATAGTTGATTCCAATGATTTACGTGATCCATTACCTCTCCAAACAATCATTGTTGTCATTTGAGAATCAAATATATCATTCCTCCCACAACAATCTATTCTTATTTACCACCCAATAAACCAGCTCATTCCTGCGGGTCAGCAAATCATCAATTCGTATGCGTTTCTCCTCCGCATTTAAGGTCTTATCTCGCTGGGTCAGCTCGACCTTGTTCCGTAGCGCCCTTACCAGTTGCTGGGTACGACTCAAGCTTTGACGCGCCTTCAAGATGCCGCCCTGTTCCTCCAGTAACTCCTTCGCTCTGTCGATCAACCCTTCGCGGCGGTACTGATCCACTGTTCTCTTGAGTTGGTTCACCTCATTCAGCATCCGGTAAAACTCTTCCATGTGTTGCGTAGACTTGGCTGGGCCAGTCCCTCGGTACACCGCTTTCACCAACGGGATCTCGTCAGCCCTCCAGCTTGCTGACTCACCAGGCCGAGTGACACGGATTAGTCCGTCTGCGGCAGCCATCACATAGCTGCCCATGGTGCCTGTATAGCCGATCACCAAGTGCTCCAACTGCTTGGGCGAGAACCCGGTGAGCTCTCCCAACTCACGCATCAGCAAACTGGTCTGCTCGTTGTAGCGGGCCTCTGCCTGGACAGCTAGGTCCTGCTGATTCTCAATGGGTCCCCAACGGAAACTGTCGTAGTTGAATGCGGCCTCCACCATCGGTTTGACGATTTGGGGGATGGGATTGAGGGCGAAAGTATCGCCAATGGCGCGTGTTACTGCCTTCCCAAACTGAGCTCCGGTATCTTTGTCTCCCATAGCGCGAGCCATACGCTCGGGGATCGTGCCAAATAACACGCCGATCTCAAACGGCTTGGGGATCCGCCAATGCTGCTCACCAAACCAGAAGTGCCAGTTGGCATCTTTATCCCAGTCTGGTAGCGCTTCATAGCGCTCATCGTCCCAGTTCCACGTTAACAGCGCCAAGCTCGCTGCAGTGATCATCCCTGCTCGCTTCGCTATCTCGCGTGGGTTGTCGCGCAGCTCGCGGGCTAACTTGCCAAGCCCTTGTGCCCTGGCATTGAAGAATGGCAGCACCTGCACCATCACCTGCATGGCCCGCGATGCGCCTAGCATAGAGAAGTCCATCAAGTCCTTTGACTCAAAAGCAGCTTGGGCATGACTCTTGCCAGCCTTAAGCGCTGCCTCATAAACCGCCTCTCGATTGGCATTTTCCAACGCCTCTCCCCACCGTCGATAATGGTCCCACACATCAGCCACAATCCCTTTTGCTTGGACGGCATTGTGGACAATCGACCTTTCATATTTGGTGATCTGCTCCGGAGTCATCCCTTTACGACGCAACGATTTACGAACAGCATCGGCCATTGCTCCCGGCTCAGTGCCGTTGACATAGCCGCCCAGAAAGCTGGCACCACTGAACATCACATCCAGTGTGCTTCCCTTCGTGGTCAAGGTTTTATTCACTCCCTTGATTGAGTCGATTAATGGCTTGAAACCGTCTTTGCTGATCGCCCAGCTCGATACTGAATCACGCAAGAAGTTGCGCAACATGAACTCCGGTGATGCAGTCACCCCGGCTGTTAGCAGTCGTTTGGCCTTGGCTGCCATGTTAACCATGGTCCCGAACGGCTGACGGTCGAAGAAGGTCATTGCCCGATAGAGGTCGGGGTCATTCACTCGGATCATGTAATCCTCTCCCTCCAGCTTGACGGTGATCAGACCCTTACCATTCTTGAGCTTCCGCCAATCCATTCTGTTCGGTGTGGGCACGACTTCGATGATGCCGGAGTCAGCCAGATTCCAGACTGTCTTTTGTGCCGCCATGTTTTTCATCGAAGCATCAATTAGCTTGCTGGTACCAGCGAAAATGTTCTCGAGCAAGTCGTGAGTGTTGGCCTTGCCCCCTTTGAGTTTCTTGATGCCAGCATTCTGGTTGGCAATCCCTTTCACCTTGAAGGGAGCTAGCACATCACCATCCTCCGACTCACGGAAAAACGGGATATACCACTCGCTTTCGAACTCGGCACGCGCTTCCGGAGTAAAGAGTCCAGCCTCTTGAGCCAAATCCAGTGTGGCGGCATTAAGCCGGTTCCAACGCGCCTTGGCATGCGTAAACATGGCTTCTTTGCCCTTACCAAGGGCTTTCAGTACACTGATATCCTGCTTGCTCAACAAATTCTCGCGCCCCTGCTCCATCAGCATTTCAGCCCGGTGTCCGGCCATCCACCCCAACCAGTTATGCAGGTCATTCCCAAGGTCAGAAAAAATGCCCAATAGGGCATCTTTTTCGTCGGTACCTGCTTTTCGCTGGATCACTCCATCCTTCCACTCCGGCAAACCATAAAGCATGGTTGCTTGCATCGTGGAAGCCGCCCCGGTTGCCATCCGAGCTGCGATGTACCCAGACTCAGTAGCGTCACTAATGCCTGCTACATCTTCTGCATACTTGATGGGGGCAAGCGCATCTAGCACTTCGGTGTTGGCTTTCTTGATGAAACGATTGAGCCATGACGAGAGCATTCCGCGATCGACTGAACGCAGCTTGGCAAGGTTGGCTTTGGTTGTATCGATGATGTCGGAGTGGGGGCCTAGGCTGAGTTTCTCCAGTGCCACGTCAGTAGCCATATTGGACTGGCTAAACCACTGACTATCACGGCCGCTCGATAAGACCCTGCCCTCCCCCTCCAATTTTTTACCCAACGCCTCGATCATGGTGCGGACTTCAGCAGCTTTGATACCTTCCGGCACAAACCCCACGGCACGCAAAGCCTGGGTGACCCAGCTTACTACTTTGTCCCAGCCACGGCGCCAGGCACTTTGTTCCAGCTCGGCCAAATGAGCGATGATCTCTACGGCCTGTACGCCGACATCTTCATCGGCGTAATTGGAGCTCACCCAATCCCATACGTCCTTCATACTGGGCTCAGCCTTGGACTGGATCACTCGACTGATTAGTTTGGTGTACTCTCCACCGCCAAGCACATTGGCTAGCCCATAATGGGCTATTACCTCATGGCGCAAGATCTCACGTAGACGCTTGGGATTGGCAACCGTATCAGCAGCCACATGCAGCGTCGCTGTATCACCATCAAATACCGCACGCCGGAGCAAACCTGGTTGAGTATCAAGCCCCACTACCAGCTCCAGATCATCCTGAGTGGCGTGGATCTGAACATTGATACCCCGAGCCCCTTGGTACCGCTTGAACCACTCACGGATAACCAAGTCAGCCTCTTTGCTGGTCAGGTGCTGAACAGGTTTCACGCCTTCCGCAATGGCTTGCTTGGAAAACAGGATGCGACGTTCCCCTTCTTCTCGCTCTTCAATCGTGTTGAAGAACTGGTCGAAACCGGAACGGATTGCCGGAATTTCCCCCGCCGTAGGATAGGGATAACTCCTATCCAGACGAATTCCCAAGGAGGCCTCAGCATCCCAGGCGGCTTCACTGACAATGTTGGCCAGGTAATCATTGCTGGCCCCCTGGTCTTGCAGCTTGGCTATCAGATAGGATTCAAACGCTCGAGCACTCAACTCTCGGTCAGTCGTCCAATAAGCCTTGCTGCGCTTGTCATCCAGTTTGCGTGAACGTTCTTTGAGAGCGGTTTGTTTGATGACTCGGTTGACGATACCGAATGCCTCGATCATCTCTCGACGCACCGCGCCACGATGGATAAACGAGCTTTCTCTGGCAGCCAGCGAGACATCTCGAGCCTCAGTCATCATCCCGCTCGGTTCCTCTCTCATCCTGGCAAAGTAGCTATCCAAAGCGTGCCACCACTCGTGACCCAATGAGCCGGCACCCTTCATCTTGGTCAGATTGATCACCACTTTGCCGGGTTCATAATGCGCTGCAGCTGGGCTAACTCCGCCTGAGCCTCTGGCACCAAAGGCCAAGCCCAGTTCACCATTGAGTGACAAGGCCTTGGGAGAAATGCCCAGTACCGCAGCCATGTCCATCAACGCATCGTAAGCATCATTTAGGTCTCGTTGACGGCGACGCTGCTCGACCCAGTTACCAAACTCCACCCCGCGAAAACCGAAAGCCTGGCCAAATAGTGCTGGCGTAACATTCGCCCCACCGCGCATGTCCTCGCCTACTCGAGGTTGATTGATATCTCGGCGTTCATGCGGGATCTTCTTAGCCTTTTCCAGCTTGCTGATCAGCTCGTCATAGTGGTCATCCCGATATTTCCTGGCGTCATTAGCACGCTCAAATGCCTCTGTCAGATCCAGGTGATTGCGGCCGATTTTTTTACCTACTATCCAGCCTTGGCCATGCCGACTATAAATGTCGAACGAGATGGCTCTTGGCTTACTCACCTCTTGTGTCAACTGATCGTATTGACGTTTGAACTCAGCAATCACCTCTGCCTTGTTTGATCCAGATGCAATAGTGCGTGGCCAGCCGCAAAAGACGTTCGACCGGGAGGCTCTACGAATGGTCCAAATCCGCTTGGGCGGATCGTATTTCACACCATCGTAAAGGCTGTAGCTGCCGACGCTGAGCTCGAGATCCGCCAGGCTGCGTCGGTGACCGACAGCCTGGTACAGCTCTGCTCTGTTTTGAATAGCATGGGCACTGCGCAAGTTGGCGTTTGACATCTCTTGTTTCGCCGTATCGATATCAACAGCGCCATCCATCAGACCCAGGGACAGGTCGCGCAGCAACTCCACTGCCTGTGCCCAGTTGCGAACCTTGTAGCTAACTCGAGGTTTAGCGGGGATGGCATCGCGTGCAGCCCTGGCAATGGCCACCGCATCGCGATCGACCCCAGCCTCAAGCAACTTGTCGTAGTCAGGCGCTGGCCATGCTTTGGATAAGGGCAACGCCTTGATCTGCTCGGTCGTCGCTCCTTCGATGGTGTCACGGTAAGCTGACCAAGTATCTTTGCGCGCCCCACCAATCTTCTCGCCAAAATCAGCTATCTTGTTCTGTCGCTCACTTCTACCCACGGAAACAGGTTTGGTAGTACCACCGTCATTGAGCCACCGCTTGAATGTGTCGAGCGTCATGGCCTTGATAGCGCCCAACCCCTGCCAGCCGTTCTCGTAGCTGGCCAGGTAACCAGCACGTGCTGCGGCTTCGTCGGCAAAGCCCAGCATCACCTTGTGCTCGTCAAACGCACCGGACCTGGGATCAATCTGATCCACCACAAAGACGGTCTCGCTATCAGGCTGATCACCAATAAACACATCCACTTGATCACCATCAGTGCCGGATGTTCGTTTGATATAGCCGTAGTCATGTGCCAGGGTCGATTGCCACGTTCTTCCGTCCTGATCAGTGCCTGTACGAGTGGAGCCCTTGGTGTTTTCAAGCGTGATGTCGAGACCCTGCAGCGTAATGTGGCCCTTCTTGTAGTTGCCGGCCTCTTTCTGCGCCTCAGTAGGGGCTGGCGCCACCTCAGCACGAGCAGCGAATTGGCGCACCTTGCCAGCTGATAGCTTGGCCACGATCAGCCCGCCCTTGCCGGGTATCACCTTCACACCATTGTTCCTGGCCCACTGTTTGATGAGTGGCAACTCTCCTTGCAAGGTGATGGTGCCATCAGGGTTATCAATGGCTTCTGCCCAAGGCGTCGTCACAGGGATTGGCTCAGGTTTCGTCACCTCAGAAACAGCAACCCCGGCATCAGTGGCCGGGGTTGTCAGTGTCTGGTCATCACGCTGCAGTCCAGTTGGTACAGGTACAGGAGGAGCGAGATTTCTTTGATCTCCGCTTCCAGTTCGGCTGGCGAGCTCGGTAGAGGCTGGTCCAGCACCCTCTGCAGCTGGTTGGCCTGCGCCAAGCTGATCACCTGGTCGTTCACCGCCGATTGCAGATATCTGGACAGGCTGGTCATGGGCCACCTCGAGTTGTTCATTGGAATGGAGGACATCACGGTAAACGGTATCGACTGCTGGTGTGAATTGCTGTGTCTGAGCGACATTGGGCTGATCAGCTTTGACTCGCTCAACCTCGGCGATTTCGGCAACGCCAAAGCCGCCGCCATTAAGGGGGACCGGCACCTCCATGTCCTTTCGGCTAGCAAGCAGGGCCTCCTTCATACTGGCGAATGGCTTACCTCGTTTAGTAACGCGAAGTGAGTTGAGTGGACCAATCCTCGCCGCTATAGGCGATACAGGAGCCTGAACCTCTTCCTCTCCCATTGGCACAGGTTCTGCGACACCTTCCGGCTGTTGGTTTTTTGCTTGAGCCAGCAACTCATCTACTGTCGGGGCTGTAGCCTCAGCGAGCGCCTCCTGCACCTCACTATTCTCAGCCATCCCCTTGAAGCGTTCTGCGGTATCATCTTGCCGGAGGTAGGCAGGCACATCGCGCAACTCATCAAATTGGCTATGACTGGGCCCCAAGGGAGATTGTTTTACCTCAGGTTCTGCCGCCGGTTCCGGCATGGCGCCTTTGGGGCCAGGCTGTGCCGGCGTTGGCTGGTTAGCCTCAGATGCCAACTCATCCTGGGCAGCAATATCATCACTGCGCAGGCCCGCGATCCCACCTGTTGCGCCACCAACACCAGCGCCAATCAAACCACCTTCGAGCGCCGCAGGGACAACCCCTTGATAAGGGTCGAAGACAGCACCGGTCACGTCACTCAGGGCTTCATTCACGCTGAGCTGTTGGGTACCTTCTTCAATAGCCTCACTGCCGCCCTCCCCGACAGCCCCTTTGACCACTTTTCTGAGCATGCCTCCACCAACCGCCTTGCCGGCCAGCATCTTGAAGAGCATGGTGTCCCCCATCAGGGTTCCTACAGCTGCAGCCCCCCAGGTCTTGGCATCTCCCATGGTGGCCTGACTAGCCAGATTGGCGGTTTCTTCACGCGCCATCTGCAATTTCTCGCTATCACTGAATTGTGCTGACCGCTGATCTGTGTCGATTCGTCGGAAGGCATCACGGAAAGTGGTACTGTTACTCAGTTCATCAAAGCTCATCCCCAGTACCGCATCCCGGGCATTCGTACCCGCTGAGCCTACCGAACCGGTCATCCCCGTGGTCACTGCCGCCCCGGTGGCCAAACGTGAGACCGTTTTGGATGCTACCAACTCAGCCACCTCTTGGGTGACACCACGCTTCATCATGGAAGTGGTGACCATCCTGCCAACCGTGGCCTTGGCAGCCAAACCAGTAATACCGCCGCTGGCGAGCGTCGGCAAAAGCGAGCCAATACCATTGGCCATCTTCATCGCCCAAACATCAATGTCCCCTGCTCCCTCTCCCCATACCGTGCGGCCTGAAGGAGATTCACTTACCAACGAACGCCCTAGCGCTTCCTTGGCATCATCACTCATTCCCGCCTTAAGGCTATCTGCGCCGGATTGAGCAAGCTCACCAATACCAGCCACAGCGTTCATCACTGGGGCTAACTTGTTCGCCATGCTGGCCCGCACATTTTGCAGGTACTCACCCTGATCTTTACCGGCATTCAAACGACCATAGTTGCCCGCCTGGCGAGCCAACTCGCCGATACCGCCGATCAGTTCCAACCCTCCAGCCCCAGTTGCGCGAGCCACATCAATAAGCCCTACATCCAAATTGCGCGGCGGTACGGGAGAAGCCAATCCTGATTCAAGGCTGTCCCAGAACTCATCCATGCGTGAATCGCTCTGCTGTGCTGTTGGCAACATGGTGGTGGTCTTATCCATGGCGTCCTCAAGAATGGAACAAGAAAAGCCCCGACCAGCGAACCAATCAGGGCTTGGCGAAACGGATCATTGAACTGCTTTTATTTGGCCATAGCCTGATATGCAGCAAGGCTATCTGGAGATTTGTTAAGAGCCTTGGTTGATTTGAACGGATTAATCAACGCCTTCAACGCAGCTTTCTCTGCAGCACGTGGATCGTGTTTGGCTGTCTTAGACACATCGCCATCACGAAGCGCATTGGCTGTTTGGCTGTCCTGGCGAAGTGTTTTCCATTCACCATAGATACGGTCGAGCTGGCCCAGATCCACATTGTCGGAGATCTTCATCCCCCTCAAGGCAGCTTCCCGTAAGAACTCATGACGTAGGCTTTCCTCACTCGCCCACTGATTGAGTCGCGAACGGTCTGGAGAGTCAGGTTCGGGGGCTGCTGACTGGCGAGTCTCCACACCGAAGACATCACGTAACCCCTGCGTTTGCTGTTTGGCTGCCTTACGCTCTGCTGCGATGGCAACCTCCTTCTCCTCCTGACTCAGCATGCTGTCTTGCCGGATCTGGCCAATGGCCTTTTCCGTATCGACTTGCACTTTGACCACGGCCTGACGGTACCCCTTCAAATCGGCACCCGGCACTAACCCAAGGCTGGTCCGAATGCTGTCAGTGTTGGTCATCATTTCCCTCGAGATGACCGCCCGCTTATATCCGGTCCCTATCCAGTCACTGATCGGGAGCACCTTAGGTTGATCATCCTCACGGGCAGTCCGGTTCTCCGTCACCGGCCGCAGTGCCGTTGAACCATCGTCATAGGTCACCTTAACCCCCAATACCACGCCAGCTCCATCTGGCGTCACCATGATGGAACCCAGCGCCTTGTCTTTGATGCGCTTGCCTGTGTTAGGGTCGATGTCACCGACCCCAGTCTTGATTTCATCCTCATAAAGGATGCCGGCCGATCCGAGCAGTTCCGGGTTGTTAATCCGCCTAACCCCCTCTTCACTGTTCCAATCCAGCTTGCCGCTCTCGACATCACGCATCAGTGCCCCGACCTGGGTCACAAAGGTCTTGCCAGCAGCAAGTCGCTCCTTCCCCTCATCGCCGATATACCTTGACGGGTTGTATTGCCCCGCACGCGGATCACTCACCGCCTCCAGGAAGGCATCGCTGACCCTTTTCCCGTCAGCAATATCCTGCCAACCCTGCTGAAATATCGGCATGTGTTCCTCTTGAAAGGCTTGTTTGTCGCGCTGTGCCTTAAGCCACTCGTACTCATCTTCGGCTCTGGCATCGGCTCTGGCACCTCTAGCAATGGAAGCTCGCGCCTGCTCTTCATACAACCCATCCCTGTGAGCCTCACGTTCCTCCTGTTTGCGATCTCGCTCTCTGGCATAAGATCTCTCGTCGGAGTAGCGTTCATCAGCCTCGCGCTGACGATTCAGCGTGTTTTGCCACATGGTATCCCGCAAACCTATCGCCTTATCCAGGCGTTCGTCCTCTTTCTGGCCACGTTGATACCGGTCCATGATGTTGAAACCAGCCAGAAAACCTTCTGCCAACCCCCTCACTGCCATATCTTGCCCCCTAGAAAAGGCTGGCCAATGCGCCAAGCCCGGCGCCAATCACCGTCCCTATCCCCGGCATCACCATTGTGCCCACGGCGGCACCAGTACCGATGTTGGTCATGGTTTGTCCCCTCTGTTGTGACCTGAGGCGCTTGTTCAGTGCTTCGCGCTGATCATCCAGTTGTGCCGACTCCTGCAGTCCCTGCAATGCCTGCCGCCGCGTCTGCGCACCTATATCGATTAGGCCATATCCCATCACCGCCCCCCACCCACTTTGATAGCCTCACGTAGCCCAGCGTC
This sequence comes from Aeromonas enteropelogenes, assembly GCF_000819845.1. Lineage (GTDB taxonomy): Bacteria > Pseudomonadota > Gammaproteobacteria > Enterobacterales > Aeromonadaceae > Aeromonas > Aeromonas enteropelogenes. The sequence goes on from NZ_CDCG01000018.1 coordinate 324,348, forward strand.
AGCACCGGTCATGATGCCCATCTGCCGCTCTTTCTCCTGTTCACGCAGGCCCTGCTCAGTCCCCACGGTCATCAAGGCCATCCGTAACCCCTGGCTGTTATCGCCGACCAGCTGCGCCGTATTGATCCCCATGCGGGCATTACGGTTGGCAGTCGCCTGCTGAGCAGCCCGCAAGGCGTTAGCGTTGTTAGTTGGCACACGATTCAACTGCTCTTGCAGCAACTGCCCAGTGGTCGCCAGCCCCATCAGTTCCTTTTGTTTCGGGTAAAACCGGTTCAACCAATCTTGGTATTGTTCCCGGGTGATCCTGGCGAACGTATCAGCGGCGTATCCCATGGCATCTCTCCTCAGTAACCTTTGCCCTGAAGCACGCTGGCGATGGGACTGATCTTCTCTTTGGATGCCCCAGGGTTCGCCCGTGCCATGCCATAGGCCGCAGCAGTCCCTCCCGCAGCACCAATCAGCCCGAGTGCCGCCTGCTTCTCATCAAACTCGCTCTGGGCATCGCCAGCGGCCTTCTGCAAGCTGATGTTGGCCAGATTGCGATACCCGGCCAACGCCTCGGCCTTTTGTCCCTGCCCGATTGAAGCCACGTCTACGAGACCGGCCACATACTTGTCCTGCTGGCTCGATTGCACCCGATTGGTTGTATCTGTTTGACTCAACGCCTGGTCTGTTTCGATCTCTGCCATCGCGTCCTGATACTTACCGCTGGTTGGATCCACCCTGTTCGCGGCCATCGCATCGGCTAGCCCGGTGCGTGCTTCACCAAAACTCTGTGCGGTTGCCAGCGCCGCCGTACCGGCCAGCTTGTCGTGAGCATCCTGGCTGTTGAGATCATCCACTTTGTCGATGAACAGGTCTTCGTACTGCTGCAGATCCCCCTTGTAGAGGTTCCATTGATTCATGGCGACCTCAGCCAGGGCTTTCTGCGCCTCGGTTTCCTTCACTTCATTGGAACCACCTTTGCCCATTTCACTGCCTCACAAATCCAGCTGAAATACCAATAAGCCCTCGGTATCGTCAGGCTGACGAACCCATCCCATTTTGGGCGCAACCCGAAGCCAACCACGACGGCGAGAGTGGAAGCGTAACCAACGTGCCCCAATCAAACGGGCCAGTCGCTTTACCTCCGGCAAGTGCCGCTTCGGCGCGCCCCCTTCCCCCCAGCCCACCCAGACCAATACCCCTGTGACGCCCTCCTCAACCAACGGTTTGAGCACAAAGCCGTCTACTCCACGCACAAACAAAAACGCCACCCTGTTACGGATAGCGTCTTGTACTTCACTCGTTAAATCGGGAGTCCCTATATCCTCAGCAATTCGATGCAGTGGTGTCATGTCAAATTACCAATGCGATACATGATCAAAGCGATGATTGGCCAGTTTACGGGGTTAGGTACCTTGTTAAAACCAGGGATAACGACAGTAGAAAATGCCCCGCTGTTAGCAAGAAAGAAGGTCAAAATTAGCTCAATACTGCCAGTGAAATTGGCGGGAAGCGTGACGGAAAAATTTCTGACGCCAAACTCAAAATAGCTGATATCACCATTATTCAACCTGTAACCAAACCTGGCGTAGGAACCGCTGGGCTGGTTTGGGTGTATCGGTAGACCTTCTTGCACAAATACGGGCACAACCCCGTCAATAAACAAGATATCTGCAGGGCGAATACTGGGTTCACTAATATTGAACGTGGCTAACGTGACCGTTTGTTCGTTAATTGGACTATCAAACCTGTATTGGTTACAGGGTTTGGTAACTGCCTGAGCGATACCTCCGATGATTTTATCCGCATAGGTCACGCCCTTCACAACACAGTCTTCTTCCACCGTGCAGTTACCGACTGTCATGTTCTTAAGGTATCCCCCTTCAGCCTGGAGCCGATTGCTGTAGATATTTCCATCGGCATAGATGATGGTATTCCAGCCTGCCCCCCAGCCGGAATAGGGTCCTCCTTTGCCAAACCCTGCTGACCCTCCCGCCATAAAGGCGTTACCCATATCAAACTGCCCGCCTGTAATGAGCGGTGCGCTGATGCTCACCCCCGCCTTGATAGAGTCGGCTGTAATTTTCTCGGAATGGATGATCTGAATGGTCGCAGCCTTGATCACGGCTTCACGAATGGCCACCTTTCCCTCATCGGTGACCCCGAAGATGATCTCTTTCTCGGCAGGCTTCGCCGGGTTATAGATGGCAAAACGTGAGGCAGAAGCAATGATCTCATCCACGTCTGGGCTGGTGCTTGTCTTTAAGCCAGCAGTGCTGCTCAAGGGGCCGGCCAGGCCATTCTTGTTGATGAATCGGACCCAGTAAAAGGCCTCAAACCCTTTCCCCACCGTGTCAGCGTAGACATTGGTCAGCGTAGTGCCGACAGCTATCGCATTGGCAGGGTTATCCACTTCTGCCCGCAATATTTCGGCGTAAGCGTGCCCTCGGTAGGCGGGGATATCCCACGTCAACGTAACGGTGTGAAATGCCCCTGTTGCGGTGACATTCGTCGGCGAGACGGGCGGCTGAACACCTGACCACTCGGGATCCGTCGGTGGAACCGTTGGTAACTCCGGCTCAATCACGCCACTGCTCGAGCGGCGTAGATTGAGTATGCCAAAGGCGGCGGCGTCTCGTAGCGTCAGCGCCTTATCAAGGCGATCTCCCTTCTGGCCGGTCAGGATCTGCATGTTTTCAGTCAACCCCAGTGGGGTATTACTGGCACGAAACGTCGGCTTCTTCATGATGCGGATACCTCCGCAATACTCCCACCCAGGGTGATCCGTTCGACCGACGCGGTTCCGTATACCTCAATTTGCCACCGTCGGCCCCGTACGGGGGGTAACCTGAATGCCGTCGCAGGCACGCTGCCAGGCGCCAGCTCAAACACCTTCACGCCATCCACCAAGAGCACAAAGCCGACCAGGGCCAATTGCTCTCCCATCAGGTGAGCGGCTGCCAGACGTACCCCAGGTGGCAGAATAAATACCTTGGAGCGCCAACGTAGGGAAAGTGGCGTCACCTCCGCATGCCACTGGAACACCTGATTGCCCTTGGCCAGTATCAACGCATCGCGCTGCATATCCGACACGGCCGCATCCCAGCGACCAGAGAGCCAGCGTAGATCTCCTGATTTGGGGTCGAACACAAACCCATGGGTATCGGTCAGGGCAACATACTTCCCTTCGCTGTACCAGGCTCTCAAGCTGTCAGGCCCCAACGCTTGCCACTGCGAGCGGGTGATCATCTTCTCGGTCACCAAATGCCCCCCATCGGCCCCAACCCCAACCAACCCATCCGGGGAGGCATAAAGCACCAGGCCATCCAGCGCCACCATGGACCGCGCATTGATACATGCTTGCTGCAGCGACGATAGCTTCTGACCCGTGATGGCAGACGGTGACACCCCTTGAAACAGATAGGGGTAACCCTTGGTTCCCACCACCAGAGCCGTGTCGATAGCTGCTATCGCCACAATGTCATGCTCAGTCGTCAGCTTGTACTTATCCGGCCAGGCATAGGGTAAGAAGGGTTCTGAAAACAGCACCGCATTGTCGAGAAACCCAGCGCAGATCCCATTAGCCATCTGACAAATTCCCCGCATGGCATTAGGCGGCATGGCGTAATCAAAGGTCTCGAGCGGGGGGCCCAGCTCCTCTTCTTTCTTGCTATCACTGTGGGTCACAGTCGCAATGGGAAGATCCGCAGCCAGCAGGAAATCCGCTATCCCGCCCCCCGCCACAGAGCGGTAAAGGCGTCGCCGAGTGATATTGCTGTTGTTGGTCGGAACGGGAGAAAGCGCAACGACGACTGTCGAGCCAGGAACAGTGATGGTGATCTTGCCGCTGGCTGGACCTGGCGCCCCCTCTTCGCCCACTGCGGTCACATAGGTTTCGACATAGAACCGAGTCTCGTCATCCGTAGGATCATCATCCTTCGCTTCAGACGGAGGGGTAATGGACTGCATATTGGGAGGGGTAGCCGGCGCAGGCACACCGAGGCGATACCATGAAGTTGGCTTGGTGCTGCCACCGGTGGCAATCGTGTCATAGGTCAGCTTGGGGAAGTCACTGTCGGTAAAGTAAACCCGGTTGTACTGATCCTGTGCGATAGGCGATCGCATTACTTCCACCAGCTTATCCCAGGTAAACCAGTGCTCCCCGTAATAGTGAAACAGCGTCACGGGAACCATCGGCAGCGTCATACCAACTGGCTTGTCACCCATCAACGGCGCCACGACCCCACGATCAAAATGACAATCCTGTGCCAGGATGGCCGCCTCGTCTGGCAATAGATGATCTGCCACACGCGGCACCATACCGCGCATGGTCACGATGTCGATCAGTGGCATGAGGCTTCTTCTCTGAACTCTGAGATGAAAAATCCGCTCGATAGCACAGGGCCAAGTGACCGTGATATCAAACTAATGGTTGTTAATGGCGAGCAAGTTCACCAGGCATTACGCAGCGGGACTTTGCGCTCGTCGTATTCAATGCAGTCCCGGCAGTGTGTAGGGTTCCGCATGATGAAGTTGATGACTTTCTCTAGCCTTAACGCCCATGCTTTACCCTGTTTAGCGTTGTAACCTACATTGCCAGAGAGGGTTTCGTCAGGCCGGCCTCCCAACAAGGTATTACCAAGCTGATCTATGGCGACCATCACGCGAAAGAGGTATCGGGATACACTGTTGTTCATATAGCGCCTCAAGAAGCACGGAAACTTTTAACAGTAACGAACATCGTTTCAACCACGGTCTCTTTTGAAATGAAGTCTATGGCTACTGTAATGGCCTTATCCCCAGGTAAATCCGGGGCAAGACATCCGACGCCTCGTTTTGTTTCATCTGGACTAAATGCGACGTTGCTCTCTGCCCCGGAAAAAATCATCGTCCCGTCATCACCTCCCCCTGTGTAACGGATCCTGATCTGGCACATGCCTCTAGTGATCTGAATATCGGAGATACCTGTTCCACCGGCCCAGATGTCATTAGCTGAACGCCAGAAATAAAGCATCCCATCCTCATTTTCTCCAATAGGGCTGCCAGGTTCCCCGATAATTGAGACAAATGCGGATTTGCCAGCAAGGTCTCCGACAAGCCCGGGCGTTGGCAAGTAGGCTTTTTTGAGGATGTTGGAAGCCCACCCATTGCCTTCAAATTCGCTGTTGGCTTGGGATAACCAGAAGGGTTTATTGGGGACGGCCATGAAGCGCTTCCACTTTTCTGTCCAGCTCCTTGATGGCCTCAAGAATCAGCGCGATGACCCCTGCATACGCCAGGGACAGATAGCCATCCTCATTGAGATAAACAGATTCAGGTTGAACCACCATCACGTCCTGGGCGATCAAACCTGCCTCCCGCTTCCCTGCCTTGTCATAGAGCTGCCCTGTGATCAACTTGACCTTGTCCAGGGCACCGGTGATCGGTTCTAAATTTTGCTTGAGACGAAGATCTGAGCGGATGTAGACATCAGCAAAGCTCCCGTTGCCCTCAACATAGATGCCGCCAGCGGTAGCGATGGCGTTCTCCTCCGTGTTGGCAACATAGAACTTCTTGCCGTTGTACGTGCGCACCCACGCCGTATCCGTCATGTGAATGCCGCCGCCGTAACTGGCGTTAAACCAGCCGGTTTGGCCAGTGGTCCGAATCCAGTTGCTCAAGGTGACAGTGCCATAATGGCCACCATCCGCCATGTAAGCATGGGTATGGTTCGCCGCAGCCAGATCAGGTTTGTCAGTTACCTCACCCCAAGCAGGCCAACGGGACGCATAGGAAGGCACTTCAGACAGTTGAGACCAGGGATGACTGTGTTCAGAGGGGGGCATCGTCACTGGTTTGTTCGTGATCTCTTCCCACCCCGGAGCCCAGCTGGCGGGTCTGGCCCCGACATCCACCGCACCAAGCACCACCGCCCCATTCATGCCGTTGACCGACACCACCGCATCGGTACCATCAATCTTGAACCAGCTGGCCGTCGCCGGGTCCCAGTGCAGGTAATCGCCAGCCAGGTAACTCACCGCACCGATCACACCGTCATGGGATATCCGATAAAATGGGATCCCCTGATTAGCCAGCGGGGCCGGCGGTGCGCCGGCAGCCGCATTCCAGCCGCCCAACCACACCAGCTGCGAGGTGATGGCCTTGGCCCATTTTTGTGCCTGCAGCGCCCAGTGCAGCGCCGAAAACTCACCGGGACGCCCTTTGACATCGCTATTTTCGGGCGTCTGAGCCCATGCTTCAGCCATCCCCTCTGCCGAACTCGCACGTTGCGCACTGTTACCAGCATGAGCTTGGTCTTGCGCCGTTTGACTGGCTTTTTCACTGGCAGTATCTGCTGCGGCCCGGGATTGAGCCGTTTTCGCAACCACCACATCGTGCATTTCTTTAACGGATGACAGGGCACTGGCGACAGACGTGGATTGTTGAGCAACATCCGTCGCGGATTTTGTTACTTCTGCCGACTGTGCAGCAATCCGAGTTGCATGATCAGCGACTTCTTTAGCGTGTTGATCTATTGTCGTCGCTTTCTCTGTTACCCCCTTTTCAGCATTGCCTGCGTTCAAAGCAGATGACGCAGCTGCCGTCGCCTGTTCAGTCGCAGTACGACTCGCGAGCCCAGTCGCAATCACATCTTTACCCGTTTGCTGCTTATCACTCGCTGCACTGTTTGCAGCCGATTCGGCTCGGTTCATCGCCTCAATCGCCTTTTCAAGCAGCGGAGGCGTCAAGTTAATACCGTTATCAACCAGGATACTGTTCAACGGACCTTCATGACTTTGTGCCGTCACGCTACCAATGCCTAAATAATCCATGTCACCACACAGGTCATTCTGGCTATAAACATCGTAGGTACCGATGGCGAGTTGGAAACGGTATTCGCCAGTGGGATCGCATTTGAAGGTCAGCACTGAGCCCATCAGCACTTCATTGGTGGTGTTGAGTGCTCGCAACTCAATAAGCGCCCCGGGCACTGGTTTACCAGTCGGGTCGGCGATCACACCGTTCATCTGGATCATGAGTTACCCCTGGTTGGTCTGAAATTTTTTATCTCGAATGGATACCAGTGTGCCGTCGGTCTCGATTTTGATACCGAGATACTCGGCAAACGCCTTGAGGTGTAGCTGGCTTCGGACAGAATTAGCCGTTTGTTCGGAGTCACGCATATAGGCGCGATAGATGATCCAGTCCATGCATGGCGTCAGGAAGGTGTCATCTACCTGCAGTGGCTTGCCGGTATCGTGTTCAGTGAGCGTGACAGGAGGCGGTAAAATACTCAGCACGAGATCAATTTTCACACCCGCCGCCACGCCGGGATAAAGCCAGAAGGTCCGTGGGTTGGTGGGCTCATATAAGTAGGCTTCTGCTTCACTGGCCCCCACCCCCATCATCCACTCGGGATCCAGGTCATCCAGAACCCCTCGCTCAAAAAAGCGGATCTTGCGCCCACCCGTGTTGCGCTCTACCTCTATCAGCTTGATACCGCCAGCGGGAATGGGCTGGCGAGTCCCCGCCACACAGATGAAGGTGAGCGTTTGGGCAAAAATATCAGGGCGATAGTTGGCGATTGCCGCAATGGCACTGTTGTAGTAACTCAGCAATGCGTCCAGGGGCCAACTCACTCGTTCCTTGTCAGTCAGTTCGATTGAGACACGTTCCAGCAGTGATTTGATCGTGCTCACACTCTCACCTCAGTAAAAGGTCCTGCGCCGATGTGAAGGGTTGAGCGGCCTGGCATTCGCGGTTTGTTCGAGTCGAAAGCGGAAGGCCTCTCTGACCGCCTCGTTAAACCTTAACTGGTTGAGTTGGGCAAGTTCGAGGTTGGTCCATGGTTTGCCAGGCTGGCACTGCAATATCGCAGCCGTCCCATCAGCGATAGCCTCGGCATAATCCTCAACCAATGCCGCCGGGATCAACGTCGCCGTTGGCAGGGATTCGATCGCACCGACAATGCAGATGTCCTGAAGGGATACCAGAAACCTGATCGATTCAGCCGATTGAACATGATAGTGCTCGCCAGCCGTCAGGAGCTGCTCTCCTGCGGTAATACGATGGATCACCGCACCAGTAACTTGCGGTTCATGAGCAGACTGACGAGCCTGACGGTTGATGCTGCAGGCCTTGGCAAAACTCACCGTCTGCCCCTCCAGCACCTGATCAAAGCGTCGCTCCAGGTGGATCAAGGCGCTTCGCTTGCAAAAGTCGATTGCGGTACGGATAAGTGCCTGGCGAATGATGCTGTCCAGCGGACCGGATACCCGCTGACGAACCAACGAGATTAGCGGTGCAGGATCCACCAACCGGTTGTCCAGCACAGCCCTCATTACTCACCACCCTGTTGCGCGCGCAGGGCATCGCGGACTCGAACACGAAACTCATCCACACGCTCATTGGAGCCCTGTTTCATGTCGAGTAGGTACTTCTCTGCCACCGTCGCCAATTGCGCCGATGTCATTTTGGCCAGATCCAGCCCCAGATGGACGACAACCATGCTTTGCTCGGCTGCCATTCGTAAAGCATCTTCATGGGCACGCACGGCCTCTTCGGCTGCGGCCTTTGCAGAAGCCGCTTGCGCGGCCAGTACGTCCTCCCGTTCCTCACCTCGACGCCACACAGTCGGAAACGCCAAAAGTTGCATGGCAATGTGGCTCTCTACATCCACCAGCTCATGACGAGGGAATACCAAGTGGGAACCAGTGACGGTGTCTTTTTTCATCGGCTTATCGCCGATATAGACAATTGCGATCTTATCGCTCACAGCTTTATCTCCTGTCAGGCAAAAGAAAAGCCCGGCTTGTGCCGGGCCTTGTGGCTGAGACAACCTTACAAATTGCCCACCACCTCATAGAGCAACTTGAGCTTCACTGTACCTGTCGCAGCACCGCCACTGATGGTTAGCGAGATACCCTCTCTTTCCTGAGTCATCACATCATCCACCGGGATGATGCTGTAAATTGCTGCAGCGGAGTTAAGCGCATTGATGATAATGGTTCCGCCCACTTTCACCGTCAGCTTGGTGTTGGCACCAAGTGCCGTGGTGATAAGGGAAACCCCTATCACCTTGATGTTTGGCTCTACCGGTTCATCAAACATAACTACCGCTTCTGCTGGCAGCGCTGTAAGGGTGACCATCAGCGACGGAGAGGTTGAGAGGTTGCCGAACGTGCCGTTGAACCAGCGGCGTAGGCTGTTTGTTGCCATGAGAGTGCCCTCTTTCTGTCATAACGAAGGATTGGTTGTTAGCGGACTACCGGGCTCACTGCCGTGTCGAGCACCATGCAACCGTGGTCCTGCACATTGCCGTTCTTCTGTTTGAAACGGATCTTTTGCAAGCCACTAATCCAGTGGATCGAGAGCTCGGTTGCGTTGCCATGGTCCGTTTTTTCCTCGTGCATACCGAAGGCGCCGCCTTGCTCACCTGAGCCAAAGGCATTGGCAAGTGCTTGACCACCAAGGAGGATGGCGCGGTCGATGGTGGTTTTAGCCGTGCTCTCTGCGGCGATGCCTATTTCTGAGTTAGCGGTGCATACCTTGACGTTGCTTCCCTGGTTAAAGCGGATCGGCATTCCTTCATATGGCTTGACCAAGAGCTTGCGCCACATCGCTCCCTCACCCCGGAATATGGGATGGTTCCATCCTTTGCTTCGCTCTGTCACCGCTGCCAGCATCGCTTGCCAGTCCTTACCTGTACTGGAGGTGTAGAAATCATGCCATTGGCGAGGTGTCACATAGAGCAAGTAGAGAGGCTCTCCACCAGAGGGATCAGAGGCCATACGAATGGGCTGGATCGGGTTAGCCATCTCGGCCAGGAACAACGCCATGTTGTCCACACAGCCCAGATTGAAGCGATCCGCTTCATCGATCGCCTCGAAAGTGGTGGCATCCCCCCCGAAGAAGTGGCGCTCATAGGTTGGTGCTGTGATTGGGTTGATCATGATCTCATTGAACTCAGGATCTGAGACCAGCGGGACAATAATGTCGTCAGCAATGTAGTCGCCGCGGGCACCAGCCAGCTGGATCATGCCTCGCTGATCGGTCAAACGGCCGTAATAACCATCCGTCAGCAAGGTGCGCGCAACTTGGCGAAGGTCATGCTTGGTACGTTTCTGACTCATCTTTCCGCCGGCATCCACACCATGACGGGTCTGATTAATGATGAGTCCGAAGTCCGCTTGGGAGAGGTTCTCCAGGCGACCAGCAATTTTCTTATCGCCCATAGTCGGACGACGGGACAGTTGATGGAAGATCTGCATGTCTACTTCTGTGCCAGCCTGCTTGGTCAGGTCGGTCACACGTACTACGGGGGCGCCGTGACTGGTTTGTTTGCCACCGTTGATCTTCACCCCCTTGGGGGCTGGCTCGGTCAGCATATTGACAAGGGAGTGGGCGCGGTTGGCCTCGGTAAAGAGGGCTACCTGCATAATTTTGTTGGCTTGCGCCTGGGTCACTTGGGTCATGATCCTCTCCTACCAAACAAAAACCCCGGCTCGGGGCCGGGGTTGAATTGAGTGGATGTGGTGTTGTTACAGGTCATGTTCCGCGAGTAGCTCCTCGATTTGAGCTGCACTCATGTTGGACATTTCTGCCATCAATTGCTCTTGGCTCATAGCGCCATACTTTTCGAGTGTGCTTTCATGCTGCACGGACTGACCGAGATCTGACGGACTGGACGGAATGTGGTCTTGCTCCACAAGCGTATCTGGGGCCGGTTCACTGGCGGGAGGAGCTGGCGGCTCCACCATGTCGCCAAAAGCAGCCTTGGTACGTTTGGTCACTTCCGCAAAACGTTCCGTCAGGGGTTTGTTTTTCCACATGGGATCAGCTTTCAGCCGTTCATCGACCGACACGGCAAAGGTGGCGCGATCCTGATCATGCTCCATCCAGGTTGCGAGTTCAGGTACCGCCTGCAGTGCAGTCTGAACATCGTCAGGGATAGCGTTGACCAGCGGCTGCTCATGTTGCTGGTAAGTGGGTTGGGTCAACTTATCGAGACGCTTGGCAATACCGGTCAGGACTTTCCCGATCTCGGGATAGTCCTGGGCCAGTTGCTCGATGTCCTCGAGATTGAGCGCATCCGGGTCGGTATCGGGATTGATACCGTGCTTATCCAGCAAAGCTTGCAGCCGCTCCCTCTCAACGACCTCGGTCTTGAGTTGTGCATTCTCGGCGGCCAACGCCTGCCGTTGTGCACGCTCGGCCTCGAGCACGTCGTAAGGGATCTGATGTTTGCCATCTTTAGATAGAATGACCTTGTCGGTTTCCAGCTCATCACTCTGCTGGTCATCTTGGTTCACCTTATCCTGACCCTGCTCCTCGGCCGCCGGCGGCGCGGTCTGTTCGCCCTTTTCATCGGTGCTGGGTTGCTCAACTTGCTCTTGCTGCTCTACGTGCTCTTCTTCGTCTTCCAGAGCGTTCAGGGCGGCTTCAAGCTCTTCAAGTGATTCGGCGCCAGTCAGATTGTCAAAGTCGATGGTATCCATTGCTGTCCTCGTGGTGTTTGTGGGTGGTATCGCTGCCCAAGCGGGAGAATGCTCTGCGTGAAAGCGCTCTCCGGCTGAGGCCGGGTACAAAAAAGCCCGCACAAGGCGGGCAAAGTTCTTTCTTCTATCGCTCAGGACGCTAGCCGGTATCAGTCATGTTTCGCACCAAGCAAAAACCCGGCAGGGTAGCCGGGTTTTGAAATGAAAACGCCCAACCTGAAGAGATTGGGCGATTATGGGAAAATCCTAACGCTAGCTGGCGATAAATGCAACAACCCTAGAGCGGGATCGCGTCGGTCTCGCTTTGTAAAACTCTCCAGCTGAGCCGGATACAAAAAAGCCCACTCCAAGAAGCGGGCTAAAAGAACAAGTGTCACTATACGAGCCAAACGGTTTTCATTTGGGGCGCCATGGCGGTTATTCGATCGATATCACACGCTACTGATAGCATTCAAACGCCCAAACAGGGCAAGTCGAATAACGCCAGAAGAAGGCTAATGCTCATAGCTCAAAAAATCAACAACATCAAATTTTAATATCATCGATTTGTTGCTGAATAGTCTGTTCAAGCTGAGCCTGCAGCACCGCACGCTCGGTTGAAAGCTGCTCTTCCTCTTGTTGCATTAATGCCATCTCCTGTAACACCCTCCCGGTGTTGGCCTGCTTGAGGGCGTCATCAAAGCGCATCGAGTCAATAAGCTTCTGCAGACGCAGGGCTTCGTTTTGCCACTTGGCGGCACGGGCCTCAATCTCGGTCACCTTGGCAACCGCCTCCCGCATGGCCAGCGCTTGTTGAAGCTGTTGCTCCTGCGCCAACAGCTGCGCGGCCTGTTGTTCCTCGGGCGTCATCTGCTCTGCCGGTTTGGCAATCCCCATGGCATTGCGTACCCGATCGGCAAATTCATGTTTGTTTGGCACATCCATCAGTTCAACCAGCATGTCAAAACAGGCAACTTGCGCTTCCGGGGGGAGTCGGATCATCACCTCCATCATCCGTTCGGCCAGTTGTTGTTTGTAGGCAGGCGTCTGCTGGATAGGCGCCAGGGCAATGTGGGCACGCAAGCGAGAGACATCATTGGTCAGTCCCTCCCCTGCAGGCACGTTTAGTACGATGGTCTTGCGGTTGCCCTTGTCCTCACGGTTGATGGCTACTTTCACATTCCGGTGCTTGGTCAGCTCTTCCATCAGGTAACCCAGGGCAAGCTGACCCACCATCTGCCGACCGAAGCGGTAGTTGTCGTTGATTTCGGACAGCGTTGTAGCGCCCTGCTCGACCAGATTGGCAATGGCCACACCAGACTGGCCTGTTGTGCCCTGCCCCAGATAAGCGGCATAGACTCCCATGGTATCCTGAATGAGTTGTACGCTGTCCTGCATCACCTGGAACTGCTGGGCGGCAACATTGAAGTCCTGCTCCACCCGAAATACATCAGAGATGGTTTGCTTGTTCTTGCGGTCTGGGTTGAGCTCAATCAGGCCATCAGCGCGCTCCACCTCCTCCAGGACTTGCACACGGCTCATGTCGGTAGCGTCTTTGTCCATGATCACCCGTTTCGCCTGCAGCAACCAGGTGAGCTTGATGCGACGCAAGTTCACTTCATCCTGGGCAGGAATGGCTCTGGCTATCAGCCCATACGGCTCGCGGCTACGATCTTTGCGATATCCCCAGAAAGGCACCAGGGGATACATGTTGTGTGGTGCGCTGCAGGGACGATCGACCAGAGCATGGGGGCCGGCAAACCAGGCCTCACGAATGGTCGCCACTGGCTGGCGTTCCACGACACCTCGGCCCAACCGAATGGCCGCCATATGCAATTCGTTGTGCTCATCAAACTCAATCGCTCGCCCGGTCTCGAGCAATAGCACACGTCGAATAATGTAGGTGCGATAGTAAACAACCTGCAGCAGCAAGCGCTTGCGGTCGATGCTACACCACTCTACCTGTCGGGCATCAAACTGCTGCCACTCGTCAAACGCACTTTGCGTACTCGCATCCATGCCTTCTATCGCGGCCAGGCTCACCACGCCATGCCAGGTTTCTCCGACGCTACAACGTAGCACTTCCGCTTTACTTGGGAACATGGTGCAAGCCTCGTCGAGATCCAGCCAGCGGCGACGCATCAACCAGCGGCAGTCTGATAGATCTAGTTCCCTGTAGTGCCAGTCCCAGAACACTTCATCCCGGTGTACGAAACCAAACCGGAAACGTGGACCGAAAAAGTCCGTGTTTCGCCGCACCTCAACCCAACCTATCCCTGTCTTGATTTGGCTGGCGTAGGCCTCTCCACAAGCTCGGTCACATCCTCCCAGGCGAGTCATATCGGCAAACTCCGCGTTCACCGCCTCGGCCAGCAGCTCATACTCCTCCTCGATATCATCGGCGACGACCATCAGATCGGTGCGGGTTTTGGCCTCCATACCCAGTACCCCGTCCACCGTTGGTGCAATCAGGTTGTGAATAGTGTTGGGTTGGCCGCGTTCTTTGAGTACCTGTTTTACGCTGGGCGGAAGTTGGTCATTGTCGTAGTAGGCGCAGCACAAGTTGGCGAACGAACGCCAGTCGGGCTGGCCCTGGATATCGCTCATCAACGCCAACAGGCGTGCCGTATCGAGTCGCCCCTTTACCGGCGACCTGGTCGTCATGTCATTCATCAGTGGGCCATCCAGTGAGTTTGTTGGCGTGGAGAGTTGTCTCTGACGATGCGTGCAGGCATACGAGCCCGCATCTCTTGGGAAATCATGTAGCTCATCAACTGGTCATCGAAGCAGCCGTCCTGAGCATTCATCCGGCCCCGCTTGTCGTAGACAAAGCAGGCCGCTTCATGGACGGTTCCTATCCAGCGGATCCCCGATTGTCCGGAGCGCAGCAGGGCCTTGAGACCGTCAACGATGATAGGTTTGCTCTGTGCCGTCGTAAGCCAACCGATGCGGTCCGTCTCGTCGTCACTTTCCCTATCGATGTACTCCTGGGCATAGATGCGCCGAGTGGGGTAGATGTCTCGTAGCCGTAGCAGGAACGCATGACCGTGGTTGTTACGTTCCGGACCGACGAAGGCAGGACCATACGCTTTGGAGCCATACCAGTGCCCGATATGGCTGGCCAGCATGGCCAGCAACCCCGGGTCGAGATATCCGAACCAATGTGCCACCTGCTCTCCGTTGGAGCGTTTCACCACATCGAATGAGCTGCGGTCGCCATGCTCCAGCCCCTCGGCGATATCGACACCAATGGCATAGTCCTCTTCCTGGTCGGGTAGTTCCCACACCAGGAGCATATTCATCAGTGTGCGCTGCCCTTGTTCGTCCAACGTCTCGGGAGAGTTAGCCCGCTCACGATTGCCGGTCACTGGATCTATGTCATAGACCAGCTCTGGTGCCCTGCACGCGCCCTCTGCGCGCATCGTCGCTGCTGGTGCAAACACCCGACGGCCAGATGTCAGGAATGCTTCCAGCGGGGTGCTCGGAAACTCCTGTTTCATCTCGTCGCCCAAGCTCACTTCTTTCAGCACATACCACTGGCGCTGCTCTGGCGAGATGGTGCAACCTATGGCCTGCTCTACCGCATCGAAATACGCTGCCTGGGCCTTGCTCATGGTGATGCCGTTGGCCGACACATCGGTGCGATACTTGGGGTCCTGCCACCAGGCGAAGAAGTGGAACTTCCAGTCCAAGTGAGTCAGCGCACCGCCAACCTTGGCCAGTTCGAGGGCTCGCATGCTCAAGGCATGGAAGTCGCCACCCACGCCCTCGGCCGTTGATTCGATGAATGCCACAGCGCCCGGGTGAATGGCCTGCAGGGTACCGGTACGCAATTCTTTGGCCTTCTCCGGGTATTTGGCACAGATTTTCCCGTGCTCGGAGACATGCAGGCGCTGGACCGTGCCAGAACGGAAGGACGTGGCCACTTGAATGCTTGAGCCGTGTCGGAAAAGGATATAGCCGCCATTCGCCCCGCCGCGTCGGGTCACTACCTTGAATTGGGTTTTGAGCCAGCTGGGCAGGTTATCGAACGGGATTTCAATCTTGGTACGATAAATCTCTCCGGCGGCAGTCAGGTCATGGGCAATGATCCCGCACTTTAGGTTCTTGTTGAACAGCGCCTCATCCAGCAAGTAGATATCGATGGCGGTGGAGAACCCCAGCTGGCGAGCCTTGAGGATGATGTTCAGCCACCACATGGTCCTGAACAGCAGCTCCTGCGCGGGCCGCAACCGGAAGCGCACCAGTTCCCCCTGCTCGTTCTCGATCATGTAGAGGTTGTTCATCCTCCACCACTTATCGCCGAGTTTGTCGCGGATGGCCGCCAGTTGCTCCGCTTCGGTCATAGTGGAGATATCGATGAATTCGGTCACGGCATCAACCCACCAGTGCCTGCTTCCTGCAGATCTTCGAGCATGTCGCCAACGGGGGTTGCATGACGGCCACCATCCTGCTCCAGGCGTTCCGCCTCAGCCTCCAATTTGCGAGTTGCGGCATCAATCCGCTTGGTGTCAGCCTCAATCTTCGGTGCGCTCACCTCATCAATGCGCAAGGCACTCAGGGTGCGCTCGATGGATTCAATCCGTTGAATGTTCCGGTCGAGGGCCTGCTCCGCTTTCAGGATCTTGTCATAGAGAGCAATGCGGTCGCTCAACTCCTGCGCCGCAGCCAGTTCATATTGCAATGTCTTCAAGCTTTTGGTGACCGATAATGCTCGCGCTCGAGTGAACAGCAGCTCATCCCGTAGCCTCAGCTCTTTGGCTTGATCGAATAGCTCATCGGCATCCAGGAATTTGGCGTAACCACCATGGGTTTTCGTCATCTGCATGCCGGGCTTAATGTTCGATGGTGGGTGTGGGTTACCGGCATTCCCCACGGACTCCCTGTGGCCCTTTATAAAACGCCCATGTTTATCTCGCCCACTGGCCAAGATGTTGCCCGCATTTTGGCCTGAGTCAGTCGAGGACTTCGTGGTTTGTGCAGATTGCGCACTTTGGCCAGAATTGCGCATTTTGCGTTCCGATAACTGCGCACTTTTTTGCGCACAGCGCACATCAGATTGCGCACCTGACTGTGCAGTTCGGGGTTTGATATAACGCCGGGCAGACTGATAGTTCAGGCCACGCTGCGCACACCACGCCTTGGCAGCAATCCCTGTTTCGGCATGCTCCTGTATAAATGCAGCCTGCAGCACCTGCCAATCAATGTGTTTACCCATCCTGTTGCCACAAACAACAACCCCGCCGTTATGGGCGGGGTTCTATGGTGTCGGTGCGGAGGGCGTCGTAGGCTCGCTCACAGGCCAATCCTGTGGCTCGAGCTCGGTCATACGCTGCCGCCAGCTCTCCCGCTCTCTTGTCAGCCCGACTGAGCAGCTCGGCGAGCACCATGGCAGATTGTTGGGTTGTCGGGCTTCCTTGGGTAGCGCAGGTACCACAGGCGCATTGACTAGCTCGGGCAGCCAGGCGACGGGCTTGCTGGCGCAACTTGTCAGACTCAAGGCCAGCAGCAACAGCATCAGCTTGTGCTTGAGCGATCTTTGCTTGTGCATGGTTCTTCACCTCACTGATTTCAGTCTGTCGGCGCATCTCTTCTTCCCGAGCCGTTCTCTCTGCTCTCACCCGGGCCGTTGCCAGCTTGGCCGCTTCGGCATTCCACTTCGCTTGCCAGGTCTTGCGCTCTCTTTCTTCGCCATTGGCGTCCCCGGACAGATAAAGCACCGTCCCACCACCAACCAACCCGATGACAATCAGGGCACCCGCCAAAAACGGCAGCATACCGCTATATGGGCTAAACATTGTCACTCCCCCTTGCACTTCGCATGAAGGCGTAGCCGGTCCTTCCATAGCCCAGCACATACCCGATTGCCCGGTACCGAGCAGTCTTGATTGCCGGCACGCTTGAACAGCAAGATGGCCTCACAGGCTCCCGGGTAGTCGCCCACGTTCAGGCGTTTCACGATAGTAGAGCGGCAGAAGGCCCCGGGCCCGATGTTGTGGGAGAGCTCGACATAGGCATCGTATTCATACTGATGGAGAGGGACCTTGATACATTGCTTGAGTGCATGCTCAAACTCCCGTATCTCCCGGAGGCTTCTATTGACGGCAGCCACCGGGTCGATGGTGTCGCCCATCCTGACACCCTCGGTACTCCCAAACCCAAGGGTGGGCACCCGAGTGCCATGGACTGGGTCGGGGTAAGCCACTGGTTCATACCCTTCCCGATTCAATAGCCCCACAAAGCCCGCCGCGCTCAACGCAAGTGCCGCGATGGCAATGCGGACCTTATTCACTTTGAGCCTCTCTTCTGGAGACGTGGCTTGATGCAATTCGACCAGATGAACCACACGACCTGCACCGCGATCCAAAACAACGTCGCCACCAGAACCCAGTCGTTGAGTGAGTAACCCGCCAAACTCATGCTCGAGACGACAACCGGTGGACCAGACCTTACGGTTGCGACGCCAACCATCCACACTGCCGCCATTCCTTCCTCTTTGCTCATTTCCCCCTCCAGAAACGACAAAGCCCGCACAAGGCGGGCCAGGAATGAAAAAGGCCAAGGTCACGGAGACTCTGGCCATCTTGGGTAGATGCTAACGCTACTAAGAGGAACTTTCAACAAGTACAGGGGCTAACACTTAAGCTCAACGACGCCGGTTATAAAATAATGACATTTTGTTTATAGCTTCCCTCAAAACAAAGGCGACTAGTAAGGCAGCTAAATACGATGTGAGTAATAGCATTGCCCATAGTGGATTATCTCTAAATACATAAAATACCGAAAATAAAAAACATGCGAAAAAAAACACAATCCATTTCAATCGCAAGTTTAAAATGCAGCTCAATATTATACCCACTGGGGCTAAGTACATACTGAACAACCAAATCGCATAGTACAGCTCTCTTCCCCCAGAAGTTGGTGTGTATAATTTCATGTAAATAATTCGCCCGGCCTCCTCAATCAAGAGAAATGACAAAGCTGACAATACGCCAACCAAAAGCATACCGATAAACTTACTTTTTCCATGAAGCATATTTTGCTGCCTCAGTCTTAGTTATTTTGTCTGCTAACCTGTTTGGGTTGACTGACGTCACATTCTCGATTACACGAGCTGCCGGGTATGTTCCTGTTTCATTTTTAACCGTGACATATTTATATTTTTCCTCTGCATATAATGCGCCCCTTAGAACGAAGTAGTTATCATACGTATTGGTGTAATCGAAGTCACCAGTTACTCTACCTGTTGGAGTTCCCGGCCCCCACTTAATTCCAGTATCCACCACTTCAGCAATGCTTCTATATTCTCTATAAGTGTCTACAGCAAACGGGATCTGTCCAACAGCATCGGTCCAATATGGAGTACCATCAACCATGACCAATAAATAGCCTTTACCTCCCTGACTGGATACTTTCCAGTCTCCTGGCATCCCTTTAGCAAAAGATATCGACATACGGTCAACTGAAGCAAATTCATCTATCTGCTTCCATGTAAAATGCCTATAAGCATCTTTGGTATAATCTTTAGTATTGAGATATATTAATTCACGATAGTTATCTGCCAGTGGCTCAAACCATTGATATTTATATTTATCATATAGCGTTTGTGCAGTCACAAACTTTAACCCTTCGCCTGGAGCACGCAACACGAACAGGATCAGCCCATCTTTTCGTGTAACTACAATGATATCAGGTAGCTTAATGTGTTCAGGGTCATCTTTTTGGGAGTCGGTCAACTCTACATCTTTTTTTAAAAAGGTTTTCCCTTTTCTAGTAACAAATTCAAATCCCTCTCCATCAATGGTGATTTTCTCAACCACTTCCTTGGAATTACTCATTTTCACCACCAATAAACGCTTTTATGACACCAGATTTTTTTATTAGACCGCTATAAGCAGACCCAGACTGTCCGGAAGATAATACATTTCCAACGTCATCTTCGATGATGTATCCAATAGCTGACGAAAAAGTTATCTTTCTATCAAAAAAGAGATTCTTAACCTGAGAACTAACAACTGGAGGAGCGATATCCCCAACAATGACGGTTCCTGATCCAATAATCACGCCACCACAGTCAACCGAGCCTCCAGTAATGGCTAGTGGCTTACCGTTTATAAGCACCGTTGATGAGCCAGAAGCGATCTTACGAGGATGTGGCGGATGGTTTGGCTTGTCGTGTGGTGCAAGAGGATCACCGACCCTCGCGGCAGGAATGCCGTCGATGAAGACGTCTGGTGAGCCGGCCGTTATGGCCGTAGGATGAAAGCCATCATGGTCAGTACCTATGTTGCCGACCTTGGCTGCATGCTTGGACATGTGAGCTCCATTGCCTCAAATGGAAATCATTCTATCGTATGGTTGTTTGTTTTAGAAGCATTCAGCCCATATGGCTATGACATCAATTGACGTACATAAATTGACAAAAATACCAGGTTTTTCCAACAGACGCGCAAACAAAAAGGCCAAGGAGTTTTCCTTAGCCTTCTCAACTATCGAAATTTAAATCAAGAAACTATCGAGGGAGGCACCACCTTCTACCGCCAGCGCGATTGCCTTGGGCATGCGGCCCTGGCCAGTCCAAGTTTTCTCTACACCATCTTCGGTATATTTGTACTTGGCAGGGCGTGGGGCACGAGTACGCTTAGCTGCAGATTCATTGGTACCTTTACTCTCCCCAGCCCCCAACAGCTCGCTCGGGTCGATACCAGCTTGCTCCAGCATAGCTTGGAACTCCGCCAGTTTAGCCTGACGCTCTTCCTGCTCTTGCATGGCTTTCAGCTCGGTTTCTTCACGCTCTTGGAAAATAAGGTCAAGCTTTTCCTTGGCTTCAGTCAATTGTTCAAAACTCAGCTCACGCAAGGCAGCACGCAGGCTACGTTGATTCAGAAATACTTTGATAAACTCGTTCATGTCATCTCTCTTTTAGATGTTATTTTTGTTCACAGAGTTAGGCTCCTAACAAAAAGTTGGGAGCTGTCTACAGGTTCTGATACTAGTGTGATCGTTTCATTGATTATCTTATATCAGCCATCTTGATTTCAACAATTTTATGCAATCACCATTGATGTATCTCTTATAATCTCTTTTGGAAGATGAATACACACTTTTATTTACCCCAACTCTCTTTCAATGAGTGTCAATACTCATCAATGAACTTGCTTTTTTAATTCCCGTTTTTAGCTAGCGCATATCTACACTGCAAAACTCCGGATAGTTTCTGATAGACAGCGCCCTGCCGCTTACCTCTTCAACAAACCCTCCAACGGGTCTCTATGCCTCTACCCCTCCCTAACCAATGTGGCATCTGACAAGCTTCAATTGTTCCACAGTGATCTTCTGCCAGAGCAACGCTATACTGTATTTATATACAGCACTATAGAGTTGACCATCATGTTCGCAGTTCCAGACTCCAACGCATCTGTCTTGGAGATCCCCTTATTTCTGTCCCCTGCAGTCTGTGGCTTCCCTTCTCCGGCCCAGGACTATGTCGAGCAGACCATCGACCTCAATCAACTCTGCGTAGAGCACCCTGCAGCTACTTTCTACGTGCGAGCCAGCGGGCACAGCATGGTGGAAGAAGGTATCAACGATGGTGATTTGCTGATCGTCGATCGTGCCATTAAGGCCCGTCACGGCGCGATTGTGCTGGCTTGCCTGGATGGGGAGTTCACCGTCAAGAAACTGCAATTGCGCCCCTGTCCCGCCCTGCTGCCGGGCAACCCTGATTTCCACCCCATCTACCCACAGGAAGGCCAGGAGTTGGAGATCTTCGGAGTAGTCACCTTTGTACTTCACAAAACCAAGCTGGGGTGAAGCATGCCAAATGCAATTGCCCTGGTAGACGTGAACAACTTCTATGCCAGCTGTGAGCGGCTTTTCCGGCCAGACCTCAAGGGGCGACCCATCGTGGTGCTCTCCAACAATGACGGCTGCGTTGTATCCCGATCTCCGGAGGCTAAGGCGATGGGTCTCAAGATGGCGGAGCCCTATTTCAAGATCCGCGAGCAATTCGAAGCACAAGGTGGGATCGCGTTCAGTTCCAACTATGCCCTCTATGGCGATATGTCACAGAGGGTGATGACTATCCTGGAGGGGATGGCTCCAACCGTTGAGGTCTATAGCATTGATGAAGCCTTCCTCGAGCTCAACGAGAGCTGGGCGGGAGACTTGGCCGAGTATGGTCGTCAGGTGCGTGAACGGGTACAACAGTGGACCGGCCTCACTGTCGGCGTGGGGATTGGCCCCACCAAGACCTTGGCCAAGCTTGCTAACTACGCAGCGAAGAAGTGGCCAGCAACCGGTGGAGTGGTAGATCTGCGCGATGAAGCTCGACGCGCTCGGTTAATGGCGATCACCCCAGTGGATGAGGTGTGGGGGATTGGCCGCCGGCTCAGCGCCAAGCTGGAGAACCAGGGGGTCAAGACCGTTGCCGATCTGGTCGCTGCAGATCCGAAAGCCATTCGCCAGCGATATGGTGTTGTGGTGGAACGGACGGTTCAGGAGCTACGAGGGCTCCCCTGCGCTGACCTGGAACAGGTCGCTCAGGCCAAGCAGCAGATCATCTGCAGCAGGAGTTTCGGTGAACGCATCACAACGACTGGTCCTATGCATCAAGCCTTGGCCGGTTACATGGAACGGGCCGCCGAGAAGCTCAGAGCGGAAGGGATGTGCTGCCGCCATGTCACCCTGTTCATCCGCACCAGTCCATTCAGTGATCGGGAACCATATTACGGCAATCAAGTGAGTACGAAGCTGGCGATCCCCACCCATGACACCCGGGCGCTGCTTGCCTTGATCCCCCCTCTCCTTTCCCGGATCTGGGTTGATGATCAGCGCTACCAAAAAGCGGGCGTCATATTGGCTGACTTCAGCCCTGCCAACCTTCATCAAGGTGACTTATTCGCCGATGAACAGCAAGATCCGCGCAGTGACGCACTCATGCAGGTGATCGACAGGATTAACCAGGGCCGCATGGGAAGAGTGTATTTTGCGGCCAGGGGCAGCGATACCAGGGAATGGATGATGAAGCGAGAACAGCTAAGCCCACGCTACACGACGAGTATCAACGATCTCCCCGCAGCGAAGACATGAGTTTGGATAAATGGGGAGATATTAAATACACGAACCTTCACTTTTCACCTTGATAAAGCAACTCCATAAGAGTTTCCATGCTTTTGCTTGAAAAAAGGGAGATATCAATACCTCTAACTTGGTGAAAGTTCTATCACGCGACTCGATTCACAAAAGTCCCTGTTAACTGAAAATGGACTCACTTCCCCCGGACACCTTACGTAATAAGGCATAAAACAAAATCTGCTACGAAAAAAACAACGTTTTCGCAAGCAAAAAAAGTTATTTAAATTTTCCATCTTCGATCTGGATACTTGCATTTGACGAAGCGGACGAAGGAAAACCCGCTCACTGTGAGCGTTCACTAA
The DNA here is from genome assembly GCF_000819845.1 of Aeromonas enteropelogenes. Taxonomy (GTDB): domain Bacteria; phylum Pseudomonadota; class Gammaproteobacteria; order Enterobacterales; family Aeromonadaceae; genus Aeromonas; species Aeromonas enteropelogenes. The sequence goes on from NZ_CDCG01000018.1 coordinate 347,230, forward strand.
CACCTGTCGCAACACCAACAATTTATCCACAGCCAGACAGTTATCCACACATTGCAAAGGCTGTATGACCTCACTATCTTGTAGTTCGAATACAGATAGACACTACATGTTGTAGTGTCCGTACAACAACCCCACTAGGAGAAAACCATGGCCAAGAACAGAACTGCACAGAGATATGTCCTGGGCGTACCACCGCCCATAACCAGGCAAACAAAGGGGGTTCCCTATGCCAATGCAGAAACGACCACCTGGTCGATGCCGAAAGGCAAGCCAATATGAAAAAACCACCTTACCAAGTTGGTTAAGGTGGCTTTTTTCGGAATGCAAACTAGCTATTCTCACAGTCATTAGAGCAGCATTAGTTTGGTTGTTTACGACAGTTGTAATGATAGCAATGCCGCATAGTTTAACTGACGGCCTCGGGGCTCCACCCCCTAACGCAATCACTACGCAGTACTACCACATCTAACCAAGGGCCTTCGGGCCCTTTTACTTTGGCTCATGGAGTTGTATCCATGAGCATTGATTTGCATGTGAATCATGGACAATGGATTCCACGACGTCAACCAAAATGTTGCTCTTTTGGAGAAAGGAAAGATCGCCAAAAAATCACAATGTCCATATTTTACAATAACTTAAACATACACCATTGTAACTTATAGTTTCAAAGATCATGCACAATCTTGTCATAGTGTATGATAGAAACCCTCTATGCTGCCCTCATATCCCGCACCTGCTGTTCCATAATCTTGGCCAGATCTGCTGCCTGATGGAGCACCTGATCAACCGCATCCTCGAGCGCTTGCTTCATGTCGCGTCCGAACCGACGTGAAACGAGCTCTACGTCCGGCAGCACTCTCCCAATACCGTGGCATTTAGGACATTCATCCCTGAGACGAGGCCGGATCCCTGTCCCGTTGCAATGGGGACATCGACCAGTTCGGTAGACTTCCTCTACGCAACGGTCATGAGCGACCTCCAAGATCTCGTTACGCTCGGTCAACAGACGTTGATATTCGTTGTCGTCCCCTGCACGGTGCGCACGTTTTGCTTTCTCCATAACGATCGCAGCACGTCGGCGCTCCTTATCGTAATACGGGTGGAATGATACACAGCGCTCTAGCTGCTCTGGCAATGGACGCCGCAACAAGATGGCCAGGGCCATTGTTCCTGCCTCGCTGTTACCAAGTATGTGGGCAAAGTGGACGAACAAATCGGTGGTGGCATGCTGATCCATGAGGTGATCAGCCATCAAAAACTGTAGCCCTAGTGGATTATCCTTGGCCGCTATCTGCAGTGCTCCGATATAGTCATCACGCCCCAGGGAAGCGAAATTGCCAGTAAATGGCTCATGTAACGCCCCTTTCGGTGAGAACAGGCGAAGTACCACTTCCAATGCTGTAGTCATGGCTTGGTCCTCGTTTGGTCTTTTTCAGGTTAAATGCAGAGAGCAACCAGGTGCGTAGCTGGCCGCTTTCAATGTGTTCTGGGGTGATCTCCAGTACGATCCAACTGAGCAAAGAGGCTTCGTTCATCTTGCAACGGTCTTCAATAAATCCCCTGCCCCGGGTATGACGGCCGCCGGAGTAGATCCCGCCGTGGACCTCGAGGGCAATCATGTGCTCTGGCCAGGCATAGTCGAAACGCCACTTGCGGCGTGGGTGGAATAACAGTTCGGTATAGGGCTTTGGAAAGCCTGCCAGCTGGGTGAATACCCTACTACGCAAAGTGGTCACCTGTTGTGACTTTCGCACCTGGTCCGCAACCTTCTTAGCCTTGGGGCATCTCCCTAATAAGCGTGCCGCGTCGTGGGAAGATAGGCGGATCACATTGCCCCCTTCACGCTGATAAGCCCACGCACAACCCAGTTGTGTAGCTGACGGGTCAACGCAGCATAAATGGCCTCCTCGCGTTCACCTGGGTGCCACTCATAGGGGAGCCGGCCATCGATGGCGTCATGACATGCGCGGCAGGCTTCGGCGGCGACAAGATCATCCCCTTTCAAAGCCAGGCCATGGGGCGCACTGGGTAAATGGGCCAGCACTGTGGTTTCGGTACCGCCAACACAGATACCCGGCAACTGCAGTTTGCAAAACTGGCCACGAGCGCCATTGCGCAGGATATCGGAGCGGATCGGACTGATTTCGTGTGTCATCCGGCAAACCCCATCAGTTGAGCAATGGCGTTTTCAGCTTCCTCTTCGGAGCGGAACTGCTTGTTCAGCACATAGCGCCAGCAGACCCCGAAGACAGCCCGATACAAATCAGCAAACTCGGCCTGGTCCATTTTGGCGAAACTGATACTTTTTGCCTCCTTGCTCATACCTCCGTCGGGCAACATCACGATGGTGTAGTAACCAGCTTCGACAGTGAGCCACTTGCGCATCACCTCAAACGACTTTTCTGCTTGAGGTCCATATCGCTCTACACGACGGCTGGCCAACTGCTCAAGGAACTCATCCTTTGCCTGGTTCAGCACACTGGTCGCCCGAAGACGTGAGAGGTAACGAACAAAGCTATTCAAGATCCCCTGCTCTGCTGGAGAGACCATGCCGCCAGCAGGTTCCCAGTAATCGAAGGTGAGGTTGAGTAATGCGAAGAAGCGGCGATGGAAAGCCGGGTTGCGACGTCCAATCCCTTTAGCCTGAATAGATGAACCAATGGGTAATGAGCGGATCACCTCAGCATCTGCCGGGGTAGATGGAACCAGTACCCCGCCAGACATTTTGAGTAGGGTCAATTCCATGCTTCCCCCTCCCCGACAAGATCCAGGGTGAGCTGTGACCTGGTTTGGAACTGGGCTTGTTCTTGGCTCCGCGCTCGCTTCTCAAGCAGTTGCTCTACCATCCAATTGAATGCCCAGATATATAGTTCTTTAAGCTGAGCGATTTTATGGGTGGTCGTGAATAACTCCGTGTTCCGGACATTTACCACTTTTTGAAATAACTTAACTTGCTCGGTGGAAAATACACCAACCTCTACAGGAGGAATGAACTTGGTAGAGATACAGGAATAGCGGCATGGGCGCACCGCAGATAGATCTTTGGTATGCGAATAAATCATGGTCTAGGTCCTGTTTAGTCATACATTGCCGGGTGGTCGAAGTCCAGCATAGACATAATACGCTCAAATACCGAGCAACACTATACGTCAGCGTAAGTGGCAAATTTTTCTAAAGTATCGACTCATGAAATTACAAAAACCAGGAAAGAAACCCCGATGGCCCCGCTAACTTATTACATTTACAAACCACATAGCCACACATTCATATGAATCCACATATATCGTATCATTCTGATAAACAATGCTCTAATAACTCTTAATCCTTAATTGATATATAGTCCAAACATGTAAGAAATATCGCAAACATAAATGAGCCAAACTTGTTATCTTTGCCTTCATCACAAGTTAGATTGGCAGTGTATAAAAAACCTAAATATCATCATCTTACCATCAAGTAATTACTCTATTTCGCTAATTGTCATTATAGACAAACTTTGTTAGTAGAAATCCACCCTCAGTATTACATCATATTATTTTGACGGCAGGCAGATACTTAAAAATATTGCATGTGTCACAAAACAGGAATACATATCAGAGTATATCAGTAACGTCTTTATGGTGTTTGTTTTTAATATCAAACAAGAAAATTGAACATATACCAAATTAACTTGAAGATGCATGAGCTGAAGGTGAAAACCTGCACCTCCAAGTTAATCTGACAAACGTAGCGTAAGGAGACCAATATGGCTAGATGTATTTGGAAATGGGTAGTAGCCGTTACAATTATCAGTTTAGTTAATACTGTTCACGCTGGCTGCTTCAATGCAAATCTTGTCAATAAAGCTATAAAGGAAACTGTAGGTAGTACTTTCCAGCCCATTGTGATCGCACATCGAGGCCTATGGGCCAAAGAAGGAAGTAATGACAACCCAGAAAACAGTTTGATTGCACTGAAATCAGCAGATAGAGCGTGCATCGAAGCCGTCGAGTTAGATGTAAAAGCCACGCAAGATGGCGTGCCATTTTTAATGCATGACTTCAATCTAGGTAGAACAACCAATGTTTATGACGAAATAGGAGGAGATAAGTTCAATCCTGAGAACAACTCAGGTGCGAATCCTCAAGCATCAACGCTTAATTGGGAAACAGTCAATAAGTTAAAGTTATTGAGTCCCGACAGGAGTGAAATTACTGAAGAAAAAGTAGCATCTATAAAAGAGGTATATGACTATTATTTTGACCAACGTATGACAACGTTACTTGTCTTTGATATTAAGACCCAAGAAAGTGCGATAGCAATTGCCAAGTTGCTAAATGAAGATACGAGAGATTACGGAAATGGACTTACTGCATCTGACTTCACGATATTTAAACTTAACGCTACGATATATCCCTTCCCTGAACAATTCGTTAATGACCTTCAAAAGAACAACATCACAATTCAACCTATGGTAATGGCTATCTACACTACCAATATGCTACAAGTTTTTTCTGACAAAGGTTGGGATATTAAAAATTCATTACAGGCATGGATTGCAAGAGATAAAATGGTTGAGATCAACTTAAAACAACCTGATGGATTACTCAGCGACTTAATGAAATTAACACATGATGCCAAAACAGCCATTGGCGTTTTCAATGCAATACCCGACTACAATGGTCCTGGGCCAATCCCAGGTGATATTCCTCAGGATAAAGCATTCTATAATAATAACGGCACATGTTGTTATCAATTGTCAGATAAGTTTGCCACATTTGAGGGAGTTAGTGACACCGACGATGAACGAGGAGATAGAATCTTTATATATGGCAAAGATAGTCAAAATTTCTCTGTAATAACTACTGACACACCGCTACAAGTGATAACTGAACTAGATGCCTTAGGATTAAGAGATACTTTAAGTTATGGTGGACCGCAAGCTAACGTCGCTATTCTTGCATGGGATGGAGAATCAGGTAGCTCCTCATGGGGAGGAGGCCCAGTATGTATTTTTGATAATCCGAGCAAGAATTACGGCTGGATGTATGCATGTATTCTGGCTCAACCATATAAAGAAGGATATGACGCAAGACTTGTTGTGAATGCGTTGGAACCGACTGGAGATTCGCAATTTGGCTCAGACCGTGGCACAAAAATACTCCTCAAGGATAAATCTGGTAATTGCTTAAACTACAATATGGATTCAACAGATACATTCTTTGATAGTAATTGCTCTGATACCGCAGCCCAATGGTTTAGGACAAAGGATAGACTCATCCGCACGGTTGAAAATGATGGGTATTGCTTAAGTTCAAAGTATAAAGGCCTTTATTGGGGCAATTCATATGGAATAACTTATATTGCAGGATGCGAAATAAATGATAGTTGGCAAAAATGGGTTTTTACTAAAGACCCATGGACTTCTACTCCTTTGCCAAACGACCAACAATAATAGCTAATAACAAAGGCGATAATGCTACCATTCAAAATTTCAGACATGCTTTAGGGAGTCACAATGAAACTTGTCAAAAAAATAATGATAAGCGTTTCACTAATACTGTCAACAGGCTGCTTGGCAGAAAACGCTACCAATAAAATTCTTGAAAATTTTGAAGCCTATCCTTTCTCGAAGATGACTGTTGCTCATCGAGCTCAAGCAGGTGTTGAAAGCCGAATATTTCCTGAAAACTCGATCGCCGCCATTCGTCTTGCGATCAATCGTGGTGTAGGGATTATTGAAATTGACCCTCGCCTTACAGCCGATGGTCATTACATTCTTGTGCACGATGAAACCTTAGACCGAACCACTGACGTTCAGGAGGTATATCCATATTTGAAGGAAAAAAAAGGTGAATTTGCAGGTAAGGTATTAGTATCAAAACTAACATTAGAACAAATTAAAAAACTAAAATTGACGGATGGTTTTGATGGTCAAGTACACCGTATCCCAACATTAGAAGAAGTTCTTAAAGTTGCTAAAGGCAAAGTGTTTCTCGATCTTGATTTAAAAGAAATTGACGTTAATAAACTAACTGCATTAGTGCAAAAAGTTGGCAATGATAATTTATTGGCTTACAACAGCAATGCTGAAAAACTGAAAGAAGTAACCGATAAAACAGGTATTCTACCATTGCCAATTAACACTCCCATCACCCAAGGCGGAGATCCAACCGCTGACTTTAAAAAATTCAAACACATGTGGGGGAAAGATTTTAAAATAATGCATACAACCATGTCAGACATCACGCCTGAACTAATTTCTCTTGCAGATAAAAATAAAGTTAGATTGTGGATTAATACCTTAAATGATGCCGATGGTGCAGCAGAGCGTTACGACTATTCTCTTTGGAGAAGCTACCTTAACTCAGGTGCTAATGTATTCCAATCTGATTTATCCATCGAGTTGGCTCGTTTCATTTCTTTCCGAAACTCATGCTCAACCATCAAACACGTCAGTGGGTGTGATGTTTTTATAGACCCGTAGTCATCAGATTAAAACTACACCCATTACTAATGAAGTAATGATTGATGTCATCGCAGACATGGGAATATGAAACATAGCCATGAAAGTGACACTAACGCCTCGGAAGAAACAAGAACTTGAACAGATGCACAATTCCACTCGTGATAGCCGAGTATGTGACCGTATTAAAGCGGTTTTGCTTGCTTCCGAAGGATGGAGTAGCGCCTATGTCTCCCAGGCACTGCGTATCCATGAAACGACGGTTGTGCGCCATATCAATGACTACCTTCAGTCCGAGAAATTAAAGCCTGAAAATGGTGGCAGCCAAAGTCGGCTTTCTACCACACAGACCATGCAGCTTATTGAGCACTTGACTGAGTATACTTACTTCCAGACCCACCAAATTGTCGCTTATGTACAAGCAGAATTCGGTATTCACTATACCGTGCCAGGAATGAATAAGTGGTTACATCAGAATAGATTTTCGTACAAAAAACCTAAAGGCCCCTCCCCCAAGCTCCGTTCTGAAAAAACAATCAATTCAATTGATAAAACCAAAGAACAGAGCGAAGCCCCTGATTTGATCATGGATGCCGTAGACCCTATGCAGACTACGAGGAGTGACTATGGCTGGATTCGATATGGTCAGGACAAGCCCACTGAGACAACGAGTTAAATGGATATATTATGACTTCACTTTCTGGATTTTTTGATATCAAAAAAATCCCACCAATTGGATTAACCACAGCTGAACAACGTAAGCTGTGGTTGAGACAATTTTTGAAGGCCTTTATGGTGGTATTTTTAGCTTATATGTGCATGTATCTGATCCGAAACAATTTCAAAGCAGCACAACCATTTTTAAAGGAAGACTATGGCATTTCAACTCTTGAGCTAGGCTATATCGGCTTGGCGTTTTCGATAGTATATGGCATTGGTAAAACGGTACTAGGTTACTTAGTCGATGGCAAGAACACTAAACGTATCATTTCTTTCTTATTGATTTCATCTTCTATCGTCGTAATTGTGATGGGGCTGGTCTTAAGTTTCTTTGGTTCTGTTGTGAGTGTATTTATTGTTTTATGGGGTTTGAACGGTATCTTCCAATCTGCCGGTGGCCCCGCATCATACAGCACAATTTACCGTTGGGTGCCAAGAACTAAGCGTGCTACAGCAATGGGATTATGGAATAGCTCACATAACATTGGTGGCGCCATTGCGGGGGCTCTAGCACTCTGGGGAGCAAACACCTTCTTTGGCGGTAACATTGCAGGTATGTTTATTTTTCCGGCGGTAATTGCCTTAGCCATCGGTATCATCGGCCTTTACTGGGGGAAAGATGATCCAGGAGAACTGGGCTGGAACCTGAGTGAGGAAATTTTCGAAGAGCCAATTGAAGAGAAAAATGTTGCTGCGGAAACGATGACTAAATGGGAGATATTCAGAAAATATTTACTATCAAACCCTTGGGTGTGGGTACTATGCTGCGCTAACGTTTTTGGTTATATCTTGCGTATCGGTATCGATAACTGGGCACCACTCTATGTACGAGAAACACTTCAGTTTAGTGACTATGATGCCGTCAATACCATACTATGGTTCGAAGCGGGTGCGTTCATTGGCAGTTTATTCTGGGGGATGATTGCTGACTTCTTTAAAGGCCGTACTGCTGCAGTAGGCACGGTATGCCTCACCATAGTATTCTTTGCGATCGATTTCTATCGTGATAGCTCAAGTGTCTTGACCGTAAACATTGCATTATTCTGTCTAGGGGCAATGATTTTTGGCACGCTCACATTAATTCCGATATCAATCATTAACCTCGCCCCTAAAAGAGGCGTGAGTGTGGCAAATGGAATGGCGGGTACTTTTGGTTACTTATTCGGTGATTCAACAGCGAAAGTTGCGCTGGCGTTAATTGCAGACCCGAAACGTGATGGTTTAACTGTCTTTGGGTATAATTTACACGGTTGGGCTGATGTATTCATTGTTTTCAATATTGCCTGTGTGATTGCTGTCGCCTTACTCTTCGTTGTCGCAATCGTTGAAGAACGTAAAATCAGAAAGATTCAAAAGGCAACAGAACTTGGTTTGAAAGTGGTAAATATAGACTAGCGGTCATTCTCTGATAAATGATCACCACTGGTTATCCTTGTTATTGCTTAAGGGTAACTAGTGGTGATAATACACTTTAAATTTTTATTCGTTGCTCCAGCTCAGTCAGATGATGCCGCTTGGTGCTATCAGAGGTAACACATTGCGAAGACTTAAGTTAAGGCAACGCTTACTTTGCGCAATTACACATCAATCCCCCCTATCTCACCACTACCAAGCAACTGCTGAGTCAAGTCCTCCTCCATACTACTTAACCCCATATATGCCATATTGTTCTGGTTAAGAGTGCCTTTAGCACTATTGTACCCCACCCCTACCCAGTGCGAAGTTTGTGCAAAACATCACTATTGCATGTGTTTGATTTTTGTACATTGACAAATCATTCGTCTGAACGAGGGTATAGAAAATGAATAAAATTGTTACATTCGCGGTTGCCGCTTTGAGCTGCTTGGTGGTCAATGCTCAGGCAAGCGACAAACTGGTAGGCAATGAAATTCTCGCTGTCCAAAGAGGCGGTGTACCCAACAAAGCGTACTCTCAAGAAAAGCCACGATTAAGGGTCGCGACCTATAACATAGGGAAAAATGAAGCTTCTGGTAATGTAACTGATTTTACCGCGCTCAACTCAGCAATCAGCATGATAAATGCTGATATTATCGCTGTTACAGAAGTCGATAACAAAACCCAGCGCAGTCAGAAAATCAATCAATTAGAAACAATCGCAACTGCCAACAAAATGTACTATGCCTTTGGTAAAGCTTTGGATTTTGATGGTGGAGAATATGGGTTAGGACTACTGTCAAAATATAAGATCCTGCATTCACAGACAGTGAAATTGCCGTCTGGCGATGCCGAACAACGTGTTGCGTTGCTGGCTCAGGTAGAGGTACCAGGTTTTGATTCGTCCCCCATCATCATGGTGACTCATTTCGACTGGCAAAAAGACCCGACTATACGCACCCAACAGGCTCGTTATCTATTAGACCTGAGCATTGGCGATGCCACCTCAGACTTCAAAGATATCGCATCATCCATCAAAATCCTGGCTGGTGATTTCAATTCAACGCGAGATGAACAACCCGTCCAAGAAATTCGCTATTTCTTCGATGAAGTCCGAAAAGATGGAACCGATACCCGTAGTTGGCCTGCCGTCAATCCTGCTATCGACATCGATCATATATTCACCTTCAAAGGCCAAAAGTGGGACGTCAAAAAACTGGAGATCCCGCACAATTCACCGGAATTTACCTGGTCTGCGGCAAGCGACCATCTCCCAGTGATTGCTGACCTTGAACTTTCCGAGCAATAACACAGATGGAGGAAGCGTCAAAGGAGCTTCCTCCCCCCCTTTAGAGATGCATTGAGGCTCACCGTGGCATGCGGGCAACCAGATGTCGCAGCTTCTCAACCACTGCATCATCTTTTCGCCGGGGCAACACTGCCCCCCTTTGCTCACTGGTCTGGAAGTGGCTCTTGGGGGGCTTGGGTGGGCCGAATGGAACAGCGGTAACTTTTATGACTCGCACCATCAACATAGACCTGGCTTGTTGAAGGTTCACCACGCACTTCTCACGCTTGAATTCAGACATGACACGCGGGTGACTGATGAGCTTACGGATCAGTTGCCCTGCTGCGGGGTAAGATAGATGGAACTTGTCACAAAGTTGCAGGCTACTGATAAAACTACCTTGTAGCAAAGCCCAAGCTGCAACTTCCTCGAAAAGGTCTTCTGATTGCATCCATGCCCTCCTTGGCTGGCCTACAAAACTAATGTAGAACACCATCGCCATAGGACAAAGAAAACAACTGCGAACTAGTTTCCCAGAATAAACCGAGCCTTAACTTCACGAAGCAGGTCGTAAGTATTGATGCAAGGCACTGCAAACTCCCGGCAAATATTGGAGACCTTCACTTTACGTGATGATGAGTCGACGAATCCTTCCTGGGTAACCACTGTGGCGCCGAGACTCATTGCTTGGGTCATTAACCAAGGGCACGCCTTACGGCCTTTTCCATACGATGTATAAAACGAAGGCGCCTCCGAGCGCGGCGGTGATGATACCAACAGGGAGCTCTTGCGGTGAAAGAATGGTCCTGCTGAGTAAATCGCCGGTTGTCAGCATGACGGCGCCCCAGAGCGCTACCAACGGCAATACACGTTTGTGGGTCATACCTGTAAACGGGCGCACAAGATGCGGCACCATCAAACCAATGAACCCAACTACACCAGTGAGAGCCACAATCGATGCGGTGCAAAAGGCACAACAGATAAAGATTTCGCTGCGCAAGCGATGCACATTAATCCCCAGTGAATGAATGGTCTGGTCTCCCACCAAGAGCGTGTCCAGCGCGCGATAGCGCTTTAACGCCAAACCAACAACACATAGTAGGCCAAACAGAGCGAACAATAGATTATCCCAACGGGCAAGCCCCAAACCGCCCATAGTCCAAAACAGAATCGTGCTGGCCGCACGTTGATCACCTGAGTAGATCAAAAAGCTGGTCACGGCGCCAAACAAAAATGAAATCGCCAAGCCGCACAGCACGAGATTATCGTTGCCCCGCTTTTTCTGCATCGAGAACAGAATAATCACCGCCGACGCCGACACAATGCCACCGGAAAATGCCGCCACCGGCAGCGTCCAAGAGCCCAATGCATCGCCAAGGCGAGTGATCACCAACACAGCCCCCGCCGATGCCCCTGCCGATAAACCAAATAAAAACGGGTCAGCCAAGTCATTGCGGGTCGCCGTTTGCAACAGCGCTCCGACCATGGCTAAACCCGCTCCGCCGATGATGGCTAGCAAAGCCCGCGGCAACCGCAAATCAACCAAAATACGGCTGATCATGTCCATCTGCCCATTGCCAAACGACATCAAGCCTGTCAGCACTTCGTTGAGCGAAAAAGTCATCGAACCGAACCGTAGACTCAGCAAAAGCTCCACGACTAGGGCGACGAGCCCAAACAGCCACATCAACCTATAAGCATTGAGTTTTAGCGACATAGGCTACTTCGGATAAAACGCATGTGAGAGCTTTTCAATCGCATCCACATTCGCCGGCCCAGGGGTTAATTGCTCGTAGCGCAGCTTCACGTAGCGCTGGTTTTGCACCGCATTGGTGTATTGCATCAGCGGGTGGTTTTCGAGGAAGTTTTGCAGCGAATCGGCGCCGCTTGCGGTTTGATAATCCAGCAGGATGATCACGTCTGGGTTGGCTTTCGCCACGTGTTCCCAAGAGGTTGTCGCCCAGCTTACTTCCATATCGTGAGTCACGTTTTTACCACCCGCTGCGCGGATCATTGCATCTGGCATGGCGTATTTACCTGCGGTAAATGGCTTGTCTTCCCCCGAGTCGTATAAGAAGACTTTTTGCACTTTGGCTCCCACCGCAGGCTTTGGTAATGCTGCTAAACGCGCTTTCCAATCGGCGACCAGCGCTTCGGCTTTATCCTGGCGTTCAAAGATCACACCAAGCTTTTCGATGTCGCCATATAGCAAATCCATGCTCGCGGGCATATCGACTTTATGCGTGTGCACACAGCTTTCAGTCAGCACCAAGGTATCGATGCCATACGGTGCAAGCGTCTGAGGCGTCACTTCACCACCAACATTCATGCCGTAATTCCAACCGGCGAAGAAGAAATCCGGTTTCACAGCGAGTAGCGTTTCCAGTGTGGCGTACTTAGGCGCAAGCTCTGGGATGTTGCCCAATTGATGCTTGAAGCTTGGTGACATCTTGTACCAGCCGCTGATGCCTGTCACGCCAACCATGCTGCCTTGCAGACCCAACGCAAACGCCATCTCCGACATGTTGATGTCATGAAACACAGCGCGCTCAGGACGTTTTTCAATCGTCAACGGACTACCGCAGCTGTTCACGGTCACAGGGTATTGAGTGCTGGCAGCGTGCACTGCAACCATCGGCAGCGTTAACGCTAAAGCGGCAAACCAGTTCATTAAGCAATTCCTTTCGAGATACAAATAGAGTGTGACGCTGCTTCAAAATGATGAATCGAGCGGCTTTCTTGTGGGTGATTGAAGGTCAACACCTGCAATCCAAAAATCGGAGTAATGTATTCGTTTTGCATAATTGCTTTGGCCGTATCGCACTTCACCACAGATTGCTGCGACATCAGCACCACTTTATCGGCAAACGGAGCCACCAACGGCAGATCATGCAACACTGCAATCGAGGCAATGCCTTTACGGCGCACCAACTCTAAAAGTTCTAGGCGCGCCAATGGGTCAAGGTGGTTGGTCGGCTCATCGAGCAACAGCAACTGCGGCTCTTGAGCAAACGCTCGTGCAATATGCGCACGTTGCTGCTCGCCACCGGACAGCGAGCCCATTTTGCGCGCACTTTTGCAGGCTAAATTGAGCTCGTATAACGTATTAGATACCACCCGCTCATGGCGATCCTGGCAACAACAAAACGTATGTGGTACGCGGCCAAGACTGACGTATTCACGCACGCTCAGGCGTGGGTCTACGTGATCATTCTGTGCTACCACCGCGATCACCTTCGCTTTTTGCTGGGGCGACATCTTACTCACCGGTACACCGTCTATGGTCAACGCTCCTTGAGTCGCGAGGTATTCACCCGTGATCGCTTTGAGCAAGCTTGATTTACCGCTGCCATTGGGACCAATCACGGCCACACACTCACCCTCAGTGATGCTAAAGGTCGCCGAGACCAGCGCTTGCCAACCCGCAGGGCTAACAGCACTGAGCTGATCAACATGTAACAAGGCTTTAGGGGCTGTCATGATAAATATCGCAGGGTATAACTTAGACGAGTTAGGGTTATGTTATAACATACCACTCACCTTGAAGTAAAACACACCTTTTTAAGGGCTGCCCTGTTTGACTCCTTTCAGTGGTGCTCGCTCATGTGGCGATATGAACACAGGGGCTCGATGAGCCCCATTGTGCATCAGTCAGCTGGTAACAATGGGACACTGCATAGGTCTTAAGAAGATGTGAGATTACATCTACAACATTTTAAGAGCACAGCCTGGTATCAACTTAATCGAAGATAAAAAATACGAGTTATCTTTATGCTATAGCCATCGAAAGAACCATTCTATACATGGATTTATACCCGATGCGAGCACCATATCATTCCAATGTTAACAAAAAACACCCCACGTTACTTAACGTACACTTCCACCCCTGCAATGCTTCACAAAGCTGAATGCCAGCTTAATCAGCGATTAATTGCTTGAGTAATCACCTTATTTATATTTCGAATCAAGCCATCAGAAGATGAATTCACTATTGATAATAACATTGCTTGTTTGTTACGCTAGCCAACGCTTAGACATAGATTAAATTAATAATAGTTTGTGGGAAAAAATGAAAACTTCTGTTATTGCTTTGGGATTTATCTCTTGTGTCACCCTTTCCGGCTGTGCAGGCATCATTAATGGTACAAGTGACAATATTACGGTTCGTTCTGCCAACCCTGAAGCTACCTTGTATGTTGATGGGATGAAAATGGGTAAAGACACCGTCATGTTCTCACAGAAACGTGGTAAAAAAACCATTCTGGAAGCGAAGGCTCCAGACTGTTCAACTGGTGTAGCACATACGGACTGGAAGTTTGATGGCACTAGCCTGCTTGGTATTTTTATTGATTTCGGAATTTTATCTATCCCGATTGACTTTGCGACCGGTGGTGCAATGGCTCCAGAACAAACTATCTACACAGTTAATCCTATTTGCGCAGAAAGCTAAGCAGTTACCCTTCATTAAATGAATGAAGTGAGTGAGCTAATAGCGCTTTTTCTAAGCTAAAGGGATTATGAAGTGAAACAGATTCTTGTTGTAAATATATGCCAGACATATCCGACAGGTCGCCCCGTAGAGTATTGTGCGCGTTCCTCCTGGGAATTGGATGATTCAAAAGCCCCATTCATTGATACCATTGTTGCTGTTTTCGAAAACCAAGTTAGAGCTGTAATTAAGGGTTGCACACTTGTACCTGCCACACCGGAAGTTGTTGGTAAGTGGTGGGATGAAGGGTGCAATGGCAGATGGTATGCAGATGGTGGGACAGTATATGATGAAACCCAAGTGTTTACCGTGCGCAGTGAATGTCCGCAAGTATATGCTCCATTAGCAAGTGTTCAAGGGATCCGCTACCTGACCCAAGAACAATTTGACCAGCTCCCTAATGGGAACATAAAGCTGAAATAAATAAGGCCCCTTTGGGGCCTTATTGCGACGTAGGAAGGTGTGCAGATCGCTAAGATGCTAACGACACACTCATGGATAATCTGTTGCTTCACCTGTTCATCTGCAAACCGGGTCTCAGCCCCTTGTTCCTTGGCACTGGCCACAAACCTGATGCTCTGCATGGCCAGCATCAGCAAACGCTTCAAAACCATCTCCAATTGGTTCTCTTATGCATGCGTTCGCTTTTACCAGATGCCTTACTGATAAGAAACTAAACGTTAGATGAATTCTGATCTATCGCAAAAAAACCGTTCAAAATCACGAACTTTTCTAACAAACACCTCAACAAATTGAGCGCCAATTGGTATCATCCTCGTACGGTTCCTATGTCTCACACAGGGCCTTTCGGATGGTGAGCTTCAATACCGTCAGAAAACGGGTTAAAAGCAGCAATCTGGGGGCTGTAACTTAGGGGCGGTAGCTTTGCCTGATGGTATTGATAAGCGAGAGTTGCGCAAAAAGAGGCAGTCAAGCGAATACGCTGAGCGACCCGATGTGAGCTGGTAATATTATGATTTAATGATGATTTTTACTTGGCGGCGATGAAGATGTTACGGAGTTATATGGAATTCTCTGCTAACGGATTAGTACCGCCTTCTATCTAATCACTGTTAGGCTGCAGCCTTTTCCGTCTTCGCAATTATTTTTACACGAAATTGAAGGAATAACCACGATGAAAATTCGTCAGGTGAAATGGAAAGATCACCCAGTGCTAGGCAATCTTTTTCTGGACTTTGTAGATACAGCTTCTGGGCAGCCCTTTGGGACAATCATATTTGCTGGGGAGAATGGGGCGGGAAAATCAACAGTACTTGAAAATCTTAGTGCATTCCTGAATCTCGGATCTATTGATAAATTTGAATACATCGAATATGCAGTCGATGGAGATATCTACAAAGCCATTCCAACATCTGACGGAACAACCCATCCCAATTTTTTCGATATCATAAATCCTGACGGCACAACCCAGAAAATCCGCTCTGATAAAAACAACCAGCCAAATAAAACACGAGAGAACCGCCTCGACTTGAGGCATTACGGCTGCGTATTCTCGAAAGCCAGATCTGACTATAAAACTCAAAAGATTACTACAACTTCAGTTAGCGCGCTTGATACAGAAAAATACGATACTGATATCAATGATGATTTCACGTCATTAAAGCAGTTAATTGTTGATGTCGTGAATCAAGACAATGCCGACTATATGGAAACAAATAAGCAATTGGGCTCTGCGCCAAAATCATGGCCTGATTACTATCCGACGTCAAAGATCTACCGCTTTAAAAATTCCTTCGACACATTTTTCGAAGGGCTGACTTATGAAAAAGTGCATGACGACGCAGGTGAAAAGACCATAAAATTCACAAAGAATGGGGTCTCCATTCCAATAGACAAACTAAGTACCGGAGAGAAGCAGATTGTCTTTCGAGGAATATTTCTTCTTAAGAATAGCGGAGTTCTTGAAAACGCTGCCATAATGATCGATGAGCCAGAGCTCAGCATGCACCCTAAATGGCAAGAAAAGATATTGCAATACTATACAGGGTTGTTCACGAATGTTAGCGGCGTGCAGAAAGCGCAGTTGTTTTTTGCGACCCACTCTGATCATGTACTGAAAAATGCTCTCGCCGACCAAACGAAAAACCTTGTAATCGTTCTGGAACGTGATGGCGGCAACATCAACACAAGAAAGATTGATTCGCCATCAGTTTTGCCTAGTATTACCAGCGCAGAAACAAACTATCTTGCATTCGATCTAATCTCAAATGACTATCACATAGAGCTCTATGGCTGGCTGCAAGACAAGGAGTCAAGAAATTCCGTGAAGGCTTGTGATGATTTCATCATTACACAACCACACTACAATCCAGCCATTCATGCTAAGCCATCGAACTTCAAGACTACCAACTATAGCTCGCTGCCTACATACATAAGAAACGCCATTCATCATCCGGATTCCGGGAACTCCTTCACTCGGGCCGAGCTCCGGACATCCATCGAGTTGTTAATTGAGCTATGTAAATAAAGAGCTAGCAGGCAGCCTAACAATTCGTTCCAAGCGACTGGCTTCGCCAGCGCCTGAACTCAAACGTTAGCTTTAATGAAGAAATAATTAACAATGATGAAAATAAAACAAATTGCAGTAGATAAGCTCTCTAACACCATGAGAATGTATGGTGAAGCTAGGTTTAACTTTGAACGAATAAAGTTAATAGATAAAGAAGAAGCAATTAACAACCTAGACCGCGCTTTTGAATCAAAGCTAGAGGCATTTCATAGTTTATACGATGTCACTAAATCAGATTTTAATTACTTTGAACACGCCGATACGGCACTGTTAATACTTATTCGTAATGCAATCCATCATAGAGATCATGACCTATTTATTAGTTGGAATAAGGAAATGTTACTTAATGGTGGCCTAGAAAGAAACAATGGCGCGGAATTTCTACTTGTCAGTAATAGGGTCTGTGATAGACCACCAGTTATGCAATATTACTACAAGTTAGAGGATGTTTTGTTTCGTCTTGATAAAAGCTTAGGCTCTCCTTTCCTAGAAAACAGAATGAAACCTGATCAAAAAGATGACTTACTCAGGAAACTAGATGAGCAACTCAAATTTAACGATATCATAGATTATGCGAAATCTGAGCGATACCCAATCAAGCAGATCTACTTAAATTTTATTCCTATTTTTACCTCTGCAGTTGTTAAGGTTTTCACTGAACTGAAATCTAAAGGTCTTCAGTTTGAGGGTTATGATGCAAAGGTATATGAAGAGCCATTTACAAATGAGCTTAGTGTTGATTATGCAGTAATTGATTACCATCCAGTCAGAATTTGGGTTTAAAGCTAACAAAACATTTAAGAGTGATTCCCAACGCATGGCATTTTTCATTTCATCGTCGGGTTTTGTTTTTACGGTGGTAAGGTTGGGTTTCGTAGTAGCGTGCTCCACCTTAATGCGGCGTTATATGACTAATCGAAGTCGAGGTAAAATTGGAAAACTTAAAAATATTCATCGAAAACTGGAGAGATCTAGTAAGCATCCTTGCAGTTGTTGTAGCAACTCTTTCATCGGTTGCTTCATTTAAGTCTGCATCTTCAGCTGCAAAATCAGCAAATCTTGCAGAGTCACAACAAAAGCTAATTTTGGTTCAGTCAATATCGAGTTCATTGCAGGCAATTTGTCACGGTGTAAATATTGCGAAAGAAACTAAAAAGTCCCTAGATTTTGCTTATTCAGAGTTAGCGGTATGGACTGGACAGGTTGGTGGTAGCAGGGTGCACCTTGCAAATAGTCAAACAGATAAAAGGGTGTCTGACTTATATCCTTTGAAAAATATTGCACTTGAGAAACTGTCTCAGATAACTAGTTTCCCTACACTCCCAATGATTGAGCTAATATCCGAACAAGTTAACTATGAAGCTTTTAACATGAGCGTGGCGGAAGCAAACATGCTATTAAACCAAGAGCTTAGTGAGGTAATGCAAACAATATCAAATTACCGAAATAAAGCCACATAACAAACGCTTCAAAAAGGACAGCCAACGCGTGGCATTTTTACTATGCGTTGCGTTAGTTGTTTAAGGTAGTATGAAGTGGCATTGGCATTGGTATTGCGTTGCTTACACCTTAACAGAGTGTTATTTGTCATTCGATACTTTTATAAGTTGTGCGATGGGCTTATCGTATAGCAAAAAATAAAGGCTGTTAACATATGAAGTTTGGTATATCCCAAGACTGATGTGATGATTTACTTGAATATCCAATCAATCAAGTTAAATCTCTTTTGTATCGTGAAGCTAGTAATGTTAGACATTATGAAAACTTAAAGTTTCTAATGAATTGCTATAAAACACAGCACGAAGCAGAACAGGTTTTGTCTTTATACTATCAAGGGAAACTACTGCCTTTGCCACCGATACACTTACAATTGGGTGGATTAAGTATGAGTGACCCGTACTTAATTGCTTGTGGTACAACAAATTTTGACGTGTTCAGCATTTACATGATGAACTTATGCTCCCTCCTTGGTATTCAGAAGTTCCTCAATCAGGGGAATGAATACGGTGACATCAAGGAGCACGCACAAGAAGTAAAAGAGCTCATATTCAACGAACGCAGTGAGTGGCTACCCAAGCCTGTTAAATTATGGCGAAACAAATTGGCAGCTCACTATGCAGCGGCAGATCCTCAGAAAAATGATAATGTGCTCACTTTAATGGATTCATTGTCGGCTGTGCCACAGTACAGGTTTCCTCGTTATACTGTAGCTTCAATGAATATTGTAGTTGACGGTAAAACCTCGCAATTGCAAGAGTGGTCTGTGACTCGTGTATATGATGATCTTACCGACAAGCTATCTTTGCAACCGTTAGTCCCGCTTATTAACACTCGTTTAGTTGGGCCAAATGGCAAAAAAATCCTTTGCTAACTAGCTCATAGGAATAATGACAAATAACAAGCTGTTCAAGAGAAATTCTTGCCGCGTGGCATTTTTGGCATGCGGTTAGTCTTGGTGGTGAAAATAGTCTGTGGAAGATTGGTTTAGGCGGCTCCCTCCCTAACTCGGCGTTAGCATACAAGCGTAATAATTTTGGAGTAAATGTGGCCATTTATAAATATGTGTCTTTCTCGAATTTGAAATATCTACTAGATGGAACGATTCGCTTTACTCAGCCTAAAGCGTTTAATGATCCGTTTGAACTACTGCCAGAAATATTCTTAACAGATGTCATAAATGGCTTCTCTATTGATGTTACTGCTCCAAAAAGATCAAGTGAGCCAGCAAAACTCAAGGATTCTTTCGAATCAGAACATTGTAATGACATAGTAGCTAGAGATGTTTTGAATATTTTAAATGATTTAATTGGCATTCTGTGCCTATCTCGAAACCCAAGCTCTCTTCTGATGTGGTCACACTATGCTGATGAATATAAGGGAGCTGTTGTGGAGTTCGATGAAAACCACGATTTTTTCACTGGTTTATTCCCTGTATGCTATGAATCAAATAGACCCAAAATAGACTTCAATCTACTGGAAGATGAGTCTGGGCATATTAGGTTATCTGAACTTTGCTACAAGCCTAAAGAATGGGAGTATGAAAATGAGTTTAGAATTGCAAGAAATTTAAGTGATTGTAAGAAAAATGGACATTTCAATGGTTTTGATGTTCATGTCATGGATGTTCCTCTTGAATGTATTAAAAGGATTACTATGGGTGAGAGAATGCCATTGGAAAATCAAAGGTATGTATTCGGTAAAACGTACAACACTAATATTTCATTGGCGTTGGCAGCTGTTTCAAACTGGGGCTATACTTTTAGATCTGAACCAATAAAGTTCGATCGTCCAATTTCAGAGTTATCGCCTATGATTTCACCAAGAACTGCGCACCTTTTTAAAGACTTAAATAGTGAATTTGGTGAAATGGCTAGGTGGATGATTGCCAATCACCCAATGTCTGAACTCGTAAACAAAACGCTGTAAATTGTATGCTAACAAAGCATTTAAGAGTGATTCCCAACGCTTCGCATTTTCAGTTTGAATCAGCTTTAGTGTTTACGGCACAATAATTTAAGTTAGGTGGCTGCATTGTTCACACCTTAACGCGGCGTTACATCGGCTTCTTTTCCAAGCTACACACCGCCTCCCGGATCTTCTGCGCATTGCAGCCCTCAAGCAGTCTCCCCTAGGCAGAGCCCAGCCATCACGGGAATAACGCCTGTGCCAAGCACACTCATCCTGCCGCCTAAGAGACTCACTCCAACGTTGCTTCCCCCAAAACCTACCTTCACCTCTCAACACATTCACTGGCGTGCTCCTCAGCCGTCCGGCCTCCTCAGCCACTTGCTCAGGCATCATATCGATAAGCAGCCAGTGCCCTGCCCCCCTATAGCCTCCCAGTGATGGTGTAACCACGCTGGCGGCGGTCGGTAACTATCCTGTCTAGCTCGGCCTGTACCGCGTCGCTCGTCACATCACCGTCACGCTGCAGCACGATTACGGTTGCCTCCATCTTGCACGCCGCTATGGAGAACTCAAGCTCGCGCGGCTTTGCCCGAGCAGCAGGAGGCAAACGGCGCAGTAGCTCTACCCTCACCTCCGCTGGCCGCGGCGCATACTGTCGAGCGGCATCCTCCCCAAACTGCAGCACCGCCTCGCGGATTTGCTGTGCGTTGAACCCCTTGAGCATACCTCCCCAAGCCATTGCGATACCACGAGCATTGCTCTCAAGTTGGTTAGCACTGGCTGGCCATAAACCAGCCATCAACGGGAATAGCTCGTCAGCCAAGAACATGGACATCCTGTCACTTACCAATCCTCCATCACGTAGCTCCAACGTTTGATCGTGAGCTTCTTGGTCAGAGTGGCGTGTTGTCGTCATAGCCCCCTCTCCCAGACTCTCTGAGTTTGTGAGCCGCTTTCTGGGCCACCTGCAGGCTATCTAGTGGCTTTCGCTGCACTGCAATCCTAAACGAACTGACTGCTCGACGAACCCAGTTTCGCCAGGTCTTCTCCCAGTCCAGCTTGACGGCCTTGGCGCCGGGCAATGATTGCCAATAATCCGCAAACGTCGCGGCCTCGATGAGGATCCGCTCTCGTGGTAGTCCTATTTCTTGAGCTGCCCACCTCCCCCACTCTGCTGGCAAGAACCAATCATTCGGCAAGCGGGTACCTCGTCGCGACGTTTCGCTTGCTGACTTTTTTTCACCTTGGGGGGATAAAGGGAGATCTTGGATCTCTGTAGTAATCTCTGTAGTAGTCTCTGTAATAGATAGCTGGTTTCCAGCAGTACTGATTGCTGCTTTCCCCCGAACCTGTTTGCTAGATTTCCGCATACTAGGTTGCAAGAAATCACATGCATTCATGACAGCTTCAAGTGTTACCAGATCGATGCAGAAATACAGCTGTGCAGGTAGACCCACCCGCTTTTCTTTCAATACACCGAGCTTGCGTAACGCCTTGCGTGCCCCTTCTTGTTCGTATCGAGTTAAGCCCGTCTCTTCCTCCCAGTCAGCCTGGGTTTTATAGAACCAAGAACAGCCATCTTCATGCACTTTGCAGCGCTTAGCCCAATAGATAGCCTGAGACAGAAATAGAGCAGCAGTGACTGAACCGGTGATGGCTACAAATGGGCGATGAAAGGCGATTGGCCGATCAAGAAAATTGATGTTCATTCTTGCCCCCCACCTCTCTCCATTGTCTCAAAACACCCCGTAGCGTTCACATAGTCATTCATAACGCCACACCGTGGGCAGTGATTGGCATGAAGGGAGGTGGCCTCAAGGGCCTTGGGTTCGATAGTCATGGTCTGGGTCCTATGTTCTGTATCTTTGCGCCCGGTGGTCAGTCGGGCAGATAGTTAGGTACTGGGCTATTTCGCTATGGCGTCCTCTTTGCGTGCGAGCAGCTCTTGTGAAAGTCTCAGGGCGTGTCGATTTGTACCAAGTGCATGAGCGGTTGGGATCAGTGCAGTGTCCAGTTCAAGCGCCAGTTCATGGATCACCGCTTTCAAGATGATGTTGTCCCGCTCGCTTACATGTTTGGCAGCATGACGATTTTTGTTTTTGGACATGGTTTATCTCCCTAGAACGAAATCGATCAAATCAGTAAGCAGTTGTACCGGCTTCCTACCGCGTTCCTGGTCATATACAGCCTCGTCAACGGCAGTGAACGTCAGCAATCCGTGCTCAGGAAGCCCCTCCCCCTTCAAAATCTCTTCGAGGGTTACTGGCGGATAACCTTGTGCGCTCAGGCTCATGTTGGCCCTTTTAACGGCCCTCCTCAGGATCTGGGGTTTATGTTGTGATATCGAGTTGAGCATGAGGAGCAATGCAGCCCGAGCGAAGGAGGTTTCGGTCATCTGAAGCTCAGCACCGACCTCACGCCACATATATCGATGAGCGGGTGTGCCGCGCATTTTCAGCGCAGGGATCACGTCCAGCTTGGCGTGATCAGGTAATGCGGATCGTCCCATAACGCAGGTCCTCACGATGGAGCAGACCGGTGGTTAGGCAGCCTGTTGAGTGGTATGGGGGTGCTCTTTGTTCAGGGGATAGTCCTCAAGACCAAGGCGCAATTCACCATTGCTGGCAATGACGAAAGCCACGGCATGCTGAGCCGGGATCACGTCCCCCCACTTCACGGCAAGGCTGCGAGAGATACCGATCGCTTTCATTGCGCGAGCCATGTTGCCGAAGTATTTAACCACTTCATGCTTCTTCATATGTCGGCTCCTAAGTATGTTATTTCGCCAATCGTTCATCATCGTAACCATTTGCCAGCTAGTAATCAACAACCAACGTGTACGATTAAGAACTTAAAATTTGTTCACAATCGATAACTTGAAGCGAGTGACATGAAACCTTCATTTAATGAGCGAGTTAGAGCCAGAATGGAAGCTCAAGGGCTTAGTGTTTCCGAAATCGCTAGAAGGGCGGGCATATCCAAGTCTCTAGTATCGAACCTTCTGAGTAATCCTCTGAAAGATGTCCGTGTCTCGACGCTATTCGGATTAGCTAAAGCTCTGTCTGTAGACCCTATAGAGTTGTATACCGGGCGCTCATCCGTTGAGGTGGTGAGTGATCTGGTTAATAGCGTCTACAGAATACCGGTACTTAACATTGATGAAGTACTGCAAAACCCAACCGACTCACTTCCGCTAGTCACCACGGATAGAATGCTGCTTACCGAAACACCTGGTGCTCTGATTGGTGTTGAGGCCCCTAACGACCAACTTGCTAAGCAAGGAATCCTAAAAGGGGATGTTTGTGTGATCGATCTGGGGGTTAACACAATAGAGCCGGATGCAGTCATGTTGCTCCAACTGACTCGTGCAAACCAAGCCAAGTTACTAAGAGCTATACCTGCAATCGAAGGCTGGGCCTTTGGGGTTGATGATGAACGCCTGCCTGTTATTGCAGCAAGAGATGTCATTGTGCTTGGTAGGATGATAGAGCGCCGAGGTTAAGCATCGTTCTGCAATAGACACCAAAAGCCCTGCTATATAGCAGGGCTTTTTTATTCGAAAAAATTCACGAAAGTGTATTGATTCATTGTTATCGATCGATAACAATGAATTCCGTAAACCATCGAGAACACACTGTTCTCATTAGTTCGTTGTTAGACCACTAACTCAGGACCCGCCCCTGACCAAGGCATGCGCCCGACCAGCGCGGCGCGTAAGAACGACAAAGCCCGCACAAGGCGGGCTTTGAAGGACCGGGGAATTACCCCCAGTCTGATTGCTGGGAGACCACCCAGCACTCAGGACCCGACCAGCTAATGCCAGACGGAATTAGCGAGGACCTACTCGCTAACGGGAGTAAATGTAACATGAGCAAGTGCATTTTTTCCAGGGCCGCAAAACTAGCCGACCACCTTCTGTGGCTCATCAATGACCATCTCAGCGGTAACAAAAGCCGCCGTTATACCCTCCATCTCCGCGCCGGTGAGATCGCGAATGAAGTTCGTCGCCGGCGCTGGGTCCATAACCATGCCAAAGCAAGCCAACGTCTGGGCCAGGTCCCTTATGGCCATCGCCTGATGTTGAATTTGCGAGCCCGGTACTTCCGCCTTGTCACCTGACATCTCGGTACCAGTACGCACCAGATAGCGTCCTCGCCATAGCCTCATATCCCTGTTCCGTAAGGACGCTTTGACTTCTCTCTACACGCCAAATGCGTCTGCTTTTGCTCTTTAACAACCAGGATTGGGCTGTCACCGAACGAAATCTGCTTGCCTGGCAGATCCCCGCTAACCCGTTCGATCCGGAATGTGGGGCTGGAAGGTGACGGGGTGCTGGCTTACGGGCCGGTCCCCCAACGAGGCTCTACTAACAATCAGGCCTCCTTGGAATAACCACCACAGGACCCGACCATGAAACGATTCACCGAAGCCCAAGTTATGGGCTTTCGCGGCTCAATGCCGCCCCGCACGAAATACCGTGACTGCATCAACGTCGAGCTTGACGCAGAAGCACGAAAGGTCGCTCGACTACGTACCGACACTCGCCGCGCTATTGAGGAATATCACGACCAACGCGCCCGTCGGCTTGAAATGGAGCTATAGCCATGACCCCTGAACATATCCTACTTGCCATGCTTGAAAGCAAAGAGGCACAAGCGAACGCCAAGGCTGAATGGATTGCCGAATGGTGTGATGCCAACCTGCCGCTGTTGCTAACTGAAGAGCTCGATACGGACCCGGCAACCCTGCTGGGGGAACTCAACGCAGACCACCATTGCCAGTTCAACGAAGCTATCTGTCTGCTGATGCGCGACGACGATCCCGTACCGCTAAAGCAGTTTATCAAAGAGGTTCTGTACGATGGTCTGGCCAACCTCGCCAAGAAGCTCTGGAGCTACCACCTCGCCGAGCTGGAGAACGCAATGAGTGCCGAGCAGTTTGAGAGGTATCAGCAGAGGGACGCCGCATGAACGTCACCGTCGATACCAGCCAAGCCTTACCGCGAGGCTTGGTGCTGGGGCTGGACATCGAGGAGTACCACGCTGGTCCAGGTGTCAGCAAATCACAGCTGGACGACATTGCCGAGAGTCCGGCCACCTACATCTGGCGCAAGAGCGCGCCTGTCGATAACGAGAAGCTCAAGGCGCTGGATATGGGGACCGCCCTGCACTGCCTGCTGCTGGAACCCGATGCGTTCAAGGAGCGCTTTATCATCGCCCCAGAATTCAACCGCCGCACCAACGCTGGCAAAGCAGAAGAGGCCGAGTTTCTGGCCAGCTGCGCCGAGCTGGGCAAGACAGTGATGGATGCCGAAGAGGGGCGCAAGCTGCAGCTGATGCGAGACAGCGTGATGGCACACCCTGACGCCCGCTGGATACTGGAGCAGGAGGGCGTCTATGAAAGTTCGCTCTACTGGATTGACCCTGACACCGAAGAACTGTGCCGCTGCCGGCCAGACAAGAAGCTCAGAAACGTCCCCATCTTGGCTGATGTGAAGAAGGTCGACGACATGGCCCGTTTCGAGCGCCACGTCGAAGAGTTTCGCTACCACGTCCAGGATGCCATGTATTCGGATGGATTCCACGAAATATACGGTGAATGGCCGGACTTCATCTTTATCGCAGTCAGCTCATCCATTGAGTGCGGCCGCTACCCAGTACGGGTTCGCCCGCTGGAGCAAGAGTGGAAAGAGTCTGGCCAAGACCTCTACCGCCGTGACCTGCGCAAATTCCACGAGTGCCGCGTCAACAATGACTGGCACGACCTGATACCACTTATTCGCCCGGCATGGGCAAGGAGAGCTGCATGAACCAAACCATTTCAAACCCCTTTGGCGTCCAGGACCAACGGCAAGAACGAGGGCTGGTTGCCATTGAACAGCAACGTGTGATCCAGGAAGTCCAAGCCGCGATGGTGATCGCCAAGAAGTTTCCACGCAATCCCGTAGAAGCGACAGACCGGATCCTGCAGGCCTGTTCACGGCCAACACTTGCTGAAGGAGCCCTCTATACCTACAACCGTGGTGGCTCTGAAGTTACCGGCCCAAGCATCAGGCTGGCAGAGGCATTGGCTCAGGCGTGGGGGAATATACAGTTCGGTGTCCGCGAGCTGGAACAACGTCAAGGGGAATCAGTCGTTGAGGCTTTCGCCTGGGATGTGGAAACCAATACCAAACAACTGAAAATCTTTACCGTGCCACACGTTCGCCCTGGTGCTAACAGGCAGAAGCCGTTGGATGAACCACGAGATATCTACGAAGTGGTGGCAAGCAATGGTGCCCGCCGCTTACGGGCATGCATTCTCGGGGTCATCCCTGGGGACGTGATAGAAGCAGCTCAGCGTCAGTGTGAGGTAACGCTCAACACTTATGCAGATACCAGCCCTGAATCCATCAAGCGGATGCTGGACATATTCAGTGACGAGTTCGGCGTCACGTCTGAACAGATCCAGGCATATCTGGGACGACGAGCGGATGCCATGCTCCCGGCCCAGTACGTCCAGATGCGTAAGATTTATGCGTCCTTGCGCGATGGTATGAGCAAACCGAGCGATTGGTTTAAGTCAAAGAGGGAGAATCCTGAGCCAGAGACCAGTATCGCCCTGGCCGCGATGCGTGGAGAAAATAAGCACGTGAAGGCAGAGGGAGAACAAGTTGAGCCCGAAGCCCCATCACAAAAGGCCGCTAGCCCAGAACAACAGGCCAATGAGCAAGAGGACAATGTAGTAGACCACTCAGGTGCCTACGCCGACCACTGTGCAGCCATTGAAGCGGCGGCTTCGGAAGAAGATTGGAAGCTGGCCTACAACAACGCCTGGCAGTGGGCCTGCGAAACCGGCAACCAAGAGATTGCTGACGGCATCATACATGTGGCTGGTGAGCGCAAAGCCCAACTACAAGCCACCAAATAACCGCGTTCCGATAAATCGCTGGCCAGCCGGCGTCTCAGATAGTCCCCCTCTCCCCCAGCCCCTCAATGCAGTGGCAGAACTGCAAGCCAGCCCCTGTCAAGGGCGCACACGAGTGCTCACAAATCATCCACTGCTGGAACCACAGATTTTGTGGATAACTGCAAGGACCTACATATGCACACCAATACCGTGACCCTGACCCCAGATAACTTCGCCCAGGCCAAAGCCGCCATCCTCTATGCGCTCTCTGAAAAGATGGAGCCAACCTTTACTTGGCATGGTCAACATATAGGCATGACACATGGAAAAACCTACAGTTTTGTCGGTTTTGACAAAGATGGTGATCTGCAATTCAAAAACAATGACAACACCATCTGCTATGCCAGCTCAAGCAACTGCAGCAAGGGTTGGTTTGAACTGAATATCACCCCGGAAAAGCTGGCCGAGTATAGTCAGCGACAAATGGCGCAAGCGATCACAAACCTACAGCAGCTGAAACGTACTTTTGAGATCGAACATGCTTTAGCCGCTGGCGATGTGATCCAGTGGAAACCACGCATGCGGGATCGCCCTTTCCCTGAATATGGAGCGCCGGTGATCGTGCTCGAGACAATTAGCCCTCCGCGTCAAACAAGCGATGAGTACTGCTCATCCGATGCCCCCACCAAATATGACCTGGTGGTGGGCATCATTATGGATGGTGTCTTTCGTCACTACTACGCGGACAGTCGCCGTTTCGAACGGGTTCCGCAGTGATACAGGCCTATGGCAATGAACAGGACGGCAACCACTTCATCTGCTGGTCAGCAAAACAACGAGCTGCCATTCAAAGATTCACCGGAGGATTTATGTTAGAACCCATTGAAAAAATTGAGCAGAAAGAACTGCTCGTGATGCTGGGAAAAGGCAGGACCGCACTTTACCACCTGCGCCATAAAGACCCGACCTTCCCCAAGCCTATCGACCACCAGCCACTGCGCTGGATCAAGTCACACATAATGACCTGGATTGACAGCCATAGCCGGGCCCAGACCCACTCCTAACTCACGCTGGAGGACTGACCACCACAACTCATACGCAGTGCGTTGGTCCTCCAACCAGTCATGCTTGTTGTATACCGACATTACACCGAGCAGCGCGTGACCCAGCATCACTTCGGTGATATGCGGTGTAACGCCCAGTTCCGACAACCTAGTGGACAGGGTGCGCCGGGCATCGTGGATCCGCCAATGCGGGATCCCGAGCGTGCTACGCAACCGGCTCACCAGCCTATTACAAGAGTGGATCTCCAGCGGCCCATTCCCCTTCCCTTGCCCAGGGAACAGATAGACCGGATCCACAGATGCTATCGCAGCCCGTTCAAACAGTTGCTGACCCACCGACGTGATGGGGCGACGGATTGGTTTGCCGGTCTTGCTGATCTCGGCCGGGACCGTCCAGACCATGGACTCGAAATCCAGGTCTTGACGCTTGAGTGTTCTGGCCTCTGACAGCCGGCAGCCATAGACCAGACACAACAGATGGATCACTTTATTGCCGGTACCTGCCCGGCTGGCCTCAATGGCACGCCAGATCTTGGCAACCTCGGCAACCGTCAACACACGATGTCCAGTTTTGGCTGGCGCCCCGACATCGCGAGCTCGTAGGCTCATCATGTTGGGCATATTGATCGTACCCCGGCGGATGTGCCAGTTGAAACAAGCCTTCAATCCCGTGATCACCGCACGGGTCACCCCTGGTGCCCGCTCGCTGATGGCATCGAAATAGGTCAGCCACATGTCCATGGTGATCTGATTGAGCGGCTTATCTGGCAAGCGGTTCTTCACTGACGAGAAGGTATATCGGTAGTTCTTCTGAGTGCCTTCACGGCACTCCCGCATCACATACTTCTCAAACCACACTTCAAACAATGCGGCAGGGGTAGGTTCTTCGCTAGCTACGACACTTTGCTTGGGACCGGCCTTGAGTTCAGCAGCCTTTATCCTGGCCTCCCGAAGCGACACTGCTGGGTAGCGGCCTATGGTCGACCGAACTTGCTTCCTATCCCGCATATGGCGCACTTGGAAGGTAATTAGTCCTTTGGGTGACACCCTGACACCCAAGCCATCGCCGTCAGTGACTTCGCTCTGGCCCGTGTATGGTTTACCATTGATGCCTCGCAGCCAGCTGTCTGAAAGTGCCATCGTTCACCCAATAAAATTTTGTACTCACAAAATATCATATTTTGTACTTAATACTGTACTAAATAGTTCGCGAACGACTCTATACGGCGGTGAACGATGAAAGAATTATCGAGTGCTCAGATATGACTGAACACACCATAAAAGACCATAAAATCAAACGCCTAGGCGATAAATACTAATCAAATGAGCACATCTACTAACCAAGGCGTACAGCCCACCTTTTACTTTCACGATTACGAGACCTTCGGCATCAGCCCTGCCAAGGACAGACCGGCGCAGTTTGCCGGCATTCGCACCGATGCGGATTTCAACCTCATCGGCGAGCCGCTGGTCATCTATTGCAAGCCGCCAGCGGACTATCTGCCGCAACCAGAGGCCTGTCTGGTGACCGGCATCACGCCGCAAAAGGCGATGAAGGATGGGCTGTGCGAGGCGGACTTCATCCGCCAGATCCACGAGCAGTTTGCCACCCCGGGCACCTGCGTGCTGGGTTACAACAGCATCCGCTTCGATGACGAGGTGACCCGCTACACCCTCTATCGCAACTTCTACGACCCCTATGCCTACGCCTGGCAGAACGGCAACTCCCGCTGGGACATCCTCGACATGCTGCGGGCCTGCTACGCCCTGCGCCCGGAGGGGATCGAGTGGGCCTTTGACGAAGAGGGCAAGCCGAGTTTCCGACTCGAAAAGCTGACGGTGGCCAACGGCGTGGCCCACGCCAACGCTCACGACGCGCTCTCAGACGTCCTGGCCACCATAGAGATGGCCAAGCTGGTTAAAAAAGCCCAGCCCAAACTGTTTGGTTATCTCTTTGATCTGCGCAACAAAAACAAGGTCAAGGCGCTCATTGACGTGGTGACCATGAAGCCGCTGGTCCATGTCTCCGGCATGTTCTCCCCCTGGCAGGGTTGCGTGAGCTGGGTGTCGCCGCTCGCCTGGCACCCCACTAACCAGAACGCGGTGATCATGGTGGATCTCACCCGTGACCCCACCCCGCTCATCGAACTCTCCAGCGAGGAGATCAGAGAGCGGCTCTACACCAAAAAAGAGGAGCTGGGGGATCTGGCCGGCATTCCGGTCAAGCTGGTGCACATCAACAAGTGCCCGGTGCTGGCGCCGGCCGCCACCCTGACGGCAGAGCGCGCCGACGAGTTGGGCATCGATCGGGAGCAGTGCCGCAAGAGCCTGGATCTGCTGCGCGCCCACCCCGAGGTGCGGGAAAAGCTGGTGGAGGTGTTCAATCAGGAATTTGCCGGCAGCAACGAGAGCGACCCCGATACCCAGCTCTACGCCGGTTTCTTCGGCCATGGCGACAAATCCACCATGGATCTGGTACGCGCCACTCCGCCGGATCTGCTGGGTGAGCGGGAGTTCGCCTTCAGCGATGCCCGCCTGCCGGAGATGCTGTTCCGCTACCGCGCCCGCAACTGGCCCCATACCTTGAGCGAAGCGGAACAGAAGCGCTGGCGTCTGCACTGCAGCGACTACTTCAGCCATCATCTGCCTGATTACGCCCCTCGCCTCGAAGCGCTGGCAGAACAAAATCAGGGTAACGAACGGAACTTTACGATTCTCAAGAGTCTCTATCGCTATCTGGAAGAGTTATGAGTTGTGAGTGATTTCACATAAATCTCCCCCACGGTTCCCCTTCATCGCGCAATAATGACGAAGGGGAATTTTCCTCAAGTACCAATATCTTGTGAACGTCTCGCCATGATGGCGGGGCACGGTCAACCGGATACCTGTCTGCCTATGCCTTCTTTGCGCGCGCTGTCTGGATTACTGGCTCTGCTGCCCCTGTTTGCCCAGGGCGCCTATCGCTTCGAGATGCCGGACTATCTTGCCCGACTGCCGGAGCAGACCTATCAAATCGTGGCCCACAGCTTCAACACCCTCTACGAGCAAACCGATTTTACCCCCCAGATCACCAACAGCTACTTCAACGACTCCCCCCTCTACAAGTTTGTCGGGGTACCGCTGGCCATCAGCGCTCACTCGGGCTTCCAGCTGGAGGTGTTCGGGCAGGCCTACAACCGCGCCTCCCAGGCCTATGTGCACCTGAGCGAGGACATGTCCCTCTATCGGGTGATGCGGGTGGATTTGATCGGCAACCCCAACGATCAGCTGGCCATCGGCTTTGGTCTCGGCGTGCCATTAAGTTCGCAACTGACCCTCAAGGCCATCGTCTCCAACAACGATATCCCTGGCTATGGCTCCGCCAATTACGCCGTCGGCTTTGAGTGGCACTACTGACCCCATTGCAAACCTCATAAACAAATCAGGCTCCTCACGGAGCCTGATTTGTTTGTCACTGCCTCTTGATCAGGGGTAGCGGATCACCCGCCCCTCTCCCCCTTGCAGGGTGAGTGAAGTGCCGACCGGCTGCTTATCCCAAAAATCCACCCCGCCTTCTGGCAGCAAAAATTCCTGGGGCAGCGCCTCCCAGTTGAACAGGCAGAGCAGGGTCTCGCCACCTGGCAGGCTCACCTCGCCGCAGGCAAAGTCCATCGCCTCGAAACGGGCGGAAGGGGCGCGGGCTGCACACAGGGCCAGCAACCGCTTGAGCTGGGCCCCCTGCGCCTCGTCAAGATCCTGCAGCCTGTCTCCCGCCAGCATCATGCCGCCGCTTGCCACCAGCGCCGCCAGATGGAAGTGGTAATCGGTGGCGCTGGCCTGTTGACTCGGCAGATCCCGCAGGCAAATGCAGTCGGGATCCAGCGCCCACAGCCGGTCGTTTTGCCAGGCACGGCAAAACGCCTCGCGGGCGATCTGGCGAAAACGCGGGCCGTGGCGCTCCACGTCATCGCTCACCCGCATGCCGTGCACCAGCCCCAGGCTCGGCCAGATGGGGGCGTTGCAGCCGAGCAGGAAGGCCCCCTCGCCCGCCCCGCGCAAGATGGCGGCCATGCCGCACCGATAGGCTTCAACCCGGGTGGCGGACGGGTCGTGGAACTGGCCGCCGTGAATGGCGCCCCAGAAGTTCGCATCGAGCTTGAAGTAGTGGATGCCCCACTGCTCGCGCAGGGTGCGAAACACCCGTTCGAAATGGGCCTGCACCTCGGGGTGGGTGCCGTCCAGCACATACCAGGGAGTGCAACGCCAGCCGCCGTAGGTGACCCGTTCGGAAGGCAGCGGCAAGCCGTCCTCTCCTTTCACGAACCAATCGGGATGCTCCATAAAGACTTGCGAGGTGGGCTCGGCGATAAAGGGGGCGACCCAGAGGGCGGGCTCGCAGCCGGCGGCGCGGATCTCTGCGGCCAGCGCCGCTACCCCTTGTTCGAATTTCGCGGAAGGGGTGAGCCAGTCTCCCATTTTGGCCTGATAGCCATCGTCTATCTGCACGTAGCGCAGGGCCGGGAAGCGCTCGGCGCGCACCGCCAGGTTCTCGCGAATGTCGGCGGCGCTCACATCGCTGTAGTAGTGATACCAGGAGCACCAGCCGCTGGGGCGCGTGGTGACCTGGCCGATCAGCGATCCATGCTCAGCCTCGATCAGATTCGCCAGCTCGGCCAGCAGATCCTCACGCTCCGGCCCTTCCAGGCAGATCAGCGCCTCGCTCTGCCAGTGCTGGCCGGCAGGCAGCAGACGATCCTCGCTGTTCATCAGGATCTGCAGGCGACCATCGGGATAGAGGCGAAACTCGCCGCCAAAGCGGTGGCAGCTGGCAAAGGCGAGCAGCAGCCAGCCCTTGCCGTGCTCTACCAGCAGCAGGTTGTGCACAGTGTGAAAACCTTCGTCATCGGTGATGCGATAGACGCTGGCATCGGGGCAACGCCCCACCGGCTGCGGCGATTGCCAGCTGCCCATGGTCTGGGCCAGCATCTGGAACCCCTCCCCATAGACGGGCGCATCAGGCGAGAGGCCGAGCTTGCCGTCAAACAGCACCCAACGCCCCACCGGGGTATCGTCACACCCCGTGTTGTCGAGGCGCACCCGGCACAGGGGGCCATCCCATTGGCGGGTTTGCAACAAGTTCGCGGGCAGATCATTATCGGTCGCCAGCTGGCGGATACGGGACAAGAGGGATGTCATCACTACTCCTTGTAGTTCGAAAAGGGTTCTATCAGACAATTTTCAAAAACGAAACTTCAATTAAATCAGCTTCAAATGAACTGATTTCAGCTGTTATTGTTTTAATGCCGCGACCCGGCCTCTCTGGTAAACTGCGCTTTTCTTCACAGTTATCAGGAAGGGGCTCACGTGATCGCGCAACGTGCCTTGCTATACCTTCGTGACTTTATGGTCATCGTCGCCTGCCTGCTGGCAGGCAAAACCGTGGCAGCCATCCTGCCCTTCGCCTTCCCCGGCAGCATCATCGGCATGCTGCTGCTGTTCGTGCTGCTCTCGCTGCAACTGGTGAAGTTGCAGTGGGTCGAGCTCGGTGCCGGTCTGCTGCTGCGCCATATGGGGGTCCTGTTCGTGCCGGTGGCCGTGGGCCTGGTGGCCTGGCTGGAACCCCTGCGCCAATCCCTTGGCCTCATCATGCTCTGCATCGTGGTGGGCATAGTGCTGATCCTCGGCACCGTTGGGCACCTTTACCAGAGGATGAACAAATGATCTTCTGGCTCTCCATTCCCCTAACCCTGGCACTCTATTTTGCCACCCGGGCGCTCCATCGCCGTCTGCCCTGGCCCATCATCAATCCGGTGCTGGTGCCCACCACCGTCATCATCGGTCTGCTGCTCTGGCTTGACCTGCCCCTTGAGCAGTACGAAAGCGGCACCCGCCCCATCACGGCGCTGCTGGAGCCCGCCGTGGTGGCGCTGGCCCTGCCGCTCTATCAGCAGGCACGCCAGATCCGGGCCAGGCTCAAGCCCATCCTAGTCTGCACCCTAGCCTCGGTATTGATCTCGGTATGCACTACCTTGCTGATCGGTCATTTTATGGGCGCCGACCCGGCACTACTTGCGTCCCTGATCACAAAATCCATCACCACGCCACTGGCCATGAGCGTGAGCCAGTCCCTCGGCGGCATTCCCGCCATCGCCGCCGCCGTGGTGGTGGTGGTCGGGATCATCGGTGCCCTGATTGGTTATCCGCTGCTCAAGCTGATGCGGGTCACCGACCCCGAGGCCCAGGGGCTGGCTGTGGGCGCCTGTGCCCACGCCATCGGCACCGCCACCTCCGCCGAACAGGGCATAGTCCAGGGGGCCTTCTCGTCGCTCGCCATGGTGGTGTGCGGCATTCTCACCGCTGCC
This sequence comes from Aeromonas enteropelogenes, assembly GCF_000819845.1. Lineage (GTDB taxonomy): Bacteria > Pseudomonadota > Gammaproteobacteria > Enterobacterales > Aeromonadaceae > Aeromonas > Aeromonas enteropelogenes. The sequence continues at coordinate 381,798 of NZ_CDCG01000018.1, forward strand.
GTCGCGCCACTCCTGTTCACCTTCTATCACTGGCTGAGCTAAGCCTTCATCAGGCGGGCCTGCGGGCCCGCCCGTGCGACCTGCCGCACAATTTGCACAAGACAAACGTTTCCATTACTATCCCGCTCCGTTTGCCCGTCAGGGCGTGAGCAAGCTCACACAATTCACCGAGCTTGCTCCCTACAATGGCCCCCCAATTGGCCTTTGAGGACACACTATGCATCCCCGTTTTGCCAAGCCACTCGATACCCTGCCCGCCCCGCTCAAAGCGGCGCTGCTGCCCATGCTCGACCCTGCCGACGGCAGTGCGTTCAATGCCCGTTTTACCCCGGATCAGGTCGCTACCCTGAAAGCCGCCAGCGGCCTTGATGATCGCGCCATGCGCCTGGTTCTGCTGCCACTGGCCGCCGCCTGCTCGGTCGCCCCCATCTCCAAGTTTTTTGTCGGTGCCATCGCCTGCGGCCTGAGCGGCACCTGGTATTTCGGCGCCAACATGGAGTTCGCAGGCCAGGGGCTGTTCCACTCGGTGCACGCCGAGCAGTCCGCCATCTCCAACGCCTGGCTGGGTGGCGAGACCGGGATCAGCGAGATCACTGTCAACTACACCCCCTGCGGCCACTGCCGCCAGTTCATGAACGAGCTGAGCACCGCCAAGACCCTGCAGGTTTCCCTGCCCGATGATCTCAGTGCCCTGCAATCCTTCCTGCCCCACTCCTTCGGGCCGGCGGATCTCGACATCACAGATGCCCTGATGAGCCCGCAGTCCCACGACGAGCTGGCCCTAGAGAGTGAAGATCCCCTCTGGCAGGCCGCTCTGGCCGCCGCTCGCCAAAGCTATGCGCCCTACAGCCAGGGTTATGCCGCGGTGGCGCTGCAATTTGCCGATGGCCGCCTCTTCTGTGGTCGCTACGCCGAGAACGCCGCCTTCAACCCCAGCCTGCCGCCGATGCAGATGGCCTGCGCCCATGCGGTGCTGAACGGTGCGGATCTCGCCACCATCCGTCGCGCCGTGCTGCTGGAGAGCAAAAACGGCCAGATCAGCCAGCGCGACGCCGCCCAGTCCACCCTCAAGGCACTGGGATCGGTCGAGCTGGAGTACCTGGCTGTCTAACCGGCCACTTTGCCTCTCTATCGCCAAGGCCCCCGCATCCAGGATGCGGGGGCCTTTTTTATCTGGATCCGCCCTCTTTGATACTCAACGAACTCCGTTGCTCCTCATGCCCGGAGTTCAACTTAATTGCCGCCACGGCGGGTGCTGCACGCCTGTTCCGGCCACTTGCAAGTGACGCCATGCAAAGGCGCCTAACCTGTCGCACTAAATGCCAGAAAACCAATCATCAACAACATTGAAAACCAGTTAAATAAATGTAAATAGATATTTATACCAATTATATCTTACCCAGTTGAATATACTGTGGCGGCTGATTAAGGTGGGGGCCTTATCAAGGCATCAGTCAAGGAAAGACGTATGGAGATAGTGGTACTCGGGGGTGGCGTCATTGGTGTAACCAGCGCCTGGTATCTGGCAAAAGCGGGCCATCAGGTGACCCTGCTGGAGCGGCGAGAGGGGGTGGCGCTTGAAACCAGCCACGCCAATGCCGGCCAGATCTCCCCCGGTTACGCTGCCCCCTGGGCGGCCCCCGGCATTCCCCTCAAGGCGGCCAAATGGATGCTGCAAAAGCATGCACCCTTCACGGTGCGCCCCACCGCCGACCCTTTCCAGCTGCGCTGGATGCTGAAGATGCTGGCCAACTGCACCCCGGCGGCCTATGCCACCAACAAGGGGCGCATGGTGCGCCTGGCCGAGTACAGCCGCGATTGCATGAAGGTGCTGCGCGATGAACTGGCCCTCGACTACGAGGGGCGCCAGCTCGGCACCCTGCAACTGTTTCGAAGCCAGGCCCAGCTGGATGCCAGCAAGCGCGATATCGAGGTGCTGGAAGAGTACGGTGTCCCCTACCTGTCGCTGGATGACAGCGGCTGCGAAGAGGCCGAACCGGCCCTGGCACGGGTGCGCGGCAAGATAGTGGGCGGCCTGCGCCTGCCTGGCGACGAGACCGGCGACTGCTTCCGCTTTACCAAAGCGCTGGCGCTGGAAGCGCAGAAACTCGGGGTCAAATTCGTCTTCAACTGCGACATCGACGAGATTGAGGTCGCCCATGGCCGCGCCGTGGCAGTGCGGGCGGGCGAACAGCGCTACCGTGCCGATGCCATCGTCTGCGCCCTTGGCAGCTACGGCACCGGCTTCCTGCGTCCGCTGCTGCGCCCGCTCGGGCTGGAGCTGCCGGTCTATCCGGTCAAGGGCTACTCCCTCACCCTGCCGATGACCAATCCGGATGCGGCCCCCCGCAGCACAGTGCTGGATGAAACCTACAAGGTGGCCATCACCCGTTTTGACGAGCGGATCCGGGTCGGCGGCATGGCGGAGCTTTCGGGCTACAACCTGGTGCTCAACCCCAAACGCCATGACACCCTGGCCATGGTGGTGGGGGATCTCTTCCCCGAAGGGGGGGACATCAGCCGCGCCGAGTTCTGGACCGGGTTGCGCCCCATGACGCCGGATGGCACCCCGCTGGTGGGCCCAAGCCCCATCCCCGGGCTCTGGCTCAACACGGGCCACGGCACCCTGGGCTGGACCATGGCGGCAGGTTCTGGCCAACTGCTCTGCGATCTGATTAGCGGCAGCGCAACCGCCATCAGCGACGAAGGGCTGACCCTGGCTCGCTACGCCTGAGTCGCTCCAGGCTCCATCGGCAGGCCACCTTATGCAGG
>NZ_CDCG01000018.1:384867-428066 GCF_000819845.1 Aeromonas enteropelogenes
ACCTTATGCAGGTGGCCTGCCTGTTTTTTCATCCCCGCCTCTCCCCACCTCTTTTCTACGGCGCTTTTTCCGCCTCCCTACGGTGTTCACACCGCTGGATATTGCAGCGAACGACACAGAATATTGCGCAATTCGACTTGCGCCCGCCGCCACAATCCGTAATGTGGACAGACACATTTTTCGCAACTCGTATTTTGTAACCAGCTTGTAAATGGCCGGCGCCATACAAGGGGTCACGGGATCCACAACGCATTATTAAGCAGCTATCCAGGGTAGGACATTATGAAAAAAGTAGGTTTGGTCGGTTGGCGTGGCATGGTGGGATCGGTTCTGATGAGCCGGATGCAGGAAGAGCAGGATTTCGCCCATATTCAACCTACCTTCTTCACCACTTCCCAGGCCGGTGAGGCCGCCCCCAACTTCGGCGTCGATGCCGGCACTCTGCAGGATGCCTTCGATATCGAGGCGCTGGCCAGGCAGGAGATCATCATCACCGCTCAGGGCGGCGATTACACCAAGGATGTCTATCCGCGCCTGAAGGCCGCCGGCTGGCAGGGTTACTGGATTGACGCCGCCTCTTCCCTGCGCATGGAGCAGGACGCCGTCATCATCCTGGATCCGGTCAACGGTGACGTCATCGAGCAGGCCTTGAACGATGGCATCAAGACCTTTGTTGGCGGTAACTGCACCGTCAGCCTGATGCTGCTGGCCCTGGGCGGCCTGTTCAAGGCCGATCTGGTGGAGTGGGTGAGCGTGGCCACCTATCAGGCCGCCTCCGGTGGCGGTGCCCGCCACATGCGCGAGCTGGTGACCCAGATGGGGATCCTGCGCGACGAAGTGGCGGTAGAGCTGGCGGATCCCGCCTCCGCCATCCTCGATATCGAGCGCAAGATCACCGAGAAGACCCGCTCCGGCACCCTGCCGGTGGACAACTTCGGCGTGCCGCTGGCCGGTGGCCTCATCCCCTGGATCGACACCAAGCTCGACAACGGCCAGAGCCGTGAAGAGTGGAAAGGCCAGGCCGAGACCAACAAGATCCTGGGGATCCAGGATGCCGCCATCCCGGTGGATGGTCTGTGCGTGCGGATCGGCGCCCTGCGCTGCCACAGCCAGGCGTTCACCATCAAGCTGAAGAAGGATGTGCCGCTGGCAGAAATTGAATCCCTGCTGGCCGCCCACAACGACTGGGTCAAGGTGATCCCCAACGATCGCGACATCACCGCCCGCGAGCTGACCCCGGCTGCCGTCACCGGTACCCTCAGCATCCCGGTGGGTCGTCTGCGCAAACTCAACATGGGCCCCGAGTATTTGGCCGCCTTCACCGTGGGTGATCAGCTGCTGTGGGGCGCCGCCGAGCCCCTGCGCCGCATGCTGCGCATCCTGCTGGCCCGCTAATTCGCCGCGCCAATACCAAAAGGGCGGGGAGTCACACTCCCCGCCCTTTTTTACGGCCTCTTGCTGGTGATACCTTTGCCTGTCACTCGCACCTGATGGCACAGGGCAAGCCGCCCCCATCACGCCTTAACGTTGTTCTGCCCCATCCCTGTGAGCTTATCCCTGCCCTGTTACACCCACTCAACGCCAATGTCAGCACTGAATGTCACTACTGATGCCAGTGCCTATCCCGGCGAAGTGGTCCGGCACCAATCCAGCACTTATGCCAGCACGATACGCTGGCGGCCGCTGTAGATCTCGGCGCGCCCCGGGCGGCAAAACCCCACCAGGGTGAGACCGGTCTGTTCGGCCCGCGCCACCGCCAGTTCGGTGGCAGCCGAGATGGCGAGCAGGATCTCCACCCCGGCGCTGGCAGCCTTTTGCACCATCTCGAAACTGGCGCGGCTGGTCACCAGGATGGCGCCATCGCGCCGGCCGGTGCGACACAGGTGGCCCACCAGCTTGTCGAGCGCAATATGGCGCCCCACGTCTTCGCGAATGGCGAGGATGTTGCCCGCCCCGTCCACATGGACGGCGGCGTGGGTGGCGCCGGTGCACTGCCCCAGCAACTGCAGGGGGCGCAGCCCATCCAGCGCCTTGTCAATAAGACCCACCGCAAAGCGCTGGCTGTCCGGCAAGGGGGGCAAGGTGCGCACCACCTGCTCCAGGCTCTCGCTGCCACAGATGCCGCAACCGGTGCGTCCCGCCAGGGTGCGCCGCTTCTCCTTGAGGCGATAGATGCAGCGATTGGCCAGGGTGATGTGCAGCTCGATGCCCTGACAGCCATTGACCTGCTCGATGTCGTGAATGTCGTGCAGGCCGTCGATGATCCCCTCACTGAGAGAAAAGCCGATGGCAAAATCCTCCAGATCGGCGGCCGAGCACATCATCACGCTGTGGGCGATGCCGTTGTAGACCAGCGCCACCGGGGTTTCGCAAGGCAGCTGCATGGCGCTGTCGGTGGTCACCTCACGCCCCTGATAGTGCACCACCTCGCGCGGCGCGGCGCACCGGAACACGTCACTCTCTTGCCACATCTTGTTGCCGCCTTATTCGATGATCCTGGGATCCTTTGCCGAAATACCGAGCCGCTTCATTTTCGAGAGCAGGGTGGTGCGTTTCATGCCAAGACGCTGGGCCGCCCCCCGGGCACCGGCGACGATGCCGTTGCTCTCCTTGAGCGCCGCGATGATCGCCTCGCGCTCATCCTCCGGCCCCTGCCGGAACAGGGGGGCATCGGGCTCGTCATAAACCAGGGTCTCAATCTTGTGATAGCCCTTGAGGGGCAGCAGCTCGTCGGGGGAGAGATTGAGCACCTGACCGCGGGTCATCACCACGGCCCGCTCTATGATGTTCTCCAGCTCGCGAATATTGCCGTACCAGGGGAGCGACACCAGCATCTTCATGGCATCGGCCGGAATGGCGGTGATGGTACGGCGCATCCGCTTGGCGATCTTCTTGATAAAGAAGTTGACCAGCAGCGGGATGTCTTCGCGCCGCTCGCGCAGGGGCGGCAGCTCGATGGGAAAGACGTTGAGCCGGTAGTAAAGGTCGCTGCGAAAGCGCTTGTTCTTGACCATGGAGAGCAGATCGCAGTTGGTGGCCGCCACCAGTCGCACGTCCACGGCGATGGGGTTGCTGTTGCCCACCCGCTCCAGCTCGTGCTCCTGCAATACCCTCAACAGCTTGGGTTGCAGATCGATGGGCATGTCCCCCACCTCGTCGAGGAACAGGGTGCCCTTGTGGGCCCGCTCGAAGCGGCCGATGCGCTGGGTCAGGGCGCCGGTGAAGGCCCCCTTCTCGTGGCCGAACAGATCGCTCTCGATAAGGCCGGTGGGAATGGCGGCGCAGTTCACCTTCACCATCTCCCGGCTGCTGCGGGCACTGAGTTGATGAATAGCCTGGGCGATCAGCTCCTTGCCGGTGCCCGTCTCCCCCAAAATCAACACGGTGCAGTCGCTCTCGGCCACCAACCGTACCTTCTCCATTACGCTCTCCATCACGGGGCTCTGGTAGATGATGTGGGAGAACTCTCCCCGCACGGCGGGTTCGCCAATACGAAGGGTCTTCTCTTTCGCGCCGTTGGTGTTGGAGATCTCCTGCTGCGACTGCACGTTGTTCATGGCGATCGCCGTGCGCGCCGCCACCTGTTCGAGCAGGGAAATGTCGATATCGACGAAGAAATCCACCTCCGGGTGAGAGAGGATCAGCACCCCCAGCAGGTTGCCCCGATAACGCAGCGGCAAGATGCAGGAGCTGTTGGCCTCGGGGGGCAGGATCTGGGTGGCGAAGCGGCAGTGGGCATTGCAGCCGTGGCCATGCTCGCGATAGATGAAATAGGGTTCGCTGTGACCCAGGGCCCCCTGCAGGCAGTTCTTTTCGAAACAGGAGTGGTCGATAATGCCGGGCTGCTCGCTCTGGCTTTCGTTCACCAGATAGCTCTTGAAGCTGTCGGAGGTGGCGTTGTATTCAGCAAGACAGAGGCTGCTGATGGCAAAATGGTGCTGCAGGATGGCAAACAGGCTTCTTGGCAGCTCGGCGATGCGCACCAGTTTGATCACCGCATTGGTTACGTCCACCAAAATTTTGCAGCTGTCGCGCTCAAGGCGCAGGGAGTGGGCCTGCTCCAGGGTGCGCTCCTTGTCCTGCACGTTCTCCAGCGCGATGGCGATGATGGCCGCCAGCTGGGTCAGTTTGGCCAGCACCTCCATGGGAAAGGCGCGAGCCTCGCGGCTGATGAACTCCACCCCGCCCAGGTGGCTGCGAGCGGTGGTGATGGGCAGTTGGCAGTAGGATTGCAGGTCATCATAGACGGGGGTGCTCGCCAACAGGGCGCAGCGGTTTTCAAAGCGGGCAGCGGGTAGAATGATCGCCTGCTCCTTGGAAAAGTGAAGGTCTGCCTTGCGGCAGACGAGGTGCCTTGGGCCCCTCTCCCCCATGTAGCAGAAGATGGCCTCCTCCCCCGTCCCCTGGTTGAGGATCAGGTTGACCCGGATCACGTCGTCGAAACAGACGTCTATCTTGTTGAGTTTCTTGATGAAGTCATCGAGCGTCACGGCCGACAGCAGGCTTTTTGAGAGCAGGAGGAAACCGTCATCCCAGATGGGGGAGATCTCGTCCAGCGGGATGGCACTCACATTCAGCATTACGGCCTCACATTGGATCAGTGTCAGTCACAGAGCCGGCCTGCCATGCCGTGGCATACTGATTCGCCATGGCAACCGGATATAACAACAAGGGGTCGCCCTCATGCTGCTGACAAATATTGAATGGCATGATGCTTTATCAAATGTTGCAATTCAAAACGGGCACGTAACGAACAATAACAAAAGATAACATCGTCAGCGTCGATATATTCAAAGCTGGCGTGCCATCATAATGAAGCGGCGGGTTCATTACAAATCAGGCTGAATATTTTCTCGCGCATTTGTCCACATTTAATCAAGCCCGCGATTAAATAACTGATAATTAATTCAAGAGTGCCGCCCGAATTATTTGACGCAGAGCAATCTGGCTCACTGGCACTGATCACCCTGGCCCTGCTGCCACTGCAGATGTCCGCTTTTCAGCCCACCCAGGATAAAGAGCGCCGAACAGCCCTGAAAGGCCATCAGCAGCCAGCTGGCGTTGTCGGCCAGCTCCTGCGCCACCGTCCGGTGCGTAAGGTAGACCAGCAAAGTGATCAGCCCCAACAACAGGGCGTTGATCAAGGTGGTCGAGACGAAGGCGATCAGCCAGGCGATGGTGGTACTCAGCGCGGAAAATACCCCGCGCATGGCCAGCCGCGCCGCCATGAAACAACCGAAAAAGCCAAAGCCCAACAGAAATATCATCTCGTCTTGCCAGATATAACAGCCAATACCCAGCAATATTGCGACAAAATAGCCACAAATATAAAAGATACCGAATAACCGGTTGATATCATGTTGCATGATCTCACCCATATCGAAATTTAACCAAGACAAGGGTAACCGACTCACAAGATGAGTCGGTCCCTTATTTTTATCTCTCCAAAGAGAGTGGTTGCCAATTACCCCTTGGCGGCGCTGCGCAATTTTGCCTTGAGCGCGCTGTACTCGGTCTGGACGTAGACTTCTGCCTCGGCCTGATCCGGGATGCGCTCAATTTTCACCGCGCAGTATTTGTACTCAGGGGTGTAGGAGACGGGGTCCACGTGCTCGATGGTGAGCTCGTTGCAGGCCCCGATCCACCACTGGTAGGTCATATAGACCACCCCGGCATTTACTCGCTCGTTGTAGTTGGCCCGGGTAATGACTTTGCCCCGCCGCGACGAGATCCAGACCAGCGCCTGATCCTTCACCCCGAGTTTTTGGGCATCAGTCGGGTGGATCTGCACATAGCCCGGCTCATCGGCCAGGGTCTGCAGCGCCGAACAGTTGCCGGTCATGGAGCGACAGGAGTAGTGGCCGACTTCGCGCACGGTGGAGAGCACCAGCGGGTACTCGGCGCAGGGCTGCTCCAGCGGCGCGCGCCACTCGGCGGCAATCAGCTGACCCTTGCCGCTCGGGGTGCTGAACACATTGCCCTCGAACAGGGTGCTGGTGCCCGGATGATCCTCGGTTGGGCAGGGCCACTGCACACACTTAAGATCCGCCATCTTGTCATAGCTGACCCCGGCGTAGAGCGGGCAGAGCGCACGCATCTCGTCCCAGATCTCTTCGGTGTTGTGGTACTCCATGGGATAACCCATGGCGGTGGCCATCAGCGAGAAGATGGCCCAGTCGGGTTTGACGTTTTCAGGGGGCGTCACCGCCTTGTAGAAACGCTGGAAGCCGCGATCCGCCGAGCTGTAGACCCCCTCGTGCTCGCCCCAGCTGGTGGCGGGCAGAATGACGTCGGCCATCTCGGCAGTCTGGGTCATGAAGATATCCTGTACGATCACCAGATCCATCCCCGCCAGGGTACGGCGGAACTGACCGAGGTCTGCCTCGGTCTGGGCCGGATCTTCACCGAAGATGTAGAAGGCCTTGCACTTGCCCTCCTCCACCTTGTGACCAAGCTCGGTAAGCCGGTAACCGGGTTTCTGGGAGAGCGACTCCACGCCCCACGCCCTGGCAAACTTGGCGCTGATCTCGGGGTCGCTCACCGACTGATAACCCGGGAACTGGTGCGGCAGCATCCCCATGTCGCAGGTGCCCTGCACGTTGTTCTGGCCGCGTACCGGCCCGCAGCCGGTACCACGCCGACCGAAGTTGCCGGTCAGCAGCGCAATACCCGCCAGCCCCTTGACCACGTCCACCGCCTGACCGTACTGGGTCACCCCCATGCCCCACAGGATCATGGAAGCAGGCGATGCGGCATAGGTGCGAATGGCGGCGCGGATATCCGCGGCTTTCAGGCCAGTGATCCCCTCGACATATTCCGGGGTGTACTTGGCCACTGTGGCCTTGAAAGTGTCGAACCCTTCGGTGTAGTTGACGACGAACTCTTTGTTGTAGAGCCCTTCATTGATCAACACGTTGGCGAAGGCGTTGACCAGCGCCATATTGGAACCGTTTTTGAGCGGCAGCCACTGATCGGCGATGCGGGCGGTCTCCACCATGCGCGGATCACACACAATCACCTTGGCCCCGTTGGCCTTCGCCTTGAGGATATGGCGGGCAACGATGGGGTGAGAGTCAGCAGCGTTGTACCCAAACACCAGCAGGCATTGGGTCTCTTGAATTTCGGGAATGGCGTTGCTCATGGCGCCGTTGCCTACAGTTGTCTCCAGACCGGAGACTGAGGGTGCGTGTCACACCCTCGCGCAGTGATCGACGTTGTTCGTTCCAAGCACGGCGCGGGCAAATTTCTGCATCACATAGTTGGCTTCATTGCCGGGGCCACGGGCAGAGCCGGTGGTCATGATGGCGTCCGGGCCATATTTCGCCTTGATGGCAGAGAGGCGGCTGCTGGCGAACTCGATGGCTTCGTCCCAGGAGACGGCTTCGAGCTTGCCACCGCGCTCGCGGCGGATCATCGGGCTCTTGAGACGGGGGGTCAGCAGGTTGGTGTCATTCAAGAAATCCCAACCGTAATAGCCCTTGAGGCAGAGCTGCCCCTCGTTGGTCCGGCCGTTGGCGCCTTCGGCCCCCACCACCTTGTCGTTTTCAACCAGCAGGTTGATCTTGCAACCGGTGCCGCAATAGGGGCACACGGTAATGACTTTTTTCATGACTCACACTCTTTTATTAACGAAAAATGTTCGGTAAAACCCGCTCAGACCTGCGCCGGGACATGGCCTGCCAGCAGCGCCTCAGCACTGGCCAGCTGCTTTTGCCGGTTCAGGGTCTCAAGGCTCTCCGGGGTAACCAGTCGCAGTGCCTGGGTCGGGCACACCTCGACACAGGCCGGGCCCGCCTCGCGGTGCTGGCAGAGATCGCACTTGAGCGCCTGCGCCTTGCTCTGCACACGTTTGAAAAGCGCATCGGCCGCGGGGGCCACTTCTTTCACCACCACCGCCATGGCGCCGTAAGGACAGGCCACCACGCAGGACTTGCAGCCGATGCAGCGCGCCTGCAGCACCTTGACGCAACCATCCTCGCTGACGATGGCGTTGTTCGGGCAGGCCATGGCGCACGGCTTGTCTTCACACTGGCGGCAGAGCACCGGCGTGGTCACCTTGCTGCCCACGATGACTTTGAGGCGCGGCTGAAAATGGCTGTCTTTGGAGACCAGATGTCCATCCTCGATGGCAAGATGCAGGCCGCCCTCCCGCGCAAGGGTCCCGCTGCAAGACCCTGACTGGTGTGAAACGGCGCACGCCACCTCACAGGTACGACACCCAATACAGAGACCGGGATCGGCAATCACGAAGCTGTTCATAGAGAGGGATCCTAAATGGTTCGTTACACCGGGCCGCCCGCCGACAGGCAAAGAGGCGGCCAGCCCCCCACAAGGCATTTATCAGACCAAAACGGGCCAATAGAGCGACATATATTTACAAGCAACTGAAAATAAAGGATTAATCAGAAATGGCTGTGTGCTGTTGATCACCGCTGACGAGGGTGATGAAGGGATGGGAAGTGTGATCGACACGACAAAAGTGACGAGATCGACACTGGTGGCCCCCCCAACCCCAATCGCTTTACAAACAGAATCGAGATAGGTTGGAAACTAGGGTCGGGCGCCATGTTCCAAGCAAATGGAGCAACGAAACCCGGGGAAATCCCCCTGAAAGGGTACAAAATGATTTGTACAGAGCACTGGTCGGTCTATCGCAAAGGACGGTTGTTTGGTTTTACTATTGAGTTTGCCAAGTAACACCTAGCCGAAACGCACAACAAACGGCCCGCTATTAACAAATTTGTTGAGCTAGAGCCTACTTTACGCCCCCGCCTCTTCTGTTTTTCACCTGTCCGGTTATCATGTGCCTCACTTGAAGACTAATCAGACAATATTGAGCTCATGATTAACTCCACCATGTTCATTAGAAAAATACATGTGGACATGGTTATTGATAAATAGTGGGATCACATGCCGAATCAAAGACAATATAGATACTTGAACGTCTTATTAGCTAAAAATGAATTTACTGATAGTACATTTTCAGATTTTATGAATCCTGAATCTAGATATCATATATTCTCTGTGGAGCCTCAGCATAATTTGGAAGGTGCACTATATGTCAAAATATCCCATGAAAAAAGGCCACAGTGGGCGCAATTATTAGATAGTGTTGCAGGACAAACTATAGAGCAATTATCAAATAAGTCTAGCTCTGCGGCGCTACTAGTACGTGTTAGAGAAAACATTGTTGTATTCACATTTGGTTATGGTCGATTTTTATTAAATCTAAGTATGTTTGAGCAGGACTTTGGGCTGAAAACCGCTCTCAATACTCTTGATCACAAAAGTTTAAGAAGTATAGATCTACATACAATAGAAGATCAGCCTATTCAAAGAAAAACTCAAACGCTTCGTGGCTCTGAAGCTAGTGTATTTGGTGTTGATATCTTTAGAGATGTACTAAGAGCGGTGACGGGTTCACCTAGAGACTCTGTGAGCTACAAAAATATATCTGGTGGTGACGCAATTTTCTCATTTGGTTTAGAAATGTCAGTACAGGATATACCCATGATAGTACAAGAACTAATGAACTACTATAAGATGGATTTATATAAGAGTTCATTTGGCTGGGTCGATAATATACGGCGAGTTAAAGATAGCGCAACAACATCGACTTTAGAAGAACAGTTAATAGAGGCTATTAGAACTAAAAACAAAAACTTATCTATAACCTTACCAGAAATAATTGAATGGGATTCAGTACTTGGCTTCAGCTTTACTAGGACTAAAAGAACTATATCACCAACAATTGATGTGTCTACATATCTCGATAACATAGATATAGACTCTTTATCAAATGATTCTATACGAAGAGACCGACTATACGTCACAGATATTCACGGGAATGAGTTTGGATACTCAATATACTCTTGCTTATATCTCGAGTTAGAGACTGACAATACTAAACAGGTTATTTATGGTGGTAATTGGTATGAGATCGACAAAACATTTATGCAAAGTATTGATACAACTCTCTCTCTCATAAATACTAGCAATATCCATTTTCCTGGTGTTCAAGTCTGGGAAGAAGATGGTAAACAAATGATAGAGACAGAAGGAGATTACAACGCACGAATTGCGGATTATATGAGCTATTACTTACTCGATAAAAAGTTAGTGAAATGCACAAAAACGACGTCCCCAATAGAATTATGTGACTTACTCACAGACTCCAAAAAACTTATACATGTAAAACACCGAAAAGGTGGCTCTGCAGGTTTGAGCCATCTATTCGCTCAAGGTTCTGTTTCTGCAGAGATAATTCTTGGAGATAGACAGTTTAGAAAGGAATCACGAAAAGTATTACGCAGGGTATCTGTACGAGCACAAGAACTTATCCCTATAGATGGGTTACAAAGTTCTGACTATGAGATTATATTTTTAATATTAGGCGACACCAGTGATAATGTTAAAGATAATTTACCATTCTTCAGCAAAGTTAATTTGGCACGTGTATATGAAAATCTGTCACAAAAAGGTTTTAACGTTAGCGTTACTGGTGCTGAAAAAACACACAAACTTTAATAAAACAAGGTTACGCGCAATCTAAAGTAGATGGCTACATCGTAATCATGCATTATATATTAGGGGGGGATATGAAGTATTTATTTTGCAATGTAGGTTGGATGAAGCGATATGATGGCATTTATAATGATAAACCTGAGCGAGGTGGCGCCTATAACAAAGACGAAATTGGACATGAGGCTTGTAATTTTACAGTAGTAGATGATCATGTATTTGGTTATGTAAGACCTACGGGACAAATAAAACTAGAGAAGTTAGGTGCATCTAAATCAGATGAATCCATAGATGATGTGTTAGTAATTTGGACTGCTGGCCCAGATTCTGGTGGTACAGTGGTTGTGGGTTGGTATAAACATGCGACTGTATTTAGATATGAGCAATTTTTAAACTCGGAAAGCATAAAACATAAAGAGAGTGGGATAAATATATTTCGAATTAAGGCACATAAAGACAATGTAACCTTATTGCCTATGGAACAACGTCATTTAATGATCCCCAGGGCAGTAAAAGGAGGAATAGGACAAAGTAACGTTTGGTTTGGCAACACTGAAGACAGCGACCAATATACTAAACCAATTCTAGAGTTTATTGATGGTTATGGTTCAAGTGATATCATCCCAGATATCGATTTCTCTGCTCTGGAAGGCAACCCTCGGTTGTTAGCTCATATCAAAAGAGAAAGAAACCAGAGGCTCGTTAAGCTTAAGAAGAAAAAAACTTTAGAACACACAGGCAAACTTGTATGTGAAGTATGCTCTTTCGATTTTAAAAAAATCTATGGTGCTCTAGGTGAGGATTTTTGTGAAATTCACCACCTTATAAAATTGGCGGATGCAGAAAAGCAAGTAGAGACCACATTGTCTGATTTAGCTGTAGTTTGCTCAAACTGTCATCGAATGCTTCATCGAGATAGTCCAATGAAAACACTCTCTCAATTGAAAAGTATTGTTCGCACCGGAAATCCTTCCTAACAAAGCATTCTGCCGTTATTCCATAACCTAGCTATTAATATAAATAGTGCAATGAACTTCGTTCATTGCACCCTACCCTTATCTCCCGTTTCGCTATCAGTCCCACGCGCAGACCCCTTCCTATTGAGACTCTCTGTGTCGATCACGGTTCTTTCCCCTCGTCACAAGTGACGAACGTCACAGTTCGACATCTACCAGCCTTCTTGCTGCGCTCTCACCTAAAAAATAAATTCATTTAAAAACATAAACTTATAGTGATAATTCACGCCAAATCCATATTGGCCCGCATTTTGCCATCCAGCACCTACTCCATTCCTTCGCGACACGACAAGGTAGGTTATGAACCGCTTCGTTATCGCTGACCCTAAGCTTTGTATCGGCTGTGGCACCTGTATGGCGGCCTGCAGCGAGGTACACAAGGCGCAAGGTTTGCAACAAGCCCCCCGTTTAACCGTTATGCGACACGAGCAGGCGACCATGCCGGTTCAGTGCCGTCACTGTGACGATGCCCCCTGCAGCAAGGTGTGCCCAGTCGAGGCAATTCGCCAGACCGGCGATTGCGTGCAACTCAATGAGTCGCTCTGCATCGGCTGCAACCTCTGCGCCGTGGCCTGCCCCTTTGGCGCCATCCAGAGCGGCGGCAGCCGTCCGGTGGCCGTGGCCACCAGTTACGACACCTATATTCCCTGCTCCATCCGCTCCAGCAACCCCTCCACCTCCGCCGGCCTCGGCTGCTTTGGCGAGGATCTGCTGAGCTGGGAGCCGGGCGTGCGCAGCATCGCGGTCAAATGCGACCTGTGCGAGTTTCGCGCCGAAGGGCCAGCCTGTGTCGATGCCTGTCCCTCCCAGGCACTGAAGCTGGTCAATGACGGCGACACCGAACGCGCTACCCGTATCCGTCGCCAGCAAGCGGCCGACACCAACCCGCAGGGGGCCTCTGCCTTCTCGGCGCCCGCCACGGCGCTCCCTGCATCCGATCTATCCACCACAGAGGGAGCGTGCTGATGTTGTCCCCCCTTGTTATGGCCACGCTCCTGCTCTTTTTGCTGGGCGCTGCCGCCGGTTTGCTGCTGCAAAAGCTGCCCGCACTGGCCAACCGCCTCAACAGTGGCTTTGCCCTGCTGGGCTCGCTCGCGGGCCTGGTCGCCGCCATCCAGATCTTTGCCCAAGGTGCCCCCGTCGACGGCCAACTCTGGCTGCTGGGCTCGGTCCATCTCGACATGCTGGCCGCGCTGATGCTGCTGGTGATCAGCACCGTCGGCGTCGCCGTCGCCCTCTACTCCTTTGCCTATATCCGCGAATATCAGGGCAAGGGGGATATGGCCATCGGCGCGCTGATGAACCTCTTCCTCTTTGCCATGGTAGGTATGGTACTGGCCGACAATGCGCTCGGTTTCTTGCTCTGCTACGAGCTGGTGACCCTCACCACCTACTGGCTGGTCAAGACCAACCCGGATGCCGCCAAACAGAGCCGGCTTTACTTGGTGATGAACCATATCGGCATGGCGCTGGTGCTGATCGCCTTCTGGCTGCTCTGCCGTGAAAGCGGCTCGCTGGAGTTCGCCGCGCTGCGCGAGCACCATCTGGCGGGCGGTTTGGCCTCGCTGGTGTTTCTGCTCAGCTTCTGCGGCTTTGGCCTGCGCGCCGGTTTCGTGCCGCTGCACGGCTGGCTGCCGGTGGCCGAGCCCGTTGCGCCCTCCCATATCTCGGCGCTGATGTCCGGCGTCATGGTGAAGCTGGGTCTCTTTGGCATCTTGCGGGTCAGCATCGATTTTCTCGGCGCCAGCCAGCTCTGGTGGGGCTATATGGTGCTGATCTTCGGTGCCTGCTCGGCAGTGCTCGGGGTGCTGTTTGCGCTGGCCGAGCATGACCTCAAGCGGCTGCTCGCCTACCACACGGTGGAGAACATCGGCATCATATTGATGGGGATGGGCATCGGCATGATCGGCATCGCCAACCAGCAACCGGCGCTGGTGGTGCTGGGGCTGCTCGGTGCGCTTTATCACCTGCTCAACCACGCCATCTTCAAGAGCCTGCTCTTTATGGGCACCGGCTCCGTGATGTTCCGCCTCCACACCCGTGACATGGACAAGATGGGTGGTCTTGCCAAGCTGATGCCCTGGACTGCGCTGGCGTTCCTCATCGGTGCCATGGCCATCTCGGCGCTGCCGCCGCTCAACGGCTTTGTCAGCGAGTGGTTTATCTACCAGTCGCTGCTCTCCATGACCAAACTCGGCACCTCTGTCGTTGCGCCGCTCGCGGTAGTGATGCTGGCGGTGACCGGCGCCATGGCGGTGATGTGTTTCGTCAAGGTGTACGGCATCTGCTTCTGCGGCGCCCCGCGCAGCGAGAAGGCGAGTCACACCCGCGAAGTACCGGGGGCCATGGTGGCAGGCACCCTGCTGCTGGCCGCCGTCTGTCTGGTGCTGGGTCTGGGCGCCCCCTGGATTGCCCCCCATATCGCCAGCTACGGTCAGGCGCTGGTCTCCACTCAAGTCACGAGCCAGATAAGCGTGGCCACCGGCGCCACCCTGCTGCCGCTGGATAGCAGCCAGGCGATCCTCTCCCCGCCCGTTATCGCCATCACCTTGCTGGGGCTGTTCCTCATTCCGCTGCTGGTACTGGCCATCTTCAAGGGGCCCAAGCTGGGTCGTCGTCACGCCGGCACGCCGTGGGCCTGTGGTTACGCCTATGAGGAGCGCATGAGCCTCACCTCTGGTGGTGTCACCCACACCTTGCGCCAACTCTGCGCCCCGCTCTATCGCAAGCAGCCGCAGCTCGATCTGGCCAGCGCCCTGCACGGGGTGAGCGATGCCAGCGGCAACACCGGCTGGCTGCTGCACGGCCTTGTACTGGCGCTCTTTATCCTGATGGCTGTAGGAGTCTGATATGCCTGTTCTTGAAATGCCGAGCTGGGGCATGGTTGCCCTCGCCCTGACCCAGGCCATCGCCATGCTGGCGCTGGCGCCGCTCGCCACCGGCTTCAACCGGGTACTGCGGGCCAGGATGCACTCCCGTCAGGGGCCGGGTCTGCTGCAGGATTACCGTGATATCGCCAAGCTCCTGCGCCGCCAGGAGGTGACCCCCGAGCCTGCCGGTATCCTCTTCAACCTGATGCCTGCACTGCTAATCGCCGCCCTCTTGCTGGTAGGGATGGCGCTGCCGACCCTGACTCGGGAATCCCCCTTCCCCATCGCCGGGGATCTCATCACCGACATCTATCTGTTCGCCATCTTCCGCTTCTTCTTCTCCCTCTCGGGACTCGACAGCGGCAGCATGTTTGCAGGTATTGGTGCCCGCCGCGAGCTGACTCTCGGCATTCTGGTGGAGCCCATTCTGGTGCTCGCCTGCTTCATCATGGCGATGATGGTGGGCAGCTCGGATCTGGGCAATATCAGCAGCTATGTGGCGACTCAGCCACTGGCCGCGCCCATCGCCACCCTGCTGGCCGGCGCCGCCTGCGCCTTCGCGGTCTTTGTGGAGATGGGCAAGCTGCCCTTTGACTGCGCCGAAGCCGAGCAGGAGTTGCAGGAGGGGCCGCTCACCGAGTACTCCGGGGCGAGGCTGGCCCTGCTCAAGCTCTCCATTGGCCTCAAGCAACTGGTGGTGGTGCAGCTCTTTCTGGTGATTTTCCTGCCCTTCGGCAAAGCGGCCAACTGGAGTCTGCCTGCGCTCATCGGCGCAGCGCTGATCCTCGCCTGCAAGCTGCTGGTGGCCTTTTTGCTGGCAGGCATCATCGAAAACGCCATGGCCCGTACCCAGTTCGTGCGCACCCACAAACTCACCCGCTACGCCTTGGGACTGGCCCTGCTGGCGCTGCTCGCCTATCTGGTCGGGATCTGAATCATGCCCGCCAGCACAGCAACTTTTTCCGATTTCATCATTTGTGAATGCTCATTCCCGAACATTAAAGTGAGAACTGCATGACCATCGCCATTTCGGATCGCATCGGCTGCGACTATATCCAGCAGGTGCGAGCACAACTGCCCCACGCCATCGTCGACGAGGAGTGGCAAACCGCCGATCAGGCCACCATCACCGTCAAACCCACCAGTCTGGTCGAGACGGCCAGCCTGATCTTCCACCAGCTGGGGGGCTGGCTTCCGCTCTCCTTTGCCAATGACGAGCGCAGCCTCAACGGCCACTTCGCCGTCTACCACGTCTTCTCCATGGAGGGCGACACCAAGTGCTGGATCACCGTCAAGGTGCTGGTAGATGCCGATACCCAGGAGTACCCCTCCATCACCCCGACCATTCCGGCGGCGGTGTGGGGTGAGCGGGAGATCCGCGACATGTACGGCCTGCGCGCCATCGGCCTGCCGGACGAACGTCGGCTGGTACTGCCGGACGACTGGCCGGAGGATATCCATCCCCTGCGCAAGGACGCCATGGATTATCGCCAGCGCCCGATGCCCACCACCGACACCGAGACCTACCCCTTCGTCAACGAGCTCGGCAGTGATGCCAACCGCATCGTGCCGGTCGGGCCGCTGCACATCACTTCGGACGAGCCGGGTCATTTTCGTCTGTTCGTCGATGGGGAAGACATCATCGATGCCGACTACCGCCTCTTCTATGTCCATCGCGGCATGGAGAAGCTGGCGGAAACCCGGATGGGCTATAACGAAGTGGCGTTTCTGACCGACCGGGTCTGCGGCATCTGCGGTTTTACCCACAGCGTCGCCTACACCACCTCGGTGGAGAACGCCATGGGTATTCCGGTGCCGGAGCGGGCCAAGATGATCCGCGCCGTGCTGCTGGAGGTGGAGCGCCTGCACAGCCATATCCTCAACATCGGCCTGTCGAGCCACTTCACCGGTTTTGACACCGGCTTCATGCAGTTCTTCCGGGTGCGGGAGAAGTCCATGACCCTGGCCGAGCTGCTCACCGGCGCGCGCAAGACCTATGGCCTCAACCTGATTGGCGGGGTGCGCCGCGACATCTTCAAGGAAGATCGCATCAAGGGTGCCCAGCTGGTGCGCGAGCTCCGTGATGAGCTCAAACCCCTGGTGGCCATGCTGCTGGATACCGCCAACATCTCCTCCCGCCTCATCGGTATCGGCAAGCTCGACCCGCAGATTGCCCGCGATTTCAGCTGCGTCGGCCCCATGGTGCGGGCGAGCGGCTTCAAGCGCGACGTGCGTCGGGTTCACGACTTTGCCGGCTACCGCGAGCTGCCGATGGAGATCCAGACCAAGGCGGGTTGCGACGTGCAATCCCGGGTGCTGGTGCGCATCCACGAGCTCTACGACTCCCTCGACATGATTGAGTTCGGCCTGGAGCACCTGCCGGAGGGGCCGCTTTTGACCGAAGGCTTCACCTACCAGCCGGGCAAGTTTGCGCTGGGCTTTACCGAGGCGCCCCGCGGCGAGAACGTCCACTGGAGCATGACCGGGGACAACCAGAAGCTGTTCCGCTGGCGCTGCCGCGCCGCCACCTACGCCAACTGGCCCGCTCTGCGCTACATGCTGCGCGGCAATACCGTGGCGGATGCACCGCTCATCATCGGCAGTCTGGATCCCTGCTACTCCTGTACCGACCGGGTCACCCTAGTCGACCCCAAGAAGGGCAAATCCACCGTGGTCTCCTACAAGGAGATCGAGCGCTACGGCATCGATCGCAAAAACTCTCCGCTGAAATAAGGGGTCATCATGATCAAGCTGTTCAAGACCATCCTCAAGGCTGGCACCCCAACCGCCAAGTACCCCTTCGCCCCTATTGATGTGAACCGGGATTTTCGAGGCAAACCCAAATATCAGGCGGATCAGTGCATCGCCTGCGCCGCCTGCACCAAGGCCTGCCCGGCCAACGCGCTGGTGATGGAAGTGGACATGGAGACCGGCGAACGGCGCTGGGAGATCTCCATGGCGCGCTGCATCTTCTGCGGTCGCTGCGAGGAGGTCTGCCCGACCCGCGCCATCGCCCTCTCCCCCGAGTTCGAGCTGGCAGTGACCAACAAGGCGGATCTCTATGAGGAGGCCCGCTTTGCGCTGGCCCCCTGCACCCTGTGCGGCACCTACTTTGCCCCGAGCAAACTGGTGGCACTGGTGGAGGATACCCTCAAGCAGGCGGGCACACCGTTGACCAACCCGGAGCGGCTGCACCACTGCCCCGACTGCAAACGAAAACAGAGCATGCTGAGCCAGCCTGACTCGGCCCTGATCACACCGATAGCCACACAACAGGAGTGGATGTGATGAGCAAGATCAAAGGCATAGAACCGGTTGTCGGCCATGCCCATACCCGCGCCGTGCCGCTGGCACAGGATCCCGAGATCACCAAACTCAAGAAGAGCCTGCTCAAAGACATTCGCCGCTCGGCCTATGTCTACCGGGTCGATTGCGGCGGCTGCAACGCCTGCGAGATCGAGATCTTCGCCACCATCACTCCGCTGTTTGATGCCGAGCGTTTCGGCATCAAGGTGGTCGCCTCTCCCCGCCACGCCGACATCCTGCTCTTTACCGGCGCGGTAACCCGGGCGATGCGGGTACCAGCCCTGCGCGCCTACGAGGCGGCGCCCGATCCCAAGATCTGCATCGCCTACGGCGCCTGCGGCTGTGACGGCGGCATCTTCCACGACCTCTACTGCGTCTGGGGCGGCACCGACAAAATAGTACCGGTGGATGTCTATATTCCGGGCTGCCCCCCCACGCCGGCAGCCACCATCTACGGCTTTGCCGTGGCGCTCGGTCTGCTTGAGCAGAAACTCAAAGCCACCAGCCACCAGGTGCAACCGTGTGAGCGGGTCGAACTGCGCCACACCGGTATCCCCAACGAAATCCGGGTGATGATCGAGCGCGAAGCACGCCGCATGGCCGGTTACCGGCAGGGACGGATCATCGCCGACGAGTTTATGGCCCTGCTCGAAGGGGCGACCCAGCAGGATGTGGATCTGCGTATCCAGAGCTACCTCGATCAGCACGAGGATCCGCGCCTGGCGGAGATCGTCAACAACCTCGCAAACGCCTGCCTCAACCGGGCGGCCGGCAAGGGAGAGGCGCTGCATGGCTGACCAGGTTTTCTTCTATCGCCTCTCGCGCAAGTTCGTGGATGAGCAGTTCGACGTGCCCCCCGCCTCAGCGAAGGAGATGGGGCAAGCCAAGGAGGTGATCTACTACAGCCTCGCCATCGGCCATCACCTCGGCATCGTCGATTGCCTGCGAGCAGACCTGGTCTGCTCGCTGACCGGTTATCGCGACTGGGTAGCCAAGCTGCCCGCAGGGAGCGAGGCGCGCCGCAAGATGGAGGGGTTTCTCACCTTTGGCGAGATCACCATCTATCGCGAGCACTGTCATATGCTGGCCTGCGCCTTCGACCGACTGCGCAAAGCCGACAATCTACTTGATGAGCAGGAGCTGGGCTGGACCAACACCTTTATGGATCAGCTCACCGCCCTCTTTAAAGACCCCCATATGTACCTGATGGTAAGGAGCCGCTGATGGGCTGCAATCTCGTGTTGACCGTGGGCAATGCCATGATGGGGGACGACGGTGCCGGCCCCTATCTCGCCGACAAGCTGCAAGCCGCCCCCCTGCCCGGCTGGATCCATATCGACGGCGGCATCGCGCCGGAAAATGTGGTCTACAAGGTGCGGGAGCTGCAACCGGAGCGAGTGGTGCTGGTGGATGCCGCCGAGATCGGCGAGAAGGCGGGTACCCTCAAGGTGATCCCCCCCGAGACCATCGCCGAAATGTTTATCTTCTCGACCCACAATATGCCGCTCAATTTCCTGATCGACGAGCTCAAGACCTTTGTCCCAGAGGTGATCTTTGTCGGGGTACAACCGGCCATCGTCGCATTCTCCTTCCCGATGACCGGGATGGTGAGCGGCGCCATGGATTATTTGCATCAGCATCTTGATTGCGCCCGGGATAGCGGTTTGTTAATAAATAAACTGGCCCAGTGGAATATGACACAGGATACCGCTTGAATATTTAATGGAGTGTTAAAAGACACCTGTCACAATATTTAATCAATGCTCGATGTTAAATGAATGACATCGAGCTAATTGTCCTGTTTTTGATATAAAACAATTCAATCTGAAATTTGCAAAATATTGTCTCAATACGACCAGAAAAGCATTGCCAGCACGTACAGATTGGCCCAGAATGGCGGCCAACGCGGAAGTTGATGGGGTCTGGTGGCCCCCTCGGTCTTCAAAACCGATGTGAGCCGAGAAGGCTCTGGCAGGTTCGATTCCTGCCTCTTCCGCCACTTTCATATATTAAAATCATATATTAGGTAAATCGAATCAACACCGCTTGCCAATATCATTCCGGGCAGCTTCAATTTGACCACCCATTAATTTGTCAGAATATGTCGCATCATTAATATTCTGAATCATTTGGCTGCGTCAATATATCCATCTTGCCTGGTTCCCCTATCGGTGAAGCGTGTGTATCCCAGCCACGCACTCTTCGGGGGACTCCCATGCTAGACCATGCTTTGACTCATGCCGCCTTCGACGATCCGTTACCACGCCATCAGCAGCCGACCCATCGCCTGCCCCAGGTGGAGCAACTGCTGCAGCAAGCCTTTCTCGTCCCCCATATCGCCTGCTTGAGCCGGCCGCTGGTGACCTGGGTGGTGCGCGAAACCTTAAACGAAGTGCGCCAGAGCGAGGCATTTCGCCAGCACGGGGTGACCCCCGCCCACCTTGAGACACTCATTGCCAAACGCTGCCAGCAGCAAGTGCGCCGGCGCCAGACCCGGGTGATCAACGCCACCGGCACCCTGATACACACCAATCTGGGGCGCTCGCCGCTAAGTAGCGAACTGTGGGACGAGGTGCGCGATCTCAACACCGGTTACAACAATCTGGAACTGGAGCTCGCTACCGGCAAGCGCGGCGGGCGCAAGGGGCTGATCGCCACTTTGCTCACCTGCCTCACCCAGGCCGAGGATTCGCTGGTGGTCAACAACAACGCCGCCTCCCTCTTCTTGCTGTTGCAAGAAGTGGCCAAGGGGCGCGAGGTTATTGTCTCCCGCGGCGAGCAGATCCAGATTGGCGGAGGCTTTCGCATCCCCGACATTCTGGCGCTCTCCGGCGCCAAGCTGGTGGAAGTGGGCACCACCAATATCACCACAGCCCGGGATTACCTCGATGCCATCACGGATCAGACCGCGCTGGTGCTGATGGTGCACAGATCCAATTTCGCCATTCGCGGCTTTACCGAATCCCCCGATATCGGCGAGCTGGCCCGCGCCCTGCCGGATCATGTGGTGCTGGCGGTGGATCAGGGCTCGGGCTTGACCTGCGAGGAGTTTGCGCCGGATGAAACCCCGGTGCGTCAATACCTCAAGGCGGGGGCGGATCTGGTCTGCTACTCCGGCGACAAGCTGATGGGCGGGCCCCAGTGCGGCATCATCAGCGGCCGTGCAGACCTAATCAAGCGGCTGGAAAAACACCCCATGATGCGCACCTTCCGCCCAAGTCGCATCATCCACTCCCTGCTGGAACGCCTGCTCATCCACAAGCTCAACAAGTCTCCCCTTGGTGAAGGGATAGCCCAGCGCACCCTTGCCGATCCTGCTGCCATGCAGGTTCGATCCGACCGGCTGATGGCCGCCCTGCCCGATTGTTTTGACGCCCTGCCCGCCCAGCTGGTGGTGGGGGGCGGCACCCTGCCGGACGAGTTCTACCCTGCCCCTGCGCTGGCCTGCCGGGATCCGCGTCCGGCCCAGCAGCTGCTCGATGCCCTGCGGGAACTGCCGGTGCCGGTGATTGCCACCGTGCGCCAGCAGAAGGTGCTGCTCAATATGGCCACCCTGCTCGACGAGGACATGGCCCCCCTGATTGCCCAGCTGACCGATCTGCTCACCCCTGCACCACGGGAGTCCTGATCCCATGACCTCCTATCGCGCCGTTATCGGCCTCGCCGGCCACGTGGATCACGGCAAGACCCTGCTTATCAAGGCCCTCACCGGCATTACCACGGCCCGCGCCCACGAGCAGGCCATCGGCATGACCCAGGATCTCGGTTTTGCCCATTTTGACGATGGCCAGGGCAACACCATAGGCGTTATCGATGTGCCGGGTCATGAGCGCTATATCCGCAACATGGTGGCGGGGCTCTGGAGCCTGGATCTGGTGCTGCTGGTGATCGCCGCCGACGAGGGGTGGATGCCGATGACCGGCGAACACCTGCGCCTGCTCAAGGCCATGGGGGTGCCACGCCTTGTGGTCTGCATCAACAAGTGCGATCTGGTGAGCGCCGATGAACTGGCGCTGCTGGAAGAGCACCTGCTGGAGCGGGTGATGGACGAGAGCGGCATGGTGCCCGATATCGTCAGCGTCAGCGCCAAAACTGGCGAGCATATCGACGCCCTGCACGCCGCCATCCTGCGCCAGCTTGCCGATCTGCCAACATCGCACGCGGCTCACGATCAGGATGCCCCGCGTCTGTATGTAGACCGGGTCTTTACCGCCAGCGGCACCGGTACCGTGCTTACCGGCACCCTGCAGCAGGGCAGCCTCAAGGTGGGGAAGAAGCTCCTGCTCCAGCCTGCCGGCCGCGAGGTGCAGGTGCGATCCCTGCAGGCCTATCACCAACAGGTCGATGAGATCGGCGCCGTCTGCCGGGTAGCGGTGGGCCTTAAAAAGGTGCCCCACAAAGAGGTGGCCCGCGGTCACTGCCTGACCCGCGCCGATGGCCAGTGCGAGGCGGCGACCCACCTTATCGTGCGGCTCAGCGAGGTCGGCGGCAGCATCCGGGAGCAGCGCTCCCCTCTGCACAACAAAGAGGTGGAAGTGGCTCTCGGCAGCTGGCACGGCCGGGCCCGTTTCGTTCCAATCAAGGATACCCGGCTGGCGCGACTTATCTTCAACGACCCCATCCCCTGCTTCTTCGGCCAGCCGCTCGCCATCATCCGCCACGGCAGCAGCGAGTTGCTGCATGGCGGCCGCATCCTCTGGTGCGGTGATATTCACCCCGCCAGACGCAAGGCACTGCACGCCCTGCTGGGCAATCTGCCGGATGATCTCACCGACTACCACCCCGCCAACCTTGAGCTCGGGCTCAACGGCTATGTAGCAGCCAGCCGTTTTGGCGCCCTTGCTACCGAGCTTCCTGCCCATCTTGTGCAACTGGGCGACTGGGTACTGGAGCGCACCTGGCTGGCCCAGCGCAGTGACGAGCTTCTTGGCACCCTGGCAAGCGAGCCCTTGAGCGCCGCCGAGCTTGCCGCCCGCCTTGGCATTGCCCAGTCGGTTATCCAAGCCCTGTTGCAACAACTCAAAACCGGGCAGCTTGTGCGCCTTCATCACGACAAGTGGCAGCCGGGCAGCGGTGAATCGGAAGATGATCTGGAAGAAGAGGCACAGTTGGTGCTCAAACTGGTGCGAGATCAAGGCAAGGAGGGGTATGAGCCCGGTAAACTGGGCCCCGGCGGCGTGACGGTGGATCCACTGCTCTCCCTGCCAGCCAGTTTGCGCCAGCGCCTGCAACAAAAGGGAGCGCTGCAAAAACAGCTGCGCAATCTGGCCAGACTCAAGTATCTGGTGCAGCTGGAAGGACCCATCTACTACGACGCTGCGCTTTACAACCAAATGGTAGAAACCGTGCTGGCTGGCCAGCAGGTGGGAGATCTGATCGACATGGCGTCACTCAAACAAGTCACCGGATTGTCGCGCAAATACGCCATCCCGTTTTGCCTTCGCATGGAGATGGACGGCTGGGTGCGCCGGGAAGAGAACGATCGCCGGGTATTGCGCATGCCAGCGCGCGCTCATGAGGTGCCGGCATGACGGCGCAACCTGACATCCAGACCACCACCCGCCAGCGCCTTGAGTTTCATCTCGACGGTATCGTGCAGGGGGTCGGTTTTCGCCCCTTCGTCTATGGCCTGGCCCTGCGCCACCACCTCACCGGCTATGTCTTGAATGACGCAAGCGGCGTCACCATTGGCGCCGAAGGGTCGCCCGAGCAGCTGGCCGCCTTTGCCCGCGAACTGCGGGAGCTGGCGCCACCGCTCAGCCGGATCGATCACTTCAGCGAGCGGGTGCTGCCCCTTGACGATGACCCCGACCATAATTCCGACTACGATGGTCAGTTCCACATCAAGGCGAGCGAGCAGCAGAGCGCGGCCACAGTCGCCATCTCACCGGATCAGGGGATGTGCGAGGCGTGCGCCCGAGATGTGGCCAACCCCCTTGATCGCCACCACCGCTACCCCTTTACCAACTGCACCCACTGCGGCCCGCGCTACACCATCATCCGTCGCCTCCCCTACGACAGGCCCCATACCGCCATGGCGGGCTTTGCCATGTGCCCGCGCTGCGCGGCAGCCTACGAAGATCCGCTGGACCGGCGCTACCACGCCCAGCCGGTAAGCTGCCCCGAGTGCGGCCCGCACCTGACTTGGCGCACCGGTACGGGGGATGCCCTGGCCGAGCGCGAGGATGCCCTGCAAGCCGCCGCCCGCGCCCTGCAAACGGGGGCGCTAATTGCAGTCAAGGGGATGGGCGGTTATCACCTGATATGTGATGCCCGCGATGAAGGCGCCGTGGCACGGCTTCGCCAGCTCAAGCGGCGCGAACGCAAGCCCCTGGCTGTGATGATGGGCTCCCTTGCAGAGGCCCAACTGCATGTCACCGGCAGTGAAGAAGAGTGGAACCTGCTCGTCTCCCAGGCCAGGCCCATTACCCTGCTGCGCAAGCGCACCAAGGATGATCGGCCATCCCAACAACCAGCGGTGCCGCTGGCCGAGGGGATAGCCCCCGGCATCCCCTATCTCGGTGTCATGCTCCCCTATACCCCGCTCCACCAGCTGCTGCTGGATGCCTGCGCCATCCCGCTGGTGGCCACCAGCGCCAATGGCCGTGGCAGCCCCATCCTTGTCGAATGCGAGGCGGTGGTGCGCGAGCTGGGGCATCAGATCGACGGCATCCTGGATCACAACCGCCCCATCCTGCACCCCTGCGACGACAGCCTGGTGCAGTGGGCGGGTGGTCGGCGCCAGACTCTGCGTCTGGCGCGGGGCTATGCCCCCTGCACCCCCAGCCTGCAGGAGGCGGTAAAGGTGCCGATGCTGGCGGTCGGGGCCCAGCAGAAAAACCAGCTGGCGCTGGCCTTCGCTCGCCAGCGTATCTACAGCCCCTATATCGGCGATCTGCACAGCCTGCCGATGCAGGATCACTTCGAACAGACCCTCGCCACCTTTCAGGGGCTGTACGATCTCGTACCCGAGCTGCTGGTCTCGGATCGCCACCCCGGTTATCTCAGCCACCAGTGGGCCAGGGAGTATTGCCGCGAACACAACGCCACTCACCTTGAGGTGCAGCACCACCACGCCCACTTGCTGGCGGTGATGGCCGAGCACAACCTGACCGGCCCCGTACTGGGCTTTGCCTTCGATGGCACCGGCCTTGGTGATGAGGGGGCGCTCTGGGGTGGCGAGCTGCTGATCGCAGACGTACAGGGATTTGAACGGGTGGCACACCTCAAGCCATTTCGGCTGATCGGCGGTGAGGCCGCCATCCGCGAGCCGGTGCGCCAGTTGCTGGGGCTGCTGTTTGAGTCGTATGGCGTCGATGAGATCAGACAGCTCGATATTCCGCTGATCAACAAACTGCCCATAGAGCGGATCAGCAACCTGCACCAGCTCTGGCATCTCGGTCGCAACGCGCCCCATACCAGTTCCATCGGTCGGCTGTTCGATGCCGTCGCGGCGCTGCTCGGCCTTGTCGACACCCCGGATTACGAGGGGGAAGCAGGCCTCCTGCTGGAGGCGGCGGCGCTAAGGCTTTCGCCGCACGAGCAGCCTTGGCCGCTCCATTTTGAACTGATGGAGCAGCCCGATGGTCCACTTCTGATCGACTGGGCGCCCCTGGTCGATGCGCTGATCAAGGCCCGGGAGCGCACCACGATTGCCAGCCTGGCCGCCGGCTTTATCCGGGCCATCAGCGAGCTTGTCGTCGCTCTTGCTAAGCGCTTTGCGGGCTACCCGGTGGCGCTTGGCGGCGGCGTGTTTCAAAACCGGGTGCTGATGGATGCCCTCATTCCCCGTCTCGAAGAGGCCGGATGCGAGGTGTTGACCAGCGAGATCCTGCCGCTCAACGACGGCGGCATCGCTGCCGGACAACTCTGGTTTGCCATCCACCACAGGGCGGCGCAAACCGGTGTTGCCAGTCCTGCCGAAGGCGCCACCAGCCTTGATAAGTGAGAGCCGAGAACGAAAACCCGATGCGCCTTTTCCTTGTTCACCCCCCTCTTCACGACAAGCGCGAGCCCGACGCGCGCACGGCCCGCATCGCCGTGCCGCGGGCCCGTCACCTTGCCTTCACCCGTTGCATTTCGGAGTCCTGATATGTGCCTTTCCATTCCCTCCCAGGTGGTGCAGCTGCACCCCGAAGACAACTGTGTCACCGTCGACACCCTGGGGGTACAACGCCGGGTCAGCTGCATGCTGCTCGATGAGCCCCTCGGGATCGGGGACTATGTGCTGCTCCACATCGGTTTTGTGATGAGCAAGATTGATGAAGAAGAGGCGCAGGCGAGCCTCGAGAGTTTCCGCCAGATGGTGGCCCTGATGCCTGAGCAAGAGACGCTGCCATGCTGACCCTGAATGATCTGTTCCAGGGCTTTCGTCAGCCCCAGGTGATCCGCGCCCTCGCAACCCAAATCACCGAGCTTGCAAAAGATCTGCCCGAACCGCTGCGGGTGATGGAGGTGTGCGGCGGCCATACCCACACCATCATGAAGTACGGCCTGCACCAGCTCTTGCCGGCGAACATCGAGTTCGTTCACGGCCCCGGCTGCCCGGTCTGCATCATGCCCAAGGAGCGCATCGATCAGGCCATGGCGCTGGCTCGCGAGCCCAACGTCATCCTGGTGACCCTGGGGGACATGATCCGGGTGCCGGGCTCCAGGGGTTCCTTGGCCCAGCAGCGGGCCAAGGGGAGCGATATCCGCCCCGTCTATGACCCCCTCGATGCCCTGCGCATCGCCAAGGAGAACCCGGACAAAACCGTGGTCTTCTTCGCCATCGGGTTCGAGACCTCCACTCCCATGACCGCCGCCTTGCTGGCGGCCGCCGAAGCTGAGGGGATTGAGAACCTGCTGTTTCATATCAACCATGTGCTGGTGCCCCCCGCCATCCACGCCGTGATGGCCGACGGGGTGGCCCGGGTCAACGCCTTTATTGGCCCCTCCCATGTCAGCGTCATCACGGGCGCCGATATCTATCTGCCCATCGTGGAGCGCTATCAGGTACCGGTAGTGGTGAGCGGCTTCGAGCCGGTGGATGTGATGGAGGCGCTCTTGATGATGGTGCGCCAGAAGGTGGAGGGACGCTGCGCCCTCGAGGTGCAATACAGCCGGGCCGTCACCGCCAGCGGCAATCAGGCGGCCCAGCGGCTGGTCGAGCGCTATTTTGAGACCCGCGAGCACTTTCGCTGGCGGGGCCTGGGGGATATCAACGCCTCCGCCCTGCGTCTGCACGATGACTTCGCCAGGCGTGATGCGGAGCGTCATTTCCAGCTTGATCAGACACCCATCGATGATCACAAGGCGTGCCAGTGCGCCGATATCCTGCGCGGACTGGCCAAGCCAAACCAGTGCAAGGTCTTTGGTCGTGGCTGCACCCCGACCCAGCCCATGGGCAGCTGCATGGTGAGCTCGGAGGGGGCCTGCAATGCCTATTACCGATATATGGGGATCCAATCACGATGAGAGAGAGTCAGTTAAGCCACGGCGGTCGTGTGAGCGGTCGAGATGAACCCGTCTGTTTCGTCAATCTTGTGGAGAGCCAGCCCCGATGAGAGAAATTCAACTTAGCCACGGCGGTGGCGGGGTGGAGATGAATCAGCTGATAAACCAGCTCTTCTTCCACCACTTTGGCAACGAGATCCTGCTGCGCGGCGAAGATGCCGCCCTGCTGCCGGTGGAGGGCCCCGTTGCCTTCACCACCGACAGCTTCACCGTCTCGCCGATTTTTTTTGAAGGGGGCGATATCGGCAAGCTGGCCATCGCCGGCACGGTCAACGATCTGGCCATGATGGGGGCCAAGCCGGAATACCTCAGTTGCAGCTTTATCATCGAGGAGGGCCTCCCTTACGCCGACCTCGCCCGCATCGTGGAATCCATGGCCCGGGAGCTTGCCAAGAGCGGTGCCCGCATCGTCTGCGGCGACACCAAGGTGGTGCCCAAGGGGGCGGCGGACAAGATCTTCATCAACACCAGCGGGGTCGGCAGCTTCCCGCTGCCAGAACAGAGCCGGGGCATTTCGGTGCGCAATATCAAGGCCGGTGACGCCATCCTGGTGTCGCGGGATATCGGCAGCCACGGCGCCTGCATCCTGATGGCCCGCGACGCCCTGCAGCTGGGATCTGATCTCAAGAGCGACTGCACCACCCTCTGGCCCCAGGTAGAGGCGCTACTGAACGCGGGCTTCACCCCCCACGCCCTGCGCGATGCCACCCGTGGCGGCCTCGCCGCCGTGCTCAACGAATGGAGCAGCGCCTCCCAGGTGGCCATCGAGCTGGAAGAGTCCGCCATTCCGGTCTGCGATCCGGTGCGCGGCCTGTGCGAGCTCTACGGCTTCGAGCCCTATGATCTCGCCAACGAGGGGACCATGGTGTTGGCCCTGCCCGCCGAGCAGGCGCAAGACGCCTTGGCCATCTTGCAGCAATTCAACCCCTCCGCCAGCCAGATTGGCGTGGTTCAGACCAGCGCGCAGCACAAGGTGATCCTGAGCAACCCCTGGGGCAGCCGCCGTTATCTGGAGCTGCCGCAAGGGGAACTGCTCCCGCGGATCTGTTAAGGAATCCCTATGCACGAAATGTCTCTGGCCATGGCCGCCATCGATCTGGCGGCCGAGCAGGCTACCCAGCGGGGCTTTCACAAGGTCACCGCCCTCTGGCTCGAGATCGGCAGCTTCTCCTGTGTCGATCAGAGCACCATCGCCTTCTGTTTCGAGGCCGCCGCCAAGGGGACCGTCGTCGAGGGTGCCCGCCTGCATTTTCAGCACAAGACGGCCGAAGGTTGGTGCTACGACTGCAGCAAGACGGTGCAGCTCAGCGAGCGGGGCCAGCCCTGCCCCGACTGTGGCGGATACAAGTTACGCGTCGCGCAGGGCGATAGCCTGCGCATCACCGATATCGAGGTAAGTTGAAATGTGTAGCGTATGCGGATGCGGCCAGGCGCGGATCGCCGGTCACGAACATGAACACGACCATGAGCACCATCACGACCATGCTCACTCCCACCACCATGAGCACGATCATCGCCATAGCCATGGCGACCATCACGAGCATGATCACGGACAAGATGCACCGCGCACCCTGATCGTTCACCACCACTACCACCATCAGGGGGATGTCCATCACCACTACCACGGTGTGCACTTCCCCATGGAGCCGGTGCCTCATGATCATGGCCACGAGCACACCCATGATCACCCTCACAACCATCACCATGATCATGCTCATCTGCACCATCATGCCCACCCCCATCAACATGATCACGCACACAGCCACTCTCATGAACATGAACATGAACATGAACATGAACATGAGCATGAGCATGAGCATGAGCATGAGCATGAGCATGAGCATGAGCAGGGTGATCTGCACTACGGCAAGGGGGAAGCGGGACTGTCGGTGCCCGGTATGGGGCAGCGCCAGCTGATCGCCATCGAGATGGATGTGCTGGCCAAGAACAACCTGCTGGCAGCCCACAACCGCGAACACTTCGAAGCCGCCAACCAGCTGGTGCTGAACCTGGTATCGAGCCCGGGCTCGGGCAAGACCACCTTGCTGTGCGAGACCCTGCGCCAGCTGGCGGGCAAGCGCCCCTGCGCCGTCATCGAGGGGGATCAGCAGACAAGCGCTGATGCCGATCGCATCCGTGCCACCGGTGTGCCCGCCATCCAGATCAACACCGGCAAGGGTTGCCATCTGGATGCCAAGATGGTGCACGACGCCTGCCACCAGCTGCCGACCCTGGATGGCGGCGTCCTCTTTATCGAGAACGTGGGCAACCTGGTCTGCCCCGCCAGCTTCGATCTCGGCGAGAAGTACAAGGTAGCGATCCTCTCCGTCACCGAGGGGGAAGAGAAGCCCCTCAAGTACCCGGACATGTTCGCCGCCGCCCAGCTGATGGTGATCAACAAGATTGACCTGCTGCCCTACGTGAGCTTCGATGTGGCCCGCTGCATCGAGAACGCCAAGCGAGTCAACCCCTATATCCAGGTGATCCAGGTGAGCGCCACCACGGGCGAAGGGATGGAAGCCTGGTTAAGCTGGCTGGCCAGTGCCTGAACCGGTTAAACGCCGCCGATAACGGTAGAAAACAAAAGAGGGAGGCTGATGCCTCCCTCTCTTTTATCTGCGCACCTTGCCAACGGTTCTCTCTGTCCAGAATGACCAGAGTCTCACACTCGCCCCCTCACCCTGGCCCTCTCCCCGGGGAGAGGGGGAACACGGCCACTCAGGCCGCGTGATGGGCTCTTTGCTCTGCCACCGGCTGCTCCTCGCCAACCCGGATGATGCGATGGCAGATCTGGCGCAGCAGCGCCTGCTGATGGCTGAAGATCAGCATGCCAAGCCACCGGTTCTCGCACTCGCGTATCAGCTCGCGCCAGATCTGGCGTTGCAGCCTGGGATCAAGCTGGGCGGTCACCTCGTCGGCGATCAGCAGCCGGGTGCGGGGATCGAGAGCCCGCAGCAGGGCGATACGGGCCAGCTCGCCGCCGGAGAGCTGACCGGGCTTTCGGCCAAGCCATTCGGGTTTGACCAGAAAACGGGCCAGCATGGCCTCGTCGGGGCGCCACACATCCCACAGCGCCTGGCCCGTGCTGCGGTGGGGATTGAAGGTGAGCTCGGGGTGCTGGGGCACCAGCTGGATGGGGTGGTAGCCCTTCCATTGCCGTGGAATCGCCTTGCCATCGAGCAGCAGGGTCCCCTCGCTCGCCGGCTGCCAGCCCGCCAGCACCCGTCCGAGGGTGGTCTTGCCATGGCCGCTCGGGGCGGAAATCCCCACTCGCTCGCCAGCCTGGATGGTGAGGCTCATCGCCTGCCAGAGCGCGCGATCCCCCTGACGCACGGTCAGATCTCGTACTTCAAACATCAGGACGCCTCCGGCGCAGAAAAGAGCGCGTTGAACTCCGGCAATGCCTGCCAGTGATCCCGCAGCATCTCGCTGCCCTGCCCCTGGCGCAGGTGGTGGCTGCTCAAGGTATCGCTCACCCGCCCCCGATGGAGCGCCACGATGCGATCGGCAAAGCGCGAGGCCAGCGCCAGATCGTGGGTAACCCAGAGGATGCCGCTGCCTTGGCTGGCGATCTCCCGCAACTGGGCCAGCAGCTGACAAGCCAGCTCCTCGTCGAGCCAGGCGGTGATCTCGTCCGCCAGGATAAAGCGGGCGCCGCTCAAGGCCGCGGTGCAGGCCAGGATGCGCTTGGCCATGCCGCCGGAGAGCTGGCGCGGATAGCGCGCCAGGGTCGCGGGGGGTAGCTGGTAGCGCGCAAGCTGCGCGCCAAGTTGCTCACGGGAACCGCGCTGGCCGCACAACCTGGCAGCACGGCCCAGCTGGCGCTCCACCGTCAGCAGCGGATTGAGGGCGCTCACCCCCTGCGGTACATAGCAGAGGGTGTGACCGCGCAGGCGGGCCCGACTCTCGTCGCACAGGGGATCGCCGTCGAGGGCAATGGTGCCGCGCATGCGCAGGTTGTCCGGCAGCAGGGTGAGCGCGCTTTGCAGCAGCAGGCTCTTGCCCTCACCGCTCCCCCCCACCAGCGCGACGATTTCGCCGGGGGCCAGTTGCAGGCTGATATCGGTCAGCAGCGGTCGCCACTGGCGCCGCCCCCACCAGGAGTAGTGGGCCGCCTCTATGGTCACCTTGTCGAAGGTCAGCATCGTTTACTCCCAAAAACAGTTGGATGGTTGCCCTGCCGCCCCTTGATCAGGGCAAGGCCGCACGGCGGGATCAGCACCCCTCCCCCCCGAACCAGAGCCGCTGCAGGGCGCGCGAGTAACCTGATCGAACTGCAGCGCCAGCGACAACATAATGAAACTGAGGAAGAGCGCCAACCAGACTGTGCTGACGCCAGATGGCGGTATCAAATATCAGCATGTATCCCCCCCAAACCAGAGCCGCTGCAGGGCGCGGGTGGCCTGATCAAACAGCAGCACCAGCAACAGCAGCATCAGACCGGGGAAGAGGGCCAGCCACCAGCCGCCCCCGGCGAGATAACGCAGGGCATCGGCCAGCAGCAGACCCAGCGAGGCCTCGTGGGCCGAGAGGCCAAACCCGAGAAAACTCAGGGCGGCGCTGTGCAGCACAGCGTGGGGGAACATCAACAGGGTGCCGATAAACCACTGGGGCAAGAGTCCAGGCAGCAGGTGGGCCCGCCAGCGGCGCCAGGACCCCATCCCCTGGCAACGGGCCAGGATCATATAGTCGCTGCTGGCGATGCGCCGTGCCTCGGCGCAAAGAATGAGTGCCAGCTTGGGCCAGTGGGTCAGCGCCACCGCCAGGATCACCCCGCGCATGCCGCCCCCCACGGTGAAGCAGATAAGGATCAGCAGCAGCATATGGGGCAATGCCAGCATGGCGTCGATGACCAGCCGCACCGCCACATCACAGCGCGGGTGAACCAGCGAGACACTCGCCGCCACCATGGCCAGCAGGCCGCTGCACAGGGCCGTGCCAAGACCAAGTTCGAGGCTGGTGAGGGTGCCCTGAAAGGCGCGTTGCCAAAGATCCCGCCCCATTTGGTCGGTCCCGAACCAGTGAGCCAGCGACGGCGGCTGATGGCGGGCCAGCAGATCCATGGGCACCTCGTGGGCCGAAAGCCCCCAGCCGTAACCGGCCAGCAGCGCCAGGGCAACCAGCGCAAACCCCAGACGCAGCAAGGAGGGAAGCGGATTAAACAGCATGCTCCCCCTCCCAACCGACATTCATGCGTGCCACCAGCAGGCGGGCGGCACTGTTGCCCAAAAAAACCAGCAGGGTGCAAAAGAGCACTATCCCCATCAGCAGGGGGATATCCCCCCTCAGCCCCGCATCCACGGTGGCCTGACCTAGCCCCGGGTAGGCGAAGACCTTCTCCGCCAGCAGCGACCCGCCAATCAGCTCACCCAGCGAGGCAAACTGCAGGCAGAGGGCCGGGGTCAGGGCGTGGCGCAGCACGTGAAAGCGCAGCATGGGCCAACCGCCATCCCCTTGCGCGCGGGCGTAGCGAATAAAGTCGCTCTCCAGCACCTCGGCCACCCGCCCCCGGGTGTGCAGGGCGATATTGCCAAGTCCCAGCAGGGTCAAGGTCGCCACCGGCAACACCAGATGCCTAGCTCGCATGGCCCAGTCCACCTCATCAGCCGACAGACCCGGGGTCCAGGCGCAGCAGACCGGAAGCCAAGGCCAGTGCACCGCAAACAGCGCCAGCAACAAGAGGCCGACCCAGAAGGTGGGCAGGGAGGCAAGCAGGTAAGCAAAACGGCAGATGAGGCGATCCGGCCAGCGGTTGAGGTAACGACCGGCGCACAGGCCCAGCAATATGCCCAGCGAGCCCGACAGCAACCAGGCACCCCCCAGCAGCAGGAAGGAGGCGGCAAAGCGACTGCCGATCACCTCACCCACAGGCGCGTTGTAGAGCATGGAGTAGCCCAGATCCCCCTTGAGCACCTGGGTAAACCAGTGCCAGTAGCGCAACCACAGGGGCTGATCCAGCCCCCAGCGGGCGGCGATGCGGGCGTACTGCTCGGGGGGCACGTGCAACAGATCGTTGCCGATATAGGCCTTGACGGGATCGATGGGGGAATAGCTCAGGAGCACGAAGGTCCCGAGCGATACCAGACACAGGAGCCCTGCCAGACGCAGCAGGGCTTTGCTCGCCATTTTCAGCATGGCAAACGAACTTAGCGGCACGTCCACCGCCAATCTTGCAGGTTGCCCAGCAAAGACCAGCTGCCGTGGATCTCCGGCGCCCCCTTGCCAAGGTCGATGCAACTATTGGCCAGATAGGTGTGCTGCACATTGAGCAGCCAGGCCCAGGCGGCATCCCCCTGCACTCCGGCGCCGGTTTTGCCATCCCACTCCACCTGCTGCCAGAACGGCACCGCCGCCTGCCAGTCGGGGGCATCCAGCGCCTGCTTGAGATGAGCATCCACCACCGGATTTTGGTAATAACCCGGGTTGTAGAACTCCACCCCGGCAGAGGCGCTCTGGTAGTGGTGATAGAGCTCCATGGGATCCAGGCTCCCCCACCCCATCAGCACAGGATTGGCGTGCATCTCGCGTTCCACCTGTTCCCAGCTGCCGGACTTGAGGCTCACCTCAAGGCCGATGGGTTTGAGCATGGCCCGCACCGCCTCGGCCAGATCCCGCCGGGTGCTGTCGCCGCTGGTATACCAGAGGGTGAAGGCGGCGCGCCGGGAGCCCTTGCGGCGAATGCCGTCTTCCCCTACCTGCCAGCCCGCCTCATCCAGCAGGGCGTTGGCACGGGCGACATCCCCATCCTTGAAAGCGGTCGCCTTGCCCTGCCAGGGCAGCCCCTCCACCGCGCTGTAGGCAGGGATGGCGTGCCCTTCCAGCAACTGATCGGCGAGCAGCTTGCGATCGATGGCATAGTTGATGGCCCTGCGCACCGCCACATCCGAGGTCACGTCGTTGCCGACGGGGTTGCCATTGGCATCCTTGCTACCCGCAGGCGGAATGGGGAAGACGATGCCGCGGTTCTCCACGCTCGGGCGCACCCAGAGCTTGAGGCTGTCGGGCACTGTGGGGGCCAGCGAAGGAGCGATGCGCACCAGATCGAGCTGACTGCTCCGGGCGGCGGCATAAGCGCTCTCTTCATCGATAAAGACGAACACCAGCCGCTTGAAGTCGTTGTTGCCACCGGCGTAATAGGGATTCGCCTCCACCACCAGCTGCTGGCCGGGCAAAAAGCTCACCAGCCGGTAGGGACCGGCGCCGACGGGATGGCGGGCGTAAGCCTTGGGATCGTAATCCTTCTTCGAGACGATACCCAAAGAGCCCAACACGTTGACGAAGGTACTCTGGGGGGCGCTCAAGGCAATCTCCACCTGGGTGGGCGACACCACTTTGGCCGAGACGAAGTTGCCCATGTCGATCTTGCCGCCGCCTTTGGCCGCGCTGTTGTAAGTGAAGGCCACGTCCTCGGCGGTGAGCGGCGCGCCGTTGGAGAATTTCAAGTTGGGTTTCAAGGTGACGAGCCACCCCTTGCCATCCTTGCTCGGGATCACCGACTCGGTCAGTACGCCCTGCCAGCTCAAGTCTGCATTCTGCTTGAGCAGTGGGCTGTGCAGCAGCAGGTAGCTGCCGTGACTCCAGCCAAGCAGGGGGTCAAACCCTTCGGTGGGTTCGCTACCGATGGCGAGTTTGAGCTCGGCGGGGACGGGTTGTGAGGCAGCCAGGACGGCCTGAGAGCCAACCCCCAGCAACAGAGCCAACAGGGCGGCTGCGCCGCGACGCAAACCGCTGACCTGATCATAACCTTGCATTGTCATGTGATCCCTT
The DNA here is from genome assembly GCF_000819845.1 of Aeromonas enteropelogenes. Classification (GTDB taxonomy): domain Bacteria; phylum Pseudomonadota; class Gammaproteobacteria; order Enterobacterales; family Aeromonadaceae; genus Aeromonas; species Aeromonas enteropelogenes. Next base: position 419,843 of record NZ_CDCG01000018.1, read on the forward strand.
CTCTGTTTTGTCACTCATCGCGGGCAACAATTCGCCGGCGAAAGATGCGAGTGAGGGGCCAAAACGGCCCCTATTCTAAACCTGATGACGGATGAAACCTAACGCTCGGCGCCAGCGGCACCCGGCAGGCGCCGGCCACCAAACAGCCGTCGGCGCCCCAGATCCACGGTGCCACCGCCCTGTTGCACCGGCAGCGAGAGCAGCATCTTGAGGGTGCTGCTCACCAGTGCCCGCCCCTCGTCGGCCCCCAGGTGGGGATCGAGGGGGGACATGAGCGAGCAGGCCAGCAGCTGCCCCGTCTCGGGCAACTCCCCCACCATAAAGGTCATGTTGCCGCAGGGCAGTTGCAGCGCCAGGCGCGAGGCGACGGGGCGCAGCGGCCAGAGCTGATCCGCCCCGGGCAGCACCACCACGCTCAGCATCCAGGGGGTGAGCACGCAGCCGAGCCACTGCCCCTCAAACGCCACGCACTCGGCCACAACCGGTATGCCCTGGCGATAAAAGGGCAGTGTCTGCATCTCGTCCCGGGCGATGCGCTGGTACTGGGCCACCAGCAAGGGAGCCGGGTTTTCGGCAAAACCGGCAAACTCGGCCACGTCGGCGGGCGCCTCGCTTAAATGGGACTGCGCCATAGGCCCTCCTTGTGCATCTCTGCCCGCTCCTCTTCAGAGAGCGCAATGGCCGGGGTACCGAGCTCGGCCAGCAGGGTCAAAATCCGCCCCTTGGCCTCCTCCATCGCGGCCGCCACCACGGGGGTGAGGCCGATATGGGGTTCGAGGGACTCGGGTTCGACCCCGATCAGGGTGAGCCGCTTGGGCGACTCCCCCGTCATATGCAGTGCAGAGAGCACGTCCGCCAGCCCCAGTTGGTGGGGGGAGATCTTGCGGCCAAACAGGGTCGGGATCTCCTCATCCTTCAGGGTCACCACGGTGCCGGGGGGATTGCCGCTTCGCACCGCGTCCGCCAGTATGATGTGATCGCGGCTCGCCATCGCCTCCAGCAGCTCCATGCCGGCGGTGCCGCCGTCGAGCAGCTCGATACCGGGGGCGAAGCGGTATTCGCGCCCCAGCGCCTCGACGATGCGCACCCCCACTGCCTCGTCGCTCAAGAGCAGGTTGCCCACTCCCAGGATCAGGGTATTCATCACAGCACCTTCACCTGGGTCACGTCGCCATTTTGGGTATCCACCACGTGGACCGCGCAGGACATGCAGGGGTCAAAGGAGTGGATGGTGCGCACCACCTCGAGAGGCTTGGCGGGATCGGCCACCGGGGTGCCCACCAGGGACTGCTCGTAGGGGCCTGGCTCGTCGTTGAAGTTGCGCGGCCCCGAGTTCCAGGTCGAGGGCACCACCGCCTGATAGTTGGCGATCTTGCCCTCCTTGATGACCACCCAGTGGGAGAGCATGCCGCGCGGGGCCTCTTCAAAGCCCACGCCACGAAACTCCTTGTCCGCCGGGATCTCCGCCTTGATATAGGCGGTGGTGTCCCCCTTGCCGATGTTCTCCACCAGCGCCTGCCACTGGTGCGCCAGGGTGTCTTTGAGCACGCAGCAGCGCACCGCCCGGCCGATGATGCGCCCCATGGTGGAGTGCAGTTGCTCGGGCTTGATGGCCGCCCCGGTGAGGGTCTTGTAGACACCATTGAGCTGATCAAAATGCGCCACTGTATCCGGGTGCTTGGCCGCGAGTTTCACCAAGAGGTCTGCGAGCGGCCCTACTTCCACCACCTTGCCGTAGAAGGTGGGGGATTTGACCCAGGAGTACTTGCCGTCATCCTGCCAGCCGGTGTAGTTCGGCTCGGTCTTGCCCTCCCAGGGCTTGAGGGGTTCGTCATCCTGGTACCAGGCATGCTTGTTGCTCTCGGCGATGCCGTCCATCAGCCAGGCATCCTGGTGACTCTCGATGGGGCGATAGTTCGCCAGATCGCCGTTCTTGATGTAACCGCCCGGCATCAGGAAGCTGCCGCCGTTGCCGTCGGTGGGGAGCTCAGGCACGCTCAGGTAGTGCTTGGCCCCCTGCCCCAGGGTCAGCCACTCGGGATAGTGGGCGGCGATGATGGCGGCGTCCACCTTGTAGACCTGCTCGATAAACTCGCCGAGGCGATCGATGAAGCTCTTCACATACATGAGGCGCTCGAGGTTGAGCACGCTCGGAGCATCCAGGTTGATGGGGTTGGCGACACCGCCCACCGCCAGGTTCTGGATGTGGGGGGATTTGCCCCCCAGGATGGCGACGATGCGGTTGGCATCGCGCTGGCACTCCAGGGCTTGCAGGTAGTGGGCCACGGCGATGAGGTTCACCTCCGGGCTCAGTTTCATCTCCTTGTGACCCCAGTAGCCGTTGGCGAAGATGCCGAGCTGGCCGCTTGCCACCAGGGCGCGGATCTTGTCCTGCACCTTGGTCAGCTCATCGGCGCTGTTGAGGGACCAGGTCGATACCCCCTTGAGCATGTCCGCCGCCTTCTGCGGGTTGGCCTGCAGGGCCGCCGTGATGTCCACCCAGTCCAGCGCCGAGAGCTGGTAGAAGTGGACGATGTGATCGTGAATGTTGTGGGCCGCAATGATGAGGTTGCGGATGTACTGGGCATTGACCGGCACCTTGGCGCCGATGGCGTTCTCCACCGCCCGCACCGAGGCGATGGCGTGAATGGAGGTGCACACCCCGCAGATGCGCTGCACTATCATCCAGGCGTCGCGCGGGTCGTTGCCCTTGACGATCTCTTCCATCCCGCGCCACATGGTGCCGGATGACCAGGCTTTGGTCACTTTTCCGCCTTCGATTTCACAGTCGATACGCAGGTGCCCCTCGATGCGGGTGATGGGGTCTATGGTGATACGTTGGCTCATACGTTGGCTTTCCCTCGGGCCTGATAATCTTGGTGAACACGTTCAAGTGATGGCAGTACCGGCAACAGCCGGATCAGCAGCAAATAGGCACACACTTCGATGGCAACGAAGCCAAGGGAGATCAGCACCTCCTCGGTGCTGGGGAAGTAGTGATAGCCATTGCCGGGGTTGAAGGCGAGCAGGGAGTAATCCAGTCGCCAGAGGGCCGAGCCCAGCAACATGCTGAGGGCCCCCAGGAACAACATGCGCGAGTCGCGGCGGCTCTTGTCCCAGTGGAACACCAGCAGCGGGAAGATCATCAGCGCAATCTCGCTCCAGAACATGATGGAGTAGCGACTCCACTCGGAGAGATACTCCGACTTGTCGTGGATGACGATCTCCGCAAAGCGCAGGGCCACAAACAGGATCAGGAAGATGTCGATCACCTGGGTCAGTTTGTAGAAGAGCGGCTTCTCGTTGGGGCCGCGCCCCGCCAGTCCCGCCTGCACCAGGGATCCTTCAAACACCACGATGGAGAAGCCCATGATGAAGGCGGTCAGAAGCGAGAAGACCGGCAGCAGCTCGTAGCTTTGCCAGAGCGGATGGATCTTCTCCCCCGCCACTATCATCAGGGAGCCCATGGAGGACTGGTGCATGGTGGGCAGCAGGGCCCCGAGCGCCAAGATGAAGAACATGATCTTGTTGAGCCGCGCCATGGAGGTCTTCCAGCCGAACTTCTCCAGCAGCACGGGGGCGAACTCCAGGGCCATCACACCGATGTAGATGGTCATGCAGACCGCCGTCTCGAACAGCACCGAGGAGGTGTTGAAGTGACCCGGCAGGTAGAAGTACGGCAGGTTCCAGTAACGACCCACGTCGATGGTGATGGAGAGCCCCCCCAGGGAATAACCAAAGAGGCTCGCCAGCAGCGCCGGACGCACCAGGGGGTGATACTCGCCCCGGTTGAAGACGTAGACGGCCCAGGCCAGCGCCCAGCCACCGCACGCGAAACCGGTACCGATCAGCAGATCAAAGGAGATCCACAGACCCCAGGGGTAGCCCCCATTGAGATCGGTAACCGAGCCCAGTCCGAAAAACAGCCGCTTCAAGATCAGCATGCCGCACAGCACGGCGAAGGGCGCCAGCACCAGCACCGGCCAGCTGACCAGCTTGCCGCCGAGCGGATGCGCCTTGTGATTACTCATGATCCTTGCCTCCCTTGTCACTACCCTGATCGTGGCCTGCATCATGGTGGTGATCGTGGCCGTTCTTCTTGGTATTGCGGCGGATCAGCACCGAGAGTCCGGTCAGCACCACCATGGGCAGCACCATCCCCTTGTAGAGGGTGTGCTGGATATGCTCGGAGCGGGCGCCGGAAGAGAGCTCCGGCAGATCGGGCATGTCGAGCTTGGTGTAGGGCACGCCGGCCAGCACCAGCACCTGGGTGCCGCCGCCCTCTTTCTCGCCATAGACGTAGGGCTGGTAGTTGGGCACTTGGTGCAGGTAAGGGTCATTGGCCTGCAGGGTCTGGCGTGGATAGGCGTATTCGCTGCCGGGGGGCGCCAGCAGACGGCGCTTGGCCTCGGCCAGCAGCTCTTCACGGGTGCCGAAGATGACGGCGCCGGTGGGGCACACCTCGACACAGCCGGGCAGCTTGCCCTGATCGATCCGCTCAAGCCCCTTCTGGTTGCACAGCTCGCACTTGTGAATGGCGCCCAGCGGGTTGTCGTACTCGTATTTGGGTACGTCGTAGGGGCAGCCCACCATGCAGTAGCGACAACCGGTACAGACGTCCGGGTCGTAGTGGACGATGCCGGTCTTGGGATCCTTTTTAAGGGCCTGCACCGGGCAGACGGAGACACAGTTGGGATCGACGCAGTGCATGCACTGCTTCTTGATGTAGGCGTAACCATCCACCAGCTGATCTTTGTGCTCCCCGGTGCCACTTCGCCACACCTGGATGATGTTGTTGGTGTAGGGGGTCAGCTTGTCGTTGTTGGACCAGATCTGATCGCCGGCCGGATTGGCCGGGTTGCCGTTCAGGCGCTGGCACTCCGCCACGCAGGCCTGACAGCCGACGCAAAGGGTGGAGTCGTACAGCATGCCCAACGCCCCGGGGATGGGCGGGTTGTTCTGGGCGCCCGCCAGAGCGTTGCCGGAGACGGTGGTGCCCGCCGCCAGTGCACCGACTGAGGCGAATTTGAGGAAATTGCGTCTGTTCACGGTTACTCCTCCCGTGATGGGTGCTGCCCGGCTTCGTGGCGCTTCTGCTGGCGTCCGAGTTCACGCACCGTCATCAGACTCACCCCGACCAGCACCCCGAGGGCGCCACCGATGAGGCCGCTGGCCGTCGGGGTGATGTGCCCCCCTTCCTGGATGGCCACATCGGGCTTCTCTGCCCGTGGGGTGGGATTTTCCACCTTGGCAAGCTGGAAGATCCCCTTGCTAAAACCCACCCCCTGCTCGTTGCAGCCGTAGCAAGGATGGCCGATGCCCACCGGCCAGATGCCGCCGCCGATGTCGCAAAACTCCAGAGTCGAGCAGTTGCCGTAGGTTTCGGGGCCCTTGCAGCCCAGGTGATAGAGGCACCAGCCCTGACGGTGACCCTCGTCGCCAAACTCCTTGGCAAAGCGGCCGGCATCGAAGTGGGGGCGACGCTCGCAGTTCTCGTGGATGAGCCGCTCGTAGGCAAACAACGGGCGCTTCTTAGCATCCAGCGCCGGCAGCTTGCCGTAGGTGATGTAGTAGGCCACCGTGGTGAGGAAGTTGTGGGGGTTGGGCGGGCAACCCGGAATATTGATGATGGGAGTGCCGATATTGCCGAGGGCCTCTTCCAGGCTCACGGCGCCTGTGGGGTTGCCACCGCTGGCGGGTACCCCGCCCCAGGCGGAGCAGGAGCCGATGGCGATGACGGCAGCCGCGTCGGCTGCGGCGCGGCGAATGTGATCGACGATGGGCTCACCGGCCACCATGCAGTAGATGCCGCCATCCTTGAGCGGAATGGAGCCATCCACCACCAGCACGTACTTGCCCTTGTAACGCTCGATGGCGTTGTGCTTGTTCTGTTCCGCCTGATGACCAAAGGCCGCCGAGAGCACCTCGTGATACTCGAGCGAAATGGTGTTGAGGATCAGGTTCTCTATGGTGGGGTGAGTGGCACGGAGCAGCGATTCGGTACAACCGGTACACTCCTGCGCGCCGATCCAGATCACCGGAGGCCGCTCGGGGCTGGTGAGTGCCGTGGCCATCTGGGCCACCGCATGTTGACTTAATCCCAGGGTTGCGGCCATCCCGGCGCACAATTTCATAAAATCACGGCGACTAATTCCATGAGCCGATAAAAAATTATCCTCGACCATTCTTCTTATTCCCGTTTGTGAGCACTTGTTTAAATGCTTAGTAACGGAAATGCTAAGGATTCACTCCCCCTGCTATATTGATCTCCATCAATTCCCTTGGGGTTACCCATATATTCCGGGCGAGTTACATCACAAATAACCTCATTTACCCCCAAAGGGATACTTAATGCCTCGTGGTTTTTATAATTTTAATTGGATATTAATTAATTAATCAAAGAGACAAAACTTGTTCTTTTTTATTTTATTTAACACTGCATGAAGTGGTTCAAACAGGCTTATTTAACAGACTGTTTTCTTGCCTTAACTGGCTACTGATATATACCTTTAGCCATTATGCTGCATATATGCCACCGCCCCCAGCCAGGGCTTGCGCCACCTCACTCCATGACTGAAGGACAGCGCCGCATACCTTGCCAAACCTGACGTCTATAGCATCCTGACACGACTTCCCTTCCTCTAACAAACGGCTCCAGATGAGGGCGACAACCATGAATAGTAGATATTAAGAGGCAGCTATAGGGGATCTCATCGGCAATAAAATGCATCAGCATTCAAATTTTCAGCGTGAATAAAGGTTGGCCTTCAGGAGAGCAGACAATCATTTAAACTTTTTTATAACCTGGCTGTTAACCATTGAAAAACATGGATGTTAACACCTGAAACAGAAACATTTACCTTCACGTCACCTTGCCGGATTGACCAGGGCGTAAATAGATAGAACGCCCCTCATGACATTGATAATAATTCTTGTTTCATGGAAGCGTGCACTATTATCTGGTTGCACTTTCGCCCCCTTTAAATATGTTGCGCAACAGCACGCTGATTGCTTTTTATCAGCGAAGCAACCTCTCCCAGCCGTCCACCACGCAGGCGTAAGCCTGCCCCGCGCGATAACCGGCGCCTGCCAGCTGGCGGGCGTTGGCACCAAGCGCGCTGACCCGCGCCGGATCCGCCTGCAAGGCACCAAGGACTCGAGCCAGATCCTCCGCATCTCCCGGCAGGTATTTGCAGCAATGGATGCCGTCACCAAGCTGCCTGTCCCACCAGGCCCCGTCGGCGGGGATCACCACACACAGGCCGGCAGCCATCGCCTCCAGAATGGAGAGGCCGAACGGTTCCTGATGGCTGGTCGAGACGAAGATGCCGCAGCGGGCGCGGATCTCGTCCAGATTGGCGGGATTGGCATGCCAGCGGGTATCGGGCAGATCCGGTCTCGGTTGGCTGCAGGGCTGCAAGGTTCCCTTTGGCTGCAGGTAGCAGACCTCCAGTTCGGGGCGCGGCCCGCTCATGGCCTGATGGGCCGCCAGCATGGTCTCGAGCCCCTTCCAGCGCAGCAGGGAAGCCGCCCACAGGATGCGGGGACCGCCCCGGGTGGCCGTCGGCCACTGCTCATCACCGAGGCCATTGGTGAAAGGTTGCCAGTGAGCGGGAAACGCCGACTCGCCGAGCCGGTGTAAAAGGACGCCAAGGGAGGGGCGGCAGCTCTCGAGATAACAGACCTGGCTGGCACGCCACAGGGCGCGTGCCGAGAGTCCGGAGCAGCCAACCGGGCCATGGATAAGCTGCACCACGGGAATGCCGAGCACCCGGGCCGCCCAGTAGCTGCACAGATCCACCCCGGGGCCGGAGGCAGCCAGCAGGCAGCGCACCTGCCCCAATCGCCAGCAGAGCGCCAGGATCATCAGGGTCTGCCAGCCCTGCTTGAGCAGATAACCGGCCCCGGATTCGCGCCCCCGCAACCAGGAAGGGAGCCAGAGCCTGTGGTGCCGGCAACGGGGCCAGGAGTCGGGATCCTGGGTCAGCACATGGCAGGCCAGCTCAGAAAATCGCCCGGCCAGCTCGTCCAGCATCACCTCGGTGGCCACCTTGGAGCCGCCGCGAAAAGAGATGGGGTCCACCAGCACTATCTTGCCCGCTTCTCCTTCTCGGCCGCGCTTTCCCTTGCCGGCAGCCGCATCCTGGTGCTGGGTCATGATTGCACTCCTTTATCCGATTGGATGGCCGCGGCCCGGCCCCCAGCCAGCAGGCCTTCCCCCGCC
>NZ_CDCG01000019.1 GCF_000819845.1 Aeromonas enteropelogenes
GATGGGGTGAAGCGACGTGCCCATGATGCAGACTTGAAGAGGATGGTGGTGATCAGATCACCAAGTCCTCAGTTAGTTCCATTCAAGCTGCATCGATTTGGGCAACAACGCCGGGCTGTACCCGCTCTCCAGCGTCTAGCTGCGCCGGCGCGAAGATGGCTGCTTTGTCTACCTGCAGCAGGGCAGCCGAACCTGATTTACCGGCCGGAGGATGTCATCTGGCTGGCCCAGCACGACCCCGAGCAGCAGATCTACGGTATGCCTGACTACCTGGGCGGCCTGCAGTCGGCACTGCTCAACCAGGATGCCACTCTGTTTCGGCGCAAATACTTCCTCAACGGCGCCCACATGGGCTTCATCTTCTACGCCACCGATCCGAACATGGACGATGACACGGAAGAGGAGATGAAGGAGATGATTGCGAGCAGCAAGGGGGTAGGGAACTTTCGCCCCATGTTCGTGAACATCCCGGACGGCAAACCCGATGGCATCAAGCTGATCCCGGTGGGGGATATCGCCACCAAAGACGAGTTCGCGGCCATCAAGGGGATCACCGCCCAGGATGTATTGACCAGCCACCGTTTTCCGGCAGCGCTGGCTGGCATCATCCCGACCAATGGCGGGGGAGGGCTCGGGGATCCCGAGAAGTACGATGCGACCTATGCCCGCAACGAGGTGTTGCCGCTGTGCGAGCTTATCCAGTATGCCATCAACAGCGCGGGACTCCCTCGCTCCCTCTGGGTCGATTTTCGGGAGAATATCGGTCCAGCTGTATAAACAAACAGTATTCCATATGGCAAGATAGGCTGTTGATTTGGATAGAAAAGGGGGCGTAATGCGGGTTTATTGCAAAGTGTGTGGCCAGCGGGGCCGCATGACCAAGACCAACCGACTGAGCGATGATGTCTCGGATCTCTACTGCCAGTGCACCGATGCCGAATGTGGCCACAGCTGGGTGGCCACCTTGTCGTTCGTGCATACCCAGAGCCTCTCGGCCAAGACCACCAACCAGCTGGTGCTTAGTCTGATGGGCTCGCTCACGCCAGAGGGGCGGCAGTTGGTATTGAAAGGACTGGCGGCACAGTAGCGCCCCCGCCTCGCCTGAGCGCTTTATGTGTTGAAAATGGCGTTGTTGCTCAAATCG
>NZ_CDCG01000020.1:0-186 GCF_000819845.1 Aeromonas enteropelogenes
CCCCCCAGATCTGGTGGCGCCTGCTGCTGCCCGCCCTCTGGCCCGCCCTGCGCCTGCCACTCTATGCGGTCGCCGTCTACGGGGTGGCGGTGGTGGATCTCGCCCAGTTGCTGGGCCCGGATGCTCCCGCTCCGCTGGCGGTCAGGCTGTGGCTCTGGTATCAAGATCCGGATCTTGGCTGGCGCG
>NZ_CDCG01000020.1:543-901 GCF_000819845.1 Aeromonas enteropelogenes
TCCGGATCTTGGCTGGCGCGGCGTCACCGCCAGCGGCGCCCTGCTGCTGCTGGCCATCAGCCTGTTGCTGCTGGCGGCGCTGAGGCTGCTGGAGTGGGCCCATCAGAGGTATGCCAAGCAGATCTGGCTCGACGGACAGCGCCGCACATCGCGCCCCCTGGCGGCCAGGCTGACCGGCCTCTGTGTGGCCGCCATGTTTGCCATCAATCTGGCGGTGCTGGCGGCCCTGCTGCTCTGGTCGCTGGCGCGGCGCTGGTCCTTCCCGGATCTGTGGCCAAGCCAGTGGAGCGGCCAGCACTGGCTGGTGCTGCTGCCGGACCTGATGCCCCTGCTCGTCGACAGTGCCCTGCTGGCCCTG
>NZ_CDCG01000021.1 GCF_000819845.1 Aeromonas enteropelogenes
ATAAAGCAAAAGGCCCCGTCGCAAGACGGGGCCTTTTGCTTTATTCGATGATGGGCGGCTTGGTTCGACCTCTGTTCGACAGGCGGGCAGGATAGCCCGCCTTGGATGACCAGAGGCCGCCCGCAGGGCGTGCGCCAGGGATGGCGTGAATCAATCCCGACCCAGAGCCAAATTTGAAAGGGCCCACCTATGGTGAGCCACGCAGTGGCGAATCATCACTCCCTCACCCCGGCAGCCATACTCCAGCCACAGCCTTGCCGTCCAAGGCTCCGGTGTCACACAACCCCGATGCTCGCAAAACCCACCGATATATAAGTGTTATTGGCTCAAAAGAGGTTGATGATAATTAAACTGGGCGCAGAAATGTTGCAAACCATAAAATGTCCACAACAAGGCTATAAAAACAGGTTTTATTCAGGGTGTCGACTCGAATTTAAATAAAATAAACCGTCTTACTCCATAGTCTGACAACATTCTTAAGCTTTATTAGGTCTTCAGGAAATGCTTGGGTTTTATTGCCACCTAGAAAATAATTATCACCCTCTTCCCCATTTGATTGTATCTACACCCCACGCAGCAGTTGATCAGCCAGTCTGGTAAAGCATGCCTATGCCGGTGATCCAGCGCGGCTGACTCCTCCAGCCAGCAACTATGAGCATTTCAGGTGTTTGATTATGTGCCCCGACATGATGACGCCTAGCACCTTTCCGGGCTGCCCCCCTGATGACAGGAATAGATGATGACTAATTTATCATTTGCCTGTGGTGGCTGAATTTCACGCATGGACGCCCAAGCATAATCATGCAATGCTGTTTGCGTGAGATGGTTCGCTTCATGTCACATGGGATAAATCAGCATTCTTGATGGCTGAGTTTTTACAACACGGAGAGCATCATGATTAGAAAAACAGTTTTGGCTGTTTCGTTGTGTGCGATGACTGCATTGCCGGCCTACGCAAAAATAAGTGACGAGATGGCGAAGGATGCCTTTATTTATGCCTACTCAATGGACGAGGCATACAAGTTTTTTTATGAAACCGCAGTAAAAACCGATACGCCCCTTAATCGATTCCAGAATATTCGTCACATCGCAGACGACACCTATACCTCTCACCCGACCATCAACAACGACACCCTGCATCTGCAAGGGTGGCTGGATGTCAGTGCCGAGCCGGTGATCGTCAGCGTGCCCGACATGGACAAGGGCCGTTACTGGATCCTGCACACCATGGACATGGGCCACTACACCACTTCCATGATCGGCTCCCGTCTGCGCGGTGAGAAAGGCGGTCGCTTCATGTTTGCCTCCAACACTTGGCAGGGGGAAGTGCCCGCCAGCGTGACCGAGGTCATTCGCGTCAACTCCAACCTGGTCAAACTGATGGGTCGCATCATGGCGACCGGCAAGGAAGACGAGAAGGTAGCGCTCGGCTACATGGATCAGTGGAACATCCGGACCCTCTCCCAATACCTGGGCGTGCCGGGCCCCAAACCCAAGGTGCATCAATGGCCTGATCCGGCCAAGACCGACTGGCTGCAGCGGGTCAACTTCGTCTTGTGCGAAGGGGACATGGGCACGGCCGACAAGCAGTGGCTGGATCAGTACAAGGCCATAGGACTGGCTCCTTGCAAACAGGATTTCACCAAGGAGCAGACGGCGGCGGCCAAGACGGGTGAGAAACTCGGCATGGCTTACCTGGCCGAACTGGCGCCCAAGATGACCAACGCCGGCGAGCTGCTGGGCACCCGCGCCGAGTTGCAAAATGGCAAGCGTGACCTGTTTGCCGAAGGCACCTATCTCGGCCAGTGGGGGCTGCCGCCGGAAGAGTCCGTCTACCTGCAATCGGTAAAAGGGTCGGACGGCCAGAACATCAACGGCGCCAACGGCAAGAAATACCGTATGCGCTTCAAGGCACCGGACGTGAGCCAGTTCTGGTCCTTCACCGTCTACGCCACCGACAACAAGCTGATGGCGCACAATGCCATCAACCGCCACAGCCGTGGCGACCGGACCCTCAAGCCCGATGCCGATGGCATGTACACCATAGAGCTGAGCGCCAAGGGGGATGCCAACAACCCCAACTGGCTGCCCATCCCGGAGAAAGACGCCTACATCATCATGAGGATGTACGGCCCGAGCAAGGACGTGCGTGAAGGGAAATACCCCTTCCCCGCACTGGAAGTGGTCAAGTAACCAGTGATCAGGATGGCCGCACAAGGGGCGCTCGCGCCTTGTGCGGCTTCTTTGTTTCTCCCCTTTTTCTCTCCTTGGCGTTGCGCCCCTTGTGTCACATCCGGGCTCGTTTTTTCTTCCCTTCATTGCCCCCGCCACCATCGCTCATTTATTTGTTCACCGATTGGATATCGTTTTGAAAAACTGACACTTAAGTAGCTACACTAGCCACTATCACCATTCATGGACGGGTAACAGATGAGTTTGATCGGCCTGGTACTGGCACTGATCGCCATCCTTGGCGGCAACATGATCGAAGGCGGTCACCCCAGTGCGCTGCTCGACCTGCCAGCGTTTCTCATCGTCATCGGCGGTACCATAGGCGCCGCATTGACGCAATTCCCCTTCTCGGTCGTTGGCAGCACGATGAAACGCTTCAAATGGCTGCTCTCTCCTCTCAAGCTCGATCTGCATGAGCAGGCCCAGTTACTGGAGAACCTGGCCGGCAATGCCAGACGCAGCGGCATGCTGGCCCTCGAGGGGATGATCGAGGAGATCAAGGATCCCTTTTTGAGAAAAGGGGTACAGATGATGGTGGACGGTTACGAGAAGACAAAGATCCACGAGGTGCTGGAAAACGAGATCGAGTTCGAACAGGAAGATCTCGAACAGACCGTCAAATTCTACGAAGCCATGGGAGGCTACTGCCCGACCATGGGGATCGTCGGCGCCGTGTTCGGTCTTATTCACGCCATGGGCCTGCTGGATGCGCCGGACAAACTGGGGGGCGCCATCGCGGTGGCCTTTATCGCCACCATCTACGGGGTCTCCGCCGCCAACCTGATTTTCCTGCCCTTCGGCAACCGCTACAAGGCGTTCGCCCATCAGATCCGCCACTACAAGGAGATGACCCTGACCGGCATCCTCTGCATCGTGGACGGCGAATCCCAGGCTCGCCTGCAGGTGACCCTCGAACCTTATCTGGGAGCACATGGTGGCGAAAAAGAAAAAGGCTGAAGCACCGGAGAACCATGAACGCTGGCTGGTCTCCTATGCCGACTTCATGACCCTGCTGTTTGCCCTGTTCGTGGTGCTCTACTCCTTCGCCATGGCCAAGCAGTCGGAAACCCGGGTGCTGATCCAGGGCTTTATCGAGTCATTGGGCAAGATAGGTCTCATCTCGCCGCCGGCCGGCTCCCCCGTGATGCAGGGAGGAACCGGGATCCAGGAGCCCGACTCGAAGACAGCCCCCGGCGAGCCGCCAAAAGAGACGATCCTGGACAAAGTTGAGCATGCCGCAGCCGCCGATCCCATCAACGAAACCATAGGCCCCTCTGAACAACCGAGTCCTACCAATGACTGGCCCTACAAGGCCAAGGAGCAGGAGTGGGTGCAGGCAACCAAGCAGAAGCTGGAGCAGCAGCTCAAGTCACAGATCGAATCCAAGGATCTGGAAATTGAGCAGCTCGGCAGCCAGCTGGTGATCCGCATCGGCGAGAAGGCGCTGTTTCCCTCGGATTCTGCCTTCCTGCAGCCCCAGTTTATCCCCCTGGTCAACAAGATTGGCACCATCCTTACCGGTATCCCGGGGCGGGTGGTAGTAACGGGGCACACCGACAACTCCCAAGCGCCGGTGGAGCTCTATCGCAACAACTGGGAACTGTCGGTGCTGCGGGCAGCCGCCATCGTCCAGACCCTGATCGGCAACCCTAAACTGGACGCCAGACGCATCGTCGCCCAAGGAGTGGCGGACACCCAGCCACGCTATCCCAATGACACCCCTGCCCACCGCCAGGCGAACCGCAGGGTCGAGATCACCCTCTCCCAAGGCAAGGCAGCAGAAGAGTCCCTTCCTCTGCTAAAACCCTGATAAATACACAGGCATCAACCGCGTCACTTTCCTGAATGCCGCTCGAGCCTTCCAGTCCTCCATATCGCCCCTTGTTAACTTCAACAACAACTCCCTCACAATTTAAAACACTCATCGATGCTGGGTGGCGCACGCCCTGTCTCGCCATTTTCATTTGCTACCTTTTCATCAAAAAATTGAAGTTCGTAACAAATTTTAACATCCAACCAGTCGATTAATAATTAAGCGGCAAAAATGACATGTAAATCAGTACGGAAATGTCATACTACGTAACATCAATGTTAAGTAGCATGAATAGTTTGGTTAGGGAAAACCTCTATGTTTGCCGATATTGCTGTCCAACACTGGGCTTTTGCCATTTATGTCATTGCTGCCATCTGCCTCTGCCTGGGAATGATCGGCCTTGCCGCCGTACTGGGGGGGCGCGCCTACGGCCGTACCAAGAACAAACCCTTCGAATCCGGTGTCGACTCGGTCGGCAGTGCCCGCCTGCGTTTTTCCGCCAAGTTCTATCTGGTCGCCATGTTCTTCGTCATCTTCGATGTCGAGGCGCTCTATCTGTTTGCCTGGTCGGTGTCGGTGCGCGAAACCGGCTGGGTCGGCTTCATCGAGGCCACCATTTTCATCGTTTTGCTGCTCATCGGCCTGGTCTACCTCTGGCGCATCGGTGCGCTGGACTGGTCGCCGCGCAAGGCACCACTAAACGACAAGAAAACTGACTGAATCACAGATCCTTTCCTTGAGGTTGCACCATGAAGTACACCCTGACCCGGATAGATCCGGATGCGCCCATCGAGCGCTATCCCCAGGAGCAGCGACAAACCGTCGATGACCCGCTGGCACAAGAGGCGACACGCGGCATCATGATGGGGCGTCTCGAGGAGGTGCTGCAAGACACGGTCAACTGGGGCCGCAAAAACTCCCTGTGGCCCTACAACTTCGGCATCTCCTGCTGCTACGTGGAGATGTGTACCGCCTTCACCTCCCCCCACGACGTCGCCCGCTTCGGCGCCGAAGTGATCCGGGCCTCTCCCCGTCAAGCCGATTTCATGGTGATAGCCGGCACCCCCTTCATCAAGATGGCGCCGGTCATTCAGCGTCTCTACGAGCAGCTGCTCGAGCCCAAGTGGGTCATCTCCATGGGGGCCTGTGCCAACTCGGGTGGCATGTACGACATCTACTCCGTGGTACAGGGGGTCGACAAATTCCTGCCGGTCGACGTCTACATTCCGGGCTGCCCCCCCCGCCCCGAAGCCTTCCTGCAGGCCCTGATGTTACTGCAGGAGTCCATCGGCAAGGAGCGCCGGCCACTCTCCTGGGTGGTGGGGGATCAGGGGATCTACCGCCCCCAGATGCAGGCCGAAAAAGAGCGCAAGCGTGGCGAGCGGATCAATGTGACCAACCTGCGCACGCCGGATGAGATCTGACCATGAAATTGACCCGAGAGTTTCCAAACAACTACACCATGGCCCAGTGGCAGCCAAGCGATCATCAGGATGCCAGGGTGATAGGCGAACTGTTCGCCCGCTTCGGTGCCGAGCGTTTTACTGTGCAGACCACCCGTACCGGCGTGCCCGTGGTCTGGCTCGCCCGTGAGCTGCTGCTCGACGTGATGGGCTTCTTGCGCGCTCTTCCCTCCCCGTTCGTGATGCTGTTTGACTTGAGCGCTACCGACGAGCGGATGCGCAGCCACCGGGAAGGGTTGCCACAAAGCGATTTCACCGTTTTCTATCACCTCATCTCCATCGAGCGAAACAGCGATCTGATGCTGAAGGTGGCGCTGATGGAGAACGATCTGACCCTGCCCACCATTACCGGCCAGTTCCCCAACGCCAACTGGTACGAACGGGAGGTGTGGGATCTGCTGGGGATCACCTTCGACGGTCACCCCCACCTGACCCGGATCATGATGCCGAGAAGCTGGCAGGGTCACCCCCTGCGCAAGGACTACCCGGCGCGGGCCACCGAATTCGATCCCTTCATGCTCGATGCCGCCAAGCAGGACATGGAGCAGGAGAACCTGCTGTTCAAGCCCGAGGAGTGGGGCCTGGCCCGCGGCAACGAGAACGAGGACTACATGTTCCTCAACTTGGGGCCCAACCACCCCTCCGCCCACGGCGCGTTTCGCCTGGTGCTGCAGCTCGATGGCGAGGAGATCCGCAACTGCGTGCCCGACATCGGCTATCACCACCGCGGCGCCGAAAAGATGGGGGAGCGCCAGTCCTGGCACAGCTACATCCCCTACACCGACCGGGTCGAGTACCTGGGGGGCGTGATGAACAACCTCCCCTACGTGCTGGCGGTCGAGAAGCTCGCCGGCATCAAGGTGCCGCAGCGGGTCGACATGATCCGGGTGATGATGGCGGAGCTGTTTCGCATCCAGAGCCACCTGCTGTTCCTCGGCACCTATATCCAGGATGTGGGGGCCATGACCCCGGTCTTCTTCACCTTCACCGACCGCCAGCGCATCTACACAATCATCGAGGCCATCACGGGGGCACGCATGCACCCGGCCTGGTTCCGCATCGGCGGCGTGGCTCACGATCTGCCCCAAGGGTGGCAGCGCCTCATCCAGGACAACCTGCTGAGCTGGCTGCCCAAGCGGCTGATGGAGTATGAAAAGGCGGCGATGCGCAACAGCATTTTGCGCGGGCGCACCATAGGGGTCGCCGCCTACACTACCGAACAGGCGCTCGCCTGGGGCACCACGGGAGCGGGCTTGCGGGCCACCGGTCTCAACTTTGACGTGCGCAAATGGCGCCCCTATTCGGGCTACGATCAGTTCGACTTCGAGGTGCCGGTGGGCAGCAATGGGGATGCCTACGACCGCGCTACCGTGCGCATCGAGGAGATCCGCCAGAGCATGGCGATCATCGAGCAGTGCATGAAGAACATGCCGGAAGGGCCCTTCAAGGCGGATCATCCCCTCACCACGCCACCGCCCAAGGAGCGCACCCTGCAGCACATCGAGACCCTGATCACCCACTTCCTGCAAGTGTCGTGGGGCCCTGTCATGCCGGCGGCCGAGTCGCTGCAGATGATAGAGGCGACCAAGGGGATCAACAGCTACTACCTGACCAGCGATGGCTCCACCATGAGCTACCGGACCCGGATCCGCACCCCGAGCTTTGCCCACCTGCAACAGATCCCCTCGGTGATCAAGGGCAGCATGGTATCGGATCTCATCGTCTACCTGGGCAGCATCGATTTCGTTATGTCGGATGTGGACCGTTGAGTCATGTCGCCCCCTTCGCGAAGGGGGCGGCAGACAAGACGCGCAGTAAAGGGACAAGCCACCAAAGGTCAAGTCATGAGCCAGCAATGTCAGTGTCATCATAATCAGACCCCAGAGGGGCAAGGGGCATGCAGCAGAAACCGGGACGAGTTCGTCCTGAGCCAGGCTGAACGCGATGCCATCGAACACGAGAAGCACCACTACGAAGATCCCCGCGCCGCCAGCATCGAAGCGCTCAAGATCGTGCAACAGGCCCGCGGCTGGGTCCCCGACGGTGCCATTCACGCCATCGCCGCCGAGCTTGGCATTCCCGCCAGCGACGTGGAGGGGGTCGCCACCTTCTACAGCCAGATCTTCCGCCAGCCGGTGGGACGCCACATCATCCGGGTCTGCGACAGCATGGTCTGCTACATCAACGGCCACGAACAACTGCTGGCCGGCCTCAAGGAGGTGATGAACCTCGCCCCCGGCCAGACCAGCGCCGATGGCCGCTTCACCCTGCTGCCGGTCTGCTGCCTTGGCAACTGCGACAAGGGACCGGCGCTGATGATCGACGACGACACCTATGGCGGGCTCGATCCCGTCAGCCTGCTCAAGACTCTGGAGGCTTACCCATGAGCCTTGATCAGCGCAAGACCCTCGCCTCCTTCGGCACCGCCAACCGCACCCCTCGCGCCCCCGAGACCCACCCGCTCACCTGGCGTCTGCGCGACGACGGCCAGCCGGTGTGGCTGGACGAATACCAGGCCAAACAGGGCTATGAGGCCGCCCGCAAGGCCCTCGGCCAGATGAGCCCGGATGAAATCGTCAGCACCGTCAAGGATGCCGGCCTCAAGGGGCGCGGCGGCGCGGGCTTTCCCACCGGGGTGAAGTGGGGGCTGATGCCCAAGGACGAGAGCATGAACATCCGTTACCTGCTCTGCAACGCCGACGAGATGGAGCCCAACACCTGGAAAGACCGGCTGCTGATGGAGCAACTGCCCCACCTGCTCATCGAGGGGATGATCATCTCGGCCCGGGCCCTCAAGGCCTACCGCGGCTACATCTTCCTGCGCGGCGAGTATGTGGATGCCGCCATCCATCTGCGCCGCGCCGTGGAAGAGGCCAAGGCCGCGGGGCTCCTTGGCAAGAACATCCTGGGCTCGGGCTTTGATTTCGAGCTGTTTGTCCACACCGGCGCCGGCCGCTACATCTGCGGCGAGGAGACGGCGCTTATCAACTCCCTGGAAGGGCGCCGCGCCAACCCGCGCGCCAAACCCCCCTTCCCCGCCGTCAGCGGCGTCTGGGGCAAGCCCACCTGCGTCAACAACGTCGAGACCCTGTGCAACGTGCCGGCCATCATAGGCAACGGCGTGCCCTGGTATCAAGGATTGGCCCTGCCGGGTTCGGAAGATCACGGCACCAAGCTGATGGGTTTTTCCGGCAAGGTGAACAACCCGGGGGTCTGGGAGCTGCCCTTTGGCATCACAGCCCGCGAACTGTTCGAGGAGTACGCCGGCGGTATGCAGAGCGGCTATCGCCTCAAGGCCTGGCAACCGGGGGGCGCCGGCACCGGCTTCCTGTTGCCAGAACACCTGGACGCCCAGATGTATACCGCCGGCATCGGCAAGGTGGGCACCCGGATGGGCACCGGTCTCGCCATGGCGGTGGATGACAGCATCAACATGGTGAGTTTGCTGCGCAACATGGAGGAGTTCTTCGCCCGCGAATCCTGCGGCTGGTGCACCCCGTGCCGCGACGGCCTGCCCTGGAGCGTCAAGCTGCTGCGGGCGCTGGAGCGCGGCGAAGGGCAATCCGGCGATCTGGCGACTCTGGAGCAGCTGTGCAACTTCCTCGGCCCCGGCAAGACCTTCTGTGCCCACGCCCCCGGTGCCGTCGAACCGCTGGCCAGCGCCATCAAGTATTTCCGCCCCGAATTCGAGGCCGGGATCAAGGGCCACGGCGACAATCGCAAGCCGCTCAAAGGGATCCAGCCCAATCTTTTGGGCGAGCGCTGGTAAGCACAGAACAGATTTCACCAAACAGGTTTCAGGGAAGAGGTATGGCAACCATTCATGTAGACGGAAAAGAGTACGAGGTAGACGGGGCGGACAACCTGCTGCAAGCCTGCCTGTCGCTGGGTCTCGACGTCCCCTATTTTTGCTGGCACCCGGCGCTTGGCAGCGTCGGCGCCTGTCGCCAGTGCGCGGTCAAGCAGTACCAGAATAGCGACGACAAGCGCGGCCGCCTGGTCATGTCCTGCATGACCCCGGCGAGCGACGGCAGCTACATCGCCATCGAAGATGAAGAGGCTAAAGAGTTTCGCAAGAGCGTGGTGGAGTGGCTGATGACCAACCACCCCCACGACTGCCCGGTGTGCGAAGAGGGGGGCGCCTGCCACCTGCAAGACATGACGGTGATGACGGGCCACAACAGCCGGCGTTACCGCTTCACCAAGCGCACCCACCAGAACCAGGATCTGGGCCCCTTCGTGGCCCACGAGATGAACCGCTGCATCGCCTGCTACCGCTGCGTACGCTACTACAAGGATTATGCCGGCGGCGAGGATCTTGGCGTCTACGGCGCTCACGACAACGTCTACTTCGGGCGGGTCGAGGATGGCACCCTGGAAAGCGAGTTTTCCGGCAACCTGGTGGAGGTGTGCCCCACCGGGGTATTCACTGACAAGACCCACTCCGAGCGCTACAACCGCAAGTGGGACATGCAGTTTGCCCCGAGCGTCTGCCAGCAGTGTGCGGTCGGCTGCAACATCAGTCCGGGGGAGCGCTACGGCGAGCTGCGTCGCATCGAAAACCGTTTCCACGGCGCCCTCAACCACTACTTCCTCTGTGACCGTGGCCGCTTTGGCTATGGCTACGTCAATCTGAGCGATCGGCCGCGCCAACCCTTGCTGCAAGAGGGGAGCGACAAGCTCGCCATCACGGTGGATGGCGCCCTCAATCGCGCCGCCGATGCCCTGCGCACCGCAAGCGGCGTCATCGGCATCGGCTCCCCTCGCGCCTCCCTTGAGAGCAACTTCGCCTTGCGCGAACTGGTGGGTGCCGAGAATTTCTACAGCGGCGTCGAACAGGCGGAGTGGGCCTGCCAGCTGAAGATGCTGCACATCCTGCAGCACGGCGGCATTCGCACCCCGAGCCTGCGTGACATGGAAGAGGCCGACGCCATCCTGGTGCTCGGCGAGGATGTCACCATGAGCGCCGCCCGCATCGCCCTCGCCTTGCGCCAGGCGGTCAAGGGCATGGCCCGCGAACTGGCTCGCAAGATGAAAGTCGATCTGTGGCAGGTTGCCGCGGTGCAAACCCTGGGCCAGAACGAGCGCTATCCGCTGCTCATCACCAGTCTCGATACTACCCGCCTCGACGACGTGGCCGCAGAGACCTGGCACGGGGCGCCGGCCGATCAGGCGCGCCTCGGCTTTGCCATCGCCAACCTGCTCGACGGCTCGGCCCCCGCCCCCGCCGATCTCGCCCCCGAGCAACAGGCGCACGCAACCCGCTGGGCCGAGCTGCTGGGCAGCGCGAAGCGGCCCCTTGTCATCGCAGGCTCCGGCGCCCGCTCCGAAGCCTTGATTGAGGCGGCCAGCAATATCGCCCGCGCCCTCAAGGGCCGCGGTCAGGCGGTGGAGCTTGCCCTGGTGGCGCAAGAGGTCAACTCCCTCGGGCTCGCCATGCTGGCCGATGCCGGCAAGCCGCTGGAAGCCGCCCTTGAGCGCATCGAGCGTGAAGATCAGCTGGCGCTGGTGACCCTGGAGAACGATCTCTATCGCCGCGCCCCGCGCAGCCGGGTTGACGGGGCGCTCAAGCGCCTCCAGCACCTGCTGGTGGTGGATCACCAGCTCACCCCGACTGCTCAGCAGGCGGATCTGGTGCTGCCCGCCGCCAGCTTTGCCGAGGCGGACGGCACTTTGGTGAACATGGAGGGGCGCGCCCAGCGCTTCTTCCAGGTCTATGCCCCCGCCTTCTACTACGCCGATATCCAGGTGCGTGAAGGGTGGCGCTGGCTGGCTGCCCTGCAAGGGGCGATCAAACGCCAGCCGCTGCGATGGCAGACCCATGAGCAGATAAGCCAGGCCTGCTCCGCCGCCAATCCGCTGCTGGCCACCATGCTGGAGGCGGCCCCCAACGCCGGCCTGCGCATTCGCGGCATGCGCCTGGCCCGCGAGCCGCACCGCTACAGCGGCCGCACCTCCATGCTGGCGGATCAGAACGTGAGCGAGCCGCGGGTGGCGCAGGATCCCGACTCCCCCTTCAACTTCTCCATGGAAGGGTACGCAGGCGCGCGCCAACCCCTGCCCCAGGTGCCCTTTGCCTGGGCCCCAGGCTGGAACTCGCCATCGGCCTGGAACAAGTTTCAGGACGAGGTGGGCGGCCATCTGCGCGCCGGGGATCCCGGCCGTCGCCTGCTTGAACCCGATGAAGAAACCCTGGGCTGGTTCGAGGCCATCCCGGCCCCGTTCGCGGCACAATCTGCCCTGCAGGTGGTCAACTATATCCAGCTATTCGGTGGCGAGGAGCTCTCCGCCCGCAGCCCCGTCATCCAGGCTCGCATGGGCGAGCCCGAGCTGGTGCTGAACCCGGCCGATGCGGCGCGCCTGGCCCTGCGCGCGGGCAGTCAGGTGGCCCTCTCCTGGGGCGGCAGCCACTGGCAGTTGCGCCTTCGCCTGAGCGATCGGCTTGCTGCCGGTCTGGTGGGGCTGCCCCTTGGGGTGAACGGCCTGCCGACCGCCCTCGCCCAAGCCAGGCTCGATAATCTGCAGGAGGTGATCGCATGAGTGATTCCCTGATGGATCTGCTGATTGAGGTAGGCAAGGCGCTGATCGTGCTGGTGGGGATCGTGGGGGCCGGCGCCTTCATGAGCTTCATCGAGCGTCGCCTGCTCGCCCTGTGGCAGGACAGATACGGCCCCAACCGGGTTGGCCCCTTCGGCCTGCTGCAGCTGGCGGCGGACATGGTGAAGATGTTCTTCAAGGAGGACTGGATCCCGCCCTTCGCCGATCGGCGGATCTTCATCCTGGCCCCCATCATCGCCTTCACCTCCTTCATCCTGGCGTTTGCCGTGGTGCCCCTCACCCCCACCTGGGGCGTGGCGGATCTCAACGTGGGTCTGCTCTACATCCTGGCCATCGCGGGGCTGGCGGTCTATGCGGTGCTGTTCGCCGGCTGGTCGAGCAACAACAAATACTCCTTGCTTGGCAGCCTGCGTGCCTCGGCCCAGACCCTCTCCTACGAGGTGTTTCTCGGGCTCTCCTTGATGGGGATTGTGATCCAGAGCGGCAGCTTCAACCTGCGGGAGATCGTCGAAGCCCAGGCGGGCCTGTGGAACGTGGTGCCCCAGTTCCTGGGCTTTGTCACCTTCCTGTTCGCCGGGGTCGCCGTCACCCACCGCCATCCGTTCGATCAGCCGGAAGCGGAGCAGGAGCTCGCCGACGGCTATCACATCGAGTACGCGGGCATGAAGTGGGGTCTTTTTTTCGTGGGCGAGTACATCGGCATCGTGCTGGTCTCCGCCCTCATCGTGACCCTCTTCTTCGGTGGCTGGCATGGACCCTGGTTGCCCCCCTTCATCTGGTTTGCCCTGAAGACCGCCTGCTTCATGGTGCTCTTCATCCTGCTGCGGGCCTCCCTGCCCCGCCCGCGCTTTGACCAGGTGATGGCGTTTGGCTGGAAGGTGTGCCTGCCGCTGACCCTGATCAACATGCTGGTCACCGCAGCCGTGGTGCTGATGAATGTGCAGTGAGACACAAGTATGAAAATCGTGAGCATTATCCAGGGTGTCGGCACCCAGTTACGCAGTCTGGCCATGGTCTTCTCCCATGCCTGGCGGCCCCGTGAAACCCTGAACTACCCGGAGCAGGCGGTCTACGCCCCACCCCGCTATCGCGGCCGCATCGTGCTGACCCGCGATCCGGACGGCGACGAGCGCTGCGTGGCGTGCAACCTGTGCGCCGTGGCTTGCCCGGTCGGCTGCATCTCGCTGCAAAAATCCGAGCGGGAAGATGGCCGCTGGTATCCGGAGTTCTTTCGCATCAACTTCTCCCGCTGCATCTTCTGCGGCCTGTGCGAGGAGGCCTGCCCCACCACCGCCATTCAGCTGACGCCGGATTTCGAGATGGGGGAGTATCGCCGCCAGGATCTGGTGTACGAGAAGGAAGATCTGCTGATCAGCGGCCCCGGCAAATACCCGGACTACAACTTCTATCGCATGAGCGGGATGGCTATCGACGGCAAGCCGAAAGGGGATGCCGAAAACGAGGCCAAACCCATCGACGTCAAGAGCCTGCTGCCCTGAGGAGTCAATCATGGAACTGGCATTCTATGCCTCGGCCCTGGTGGCCATTTACAGCACGCTGCGGGTGATCAGCACCAGCAATCCCATGCACGCGCTGCTCAATCTCATCATTTCCCTCATCGCCGTGGCCATGATCTTCTTCTGTCTGGGCGCCGCCTTCGCCGGTGCCCTGCAGGTGATCGTCTACGCCGGCGCCATCATGGTGCTGTTCGTGTTCGTGGTGATGATGCTGAACCTGGGGTCGGCCCAGGCCCAGGAGAAGAAGTGGCTCACCCCCATGACCTGGGGCGGCCCGGCGCTGCTCTCCCTCATCCTGCTCGGCTTTCTGGCCTACGGCATCCTCGGGGTGACCGGCGGCCAGCTGGGCATCGGCGAGGTCACCGCGAAAGAGGTGGGTGTAGCCCTGTTCGGCCCCTATGTACTGGCGGTGGAGCTCGCCTCCATCCTGCTGCTGGCGGGCCTGGTGACCGCCTATCACCTGGGTCGCGAGGACAAGAGTGGTGAAGTGCTCTCGGTGCCCCGCACCCCATCTCAGGAAGGAGGTCAGCAATGAATGCCATCCCCATGGAGCATGGTCTGCTGCTGGCGGCAGTGCTCTTTTGCATCGGTCTGTGTGGCCTGCTGATCCGCCGCAACCTGCTCTACATCCTGATGAGCATCGAGATCATGATGAATGCCTCGGCACTGGCATTCGTGGTGGCCGGTAGCCGCTGGGTCCAGGCCGATGGCCAGATCATGTACATACTGGTGATTTCTCTGGCGGCAGCGGAGGCCAGTATCGGCCTCGCCCTGTTACTGCTGCTCTATCGTCGTTACCACACCCTCAACGTGGACACTGTGAGCGAGATGCGCGGATGAGCCTCCTATACCTGACCTTTCTGTTTCCGCTGCTGGGGTGGTTGGTGCTGGCCTTCTCCCTCGGTCGTTTTGGCGAGCGCACCTCGGCCCTGATCGGGGTGGGCTCCATTGGCCTGGCGGCCCTCATCACCCTCTGGGTGGCCATGGATTTTCTGGCCAATCCGCCCGCGGGGGGAGTCTACCTCCAGACCCTCTGGCAGTGGATGGCGGTGGGCAATTTCACGCCGACGTTCCGCCTGGCCCTCGATGGCCTGTCGCTCACCATGCTGGGAGTGGTGACCGGGGTGGGCTTTTTCATCCACCTGTTCGCCTCCTGGTACATGCGCGGGGAAGAGGGGTATTCGCGCTTCTTCACCTACACCAACCTTTTTATTGCCAGCATGCTGTTCCTGGTGCTGGCCGATGATCTGCTGTTTGTCTATCTGGGCTGGGAAGGGGTGGGACTGTGCAGCTACCTGCTGATCGGCTTTTACTACCAGGATCGCAACAACGGCGCCGCCGCCCTCAAGGCATTTGTGGTGACCCGGGTCGGTGACGTCTTCCTCGCCATCGGCCTCTTCCTCCTCTATCGGGAGATGGGCACCCTCAACATCCACGAGCTGCTGGTTCGCGCCCCCCTGATGTTTGCCGAGGGCTCCCCTGCCCTGTCGCTGGCCTGCCTGATGCTGCTGGGTGGTGCCGTCGGCAAATCCGCCCAGCTGCCGCTGCAAACCTGGCTGGCGGACGCCATGGCGGGCCCGACTCCGGTCTCGGCGCTGATCCACGCGGCCACCATGGTGACCGCCGGTGTCTACCTGATCGCCCGCACTCACGGCCTGTTCCTGCTGGCCCCGGAGATCCTCCACCTGGTGGGCGTGGTCGGCGCCATTACCCTGGTGCTGGCCGGTTTTGCGGCCCTGGTGCAGACCGACATCAAGCGGATCCTGGCCTACTCCACCATGAGCCAGATTGGCTACATGTTCCTCGCCCTCGGGGTCGGTGCCTGGGAGGGGGCCATCTTCCACCTGATGACCCACGCCTTCTTCAAGGCGCTGTTGTTCCTCTCCGCCGGGGCCGTCATCGTGGCGTGTCATCACCAGCAGAACATCTTCAAGATGGGGGGGCTGAGAAAGAGCCTGCCGCTGGTCTATGTCTGCTTCCTGGTGGGGGGCTCGGCGCTCGCCGCGCTGCCGCTGGTCACCGCCGGTTTCTACAGTAAAGACGCCATCCTGTGGCAGGTGCAGGCATCCGGCCAGAGCGCCCTGCTGTGGGCCGGTCTCGCCGGTGCCTTCCTCACCTCTCTCTACACCTTCCGCCTCATCTTTATCGCCTTTCACGGCGAGGCGAAGACCGAGGCCCATCCCGGCCATGGTCTGGCCCATCATCTGCCGCTGCTGGTGCTGCTGGTGCTCTCCACCGGCATTGGCGCGCTGTTCACCCCGCCGCTGGCTGGGGTGCTGCCGGCCGGGCCCGGCGATGGCATCGAAGAGGGGCGCCATGGGCTGGAAATCCTCTCTGGCATCATTGCCGTCACGGGAATTGCGCTGGCGGCCTTTCTGTTCCTCGGCGAGCGCCGTCTGGCCACGGCCGTGGCCAACAGCGCGCCGGGCCGCCTGCTCAGCACCCTCTGGTTTAACGCCTGGGGCTTTGACTGGCTCTACGACCAGCTGTGGGTCAAACCCTACCTGCTGGCGACCCGGCTGCTGGCCCGCGATCCTCTGGATCGCCTGATGAATCTGCCGGCCTGGCTGGCCCTGCGTGGCAACCGGCTGCTCGCCTGGAGCGTCAGCGGCAAGCTGCGCTGGTATGCGGCCTCCATGGTGATCGGCGCCGCCCTGGTGCTGGCCCTGTTGCTGCTGGGGTGAATCATGACCAAACCGATACCCGTACAGCCAGCCTGCTTGCCCTCCCCGATGGAACGGGGGGCGCAACCTCATATGAACTTGAACGAGAGCTGATACCGTGACCTTACTCTGGATCTTGTTAATTCCCTTTATCGGCGGCGTGATCTGCTGGCAGATGGAGCGCCTCGGCGAGCACTTCGTCCGCTGGGTGGCCTTGCTCTCCATGGGTGCCAGCCTGCTGCTCGCCTGTGCCATCTGGCTCGGAGGGGATTTCTCCCTCGCCACCACGGCGCTCGACAGCGGCACCACTCTCGCCCCCGCCTGGGCCGCCGAGTGGCGCCTGCCCTGGATCCCCCGCTTCGGCATCTCGCTGCACCTGGCGGTGGACGGCCTGTCGCTGCTGATGGTGATCCTCACCTGTTTTATCGGGGTGCTGGCCATCCTCTGCTCCTGGAAGGAGATAGTGCAGCGCATCGGCTTCTTTCACCTCAACCTGCTCTGGATCCTGGGGGGGGTGCTCGGGGTCTTCATGGCGCTGGATCTGTTCCTCTTCTTCTTCTTCTGGGAGATGATGCTGGTCCCCATGTACTTCCTGATCGCGCTCTGGGGTCACTCGGTCACCGACGGCAAGTCGCGGATCAACGCCGCCACCAAGTTCTTCATCTACACCCAGGCGAGCGGCCTCATCATGCTGGTGGCCATCATAGGTCTGGTACTGACCCACCAGCACGCCACCGGCGTCTTCACCTTCAACTATCTGGAGTTGCTCAATACCCCGATGAGCAAGAGCGTCCAGCGGCTGCTGATGCTGGGCTTTTTCATCGCCTTCGCGGTCAAGATGCCGCTGGTGCCGCTGCACGGCTGGTTGCCGGATGCCCACAGCCAGGCGCCGACCGCGGGTTCCGTGGATCTCGCGGGGATCCTGCTCAAAACCGCCGCCTACGGCCTGCTGCGCTTCGCCCTGCCCCTGTTCCCCGAGGCCTCGGCCGAGTTTGCCCCCTACGCCATGGTGCTGGGCCTTGTCGGTATCATTTACGGCGCCGTGGTGGCGTTTGCCCAGACCGACATCAAGCGGCTGGTGGCCTACACCAGCATCTCCCACATGGGCTTTGTGATGATCGCCATCTATTCCGGCAGCGAGCTGGCCCTGCAGGGGGCCGTGGTACAGATGATCGCCCACGGGCTTTCTGCCGCCGGCCTCTTCATCCTGTGCGGTCAGCTCTACGAGCGGCTGCACACCCGGGATCTGCGCCAGATGGGCGGTCTGTGGGGACGGCTGCGCTACCTGCCCGGCGTCATGCTGTTCTTCTCGGTGGCCTCGCTCGGCATGCCGGGCACCGGCAACTTCGTCGGCGAGTTCCTCATTCTTATCGGCAGCTTCCAGGTCGCCCCCGTCATCACTGCCGTGGCCACCTTCGGCCTGGTGCTGGCTTCGGTCTACTCCCTCATCATGCTGCAACGCGCCTGCTTCGGCCCTGCCAGGAACGAGGGCGTGCTCAAGGGGCTCGATAGCCGCGAGCTGACCATGATGCTCACCATCGCAGGCCTCCTGGTACTGCTTGGCCTCTATCCCCAACCCGTGCTCGATACCGCCAGCAGCAGCCTTATCAACGTGCTGCACTGGTATCTGCTGCCGACCGCAGGAGCCCTGCAATGACGTTCACCGCTTCCCAACTGCTGGCCCTGCTGCCCCTGCTGCTGACAACCGGGGCCATGGCGGCCCTGATGCTGGCCATCGCCTGGCGCCGCTGCATCACCACCGCCTATATGGTCACCATCGTCGGCCTCAACCTGGCGCTTTTTTCGCTCCCCATCGTGATGGCGCAGGGCGATCAGGGAGTCACTCCGCTGCTGCAGGTAGACAGCTACGCCGTCTTCTACATGGGGCTGGTGCTGGTCGGCGCCCTGGCCACCTGCACTTTCGGCCAATCCTGGCTGAAAGCCTACCCAGACAACCGGGAGGAGTTCTTCCTGCTGCTGCTCATCGCCACCGCCGGTGGCCTGGTGTTGGCCTGCTCCCGCCATCTGGCGTCGCTCTTCATCGGGATCGAGATGCTGACCCTGCCGATGTTCGGGCTGGTGGGCTATGCCTATCGCGAGCGCCATTCGCTGGAGGCCAGCATCAAGTACATGGTGCTCTCCGCCGCCGCCACCGCCTTCCTGCTGTTCGGCATGGCGCTGCTCTACGCCCAGGCGGGCAGCCTGAGCTTTAGCGATCTCGGCCTGACTCTGGCCCAGAGCCCGGCGCACCATCCTTTGCTGATGGGAGGCCTTGGCCTGATGCTGGTGGGCTTTGCGTTCAAGCTCTCCCTGGCCCCCTTCCACCTCTGGACCCCGGATGTCTATGAAGGGGCGCCGGCCCCGGTTGCCACCTTCCTGGCCACCGTGAGCAAGGTGGCGGTGTTTGCCGTGCTGCTGCGCTTCTACCTGGCGGTGCCGGCAGCGGCCGACCCCATGATCCACTGGCTGCTGGCGGCCATGGCGGTCATATCCATCCTCATCGGCAACCTGCTGGCGCTGGTGCAGACCAACCTCAAACGGATGTTGGGTTACTCCTCCATCTCCCACTTCGGGTATCTGCTGGCGGTGATCGTCGCGAGCCGTTTCGGCCAGATGCCGGTGGAGGCCGCCGGCGTCTATCTGCTGATGTATCTCTTTACCAGCCTGGGGGCCTTCGGGGTGGTTAGCATGATGTCGAGCCCCTATCGCGGCAAGGATGCGGACTCCCTGCACAGCTATCGCGGCCTGTTCTGGCATCGCCCCTACCTGACCGCGGTGCTGACCGTGATGATGCTGTCGCTCGCGGGCATCCCCATGACCCTCGGCTTCATCGGCAAGTTCTACCTCATCGGCGTCACGGTGGAGGCCCAGCTCTGGTGGCTCTCCGGCACCATAGTGCTCGGCAGCGCCCTGGGGCTCTTCTACTACCTCAAGGTGATGGTGACCCTCTATCTGCGCGAACCCGGCATGCAGCAACGCGATGCCAGCGCCGACTGGGCTCTCTCCTCCGGCGGCGTGGTGGTCTTGCTCTCCGCCGTTCTGGTACTACTGCTGGGGCTCTATCCCCAGCCAGTCATCAGCCTGGTGCAGGGCTTTCAGCAGGTAGTGTTGCAGTAACCCTTCCCCCTCAAACCGGCAGCCCGGGCTGCCGGTTTTCTCTTCCCGCAACGAGTCCCGCTTCGCACGACCTTGCTTGTTTATGCCAGGCAACTGCCCTGCCGCTTTCTTATTCCTGTCATTTTTTCTACTGATATTAATGAGATAGATATCACCTGCCGGTTCTGCTATTGATATGGTTATAAGTGTCTGGAATGGAGTTCAGATGATGAAGCAACAGTATGTTGATCAATTCAGCCCGACAGCACTGACCGCGCTACTGGCCTCCTATCAGGGCACGACGCTCACCCTCTTGCTGGCCGAACAGGATCGGGAGCAGGTCCCTCTCCTGCAGACGCTATGCAATCGCTTCAGCATTACCCTGGATGGCGCCATCTTTCCCCAGCTGCTCGGCCGGCCGGGCTTGCTCTCCCGGGGCGCCTGGCTGCTGCCCCGCCCACAGCCTTATCACTGCGCTCTGGTTCCCCTTGCCCCCCGGGCCGATGCCGAACAGATAGCCCAAGGGATAGCAGAAGCGGTGGAAGCCATGCTGGCCACCTGGTCCGCCGCCACGCCGCCAACCCTGTTTCTCACCTTCGATTGCATGATCCCCAACATCGCCTCGGCCCTGGAGGCGCTCTACCTGCGTCTCGCCAACCGGGTCAACTATGCGGGGGTCAATGCCGGCAGTGGCCAGTTTCAATCCATCCCCTGCCTGTTTGACAACCACAACCAGATCGCAGGCGGGGTCACCTGCGCCTTGCTGCCCTGTGACAGCTTTCCCTTTCTCGAGCATGGCTACCAGCTTTCGGCCCAGCCCATGCTGGCCACCAGCAGCGAAAACAACAGGGTGGCCTTCATCGACTGGCAGCCTGCCTTTGGCAAGTACCAAAGCCTCATCAAACAGCATTTTCAGCACACCCTGCAGCCTGAAGAGCTCTATCAGTTTGCCGTGCACATGCCCCTTGGCCTGCTCAGGGCCAATGACGATGTGATCGTCAGGATCCCGGTGGGGGTAACGCAGGAGGGGGCACTGCTCTGCACCGGCGAGGTACCGGATCACAGCATACTGACCTTGCTAAGAGCGCCAGAGAGTACGAGCGAACATGCTACCGCACTGGCCACTCGCCTCGCCCGTCAGCAAAATCTGACACCGGCGCACCTGCTGGAGGTCTACTACTGCGCGGGAAGACAGCTTCACTTCGGGGAGCAGAGCGCCGCTGAGCTGGCGACCCTGCTAAGCGCCTCGGGGGCTGGCGAGCTGGCCGGGGCCCTCTCCCTTGGCGAGATTGGCAACGTGCGTCGCGGGGATTATCCCCAGTTCCATAACGGCGCCATTTTGTGCAACGGGGTGCGATTATGAACAAGGATCATGCCATGGCCATTGTCTGCGATCTGGCGCTCTGCATCGGTCGCGAAGTGACGCTGGATGCCCTGCTCACCAAGGTGCTGCAGCGCTTCATGTACCACTGTGGTACTCCGGTCGGCATGGTACTGGAGCATGATGAGGCGGGTTACCGGCTACTCAAGGTGATCGGCGATGATGCCCTGAACCGGCAGTGCGGCAGTTCCCTGCCGCTGCCCTCGTGGCTAGACGAGGGAGACGAATGCATCCTGCCGCACCCGCTCCCGCTGCCTGGCCGGCGCGTTTACCATCATGTTTATCGCCTCAAGGTGGAGGGGGGATATCTCATCCTGCTGCTCTCGTTGCAGCAGGAGCCCGCCCACGCCATCTGCCAGCTGTTCAACCCCGTGCTCGGCAACCTGGCCCGCGCCATCCAGCTGTGCAAGGACAGCGAACAGCTCGCCCTGCGCCAGCAGGCCGAGCTGCAGGATCTTCAGCACTTCAATCAATCCCTGCTCAAGGCGATCCCCATCCCGGTCTTCTATCAGGATGTCGAGGGGCACTTTCTTGGCTGCAACCCGGCCTTCAGCCAGCTGAGCGGCATCAGCAAGAGCGACCTGCTTGGCCAGCGGGCCGAGGATCTGCTGCCCAAAAACCTGACCCGGGCCTATCTTGCCAAGGATGCCGAGCTGCTGCGAAACCGCCAGCCCCAGCGCATCGAGCTGAAGTTGCCCAATGTTCACGGCCGCTACTATGAAATGATCTGCTTCAAGGATCTCTTCTATGACCATCAGGGGGCGATCGCGGGCATGATAGGAGCCCTGGTGGACATCACCCTTCTCAAGGAGAGCGAACAACACCAGCGCGACCTGCTGTTTCAGACCATTTCCGCCCTCTCCAGCGCCATCACCCACAAGGAGCGCAACAGTGCGGGGCACGAACTCAGGGTGCACGATCTGGCGCTGGCCATCGGCCAGGCAATGCTGCTCTCCCAGGACAGGCTCGACGGACTGGGACTCGCAGCCATGGTGCACAACATCGGCCTGCTGCAGATACCGAGCGAGCTTATCACCCGTCCCCGTGAACTCAGACCCGTGGAGTTCGCCCTCATCAAGCAGCATCCCCAGGCCGGGTACGAGATCCTCAAGCAGATCGATTTTCCCTGGCCGATCGCCACCATAGTGTTGCAGCATCACGAGAATCTGGACGGCAGCGGCTACCCCAACGGGCTCACGGAGAGCGCCATTTGCCTCGAGGCCAGGATCATCCGGGTAGCCGACTCCCTGATGGCCATGACTGCCCATCGCCCGTTTCGGCGCGCCATGCCACTGAGTGATGCCTTTGCCGAGCTCACCCGTTATGCCGGTATCCATTACGACGAGAGCGTGGTCAATGTCTGCCTCTCGCTCTGGCAATCCGGCTATGGCTTCACCCCACAGATGGACAAGGCAGGATAGTATGAGCGACATCCTGATCCCCACGCCGGCCCTGGCCGCACTGCAGGCCCCGGGTTCCGTCAAGCTTCTGATCCAGTTGATGGATCAGCTGCCATACCGGATCCTGCTCAAGGATATCCATTTCACCTATCTGGTCTGCAACCGCCTGCTGGCCAGCGATCTCGGCCTGCCGGTCGAGCAGATCACCGGCAAGCACGACGAGGACTTCTTCCCACCGGAGCTGGTGCAGCGCTATCGGGAGAATGACATCCGGGTCATGACCCAGCAGATCAATCATCACGCCGAAGAGCCCTACCTCAAGGGCGGCGAGTCCCGCTGGCTCAGTACCACCAAGTTTCCCCTCTATGATGACGAGGGAACCGTGGTCGGCGTCGGGGTTTTCTTTGAAGACATTACCGAGCAAAAAGAGCAGCAACTGAAGCTGCAGCAGCTCAGCTGGACCCAGCAAGCCATCAGCCGTGCCCACCACGCCCTGCTCAAGCCGGGAGATACGCATCTGTTGCTGCAGGATCTCTGCGACGCCATCACCTTCGATGGCCGCTTCCCGCTGGTGGCCGTGTTGCAAGCCGCGCCGACCCCGGGTCAGCCCCCTTTCGTGCTGGCCCGTGCCGGTTATGCCGAAACACTGGAACAATCGCTCTGGCTACAGGATGAGCCTCTGGCTCTGGCAATCCGTGAGCAGCGGCGCCTCAACCAGCGCCTGCCCGACAACGAGCCCGCACTCCTGCGTGCTCGCCTGCTGGTACCGCTGATCTTGCAACAGGATTTGGCCGGCGCCCTGGTCATCCACAGTGATCAGGCCAGGCTTTTTAGCCGGGAAGAAGAGGAGCTCTTCATCCAGCTGACCGACTATCTCGCCTATGGTCTGCAGGCCCGCCATACCCAGCAGGCCTACCAGAGCTCCCAGCAGGAGAAGATATTGCACGCCCGCCAGCTGGAGCTGGCACTGGAAGATGCCCTGGGCGCCATCGCCGCGGTGCTGGAGCAGCGGGATCCCTACACCGCCGGCCACCAGAAACATGTGGCCAAGCTGGCCCACGCCATCGGCCGGGAGCTGAAGCTGGAAGAGAAGCAGCTGCGCGGCATCTATCTGGGGGCCATGGTGCACGACATCGGCAAGATCCAGGTCCCCGCCGAGATCCTCACCAAACCGGGCCGCCTCACCCAGCTTGAGTTCGAGCTGGTCAAGGAACACCCGGCGATCGGCTATCAGGTGCTCAAGGACATCGCCTTTCCCTGGCCCATCGCCCGGATGATCCACCAGCACCACGAGTACCTCGACGGTTCCGGCTACCCGCAGGGGCTCAAGGGCAACGAGATCCTGCTGGAGGCACGCATCCTCACGGTCGCCGACATAGTGGAGTCCATGTCCTCGGATCGCCCCTATCGCGCCTCTCTCGGCATCCCCCAGGCCAGAGAACAGATCATCCAGATGCGCGGCACCCAGCTCGATGCCGAGGTGGTCGATGCCTGTTTGCGGATCCTGGATCGCGGCGACTTCGTCCCCTTGCAACTGGGCAACCCCTCCATTGCAAACGGATAAAAAAAGGCCGCTCGATGAGCGGCCTTTTTGATGGTCAATTCAGGGATCAGCTGTCGCGGCGTTTGCCACCAAACTTGCGCTTGTCAAAGCCGCCTTCGCGACGGTCTTTGTTGAACGGGCGGTCACCCTGCGGACGGCGATCCTTGTTGAAAGGACGGTCGCCACGGAACGGACGATCACCGCGCGGCGGACGGCCACCGGTGTTGCCGCCGGCAGGCACTTCGGTGTAGCGGGTGATCTGCAGCGGACGCTGGCAGACACGGGCCTTCTTGATCACTTCCAGCACCTCGGCGCTCATGCCCTTGGGCAGATCGACGGTGGAGAAGTCATCGGCGATATCGATGTTGCCGATGAAACGGCTCTCGATGTTCGCTTCGTTGGCGATGGCACCGACGATCTGGCCCGGCTTGACGCCGTGGTGGGCACCCACGTCAACGCGATAGCGCTCCATCTCCACGTCCGGGTTGTCTTTGAGCGGACGCGGCTCGAGAGACGGCATGCGACGGGCAGGGCGATCGCCACGGTCGTGGAAATCGCGGCCACCGAAGTCACGGCCACCGTCACGACGATCGAAACCACCGCGATCGTTGTTGCTGAACAGCGGATCCGGCACGGATTCATCCAGCAGCAGCGGCTGATCACCCTGTACCAGCTTGGCCAGGGCCGCAGCCAGCTCCAGCGGATCGGCAGAATCTTCTTCGATCAGCTCGTTCACCAGGGTGTGGTAGATCTCGAGCTCTTCACCCATCATGGTTTCGCGGATGCGCTCCTTGAACTTGGCCAGACGGTGCTGGTTGATGTCCTCGGTGCTCGGCATCTTCATCGGCTCGATGGCCTGACGGGTAGCGTGCTCGATGGCGCGCAGCATGCGGCGCTCGCGCGGAGCCACGAACAGGATGGCTTCGCCTTTACGACCGGCACGACCGGTACGACCGATACGGTGTACGTAGGATTCGGTGTCGTAGGGGATGTCGTAGTTCACCACGTGGGTGATGCGCTCGACGTCCAGACCGCGGGCGACCACGTCGGTGGCGATCAGGATGTCCAGCTGGCCCTGGCGCAGCTTGTCGACGGTACGCTCACGCAGCTTCTGCGGAATGTCGCCGTGCAGGGCTTCACAGGCATGACCACGGGCGGCCAGCTTGCTCGCCAGCTCTTCAGCGGCATTCTTGGTACGCACGAACACCAGCAGGGCTTCGTAGGACTCGACTTCCAGCAGACGGGTCATGGCGTCCAGCTTGTGCAGACCGGTCACCTGCCAGTAGCGCTGGCGGATGGTGGTCGCGGTGGCAGTCTTGGACGCGATCTTGATCTCTTTGGGCTGCTTCAGGTGCTTCTGGGCCACACGACGGATCTGTTCCGGCATGGTGGCGGAGAAGAGGGCAACCTGACGACCGGCCGGGCACTGATCCATGATCCAGTCCACGTCGTCGATAAAGCCCATGCGCAGCATTTCATCGGCTTCGTCCAGCACCAGAGCTTTCAGGCCGGAGAGGTCCAGGTTCTTGCGACGGATCAGATCCATTACGCGGCCCGGGGTACCCACGACAACCTGGGCACCGCGACGCAGGGCGCGGGTCTGGGTTTCGTAAGAGGAACCACCGTAGATGGGCAGCACATGGAAGTCCGGCATGTGGTGAGCGTAGCGTTGGCACGCTTCGGCTACCTGCAGGGCCAGTTCACGAGTCGGCGCCAGCACCAGGATCTGGGTGTTGCGGTTACCGGCTTCCAGACGTGACAACAGAGGCAAGGCAAAAGCAGCGGTCTTCCCTGTACCGGTTTGTGCCTGCCCCAGCAGATCGTGCCCAGCCATCAGGTGGGGAATTGCTGCGGCCTGGATGGGAGACGGGCGCTCGTAGCCCACGTCCTGCAGCGCTTTCAATACGGGCGCGGCCAGTCCAAGCTCACTAAAAAGGGGCAGTTGTTCGGTATCAGACATAGATTCTTCCAGATTAAGGCAGGCGGCTAACACCGCGGAATAGCAAAAAGGCGGCGATTATAGCGCCACTTTGTTCTGCTGTCTTGAAAAATGTGATAAGCCTCTCAAGACGTTGGCAATTATAGAGGGATCTGACGAGTATGGCTTGCTTATTTTGCACTCATGGTGCGTTATTGCAGATCACGCTTCGCCGGAGTCCTTGCTCCGCTTGTGCTTGAGCACCGCCATGGTGAGCCGGCTGGTGCACAGCAAACGTCCCCGTTCATCCCGAATTTCAATCTGCCACACCTGGGTCGTCGCCCCCAGATGCAGCGGCGAGCAGCGCCCTGTCACCACCCCTTCCCGCTTGGCGCGCAGATGATTGGCGTTCACCTCCAGTCCCACGCAATAGCTGTCTGGCCCCACCGCCATATTGGCAGCCAGGGATCCCAGCGTCTCCGCCAACACCACAGAGGCTCCGCCGTGCAGCATACCAAGGGGCTGATGGGTGCGGTGATCCACCGGCATGGTGGCCTCCAGCCAGTCGGGACCAAAGGCGGTGTAGACGATATCGAGGTGGGCCATCAGGGTATTGCGGGAGGTGGCATTGAGCCCCTCGAGGCTCATGGATTTACGCCAGATGGGGGTCGTCTCTTGACTCATGAGAACAGGACTCCTTGTGATTCATTGCAGCGAAGAAAAACGCCCCGAACCAAATGATCCGGGGCAACAAAACAGAAAAAACGCCTCGCTCACCAGGGATAGGTGACGCCGGGCCACTCGGACCAGGGTATCTCCCGCCCCGGCAGGCGGGGATGCTGCCAGCGCCACACCTGCGCCAACCAGTCGCGCAGCTCGGCCTCCAGCTCGGCATCGCTCAGGGGCGCCTCGGCCACTTTCCAGAAGAAGAGCTCCACCTCCACCTCCGGCAGCACCGAGGGATAGAGGTAGACCCCGCCCCAGAACTCGGGCTCCCGGTCCGGGCTCCACAGGCCATAGGCAAAGGAGCGCTTGGCCAGAAACTCCGACTGCTGCCACTCCAGGTCACCTTCGTGCTGGCTCAGGCTGAAGTTGGCCGAGGGCCAGGCATCATTTGGCCGAAACAGCTGATGGAGCTGCTCCCGCTCGCGCAAGATGGCGACGAACTCCACCGCCGCCTGACCCAGGGTCGCGGGCAGCAGCAGAAACCGGGGCGTCCGATAGGCTTTGGGGACCCGAAACCGTTTGGGAAAACGCAGCATCAGAGCAGTTCCAGCAAAGCCTGCAGCGGATGCCTGAGCTTCTCGCCCTCCATCCGCTTGACCTGACTGCGGCACGAATAACCGGTGGCAAGGCAGCGCCCTTGCGGCAAACGCGCCAACGGCTCGGCCCAGCTCAAGGCGTAGATGCCTTTCGAGTTCTCCACCTGTCTGGCGTCGTGGCCATAGGTGCCGGCCATGCCACAGCAGCCCACCGAGACCGGCTGCAGGGTAGCGCCAAAACGCTTGAACAGGGCGCTCCAGTCGCCGTGGGTGGAGGGCTTGGCGGTCTTCTCGGTGCAGTGGGCGAACAGATACCAGGGCTCGGCGTCACTCCCCTCACCCGCATTCTCACTGCCAGCAGGCAGCTTGTCAGCCGGCAACGAGAGCAGCCACTCCTGGGGCAGCATCACCTGAAACTCGCCGCGTGCCGGCCCCAGGGCCTTGGCATACTCGTCGCGATAGCAGAGCACCATGGCCGGATCCACCCCCACCATGGGAATGCCGAGGGCCGCCACCTTGTTGAGGAACTGGGCACTGCTTGCCGCAGTGCGGGCAAAGCCGCGCAGGAATCCCTTGACGTGCAGGGGCTTACCGTTGGGCTTGAAGGGCAGCAGATAGGGCTGGTAGCCGAGTTTGCCGGCGAGCTTGACCAGATCCCGCACCAGGGGGGCTTCGTAATAGCTGGTGAAGGGATCCTGCACAATCAGCACCACCTTCTGGCGCTGCTCGGCGCTCATGGCTTCAAGGCCGGGCAAGTCGAAATAACGGGCACGGTTGTCCCGCAGCTCGTCGGCCAGGGTCGGCACGCTCACCAGCGGCACGTCCACCATGCCGATGCTCTTCTCGGTCGCCTTCTGGACCCACTCCTTTTCCAGGAAGAAGTTGACCAGCTTGGGCGCCCTGGCAAGCCAGGGGGTGTAGCTCTCGACCGTACCGATGACATAGTCCTTGGGACTGCGCAGATAGCGTCCGTGATAGAGCTGCATAAAGCGGGAGCGGAAGGTGGGCACATCCACCTTGATGGGGCACTGGCTGGTGCACGCCTTGCACGCCAGGCACCCCTCCATCGCCTCCATCACCTCGTGGGAGAAGTCGTACTCCCGCCTGTGTTTGCCCCAGCTGTTGCGCACCTTGTCCACCAGTTGCTTGAAGCGCACGCCGCCCGATTGCAGTGCCACTTCTTCGGCCAGCGGATCGAAGCCCTGCTCCGCCAGCTGGCGCAACCATTCGCGCATCAAGC
Organism: Aeromonas enteropelogenes; assembly: GCF_000819845.1. Taxonomy (GTDB): domain Bacteria; phylum Pseudomonadota; class Gammaproteobacteria; order Enterobacterales; family Aeromonadaceae; genus Aeromonas; species Aeromonas enteropelogenes. The sequence goes on from NZ_CDCG01000021.1 coordinate 28,087, forward strand.
CGGCACGCCCCTTGGGGGAATGGCGCCGGTCGCGGCTGATCTTGACCGAGGGGCACATGGGGGAATCGGTCTCGAAGGTAAAGCAGAGGCCATTGCCGTTGCAATCGAGGGCCCGGGTGTAACTTTCCCGCACCGCCACCGGGATCTGGCGGTCGAACTTGCCACGCTTGGGCCCGTCCACCGACACCAGCTCGGCGCCGCTGCCATAAGGCATGCAGATCTTGCCCGGGTTGATGCGGTTCTGGGGATCGAAGGCCCCCTTGACCCGCTGCAGCTCTTCCCACAGCCCGCCAAAGAAAGCGGGGCTGTATTCGGAGCGAAAACCCTTGCCATGCTCCCCCCACATCAGGCCGCCATATTTGGCGGTGAGCGCTACCACCTGATCCGAAATACGCCGCAGCAATACCTCCTGCTCCGGGTCGCACAAGTCCAGCGCCGGACGCACGTGCAGGACGCCTGCATCCACGTGGCCGAACATGCCGTAGTCGAGGCCATGGGCATCAAGCAGGGCGCGAAACTCCATGATGAAATCGGCCAGGGATTCCGGCGGCACGGCGGTGTCTTCGGTAAAGGCCACCGGCTTCTTGCGTCCCTCGGCGTTACCGAGCAGCCCCACCGATTTTTTGCGCATGGCATAGATGGTCTCGATGCTCGGCAGGTGATCGCACACCTGATAGCCGATGATCCCCGCCTCCCCTTGGGCCAGCAGATTGTCGATGCGGCGGCACAACTCGGCCACCTTGGCCTTGTGTTCGGCCTCGTCGGTATCGGCGAACTCGACGATGTTGAGCCCCTGCAGATCCTTGCCGGGCACATCCTGAATAAGTTCCTTCACCGAATGCCAGATGATGTCGGCCCGGGCCAGCCCCAGCACCCGAGAGTCCACCGTCTCCACCGACAGAGCCTGCGCCTGCACCATAAAGGGGGCATTTCTGAGCGCAGAGGGGAAACTGTCGTACTTGACGTTGACGAGCGTCCGATAGCGCGGAATGGGGGTGATGTTGAGTTTGGCCTCGGTAATGAAGCCAAGAGAGCCTTCCGAGCCGCACAGCACCCGGCTGATGTCCAGGGTGTCGCTATCCGGCTGATAGAGGTGCTTGAGATCGTAACCGGTCAAAAAGCGATTCAGCTTGGGGAAGGTGGCTTCGATGTCGGCGCGCCGTTCGCGGCCGATGCGATAGAGGGTGCGATAGATATCCCCTTCGCGATTCTCAAGGGCCAGCTTGGCTTCAAGACGCGAGCCGCTCAGCGGCTCGGTGGCCATGATGTCGCCATTCTCCAGCACCGCCTTGAGGCCCAGCACGTGATCCGAGGTCTTGCCATAGACGAGCGATCCCTGCCCCGAGGCATCGGTGTTGACCATGCCGCCTAAGGTGGCGCGGTTGGAGGTGGAGAGATCTGGCGAGAAGAAGTAGCCGTGGGGTTTGAGATAGGCGTTGAGCTGATCCTTTACCACCCCGGCCTGGGCCCGAACCCACCCCTCTTCCAGATTAATTTCCATGATCTGGTTCATATGGCGCGAGAGATCGACGATAATGCCGCCGCCCAATGACTGGCCATTGGTGCCGGTGCCGCCGCCGCGAGGGAAGAAACTCAGGGTGGCAAACTCCGGTGCACCGGCCAGCTTGAGCATCGCCGCTATGTCATCCGCACTGCGCGGATAGAGAACCGCTTGAGGTACGACCTGATAGACGCTGTTGTCCGTCGCCATCGCCAACCGGCTTGCATAAGACTTTTCGATATCGCCACGGAATGCGCTGCGCCCCAATGAGTCAAGGAACTGCAGGGTTGTGGCTGACAAACTGTCCTGGTAATCGAGTCTCGGGATCATGAATCCTTGTTCCCTTCATTTGCTTGATGCCGGAACTCCGGCGACAACGACTGGCCCACAGCCTCTCTGGGCGCTCCCGGCCAGTCCGCTCACATGTGAGCGGGCAGTATATCAGCTCAAAAATCCCTTGCGCGGGCAAAATATTCACCATTTGAAAGGAGGATTGTTATGGCTCACCACAGCCATGTTATCAGTACGCTGGTCACCACAGAGAAACAGGCCCTGACCCTGTCGCTGTTCGGCTGCATCTCGTTTGCACTGTTCGGCATCGGTTACGGCCTCTTCGTCGGCTCCAACGCCATCATGCTCGATGGCATCTTCACCCTGTTCAGCATGGGGATGACGGGCCTGGGTCTCGTCACTGCCTATCTCGTTACCCGCCCCTCCGATGAGCGCTTCCAGTACGGCTATGCCCACTTCGAGCCCATCACCAACGTCATCAACGGCGTCATCATTCTGCTGCTCTGTCTCGGGGCCCTCTACAGCGGCATCACCACCCTGCTTGAGGGAGGACGGGAGATCGATCTCGGCCACGCCCTCATCTATGCCGCCGTCTCCACCTTCTTCTGCGCCATCATCTACCTCATCGAGGCCGACGTGGCCGAGCGGGTCGACTCCGAGCTGGTGCGGGTGGACTCCAAGGAGTGGCTGGTGGATACCCTGCTCAGCGCCACCCTGCTCATCGGCTTCGTGGTGGCCATCGGCCTTGATGCCATTGGCTACGGCCACTACAACCGCTACATAGACCCGGTACTGGTCTCTCTCTTGGCCCTGTGTGCCACCCTCATCCCCATCAAGGTGCTCGGTCGCAACCTGCGGGAAGTATTGAAAATTGCCCCAAGCGGGGATGTCTCGCAGCGCGTCGCCCGGGAGGTGGACGCCCTGCGCCAGCGCTATGGCGTCGAGTGCTACAGCCACCTGGCGAAAAGCGGTCGTCGTTTCGATCTCGAACTCAACATTCTGGTGGCGCCGGATCAGGAGTGGCCCGTCGAGCGTCAGGATGCCCTGCGCCAGGAGCTCTGGTCCCGCCTCGGCGATACCCTGGGGGACGCCTGGCTGTCGGTCTGTTTCACCCGCGAAAAGCGCTGGTTGTAACCGCCGCCTGGGGGAGGCGGCCCGTCGCTTCCCCCGTGTCATCACATCTTCATGCACTCCCTCTTGCCAAAACGGCGCCAGCCGTTATCATCAGGGCTCACTTTTAACCCGAGGTTTTATTGCCCATCATGGACAATCCCCGAAGTCGTCCTTCGTTTACTCCCGTCAAACTCTCTCTTTACCTGCTTCATCCGCGCCTCTGAATAACGTCATTGCCCTGCTGTCACCACGGCCCCACTTGCCGTGTTCACCGTTCGTGCTGTCTGTTTTTTATTGAGGTCATAACATGGAATTTCTGCTGGATCCCCACATCTGGATCGGTCTCTTTACCCTGATCATCCTCGAAATTGTGCTGGGGATAGACAACCTGGTCTTCATCGCCATCCTGGTGAAAAAACTGCCTCCCGCCCAGCGGGACAAGGCCCGCGTCATCGGCCTGTCGCTGGCACTGATGATGCGTCTGGGGCTCTTGAGCGTCATGTCCTGGCTGGTCACCCTGACCACCCCCATCCTGCATATCTGGGATCACCCCTTCTCCGGTCGGGATCTCATCCTGATGGGGGGCGGCCTGTTCTTGCTGTTCAAGGCCACCTCCGAGCTCCATGAACGGCTGGAGGCCAAGCCCCAGGAGGATGGTCCGGTCGGCGCCTACGCCAGCTTCGGCGTGGTGATCGCCCAGATCCTGGTGCTGGATGCGGTCTTCTCCCTGGACTCCATCATCACCGCCGTCGGCATGGTGGACGAACTGTGGGTGATGATGGCCGCCGTGACCATCGCCATGGTGGTGATGGTGCTCGCCTCCAAACCGCTGACCCGCTTCGTCAACGCCCACCCGACCGTGGTGGTGCTCTGCCTGAGCTTCCTCTTGATGATCGGCTTCAGCCTGGTGGCAGAAGGGTTCGGATTCCACATTCCGAAGGGCTACCTCTATGCAGCCATCGGCTTCTCTGTGCTGATCGAGTTCTTCAACCAGCTGGCCCAGCGCAGCGCCCGTCGCCACGAGGCCAAACTGCCCCTGCGCGAGCGCACCACTGCCGCCATCTTCAAGCTGATGGGCAGCAAGGCCTATCAGGAGACGCCGGATGACGACGAGGATGCCGCCCCCGCAGCGCCGGTGAGCTTTGGCGAGGAGGAGCGCTACATGGTGACCGGTGTGCTGTCGCTGGCCGAGCGCTCCATCCGTACCGTCATGACCCCGCGCTCTGACGTGGCCTGGATCGACATCAACGACTCGGCGGACGATATCCGTGCCCAGCTGCAACAGGAGCCCCATAGCCTGTTCCCCCTCTGTGACGGGGATCTGGACGAGGTGATCGGGGTGGTGAAGGCGCGAGATCTGCTGTTTGCCCTCAACGAAGGGCAACCCCTGAGCGAGCTGGCCAAGCAGAACGACCCCATTATCGTGCCCCAGACCATCAACGTGATCCGTCTGCTGGCGGAGCTGCGCCAGGCGCGCGGCAGCCTCATCCTGGTGGCCGACGAGTTTGGCATCATCCAGGGTCTGGTCACCACTCACGATCTGCTGGAGGCCATCGTGGGCGAGCTGCCGGACGAAGACGAAACCCCGGACATGGTGCGCGATGGCGAGGGCTGGCTCATCAACGGCAGCACCAACATCCACCATGTGGAGCAGGTGCTGGAACACGAGGGATTGGTGAGCGAGAGCGACGAATACGTAACTCTCGCGGGCATGTTGCTCTCCCATTTCGGTACCCTGCCCACTCCGGGCCAGCAGGTGCAGTTGCAGCAGCTCTGCTTCGAGGTGATCGAGGTGAGCGAGCGGCGCATCGAGCGGGTACGAGTCAAGCCTGCCGCGATCTGATCTTCATACTGTCAACAAGAGGGCCTGCGGGCCCTCTTTTTTTATGTCCGGGCGACAGAAAGCCCCGATTGCTGCTCTGAGCGCAATTCAATGGTGCAATCCCCCCTCTTTTTCACAACAAACCGGCGCAGTAGAGTGGCCCCACTTCCACCATGAGGAACTCAAGATGAGCCAGGATCACCTGTTCTGCCCGCTGCGCCTCGGCCAGCTGCACCTTAACAACCGCATCGTCATGCCCCCCATGACCCGCTCGCGCGCCAGCCAGCCCGGCGACGTGGCCAACGCCATGATGGCAACCTACTATGCCCAGCGCGCCAGTGCCGGCCTTATCATCAGCGAGGGCACACAAGTCGATCCCATGGGCAAGGGTTATGCCTGGACACCGGGGATTCACAGCGCCGAACAGGTCACCGGCTGGCGGCTGGTGACCGATGCCGTGCACGCCAGGGGGGGCACCATGTTCGCCCAGCTCTGGCACGTGGGCCGGGTTACTCATCCGGACAACATAGGCGGCGCCCAGCCCATCTCTTCATCGGCCATCAAGGCTGAAGGGGTCAAGGTGTTCGTCGATAACGGCAGCGATGCCCCCGGTTTCGTCGAGACGGTCACCCCGCGCGCCATGACTAAAGAAGACATAGCGATGGTGATCGAGCAGTTCCGCCAGGCGGCCCGCAACGCCATGCTGGCGGGCTTTGATGGCATCGAGCTGCACGCTGCCAACGGCTACCTCATCAACCAGTTCCTCGACTCCGAGTCCAATGCCCGCACCGACCAGTACGGCGGCTCGCTGGAAAACCGGCTGCGCTTCCTCAAGGAGGTGACCGAGGCGGTCGGCCACGAGATTGGCATGACGCGGGTCGGGGTACGCCTCGCGCCCCTCACTACCCTCAACGGTACAGTGGATGCCAACCCGCAGGAGACCTATCTGGCCGCTGCCAGGATGCTGGGTGAGCTCGGCATCGTCTACCTGCACATCGCCGAGGCAGACTGGGATGATGCCCCCTTGATGGCGGAGAGCTTCAAGCAGGGGCTGCGGGAGGTCTTCCCCAACACCCTCATCTACGCCGGTAAATACGATGGCGCACGGGCGCGGGCCGCCCTCGAGGCGGGCTGGGCCGACATGATTGGCTTTGGCCGCCCCTTCGTGGCCAACCCCGACCTGCCCGAGCGGCTGCGCCGCGGCTATCCCCTTGCCCCCCACGATCCCGCCACCCTGTTTGGCGGCGGCGAACAGGGGCTGACCGACTATCCCGTCTATGGCAAGGAGGACGTCCCTGCCTGACCCCCAACAATGGTTCAGCCGCACTCCCCGCCAATAAACCGTTCACCCATAAAAAGACCCGCCAGCGATGGCGGGTCTTTGTCTTTCTCTTTAGGCACAACGTGGATGAGCTCAGCTCAGGCTCACCCCGTGACTGGCAGCATAAGTGCGAATATCCCGGGTCAGGCGCGCCTTGTCGGCCAGGCTCAGCCAGCTCGCCTCCACGGCATTTAGCGACAAGCGGCCAAGCTGGCTCGCCGTGGCCCCCAGCTCGTCTGCCAGCGCCTGGAAGTTGGCGTTCATGTAGCCGCCAAAATAGGCGGGATCGTCCGAGTTGATGGTGACGCAGAGCCCCTGCTCCAAAAGCCGCAGCACATTGTGGTGGGCCATCTGGTCAAACACCTTGAGCCGGGTGTTGGAGAGGGGGCAGACGGTCAGCGGCAACCGGGTATCGGCCAGATAGCGCAGCAGCTCGGGATCGTCCACCGCACGCACCCCGTGATCGATGCGACACACCTCAAGCTCCCTGATGGCCTGCCAGATGTACTCCGCCGGCCCCTCTTCGCCTGCGTGGGCCACCACCGGCAGCCCCAGCTCGCGGCAGCGCGCATACACCCGGGCAAACTTGCCGGGCGGGTTGCCCTTCTCCCCCGAATCGAGCCCGATGCCGTGAATGCGTGAAAGGAAGGGCTCGGCCTCGCGCAAGGTGGCGAAGGCTTCCTCTTCGCTCAGGTGGCGCAAGAAGCTCATGACAAGGCGCCAGCTAATCCCGAACGTCTCTTCACCGGCCTGCAGCGCCCGCTCAATCCCCCCCAGCACGGCGGCAAACGGGATGCCGCGAGCAGTGTGGGTCTGCGGGTCGAAGAAGATTTCCACATGCCTCACCTTGTCGGCGGCGCAGTGCTCGAGATAGGCCCAGGTGAGGTCGAAGAAATCCTGCTCGGTCACCAGTACGCTGGCGCCTCGGTAGTAAAGGTCGAGAAAGGATTGCAGGCAGTCAAAGTCATAGGCGGCGCGCAGGCTCGCCACGTCGGGCCAGGGCAGTGGCACCCCGTTGCGCCCGGCCAGTTCAAACATCAGCTCGGGTTCGAGGGTGCCCTCGATGTGGAGGTGCAGCTCCAGTTTGGGCAGGTCGGCAATAAAGTTGCTGGCAGCAAGGTTATCCATGTCGGTCACTCCATCAGCACGTTGAGTCCGGAGTCTGCCTCTCCACCAAGCTGACCCCCTGGTTGTTTTATTGTGCACCCAAGTTACGCGACGGGGGAGACATGTCATCAAACAGACTTATAATGGCGTCACAAAAATCATAATTGATTGAACATATTAGGTTCTGCGCCCCGACAAGGAGTTTTCATGAAGAAGAACGTCATCTGTGACATCGACGGTGTCATCCTGCACAACAACGACCTCATCCCCGGCGCCGATCGCTTCGTTCATCGCCTGCTGGAGCAGGGCAGCAAGCTGCTGTTCCTCACCAACTACCCGGCCCAGACCCAGAAAGATCTGCAAAATCGCTTCCGCTCCGCCGGGATAGAAGTGCCGGAAGAATGCTTCTACACCTCCGCCATGGGGACCGCCGACTTTCTCAAGCGCCAGGATGGCAAGAAGGCCTATGTGATCGGCGAAGGGGCCCTGACCCACGAGCTCTACAAGGCCGGTTTCACCATCACCGACATCGACCCCGACTTCGTGGTGGTGGGCGAGACCCGCAACTACAACTGGACCATGATGCAGCAGGGTGCCAAGTTCGTGGATCAGGGAGCCCGCTTCATCGCCACCAACCCGGATACCCACGGTCCCCTGATGCACCCGGCCTGTGGCGCCCTGTGCGCCCCCATCGAGCGGATGACCGGCAAGAAGCCGTTTTACGTGGGCAAGCCGAGCGCCTGGATCATCCGGGCGGCGCTCAACCGGATGGAAGCCCACTCCGACAATACCCTCATCATCGGCGACAACCTGCGCACCGATATTCTGGCGGGCTTCCAGGCCGGCCTCGAGACCGTGCTGGTACTCTCCGGGGTGAGCAAGGTGGCGGATATCGACCGCATGCCGTTTCGGCCGAACCACATCTTCGACTCCGTGGTCGACATCGATATCGTCTAACCCACAACCAAGGATATGAAGAGGGCAGGCCGGCCCTGCCCTCGCTGGAACTGACATGGAACCAATTCTTATCGCCGTGGCTTTTGGTTGCGGCATGCTGGTCAACCTCATCGGGTTGCCTCCCCTGCTCGGCTTTCTCGCCGCCGGCTTTATCCTCAACGGCATGGGCTATGAAAATACCCCGGCCCTGAGCGAAGTGGCCGATCTCGGGGTGACCCTGCTGCTCTTCACCATCGGCCTCAAGCTCAACGTCAAGACCCTGATGCGGCGCGACGTTTGGGGCACCACCAGCGTGCACCTGCTGCTCTCCACCCTGCTCTTTACCGTGGTGCTGCTGGTCTGCAAGGGGCTGGGGCTAGAACTCGCCCTGTCGCTCAACTGGCAGCTCGCGATCCTGCTTGGCTTCGCCCTCTCGTTTTCCAGCACCGTGTTTGCGGTCAAGGTGCTGGAGGAGCGCAGCGACATGAACGCCCTCTATGCCCGCCTCGCCATCGGGGTGCTGGTGATGCAGGATGTGTTCGCGGTGGCGTTTCTGGCGTTCTCCAGCGGCAAGTGGCCCAGCATCTGGGCCCTCTGGGTGCTCGGGTTGCCGCTGCTGCGCCCCCTGCTGTTCAAACTGCTGGAGCGGGCCGGCCACGGCGAGCTGCAGGTGTTGTTCGGCGTCTTCCTTGCGCTGGTGGTGGGGGCGGCAGGCTTTGAGGTGGTGGGGCTCAAGCCCGACCTCGGGGCCCTCATCATCGGCATGATGCTGGCCTCCCACCCGGCGGCGGCGGGGCTGGCCAAGGCGCTGTTCAACCTGAAAGACCTCTTTCTCATCTGCTTCTTCCTGACCATAGGCCTCAACGGCCTGCCGACCCACGACACCATGCTACTGGCCCTGGTGCTGGTGCTGGCATTGCCCCTCAAGAGCGCCCTCTACTATCTGGTCTACAGTGGTGCCCACCTGAGGGTACGCACCGTGCTGCTCTCCACCCTGGCGCTTAGCAACTTCTCGGAGTTCGGTCTCATCGTCGCGGCCATCGCCGCCAAGGCGGGCTGGCTCTCCCACGAGTGGCTGGTGGCCGTCTCCCTGGCACTCGCCGCCAGCTTCATGATCTCCGCCCCTCTCAACAGCCAGAGCGAGCGGATCTATCACAAACTCGGCGGCTGGCTGAAGGGATTGCAGGCGAGCAACCTACACCCCGAAGACAGGCCCATCGAGCTGGGCGATGCCGAGGTGATCATCCTCGGCATGGGACGCATTGGTCAGGGGGCCTACTTCGAGCTGGAGAACAAGTACGGCAACGTCATCCTGGGGGTGGAGAACGACAGCGAGAAGCTGCCGACCCTGCGTGCCCAGGGGATGAACGTCATCGAGGGAGATGCCACCGATACCGACTTCTGGGACAAGGTGCTGCTCTCCAACCAGGTCAACCTGGTGCTGCTGGCCATGCCCCACCACTCGGGCAACCTCTACGCCATCGAGAAGCTGCGCAGTCACGGCTTTACCGGCAAGATTGCCGCCATCGTACGCTTTGAAGATGATATCGCCTCCCTCACGGAGCAGGGGGTGGATGCGGTATTCAACGTCTACAACGAAGCGGGCAGCGGCTTTGCCCGCCACGTGATCCATCGCCTGCAACCTCTGTCAGATCTTGGCAAGGATGCCCGCTTCGTTTAACGTAAGCGCAACTCCGTTTAATAAAACAAACAATTGCGGGGCCTGGATGGCCCCGTTTTCAATGCCGCCACAGACAAGGATGCCCCATGAAGACCCTCAACGACTGGGTACTGCTCGATCGCAACGACCCCGCCC
>NZ_CDCG01000022.1 GCF_000819845.1 Aeromonas enteropelogenes
ACAGGCTGTCGCCCCTTTGCGCGAGATAAGCTGATGGCTGGCTTTGCTGTCATAAGCTCCATCCGCATAAAACATGTCCCAGCTTACGCCGCAGAGGGTTGAGCAAGGTGGGCAACACCTCGGCATCATGGACATTTTCCAGCGAGACTTCCGCCGCCACGATATCGTGGGTCACCGGGTCTACCGCCAGATGCAACTTGCGCCAGACTCGCCGCTTCTCGGCGCTGTGTTTTCTGACCTTCCACTCGCCTTCACCAAACACCTTCAGCCCGGTTGAGTCGATAACTAAGTCAGTAATGTGTCCCTTTGGGGGCTGTCGATAGGCCACTGTCACCGTACGTGCTCGCTTGCTGACACAGCTATAGTCCGGTGCGCACAACGGCACATTCATCAACTCGAACAGGGAGTCGAGTAGTCCCTGAGTGGCCCGCAGAGTGAGGTTGAAAATCCCCTTGAGCATCAGGACGGTACAGATGGTCTGGTCAGTGTAAAGCTGGCAGCGGCCCCGCCGCCCATGATGGTCGTGGTGAAACCAGTTGCTCATGGCCTCGGCATCAACCCAGAAGGTGAGTGAACCACGATTAATCAACGACTTGTTGTATTTAGGCCAGTTGGTGATGGGGTGAAGCGACGTGC
>NZ_CDCG01000023.1 GCF_000819845.1 Aeromonas enteropelogenes
CGCTGCTCAATGATCCTCCCATTCTGGTGATGGATGAACCTACTTCCAACATGGACAACCAGTCCGAGATGCAGGTCAAACAGGAACTGGCCAGACTGGGGCCGGAAACGACCCTCATCCTGATCACCCACAAGACCTCCATGCTGGATGTGGCCAGTCGGGTGATTGTGATTGAACAGGGGCAGATTGTTGCCGATGGTCCCAAGGAGGTCATCTTGCAGCGGCTTAAAGAAGGCAAGGTCCGTGTGCAGGAGGTCTCCCATGGTTAAGGGATTGATGGACAGAGTTAAAGGCACCAGAAAATCCCCTTCTGGCGAGGTGCTGCCATCCCCCGAACATCTGGAGTTTGTTGACGACGGCGCTGCGGCGGTACTGCTTACAACCCCTACCCGGGCGAGGATCTTGCTGTGGTGTTGTTTCCTGTTCTTCATGAGCGCTATCGTCTGGGCGTCGTGGGCCGAACTGGATGAAGTGACGGTTGGGCAGGGCAAGGTCATCCCTTCCCGTCAATTGCAGGTGATCCAGAACCTGGAAGGGGGGATCGTCAAGGAGATCTTCGTCAAGGAAGGGGACATCGTTGAGAAGGGGCAGCCCCTGCTGCGTATCGACGATACCCGTTTTCGTTCCGATTTTCGGGAGCGGGAAAAAGAGCTGGTGACTCTGAAAGGGGATGTGGCGAGACTGCGTGCCGAGATGGCCAGCGTCGAGGTGAAAAACGATCCCGCACTGGGGTGGCGTGATCAGGTGACGGTGACAGAGGTGCCGATCCAGTTTCCCGAGGGTTATGAGAAGGTCTTCGTCGAATATGCGAACCGAGAGCGATCCGTGCAAAAGGCGCGTCTCAACAACCTGAAAAATCAGCTCTACATTCTTGGTCAGCAAATCGAGCAGAAAGAGCAGGAGCTGATCGAGCTCAATGCCAAGATCCGCACCGTGAACCGTAGTGTGGATCTGGCCAGGCAGGAGCTGAACATCAGTCGCCCTCTGGCAAAAGAGGGGATAGTGCCGCAGGTGGAACTCATCAAATTGGAGCGGCAAGTGAATGATATGCAAGGGGAGCTGGAGAGCAACCGACTACTGATCCCCAAGCTTAATTCGGTGCTGCGTGAGACCATTTTCAAACGCAATGATATCGCGCTCAAATTCAGGGCCGACTCGCAAACCGAGCTTAACGAGAAACAGGGCCAGTTGGGTCAGTTGTCAGAGGGGCAGGTCGGCCTGCGCGACAGGGTGGACAGAACCAGCGTGATTGCCCCTCTTAAAGGCACTATTAAAAAGCTCAAGATCAATACACTGGGTGGTGTGGTCCAGCCAGGGATGGATCTGATGGAAATCGTCCCCTTGGAAGATACCCTGCTGGTCGAGGCCAAGATTTCCCCGAAAGACATCGCATTTCTACGTCCGGGGCTGGATGCCGTGGTCAAGATCACCGCATATGATTTCACCATTTACGGGGGATTGCATGGTAAGGTTGAACAAATAAGTGCGGACTCAATCCAGGATGAGGAGGGGAACTCCTTCTATCTGGTTCGCGTGCGAACTGAAAAAAGTTACTTGGGCGATGAGCTAAACGCACTTCCCATCATCCCCGGTATGTTAGCCAGTGCGGATATCATTACTGGCAAGAAAAGTGTTCTAGACTATCTACTTAAGCCTATATTGCGGGCCAAACAGTCTGCACTTCGAGAACGATAAGCCAACAATCAGAAAACAAAACATGACTGGAGATAACATGAAAAAAACGATTGTTGCCATGCTGGTTAGTGGCGCCACTCTGCTGCCTGCGTTGGGACAAGCCCAAACGCTGGAGGAGTCGGTAGGACTGGCACTTTCCACTCACCCCAAGATTAAAGAAGCGTTTGATCTTTATCAGGCGCGTCTCTATCAACATGATGGTGCCAAGGGAGGCTATTATCCGACAATCGATTTGCGTGGTGGCGTAGGTTATGAAAAAACGGATAGCCCCTCGACCAGGCTCAATCCGAATAGCGATGACTCCATGACGCGTAAAGAAGCAGGTATCAGCTTGCGTCAGATGCTGTTTGACGGGTTCGATGTCAGCAACAACGTCTCCAGAACCGAGGCAGAAGCCAATGCCCAACGTCTGGCAATGATCTCCGAAGCCGAGAATACCGCCCTGCGGGTAGCCGAGGTATACCTCAACATGCTGCGCCAGCAGGAGATCCTGGAGCTTTCCAGACAAAACCTCGAGACTCATGAACAGATCCGCAGCGATATCCAGAAACGGACGGACTCGGGCTTGGGCTCAACCGCCGATCAGACCCAGATCGATGGTCGTGTTGCTCGTGCATACGCCAACCAGGCTGCTGCCGAGAACAACTACCGTGATGCGGAAAGTGAATTTATCCGCGTCGTCAACGAGGTACCAAAAGATTTGGTGCAGCCAGTGCCCAATGCCGAATTGCTGCCAGCCAGTCTGGACAATGCCCTCAAGGTAGCGACCGAAGTGCATCCAACCCTGCTCTCTTCCCTGCAGGATATCGAAGCGGCCAAATACCAGCATGAAGGTGCCAAATCCGGCTTCTATCCCAATGTTACCTTTGAGGTTGATCAAAACTGGAACGAAGACATCGACGGGGTTAAAGGTCGCAACGATGACCTTACGGCCATGGTTCGAATGCGTTACAACCTGTTCCGTGGCGGCTCTGATGTCGCTGAAAGCAATGCGACCTCGGCACTCTATTCCCAGGCGAAAGATATTCACCTGAATGCTTTTCGCCAGGTAGAAGAGGGCACCCGTCTGGCATGGAACGCCAAGGATTCATTGACCAAGCAGAAGACCTTTTTGAAAGAGCATGTGGACGCGAGCTACGACACCGTTCAGGCATACAAAAAGCAATTTGGTCTGGGTCAACGTACCTTGCTGGATGTGCTGAACACCGAAAACGAACTGTTTGAAGCTCGCCGCAGCTATATCACGGCAGAATATGATGCATTGCTGGCAGATTATCGCATCCTGAATGCGACGGGCAGCCTGCTTAATGCATTCAATTTCAAACAGCCTGCTGAATGGCAAGCCAAGCAACAATAAGTTATCGCTCTTTTCTCACCACAGAAAAATAGCGTCGGCGGGGGTGGCCGTATCTATGCGGCTAACCCTGCCCAAACCAAAACTGGCCGTGTTGTTCAGGAGTTCTCCACCCACGATGCAGCAGACGAACGATGAGACCTTCAGGTGTCTATCTGGCGATCACTCTGGAGCCCTGCCCCTTGTCAGCCGATATGTGAGTCGTGCTCTGCGCTATGTCTTGTGGCTATGGCTTCTTCCCATCTCCCTTCTTTTATCTGCCAGCCAACCGTTGAGCCAGGAAGACATCCAACTGGTCAAACGTGCTGAGCAAACCTATGGAGGACGGGCCGGGAAAAGGGTGACGACCTGGCGTACTCTGGTCGAGCAGAACCGCACTGCCGGATTATCCGAGCGGCAGAAGCTGGAAAAGGTGAATCAGTTTTTTAACCAGATGCGTTTTATCGACGATAGCAAGTTGTGGCGCAAAAAGGATTACTGGGCAACACCACTGGAGTTTCTGGGGGCATCAGGAGGCGATTGCGAAGATTTCAGCATCGCAAAATATTCGACCTTGCTTGAATTGGGTATTCCAGATGAGAAAATGCGGATGGTGTATGTCAAGGCACTCGATTATAACCAGTTCCATATGGTCGTTGCTTATTATGAAAACCCTGCATCAGTACCGGTCATATTGGACAACCTGATTGGTTCCATTCGTCCGGCAACGCAACGACGGGATCTGGTCCCAATTTACAGTTTTAACGGTAGTCACTTGTGGTTGATGAAAGCGCGTGGTCAGGGTGAATTGGCCGGGCAATCATCTCGCTTGGGATTATGGAATGATCTACGCAATCGCATGACATCGGGGCGATTGGCTCGACCTGTGATGAATTTGGATGACTAACCTATGACGCTCTATCGACAGTTATTGGCAACCATGCTGCTGCTGTTTGGATTGCTATTCGCGGCTACCTACTGGGTGCAGTTCAATTCAACGCGTTCATATCTTGCACAGCAGCAGGAAACTACGGTGATCAACACCGCGACCTCATTGGGGCTGGCATTGACCCCTTATCTGGAAAACGGGGACAAGGTGGGGGCTGAGTCAGTGATCCGGGCCATTTTTGATGGTGGTTATTATCGCCTGGTTCGCCTGGATCTGCTTGCGTCCAAAGATGTGATTGAAGAGGAGAACACCAGCCGGATCCAGGGGGTTCCTGACTGGTTTATCGAATTGGGGCTGTTTCCGGAAGTATCCAATGAGTCAATTTTGACGTCTGGCTGGCTGCAACTGGGCAAACTCAAGGTGGTTGGCCATCCAGGACAGGCTTATCACGAGCTTTGGGTCGGGATGAGCGAGCTGGCGACCTGGTTTGTGGTTGGCTTCTTGATTACGACCATCCTGCTGATGCGAGCCCTCAATTTCCTGCTGAAGCCGCTTAAGCAGATTTGTGAGCAGGCAGTTGAAATTGAGCTGCACCATTTTGGTCATGCCATCCCCGAGCCAAAAACCTATGAATTGAAACAGGTGGTGCAAGCGATCAATATTTTGTCCGGCAAGCTGGCTGTGCAATTTAAAGAGCAAGCCGATGAAGCTGAGAAATTGCGTGAGCGTGTTTATGTCGATGCCGTTTCGGGTCTGGGTAATCGGGCCTATTTTGTCGGGCAGGTAAATGCCTGGATTGCCGAAGCGGGGCAGGGTGGTGTGATGCTGGTTGCAGTCGACATTCTTGAAGATATTTATCGGGAAGAGGGTTTTGCCGCCCGAGACAATATGGTCAAGTCGATTGCCCAAGTGCTGCAGGAGCAACTGCAAGGGTGGAGTGGGGCTGCAGTGGCCCGCATTTCTGCGACAGAATACGCCTTGCTTTGTCCAACCAATGATCTTGCTCAACTTAAAGAGCTGGCCCAGCTGATTAATACCCGTATTGCGGATCTGGTCGTTAATCCCATGGATGAAGGCAAGCCTCTTTCTGTGATTGGTATTGCTGGCCGGGATGGTAATGATGATCTCTCCGCCTTGCTGACCAAAGCTGACAATGCCTTGGGCAAGGCACGCAATGAGCGGCGCGGAGCAGTCGTGATGGAAGGAGGAAACAGTCAGGGTATGATGGGTCGCTTGGCATGGCGAGATCTGGTGCAAGATGCCATTGCCAATCAACTTTGGCGTTTTAAGGCACAACCCGCTTGTCGTTTTGATGATGGTGCTCGTTTGCATGCCGAGTTGTTTGCTTCCATTTCCCGCGATGGAAATGACTATTTCGCCGGACAGTTCATGCCGGCCATTGAACAGTTTCAGATGGGGAGTGAGTTTGACAAGGCCATTCTTGATGCCAGCACAGCATTGTTGCAGCGTGAACCCGAGCTGACGTTGGCCATCAATATCACCGCAGGCGCTCTGTGTTCAGAGGTATTTTTAGGGTGGTTGCCTACCTTCCTGGCCAGCCATGATGATTTTCAGGAGCGTCTGCTATTTGAAATTCCGGAAGCGGCGATCGTGAAACACAAAGAACAAGTCACCGCTTTTGTGAATGTCTTGCGTGAACATGGCTTCGGGTGGGGGGTGGATCACTATGGTCGCCACTTCCAGTCTCTGGGCTATCTTGAAGAGCTGGCACCAGCTTATGTCAAGGTGGATCACGGTTATACCAGTCAAGTGATGGAGCCCGGGGCGGATACATCCTTCCTGGCGGCTGTATGCCGTGCCGCTCATAACGCCGGGGTGCTCACCATTGCGACCCGGGTCGAAGATCAGGAGCAGGTTGAGGTGTTGTCCCAATTGCATATCGATGGATATCAGGGATTCGTCCACCCAGCCTTTTCCTTGTCCTGAAAAATGACAAATGAGTCAATTGAAAGGCCCCATTGGGGCCTTTTTTATTGAAATGGATGAAGAAACAAGCCTGTTTATAGTAGCATTTGGAAGTCGGTGTCTCGTATGGGCATTGATCAACCATTTGAAATATATAGAGAAAAACAATCCGTTCGATTTAATGCAATCACCTTCAGTTTGACATGCTGTCCATATAAATTTTTGCAACGGTAAGGGTCACAGATAGCTTCTATGTTGTATGCATCAGGATCTGTCACCTTGGAGCAATGGATATGCGTACCCAAATCATCGACAAGACCGTTGTGGTCTCGGCCATTGAAGGCAAAGTGGAAATTGTATTGGCGGATGGCAGTCGTCGGCCGCTACAAAAAGGTGAAATTCTGCAACCTGGGGCCAAGCTTAACATTGCTGACGACGCCAAATTGGTTTTGATGCCCTACGATGACACCCCCTCTCCTGCATCGCCCGATGCGACAGCTCCCGATGTTCCAGCATCAGGGCCGCAACAAACAGCCGAAGCTGGCACGGGATTGCCTTCAGATATTGCGGCTTTGCAACAATCAATCTTGCAAGGGGTAGACCCGACGCAAAACTTTGAGGCGTCAGCTGCCGGTGGAGCACCTGCTGCGGGTGGTGGCGGGATCGGTGGTGTTGCGGGAACCAGTGGTAATGGTGGCTTCGTCACTATCGATCGGATTGGAGATGCCACGATTGCTGCAGCCGGTTTTGACACCACCTATCAGGCTGAACCCGTTGTCGACACCCAACAATTCGTAGAGCCATTGCTGGTCAACGAATTGGCCGATGAAGGAGAGCAACTGACCGTTCCCGAAGATGGCGTGTTGAATGGAAATTTACTGACTAATACAACCAATCCAGATGGTCCGAATGCCGCAACAGTAGTCAATTTCAGCTGGGGGGACAATCTCAGTGTCACGGTAGGCACTAGCATCACGATTGATGGTATCGGCACCTTGGTCGTCAATGCGGACGGTAGTTTCACCTTCACCCCCGCGCCCAATTATGACGGTGCGGTTCCTCCAGTGATTTACAGCGTGACTGATGGTACAGATACGGTTCAGTCAACCCTCGTCATTTCAATTACACCTGTTGATGAACCCGTTGAGCTGGGTGGTCTGGCGCTGGCAGGAGGAGAACTCACCCTTAACGAGGCAGCGTTGGCTGGCGGGAGTGCGCCTAATCTCTCAGCGCTGACACAAAGTAATGTCTTTACCTTCAATGCTCCTGACGGGGTGCAAAGCTTGACATTGAGTGGTGTCACGCTGATTGCAAATGGACAGCCGGCCACAACCTTCCCTCTGACGATTGTTAGTCCGCTAGGCAATCAACTAGTTGTGACGGGAATTAATTTCAACTCGGTCACTGGGGCTGGTAGCGTGAGCTATAGCTACACCCTGCTCGACAATGAAAATCATGCCCAACCCACCAATGACGCTTCACTTGCAGAGAGCTTTAATGTCGTACTGATCGATACCGATGGTGATACCACCAATGGCTCCCTTGATGTCACGATCTTGGATGACGGTCCGACCCAGACCGTGACGGCCAACGCAGGCGGCACGGCGGCAGTGACGGTCTCGCTGGACGAAACCACCGGTGCCACGGACCACTATGCGGCGGGCGAGAGTTCCGACAGCTATGTCAACGACGATGTGAGCGGCGCGCTGGCGCGTGCGACCACGACGGTGAGCGGCGGCCTGCTGAGCCTGTTTACCACCAGCGGCAGCTACGGCTCGGACGGTGCGGGCTCGCTCAGCACGGCGGTGAGCTTCACCGGTGTTCCGGTTAATGGATTGGCCACCAACCTGGTGGCCACCAATGGCGGGGCGATCACCCTGTTCGCCACGGGTGCCGGCGTGCTGGAGGGCAAGGACACCACCAACCAAACAGTCTTCAAGATCGAGATCGTCGATGTTGGTGGCTCGCTGCAACTGCAGACCACGCTGTACGAGGCGCTGGACAACGGCACCGACGGTCTGTACGACGAAGCGGTGCAACTGCTGCTGGCGCCGGGCAGCACGCTGTTGCTGCAAGCTCAGGTTACCCGTGTCGACGGCGATGGTGACCAGATCGTGGCCTCCGATACGGTGGTGCTGGCCAACAACACGACCTCGGCGTTCAGCTTCGACGATGACGGTCCG
>NZ_CDCG01000024.1:0-205 GCF_000819845.1 Aeromonas enteropelogenes
GCCTGGGATGGCATCATCCCCTCCCTGCTGGCGAAAAAATATGACGTCATCATCGGCGGCCTCACCATCACCCCGGAGCGGGAGAAGAGCGTGCGCTTCACCCACCCTTACGCCCACTCCGGCGTTCAGCTGGCCGCCTCAACATCCATGGCAAGCGAAAAGAAAACCCTGGCCGACTTCAACCAGCGCGGGGTGATCCTGGCGG
>NZ_CDCG01000024.1:491-1302 GCF_000819845.1 Aeromonas enteropelogenes
GCGGGGTGATCCTGGCGGTGCGCCGTGGCGCCTCGCCAGTACAGGTGGCCAAGGTCAACTTTCCCAAGGCAACCCTGCGCCAGTTCGATGACGAGTCCCAGGTCTTTCAAGAGGTGCTGAACGGCCGCGCCCACGGCGCTCTCTCCTCCTCCCCCAAACCGGAGCAGGAGGCACTGCGCCACCCCGATGCCCTCTTCATGCCCTTCGTCACCCCGCTGGCGCAGGGGAACGAAGGCTTTGCCCTGCGTAAAGAGGACGGGGCCCTGGCCGAGCAGTTCAACGAGTGGATCGACGCCCGCCAGGCCGATGGCTGGCTCAAAGCACGCCATGACTACTGGTTCAAGTCGCTGGCATGGGAAGCGCAGGTCGCCAACCCCTGATGCTGACGAAGATAAGAGGGGCCATTCGCCACGTCGGCTGGCTGGATGGGGCGATTGTCGTGCTCCTGCTGCTGACGACGGCCTGGCTCGCCAGCCGCGTGCATATCGGGGTAGCCTACCAGTGGCACTGGCATCAGGCCTTCGAGCTGCTGTTCACCCGCGGCCCGCACGGTGAGCTACCCTTTTTTTTCAGCGGCCTGCTCACCACCTTGCGCATCGCCCTGTTTGGCATGCTGCTGGCGCTGCTGCTCGGCACCGCTCTCGGGCTGGCCACCTTCAGCCGCCGCCCCTGGCTGGTGCTGCCGGCCACCCTGTTTGTCCAGCTTGTCCGCAACCTGCCGCCGCTGGTGTTTATCTTCATCTTCTACTTTTTCATCGCCAACCAGCTATTGCCGGCAAGCGGCCTCTCCCGCTGGCCCGGCAGCGCGGCC
>NZ_CDCG01000024.1:1484-4574 GCF_000819845.1 Aeromonas enteropelogenes
CGAGATAGTACGGGCCGGCCTCGCTGCCGTGCCAGCGGGGCAATGGGAGGCTGCCCAGAGCCTTGGCCTCTCCCCCTGGGTGCGGCTACGCCGGGTGATCCTGCCCCAGGCTCTGCTGCTGATGCTGCCGCCCCTCACCGGCCAGCTCATCGCCCTGGTGAAGGATACCGCCATCGTCTCCCTCATCTCGGTGCAGGAGCTCACCTTTGTCGGCACCGAGATGGCCAACTCCAGCGGACTGGTTTACGAGATCTGGCTGCTGGTAGCGGCGGCCTATTTATTGATATGTTTGAGTCTGTTCGCACTCCTCAGCCGACTCGAAGCAAGACAAGGAGCACACCGATGCTGACGTCCCTGTTACTGGCTACTGCCCTGCACGCCGAGGCAATCGGTGGTTATGCCGCCGGCTGCCTGAAAAACGGCATGGCCCTGCCGCTGGAGGGGCCGGGTTATCAGGTGATCCGTACCAAGCGGCTGCGCTACTACGGCCACCCCGACCTTATCCACTACCTGCAGACGCTGGCCAACCAGAGCCGCATGGCCGGCCTGCCGGACCTCTATATCGCCGATCTGGCGATGGCCCATGGCGGCCCCTTTACCTCGGGTCATCGCAGCCACCAGACCGGCCTCGATGCCGATATCTGGTTTCGCATGGCCAACCGCCCCATCAGCAAGTGGGAGCAGGATGCCCCCAAGGAGTGGGCGCTCATCGACGAACCCAGCTACAAGATGCTGCCGGGTCGCTTCGGCCCGCAGCAGCTGACCCTGCTACGCCTGGCCGCCAGCAAACCCGAGGTGGCACGCATCTTCGTCAACCCGGTGATCAAGTCAGCCGTCTGTGAGCAGGCGGGCCATGAGCCCTGGGTGGCCAAGCTGCGTCCCTGGGTGGGCCACTTCAGCCACTTCCATGTGCGCCTGCGCTGCCCCGCCGCCAGTCCGGATTGCCAGCCCCAGCCCCCTATTCCGCCAGGCAATGGCTGCGGGGAGGAGCTCGCCTCCTGGCTCAAGGACAAGCCGCAACTGCCCAGGGTATCGGGCATCAACAAGATGCCGGTCTTGCCCGCCCGCTGCAGTCGCGGATAGTCACCCCAGCGTGTCGTCGCGGATTGTCGCCGCCGACCCCAAGCTGTTATGGTGAACCGATATTTGCCAGCCATTTCAATGGAGAACAACAAGATGAACCTATCTCTCTGGCGCAGGGCCACCCGATCCCTGCTGACCCTGGCCCTGCTGCTGGGTCTGACCGGTTGCGGCATGAATACCATTCCGACTCTGGATGAGCAGGTCAAGGCGAGCTGGGGACAGGTGGAGAACCAGTACCAGCGCCGCGCCGATCTGGTCCCCAACCTGGTGGCTACCGTCAAGGGGTATGCCACCCATGAGCAGGAGACCCTCAAGGCGGTCACCGACGCCCGTGCCCGGGTTGGCAGCCTGCAGGTGAGCGATCCGGCTCAGCTCAAGGAGTTCGAGGCGGCACAAAACCAGCTCTCCAGCGCCCTCTCCCGCCTGATGGTGGTGGTTGAACGTTATCCCGATCTCAAGGCGGATCAGCAGTTCCTCACCCTGCAGGCCCAGCTGGAAGGCACCGAAAACCGCATCTCGGTGGCCCGCCGCGACTACATAGAGGCGGTACGCCAGTTCAACACCGAGATCCGCACCTTCCCCGGGGTGATCTGGCACAAGCTGCTCTACTCGGATCTGGAAGCCAAACCCAGCTTCAGCGCCAAGCTAGGTGCCGATGAGGCGCCCAAGGTGAGCTTCCAATGACCATGATGCTGCGCATCCTGCTGCCCTGCCTGCTGCTCTGGACCACAGCGCTGCAGGCGGCTCCCGACTTTCCGCCCCTGAGCGGGCGAGTGGTGGACGAGGCGAGCCTGATGTCCCGCAAGCAGGCCCACCAGCTGACCCAGCAACTGGCCGCGTTTGAAAAACGCAGCGGCGTACAGCTGGTGGTGGTCTCCATTGACAGTTTGCAAGGGGAGACTATCGAGGAGTACGGCTACCAGCTGGGACGTCACTGGGGCATCGGCCAGAAAGGAAAAGACAACGGTGTCCTGCTGCTGATCGCCCAGGATGAGCGCAAGGTGCGGATCGAAGTGGGTTACGGCCTGGAAGGGGCCCTGCCCGATGCCATCGCCGCCAACATCATCCAGACCCGGATCCTGCCCGCCTTCAAGCGGGGCGACATGGTGGCCGGCATCATGGCGGGCAGCCAGGGCATCATGCTGGCGCTGGCCGGTGACTATCAGCCAGCAGAGACCCAACAGCAAGATAGCGGCAAGGGGCCCGGGCTGTTCATTCTGATGGTGATTGCGATGATCGTGATCCATAACCTGCGCGGAGGGGGCGGCGGAGGTGGCTCGGGCCGCCGTCGCCGATCGGCCTACCTGGCCGGGGGACTGGGGGCCGGCTCCTTTGGCGGTCGCTCCGGCGGAGGCGGTGGCTTTAGCGGTGGCGGTGGCAGTTTTGGTGGCGGTGGCGCCTCCGGTGGTTGGTAACAGGGATTAAGAGACGACAAGATGATTTCCAAACAGTTTTATCACACGCTTCAGGCCAGGGTCAGACAGGCAGAACAGGACACGGACGCCGAACTGGTGACCGTGCTGGCCCCGGCCAGCGATGGATATCGCTACATTCCCACCCTCTGGGCGGCCCTGCTGGCCATGCTCACCCCGCTGCTGGTGTTCCAGCTCGGCTTCTGGCTCGGCTGGTACGAGATCCTGTTGGTACAGTGGTCGGTCTGGCTGCTGCTGAGCCTCCTGTTTCACTGGACCCCCATCAAGATGCGGCTGATCCCCAAACGGGTGCGCCTGCACCGGGCCGCCCTGATGGCACGACTGCAGTTTGTCGAACAGGGACTGCATCGCACCCGCGACCGGCTTGGCGTGCTGATCTTCGTCTCGGCCGCCGAGCACTACGTGGAGATCCTGGTGGATGACGGCATCGCCCAGCACATCGACAACGCCCAGTGGCAGGAGATCATCGATGACTTCGTCACACGGGTGCGCAACAAGGAGATCGAGCAGGGCTTTCTGGAGTGCATCGAGCGCACCAGCGCCATCCTGAGCGATGCCTTCCCCGCCACCCGGG
>NZ_CDCG01000024.1:4810-4957 GCF_000819845.1 Aeromonas enteropelogenes
CAGCCTGATCATCCTGGACAAGCCCTGAGCCGGTGTAAAAAAACGGCATTCTGCTCAAGGGTTAAGCGCTCGATAAAGATTATGAAAAATAAGGGGAAAAGTGGTTGACCGAAGCAGCCCTTTCCCCTACATTACGCCCCGTTCCAG
>NZ_CDCG01000025.1 GCF_000819845.1 Aeromonas enteropelogenes
GCTAAAGTTATCGCTTAATCGATACTTTATATGCACACATAAAAGGGGTGGCTTCGGCCACCCCTTTTACTTTTGGGGCTTTAAATGGCTTGTGAGATACTTTTGCGAAATCATTGATAGAGGTAGCAGCTGTGAGTAAACCCGCCATTTTTCTGGATCGCGATGGTGTCATCAACAAGGACACGGGTTATGTCAGTCAGGTTGATGACTTCCATTTTCTACCCGGGGCGATTGAAGCCATGCAATTGCTGAAGAAAAAAGGCTATTTGCTGGTCGTGGTGACTAACCAATCCGGCATCGCCCGTGGTTACTTCACTGAAGATGACTTCATGAACCTGACCGAGTGGATGGATTGGTCCCTGGCCGATCGCGATGTGGATCTCGATGGTATCTACTTCTGTCCCCATCACCCGGACCACGGTACCCCCTGCGACTGCCGCAAACCCGAACCGGGTATGCTGTTGCTTGCACAGCGAGAGCTCGGTATTGATATGAGCCGCTCTTATATGGTGGGTGACAAACCTTCGGACCTGAAAGCCGCCATCAATGCCAAGGTCGGTCACAAGGTCATGGTCAGAACGGGCAAGCCGATTACTGATGCGGGGATTGAGCTGGCCGATGCCATCTACGACAACCTGCATGATTTTGCCGTTGCTACGCCTGTCGCAGGCTGATTTCGCTGGATTAAGATGCTTTTTGGTGGCTTTGTGAGCGGTTGAACGATGAAAGCCATCTTTTTGCAATTATCCTCTTGCCAGAACGAATTCACTCCCTATAATGCGCCCCCATCGACACGGCAAGCGGC
>NZ_CDCG01000026.1:0-27816 GCF_000819845.1 Aeromonas enteropelogenes
TTTCAAAGGCTTTTCGAGGCCACCGACCTGGCTGTTTGCGTTGCCGCTTGCCGTGTCGATGGAGGCGCATTATAGGGAGCGAATTCCGGCTGACAAGAGATAATTGCGTATTTTTTTGATAAACCCAAACAACCACTCAGATAACACCCAAAAAGAACAATCTTTGTACTAAGTCAGCGCGCCGCGCCGTAAAAACAGAAGCGCACCTGGCACACTCAGCTTATATAAGAGACCTCCGGTTGTTGCCGCGCCAACCAGAGTTCCTCCATCTCCAGCAAGGTTTGATAGATTTTTTCGGCCTGCTCCGGGCGACTGAAGAGATATCCCTGTCCGTATAAATGGGTATCGGTCAAAGAGCGCAGTACATCCAGTTGGGCTTGCGTCTCAATCCCCTCACACACCAAGCTCTTGCCCAGCATGGAGCCCATCCTGCAAATGTTGGCAACCAGTTCAGATGCTTCAATGGACGTATCGATCCCCTGGATAAACGAACGATCGATTTTCACCTTGCTGACTGGCAACTTCTGCAAGTAGCTCAGTGAGGAGTAACCGGTTCCGAAATCATCGAGCGCCAGCAACACCCCCTGTTGATTTAGGTCCTGCATCAGCTGTAGCGAATTTTTCACTTCCCGCATGGTGGTATCTTCAGTGACTTCCAACACCAGGCTGCTGGCTGGCAAGTGATGATCCATCAATGCCTTGGTAACCAGCTTGAGCAAATTGCGCTGATACATGCCGGGGGAGATATTCACGCACATCTGCAGGTCAACCAGTCCGAGTTGATGCCATTGATATAGTTGTTCACAGGCCGTATTCAACACCCAGCTGCCCAACCGCTCGGCCAACTGAAACTCTTCGGCCACCAGAATCACTTCATTGGGGGGAATAAAGCCGAGTTCCGGATGTCGCCAACGCAACAGGGCTTCAACGGCTTCACAGCGGCCGCTATCAAGATTGACGATAGGCTGGTAATAGAGCTCCAGGGCATTGTGTTCAAGGGCCATCACCATATCCGAGGCGAGATGCTTGCGCCGTGCCGTTTCATTGAGCAAGGAGCTGTCATAGATGACATAGGGCACATGGGTCTTGCGGCTGTGGAACAGCGCCTGTTCCGCACAACTGAGCAATTCCTGGGTTTTTTCACTGTCCATGGGGTAAAACGCAATGCCGATCCCCACATCCAATCGGAAAGGATAGTTATCGAATACAATATTCTGCTTGAGAGCATGTAACAAACGGGCCACCAACTCTCTTATCTGCCGCAGATCATTGCTGCCACGCTGGACAATGGCGAATTGATCACCACTCAGGCGGCAGCTCCACTCCCCTTCCTCACACAACACGCGAATCCGCTTGGCGAATTCGTGTAACAGGTAATCCCCCGTGTCATAACCAAACTTGCTGTTGATATCCCTGAAATCATTGATGTCTATCAGCACGAGTCCAAACGGTGCCTCTTGGGTTGCATATTGCTCCATTCGTTCAAGCAAGGCCACGCGATTGGATAAACCGGTCAGCGGATCCTGTCTGGCCGCTCTGAAATGGCGACGGCCTTCATAAATAAGCAAGGCAGTAAGCAACAGTACCGAAATAATCAGGCCGGAAACCATCAACAGCAGGGCATTACGCAGTTGAGCAAAATGGCGATCGTTGTCTGTGTAGATATTGATGTTCTTCTGCATCACCGAGGCGAGCGAATAAGAGAGGGGTTCTTGCAAGGGGGAGAGGCGCATCATGATCTGCTGATAATTGGGAGCACCACTCTTGAGACGAATAATCTCGGGCTCTATGCTGCGGATATTGCTTTCTATCAGTTGCACCAGACGCAGAGTTTTCTGTTTGTCCTGCATGCTTTTGCGCAGTTGCCCGCTTAGCAAGATAGGGGTTCTGCTCCAGAGAATGTCATAGCGCAGCATGAGGGCATCGTGATCAATCCCGCCATAATGATACACTTCGACGGCATTGAGAAACCGCCCCAACTCCAGCTGTAACTGCATCAGGGCCCAGGAGACATCGTAGGTATACTTTTCCATCGCCCTCGTCGCATTCTGGATCTGCATCAGGCTGTAGAGCGTGCTCCCGGTGAACGACAGGATGGAAATGTACAGAATAACGAGCAATGGCCAAGCCCTGGTCTTTCCTTTCACCCCTTCTCCTGTCGCGTCAACTATCAGTGTTGTATGTCGATGGAACCAAGCTGCCAGATCATCATATCGGTATATTCGGAGCGTTTCAGCTCGGGATACTGATCCAGAGGCAGCATGAACCAGAGGGGCCCCTTGTCACGCACCCGCATCACAACCCCATCATCTTCCCATGCAAGTATGGGATCATACTTGGCCACCTTGCTCCATTCGATACCTATTTGATAGCTATTCAACGCCGTCAGGGTAATGTTGTCGCCATCCGCACCAACTGCAGCCAACACATCAGAAAGCTTGGGGCCACGATAGGTGTGAGGTTTATCAACCCATGGATTCCCCGTAACTATCTCGTGCTGCGGCAATGCCTGGAGCCTGGCCAAATCAAACTGCACCTTGCCCCCCACATCTTCGGTCGACTTGATATTGCCACTCACGCTCAGGATCACGGGTCCGGTGAGGGGCTCGGCCACGGCGACGGGGAGTGCAAGCAACGCATACAGCACAGGGATCCATCCCAATAATTTCATATCAACCTCGCTCTTGTTGTTATCCAGACAGACTCAGTTTAGCCGTAGATAAAAAAACGGCCCGCCTTGGGCGAGCCGTTCTCAAACAGACAGGGAGCAATGATTACATCATGCCCATGCCACCCATGCCGCCCATGTCAGGCATGGCAGGAGCATCTTTCTTCGGCAGTTCGGTGACCATGCACTCGGTGGTGATCATCAGACCGGCGATGGAGGAGGCAAACTGCAGGGCAGAACGGGTTACCTTGGTCGGATCCAGGATACCCATGGCCAGCATGTCGCCATACTGCTCGGAGTAAGCGTTGTAACCGAAGTTGCCTTCGCCATTCTTGACGGCATTGGCAATGACGGATGCTTCTTCACCGGCGTTGATGACGATCTGACGCAGCGGGGCTTCCATGGCGCGCAAGGCAACCTTGATACCCACGTTCTGGTCTTCGTTATCACCGCGCAGATCGGCCAGCTTGGTCGCAACGCGAACCAGCGCTACACCACCACCGGCAACCACGCCTTCTTCCACAGCAGCGCGAGTCGCGTGCAGGGCATCTTCAACGCGGGCCTTCTTCTCTTTCATCTCGACTTCGGTGGCTGCGCCAACCTTGATCACGGCAACACCGCCAGCCAGCTTGGCTACGCGCTCTTGCAGCTTCTCACGATCGTAGTCGGAAGAGGTCTCTTCGATCTGCTGGCGGATCTGGGCAACACGGCCCTCGATCACGCTCGCATCACCCACGCCATCGATGATGGTGGTGTTCTCTTTGGTGATGACGATGCGCTTGGCACGGCCCAGATCTTCCAGGGACGCTTTTTCCAGCTCCATGCCCACTTCTTCGGAGATCACGGTACCACCGGTCAGTACGGCGATATCCTGCAGCATGGCCTTGCGACGGTCACCGAAGCCCGGCGCCTTGACGGCGGCTACTTTCACGATGCCACGCATGGTGTTGACCACCAGGGTCGCCAGCGCTTCGCCTTCCACGTCTTCGGCGATGATCAGCAGGGGTTTGCCCGCCTTGGCCACGCCTTCCAGCACCGGCAGCATTTCACGGATGTTGGAGACTTTCTTGTCAACCAGCAGGATGAAGGGATCGTCCAGCTCGACGGAACCAGTCTCTTGCTTGTTGATGAAGTAAGGGGACAGGTAGCCGCGGTCAAACTGCATACCTTCAACCACTGCCAGCTCGTCTTCCAGGCCCTGGCCGTCTTCAACGGTGATGACGCCGTCACGGCCCACTTTGTCCATGGCTTCGGCAATCAGCTTGCCTACTTTCTCGTCAGAGTTGGCAGAGATGGTACCGACCTGAGCGATGGCATTGCCATCAGCGCACGGCTGGGACAGCGCCTGCAGCTCGGCAACGGCGGCAACGACGGCTTTGTCGATACCACGCTTCAGATCCATCGGGTTCATGCCGGCGGCAACGGCCTTCAGACCTTCGTTGACAATGGCCTGGGCCAGTACGGTCGCAGTAGTGGTACCGTCACCGGCGGCATCGTTGGCCTTGGAGGCAACTTCCTTGACCATTTGGGCGCCCATGTTCATGAACTTGTCTTCCAGCTCGATCTCACGAGCCACGGAGACGCCGTCCTTGGTGATGGTCGGGGCGCCGAAGGACTTGTCCAGCACCACGTTGCGACCTTTCGGGCCCAGGGTGACCTTGACGGCATCGGCCAGGATGTTTACGCCTTCCAGCATCTTGATGCGGGCTTCGTTACCAAACTTAACGTCTTTAGCTGCCATTTTTCTTCAATCCTTAAATCAATTCGGGGAAAAGTGAGGATGGATTACTCTTCGACAATCGCCAGGATGTCGGTTTCGGACAGGATCAGTACCTCCTGGCCATCCAGCTTCTCGGTCTTCACGCCGTAACCTTCGTTGAAGATCACCTTGTCACCGACCTTGACGGCCAGCGCTTTGACATCGCCATTATCCAGGATCCGGCCAGTCCCTACGGCAAGCACTTCACCACGGGTGGACTTCTGAGCCGCAGTACCAGTCAACACGATACCGCCGGCGGATTTGGCTTCAGCTTCGATGCGCTTGATAATGACGCGGTCGTGCAGTGGACGAATTTTCATCGATAACTCTCCCAAAATGAGTCTCATTGTTGCTTTGAGGAATGGCCGTTCCGGGCCAAATCAGGTATGTCCCTGATGTGGGGCAGAGTTGTTAACCCTTCAAGGGCAAATACAAAAAAAATTTTTTCACGTACTATGAGCACCTTCGATTGTTCATCGGTGCCCTCACCATGGAACGGACCGGCCAACCCGTCTCTTTCATGTCAGAACCGTCAACGCCAGATGTAGAGACGAGCCCTTGACCCACACCAACCCCATGCTGACAGCGCCCGCACCAGTCGTACTGCGCCGGATGACGGGGCCCATGATCCTCGGCATCGTCGCCATTCTGGCCTTCAACCTGATTGATACCTTCTTTATTGGCATGCTGGGCACCCAGGCGCTGGCGGCTATCAGCTTTACCTTTCCGGTGACTTTTGTGGTTACCTCGCTGGCCATGGGGCTCGGGGCCGGGTTGTCCGCCGTGATCGGCCATACCCTGGGACAAGGCAAGCATGAAGAGGCGGCACGCATCACCACCGACAGCCTGTTTCTGGCGGTAATCATGGTGAGTCTGCTCTCCATCGGCGGCGCCCTGACCATAGACCCCCTCTTCACTCTACTGGGCGCCAGTCGCGAACTGATTTCGCTGATCCACGATTACATGCTGATCTGGTATCTGACCGTCCCCATGCTGGTACTGCCCATGGTGGGCAACGCCGCCATCCGGGCTACCGGGGATACCAAGACCCCCAGCCTGGTGATGACGGTCGCAGGACTGGTCAACGGGGTGCTGGATCCCCTGCTCATCTTCGGCATTGGTCCCTTCCCCGAGTGGGGGATCCGGGGTGCGGCCATCGCCACCTCCCTCTCCTGGATGATGGCCATGCTGGTCAGCCTCTATATATTGCGCCACCGGGAAGGGTTACTGTTGTGGCGTCTCTCTGCTCGCCCCAGATTGCTCGCCCACTGGCGGGCCCTGCTTCATGTGGCCGTACCGGCCTCCTTTACCAACATGCTCAATCCCTTGGCCAATGCCGTGTTGATGACCATCTTTGCGGGTCTGGGCACCGAGGTAGTGGCCGCCTACGGTGCTGCGTCACGGGTCGAGGCCCTGCTGCTGATCGTGATGATGGCGCTCTCCTCGGTGCTCGCCCCCTTCATTTCACAAAACTGCGGGGCAGGCAATCCGGTCAGAGCCAGGATGGCACTACAAAGTTGCATGCGATTTGCCCTGTTGTTCCAGCTCGCCGTTTACGGCCTGACCTGGCTGCTGGCGCCCCTGATTGCCAAGCTGTTCAGCGATCATCCGCAAGTGGTGCGCCTCATCATCCTTTATCTACATCTGGTCCCCATCGGTTACGGCTTTCAGGGAATGGTGATGTTGCTGGCATCCGCCTTGAATGGCGTAAGGGCATCCAGTATTTCGTTCCTGTTCAACGGTCTGCGGCTGTTTGTCTTCTTGTTGCCAGGGGCCTGGCTGGGAGCAAAGCTGGGGGGGGAACAGGGGATCTATCTTGGAATACTGCTGGCCAACCTGCTGGCGGGTTCACTGGCCTGGTGGTATGCCCGCCACCGCTTCGAGGCGTTGTGCCATCTGGGCAATCCCTGACGCACAACGCCCCGGCTGCGAGACTTACTCCTTGCGCTCAAATTCACCTTCGATGGTGGTGCCACCGCGATGACCCTGTCCCGGCTGTTCATCAGAAGAGGGGGCCTGACCGAATGGCGGTTGCGAACCCTGGAACCCACCCATCTGCATCCGGAACTGGTTGCTGCCAATCAGTTTGTCGGCCAGCTTGTTGCGCAGCCAGGGTTGCAGCAGCAGGATACCGAAAAAGTCGGTGACAAACCCAGGGATGATCAGCAACAGACCGGCCAGCGCCAGCATCATGCCCCCCATCACTTCGCGCCCAGGCATTTCGCCCTGCTGCATCTTTTGCTGGGCGCTGAACAGGGTCTTGAGCCCTTCGCTACGCACCAGGGAGGAGCCCAATACTGCCGTCAGTATGAGCAAGCCGACGGTTGGCAACGCACCAATGACGGCGCCAACCTCGATCATCACGGTGAGTTCCAGTACCACCAGCCCCACCAACAACAGAAACAACTTGCCCATATCAACTCCACGCTCGGTAAATTGGGAGAAAGCCGCTCCGCACGGCGGAGCAATGCCCGATTGCTGTCGGCATTGTCGCAACTTTCTACCCGGAATAAATGGGGCCAGTTCGGACTTTTTCAAGTCTCGCCATTGAGCCCCAAATCACCTACGTCATAAAAAATCAGCAACTCTATCTTTAAATTGATAAAAATCAGCGCGATAGATGTGCCACAACAGATGTGTACTTTCATCAACGCAATTTGAAAATGTCTAAAGATTAGTGATCCATCTCTAATAATTGATACCTCAATTGGAGTAGTATGTTCTTCAGTAATTCGGGAGGTTATCCTCCCCACCGCCCCACTCGATGTGTGGTGCTTCAGGATGAGCTGTGCGCAAGGAACTCGCGACCACTCGGTGAGGTTTTTTCCATTTATCTGATTTCTGAGGCATTACAATGAGCGACATCAAGAACGTCCGCATTGAAGAAGACCTGCTGGGCACCAAAGAAGTTTCCAACGACATGTACTACGGCGTACACACCCTGCGCGCCGTCGAGAACTTCAAGATCAGCTCTCAGAAGATTTCTGACGTTCCGGAATTCGTACGCGGCATGGTGCTGACCAAGAAAGCGGCCGCCATGGCAAACGGCGAGCTGGGTACCATCCGTCCTGAAATTGCAGACAAGATCGTGGAAGCCTGTGACCTGATGCTGAACACCGGCAAATGCTTCGACCAGTTCCCGGTCGATGTTTATCAGGGTGGTGCGGGTACCTCCGTCAACATGAACACCAACGAAGTCCTGGCCAACATCGCCCTCGAACTGATGGGTCTGGAGAAAGGCCGCTACGACGTCATCAACCCCAACGATCACGTCAACAAGTGCCAGTCCACCAACGATGCCTACCCGACCGGTTTCCGCGTCGCCGTGGTCAACAGCACCGACGTGACCCTGCATGCCCTGGAGCATCTGATCGCTGCCTTCGACGCCAAGGCTGAAGAGTTCAAGAAAGTCCTGAAGATGGGTCGTACCCAGCTGCAAGACGCCGTGCCCATGACCCTGGGTCAGGAGTTCCACGCCTTCGCCGTTACCCTGCGCGAAGAGATCAAATCCATCAAGCGTTGCCAAGAACTGCTGCTGGAAGTGAACCTGGGCGCCACCGCCATCGGTACCGGTCTGAACACTCCGCCCGAGTATTCCAAGCTGGCCATTCAGCGTCTGGCAGAGATCACCGGTCGTGCCTACGTACCGGCAGAAGATCTGATCGAAGCCACCTCCGACTGCGGCGCTTACGTCATGCTGCACGGCGCCATCAAGCGTCTGGCCATGAAGCTGTCCAAGATCTGTAACGATCTGCGTCTGCTCTCCTCCGGCCCGCGTACTGCACTCAAAGAGATCAACCTGCCGGAAATGCAGGCTGGTTCCTCCATCATGCCGGCCAAGGTCAACCCGGTTATCCCGGAAGTAGTCAACCAATCCTGCTTCAAGGTATTCGGTAACGACATCACCATCACCTTCGCCGCCGAAGCTGGCCAGCTGCAGCTGAACGTCATGGAGCCGGTGATCGGTCAGGCAATGTTCGAATCCCTGAGCCTGATGGAAAAAGCTTGTATCTCCCTGCGCGAGAAGTGCGTGGAAGGTATCACTGCCAACCCGGAAATCTGCATGAACCACGTGCTGAACTCCATCGGTATCGTGACTTACCTGAACCCCTTCATCGGCCACCACGAAGGTGACATCGTCGGCAAAATCTGTGCCCAGACCGGCAAGAACGTACGCGAAGTCGTGCTGGAGCGTGGTCTGCTGAGCGCCGAGCAGCTGGATGAAATCCTCTCCATCGAGAACCTGATGAACCCGCAATACAAGGCCAAGCGTTTCACCCGCGAAACCACCGTATAAGCGAGAATGGGCCGGGATCTTCCCGGCCCATTTAAAGTCAGTTCCCGATCGGCCTCACCCAGTCCCATCGGGAATTGGCTTTTGCCAAAGAAAAACCAAAAAACTAAAAATGGAGTTATCGCTATGATTGGAATCGAGTTACTTGTCGTACTCGCCGCTATCTATCTGGGGGCCCGGATAGGCAGCATCGGCATCGGCTTCGCCGGTGGTCTGGGTGTACTGGTCCTGACCTGGGGTCTGGGTGTACAGATCCCGAGCGATCAGCTGGTATCCTACATCCCCTGGGACGTGATCATGATCATCGCGTCCGTCATCTGTGCCATTGCCTGCATGCAGTTGGCCGGCGGGATGGACTACCTGGTACACCTGGCTGAAAAAGCACTGCGCAAAAACCCCAAATACATCACCTTCGCCGCTCCGGTCGTCACCTACCTGATGACCATGCTGGCCGGTACCGGTCACACTGCGTTTTCCACCCTGCCGGTGATCGCCGAAGTGGCCAAGGAGCAGGGCATCCGCCCCTCCCGTCCGCTCTCCATCGCGGTCGTTGCCTCCCAGATCGCCATCACAGCCTCGCCAATCTCCGCGGCCGTGGTTGCCTTCTCCGGCATGCTGGAACCGCTTGGCGTTGACTATCTGACTCTGCTGGCTATCTGCATCCCGTCCACCTTCATCGCCTGTATCCTGGGTGCCTTCGTCGCCAATATGCTGGGCAAGCCGCTGGATCAGGACGAAGTCTATCTGGAGCGCAAGGCCAAGGGCCTCATCAAGCTGCGTGGCGCTACCCAGCTTGAAATCAAGCCTTATGCCAAACTGTCCGTCTGGATCTTCATCGCCGCCATCGTCGCCGTCATGGCTTACGCCACTGCCATCTCCGGCAAAGTGGGCCTGATCACCAACCCGCCGATCCCCCGCGACGGCGCCATCATGGGCATCATGCTGGCCGCAGCCACCATCATGACTCTGGTGTGCAAACTGGACGTGACCCAGGTGACCAACATGCCGACCTTCAAGTCCGGTATGTCCGCCTGTATCTGCGTACTGGGTGTGGCCTGGCTGGGTAACGTCTTCGTGAAAGGCAATATGGACACCATCCAGCTCATCGCTGGTGACCTGCTGAACCAGTACTCCTGGCTGCTGGCCGTGGTGCTGTTCTTCGCCGCCATGCTGCTCTATTCACAGGGTGCCACCACCAAGGCCCTGATGCCGGCCGCCCTGGCCCTGGGCGTCAGCCCGCTGACTGCTATCGCCTCTTTCGCGGCCGTAAGCGCCCTGTTTGTACTGCCAACCTACCCGACCCTGCTGGCTGCGGTCGAGATGGACGATACCGGCTCCACCCGCATCGGCAAAGCCGTGTTCAACCACCCCTTCTTCATCCCGGGTGTGGCCACCATCGCCATCGCCGTGGCGCTGGGCTTCTTCTTCGGCGGCATCATGATCTAATTCGGTTGCTTGCCACCAACAAAAATCCCCGCCAATTGGCGGGGATTTTTTTATCCATATCACGCTCAAACCAAGCCTGCGCCGGATGATTCGGCAAGACTATCTCGCACACGGCCTTATCATCTGCTTATCCGGGTCTCTGACAGGGGGTCTGCGGCATCGAAAGGGCAAAGCGCTTGTACACCATTACCCACCCCTTCGATATGCCGGCTCCTGAGGATCAGACCGGATCCAGAGTATCCAGCGGCCAGCGTGGCACAGCCTTGACCACCAGAGGCTCGAACACACCGGCCTTCAGACGCTGCATACCGGCGTAAGCAATCATGGCGCCGTTGTCGGTACAGTATTCGGTACGCGGATAGAAGACTTCGCCCTTAAGGCTCTCCATCAGCTCGGCAAGCTGGGCCCGCAGGTGACGGTTGGCACTGACACCACCGGCCACCACGAGGCGATTGAGACCGGTCTCCTGCAAGGCGCGACGACACTTGATGGCCAGGGTATCGACCACCGCATCTTCAAAGGCTCTGGCGATATCAGCACGAGTCTGTTCGTCATCCCCATTGGCAGCAATGGTGTTGGCGGCAAAGGTCTTGAGACCGGAGAAACTCATGTCGAGCCCGGGACGATCGGTCATGGGTCGCGGGAAATGGAAGCGCCCTTTGGTACCCTTTTCGGCAAGACGGGAGAGCAGCGGACCACCGGGATAGTCCAGACCCATCAGCTTGGCGGTCTTGTCAAACGCCTCGCCTGCCGCATCGTCTATGGATTCACCAAGCAGCTGGTAGCTGCCGATGCCATCGACCCGCACCAGCATGGAGTGGCCGCCGGAGACTAGCAGCGCCACGAAGGGAAACTCGGGGGCACGCTCTTCCAGCATGGGAGCCAACAGGTGGCCTTCCATGTGGTGCACGGCGATGGCCGGCTTGTTCCACGCCATGGCCAGCGAACGGCCAATGGTGGCCCCAACCAGAATGGCGCCGACCAGACCCGGGCCCGCTGTGTAGGCAATACCGTCGATGTCATCTTGACCCAGTCCCGCCTCTTGCAATGCGGCCTGGATCAAGGGGATCGTCTTGCGAACATGATCCCGGCTGGCCAACTCGGGGACGACGCCACCGTAGTCCGCATGCAGCTTGACCTGGCTGTATAACTGGTGGGAAAGGATCCCTTTTTGATCGTCGAAGATCGCGATCCCGGTTTCGTCACAGGATGTCTCTATGCCCAATACACGCATTGCTAAAAAATTTCACTGCTAAAATGAGACGGCTATGGTAACCTTCGCGGGTTTTTTAAACCAGAGCGATCTCTGCGGGTTTACTTTCATTCCCTGTCCAGAGTATAATTTCGCACCATTTTAAGAGATGCTGATCGATTGAAGGTCAGCTAACAATTTATCACTGAGGTGAAAGGCACATGCCAGTAATCAAAGTCCGTGAAAATGAGCCGTTTGACGTTGCTCTGCGTCGCTTCAAGCGTTCTTGCGAAAAAGCCGGTATCCTGTCCGAAGTTCGTAGCCGTGAGTTCTACGAGAAGCCGACTACCATTCGTAAGCGCGCTAAAGCGTCTGCTGTTAAGCGTCACGCCAAGAAGCTGTCTCGCGAAAACGCACGTCGTATCCGCCTGTACTAATCAGGGGACTGTGCCGTGTCTCTGAAGGATCAACTCAAGGATCAGCAAAAACTCGCCATGCTTGCCAAAGACAAGCAACGGCTGGGTGCTATCCGTTTGTTGATGGCAGAAATCAAGCAGCGTGAAGTTGATACCCGTGTCGAACTCACTGATGAAGATATCCTCGCCGTCGTGACCAAAATGGTCAAACAGCGCCGTGATGCCATCAGCCAGTTTGAAGCTGCCGGTCGCCAGGATCTCGCCGACAAAGAGTCCGCAGAGATCGTTGTGCTGCAGGAGTTCCTGCCACAACAGCTGACCGCAGATGAAATCTCCGCCCTGATCGAGCAAGCCATCGCGCAAAGCGGTGCTGCCGTCATGGCCGACATGGGCAAGGTCATGGCTGTTTTGAAGCCTAACATTCAGGGACGCGCCGATATTGGCGCCGTCAGTGCTCAGGTGAAAACCCGCTTGGCGTAACAGGCAACTCTCTTGTTTGGTCGAAGAAGCCGTGCTTCCCTGGGAATGCGCGGCTTTTTTATTTTTCCGCAATGAAACAGGACGGTTATGGCAGGCAGGATCCCTCAATCCTTTATCGATGATCTGCTCGTACGCACAGACATTGTCGAGCTGATCGACTCCCGTGTGCGGCTGAAAAAAGCCGGTAAGAACTACCAGGCTTGCTGCCCCTTTCATAACGAAAAAAGTCCCTCGTTTACCGTCAGCCAAGAGAAACAGTTCTACCACTGTTTCGGCTGTGGCGCCCACGGCAATGCCATCGGCTTTGTCATGGAGTATGACGGCCTTGAATTCCCCGATGCCATCGAAGAGTTGGCCAGCCTGCATGGCATGCAGGTCCCGCGTGAGCAGAGCGCCGGAGGCGCGAGCAGCAACCAGCCAGCAGTCAGCAAGGATCTCTTCGAGCTGATGAACCAGATCGCCCGCTTTTACGAGAGCAACCTGAAAAGTGCTCCCCAGGCAGTGGAGTACCTGAAAGGGCGTGGTCTGACTGGCGAAGTGGTCAAGCGCTTCAATATAGGCTATGCCCCGGGTGACTGGGATCAGGTGCGTCGCCGCTTTGGAGCCAGCCGGGATCACGAGCAACTGCTCATCTCCGGTGGCATGCTGATCCCGCGCGATAGCGGCCCCGGCAGCTATGATCGCTTCCGCGATCGCATCATGTTCCCGATCCGTGACAAGCGGGGTCGGGTCATCGGCTTCGGTGGCCGGGTACTGGGTGATGGTACGCCCAAATACCTCAACTCGCCGGAAACCCCCATCTTCCACAAAGGACGGGAGCTATTCGGTCTCTATGAGGTGAAACAGGCGCACAAGGATCCTCGCCGGATCCTTGTGGTGGAAGGCTATATGGATGTGGTGGCCTTGGGCCAGTACGACATCGACTATGCGGTGGCCGCCCTGGGCACGGCAACGACCAGCGACCATATCCACACCCTGTTTCGCACTACCGCCGAAGTGGTCTGCTGCTACGACGGTGACAATGCAGGACGAGAAGCCGCCTGGCGAGCACTGGATAACGCCCTCCCCCATCTGCAGGATGGCCGCGAGCTCAAGTTCGTGTTTCTGCCGGACGGCGAGGATCCCGATTCCCTGGTGCGTCAGATCGGCAAAGAAGGGTTCGAGGCTCTGCTCGACCAAGCACAACCCTTTGCCGACTTCATGTTCGAGCGTCTCGGGCGCGATGCCGCACTCTCGGGTGAAGCAGGCAAGTTCGAAGTGGCCAACAAGGCCGCCGAGCTGATCCGCCGAGTGCCGGAAGGATTTACCCGCGAGGGATTGATCACTCGCCTCTCCAGCATGATGCGCTGGGGGGAAAACAAACAGCGCATCGCCGAACTGTTTGCCCGTAACAGCCAGCCCAAGGCCGAGGTTAACAAGCCCAAGGCTGCCAAGCTGACACCGCTGCGCCGGGCGCTGGCCCTGATGGTGCAGTATCCAGCGATCACTGCCGAGCTGCCAGCCATGCCGGAGCTGGCCGGATTGCGCTTACAGGGCATCAAATTCCTGCTGCAACTGCACCAGCAGATCCTGACCCAACCGGGGATCACCACGGGCATTCTGCTGGAACACTGGCGCGGCACCAAGGAAGGGGAAATCCTGGCGCAACTGGCGATGCACGATCTGTTTGAAGGGATCGAACGTGAAGCTCAGGATGTGCTGATGGAGTTAGAGGATACCTTTGTCCGCTTCATCAACCAGTTTCTGAAACAGCGAATCGACGAATTGCAGGCCAAGGGGGCTCAGGAAGGACTAAGCTCTGAGGAAACCAAAGAGCTATGGATGCTGATCAAAGAAGGGCAAATTGAGAAAAGAAATGAGAGCGGGGCTTGATATTTGAGTGATTAGTCCCAATATGGATAACGTTGCCCGAATCGACGGGATAAAAAGCAAAAAATTTATAACCGCCTGGCCCCGACAATACTGCGGGCAGGGGTTTCTCATGACCGACGCCGCAACCAGACATAGCATGTCTGGCGGTTTTCTATTAGAATTGGCTATTTGCGCAGCAGCGCACTGTAAGCGCAACCTAGCAACACCAACCGGATGAGTTCTATGGAGCAAACCCCGCAGTCTCAGCTTAAACTCCTCGTTGCCAAAGGTAAAGAACAGGGCTACCTGACTTATGCCGAGGTGAACGATCACCTCCCGCAAGACATCGTCGATTCAGACCAGATCGAAGACATCATCCAGATGATCAACGATATGGGCATTCAAGTCGTTGAAAACGCTCCGGATGCCGATGACCTTATCATGGCTGAAGGTGGTACCGCCGATGAGGACGCTGCCGAAGCAGCGGCCCAGGCTCTGGCATCTGTTGAATCCGAGATCGGCCGTACGACCGATCCTGTCCGCATGTACATGCGGGAAATGGGTACCGTCGAACTGTTGACCCGTGAAGGCGAAATCGACATCGCCAAGCGGATCGAAGATGGTATCAACCAGGTACAAAGCTCCGTGGCCGAGTACCCGGAAGCAATAACCTATCTGCTCGAACAGTACGATAAGTATGAAGCCGAGCAGCTGCGCCTCTCCGACATCATCTCCGGCTTTATCGATCCCAACGAAGCGGAAGATATGGCACCGACCGCCACTCATATCGGCTCCGAACTCGGCGAAGACGATCTCGCCGACGAAGATGAAGAAGATGAGGACGAGGACGAAGACGGCGACAGCTCGGACGATGACGGTGACGGTGGCCCGGATCCGGAAGTCGCTCGCGAGAAATTTGCCGAACTGCGTGCTCAATATGAAGTGACTCGTCTCTCCATTCAAAAGAATGGCCGCGCGCACGACGATACCCAGGCAGCCATCGCCCTGCTGGCCGATGTATTCCGCCAATTCCGCCTGATGCCCAAGCAGTTCGATCGCCTGGTCAACAACATGCGCGAGATGATGGAGCGCGTACGCGTGCAGGAACGCATCATCATGAAACTCTGCGTTGAACAGGCCAAGATGCCGAAGAAAACCTTCGTCGCGGCCTTCACCAACAACGAGTGCGAGACTGCCTGGTTTGAATACCAGAAGCAAGCTGGCAAGGCTTGGTCCCCCCGTCTGGTCGAGATGGACGAAGATGTCCAGCGTGCCATCGGCAAGCTGCAGCAGATCGAGGAAGAAACCGGTCTGTCGATCGCCCAGATCAAGGACATCAACCGTCGCATGAGCATCGGTGAGGCCAAGGCCCGCCGCGCTAAGAAAGAGATGGTCGAAGCTAACTTGCGTCTGGTTATCTCCATCGCCAAGAAATACACCAACCGTGGTCTGCAGTTCCTGGATCTGATCCAGGAGGGCAACATCGGTTTGATGAAGGCGGTAGACAAGTTTGAATACCGTCGTGGCTACAAGTTCTCAACCTATGCCACCTGGTGGATCCGTCAGGCCATTACCCGCTCCATCGCGGATCAGGCTCGTACCATCCGTATCCCGGTGCACATGATCGAGACCATCAACAAGCTCAACCGAATCTCCCGCCAGATGCTGCAGGAGATGGGTCGTGAACCGAACCCGGAAGAGCTGGCCATGCGTATGGGCATGCCGGAAGACAAGATCCGCAAGGTACTGAAAATCGCCAAAGAGCCCATCTCAATGGAGACGCCCATCGGTGATGATGAAGATTCCCACTTGGGCGACTTCATCGAAGATACCACCCTTGCGCTGCCGGCCGATGCCGCGACCAGCGAAAGCCTGCGCAACGCAACCCGCGAAGTGCTGGCCGGTCTGACCGCCCGCGAGGCCAAGGTACTGCGCATGCGCTTCGGTATCGACATGAACACTGACCACACCCTCGAGGAAGTGGGCAAGCAGTTCGACGTTACCCGTGAGCGTATCCGTCAGATCGAAGCCAAAGCTTTGCGCAAACTGCGTCACCCTAGCCGCTCCGAAGTGCTGCGCAGCTTCCTGGACGAATAGTCCAAAGGCATGCGCCCTTTATTGCTGTCTCAAAAGCCCCGCCATGCGGGGCTTTGTTTTATCTGGCGCCAGCCCGAAAGATATAACCCCTTTCATCGTCACAGCAGGATAATTAGTCGCCAAGTGGTTGATCTGCCTATGGACTGCCCTTTGTACTTCCCCTATAATCCACGCCGCTAAACGCACAATTTGGCCCCTTAGCTCAGTTGGTCAGAGCAGTCGACTCATAATCGATTGGTCGTGGGTTCAAGTCCCCCAGGGGCCACCAAATTGAAAAAGGCCGCTCATCAGGAGCGGCCTTTTTGCATTCAGCCCAGACCATGAAACGCTGTGCACCAGATACAAAAAGACCCGCCGTGGGCGGGTCTTGGGCTGGCAACAGGATGCAAGGCTTCACACTGAAATAGAATTCTGGTTTATGCGTTTTCGCTCTGTCCGGATGGTAGGCGATCCCGCCCAGGCAGCATCCGTCTGACCAGATTGCTGCGTTGACGCCATGAGGTGAACAGGATGG
This sequence comes from Aeromonas enteropelogenes, assembly GCF_000819845.1. Taxonomy (GTDB): domain Bacteria; phylum Pseudomonadota; class Gammaproteobacteria; order Enterobacterales; family Aeromonadaceae; genus Aeromonas; species Aeromonas enteropelogenes. Next base: position 16,718 of record NZ_CDCG01000026.1, read on the forward strand.
CCAGCAGATGCAGGGCTATCAGCCCTTGCAGCGCCCAGGTACACCACTCGTGCCAATCATCGGCTCCCAGCTCGAAACCCGTCTCGGTATTCTGAAACCAGCCCGTTCCTGCTGTCGCCAACACCAGCAACCAGAAAGCCCACACTGCCAGCTTGCCGGTACCGTGATGACCCGGCGCTGGAGGCTGACGCTCACGCATCTCTGCCGCTTGCTGGCGAAAGTCCGCGCGGCTGGGGAGCAAGGCATCCAGACGGGCATATCCCCTGGCCCATGTCACTCCCCATAACAACCGCAAGGCGACGAGGGCAATGGCGCCATAACCAAGCCACTCGTGCCACTCCTCTCCCGCCTCATTAAACCAGAGGTTGCCGATGCAAATCGCCGCCAACCCCCAATGAGTCAGGCGGACCACCCCATCCCAGCGAAAAGGCTCACCCTTTTTGCTTGGCATATTTGTGGTACTCCTTCTTCAGGTCGTTGACCTTGGCCAGATGCTCACGCGCCTTGCTCTCATCACCAGCCTTGAGCGCAACCAGGCTGGCATCCAGCTCGGCTTGCACCTCGTTCATGCCTTCGAGGAACTTCTCTTTCTTGGCAGCAGGCATGTTCTTCTGCTTGGCCACATCCAGCTGGGCCTTCATCTCGTTGATGTACTTCTCCATGGTGGCGGGATCTTCCGCCTTGACGGCCTGCTTGTAATTGAAGCCGATCTTCTTCATGGGCTGTTCCAGATCACCGGCCATGGCAGGCAGGGTCATCAAGCCAAACATCAGGGGCAACAGCAGGGGGCGTACAGTTTTCAACATGGTATTTCCTTATCAGATGACATTGCGGCTTCTTGTTCGCACTCGATAAGTGCAGTCAATTGAATATGATGCCACGAACAAGGGGGAATTGTATGGGGAAAGTTCGACCAATTGTGACCAGATGTGTCAGATATGCTGACTGCATGTAGCCAATCGATACATTTCATCATCTTGGAAGGACACGGGAAAGAGGAAGGGCAAATGCACCATGCGGGCCATCAGCCGCCACAAGACGATCCGCATGAGGGAGATATGGCCGGGTGAAGGAGGCCCCCCTTCCACCCGGCGCAGAGTGAGGAACTTAGCCCAAATGGTTAAGCGGCAGCGCCGTCTTGTGCTTGATGCGGCGCAGCACGAAGCTGGAACGCACTCCGGTCACCCCCGGAATATGGGTCAGCTTGTCCAGCAGGAAGTGCTGGTAGTGCTCCATGTCACGCACTACCACCTTGAGCTGATAGTCGGCATCGTTGCCTGTGATGAGGTCGCACTCGAGCACCTCTGGCAGCTCACTGATGGCCCGGTCAAAATTCTCGAACCGCTCCGGCGTATGCCTGTCCATGGAGATGTGAATGTAGGCGGTGAGGGTCAGACCCAGTTGGCGGGCGTTGAGCAGAGTAACGTGGGTGTCGATGAGGCCGGCATCTTCCAGTGCCTTGACCCGGCGGGAACAGGGGGAAGGTGAGAGGCCAACCAGCTCGGCCAGTTCCAGATTGCTGATGCGGCCGTTCTCCTGCATCAGCTCAAGAATATGTCTGTCTATGCGATCAAGTTTCAGCATTCACCCATCCTCGTTGCAATGACTAATCCACTTTTTCTAGATTAAGGGTGAACTATTGCAAAAACAACCGAAATAACTGCTCACTTTGCAACCACTCACCGGCCCGGGAGGGATACCATGGTTACATCTTCCGGTGGTAAAGCAGATGCCCAACCAGGTCTCTGCGGTGAAGGACCTTACCGGGTCAAGAGCCCCATCAGCCGTCCGACCTTATCGGGAACAGACGGGCTGGAACGAGAGCATCCCCTCCCCGAAGGCAACAAAGCAGGCATCCCGGCGCCTGCTTTGTTGTTTCTGGCTTCCTGCATCAGGGCTTTGCCGGCCGGATCCGGTAGAGGCAACGATGATCCCCGTCCAGCAAGTATTGCTCCCGTTCGACCTCGGCCGGCGCCAGCAGCTGGCGAAACATCTCCAATTCACTGCGACAAAATCCCCGGCAGGCCCGGGCGGCGGCGCAGATGGGGCAGTGACTCTCCCACAACAGCCAGCTGCCATCCTCCTCCTGACGCATATCCGCCATATAGCCTTCACGTGTGCGAAGAACCTTCAATGCACTCAACCTGTCGGCCAGCCCGGCCTGGGTCAGATGCGCCTGATAACGAGCCAGCTGTTGCTGCTCCCGCTGCAGGATCAGCCGCTCCATGCCAACCTCGCCAAACAGCTGCTGGATGTTGTCGATAAGCTGCAGAGTCAGATCGCTGTGGGTATCGGGGAAGCGTTGCCAGGCCTGTTCGGTCAGGTGCCACAGCCGCACCGGACGGCCGCGACCACGAGCCTCGTCGCTAAACCCCACCCAGCCTTCGGCCTCCAACGCCATCAGATGCTGGCGGGCGCCCATGGAAGTCATCTGCAACTGCTCTCCCAGCGCGGCAGCACTCTGGGGACCATGGGATTTGAGCAGGAACAGGATCTTGTCGGTACTGGCATTCATTGGGTGACTCTCGCTATCGACACTGGGTTATCGACAAGTACGCTGCGGGGGAACTATGGCTCCTTGAGCAGGAACTTGCCGGTGCAGGTGTCCATGGGCTCATTATGGGAAGTGTGACTTTTTAAATCAACTATTCACTTTACTTAATATCACTTCTCAATCAACATAAATAAACCAATAACTTTATTTAATGAGGCTGACATGGAAGCACGCAAAGGACAGGCAACTCTCTGGGTATTGGTGATGACGGTGACACTGGCGGTGGCGGGTTTCAGCCTGCCGTCACCCGTACTGGCGCCGCTGCTGCTGGATCCGGCGCAGGGCATGTTGACGCCGGATACTTCGGACTGGAGCCGCAAGGTGTGGCTCGGCGTCATCATGGGGCTCTATCCGCTGTTTCAGTTGGTAGGCTCCCCCTGGCTGGGTAAACAGTCGGATCGCCACGGCCGCAAGCCGGTGTTGATACTCTGCCTGATCGGCGTGCTGGCGGGGTATGCCCTGATGGCGCTGGGGATCGCCTGGCGTTCTTTGCCACTGCTGTTGCTGAGCCGGATTGTGGAAGGCTTCTTCAACGGCAATATCGCCATCGTCCAGGCAATGGCGGCGGACATGAGCACCACCAAGACCAAGGCGCGTAGCTTCGCCTGGATCAACATCGGCATGAATCTGGGCTGGGTGCTGGGCCCCATGATAGGCGGCTACGCCGCCGTGATTTCGGGGGATTACAGCCTGGCCGCCTGGCTGGCGGTAGCCATGACCGCCATCAACCTGTTGCTGGCGTACTGGCTGCTCCCCAACCAGGCACCGGCGGCCACTCGCCAGCAGGCGCCCTCCCTCTCTTCCCGTGAGCTGCTGTTGCAACCCGCTCTGCTGCCCTACTTCGTGCTGACCCTGCTCAGCTATGGCGCCGTGCAGCTCTATTTCACCTACTTCAACGTCTGGTTGGTGGAGCGGCTGGCCTGGGATCCGGTGCAGCTGGCACAGGCCGCCGTACTGGTGAGCGTGCCCATGATGCTGGGCTCCTGGCTGGGTTCCCGCCTCGCCCGCCATTGGCGTGGCAGCAGTCTGGGGATTGTCGGCCACCTGGTGATGGCGGCAGGCATGCTGATGTTCGTGCTGCCGACCCACTGGTGGGGACTGGCACTGACCTTCATCCCCGCCGGCATCGGCATGAGCCTCGGAGAGCTGGCGACCTCGGTAGCCATCTCCAACCGCAGCCATGCCGAACAACAGGGGCAGGCGATGGGCATTTACCGCGGCCTGGCGGTAGGCAGCGAGATACTGGCGGTCGTGGTTGGCAGTCTGGTGCTGCTGGCAGGCACCGAATGGCCCTTCTATCTGGCCGCCCTCTGCGGTGTGCTATGCACCGCCGGTTTCTATGGCCTGCGCAGACGGGCCGATCGGCGACAACCAGTGGCAGCTGCGCCGAACCGGCTTGAAGTGCAGGCGGAGTGAGGAAGTAAAGAGTCTGCACTGTCGCCAGATCACAGATTGCCGTCCGGCTCCCTGTCAGGACTTGCATCCGCACGTCGGGTTTGGGAGGGTAGAAGCCTTGTCCCGTGTCGGATGCCGGTTCCGGAATGAACCAATAACCGACACGAACAACCCCATTCGCCGCGAGATGGTATGGCACCTCGCTCGGACCGACATTGCTGGAGATGATATGAGTAATTTTCAGGCCATTGCTCTTGATATGGATGGCACCCTGCTGACCCGGGATCACAAGATCTCGTCTGCTACCCGGGCGGCTCTTGATCAGGCTCGTACCCGGGGCATCAAGGTGCTGCTGGTGACGGGGCGCCACTTCATGACGGCGCGCCCCTTCCATCACGAACTCGCTCTCGATACCCCCATCATCTGCAGCAACGGCGCCTACCTATACGATCCGGAGCAGGATCGGATCCTGGATGGCGATCCCCTGGCGATCGCCCCCCTTGACCAGTTACTGGGACAGATTGAGGCCCAGGCGATGGGGGCCCTGTTTCACTTAAGCGAAGGCATTGGCTTTCTTGGCTGCGAGGAGCACGTTACCCGGATCCGCCACTGGTCAGCCCGCCAACCGGAACATCTCAAGGTCTCTCTGTTGCCGGCAGAAAATCCGGCAAGCTGGCTGGCGCAGCCAATTTGGAAGCTGGAGCTGTTCAACCAGGATCCGACTCGCCTGCACGCCTTCATGAGCAATGTGGTGGATGCCATGCCCTTCACCCGTGACTGGGCCGCCCCCTATGCGGTAGAGCTGGTGCAACCGGGCTGCAGCAAGGGCAACCGGCTGGCCCAGTGGGCCGAAAGTGAGGGGATCGCGATGGAAAACGTGGTGGCCTTCGGCGACAACAATAACGACCTCAGCATGTTCGAACAGGTCGGGCTGGCGGTCGCCATGGGCAATGCGGCGTCACAGATCCAGACGGCAGCGGATCGGGTCACCGCCGATCACAACGAGGACGGTATCGCCCTGGCGCTGCAGCGCTGGGTACTCTCCTGACCAGGTGCCGGGCCGGTCCTGCCGGACCGGTTCAGCCTCCGAAGGAGAACTGGATCACCCGATCCGGAAAGCGCAGCCGATCATATTCGCGGCGCAGGGATTCGTAATGACGAATGGCGCGATAGCGCTTGTCACGGTAGTACTGCCGCTGTTGGGTATCCTTTTCGCTGCGGATGCTGCGCTCAAGCTGATCGATCTCCCGCTCGCTGCGGGCCAGCTCGTTGCGAATTTCGCTCAGGCGGGTTTCCAGCTGATATTCCTGATAACCGCGCTGATACTGTTGCAGGAAGCTGGCATCGTTGGGACATACCCCCTGATAGGCGATGCCAGACTTGCCCTTGCTATAGGCGAGTTCCGGAATGCAGTAGAGCTCCAGCCCCTTGTTGTAACCCCGCAGCCACTCGCCCTCATCCACCCTGAGGCCATATTCGCCACAGGTGGCAACATAGTCCCGCGCCTGCTGACGGCTCTTGCCCTGCTCTCCATCCTGATACCCCAGGTTGTACCAGCTCATGGAACGGCACTCCTCTTCCGACAGCGAGCTGCAACCGGCGAGCAGCAAGGGCAGGGTCAACAACAGGATCTTGGGGGACATGAGAGGGCTCCGGAAAAGACAGTGGCTGGCATTCTAGTGAGGATGCCGGGTCGGAACAAGGGATGGAGGCGGGTTCTGACGGATACCTTTTTTTGACTTTTTTGTCACTATTTACGGTTTGCCAGAACCGGGCTCTCGGCCCGCTTTCCTTGGCGCATCGTGCGGGGTACACTGCGCCATCTTTTAACTGGCGCGTAACAAAAACAATGAAAGTCCTGACCGTCGATTACCGCTCGCCCGATGCGGCGCAGCGCTTTACCGAATCCCTGCGAACCACCGGCTTCGGGGTACTGACCAACCACCCCATCCCCAAGGAGCTGGTGCAGTCCATCTATGACAACTGGTATCGCTTCTTCATGAGCGAGCAGAAACAGGATTTTCTGTTCAATCGCGAGACCCAGGACGGCTATTTCCCGCCGTCGGTCTCCGAGGTGGCCAAGGGCCACAGCCAGAAAGACATCAAGGAGTACTTCCACATCTACCCCTGGGGTCAGATGCCGGCAGAGCTCAAGGATCAGGCGATGGAGTATTATGCCCTCGCCAACAACCTGGCCGCCGAGCTGCTGGGCTGGGTCGAGCAATACACACCGGCCGACATCGCCACCCACTACAGCTGCCCGCTCTCCTCCATGATTGAAGAGAGCCAGAAAACCCTGCTGCGGGTGCTGCACTATCCGCCGTTCGACGGCACCGAGGAGCCGGGCGCCATCCGCGCCGCCGCCCACGAGGACATCAACCTGCTGACCATACTGCCCGCAGCCAACGAGCCTGGCCTGCAGGTGAAGGGTTCCGATGGCGAGTGGATGGACGTGCCGTGTGATTTTGGCACCCTCATCATCAACATTGGTGACATGCTGCAGGAGGCCTCCCGTGGCTATTACCCCTCCACCACCCATCGCGTCATCAACCCGACCGGCGGCAGTGCCAGCAAGTCGCGCATCTCCCTGCCGCTGTTCCTCCATCCGCGGCCGGACGTGGTGCTCTCCGAGCGTCATACCGCCCACAGCTACCTGATGGAGCGGCTGCGGGAGCTGGGGGTGATCTGACCCGGCGCGACACGCCAACCAGACCTCAAACCGGAGCAAAAACGCTCCGGTTTTTATTTTTTGGCATGATTGCATGCAAAGATATGATTTATTGGTTAATCATGCCAAAAACTCTGTTTTCATCCCCATAAGCGTCGTTGTGATTGCCCGCCTCCCTCCGTAATCTGAGTGCCGTTCCAGCCCCATTTTCAGACCCTACTTTCTAGCCCCACCAAGGGGCGCTCGATTGGAGTTCTTATGAAGCAGTCCCAATGGTCATCCCGCCTCGGGTATATCCTGGCCGCCGCCGGCTCCGCAGTGGGGATCGGCGCTATCTGGAAGTTCCCCTATGTGACGGCAACCAATGGCGGTGGCGCCTTCCTGCTGGTGTTCCTGCTGTTCAGCTTCACCCTGGGTGTCATAGTACTGATGGGGGAGACCCTGCTCGGCAGCATGAGCCGCCGCGGGGTGGTGGGCGCCTTCTCCGAACTGCTCGGCAAGCGCTGGCGCTGGGTCGGCGTCATGGGCATTCTCTGTACCCTGCTCATCTTCAGCTTCTATAGCGTGGTAGGAGGCTGGACCCTGGGCTACACCGGCATGGCCATCTCGGGTCAGCTCAACCAGGGAGACGCAGCCGCCCTCACCGCCCGCTTCAATGACTACGTCAGCGATGGCACCTGGCCCATCCTCACTCACCTGCTGTTTGCCGCCCTCACCTGGATCGTGGTGCAAGGGGGGATCCAGCGCGGGGTGGAGCGCACCCTGCGCTGGATGATGCCGGCCCTGTTCCTGATGATCCTGATGCTGGTGGCATTTGGCCTGACCCTGCCCAATGCCATGGCGGGTGTGCGCCACTTTCTGATGCCCGATTTCAGCAAGCTGGGGATGTCCGGCGTGCTCGACGCCATGGGGTTGGCCTTCTTCTCCCTCTCCATCGGCCTTGGCATTCACACCACCTATGGCGCCTATCTGCCCTCCAGCGAAGGGGTCGGACGCTCCAGCCTCTGGGTCGTGCTGCTGGCCAGCATGATTGCCGTACTGGCCGGCTTGATGATCTTCCCCGTGCTGGCCGCGACCGGCATCGATCCGGCGGCAGGGCCCGGCCTCACCTTCATGACCATGCCAGCCGTATTCCAATTGCTGCCGTTCGGCCAGGGGCTGGCGGTCATCTTCTTCGGCCTGCTGGTGTTTGCCGCCCTCTCCTCTGCCATCTCCCTGCTGGAACACCTGCAGTGCTTCCTGTGCGAGAGCTGGGGCTGGTCCCGTCGCAAGGCCTGCAGCGCCATCACGGCGGTCATCATGCTCAACGGCATTCCGGTCAGCCTGTCGTTCGGCCCCCTGCAACATGCCACCCTGTTTGGCAAAACCATCTTTGAGCTGCTGGATTTCATCACCTCCAACCTGATGATGCCGCTGTTCGGCCTGATGGTGACCCTGTTGCTGGGCTGGAAACTGGGACGCAAGGCACTGCCGCAGGGGCTGGCAGCACACTGGCATCACCTGCTGATGAATGGTTGGCGCTGGTTGGCACCGCTGCTGATCTGCGGGATCCTGGTGCGAGGACTGGTCTGATCCTCAGCGCTTGTGGTCAGGGAGCCTGCCTTCGCGATGGGCGGCCCTGACCTTGTCGAGGGCCGCCTGCCAACGGGCAATCACGGCATCATCCTGTGACTTGCCAAAGGCGAGATACAACCAGGAGTCGTGCAATATGACCCCGCTGTTAGTGACACTCTTGGCAGACAGGCCCAGCCGCTCCAGCGCGGCATCGAGCACCATCTCCCCTACCGGCAGGGCGTCTATTTTGCCAAGCAGCAGGCGCTGCAAGGCTTCATCTACGGTCTGATAACGTACCAAATTGGTATAGCCCTCCCGGGTCAACCGCTCGTCATCGGCATTGCCCAGCACCACCCCGACTCTGGGCAGATGACGCAATTGGTCCAGCTGGGTCAGCGTTTGCCGGATGCCGGGAGGCTGGTAAATCACGACCCGATTGAGAAAAAGCGGCCCGACCCATTTGTAATGGGGAGCGCGCTCCGACGTCCATTGGGTCACAAACAGTGCATAGCCCGGCTCCAGCCTGGTCAGTGCCAACCCACGTTTGAAGGGATAGACCCGGATAGGCTGATGCTCGCCCAGTTCTTGCTGAACCTCTTCCACCAGTCGCACGGCCAGCCCATCCAGCTTGCCCTCATGGAGATGCGTAAAGGGGGGGAGCTCATGGCTGAGCAGCGTCAGGGCTGGCTGGGCCGAGAGACTCAGGCTGAGGAACAACCAGGGGATGAAGATCCATTTCATATGCAATCCTGCCTTTGCTGCTGCGATACCGGCTTGCGGCCACACACGCCATAGGAAACGAGGGGGATTATCCCCCAGCCATCAAGGACAAGGTAGCGAAGCGGCTGCCCGATGATCGCCCTGTGGGAAAATGGCGAGATAGACACATATAAAAATTTTTTATTTTATGTGTCAATTTTTCTTTCCATAGTTTAGGCTGTCGACTCGGTTTATTGCTCGGGTCATCTCTTCATGTCTGCCATCCTCGTGCTGTTTGGTCGATTTTTTAGCTCGCAAGAGAGGTGACCTTGCACGCACAGCTTGTCTGAAAGTTCATTGCAAAGGTCGCCTCGGGCGGCCTTTTTTGTTGTTGCCCATATTGTTGTTTATCCAAGGAGTATCGATTCGATGTTGCATTACCCGGAGGTTGCATGAGTCAGGTTCAGTGGTCTTCCCGTCTTGGTCATGTGCTGGCAGCCGCCGGCACGGCGATCGGCCTTGGCGCGATCTGGAAGTTTCCCTATGTGACGGCCACCAATGGCGGGGGCGCCTTCCTGCTGGTGTTTCTGCTGTTCAGCTTCACCCTGGGGGTGGCGGTGCAGGTCGGCGAAACCCTGCTCGGCAGCCATAGTCAGCGAGGGGTGCTCGGCGCCTTCCGCAAACTGGTGGGTCCGAACTGGCGCTGGATGGGGTACATGGGGATCCTGTGTGGCTTCTTCATCTACAGCTTCTACAGCGTGGTCGGCGGCTGGACCGTCGGCTATGCGGCACTGGCCGTGAGTGGCCAGCTCAACCTGAGCGAGGGAAGCGCCCTCACCGCCCTGTTCAACGGCTATGTCAGCAATCCCTGGTGGCCTGTGCTGACCCATCTGGTATTTGCCGGGCTGACCTGGTGGTTCGTACAGGGCGGGATCCAGAAAGGGGTGGAGCGGGCCCTGCGCTGGATGATGCCGGCCCTGTTCGTCATGATGCTGCTACTGGTCTGTGTAGGTCTCTCCATGCCTGGCTCCATGGCTGGGGTGCGCCAGCTGCTGCTGCCGGATTTCACCATGCTGACCGGCCAGAGCGTACTAGATGCGCTGGGACTGGCCTTCTTCTCCCTTTCTATTGGTCTGGGGGTACACACCACCTATGGCGCCTACCTGCCCAATAGCGAGGGGGTGGTGCGCTCAGGCGTCTGGGTGGTCACTCTGGCGAGCTTCATCTCGGTGCTGGCGGGCCTGATGATCTTCCCGGCGTTGGCATCGACCGGCATCGATCCGGCAGCAGGCCCGGGGCTGACCTTTATGACCATGCCTGCGGTATTCAACCATCTGCCGTTCGGTCAGGGACTGGGGATAGTCTTCTTCCTGCTGCTGCTGGTCGCTGCCCTCTCCTCCTCCATCTCCATGCTGGAGCATCTGGTGCGCTTCACCACCGAAGAGTGGGGCTGGTCACGCCGTGGGGCTTGCCGGGTGCTGACCCTGCTCATCATGGCCTCGGGCATCCCGGTCAGCCTGTCGTTCGGCCCCTGGAGCGATCTGACTCTGTTTGGCAAGACCATCTTCGAACTGCTCGACTACCTCACCTCCAATCTGATGATGCCGCTGTTTGGCCTGGTGCTGACCCTGCTGCTGGGCTGGCGGCTGGGAGAACGCATCCTGCCGGTCGGGTTGTCGCCCGCATTGCGGCTCGCCCTGCTCTGGTGCTGGCGCATCGTGGCCCCCCTGTTGATCTCCGGGATCCTGATCCGCGGCATCCTGTAAGCCCATGCCAGAGGGCTGGCCCTGGCCTGCCCTTTTTTCTTGTCCGGAATCCTGGATGAACCTTGGTAAAGCAAGCGAATATAGCCGCAGGCCATCATGATGACGACGGGTAGTGGCAGTAAGGCGAAGAAGAGAGAGGCTGCCATGCGGCAGAAGAACAGCCGGCACGCCGAACGACAGGCAAAAAAAATCCCCACCTGAGTGGGGATTTTTTCTGAAACATTGCTACAGGTTTCAGTGTTCTTGCAAAGATGGTGGTCGTTACTGGGCTCGAACCAGTGACCCCCTCCTTGTAAGGGAGGTGCTCTCCCAGCTGAGCTAAACGACCTGGGATATTGCTAAATGATGGTGGGTCGTGCTGGATTCGAACCAGCGACCAATTGATTAAAAGTCAACTGCTCTACCGACTGAGCTAACGACCCATCTGTATCATTTTTTAAAACTGGTGGTCGTTACTGGGCTC
>NZ_CDCG01000026.1:28129-217279 GCF_000819845.1 Aeromonas enteropelogenes
CTGAGCTAAACGACCTGGGAATTCTGTCTCCACCTGGTGGAGAAAATGGTGGGTCGTGCTGGATTCGAACCAGCGACCAATTGATTAAAAGTCAACTGCTCTACCGACTGAGCTAACGACCCTCACCACGACCAGCTCCGACCGCGTTACCGCTTCGGCTCTGACGGCGGCCTATATTACGGATTTAAATTTCCGGTGCAACCTAAAATTCGTAATTTAAATCCGTTTGCTCACTGCGCATACAAATGCGCGCCGTTTTTACAGTACCGTTACGAAAACAGTAACATACGGCAATGTTACAGCTTGCTCAGGCTCTGCTTGGCCAACTGGGCCGGCGAGGTGTTGGGATATCCCTTGATCACCTGCTCATAGAAGCTCTTGGCTTCCGCCTTCTTGCCATCCAGCTGTGCCAGCATCCCCAGCTTCAGCAGGGCATCGGCGCGCTTGGGCGACTTGCTGTATTTGTTGGCCAGGGTGGCAAACTGGGTAGTGGCTCCGGCTCTGTCCCCCTTGTTGAACAGCAGCTGACCCAGCCAGTAGTGGGCATTGGGGACATAGCTGGAGTTCGGGAACTGCTTGATGAACCCTTCGAAGGCAGGAATCGCCTTGTCGTAGTTCTTCTCCTTGAGCACCATGTTCACCGCGGCGTCATAGGCCTGATTCTCGTCCTGGTTGGTCGAGTAGTTGGCCGCCGCTGCGGGAGTGGTGGCGGGCGCGGCAGGAGCTGCCGGAGCGGCCTGTTGGCTGCTGGCGACCTTGTCCAGCTCCTGATAGAGCTGACGCTGACGCTCCTGCGACTGTTCCATCTGGTAGGTCTGTTGCTCCAGCTGACCACGCAGCTCGGAGACTTCACCTTGCAGGGAGTCAACCTGCTGTTGCAGCTCGGCCTGCATCCGCAGACGGGCGTTGAGGGTGCGCTCCAGCAGGGCAACCCTGTCTTCCAGGCTGCCAGACGGGACTATGGCACCGTTATTGCCGCTAAGGATAACGCCACCGCTCGAATCACCGCCCAGATCGCTGACCGGAGCCGCGGCATGAGCAGTGACAGCAAATAAAACGGCCATCGAAATGGCCGCTTGCTTATACACAAAATTCATCCGAATCAAACCTTAGTAAACCAGGACCGCACGACGGTTCTTGGCAAAGGCATCCTCGGTGTGAGACAGATCCAGCGGCTTCTCTTCGCCATAGCTGACGATGGAGAGCTGCTCAGCCTGCACACCCAGGGTTTGCAGATACTTGGCAACAGCCTTGGCACGACGCTCGCCCAGCGCGATGTTGTACTCCGGAGTACCACGTTCGTCGGCGTGACCTTCGATCAGCACTTTGACGGACGGGCGCTCACGCAGGTAGCTGGCGTGGGCATCCAGCAGATCAGCGTACTGACCCTGGATGTCATAACCGTCGAACGGGAAGTAGATGACGTTGTCACGCTGCAGTGCTTCGAACTTCTGACGCATCTGCTCTTCTGGGGACAACATACCGTTGGCGCCGCCGGTTTGTACACCGCCCATGCCGTCGGTCATGCCTGATTCGGCACCAGCGGCGTCGGAATCAGAAGAAGAGCTACAAGCGGCCAGGGTGAACAGTGGCAGTGCGATGGCCAAACCCTTGAGCAGTTTATTGAGTTGCATGCTATTTCCTTAAACCTTTATAACAAAACAAAAAACAATCGGATTTTTATCAATTCAAGAAGGGCGACCAAGCTGGTGCACGTATTTCACCGCTACTGGTCGGAAGCACAGCCTTGAAGCGACCATCAGTCGACACCAATGCCAGACTCTTACGACCCTGATAGATGGTGGCATAAATGATCATGCTGCCATTGGGAGCCACACTGGGCGACTCGTCCAGAGCACTTTGGGTCAACACCAACAGAGCACCGGTTTCCATGTCCTGACGTGCGATGCGATATTGTCCCTGAACCCGGGTCACCATCACCATGGTCTTGCCGTCCGGAGTAATGGATGCCCCCTGGTTGGATTCACCTTCCCAGGTCATCCGGCGAGTCACGCCAGTCGACAAATTTACGCTATAAATCTGGGGTTTGCCACCACGTTCGGAGGTGAACAGCAAAGTTTGCCCATCCGGCATCCAGGACGGTTCGGTGTCGATGGTGCGGTTATTGGTGACTCGAGTGAGTTGCTTGCTAGCCACATCAACGACATAGAGATCAGGCTGACCATCTTTGGACAAAACGATAGCCAGACGACGACCATCCGGAGACCATTCCGGCGCCCCGTTGATGCCACGGAAACTGGTGATCAGGCTGCGCTGCTGGGTGTAGATATCCTGCACGTAGATCTCGGACTTCTGGTTCTCGAAGCTCACATAGGCCAGCTTGCTGCCATCCGGCGACCAGGAGGGAGACATCAGCGGCTCGCGGGAGCGCAGCAGAGTCTTCTCGTTGTAACCGTCGTAATCGGAGATACGCAGCTGATACGGGAACTGGGTACCCTGCTGGACCGCCACATAGGCCAGACGGGTCAGGAAGGCGCCACGCTCGCCAGTCAGACGCTCATAGACGATGTCGGAGATACGGTGGGCAAACTGGCGCATCTGGGCACCCGGGATGGTCGCCATCCGGCTGTCCAGGATGTAGCCGCTGCTTTCACCGCCCTGTGCCTTGGCCAACTGGCCCTTGAGCACATCGACCAGCTCGAAGTTGACCTTGTAGGTGCCATCCCCGACCGGCGCAATGGTACCGACCACGACCGCTTCTACCCCCTGGGCAGCCCAGGGCGCGAAGTTGATCTCACCGCTGGTGCTCGGGGTCTGCGGCATCTGGCTGCGGGCCAGCGGCTTGAACTTGCCGCTGCGCATCAGGTCGTTGGAAACCACTTCGGCGATGTCCTGCGGCAGCTGGCCATTGCCTTCCCACTTGAAGGGAGCGATGGCGATGGGACGTGCGCTATCGATACCGCCTGTGATGACGATGTCCAGGGCCGCCTGGGCACTCTGGCCCAGCAACAAACAGCCAACCAAAGCAAAAAACACTTTTCTGATCATGGCTTAAATACTCGGTTCCAATAAAAATGAGAGGTTCAATTCCTTTGTCAGCAAGATGCTGCCCACCACAGTCAATGACCCCGTTATCCCGTGTTTAGATGTTCGGTTCCAACTTGAGGTTGAACTCCTTCAACATCTCGAATGCCGCAGGATCCTTGGGTACCGGCAAGGAGCCAGCCTTCAGGACCGCCGCCTTGCCGGAGCGACAAACAGCCGGATCACCCTGGCCATTATCCACCGAGATGACAAAACCGGAGCTCGCAAGACGTACACCGATAGTACAGGTTTTGCCCCGCATTGTGGGATCCAAAATCATATACCGCTCAACAGTGGCCTTGATGAGGGCCGCGTATTTGTCGACCTCCCCCTGCGCCGCCGCCGATGCAGCCTGACTGCGGGCATTGGCCTCGGCCGCCAGCTGCTGTTGCATCATGGCTTCCATCTCTTTTTGCAATCTGGCCTCTTCCGCCGCCTTGCGCTTGCGTTCAGCCTCGGCCTTGGCCTTCTTCTCGGCCTCCTCCTTGGCTTTCTTCTCTGCGTCAGCTTTTGCCTTCTTGGCCGCCTCTTCCTTGGCCTTCTTCTCGGCCTCGGCTTTGGCTTTTTTCTCTGCTTCCGCCTTGGCTTTCTTCTCGGCTTCAGCTTTGGCTTTTTTCTCCGCTTCCGCTTTCTTGGCCTTGGCCTCTTCTGCCTTGGCCTTCTCCTCAGCTTCTTTCTTCTCTTGTTCCTTTTTCTTTTTCAGCGCCAGCGCCTTGGCATCTTCCGCGACCTTGCGCTCGGCTTCCGCCTTCTTGGCCTTCTGCTCTTCCAGCTTGCGGGCTTCCTCGGCTTTCTGGGCCTTCTCTTCCGCCAGCTTCTGCTCGGCTACTTTTTTCTGTTTTTCGGCCTCGGCCTTGCGGGTCGCCTCTTCAGCTTCCTTGCGCTTGGTCTCGGCGATGCGCAAACGCTCCTGCTCCTGGGCCAGCTCACGCTTGGCCTGCTCCGCCTCTTCCTTTTTCTTCTGCTCGGCCACCTTGGGCTGGGCCTTCTGCTGCTGGATCTGCTTCGCCTGCTGATCCAGGAATTCGCTGTCCAGCATCACCGCATTGACGATCTGCCCAGTTGACTCGGGTCGCTTGGGCTTGCTGAAGTCGAGACCGACAAACAGGATGATGCCGATGATCAGATGCAGCAGGAACGATGCAACGAGATAACCGGAAATACCACGCTTCACATCCATCTCCGTCAGTTCACCGGATCCGTCATCAGACCAACCTGAGGCACACCGGCATTCTTGAGGGCCACCATCAACAGGATCACCTCCTCGTAGCGCACAGCCTTGTCACCGGCGACCACCACGGGGGCGTTCTGGTTGATGGCCAGATAGCCCATGGCCTTCTCGGTGATGTATTGCTGCATCGCCTCGGGCGTGCCACTGGGGACCGGCTCGTCATCCGCCTCGCCCGCCTTGATCACGTATTCACCGTCTGTGTTGACGCTGACGATGAAGGGCGGCTTGGCATCTTCCGGCAGCTGCTCGGATTCAGCCTGCGGCAGATCGACCTTGACCCCTTGCGTGATCACGGGCGTCACCGCCATGAAGATGATGAGCAGCACCAGCATGACGTCGATATAGGGAACCACGTTGATCTCGGCCACCTTCTTGCGCCGGATCCGCTGATAGGTTTGCATTACTGATCACCCTGCTGCTGAGCAATTTGACGGTTCAGAATGGTGGAGAACTCGTCCATAAAGTTGGCATAGGCGTTCTCCAGCCGCTCGACCTTGTTGGAGAAGCGGTTGTAGAAGATAACCGCCGGGATCGCCGCAAACAGACCCATGGCGGTGGCGATCAACGCCTCCGCGATACCCGGAGCCACCATCTGCAGGGTCGCCTGCTGCACCTGACCCAGGGCGATAAAGGCGTTCATGATCCCCCATACGGTACCGAACAGACCGATATAGGGGCTGATGGAGCCGATAGTCGCCAGCACCGGCAGGTTCGATTCCAGATCGTCCACCGCGCGGGAAAGGGAGACACGCATGGCACGGTAGGTACCGTCCATCACCGCATCCTGGCCACGGGCGCCGGCCTTGAGCAGACGGGCGTACTCCTTGAAGCCGGAGTAGAAGATGTCTTCCATGCCTTCGATGTCGTCACGGCGGGAGGAGGACTCCTGATAGAGACGGTTGAGATCGACCCCGGACCAGAATCTGTCTTCAAACTGCTCGGAGGCAAGATTGGCCGCCTTGATCACCTTGGAGCGCTGGATAATCAGCGCCCAGGAGACCACGGACATCCCCATCAGGGTGATCATGACCAGTTTGACCAACAGGCTGGCTTGCCAAAACAGGCCAATAAACGAAATTTCAGCGTGCACTTAACAGCACTCCCTTGATATTTTCAGGTATTGCGACAGGTTTCATTTGCGGATGACTGACACAGGCTATCTGTACCATGGCCCGGGCGACAAGTCGTCCGTCGGCCGCCAGGATCTGCTGGGAAAAACGCAGGGATGCGCGTTTCATTTCAGTCACTTGCGTTAACACATTCAGTAATTCATTAAAACGGGCCGCCGAGCGGAAATCGATCTCCGTGCGAGTCACAACGAAGGCGAATCCCTCCTGCAGCAGGACGTCCTGTTCGACGCCCATGGCACGAAGAAACTCGGTGCGAGCACGTTCCATAAACTTGAGATAATTGGCGTTGTAGACGATGCCCCCGGCGTCGGTATCTTCGTAGTAGACACGCACCGGAAACTCAAAGACTTCCCCCATAGCAATCTGTGATCCATTCGACAGTCAGATGGGGGGCTATCATAGCGCAGGGCTGAATAGGAAAGAAGCAGGGGGAGACAGGGAAATCCTGCCTCCCCCCGTTTTTTATGAAAGGAAATATGACTGCATCAACCAGAGCCCGTACAACAAACTGGGCAAGGCGAGCCAGGGGTTGAAGAACAGGCGTCCGAGCAGGCTGCGGGGGTGGAATCCCAGCCCGTGCAGCACACCGCAGCAGACTGCCCACATCAGCCAGGGCGCCAGCCAGTGACCGTGTTCACTGGTATTGGCCGCGATCAGGTTCGGGGCCTGCAAGATGGCGACGGCCAACAGGGCCGCCGCCAGCAACATCAACCCCTGCCATGGCTGGCGCTCCAGGGGAGCGGCCAGCCTGGCGAGTCGATCACTTGTCTTCATCGATCTGGCGATCCATGTTCTCGGTGTGTTCCAACCACAGCGCATTGATGATGCCAAATGCGCAGGCCAGCAGCAGACCCAGGATCCAGGTGAAATACCACATTGTCAGGGCTCCTTCTTAGTAGGCCGAATGTTGGTTATCTTCGATGTGCTTGTTGGTCACCCGGCCATACATCTTGATGTAGGTCCAGAGGGTGTAACCCAGCACAATCGGCACGAAGATAGCAGCGGCCACCGTCATCACCTGCAGAGTGTTGAAGGAGGCAGTGGTATCCCACATGGTCAGGCTCTGTGACGGCTCAAGGCTTGAGGGCATCACGAACGGGAACATGGAGAAACCGGCGGTCAGGATGATGCCCGCCATCGCCAGGGAGGAGCAGGTAAACGCCAGCCAGCCCTTGTTCAGCTTGGCAAACACGGCAACCAGCAGGCTCATGGAGAGGCCCAGCAGAGGGGCTGCCACCATCCACGGGTAAAGGCTGTAGTTGTTCATCCAGGCGCCGGCCTGTTGCACCACTTCCTTGCCGAGCGGGTTGGAGACGGCATCGGTCGCGGCGGCCTTGACGATGACATAGCCATCCATGCCACTGACCCACCAACCGGCCAGGGCAAACAGCACCATGGTCAGCAGGGAGCTGCCGATGGCGGCGGTGCGGGAGCGGGCCAGCACTTCACCTTCGGTCTTCATCATCAGCCAGGTTGCGCCCTGCGCCAGGAACATGCACAGGCTCACCACGCCGGCCAGCAGGCCGAACGGATTGAGCAGGCCGAAGAAGTTGCCGTGATAGGTGGACATCAAGAACTGGTTGAACTCGAACGGCACGCCCTGCAGCAGGTTGCCAAACGCCACGCCAAACACGATGGGCGGTACGGCACCACCGATGAACAGGCACCAGTCCCAGTTGTTGCGCCATCTCGGGCTTTCCAGCTTGGAGCGGTAGTCAAAACCGACCGGACGGAAGAACAGCGCCATCAGGGTCAGGATCATCGCCACATAGAAGCCGGAGAATGCGGTGGCATAAACCAGCGGCCAGGCGGCGAACAGGGCGCCACCTGCGGTGATCAACCACACCTGGTTGCCATCCCAGTGGGGGGCAATGGAGTTGATCATGACACGACGTTCAATGTCTTTCTTGCCGACGAAGGGGAGCAGTGCGCCCACCCCCATGTCGAAGCCGTCAGTGATGGCGAAACCGATCAGCAGCACACCGACCAGCACCCACCAGATGACACGCAGAGTTTCGTAATCAAACATGGTTACTCTCCTTATGCCTTGAGCTGTTCGAAGTGATACTTGCCGGTCTTCAGGCTGCTAGGGCCGAGGCGGGCAAACTTGAACATCAGGTACATCTCGATAATCAGCAGCACGGTGTAGAACAGGCAGATACCGATCAGAGAGAACCAAATCTCGGACGCAGGCACGTTGGAAGCGGAGACGAAGGTCGGCAGCACTTCCGCAATGGTCCAGGGCTGACGGCCGTACTCGGCTACAAACCAACCGGCTTCGATGGCGATCCACGGCAGCGGGATACCCCACAGCAGGGCCTTGAGCAGCCACTTGCGCTCGCCGATGCGGTGACGGGCACTGTCATAGAAGGCCAGGCCGATCAGCACCAGCATCACCATGCCGGTCGCTACCATGATGCGGAAGGCGAAGAACAGCGGCAGTACGTGCGGGATGGAGTCATCCACCGCAGCCATGATCTGCTCCTCGGTCGCATCGGTCACATTGTTGGTGTAACGCTTGAGCAGCAGACCGTAACCCAGATCCTGCTTCACTTCGTCGAAGCGAGCGCGGGTCTCGTCAGACTTGTCGCCGGATTGCAGCTTGGTCAGCAGGTCGTAGGCGGTCATGCCGTTGCGCACGCGCAGCTCGTGCTCGCTCTTCAGATCCTTGAGACCGGTCACCTGACCGTCGAGGGAACGGGTCGCGATGATGCCAAGGGCATAAGGGATCTTGATGGCGTAGTCGGTGCGCATCTCTTCCTGATTCGGAATACCGAACAGGGTAAAGGCGGCCGGCGCGGGTTCAGTCTCCCACTCGGCTTCGATGGCAGCCAGTTTCACCTTCTGCACTTCACCTGTCTCGTAACCGGACTCGTCACCCAGCACCAGCACGGAGAGGATGGAGGCCATACCAAACGCGGCAGCAATGGCGAAGGAGCGACGGGCGAAGGCCACATCACGATTCTTCAGCAGGTAGTAGGAGGAGATGCCCAGTACAAACATGGCGCCGCAGGTGTAGCCCGCTGCAACAGTGTGCACGAACTTGACCTGAGCTACCGGGTTGAACACCAGATCGGCGAAGCTCACCATTTCCATGCGCATGGATTCAAAGTTGAACTCGGCACCGACCGGGTTCTGCATCCAGCCGTTGGCAACCAGGATCCAGAGGGCGGAGAGGTTGGTCCCCAGCGCCATCAACCAGGTCGCAGCCAGGTGTTGATGCTTGGAGAGACGATCCCAACCGAAGAAGAACATACCGACGAAGGTGGACTCCAGGAAGAAGGCCATCAGCCCTTCGATGGCCAGCGGGGCCCCGAAGATGTCGCCGACATAGTGGGAGTAGTAAGCCCAGTTGGTCCCGAACTGGAACTCCATGGTCAAACCCGTGGTCACCCCGAGGGCGAAGTTAATGGCGAACAACTTGCCCCAGAACTTGGTCATGTCCTTGTAGATGGGGTTGTTGGTCATAACATAGACAGATTCCATGATCGCGAGAATGAAGGTCATTCCCAGCGTCAGGGGGACAAACAAGAAGTGATAAAGGGCCGTCGCAGCGAACTGGAACCGCGATAGGTCGACCACATGCTCAGCAATCATGATGTTTCCTCACCGATTATTGGCACGGCTATTTTAAGATTTAGGGACAAAGCTTCCGTTGGGGGTTAGCAAATGGAGCTCGCTGTAAATCCTCACAACAAAACCCCTTCACCAACGACCAATATTAACAACAAGGCAATATCTGAGAACAAAGAAAGCTAATGTTTAACAATTCTAAAACAACCAGCTGGAATTTATTCTCGCCCATGATGACCGTGGTTTTATATCACCTTTATTTGATTGAAATCAATGTAAAAGCGACCCCAATACATGGTTTCAAAAGGCATCTTTAAACTATTTACAAAGCGATGAAGAGAGCTGGATCACAAAATTAGATTTGATGTAAAACATTGATTTAAATCAATTTAAATTTTTAACATCTCGCTCTGTAGTTTAATTTAAAAATAACAGCCAAGGTCATGTTTATCATGTTATCCGGATTGTTCTGGCCGCTTCGAAAAAGCAATTTAAAACTGCAAACAATGCATACTCATGCGAATCAATCAGGCCAAATTCATCATTAGTTAAACTAATTTGAATGGTGCAATTTTTCTTGTTTGCCCGAGCTGATTCGAACTCCTACAATGCGCCTCGCAGTGAGGGCATCCCCTTGGATACAGGCCGGTTAATCAGGGTTCACGGTACGTATCCGACCATCCGTTTGAACCTGTTTATTGGAATCGAAGATGAAAAAGTTTGTTGCTAAAACCATCAGCTACTACAAGCTTTCTTTTGTTCAACTCTATCAATTGAACCGACTCTGAGAGCTCGCGACGGCTCACTCGTTTTTTTCCGGTCTGTATCCGGACGTACTCACTGGTTGTGAACATCCATCCTGAATTGTCTTTGCCCACCGCATCCGCCGTGGGCTTTTTTTTATCCCGCCAATAAAAAAACCGCCGTTGGCGGCGGTTTTCTATTCAAATCTCTGTTTTCACTTCTCATCTGGCCGCTGAAGGCCGAAATGGGCATAGGCTCGCGTGGTCGCTATCCGTCCTCTGGGTGTGCGTTGCAGATATCCCTGCTGGATCAGGTAAGGCTCCAGCACATCCTCGATGGTATCTTTCTCTTCCCCGATGGCTGCCGCCAGATTATCGAGCCCCACAGGGCCTCCCATAAACTTGTCGATCACAGCCAACAATAGCTTGCGGTCCATGAAGTCGAACCCCTCGTTGTCCACGTCCAGCATGTCCATGGCACGGGCTGCAATGGGGCCGTCAATCTTGCCGTCAGACTTGACCTGGGCAAAATCCCGCACCCGCCTTAACAAACGGTTAGCAATTCGCGGGGTGCCGCGAGAACGACGGGCCACCTCGATGGCGCCATCCTCCGACATGTCGAGCCCCAGGCAGCGGGCGCTGCGGGAGACGATGTCCGTCAGATCCTTGACGTTGTAGAACTCCAGCCGCTGAACGATGCCGAAGCGATCCCGCAGCGGGCTGGTGAGAGAGCCGGCCCGGGTGGTGGCCCCGATCAGGGTAAAGGGGGGCAGATCGAGCTTGATGGAACGGGCCGCCGGCCCCTCCCCTATCATGATGTCGAGCTGGTAATCCTCCATCGCCGGATAAAGCACCTCCTCCACCACAGGGCTCAGGCGATGGATCTCGTCGATGAACAGCACATCGTTGGGCTCGAGGTTGGTGAGCAGCGCCGCCAGATCGCCGGCCTTTTCCAGCACCGGACCCGAGGTGGTCTTGATGTTCACCCCCATCTCGTTGGCGACAATGTTGGCCAGCGTCGTCTTGCCCAGACCCGGCGGGCCGAAGATCAGCAGGTGATCGAGAGCCTCTCCCCGTTGCCGCGCCGCCTCGATGAAGATCTCCATCTGTTCGCAAACGGTATCCTGGCCTGTGTAGTCGGCCAGTTTCTTGGGACGAATGGCCCGATCGATAATGTCATCCTCACGGGCGGCACTTGCCGAGATGAGACGATCCGCTTCAATCATCGACTACCTCACACCAGACTACGCAGGGATTCACGGATGATCTCTTCCACCGACATGCCATCGGCGGCGATCTTGCTGACGATCTGGCTGGCCTGCTGTGGCTTGTAACCAAGGGCCACCAGCGCGCTGGCCGCCTCTTCTGCCGCATCCGGCGCCCGCAGGGCCGGTTCGCTGGCAGGCAGGGGCACGGCCGCCGGCGAGAAGAGATCGTGGCTGACCCAGCCCTTGAGCCTGTCCTTCATCTCGACCACCAGCCGCTCCGCCGTCTTCTTGCCCACCCCGGGTAATTTGACCAGAGAGCTTATCTCCTCGCGCTCGACACACAGGACAAACTGGCTGGCAGTCATGCCGGAGAGAATGGCCAGCGCCAATTTGGGGCCCACGCCGTTGGTCTTGATCAGCTCGCGAAACAGCGCTCGCTCCTGCTTGTGGTTGAAGCCATAGAGCAGCTGGGCATCTTC
Source organism: Aeromonas enteropelogenes (assembly GCF_000819845.1). Taxonomy (GTDB): domain Bacteria; phylum Pseudomonadota; class Gammaproteobacteria; order Enterobacterales; family Aeromonadaceae; genus Aeromonas; species Aeromonas enteropelogenes. The sequence goes on from NZ_CDCG01000026.1 coordinate 39,539, forward strand.
ACGCACGACGAAGTGAGTCTGGATGGTCACCTCCTGGCCGATATCCGGCAGGTCGTAGAAGCAGCTCATGGGCATCTGCACCTCGTAGCCGACCCCGCCAACCTCCAGCAAAACCTCGGGGGGCTGCTTTTCAATGACAATGCCTCTCAAGCGACCGATCACGGCTCTCTCCTTACCAATACGACGATTCGAAAATTGGTTCATAGCATAAAGAATAACTGGATAAGTATCCAGCATAGGCCGTACACCGTCGGGTGGTCAGAGCGGCTTTTTATGCCTTTCACCACCATGCTTTCCTTATTGGTTACAAGGCACGGGCGATCCCTGCCACGCCGCAGGCGTTGTGCCGGAACATAAACGACTACACTGAATCCGTTCGGAACTCTGTTCGATCCAGTGTCGATACCAAGGAAGGCATCAGATGAAAATTGTCACCACATTCACCCTGGCGCTCACCATACTGCTCGCTTGCACCCTGGGTATGGGCGCTGCGGGCTGGTATGGCAGTCAGCGGCTGGAGGCATTGCTCTCCTACGTGCTGGGCGCAGCCTGGCAAACCGCGGACGGCGCCATGGAGGGCTCCATCGAACTGGGCAACCAGCAACTCCATATCCAGAAGATGCAAAACGGCACACCCCTTGATCGTCCGGCGCTCGATGCCGCCAGAGCCACCGCCGACGATGCCCTGTCCCGGGTCGCCCAGGGCAAGCTGATCGACACTGCCGCCATCGCCGCCATGACGCAGCGCAAGCAGGAGTATCAGCAGCAACAGGAAAAACTGCTGGGCCTCCATGACAGCTATATCGAGGTGGATAAGGCGCTGCGGGATAACGCCGAGCGCATGGAGCGTATTTCGAGCCAGCTGGAAGTGATCGGCGATGGCGCCGTCGAGGCGCTCACCCAGTCTCCCGACCAGCTCATCAGCTGGAATGGCGGCCTTGCCACCCGCTGGGAAGCAGCCGATGGCGGCATGGAGGCCAACATCGGTTTCTTGCGCCAACTTTATGCACTGGAGAAGATGCGCAGCCAGGGCGTCACCCCCACCATCAGGGAAGAGCTCAAGGAGGCGACCGATTTCTATCAGAGCGCCGTTGACCGCATGCTGGCCACCGGTCTGTTCGACAGCGAAGGGAGCGGCGAATTTGCCGGCCAGTCGCTGGCCAGCCAGTACCGCACCCTGATGTCACGGCACCATCAGCTGCTGGAGACCTGGACTTCGGCCCTGAGCGCCTATCAAATCCAGCGGGCCAGCTACGAAGCCAGTGCCGATGAGCTGCAAAAACAGCTGGTTGATATCGAAGCCCAGGGGGACGCCACCGTGGAAGATCAGGTCGCCCGGCTGCACGACATCATCGGCCATACCCACGGCCTGTTGCTGACCGGTCTGATTCTGAGCCTGATTGCGGTCATCCTCTGCGGGTTCTGGCTGACCCGTACACTGGTGGCCCCGCTGCTGCAGGTCGACAGGCGGATGCAGGACATAGCGGCAGGGGACGGAGACCTCAACGTGCGCATCAACCTGCAGCGGGATGACGAGATTGGCTCGCTGGCCAACAGCGTGGATCGCTTCATCGAGAAGCTGCAGCAGATGATAAGTTCGACCATGGACAACAACCAGCACATCAGCGAGCACGTGCACACCTCGGTCAACCGGGTCGAAGCCATCAGCCAGAGCAGCCGCCAGACGGCGGAACACGCCCAGGCGCTGCATCAGGACAGCGAACAGATGGTGCAAGTGGCCACTCACATCTCGGACAACTGCAGCATGGCCGCCCAGAATGCCAACGACGTGCGCCAGCTGACCGTCGAGAGCAGCCAGTATATGGCGTCCGCCACCACGGGCATGCAACGCATGGTGACGGAGGTGGGCGAGTGCGCCATCGCCATCAACTCCCTCAAGGAGCAAGCGGGCCAGATAGGCCAGATCATCTCCACCATCAGCGGTATTTCCGAGCAGACCAACTTGCTGGCCCTCAACGCAGCCATCGAGGCCGCCAGGGCCGGAGAAATGGGTCGCGGTTTTGCGGTGGTGGCCGACGAAGTACGTACCCTGGCCAGCCGCACCGCCGCCTCCAGCGCCGAAATCAGCCAGGTGATCAGCAGCATCCAGCAGCAGACGGAGACGGCCTACCTGATGATGCAGCGCAACATGAAGACGGTGGAGTCAGGGATGCAGGATTCCGAGAATACCAGGCAGATCCTGTTTCGGGTGGAAGAGGCCATCGACCGGCTGGCCACCATGGTGCAGCAGGTAGCCGATGCCACCGGCCAGCTCTCGCTCACCCTGAGCAGATCTTCCGACAAGGTATCAGGGATCAGCCAACAAGCCAGAACCGGCGAGCAGGAGGCCCAGGAGTGCCTGCATATCGCCTCCTCCCTCCATCAGGTCAGCTTGCAGCAACAGAGCCTGCTCTCCCAGTTCCGGGTCTGACCCGGCCACGGAAACGAAACATGCCAGCCCGGACAAACGGGCTGGCATGTTGTTTTCTACTGGCCGAAGTCTGTCTCCGGCCATGCCCTGTTACTGGCGAACCAGACGGTAGATGGCGTAACCGGGATGCTTCTCATCATCCATCGGCAAGGTGGACTGATAGGCCAGATCCGCCCCAGCCACCGCCTTGGCCTCCTCGCGGGGAGAGGAGTAGAGGCGTACATCAACGCCAGCAGGCAATGCCTTCATGTGCCAGTTGTTGTCGGCCAACGGACTGAAGCCCTGGGGCTGGCTGGCCGAACGTGACTTCAGGTACTGGGCCACAATTTCACGTGTCTCGAAGGGATCTTCGTGGACGATATTGCCACCATCTACACCCGGGAAGTGGCCGCCACCGCTGGCGCGGTAGTTGTTGGTCACCACGTAGAATTTCTGGGCCGGATCGACGGGTTTGCCGTTGAAGGTCAGCTTGCCTATCCGCTCGCCCTCGCTCACCTTGACCCCCTCCTTGTTGTAACGGGCAGGCTGGGTGATATCCACCTCGTAGCTGACCCCGTCGATCACGTCGAAGTTGTAGGTGGGGAAACTCTCGTTCACCAGCCACTGCACCTCGCGGCTGGCGGGCTCAACCCGGTTGAACTGGCCGACGCTCATCTCCAGCCACTCCTTGACGGTGACCCCGTTCACCTCGACCACCTGCAAGGTGTTCGGGTAGATGTAGAGATCGGAGACGTTGCGCAGGGAGATATCCCCCGCCGGCACATAGGTGAAGTCCGTGATGCCATTGCGCCCGCCACGAAACGGCGCCGCCGCCGAGAGGATTGGATAAGGCTCCTTGAGCAGGCCATCCTTTTGCAACTGTTCGGCATACCGGCGCTGGGCATCGCTCACCAGCTGCACCGAGGGATCGTCCTGCACCAGGGCGAAGAAACTGTGGATGGGGTTGGTGATCTTGCCAAGAGGGCGATCCAGCCACTGGTTGGTGCCCTCATGGTCTGCCTTGACCAGCTCGGTGACTCGCGCATCCACCTTGCTCCCTTCGCTGGCATCGATCTGGCGCAGGCTGGCCTGGCTCTGCTTCACCTGCCACTTGCCATCCACTTGTTCCAGCTTGAGATCGATGATGCCGAGGTGATTGCCCCAAAAGCCCGGCATCACGGTTGGCACACCACTCAAGGTGCCGGCCTGGTTGTCCACCTCCGGCAGATTGGGGAAATCCCCCGGGAAGTTCTTGTGGGCATGACCCAGCATCAGGGCATCTATACCTTCCACCTTGGCCAGGTGCCAGGCGGCATTCTCCATCATGGCCTCGTAACTGCCGGCATTGATGCCGGTGTGCGCCACCACGACCACCAGATCGGCCCCCTTGGCGCGTAGCTCGGGAATGTAGTGGTTCGCGGTCTCGACCATGTCGGCCACCACCACCTTGCCCTGCAGGTGACGCTTGTCCCACTGCAGTACCTGCGGCGGGGTCAGCCCCAGAATGCCGACCTTGACGGTCTGCGGCTGCCCCTTGTCATCTGTCACCTGGCGCTCCAGCAGCAGGTAGGGGGTGAACTTGTTGCCACTCCAGTCGATCTTGCCCTCACCATCGCGCTTGAAGGCATCGGCCGCGAACACGTTGGCATTCACGTAGGGAAATTTGGCCCCTTGCAGCACCTTGCCGAGGTAATCCAGCCCGTAGTTGAACTCGTGGTTGCCCAGGTTGCCGGCGTCATAACCCAGTTCGTTCATCGCCTTGAATACGGGATGCGCCTGCTTGTCGAGGTAGCCCTCGCCCGCCTGCTCAAAGATGTAGTCGGCCAGCGGCGAGCCCTGGATCAGATCGCCGTTGTCGAGCAGCAGGTTGTTGGGGTTTTCGGCGCGGGCCTCCCGGATCAGCACTGCGGTGCGGGAGAGGCCGAATTTGCGATCTTCCTTGTTCTGGTAGTAGTCATACCCCAGCACATTGGAGTGAATGTCGGAGGTCTGGATCAGCCGCAGCGAGACCACGCCAGGCTGCGCCTTCTCCTGTTGTTCTGCTCCGCAGGCTGATAGCAGCACGACGGAGGCGATAACCCCGAATCTCATGGTTTTATTCACTGGGTACTCCTGATTGAACCAGATCTCATAATGGAGTACTGAAATTTATCAGAAGAAAGTGACTCAGACAGGTATCGAGGCCCATTTTTATGACTCCGGACCATAAAAACAGCCGCCAGCCTAGCGTCCCATAGCCAGTTGCAGCGCCAGGGCCAGCATGATGAGGCCCACCAGCAGATCGATCCCTTGCTGCACCCTTCCCCTGGCCAGCCAGGGTGCCAACGCCGCCGCTCCCAGCGCCAGGGAGTAGAACCACACCAGAGAAGCCAGCATGGCACCGGCGGCAAAGGCCGGACGCAGCGGTTCAATCACCTGGCTGCCGAGGGAGCCGAGCAGCATCAGGGTATCCAGATAGACATGAGGATTGAGCAGAGTAACGCCCAGGGTCATGGCGAGCACGCTTCTGGCGCCCATCAGCTGCGGCGAATCCGCCAGTCCCTCTCCCTGGCCGCGCCAGGCACTGCGCAGGGAGCGTACGCCGAACCAGCCAAGAAACAGCACGCCTCCCCAGGTCAGCACCGTCAGGCCGACCGGGTTGGCGGCGATCAGATTGGCGCCGCCAAAGACCCCGATGGCAATCAGAACCAGATCACAAAAACTGCAGAGCGTTGCCGTCAGCAGATGGTGATTGCGATGAATGCCCCGACTCAGGACAAACGCATTCTGGGCACCGATGGGAATGATCATGGCAAGGCCGAGGGTAAAGCCTTGCAGGGTGGTCGCGAGCATAAGAGTACCGAGGGTAGTGATGAGTGAGTGGCACTATAGCGGGGGCAAATCATCCAGAGAAATTCATTGATTTACTGGTTGATTCATTTTGCTAATAACCCATCACACCCTTTTGCAACCGCTTGTCAATTACCGGATCTGACAATTGTGGCCTCCCCAATGACGGCAGGAGAATCCAGCAAACTGGTCAGGATACGCACTATTGCAACACCATGGGGAAGATTGGTCACCACCACCTGCTCCAGGTTCGGCAACAGCAGACCACTGCTGACCCCCTTGGCCACGGCCTGATAACGGTTCATGGAACCGGTTTTGCGAGTGACCTGATTGAGATGGTAATTCACTGTGCGCTCGGTAATCCCCAGGATGCAGGCGATCTCGTTCGAGGTTTTCCCTTCGCTGGCCCAGAACAGGCACTCGGTCTCCCGATCGGTCAGAGGCTCCTTGTCCAGGCTCTCCACCATGCTGAGGCGCACGATGCGAATAGCCGCCTCGAAGATGTAATTGGACATCCAGGAGAGGATCGGCGAGGACTCCAGCAGCAGATCGCTCGAGGCTCGCTCGGAGGTGATGAAGGAGAGGATACCGTTTTCACCGGCGGCCCCGTGCAGCGGGAAGGAGATGCCGTTGCGCAATCCGAACTCGGCGGCCAGCCCCATCACGTCCATGCTCCCTTCCTGCAGGAAACGGGCGCGCTCATCCAGCCGGTTCCAGTAGATGGGCAGGGTCTGTTTGCGTGCCAGCTGGATCACGGGATCGCTGGCCAACATGTTGTGTTCGGTATAGGCCTGAACCCAGGAATCCGGGCACTGGTTGAACAGCACCACCTTGGGCCTTTGCATCGACATCGGCATGATCAACGCAAAGCGGAAATAGTCGTACCCCATCCCGAGCGAGAAGCTGCCGATCAGTTCGGACAACCGGTTGCCATCCGTCACCGTACTGAAATGTTCCAGGTACTCAAGCAGTTGGTCTCTTGTCATATAAAAGCCCCCTTGGCCAGACATGTGATTATAACCGCGAATAACAAGAGAGAGAGTCCATAATGTTGGTTTTCAAAGGGAAATTGAGAGAACACCCGCGAAAAGAGGTCGAAAGTGAACTTTATCGCTTTCGAAACGACGTTTTTTCCGACCGACTTGGCTGGGATGTGGAGTCCCGTCAAGGACTTGAGCGAGACAGCTTCGACACTCCCGATACTCACTGGGTGCTGATTGAGGATGAACAGGGGGTGTGTGGCTGCATCCGCCTGCTCAACTGCGCCGATGCCTACATGCTCCCGACCATTTTTCCCGCCGCCCTGGCCGGCGAACGCCCGCCATGCAGCCCGCAGATCTGGGAACTGACCCGGCTGGCCATCGACGCCTCCCGCGCCCCGCGCATGAGCAACGGCGTCAGCGAACTGACCTGCATCATCTTCCGCGAGGTCTACGCCTTCGCCCTGGCGCACGGGATCCGCGAGCTGGTTGCCGTGGTCAGTCTGCCAGTGGAGCGCATCTTCCGCCGTCTCGGCCTGCCCATCGAACGCCTCGGCCATCGCCAGGCCGTCGATCTGGGGGCGGTTCGTGGCGTCGGTATCCGCTTCCATCTGGATGAACGCTTTGCCCGTGCCGTTTCCCAACCCCTGCTCGGTCATTACCAGCCCCATAGTCGTCCTGCTCAATCCCAACGACATCCGCTGGCCGCATCATCATAAAAAATCCCGGGAAACATACCCGGGATAAACGCATCGCTATGAGCCACATCCGGCAGCCACTGCCCGTGCGGCGATGTGCAGTATCCTCTCTGAACCGGTTAACCACTACTGTAAAAAATCACACTAGCGGCCTTGTCCCACTCTCATCGCAACCGGTCATTGTTGTCCGGATCCGGCTCGCGTAGAGTCTGCCACGGGATAAAAACAGGGAGATGGCATGAAAGAGCTGGACTACAAATTGCTGCGGGCACTGGATGCGGTACTGCAGGAGCAGAATTTCGAACGGGCAGCCAGATCGCTGCACCTCACCCAGTCCGCCATCTCGCAGCGGATCAAGCAGCTTGAACAGCAATTTGCCGAACCCCTGCTCATCCGTAGCCAGCCGCTGCAGGCCACCCCCCTCGGCCAGAAACTGCTGGCTCACTATCGCCAGGTGCACCAGCTCGAGATTGAACTGGCGGGCGAGTTGACCCCGGCTACGCCGCAAGGCCCCATCCGCATCAGCATTGCCGTCAACGCCGACAGCCTGGCTACCTGGTTCCTGCCCGCCATCGCCCCTTTGCTGGAGCAACACCCAATCGAACTCAATCTGCTGGTGGATGACGAGAGCCGCACCCTCGACAAGGTACGCGAGGGCCAGGCGTTTGGCGCCATCAGCCTGCAATCCCAGCCGCTGGCGGGCTGCTGCATCGACGAGCTGGGCGAGATGCACTACCTGCTCACCGCCAGCCCCGCCTTCGTCGCGCGCCACTTCCCCAATGGCCTGACCCGGGAAGCGCTGGCCAAGGCCCCTGCGGTGGCGTTCGATCAGCGCGACGACATGCACGTCAGCTTCATGCGCCGCCACTTCGGGCTGGAGCCCGGCGGCTATCCCTGCCATACGGTGCACTCGTCGGAGGCCTTCGTTACCATGGCCGAGCAGGGGCTGGCCTGTTGCCTCATCCCTGAATTGCAGATCCGCCAGCATCTGGCCACGGGCAGCCTGGTCAATCTCAGCCCGGACCAGCGCCTGACAGAGCGACTCTACTGGCACCGCTGGGTACTGGAAAAAGGCATCCACAAGCAGCTCTCCCTGAGGCTGATTGACTACGCCCGTTGCCAGCTGCAACCAAGCTGAAAAGGCCATTCACCTTGGCTTTGGAGGGCTAAAAACGTATAGTGCTGGGCGTTTCTTCATCAGGTCTCCACTCAGGTTCCTCACTTATGTTCCAAGACAATCCGCTGCTGGCCCAGCTCAAGCAACAAATCCGCGAAAACATCCCCAAGAAAGAGGGTGTTATCCGCGCCTCCGATAGGGGCTTCGGCTTTCTGGAGGTCGATGAGAAGACCAGCTATTTCGTGCCGCCGCCCTACATGAAGAAGGTGATGCACGGCGACCGGGTGACCGCCCTGATCCGTACCGAAAAAGAGAAAGAAGTGGCCGAGCCGGACGAGCTGCTGGAGCAATCCATCACCCGCTTCGTGGCCCGGGTCAAGATGTTCCGCGACCGCCTCAACGTGGTAGCCGACCATCCGCTCATCAAGGATGCCATCAAGGCCCGCGTCAAGAAGGGGCTGGACGAGAAAGAATTCAAGGAAGGGGACTGGGTAGTCGCGACCCTTAAGCGCCACGCTCTGGTTGACGGCAACTTCTCCGCCGAGATCACCCAAAAGATCGCCTCCCAGGAAGATCACAACGTGCCCTGGTGGGTGGTGCTGGCGCGCCACAACCTGGCCCAGGTCGAGCCGGCGGATCTGCCGGAGTGGAAGGTGATCGAAGAGGAAGAGCTGCCCCGCCGCGATCTGACCCAGGTGCCCTTCTTTACCATCGATGGCGCCAAGACCAAGGACATGGACGACGCCCTGGCCATCACCAAGCTGGACGACGGCTGGGAGCTGCTGGTCGCCATCGCCGACCCGACCGCCTACGTGGCCGAAGGGAGCGAGCTGGACAAGGAGGCCGCCCAGCGCGCCTTCACCGTCTACATGCCGGGCCGCAACGTACCGATGATCCCGCGCACCCTCTCCGACGAGCTCTGCTCCCTGAAAGAGGGCGAGGAGCGCAACACCCTGTGCGCCCGCTTGCTCATCACCGAGGATGGCCTGCTGCAGGAGGAGACCGAGTTCTTCGCCGCCCGCATCTGCTCCCACGCCCGCCTCAACTATGACGACGTCTCCGACTGGGCCGAACACGGCAAAGCGCTGGATATCGACGCAGGCGTCCTGGCCCAGCTGCCGCTGATGAAGGCGATGACGGAGGCGCGCATCGCCTGGCGCACCGAGCATGCACTGGTATTCCCGGATCGTCCCGACTACGACTTCGAACTGGGCGAAGATGGCGAAGTGCTGGCCATTCACGTCGAGCCGCGCCGCATCGCCAACCGCATGGTGGAAGAGTCGATGATCGCCGCCAACATTTGCGCCGGCCGCGTGCTGGGCAAGACCGTCGGCTACGGCATCTTCAACGTCCACACCGGCTTTGACGAGGAGTCCCTCGACGGCGCCATCGACCTGCTGAAAAGCGCCGAGGCTCCGTTCGAGAAGATCGATATCGCCAGCCTGTCCGGCTTCTGCGCCCTGCGCCGCTGGATCGACAGCCTGGATACCCGCTGGCTGGACGGCAAGATCCGCCGTTTCCAGAGCTATGCCCTGATGTCCTCCGAGCCGGGAGCCCACTACGGTCTGGGTCTGGATGCCTACGCCACCTGGACGTCACCTATTCGCAAATACGGCGACATGGTCAACCATCGCCTGCTCAAAGCCGTCATCGCCGGCAAGACCCCGGGCGAGCGCCCGAGCCAGGAGCTCACCGAGCACCTGACCGCCTGCCGCCGCCTGCACCGCATGGTGGAGCGTGACATCGGCGACTGGCTCTATGTGCGCTACCTGAAGGCAGCCGCCGGTACCGATCAAGTATTCAACGCCGAGATCATCGACGTGATGCGTGCCGGCCTCAAGCTGCGCCTGCAGGAGAACGGTGCCGTGGTCTTCATGCCCGCCCGCCACATCCTGGACAACAAGGAGCGTCTGGAGTGCAACTGGGACAACGGCCGCGTCTATCTGGACAAGACCGAGGTGGTCTACGAGCTCGGCCAGATCATCGAGGTGAAGCTGACCGAGGCGGTGGAAGAGACCCGCTCCCTCATCGCCAAGCCGGCGGTGGAGCTGGTGCCGGGTCCGGCGCCGGTCGTACCGGCAGCCGAAGCCGATGCAACCCCGGCCGAAGAAACGCCCAAGGCAGAGTAAACACCTGTCAACTTATAGAAAAAGCCCGCCATTGTGCGGGCTTTTTTATGTCCCTGATACCTGTTCTCCTCGTTCAGATCATGCTTTTCTCACCTGCTAACGACCCAGTCGCCCCCTTCAGGCAAATTGCGACCGCCTCCCAACCTTAAAGCAGCAGAATTTATGCGCACTGGCTCTCTTTTTTAATATTTCAATCAATATATTAGAGGGAGTGTATATATACTCGCTTGGGTACACCCAAAGGGACATTGGCATGCAAGAATGGGCACCTGAGCAGTTCACCAGCTTCGCGCAGCTCTGCGAGGCGAGTCTCGCGACCATCAGGGAGAAAACCGAGGCGGAACGCCTCTATCTCTGGTTGCAGGCGCCGGAGCCCCTGCTTTACAGCTTTCATCCGGATCAGGGGTTGCTAACCCTGGATCCGGCCCATCTGGTGACGTTGCAGTTGCCGGATGAATTGATCTCCCGGGCCGTCGAACACGGGCAGATGGTGGTGGAGCAGATCCAGCCGCAGAGCGATATCTGGGAATATGTGGAAACCGTACAACCCAAGCTGCGCGTCTGCTTCCCCCTCAAGCGTCATCAGGAGCTCGATGGCGTCATCTATCTGGAAACCCGGCGCCGGCTCGATCGCCTCTCCCGTCATCAGCGCCAGGGGATCCAGCTGCTGACCCACTACCTGACTGCCGAGTTGAGCAACCATCTGCTGGCCTGGCAGATTGATCATGAACGGGATCAGCGCCGTCACACCCAGACCGACCTGGTGCAGAGCCAGGCGATGCAGCGCTCCTTCCTCCAGATGTTGCAGGCCCTGCACACGGTCAGCGTCACCCTCTCTCGCAGCCAGAGCGAACACCAGCTGCTGCGTGAAGCCGTGGTGCTGGCCCGCGAGGAGCTGCAATTCGATCGGGTCGCCATCTTCCTCATCGAGCCCGATGGCAAGACCATGCGCGGCACCTGGGGCACAGATGAAGAGGGCAAACTGGTGGACGAGAGCGGCTTCATCAGCCCCATCCCTGATCACCCCACGGTACAGCAGGCGCTGCGCAGCAAGGACTATGTACTGGTGCTGGAGGATACCCCCCTCTACTATGAACGCCAGCAGGTGGGCCGCGGCTGGAACGCCATGGTCTCGCTGTGGGACGGCGCCACTCCCATCGGCTGGATTGCCGCCGACAACCTGCTGTGGCAACGGCCACTCAAGGCCTACCAGAGCGAGATCTTCAAGCAATACGCCGCCATGCTGTCGCAGTTGTTGATCCGCCAGCGCACCCAGGAGGAGCTGGAGAAACTCAACCGCCAGCTGGAGGCTCGGGTGGCCGAGCGCACCATGCAGCTTGCCGAGACCAACCGGGCGCTGGAGGAGGCCAACCAGCGCCTCTCCCTGCTTTCCCTCGAAGATCCGCTCACCGGCATCGCCAACCGCCGCCAGTGGGACCTCACCATGCAACGGGAATGGGAGTGGGCCCGCCGTACCCAGAGTCTGCTGGCGGTGCTGATGATCGACGTGGATGACTTCAAGGCCTACAACGACCACTTCGGCCATGCCAAGGGGGATGAGTGCCTGCGCCTGATCGCCAGCGTGCTCAGGGACGCGGAACGACGGCGTACCAACCTGGTGGCCCGTTATGGTGGCGAGGAGTTCGTGATCCTGCTGTGCGCCCCCCAACCGGGAGAAGCGGAGCAGCTGGCCGAACGAATCCATGATGGACTGGCCCAGCTAAAAGTGCCCCATCCAGGTTCCCGAGTTGCTGATTTCATTACAGTTAGCATAGGCTTTAGCTATCTGGTTCCCTCCCAGGACGGGGCATGGCAAACCCTGACCGAACAGGCAGACCAGGCGCTTTACCACGCCAAGTCGCAAGGGAGGGCTCGCACTCTGACCTATCGGTGATCCCATGCTGCTGCGCCGCTATCCCATCTTCAATCGCCGCCTGGCCCTGGTGGCCTACGGTATCGATTATCAGCTTGTCGACCCGGCCCAGTGGCCTGCATTGGCCCAGCATTGCCGCATGCTGGCCCAGGGGCGCCAATACCTGGTGCCTTTCAGCCACGAACAATTGGATGATCAACGTCCCCTGCTGTTCGATCAGGACACCATTCCCCTGGTGGAGGCCTCCAGCGAGCGCCTCCCAACCTCCTTTCCGGTGCTGGAACAGTGGCGTGACAGTCGTCGCAGGCTCGCCGTCCACGGTGCCCACCGGGATCCGCGCTGGCTCGGTGCCAGCCGGTTGCTGGTGTTCTGGATGGGAGAAGAGGGCATTTGCCAGCCCACTGAACACAAGCGGATGGCCCTCAATATCGATACCTGGCAGGATTTCCTTCCCCTCAGGGAGGCTGGAGTGGATTTCTTCGCCGGCGGTTTCCTCGCCCGCCCCGAGCTGGTGAACCAGCGGGCCACCCAGCCGGATATGGCGCTGGTGCAGCAAATTCTCCAGCTCATCTGCCACGAGGAGTTCTCCTTCAATCAGGTCGCCAAACTGCTGGAGCAGGATGCCTACCTGCCCGGTCAGCTGCTCACCTATGTCAATGCGCCTGGCTTTGATCACGCCAGCCCCATCACCTCCGTCTCCCGCGCCCTCTCCTATCTGGGGGAGCAGGAGATCCGCAAATTCGTGCTGATCAACGGCCTGGCCCGGATCAGTCCGCACATGCCGGAGGCCTGCACCCGTATGGCCATCGCTCGTGGCCGCTTCTGCGAGCTGATCGCCCTGACCGCCCTTGGCAAATCGGAGGCCAGCTGGGCCTTTCTGGTGGGGCTGGTGCTGGATGGTTCCCTGCTGTCGGATGCCCTCAAGGCTCATCTGCCCAAAAACGTGAAGCGCGCCATTGAGCAGCGGGAGGGACCGCTGTTTCACCTGTTCCAGCTGGTCACCACCTATGAACAAGGCAACTGGCCGCTGCTGGCTCAGCTGGCGCCTCGTTATCAGCTGGACCCGACCAGGCTGACACCCATCTATTTTCAGGCGCAAATGTGGGGGCAAGCGTTTCTCACCAGCTAGCCAATGGCGAGGAGGGGCTGCTCTGGCTAGAATGGGCTCCCTTTTTCCAGAGACAGACTCAGCACCATGACCCTTTCCGGATTCCAAGGCCTGGTCTTCGACCTCGATGGCACCCTGGTCGACTCCATGCCGCTCCACCTGGCCGCCTGGGAACACACTGCCCGTGAATTTGGTTTCCATTTCGATGCCGACTGGTTCTATGAACTGGGGGGCATGCCGAGCCGCAAGATCGCCCTGCTGGTGGCCGAAGAGCAGCAGATCCCACTCGATCCCGTTCAGGTTACTCGCTGCAAGACAGACCACTATGTGGCTAATCTGCACAAGGCGACCGTCTTCCCGGCCATGCAGGCCCTGATCGAGCGCCACCACGGCCTCATCCCGATGGGGATAGGCACGGGCTCCCCCCGCGTCAACGCCCAGGCGGTGCTGCGCAATACCGGTCTGGATCGCTATTTTGAGGTGGTGGTGACCGCCGACGACGTGGAGCTGCACAAACCTAATCCGGATACCTTCCTGCTGGTGGCCAACAAGCTGGGGGTCGAGCCGTCAGGCTGTCTGGTGTTTGAAGATACCGGCATCGGCGTGCAGGCGGGTCAGGCCGCAGGCATGCAGACCTGTCTGGTCAGGGAAGGAAAACCGGTCGAGATGGAGGCGTAATCGGGCAAACATCTCGCCCGACGGCAAAAAGACAAGGTTCGCTCTCATACGGGACATGAATGTAAATGAGAGCGAACGACCGCTGCCGTCAGACCCGGGAGGGATGGCGGCAGAGGCGGGGCAAGGGATTATTCGTGGTTGCCGCCGCCCTGGTTGTCGTCATAACGACCCGGAGCACCGTGCGGACGCGGCGCCATGGAGACCCGCGGCTTGCGTGCACGCTGGATATTCACCTGTGGACGACCGGTGTGCATGGCGATGGTGGAGATCTTGGCCTTGTAGACCAGCTGCTGGTTGCCATGGGCATCGGTCAGCAGCACGCTGTATTGATCGAAACCGCTGATGGTTCCTTCCAGCTTGATGCCACTCACCAGAAAAATCGCGACCTGGCTGCGGTTCTTGCGCAACCAGTTAAGGGCGGAATCTTGCCCGTTCCCAAGGGAGAAGGCTTGCTCAATCGTGGAGTAACTTGGGGATTCGGTTGTCATAAATTATTGTCCCGCGGAAAAAAGTGGCGTTTGATTGTGCTAAATGGCCAGTGGCTTGTCAAAGTCATTCGCATGCTCATCAACAATCGTGCTACACGGGGACTGGCCGCTGGCCGGCACAACTGCGATAATCGGCGGTTCTGGCTTCCTGACGAGCCTTATTCGAGGTTTTATTTTGCATCCGGCTTCACACCCACCTCGGACCTATGTCCACGATGCCACCGCCTGCGAAGAGTGTGACCTGCTGATCCCGGCCACCCCGCTCGCCGTGGGCCAGGCCAGTTGCTGCCCACGTTGCGGCCACACCCTGAGCCGCTACTTGCCGGATCAGGAGCTGCGCCCCATCGCCTACGGGTTTGCGGCGCTCATCATGTTCGTGCTCGCCAATGCTTTCACCTTCATGTCCTTCTCCAGCAAGGGAATTGGACAGGAGATGACATTCATCCAGTGCATCTCCACCCTGGTGGACGAGGGTTACCTGTTCCTCGGCGCCGTGCTGAGCCTGACCCTGATCGGACTGCCGCTCATCTACATCGGTTCCATCATGCTGGTGCTGTGGCGTGTCGACAAGGATCTCCACAGCAAGGCTCTGCGCTCCCTCGGCCGCCTGCTCTGCCAGATAAAGCCCTGGCTGATGGTGGATGTGTTTCTGGTAGGGGTGCTCATCTCCCTGGTCAAGCTGATGGGGATGGCCGACATCAAGATGGGGCTCTCCTTCTGGGCCTTCGTCGGCTACACGGTGCTGCTCGTCAAGATGATCTCGTCGCTGGACACCATGTGGCTATGGCAGCGGCTACTCGGCCCGACCGATGCCTGCGGCGTCGATGGGACAACCGATGCCAGCGCCATGGAAAGCGGCCTGACGGGGTGCCATATCTGCGGCGCCCTGAGCAAGGCGGGCAGCCATCGCTGCGGCCGCTGCGGCGGGCACCTGCACGATCGCAAACCGGGCGGGTTGAACCGCACCTGGGCACTGCTCATCACCTCCAGCATTCTCTACATCCCCGCCAACCTCTATCCCATCATGGATACTGTGTTTCTCGGGGATGACACCCCTTCCACCATTCTCGGGGGCGTGGTGCTGCTGTGGGCAATGGGCTCCTACCCCATTGCCGCCGTCATCTTCTTTGCCAGCGTGGTGGTACCGCTGGTTAAGATACTGGCGCTGTTCTGGCTCTGCTACGCAGTGCAAAACGGCCACGCGGCCTCGCCGCTACGCAAGCTCAAGCTCTATCGCATGACGGAATTTGTCGGACGCTGGTCGATGATCGACGTCTTCGTGGTGGCCATCCTGGCGGGTCTGATCCGCCTCGACAATCTGATGACCATCTACCCCGGCCCCGCGGCCGTCGCCTTTGCAGGGGTGGTGCTGATCACCATGGTCGCGGCCATGAGCTTCGACTCCCGCCTGATCTGGGATTTACAACAAGGAGAACGCGAACGTGAGTGAGCGTAAAACAAGGTGGAAACCGGGCTCTGACTTTCTGAGCTCTGCCGCCGCAATCTGGATGGTGCCGCTGCTGGCGCTGTTCATCGGTCTCTGGATGCTGTTCCAGCACTGGTACTCCCAGGGCCCCAGCTTCACCCTGACGGTCGCCACTGCCGAAGGCATAGTGGCGGGCAAGACGGTGATCCGCTCCCGGGAGGTCGACGTCGGCCGCATCGAGACGGTCGAGCTGAGCGATGACTACAGCCATGCCGTGCTGCGCGGCCGCCTCACCAACGCCGCCTCCGGCATGCTCAAGGGCGACAGCCAGTTCTGGGTGGTCAAGCCCAGGGTCGGCCGGGAAGGGGTATCGGGTCTGGGGACCCTGCTCTCCGGTGCCTATATCGAACTCCTGCCGGGCAAGAAAGGCAAGGCGCGGGACGAGTACGCCATGCTCGACAAGCCGCCGCTCGCTTCGCAAAGTGCCAAGGGGCTGCGCCTGATCCTCTCCAGCCGTGATGCCCGCGCACTGGGGGAAGGCTCCCCCATCAACTACCAGGGGTTCACCATAGGCCAGGTGGAAGAAGCCACCTTCCTGCCCGAAAAGAGCGAGATGCAGTACCAGATCTTCATCAACGCTCCCTATGACATCCTGGTCAGCAGCAACTCCCGCTTCTGGCTGACCCCGGGGTTCGAGCTGTCCGTCAACAGCGAAGGGATGAAGGTGAAGATGGACTCGCTGGAGAGCCTGATCGACGGCGGCATCACCATGGGCCTGCCGCCCGGCTGGTCTCCTGGCGAGCCGGCCAAGCAGCGCGACGAGTTCACCCTGTTCCAGGATGAGGCGAGCGTGCTGGCCGGTAGCCTGGATCAGTTCATCGACTACGTCTTCCTGTTCGACGACAACGTGGCCGGCCTGCACCCGGGCGCGGCCGTGCAGTATCGCGGCATCCGGGTCGGTACCGTTATCTCTGCCCCCTACCTCATCGAAGAGAAGGGCATACGCCTGTTCCAGGATCGCCAGATCCCGGTACTGGCTCGCATCGAGGTGCAGCGCCTCTCCCACCGCTACGCCAAGGCGGAAAAAGAGCAGTGGCGCGCCCTGTTCGGCAAGCAGTTCAAGGAAGGTCTCAGGGCCAGCCTCAAGACCTCCAGCCTGCTGACCGGCGGCAAGCTCATCGATCTCAACTTCTACCCGGATGCGCCCCGCTTCGAGCAGGCCAAGATCTCCGGCTATCAGGTCTTCCCGACCGTGCAGGCGGGGCTGGATCAGATCGAGCGCAAGGTGAATCTGATCCTCGACAAGTTTGTCGACATGGACATGGCGACCACCCTCAGCAAGGTCAACAACTCCCTCTCCACCCTGGATGGGACCCTGAAGAACATCAGTGCGGTCAGTGCCAACCTGGACAAGCTGACCAGCAAGGAGGCGACCCAGCAACTGCCGGCATCCCTGAACCAGAGCCTGAAACAGTTGCAGGAGACGCTGCAGGCCTATGACGGCCATTCACAGACCAACCAGGATCTGCGCCAGTCGGTACAGGCCCTCAATCAGTTGATGCGTGAGCTGCAGCCGCTGGTGCACTCCCTGAACGAGCAACCCAGCTCGCTGATCTTCGATCGCGCCCAACCATCGGACCCTGAGCCCAAGCGAGGAACACAATGAAAAAACAGATCCTGACGCTGGCCCTGCTCGGCCTGCTGGCCGGTTGCAGCGCCAGCCAGCCCAGCCTGCATTACTACTCGCTTGACGCCAGCCAGCCGTCATCCGGCGCGGCCCCGGCCACTCCGCAGCACCAGCTGGTGCTGCGACCCATCACCCTGGCCAGCCAGCTCGACCGGATCAGCATGGTCTATCAGCTGGAGGGGCAGGAGTTGCACTTCACCGAGTACCACCGCTGGGCGGGCTCGCTGGATGATCAGCTCAATCAGGTGACCATGAATGGCCTCTCGGCCCGGTTGCCCGGTTGGGTGATACGGCAGGATGGCGCCCGCAAGGGGCCCGTGCTGAGCATAGTGGTGGAGCGCTTTCAGGGGCGCTACGACGGGCGCGCCGTGTTGAGCGGCCGCTGGCGTCTGCTGGCGGAAGACGGCACTGTGCTGCGCGACGCTCCCTTCCGCCAGGAACGGGTACTCCCCGCCGACGGCTACAATACGCTGGTCGGCGAACTGGGCCAGGGCTGGCAGCAGTTGCTCGACCAGATCGCCACCGAGGTACGCCTGAGCGCGGGTTAGTCCCCTCACGCTGTGCGGCAGATATAAAAAAACGACTCCAAATGAAGTCGTTTTTTTATGGCCGGCGGGTCGGGAAACCTCACCACCGGCTTCTGTGTGACCCTGATCAGCCCTTGGCGGGCAGGCTCAGGCGAGCAACGGCTTCGACGTGCATGGAGTGAGGGAACATGTCCACCGGCTGCACCTCGTCCAGCACGAAGCCCTGCTTGACCAGCCAGGCGAGATCGCGAGCCAGGGTCTGGGGGTTGCAGGAGACATAGACCAGCCGGCGCGGCGCCATGGCCACCAGGGTCTGCAATACCGCCTTGTCACAGCCCTTGCGCGGCGGATCCATCACCACCACATCGGCGCTCACCCCCTGGGCGTGCAGTTCGGGCATCAGCTGCTCGGCCTTGCCGACATGGAACTCGGTGTGAGCGATGCCGTTGAGGGCCGCATTGCGGCGGGCATCCTCGATGGCGCTCTCCACCGACTCGATCCCCACCACCTTGGCGGCCTTGCCCGCCAGGAACAGGGAAATGGTGCCGATACCGCAATAGATGTCGAACACCGTCTCGTTGCCGGTCAGCTCGCAATACTCCAGCGCCTTGGAGTAGAGCACATCGGTCTGGCTCGGGTTGTTCTGGAAGAAGGAGAGCGGCGAGATCTCGAAGTCGAGCTCGTGGATCTTGTCGCGGATCACCCCGCTGCCCAGCAGCACCCGGTTCTTGTCACCCAGGATGCGGTTGGTGCGCGCTTCGTTGATGTTCTGCACCAGGGTGGTGATCGGCAGATCCTGCAGGGCGGCCAACAGCTCGGCTTCGAACGGCAGCTCCTCACCCAGCGTCACCAGCACTACCATCAGCTCGCCACTCTTGAAGCCCTTGCGGGTCATCAGGTTGCGCACACAGCCGGTGTGGTTAACTTCGTCATAGGCCGCGATGTCGTGCTCGCGCATCCAGCTGCGCACCCGGGCGTTGAGCTCGACGTGGAGCGAGTCCTGCACCGCGCAGTCATCGGCGGTGATGAGATCGTGGGAGTGCTTGCGATAAAAACCGATCTCGGCGCCAGCCTCACAGCCACGCACCGCGTACTGCGCCTTGTTGCGATAGGCGAACGGCGTCTCCATGCCGAGGATGGGATTGACTTTGGTCTCACCCAGCCCGACCTGCTCCAGTGCACTCTGCACCAGACTCTGCTTGAGCTTGAGCTGGGCCGGATAGGCCAGCGGGCGTACCTGGCAGCCACCGCATTCTGTGTTGGGGCAAAAATCGGCGACCCGGTCGGCGGAGGGCTGGAGCAACTCGGCCACCTTGCCATGCAGGTAGTTGGGCTTGACCTCGGTCAGTTCGACCAACGCCTGCTCACCTGGCAGCAGACCCTCGACGAACAGGGGGCGGTCGAACAGGCGTCCCTTGCCGTCTCCTTTGTCGGTCAGTTCCAGGATCTCGATCTGGTGTTGATGTCCCACTAGCGGCATGAGCGGCTCCAAAAGTACAAAAAATAAGGGGGGACGGGAGTGGCATAGCCCTGCCCGTCGAGAAAAGGTGGCAGAGTTTAGCGAAGATCCGGCCAAATTGCAGGCATAAAAAACCTGCTTGTCGTGATGTTATCCCCCCTGAGTCCGCGCTGGCTCGCCGTCCCTTTGGCCATTGCGGCAAATTTAGCCCTTGGGCCGCAACGCTGCGCCTGTTAAAATTCCGCCCTTGAATTTATCCAGGGCCCCGCGCCCGTTTAGCTAAGGTCTACCGCGATGCGTACCAGCCAATATCTGCTTTCCACTCTCAAGGAAACCCCGTCCGATGCGGAAATCGTCAGCCACCAGCTGATGCTGCGCGCCGGCATGATCCGTAAACTCGCCTCCGGCATGTACGCTTGGCTGCCGACCGGTCTGCGGGTCCTGAAGAAGATCGAGAACATTGTCCGCGAAGAGATGAACAATGCGGGTGCCGTCGAGGTCTCCATGCCGGTGGTGCAACCGGCGGAGCTGTGGCAGGAATCCGGCCGCTGGGACGACTATGGCCCCGAGCTGTGCCGTCTGACCGACCGCCACAATCGCCCCTTCGTGTTGGGCCCGACCCACGAAGAGGTGATCACCGCCCTGGTCCGTTATGAAGTAAACAGCTACAAGCAGCTGCCGCTGAACCTCTACCAGATCCAGACCAAGTTCCGTGACGAAGTACGCCCCCGTTTCGGCGTGATGCGCGGCCGCGAGTTCCTGATGAAGGACGCCTACTCCTTCCACATCGACAAGGCCTCCCTGGTCGAGACCTACGAGAAGATGCACGCCGCCTACTGCAAGGCCTTCACCCGCATGGGTCTGAACTTCCGTCCGGTGCAGGCCGATACCGGCTCCATCGGTGGTACCGGTTCTCACGAATTTCAGGTGCTGGCCGAGAGCGGTGAAGATCTGATCGCCTTCTCCGACAGCTCCGATTACGCCGCCAATATCGAGATGGCCGAGGCGCTGGCCCCGGCGGGCGAGCGCCCGGCTGCGACCAAAGAGCTGACCAAGGTCGCCACCCCGAACGTTCACACCATCGACGAAGTCGCCGCCTTCCTGAGCGTGGCCCCGAGCGCCGTCGCCAAAACCCTGCTGGTGCTGGGCGAGGCGGACGAGCACGGCAACCAGGCGGTCATCGCCCTGGTGCTGCGTGGCGACCACGAACTGAACGAAATCAAAGCCGAGAAGCTGCCGGGTGTCGCCAATCCGCTGGCCTTCGCCAATGACGAGCAGATCAAGGCCGCCGCCGGTTGCGACGCGGGCTCCATCGGCCCGGTTAGCTTTGCCGGTCGCATCATCGTCGATCGCAGCGCCGCCCACCTGGCGGACTTCGTCTGTGGCGCCAACGAGACCGGCTTCCACCTGACCGGTGCCAACTGGGATCGCGACATCGCCTCTTACGAAGTTGCCGACCTGCGCAACGTGGTGGAAGGCGACCCGAGCCCGTGCGGCCAGGGCAAGCTGCTGCTCAAGCGCGGCATCGAAGTGGGCCACATCTTCCAGCTCGGCACCAAGTACTCCGAAGCCATGAAGGCGAGCGTGCTGAACGAGGGCGGCAAGTCCGTCACCATGGAGATGGGTTGCTACGGCATCGGTGTCTCCCGTCTGGTGGCTGCTGCCATCGAGCAGAACAACGACCAGTACGGCATCATCTGGCCGGACGCCATCGCCCCGTTCGAAGTGGCCATCGTGCCGATGAACATGCACAAGTCAGTGCGCGTGGCCGAGCTGGCCGAGCAGTTCTACGCCGAACTGAAAGCCGCCGGTGTGGACGTGCTGTTTGACGACCGTAAAGAGCGCCCGGGCGTGATGTTCGCCGACATGGAGCTGCTGGGCGTGCCCCACGCCATCGTCATTGGTGAGCGCGGCATGGACAGCGGCGTGGTGGAGTACAAGTGCCGCCGCACCGGCGAGAAGCAGGAAGTGGCCATCAGCGACATCGTCGCCATGATCAAGGCCAAGCTGGGCCGTTAATCGTCCCGCAGCCCGAGATAAAAAAAGCGCGCCAGATGGCGCGCTTTTTGTTTGTCTGACTATCTGTTGGCAAAACAGCAGGAAAAGCCGGCCCTACTCGTTGCGCCCGATAAAGAGATCGGTCACGTGGCAACTACTTCTGGCCTCCAGCGCATCCAGCATGTAGGCCGCCGCGTCTTCCGGGGTCATGAAACGGCTCGGATCCACGTGATCCGAGTTGTCCCAGAATTCGCTGCGGATCCCGCTCGGATAGAGGTTTACCAACCTCAGGGGCGAGCCCTTGAGCTCGGCCCGCAGAGACTCCAGAAAGCCCCGCATGCCCCATTTGGAGGCACAATAGAGGCTCTCGTTGGCCTTGCCCACCTGGGCGGCGGAGGAGAGCACATTGGCCAGCACCCCGCCTTTCTCGCCGATGAGCCGCACCGTCTGCTGGGCCACCAGTATGGTGGAGACCAGGTTGCTCTCCACCACCCTGCGTACCTGCTCGGCGGTGTAGACGCCGACCGGACCGAACTCACCCACCCCGGCGCAGTGGATCACCAGGTCGGGCAGACCTCCCCATTCCACCGCGGCGGTAAAGGCCATTTCCACCTCTTCGTGGTGAGAGAGATCGGCGGCGATGCCGATCACCGCCTTGCCGAGCAGCTGTTCCTGCTCCTGCAGTTTCTGATAACGGCGCCCCATCATGGCGACCTGATGGCCCCGGCCAACCAGCCCGATGGTCAATGCCCGGCCGAGCCCGGAGCCCGCCCCTGTCACTATGATGTGCCCCATTATCTCTCCTCTCCCTGCCTTGCTAGATACCTGCCAGCACCATGACGTGAGACATCATCATGCCGACTTCCGTCAGATTAGAAAGTGAATTCGCCGCCCATGAACCAGCCATCGATGCGCTGATCGACGCCGTCGAAGTCAACCTTGGCCTCGCGCCAACCGGCACGCAGCTTGACCGGTACGGAGGAGAACTTGTAGGCACCGCCCAGACGGTAGTCCAGGTTGTCCGCATCCTTGGAACGCACGTCGCCGAAGAAGGAGACACCGGTACCCGGGATCCGTACTTCGCTGCCGGCATAGGCCATCAGCATGTCTTCGTCATAGCCTTTGCGGCTGAAGTACATCTGCTCGCCGTCGTAGTGACGACCGGTCAGGCCCAGATCGATCTGGAACAGATCGTTGTTGAACAGACGGTAGTAGAGGCTGAGATCGTAAGCGGTCAGATCGTTCTTGAAGTTGCCGCCCGAGCTGCTCAAATCAGAGATCTCGAACTTGGCGTTCGGCAGCAGGATGATGCCGTGCTCCAGTTGCAGGTAGCCGCTCCAGTTGTAGTTGTCGTCATAACCGCCATCGGCACTTCTGCCGTATGCCTGGCCGCTGCCCTGAGCAGACCATACGTCGGTACCGGCGGCAAAACGCCAGTCATCGGCAGCCATGGCAGCCTGGCTGCACAGCGCCAGAACAGCACCGGCAATCAGTGTCTTTTTCATCACGTCACTTCCTCTTGCATGGATGGAAAGGGCACTATTTTACTCCGCGCAGCCAAAATACCCAGCGAGAATCCTGAACAAACGACGACAAATGTCAGTGCTTCATGTGCTGCATCTCGCCCATCGGCTCGATCGGCTTCACCGGCAGCGACAACGCCAGCTGCTGGCCATCATCCAGGGTGAGGGTGAGCGGCATGGGGGTCTGCTCGGAGAGGGTGCCGATCTCGAACAGCATGATGTGCAGGCTGCCCGGCTTCAGTACCACTTCCCCCTTGGCCGGGATCTCGATGCTCTCGACCTGGCGCATCTTCATGACCCCGTTCTCGTGCAGATGGGTATGCAGCTCGGCGCGGCCCGCGGCTGGAGAGGACGCTGCCACCAGCTTGACCGCCTGATCGGCATCGTTCTTGAGTACCATGAAGGCCGCCGTATTCGGCGTACCGGGGGGCAACAGGCGCACATAACCGTCGACCGCCTCCACCTTGGCCAGGGCGGGAGCCGTCATCCCGAGCAGCAGCAGAGAATAAAACGCACGTTTAAACATGGTTGAAATCCTTTTATGATGTTGTTAAACGAGGCAAAGGTTACCCCAACAGAAACCTTTTATGCACCCTTCAATAACAAGGATTTAGACATGGCGCCCATTCTCATTGCCGAGCGGCAGGACGGCTTGCTCACTCTGACCCTCAACCGCCCTGACAAGCGCAATGCCCTCAACACAGAACTTTACCGCCAACTGGTGAGCGAGTTGCAACAGGCCGCGGCCGATGAAGGTGTACATGTGTTGCTGTTGCAGGGTCAGGCGGAGTGCTTCACTGCCGGCAACGATCTGGCCGATTTTGTCGGCAAGAGCAGTCTGGAGCAGGACGATCCCATCTTGCAGTTTCTCCACACCCTGGCCGATTTCCCCAAACCGGTGATCGCCGCCGTGGGGGGCCCGGCCGTCGGCATCGGCACCACCATACTGCTGCACTGCGATCTGGTCTATCTGGGGGAGAATGCCCGCCTGCAGCTGCCTTTTGTCGAGCTGGGGCTGGTGCCGGAGTTTGCCTCCAGCCTGCTGCTGCCCCGCGCCGTCGGCCAGCTGAAGGCCACCGAGCTGTTGCTGCTGGCCGAATCCATGGATGCTCATGAAGCACTGCGCCTCGGCCTCGCCAACCGGGTGGTGGCCAGCGCGGATCTGCTGGCATTTGCCCGCGAACAGGGGCTGAAGCTGGCCGCCAAACCGCCCAGGGCAGTGCAAAAGAGCAAGGCGCTGCTCAAGCAGGAGCTCAAGCAGGCGGTCCACTTCGTCATCGATCTGGAGGCGCGCGCCTTCGCCCAGGCCCTGCTGGGGGAAGAGGCGCAGCAACGCATCGCCGCCAGGCTCGGTCGCAAGGGCTAGCCCGTTGCCACCATAGCGCGCCGGTCAGTTGAGGCGAAAGCGCCCGATCAACTCGCAGCCCTGTACCTTGTCCTGCAACTGGATAAGCTTGGCAATCTCGGGGTTGGGGTGGCGCTTGAGAAACCCGAGCAGGGCCGCGCGGCAGCAACCCAGTTCGCTTATCAGCGACTCGCACTCCCGGTTAGGACATTGCGGCACCAGCGCCGTCACCAGCTCGGAGGCGAGCTTGAGGTAACGCAGCTCGTAGGCGGGTTCATCCATGGCGCGCCAGAAATCCGCCAGACGATGGCAGGTCGCCACCCGCATGGAGGCCAGCATCTCGAGATCCGGCTCTTCCTGGGTCATCTCTATCGGCGCCGAGATGGTGCCAAGGGCCTGTTGATAGAGGCAGACCGCGGAGCCCAGCGCCCCTTGGCTCAGGGAGTGCTCAGCTTCCATCATGTAGCGCTGCCAGTGTGTCTGGGCCTGATCCGGCCCGTCTTGTGCCTGTGTCATGGGAGGGCTCCTTCCTCTGGGTGGAGTCCTTCATGATGCCTAATTGAGAATGAATATCAAGCCGACAGACTGTGCAGGATCTCGGCGCCTGTTGCGCCGGTCACACTCTTTCACCGGCGCCATCCTCTCTCCTCCGGACGCAGGTTAAGATGTGGCCAACCAAGGAAGGGAATGATGAACAATGGAAGTCGGGGCCTGCTGATTGGCCTGTGGATCACGCTGATGGTGGGGCTCGCCTTCATGGCCCGCCAATGGGGACTGGAGAGCCTGCGCCAGCAGGCCCAGCTCGACAATGAGCGGCTGGCGGGCCAGCTGTTGGTGGAGCTCGACAAGTATCGCCGCCTGCCCGCCCTCATCGCCACTCGCAGCGAGCTGCAGCAGGCGCTCTCGCGAACGATCTCCCCCGCCAGGCTCAACCCCCTGCTGGAGCAGCAAAACGAGATCCTGGGCACGGACGCCATCTACCTCATGACCGCTCAAGGGGACGTCATCGCCGCCAGCAACTGGCGCCAGCAGGACAGCTTCGTCGGTGACAACTACCGCTTTCGCCCCTATTTCCAGCAGGCGATGCAGGGGCGGGCCGGCAGCTATTTCGCCCTCGGTCAGCGTTCCGGGCGGCGGGGCTACTACTTCTCCTATCCGGTGCAGGAGGGGGATCACCGCCTCGGTGTGGTCGTGGTCAAGGTGGCCCTCTCCCTCATCGAGGAGCGCTGGGACAGCCGCGATGACTTCGACTACCTGCTGACCGACGAGTACGGGGTGGTCTTTTTCTCCTCCAGGGCAGAGTGGCTCTACCGTCCCCTGGTCAGATTGAACGACACGACCCGCGCCACCCTGAGCGATGAGCGCAAGTATGGCGACAAGCTGGGGGATCCCCTGAGCGATCAGCCCACCCTGGGGCTGCTGCGCAGCCAGGATGAGTGGCGTTGGGGGCAGGGTTATCTCTTCACCGGCACCGCCATGCCCAGCGCCGGCTGGCATCTCTATACCCTCAAGCCCCTGCACGGCCTGCTGCCCATCATGGCCAAGGCACTGGCCAGCTTCACCCTCGTCTCTCTGCTGGTGCTGATGATCTGGCTCTACTGGCGCCAGGAGCTGCTCGGCCGGGCCCGTCTCGCCCGCCTCAACAACCAGCTGGAGCACAAGGTCAGCGAGCGGACTTTGGCCCTCTCCACCAGCAACCAGGAGCTGGTGGCCACCATCGACAAGTACCGCCAGACCCAGCGCGAACTGGTGGATACCCAGGAGCAGCTGGTACAGGCCGCCAAGCTGGCCCTGCTGGGGGAGATGTCGGCCGGCATCAACCACGAGCTCAACCAGCCGCTGGCTGCCATGCGCGCCTATGGCGAGAATGCGCTGCAGCTGCTCGACAAGGGACGCCTCGACAGCTGCCGCGACAACCTGCTGCAGATCAACAGCCTCAATCATCACATGAGCGAGCTGGTCGCCCGCTTCAAGGTGTTCGCCCGCAAGGGGGAGCAGACCCTGCAGGCGGTGACGCTGCAACCGGTGATCCACGCCAGCCTGGCGCTACTGCACAGCCAGATGATCAAGCAGGGCCTGCTGATCGAAACCCGGTTGCCGGCAGAGCCCCTCTATGTGCAGGCCGATGCGGTGCAGCTCGAGCAGGTGTTGGTCAACCTGCTGCACAACGCGCTGCAGGCCTGCGCCACCAGCTCCCCTCCCCGGGTCTGGCTCACCCTCGAACGAGTCGATGATCGGGTGGTGATCGAAGTCAGTGACAACGGCCCGGGCCTCCCGGTCGAGGCGAGCCGGCTGTTCGCCCCCTTCTACACCACCAAATCCCAGGGGCTCGGGCTTGGGCTCACCATTTCGCTGCGCATCGTCACCGCCTTTGGCGGCCAGCTGGAGGCGACCAACTGCCCGGCCCACGGCGGCGCCTGCTTTACCATCACCCTGCCCGCCGTCGACCCCAGCCTGCGCAGCGAGCCAGGATCCCCAGCCTTTACCCCTTCAGGAGAGAGCCATGACCCAGATAATGCTGATCGATGATGAACATCACCTGCGCCTCTCTCTCGGCCAGACCCTGGAGCTGGCCGACTGGCAGGTCACCACCTTCGCCAGCGCCGAGCAGGCCCTGCCCCATATCGGCGCCCAGTGGCCCGGTATCATCATCAGCGACATCAACATGCCCGGCATGAACGGCATCGACCTGCTGCGGGAGATCATGGGGCGCGATCCCGAGCTGCCGGTGATCCTGCTCACCGGCCACGGCGACATCTCTACCGCGGTACAGGCCATGCGCCTGGGAGCCTACGACTTTATCGAGAAGCCGTTCGGTACCGAGCAATTGCTGGAGGTGGTGCGCCGGGCCTGCGACAAGCGGCGCCTGGTGCTGGAGAACCGGGAGCTGCGCAGCGAGCTGGAGGCCCAGAGCGGCCCCGGCCCCAGACTGCTCGGCACCCATCCGGCCATCAAGCGGCTGCGCCAGATCCTCACCCATATCAAGGATGCCCCCGCCGATGTGCTGATCATGGGCGAGACCGGCAGTGGCAAGGAGCTGGTCGCCCGCTTCCTGCACGATCACTCGGTGCGGGCGGCCGAACCCTTCGTCGCCATCAACTGCGGGGCCGTGCCGGAAACCATGATGGAGAGCGAGCTGTTCGGCCACGAGGCGGGAGCCTTTACCGGCGCCCAGAAACGCCGGGTGGGCAAGATAGCCTGGGCCAACAAAGGCACCCTCTTCCTTGACGAGATAGAGAGCATGCCGATGGCGCTGCAGATCAAGCTGCTGCGGGTGCTGGAGGACAGGGAGGTCGAGCCGCTCGGCACCAACCAGAAGATAGCGCTCGATATCCGGGTGTTGACCGCCAGCAAGGTCGAGCTCAAGACCCTGGTCGAGCAGGGCAGCTTTCGCGCCGACCTCTACTACCGGCTCAACGTGGTGCGGGTGGATATCCCCCCATTGCGGGATCGCAAGGAGGATGTGCCCCTGCTGTTCGAGAATTTCCTGCGGGTGGCCGCCACCCGCTACCAGCTGGCGCCGCCGCGGCTCGGTGCCGAGCAGCGCGCCTGGCTGCTGGCCCACGACTGGCCCGGCAATGTACGCGAGCTGCGCAACCTGGCGGAGCGCTGCGTGCTGATGGGCGAAGAGGGCGCCTTTGCCGATCTCACCCTGGGGCGGGAGGCACTGACCTTGGCCGAGCAGGTCGATCGGTTCGAGCGCATCCTGCTGACCGACACCCTGAGCCAGCACAGGGGGCGACTGAAAGAGGTGCAGGAGGCCCTCGGCCTGCCGCGCAAGACCCTCTACGACAAGATGCGCAAGTACGGCCTCGACAAGCAGGACTACAAGCTCGACGACGGGGGCGAGTGAGCCGGGGCAGGCTCGGCTCCTCCTCCCCCGGCTACTCCGGTTAACCTTGCCGTCATGGGCGGCATTCCCCCCGCCTGTCCGACTACATGGGGGGATTTCCACCCATTTTTGACCCGCACCGTCTTCCCCTGCCTGGCGCCAGCGCCCATTGTTAATGGCTTGTTTCAAAAATAAGGAAGATGGCACACAAGTTGCCTTGCTATGGGTGATTTACCTGAACCCACTCAAGGATGACAACAATGACACTCAAGCTCCGCGCCCTGACCGCCGCCTTTACCCTGGCCCTCGGCCTCTCCTCCGCCTTTGCTGCCCCCGTCGAACTCAAGTTCTCCCACGTGGTGGCAGAGAACACCCCCAAGGGGCAGATGGCCATCCACTTCAAGCAGCTGGTGGATGAGCGCCTGAAAGGCCAGGTCGAGGTCAAGGTCTACCCCAACTCCCAGCTGTTTGGTGACGGCAAGGAGCTGGAGGCCATGATGC
Source organism: Aeromonas enteropelogenes (assembly GCF_000819845.1). Classification (GTDB taxonomy): domain Bacteria; phylum Pseudomonadota; class Gammaproteobacteria; order Enterobacterales; family Aeromonadaceae; genus Aeromonas; species Aeromonas enteropelogenes. The sequence continues at coordinate 68,147 of NZ_CDCG01000026.1, forward strand.
TCGGGGATGTGCAGATGATCGCCCCCTCTCTCTCCAAGTTCCAGAAGTTCACCGATCAGCTGCAGATCTTCGATCTCCCCTTCCTGTTCGATGACATGGCGGCGGTGGATCGCTTCCAGCAGGGCAAGGAGGGGCAGGCCATGCTGGGCTCCCTCGAGAAATACGGCCTGATTGGCCTCGGCTACCTGCACAACGGCATGAAACAGCTCTCCGCCAGCCAGCCCCTCAAGACCCCGGCCGATGCCAAGGGCAAGAAATTCCGCATCCAGACCTCGGATGTGCTGGCCGCCCAGTTCGAAGCGATCAATGCCGTGCCGGTGAAGAAGCCCTTCGCCGAGGTATTCACCCTGCTGCAAACCAAGGCCATCGACGGGCAGGAGAACACCTGGTCCAACATCTACTCCCAGAAGTTCTTCGAAGTGCAGCCCTACATCACGGAGACCAACCACGGGGTGCTGGATTACCTCATCGTCACCAATGCGGATTTCTGGAACGGCCTGCCGGAGCAGGTTCGCAACGAGCTCAAGCGCGCGCTGGATGAGTCGGTCGCCTTCGGCAACGAGATCGCGGCCGCCAAGGACAGCGAAGACAAGGCCGCCATCTTTGCCTCCGGCAAGAGCCAGCTGGTGACCCTGACCGACGCCGAGCGCAACCAGTGGGTCGAGTCGATGAAGCCGGTCTGGAAGCAGTTCGAAGGCACCATAGGCAAGGAGCTGATCGACGCAGCCGTCGCCGCCAATCAACCCTAAGCCGTCAGGATGAGCCCGCCGCGAGGCGGGCCTACTCACAGGGATAGTCCAATGAAAAAACTCATGCATCAGCTGGAAGAGGCCATCATAGGCCTGCTCCTGGTCAGCACGGCCCTGCTGGTCTTCCTCGAAGTGGTGATGCGCTTCTTCTTCGATACCGGTCTGCTCTGGGCCCAGGAGCTGACCCTGAACCTCTGCGCCTGGATGGTGCTGTTCGGCGCCTCATGGGGGGTGCGAGTCGGGGCCCACATCGGCGTGGACGCCTTCATCAAGATCCTGCCGGGGGTCTGGCAGCAACGCCTCACCCTGCTGGCGGTGGCGCTCTGCCTTATCTACTGCGCCCTCTACTTCTATGGCGCCTGGATCTATCTGAGCAAGCTCAAGATGATCGGCATCGAGATGGAGGATCTGCCCATCCCCCGCTGGCAGGCCATGAGCATACTGCCGATCGGGCTGGCCCTGCTGTTCCTGCGCTTCCTCAACGTGGGCATCATGGTGTGGCGTGGCCAGATGAGCGGCTTTGCCCTGGCCGATGAGGCCAAAGAGAGCATGCACCTTATCGACAACGACCCGAATCAGAAGGCATAACCATCATGGCGACCCTGACCCTGTTTACCCTGCTGATCGGCGCCATGCTGCTCGGCATGCCCATTGCGGTGGCGCTCGGCCTCTCCAGCGTCACCACCATACTGCTCTTTTCCAACGACTCCCTGGCCTCCCTGGCGCTCAAGCTGTTCGAGGCCACCTCGGAGCACTACACCCTGCTTGCCATCCCCTTCTTCGTGCTGTCGTCGGCCTTCCTGTCGACCGGAGGGGTGGCGAAGCGGATCATCCACTTCGCCATGGATTCGGTCGGCCATATTCGCGGCGGTCTCGCCATGGCCTCGGTCATGGCGTGCATGCTGTTTGCCGCCGTGTGCGGCTCCAGCCCGGCCACGGTGGCGGCCATCGGCAGCATCGTCATCGCCGGCATGGTGCGTTCCGGCTATCCCCGTGCCTTTGCCGCCGGCGTTATCGCCAACGCGGGCACCTTGGGGATCCTGATCCCCCCCTCCATCGTCATGCTGGTCTACGCTGCCGCCACCGAGGTCTCCGCCTCGCGCATGTTCATGGCCGGTTTCCTGCCGGGACTGCTGATGGGGGTCTGCATCATGGTGGTCATCTATGTGGTGGCCCGCATCAAGGGACTGCCGAGCCAGCCCTTCCCCGGTGTGCTGACCCTGCTGGCCAGCGGTGGCAAGGCGCTCGGCGGCCTGTTCCTGATCATCCTGGTGCTGGGCTCCATCTATGGCGGCATCGCCAGCCCGACCGAGGCGGCCGCCGTCGCCGCCGTCTACGCCTTCTTCATCGCCGTGTATGGCTATCGCGACATCGGGCCCCTCAAGGGGATCCCCTGGCGCCACGAGGGGGAGTCCATCCCCGCCGCAGCGCTGCGCAACCTCTGGCTGCTGCCCCTCTCCATGATCAAATCCCCCTTCAACGGCGAGGTGGGTCATGTGGTACGGGATGCCGCCAAGGTGAGCATCATGCTGCTGTTCATCATCAGCAACGCCATGCTGTTCGCCCACGTACTCACTTCTGAGCGTATCCCCCACGCCATCGCCGAGACAATCGTGACCTGGGGCCTGCCGGCCTGGGGCTTCCTGATCGTGGTCAACATACTGCTGCTGCTTGCGGGCAACTTCATGGAGCCCTCCGCCATCGTGCTGATCATGGCACCCATCCTGTTCCCCATCGCCATGCAGCTGGGCATAGACCCGATCCACCTGGGGATCATCATGGTGGTCAACATGGAGATAGGCATGCTGACCCCGCCGGTCGGTCTCAATCTGTTCGTGACCGCCGGGATCACCGGCCAGAGCATGGGTTGGGTGATCCGGGCCTGCCTGCCCTGGGTCGGCTTCCTGCTGCTGTTCCTGATGCTGATCACCTATGTGCCGCAGGTGTCGATGTTCCTGCCCGAATACCTCGACGGCAAGAGCCTGCCCACCAGCCCCTGAGACGGGTGAGGCAAAAGATGTGCATACGAAGAAGGCGACCCAAGGGTCGCCTTCTTTGCTTCCTTTCCCTGTTGTCAGGGCGTCACTCAGACCTTACTTTGTCCGGTTCAGGCTGCATTGCCGGCCCGGGTAGCCGGGCAGAGCGCTGGCCTCCTGGCGACAGGCCAGCCGCTTGGCCTGCTGCAACCTTACCCTCAGGTTGGCGCTATCGATTGGCCGCCACTCCATCTGCTGGCCAAGCCAGCTGGCCCAGGCAAATTCGACGAAATAGACCTGCCCATCCTTGCTGAAATAGCCGGCATCCTGCAGCAGACCCGCCAGGGTGCGGTACGGGTAGTCAGGCAGCTGATCGATACGGGGCGGCAGCTGTTCCGGGGTCAGTGGCTGCCCTTTTTCATCCTTGAGCCAGGCCCAGTGGTTGTTCTGCATCTGGCTCCAGAAGTTGGCCCGATCCTGCAGGCGGGCGATCACCTTGACCCGGACCTGCTTCACCCCCTGCTGCCACAGCGCCTTGGTCAGGTGATGCCTGTCCACCAGCCAGTAACCGCCATCCGGGGCGATCACCACGGGGATCTCTTTCTTTTTCATCAAGTTGTCGAGCTGCTTTGCACTCTTGCCCGCCAGCTTGCGCTGGATTGCGTCGACCTGGAGCTGGCCCACACCGCCCTGGGTCGGGTGCAGCGCGGCTATCCCCGCCTCGCACCAGGATCCTACGGCGGTGCCACCCTGGCACGGCGCCAGCGCCCAGGCGCTCGAACTCAGGGCGCAGACCAGCAATAACCATGATTTCATCGTCCCACACTCCTCAATCACGCGCTCATGCCGGCCACCAGATGAAGGAGGGATGCAACCCCGAGCATGAGAGTCACACGCTGGCGGTCAGAGCTGCAAACGAGATATCATGACTTCCCATCTGCCGGCGATAGTTTCTCGTCGAGTTTTCTCCCCGCTTCACACTATTTGAAGGATCCGACCCATGAAAGGATGGAGCCCACTGCTGGCCCTGCTGGGCTGCGCCGCTGTCCAGGCGGCCGACATTCCCGCCGGCACCGAACTTGCGACCGAACAGGTGGTGGTTCGTCACCTGAAAGATGAACCTGCCAGCCTGAGCCCGCTCAAACTGGTCGGCCTGCCCGAGCTGCAGGTTTTGCGGGATCTGTTCGAGGGGCTCTTGACCCAGGGGCCGGACGGGAAGCCGGTACCGGGCGTCGCCGCACGCTGGGAGAACCGGGACAACCAGACCTTTACCTTCCACCTGCGGCCCGATGCCCGCTGGTCCAACGGCGATCCGGTCAAGGCCGGTGACTTCGTCTACGGCTGGCGCAAGCTGGTCGACCCGAAAGAGGCGGCCACCTTCGCCTGGTTCGCCCAGCTGGCCCGCTTTGACAAGGTGGACGAGATCCTGGCCGGCACGCTGCCCCCAGACGAGCTGGGGGTGAAAGCCCTCGATGACCGCACTCTGCAGGTAACCCTCTCCCAGCCCGTACCCTATTTCCTGAGCCTGCTGACCCATCCCAGCCTGTCACCGCTCCACCAGGCCAGCATGGCGCAATATGGCGAGCAGTGGACCCAGCCCGGCAAGCTGGTGGGTAACGGCGCCTTCGTACTCGGCAAGCGGGTGGTCAACGAGAAGCTGGAACTGACCCCCAACCCCTATTACTGGGACCGAGCCCATACGGTGCTGACCAGGGTCATCTTCATGCCCATCAATCAGGAGAGCACGGCAACCAACCGTTATCTGGCCGGCGATCTGCACATCACCGAATCCTTCCCCAAGGAGCAGTACGCCAGGCTGATGGCGCAGATCCCGGGTGAGGTCTACACCCCGGAGCAGCTGGGGACCTACTACTACGCCTTTAACACCCGCAAGCCCCCCCTCGACGATGTGCGAGTGCGCAAGGCGCTCTCCTACGCCATCGATCGCGGCCTGATTGCCGACAAGGTCCTCGGCACCGGCGAGAAACCGGCCTACCACTTCACCCCGGACGTGACAGCGGGCTTCACTCCCAAGGACAATCTGCTCTCGCAAAGCAGCCAGCAAGTGCTGGATGACAAGGCAAAGGCCCTGATCAAGGAGGCCGGTTACGGCCCGGACAAGCCGCTCAAGCTGACCCTGCTCTACAACACGGCGGAGATCCACAAGAAGATGGCGCTGGCCATCGCCAGCATGTGGAAGCAGAAGCTGGGGGTACAGGTCGAACTCACCAACCAGGAGTGGAAGACCTATCTCGACAGTCGCCAGAGCGGCCAGTTCGAGGTGATCCGCTCCTCCTGGGTCGCCGACTACAACGACCCTTCCGCCTTTCTCGGCCTGTGGGGTTCAGGCCACAGCGGCAACATGGCCGGGTTCGCCAATGCGGACTATGACGGACTGCTGGCCAAGGCGGCCAAGACCCGGGTCACGGCGGCGCGCAGCCAGCTGTTCGACAAAGCGGAGGCTATCTTGCAGGAGCAGGCCCCCATCGCCCCCATCTACCAGTACACCAACGCCAGGCTGATCAAGCCCTGGCTCAAGGGGTATCCCATCAACAACCCGGAAGATGTGGCCTACAGCCGCCAGCTCTATCTGATCAAGCACTGATCCAGCCATGCACAGCGAGGGCCGCACCGGGCGGCCCTCGCTTATTGATACTGTTCACTCCCGATTTTTAGGCATAGAATGCCGCCTTTCCTGTTAATCCCCTTCCTGTCACTCCGGTTTGCCATGCGTTATCTGTTACTGCTGCTCCTGCTGTGGACCCTGTCAGCCCAGGCCCAGAGCGATACCGAATCCCAATGCCAGCAGGAGTTTGTCGAGTGGATGCTGCACCAGCAGCAGCTGTTCAGCAATCGCAAGTCAGACAAGATAGAGCGGCGCCGGGCCGAGCGCGCCATCGATCTCGCCCGCCAGGATTACGAGAAACTGGCCAGCTTCTGCAAAACCATGCAACTCGTCCGCGGTTATCAGGATGAAGACCCTCGCCTCAAACCGAGAGCCGGAGAGGTCCACGATTTCACCCCCGCCAGCTAATACCCGTTTCTTTTGCCTGCAAGCGGGTCTGTTCATTGACCCAGGCCAAAGTTGGCCCCTATGATGCCCCTAGAATAGTTAGCTAAACAGCGCAGATAAAACACTATTTTATCAATAAGTTAACTACACTCGGAGCGACCCATGAGCCAACCCGTTCAGGAAGGGGAGATCCACTTCCCCGACAACATTGCGCTGATCTCGACCACGGATCCCGCCAGCTATATCACCTACGCCAACCAGCACTTTTGTGACGTGGCCGGGTACACGGTGGAGGAGATGGAGGGAGTCCCCCACAACCTGGTGCGCCACCCCGACATGCCCAAGGCTGCCTTTGCCGACATGTGGCAACGGTTGCGCCAGGGCAAAAGCTGGATGGGGCTGGTCAAAAACCGCACCAAGCAGGGCCGGTTTTACTGGGTGAATGCCTATGTCACCCCGATCCTCAACGCCAGTGGGGAGACCATTGAGTACCAGTCGGTCCGCACCAAACCGGCGCAGGCCGAGGTTGCCTGGGCAGAGCGGCTGTATCGCCAGCTGCGCACCGGCAAGACGCTTCCCTGGCTGAGCCGGATACAGATCGAACCCGGCCAGATCATGCTCGGTCTCACCACCACTGCCCTGCTCGCCACCCTGGCTACCGCCGTCACAGGCAATCCGTTCTGGCTATGCCCGCTTTTGGCGTCGTTACTGGCGCTGGCCGGCTATGGCTGGCATCTGCAGCGCCGCCTCGGCCATCTGCAAACACTGGCCGGTGATGCCCAGGGCACCCGGCTCTGCCAGGTACTTTACACCCGGCGTCGGGACTCTCTGGCCATCATAGAGCTGGCCCTTAAGATGAAACAGGCGGAGCTGAAAGCCGTGGTCGGGCGCTCTGCCGATACCAACCAGCAGATCCTGCAGGCGGCGGAGGATGACAGGGGCAATATCCAGACCATTGACACCCACCTGCAGCAACAGCGTGCCCAGAGTGAACAGATGGCCAGCGCCATCACGGAGCTGAGCCACTCGATCCGGGACGTCGCCCACAGTGCCCAGGAGGCAAGCGAGCTGGTAGCCGAGGTGCAGCAAGTCTCCACCGAAGGGCGGCAGGCGCTGGCCACCACCCGGGATGCCGTCAATCAGTTGCATCGGGAGCTGGACGCCAACCACGCCGTGCTGGCGCAACTGACCCATGACAGCCAGAAGATCAGCGGCATCCTGGAGGTGATAGGCCAGATCGCCGATCAGACCAACCTGCTCGCCCTCAACGCAGCCATCGAGGCGGCCCGCGCCGGGGAACAGGGGCGCGGCTTTGCCGTGGTGGCCGACGAGGTACGGGCCCTGGCCCAGAAAACCCGCGCCTCCACCGGCGAGATCCACGAGATGATCCAGGCGCTGCAACAGACCACCAGCCAGCTCTCGGACGGCATGACTCAGGGGGCACAAACCTCGGAGCGCTGCCAGCAGCATGCCGGCACTACGGCCGATGTACTGGATCGGATCAACCGTATGCTGGGTCAGGTGACGCGCACCAGCGACGAAATAGCCCAGGCTGTGAGCCAGCAGGCGGATGTGACATCGACCCTGGATCAGGGGGTGCACCAGATCCACCAGCTGGCCAGCCATACCGCCGACAACAGCAAACAGGCCCTCGACGGCATCACCCTGCTGGTGGAGCGGTTGCAGGATCTTTCCCGTCTGATCAACCAGTTCAGGCATTGAGACTATTCGTCAGACATAAAAAAAGCGCGTCCATGGACGCGCTTTCTCTTTGAGCCACTCGCAGGCCGAGGCTTACTCGGCGGCATCTGCGCCGGCAAACTCCGGCACCTTGGCCATGGCATCCAGCACCACCTGGGTATCGGCTCCCGGCCGGCAGGCATTCTCGCTGAGATGGCGACGCCAGGCGCGAGCCCCCGGCATGTTCTGGAACAGACCCAGCATGTGACGGGTCATATGGGAGAGGTAGTTACCCTTGGCCAGCTCCTGCTCCATGTAGGGCAGCATCATGCGCACCACCTCGTGGCGGCTTGGCACCTCGCCCGCCAGGCCAAACACCCGGTTGTCCACCTGCGCCAGAATATAAGGGTTCTGGTAAGCCTCGCGTCCCATCATGACACCATCCACATGCTGCAGATGCTCAAGGGTCTGCTCCATGGATGTCACGCCACCGTTGATGGCAATGGTCAACTCGGGATACTCCTGCTTGAGTCGATAGACACGGGGGTAGTCGAGGGGCGGGATCTCGCGGTTCTCCCGCGGACTCAGGCCACTCAGCCATGCCTTGCGGGCGTGCACGATGAAGGTGTCACAGCCGGCGTCGCGCACCTGCTCGATGAAGGCCTGCAAAAATTCGTAGGAGTCCTGATCATCGATGCCGATGCGGGTCTTCACCGTCACCGGAATATCCACCACGTCACGCATCGCCTTGACGCAGTCGGCCACCAGGGCGGGTTCCCCCATCAGGCAGGCACCGAAACGGCCATTTTGCACCCGATCGGACGGACAGCCGACGTTGATGTTCACCTCGTCATAGCCGCGCTCTTGGGCCAGCTTGGCACAGTGGGCGAGATCGGCCGGATTGCTGCCTCCCAGTTGCAGGGAGATGGGGTGCTCCTGCTCGCTGTAGCCCAGATAATCTCCCTTGCCGTGGATGATGGCGCCCGTGGTCACCATTTCGGTATAGAGCAAGGTCTGACGGCTCATCAGTCGATGAAAATAACGGCAATGCCGATCGGTCCAGTCCAGCATCGGGGCGATGGAAAAACGCTGCGCCTGCATAAGAATTATCCGGGTTGGCTTAACAAAGGGGCGGATATTATCACAACGTGAAGCAGCCCCAGAAAATGAATTTTGTCGCCGCGCCATGCGGGGCCCTGTGATAGTATCCGCCTAATAGAAAGGGTATTTGCGCGATCATGAATCAAGACCAACTTTTACAACGGGCCGAACGACTCTGTATACAAAGAGGGATCCGCTTCACCCCGACCCGTCGCCAGGTGTTTCGCCTGCTGGCGGCCCACGGCAATGCCATCAGCGCCTACGACCTGCTGGCCCAGCTGCAACAGACGGAAGTCAATGCCAAGCCCCCCACCGTCTACCGGGCACTCGATTTTCTGCTCGAACAGGGGTTTGCCCACAAGGTGGAGTCGCTCAACGCCTTTATCTTCTGCTGTCACTTCGATCACGCCCATCCGATGCAGTTGCTCATCTGCGACCAGTGCGGGGATGTGGTGGAGCTGCATGATGCGGCCATCGACAGCGCGTTTTCAGAGCAGGCCCACCAGCATGGCTTTACTATTACCAATAAGACAATTGAGGCACATGGCCAATGTGCCCGCTGTACGCCCACTGTAGGAAGTCATCATGAAGGCTGATTTTGTAAACCCGTTCCTGCTCTCTCTGCTCAATGTGCTCTCGACCATGGCACAGCTGGAACTCAAACCGGGCAAACCGAAACGCAAGATGGATGAACTGGCCCGTGGCGATGTTTCCGGCCTCATCGGCATGGTGGGTCCGCAGACCCGCGGTTCCCTCTCCATCAGCTTCGAGAAGGGGCTGGCGCTGGAGATCATGCGCCGCATGCTGGGTGAAGCCCCTGCCAACATCAACGAGGAAGTGACCGACATGGTGGGCGAGATCACCAACATGGTCACCGGTGGCGCCAAGCGCATGCTGGGTGAGAAGGGTTACGAGTTCGACATGGCCACCCCCATCATCGTCTCGGGTCCCAACCACACCATCTCCCACCGCGCCGACGGCACCAAGATTATGATGCCATTCGAATCCGAATATGGCCGTGCCACCATCGAAATCTGCTTCGAGTAACCTCTATGTGGAAAGCACTGAAATGGATTTTCATCTGCTGGGCCCTGCTGCTGATCCTCTCCGATATCCAGATCAGCACCTCGCTCTACAAGTACGAGGATAACCGGGTGGTGATCAACTTCCCCCGCTGGCAGGCCCAAAAACCCTGGGGCACTTTCGAGTGGCACGCCGGACGGGTGGCGGCCCACTGGTATGGCATGGATGGCAAGCCCGAAACGGGCCCAAGGATCTGATCCTCCCAACCGGTCAGGTTCAAAAACCAGACAACAAAAAGGCCAGCTGATGCTGGCCTTTTTGTTTATTTCAGTGGCGAGATTCAGGCAGCTTCGGCAGCCAGCTTCTCGCTCGGGCGCACCACTATGCCTACCACACAGGCCAGCAGGGTCGGCATCAACCAGGCCAGGCCCTTGTCGAACAGCGGCAGGAAGGCGAAGGCATCCATCTTCATGCCGGCAGCACCCAGACCATCCAGGCAGCCGAACAGGAAGGCGACGATCAGCACACCGCGGAACACCAGGCGGGGACGACCGAAGTAACCTTTCAGGAAAGTGACCAGCACCAGGGCCACGGCCACCGGATAGATGGCAACCAGTACCGGGATGGAGAGGCTGATGAGCTGGCTCAGACCCACGTTGGCCACCACAGCGCAGATGGCTCCCAGCAACACCACCAGTTTCTTGTAAGCCATACCGGTCAGGTTATGGAAGAAATCGGAGCAGGCGGAGATGAGGCCGACCGCAGTGGTGAAACACGCCAGAGTGATGATGGCTGCCAGAATGAACTGACCCGGCTGGCCGAACAGGCTCAGCACGTAGGCGTTGACGATGGCGCCGCCGTTGCTGACGTCAGTCGCCACGCCCGCAGCGGTATTACCCAGCTGGAACAGGGAGACATACACCACGGACAGACCCACGGCCGAGATCAGGCCGGCGATCGCCAGATACTTGAACTGACCCTGATAGTCATTGATGCCCTTCTGGCGCAGCAGATCCACGATCAGCGCACCGAACATCAGGGAAGCCAGGGTATCCATGGTGTTGTAGCCTTCCAGGATCCCCTTCACGAAGGGGCTGTTCTGGTAGTCACCGGTTGCATCAGGCATGGCGCCTTGCGGGGCGGCAAAGACACCGATGGCCAGCGCCAGCAGCAGCACCATCAGCACCGGAGTCAGGAACTTGCCGATGGCATCCATCAGCTTGCCCTGGTTCAGGGAAACCACGATGGCCAGCCCGAAGAAGATCACGGTATAAGTGGCAAGACCGGCCTGACCCATGTCACCGATGAAGGGCTTGAGACCCATCTCGTAGGCTACCAGGCCAGTACGGGGTGCGGCAAAGGCCGGACCAATGATGATGTAGATGGCGACGGCCAGCGCGGTCGCCACGCCGGCAGGCAGCAGCTTGGTCATGCCGGCCCAGCCGTTGCCGGCCTTTGCCACGGCAATAATGGTGATGAGTGGCAGACCGACCGCGGTCACCAGGAAGCCCAGCATCGCCAGAGAGAGATGCTCACCGGCCATGTAACCGGCCAACGGCGGGAAGATGATATTACCGGCGCCCAGATAGAAGGCGAAGGTCATAAACCCCAATCCGAGTACATCGGACAATGTGAGTGATTTCGTCAAGTTCAACCTCGTCTGTCTTGTAACTTATTGCTTGTTATAGTTTTTATCGGTCGCTGACCGGGTGTGTTCAGGTGGGTAAAAAAAAGAGCGCCGCGTGTTTTTTCATCACAACCAGTGATTTTCGCTGGTCTGGAGCGGGCGCTCGATCTGCAACCAGCATAATGGCGTGAAAAAATAGTTCAAGACGAAATTTACATCTTCAAATAGAAGGGGCTGGTCAGTTGGATGTATCTGTCGGAATAGGTTCCATCAGCAGAATGGATCACAATTTCCCCCCTATCACACCTGTTTAATCCTCTACCAAGCCGCAATAAAACACGATTTGCCTCTTTTCCAGCCCTGGTGATAACAGCTGTATAACAAACGGCATGCAGATCATAATCTGCCGAAATGCATAAAATTTCATCCGCCATGGCGGTCGGCACAATCAGCGCCAATTCACCGGACGGCGCCAGCAGACGGTCGCTTGCTGCCAGCAATCCATGGCTGTCGAGGGCGCCGGTATGACGGGCCAGCGCCCGCGCAGGATCGCTGAATGCCTGGCCTGCCACGAAGTAGGGGGGGTTCGAGACGATGAGATCATAAGGCGCTGCCTGATACTCCTGAATGGCGCTCTCAATGACCTTGATGCGCGCCGCCCAGGGGGAGGCTGCCACATTGTCCCTGGCCTGGTTCACCGCATTATTATCCAGCTCGACCGCATCGATGACGCAGTCAGATCTGCTGCGCTGGGCCAGCATCAGTGCGATCAGGGCGCTGCCGGTCCCGATATCCAGCACCCGGCGGGCGTTGACGACCGGGGCCCAGGCTCCCAGCAAGATACCGTCCGTGCCGACTTTCATGGCACAGCGGTCATGATCGACATGGAACTGCTTGAAGGTAAATCCGCGGCTACGCCCCATCTGGCCCCCGTCATCCGAAAAAATGGTGGGGGATTATAGCGGCTAACCCACTCTCGCCATAGGAGCCGACGAGATAATCGCCTATAATCTGCCGTTTCCTTAAATGACCGAGTATTGCCATGAGCCAGTCCTTTGATGATTTCGACCTGCATCCCGCCCTCAACCGGGCTTTGGCCGAGATGGGATTCACCCGCCCCACCACCATCCAGCAGATGGTGCTGGAGCCAGCCCTGGACGGCCGCGATATTCTGGCATCCGCACCAACCGGTACCGGCAAGACGGCCTCCTTCCTGCTGCCGGCGCTCCAGCACCTGCTGGACTTCCCGCGCCGCAAGCCGGGCCCCTGCCGCATGCTGGTGCTGACCCCGACCCGCGAACTTGCCCTGCAGGTGACCGCCCACGCCAAGGCGCTGGCGGCCCACACCAGCCTAAGCATTGAAACCATCATCGGCGGCGTCAGCCATGAAGAGCAGCTGCCGGCCCTGACCAAGACCACCGACATCGTCGTGGCCACCCCGGGCCGCCTGCTCGAGTACATCGAGAAAGAGGAGTTCGAGAGCCACGACATCGAGGTGCTGGTGCTGGACGAAGCGGATCGCATGCTGGACATGGGTTTCATCAAGGATGTGAACCGCATCGTGGAAGAGGCGCGCTATCGCAAGCACACCATGCTCTTCTCCGCCACCCTGGAAGGGGCCGGCCTCGAGAAGTTCGCCAACGAGATCCTCAAGGATCCGGTAGAGCTGCATGCCGAACCGCCGCGAAGCGAACGTCGCCCCATCACCCAGTGGATCCATCTGGCCGACGACGCCGCCCACAAGCTGGCCCTGCTGGTGCATATCCTGAAAAACCCGGAAACCCAGAAGGCCATCATCTTCGTCAAGACCCGCGAGCGGCTGGCGGAGCTCTCCGGCCAGCTGCAGGCGGCGGGCGTCTCCTGCGCCTGGATCCGCGGCGAGATGGAGCAGAGCAAGCGTATCGAGTCGATCCGCAAGTTCCATGAAGGGGAAGTGCCCTTCCTCATCGCCACCGACGTGGCCGCCCGCGGCATCGACCTGCCAAACGTCAGCCATGTCATCAACTACGACATGCCTTACGGCGCCGATGTCTATATTCACCGCATCGGTCGTACCGGCCGCGCCGGCAACCGTGGCTGCGCCATCAGCCTGGTGGAAGCCCACGACATGGCCATGGTCGCCAAGATCGAGCGCTACACCGAGGAGCGCCTCAAGCGCCGGGTGATCGATGAGCTGCGCCCCAAACACAAAGAGGCGCGAGTGCCGGTGAAGAAGAAAAAGCCGGCCGATGCCAAGAAAAAAGCCGCCAAGAAGAAAAAGAAGAAGTGATCGCTGCCAGATAAAAGAGAAGGGCCATCCCGCGGGATGGCCCTTCTGCATTTTGTGTTCTCTGACAAGGGCGCTGTTACGCGACTGACTTGCGCATCCCCATATGGGGAATATCGTCCTCCAGATACCCTTCTCCCTCGGCCACGAAACCATGTTGGCCATAGAAGCCCTGCAGATGGGCCTGTGCCCCTAGCCAGATGCTGTGGGCTGGCCAGCGCACCTCGCACGCCTTCACCGCCTCGCCGATCAGCTGATGGCCAAGGCCATCGCCCCTTGCCTCCGGCGACGTAACGACCCGGCCGATGGCGGCGCCGCTGCCATCCCCGATCCCGGGAGCCATGATCCGGGCATAGGCGGCCAGCAGATCCCCGCGATAACCGAGCAGGTGCCACACGCCCTCGCGGCGATCCAGTCCATCCAGATCCTGGAAGGGGCAGGTCTGCTCCACCACGAACACCTCGGCGCGCAGGGCCAGCAACTCGTACAACTCATCAGTGGTCAGTTCAGACCAGGGCTTCAGGATCCAGTTCATCGGCAACTCCATCTCGATTCGAACGGCCAGCATAATCCGGGCACGGTTAGCCGGCATTAACCTTTGTTAATTGCTTTCAGCCGTTTGCGAATGCGGCTCAGGCTGATGGGGGTGATGCCGAGGTAGGCGGCAATCAGGTGATCCGGCACCCTGGCATCCAATCCGGGGAAGCTTGCGAGGAAATGCTGGTAGCGGGCCTGGGGACCCTCGGTCAGGAGCAGCAGCTCTTTCTCCTCCTTGATGCGCAATTGCACCTCCAGCAGATGTCGGTACCAGGAAGGCCAACAGGAGAGCTGGCGCAGATCGGCCAGCTGAAACAGCTGCAACCGACAGGGCTCCAGCGCCTCCACGCTGTAGCGGGCCGGCTCACCACTGAGCAGGCGGTGAAAGTCGAGAAACTCGTCCCCCTCCCAGTAGAACTCCTTGATGTACTCGCGGCCATCCGCCAGCACCACTCGGGCCCGCAGCAGCCCTTGCTCCACCATCACCAGCAGATCGGGTCGATCGCCGGCATGCCAGAGGCAGGCACGGGGGCTCAGGGCCAGCGGCCGGGCAAAAGAGAGGAGGCGCGCGGCCTCCTCTTTATCTGCGACCTGCGCCCAATCGAAGGGGGGTCTGTCAGTCAGCATGATTAACCGCGGCGCTGGCGCACGGCTTCAAACAGGCAGACGCCAGTCGCCACCGAGACGTTGAGGCTGGATACCGCCCCCGCCATCGGGATGCTCACCAGCTCGTCGCAGTGCTCGCGGGTGAGGCGACGCATACCCTTGCCCTCAGCCCCCATCACCAGCGCCATCGGGCCGGTCAGCTTGGCCTGATAGAGGTCGTGATCCGCCTCACCGGCGGTGCCGACCAGCCAGACGCCACGCTCCTGCAGCTCGCGCAGGCTGCGGGCCAGGTTGGTGACCTGAATGAGCGGCACCACTTCGGCGGCGCCACAGGCGACCTTGCGCACGATCGGGGTCAGGCCGGTGGCCTTGTCGCGCGGCACGATCACCGCATGGACGCCGGCCGCATCGGCGCTGCGCAGGCAGGCACCCAGGTTGTGCGGATCGGTCACCCCGTCCAGCACCAGCAGGAAGGGGGCGATTTCTTGCTCGGCCAGCTTGTCCAGCAGGCTGGCCAGATCGTGCTCGGCCAGCTTGGGCGCCTCCTTCAGCCGGGCCATGATGCCCTGGTGATTGTTGCCCTCAGCCTTGTCGTCGAGCGTCTTGCGGTTCACGCTCTGCACCTTGAGGCCGAGCGCATCCAGCTCCGCCAGCAGGGGCTGCAGCCGCTCATCGTCGCGGCCCTTGAGGGCCCACACTTCGATGAAACGCTCCGGCTCGCGCTCAAGAAGGGCGGTCACGGCGTGGATGCCGTAAATCAGTTCACTGCTCATGTTCAAGATCCGTGGTGTCGGGTCGCACCCAGTGCGCCCCGGAGAAAAATGGCCCTACCGGCAGCCTGACCACCATGATGCTGGCGTCGTCACCGGTCGCTAAATGATGGCGCATCATACCAGAGACTCCGGTCCCTAGGGAGTTCAGCCAAACTCCTTCGCCTGTGCCAAGCATCCCAATTCCTGCGGGATTGCCGCTATGCGGGGTTTAGCCCGCCCTGCGGGCTTCGGCGAGTGACTTCTTGCTGGCCCAAGAAGTCACCAAGAAGGCCTTCCCCCGCCAACCCGACCGCTGCGCGGCTTCCCTCGGGTCAAGCACAAGGTAAGACGGACCGCCGAAGATGGGGCATCCATGCCTCGCTGCGGCTGCGCCATCATCCCTGATGGCGCTCCTGACCTTGTGCCCTCCTCTCGGCGGATTACAGGGGGAGCCAATACCCTGCCCCTCTGATGCACTTGCTATACCTGAAACTCGCCGTATTGGCGCACTACGCACAAAGCTCCCCCATGCCAATTAATTTGTTGATCCTGCTCAGGAAACCATCATCTCCCTCTTTTTTCCACGGCGGCGCTCGCTACCATAGCCGTTTGGCAACCGTCTCGTCGGAGTTACCCATGAGCCAGGCCAGCGAAACCACGCAGGTAAACAGCAGCAGACTGAAGGCTGTAATTCAGGGGCGGTAGCTTTGCCGGATGGAATGGATAAGCAAGTAGCACGAGTGGCGCGATCACTGAACATGGTGACGGCCTTATGTGGATTTCTGAGCGGCTCACGCCGCCGTGGCTTGGCCGCGCCGTCCATAAGCAACCCACGTACTGTTTTTTTACACAGTCGCAATGGTGGCGCAGAAAGAGGAAGTCAAGCGAATACGCTCAGCACTAGAAGCAAGCGGGTAATATGATGATTTAATGATAATTTTTACTTAGCGGCGATAAAGATGTTACGGAGTTATATGGAATGCTCTGCTAACGGATTAGTACCGCCTTCCATCTAATCACTGTTAGTTTTAAAATGAGGTTAATCAAAGTATGTGGATTTTTGATGGGGTAATTGAAGCTTCTTGTGATGAATGTGGTTCAGTTTACAAGGTTCCTGTTAATGATTTCGAAGTCGATTGCTACGATAGTAGCTACAGTGAAAATGGTATGGGGCAGCAAAATGATTATCAATTGCTGTATCAGTTTGATTGTACGAGATGCGGTAATGATATTTCATTGGATTTTGATGTTACGGAGTACCCTGTCGACTTCCTCAGTTACGTAATCAACAATTCAAGTGGCGCTGACTGTAACGGTGAACCATATTTCACTTACCTAGACGAATCGCCCATTTATATTTTACCGGAACCAAAAATCTGGCTACCAGGTGATGATAGAATTATCACCGATATAAATTTAATTCGCTCCAATATCCCAGACCTTGTCAGATTCTTGAGAGACAACCCTCAGCACCTTCACCAAATCGAGCCTAGAGAGTTTGAGCAAGTTATTGCCGAAATCTTTAAACATAGTGGCTTTGAAGTAACTCTTACAAAAAGTACAAGAGATGGTGGAAAGGACATTATTGCAGTACAGAGACATGCTTTAGGTATTGATACAAAATATTTCATTGAATGTAAAAGGTATGCACCAGACAATAAAGTTGGTGTGGAGGTTGTTCGAGCTCTTCATGGTGTGAAAAATACAATAGGCGGACCAAATAAAGTAATACTAGTTACTACTTCCGCTTTCACCCAAGGTGCTATCGATTTTGCTCAAAGCCAAGCGAGCAGTTGCTGGGACATATCCCTCAAAGATTATCAAGATATATTAAGTTGGCTTAGTGCTTATCAATAATTTAAAACTAACAAACTGTTCAAGAGGGATTCACAACGCGTGGCATTTTTATTATGCGTTGATTTTAGTGATTAAGGTGGTGTGCGGTGGCTTCGGTATTGCGTTGCTCACCCCTTAACAGGGCGTTATGTTTATAGGGAAAGTTTAGTGATAGAAAATTTTATGAAATGGTATCAGGGAACTCGAAAGAAAGTCGCCTATTTTATGTTGGCATTGGTTTGTTCGTATGTTTTCTTAGCAACTAGCCTTATTTGGGGATTGCCTTCCTCAGTTATTTTTGGAGCATTGTGCTTAACACTCGTAGTTCCGTTCAGTATGTTTGCAATGTTGGCAACTGATAACCCATTATTTGATTCACTGCAATCAAAAAAATGGGTTGTTATTACTGCTGGATTACTAGTGGCAATATACTCTTCGTTATCGTATATATGGGCATCAAATGAAGTAAATGCGATTTTTGGCGTCTCAGCAAGCCACCTTCCTTGGAGTATTTCACTTCTTACGGTTGTTTATTTCTTCAAAAATGTTGTATTGATTTGCTCATTAGCCGCATTTGCTTTTGTCTTCGTATACGCCAACATTTGGGTATGGCGAGTTCTGGTCAGTAACTATCGTGGTTTCGGTAGTCTAGTTAAAGATGTCTTTGGCGGCATTTTGTTCATTTTAGGGCTTGGGCTACTAATCGGTAGCTCGGGGGTGTTAACTATGCATAAAAGTGAGTTCGCAAAAATGGTCGCTGTTAATGCTGATTTTAGTGCTCATCATAGGTGTACTGGAGATGAATTCAAAAACTCACAAGGAGTCCTTTTCTTACCGACAGGTAATGTTTTGGTCGCTTATCTACAGCCGTCATATACCTTTGGGTGGACATTTGTTTTTGATGAAGTTCCTTGCAAAAAATAAACATAACAAACTCTTTAAGACGGATTCGCAACGCTTGGCGGTTTTGGTTTGATTTTGCTTTTGTGTTTACGGTGAAGAATGGGACACCCATCTTTCTGAGCACGGCATATGGTTCTCAACATGCTACGAGTAGAAGAAACGAAGATAAGCATTCCGATGAAACAGAAACGCTACATGATGAATCCGGCATTTTTAGAGCGGGTTTTATTGGCTGGATTTGCCTCGGCGGCTAATTAACGAGCATTCATGTGGATGCCCTGGGGGGAGATGGGTGATAATATGTCGCCCATCTAGCTTTAACGAACCTTGCTAAAAATTAGCAATATAAGACTGACACATACCAAAAACCCCCAAATAGCAGCAGTGTAGACTGTATTGGTAGCATCCATAACACTGCCCATTATTGCTCTGTGTTGTTCCAAAGTGATTGGCCCAGAAAGCAGAACACTTTCTTTCTCTGAAATATGACCAAATGACAAGGAAGCAAGGGCAAGCCAAACATAGTAACCGAGACTCACAGTTATAATGGAAGCCCATCGAATGATGGTTTTAAATTTACTAGATAACATCAGACACTCCACCTAATACACCACCGACTGAACCGCCAGAGTATGGTGACAACTTACCTATAGCAGATGCGATCTCCGCCAAGGTACTCAGGAACGAATCATCATGTGCAGGTGATACCTTGAAAAATGGGACACCCACCTTTCTGAGCGTCGCGTAGCGACCAATAAAGTGACCATCGCGCAGGGAGTATGCCCCTCGCCATAGGCACGGCGCTCGGCCGCTCTCCGCCAAAGGGCTAAGCCCCTTCCTTTTCGCTGACCATAAAAAATCCGAACCCCGGTAACAGGGTTCGGATTTTTTTCATCTCAAGAGTCGCAGGCTTTTGCAGTGATAACCCGAGCTCTGGCGAAGATAACGCGGGGCCATCAGCCCCTTACGGCCTCAGCCCGGGTCACCGGACCCAAGCCATAGGCCGAGGGCTTACCCCTTGGCCTTGTCGCGAGCTTTTTTGCTCGGTCGTCTGTTGCTGGGTTTGGCACGGCCGCCCTTGGCGGATTTACCGTGCTCCTTTCCCTCTTTACGTTTTTCGTGACGCTGTGCGCTCTTGGCCTTCTCTTTCTTGATCTCGGCCTGCTTGCGCGCCATTTCTTTCGCGTTCTTGCCGGTTGCCTTGAGTGGCTCTTCCACCATCACGAAGTCGATCTTGCGATCGTCCAGATTCACGCCCATCACCTTGACCCGCACCTTATCACCCAGACGGTAGCGGCGGCGGAAGTTCTCGCCGATCAGTTGCTGGTGCAGCGGGTCAAACTGGTAGTAGTCGTTGGTGAGGGTACTGACGTGCACCAGACCGTCGATGTGGATCTCGGCCAGACGCACGAAGAAGCCAAAGCCGGTGACGCTGGCGATGACGCCGTCAAACTCGTCACCCACGTGATCCAGCATGTACTCGCACTTGAGCCAGTCGGCCACGTCGCGGGTGGCGTCGTCGGCCCGGCGCTCGGTCATGGAGCAGTGCTCGCCCATCGGATCCACTTCGTCCAGCTGGTAGTGATAGCCACCGCTCGGGGTCCACTTGTGGCGCAGGTTGCCCTGCTGCTCCTTGGCGGTCTGGTACTTGATCGCCCGGTGCAGGATGAGGTCGGGGTAGCGACGGATCGGCGAGGTGAAGTGAGCGTAGGACTTCAAGGCCAGACCGAAGTGACCGATGTTGTCGGCCTGATAGATGGCCTGGCGCATGGAGCGCAGCAGCATGGTGGAGAGCAGTTCCGCATCCGGACGCCCCTCGAACTTGGCAGCCAACTCGGCAAAGTCTTTCGGCTCGGGCTCCAGGCCCCCCTTGAGCTCCAGGCCCAGCTCGGCCAGGAAGTCGCGGAAGCCGGTCAGGCGCTCCTCGCCCGGGCGGTCATGCACCCGGAACAGGGCGGCGGCCTCGTTCTTCTCGATGTAGCGGGCGGCGGCCACGTTCGCCTGGATCATGCACTCTTCGATGATCTTGTGGGCGTCGTTGCGTACCAGCGGCACGATGCGGTCGATCTTGCGCTGGGCGTTGAAGATGAAGCGGGTCTCTTCGCTCTCGAACTCCACCGCACCGCGCTGATGGCGGGCATGCTTGAGCGCCTTGTAGAGGTTGTTGAGCTCCTCGATGTGGCCCACCAGCGGCTCGTACTGCTGGCGCAGCTTGGGATCGCCATCCAGGATCGCCGCCACCTTGGTGTAGGTCATGCGGGCGTGGGAGTTCATCACCGCTTCGTAGAACTTGTAGCCGGACATGCGGCCGGCGGCGGAGATGGTCATCTCGCACACCATGCAGAGGCGGTCAACCTGCGGGTTGAGCGAGCAGAGGCCGTTGGAGAGCACCTCCGGCAGCATGGGCACCACGAACTCGGGGAAGTAGACCGAGTTGCCGCGCTGGTAGGCCTCGGTATCGAGGGCCGTGCCCGGCTTCACGTAGGCGGACACGTCGGCAATGGCGACCCACAGGCGCCAGCCGCCGCCGCGCTTGGCTTCACAGAAGACGGCGTCATCGAAGTCGCGGGCATCTTCCCCGTCGATGGTGACCAGCGGCAGGGCGCGCAGGTCGATGCGCCCCTCTTTGGCCTTCTCCGGCACCTCTTCACCCAGACCGGCAACCTCTTTGGTCACCTCTTCTGGCCAGGTGTGGGGAATGCCGTGGGTACGCAGGGCAATCTCGATCTCCATGCCGGGGGCCATGTTCTCACCCAGCACTTCCAGCACGGTGCCGACCGCGTTGAAACGGGCGGTGGCGCGCTGGTTGATGCGCACAACCACGACCTGACTCTGACGCGCGCCCTTGTTCTCTCCTTCCGGGATGATGATGTCCTGGCCGATGCGGCTGTCGTCGGGTACCACGAAACCGACACCGTTCTCGACGAAGTAACGGCCGACGATGTCCGCCTCGCGGGCCTTGAGCAGGCGCACCAGACGCGCCTCCTGACGGCCCTTGCGGTCAATCTCGGTCGGCTGCACCAAGGCGTAGTCGCCGTGCATCAGGCGTTGCATCTCGCGGTTATTCAGGAACAGATCCGGGCCACCACCTTCCGGACGCAGAAAACCGAAGCCATCCTTGTGGCCGAGCACATAGCCTTTGACCAGATTCAGACGATCCGGCAGGGCGTAACATTGGTTGCGGGTGAATACCAGTTGCCCGTCGCGCTCCATGGCGCGCAGGCGACGACGCAAGGCTTCCAACGGCTCTTCATCGGTCAGCTTGAGGACCTTGGCCAACTCTTCACGGGACATGGGCTTTTCATGGCCCTTGATGAGGTCAAGAATCAGCTCTCGGCTGGCGATGGGATTCTCGTATTTTTCGGCCTCGCGTTCGAGGAAAGGATCTTTTTGAGACATAAGCAGGCCTTAGGATTGGTGGTAACGGTGCCATTATATCGGAGGGGGGGGCGAATGGCATCCATCGGCTGCCTTTTGGCCACTCTCTCTGTCATACTCTCCTCAGTTTGCCGGTATGTGAGACACAGAACTCATGAGTAAGGACACCTTTGCCCAGTCAGCCGCCTATCTCAAACAGGCGGTTCCCCTGATGATCAAGTACCAAATCCCCACCACACCTGACAATTATCATCTCTGGTACAACTATGTGTCGGCCAGCATGCCCGAGCTCAACCAGGCCATCGATCAGGCCATCAAGCTACAGGGCACCTGCTCGCTGACCACCTGCGAGCGCCTCTATCACCAGCACCTTGCCGCCCAGGATGAACAGCAGATGGAGGCGATGAAACTCAGCCTCGCCGCCATGGCCAACGAGCTGGGTCATTCAATGCAGGATGCCATCTCGGATACCGGCCTGTTTCAGGAGATGCTCGACAAGAGCTTCGACAAGCTGAGCAAGATCGACGACGAGGGGCTGAGTCTGGAGGACACCATGGGGATCCTGCGGGATCTTGTGCGCGAATCCCGCGATGTGCGCATGTCCACCATGCACTTTCGCAACCAGCTCAGCAATGCCGAGAAAGAGATCAAGGAGCTGCGCGAGGCGCTCAACGAAACTCGAAAACTGGCCAACGAGGACGCCCTCACCAACCTGCTCAACCGGCGCGCCTTCGATTTCGAACTGGAAGGATTGATTCGCAGCAAGCACCCCTTCTCGCTGATCCTGGCCGATATCGACAGGTTCAAGAACTTCAATGACGAGTATGGCCACTTGCTGGGGGATCAGGTGCTGCGGGCTTTCAGCAAGCGGCTGCGCGATGCCTGCAAGGAGGGGGTGACGGCCTATCGCCTCGGCGGCGAGGAGTTTGCCCTGCTGGTGCCCCATCGCAATCTGGCACTCAGCAGGCAGATGGCGGAAAGCATCCGGCGCGCCATCGAGCGTATGTCGGTACTGGACCGCAAATCTGGCCGTCGCATCGACCACATCACCGCCTCATTCGGGGTGGCGGAGCACAATGGTCAGGAGGGTGTCGACAGCCTGGTCGAACGCACCGACAAGATGCTCTACAAGGCCAAGGATCTGGGCCGCAACCGGGTGATGCCGCTCCCGTCCTGATGTCTTGCCATATACTCGTCACCATCAACAAAAAAGCCAGTCAATTGAATTGACTGGCTTTTGGCTATTCAATATGAGGCTGCTCACGCAGCCCCACTAGTTCGGGTCAGGATCAGGAAATTACTCCTGAACCTCGGCCACCCCTTCCACCTTCACTTCCACACGACGATCCGGTGCCAGGCAGACGATCAGCTCACGCTTGGACTTGCTGACGCAGCTGTCCCCGGTAACCGGTGAGGACTCGCCACGACCTTCCACATTGACTTTGGAGGCGGGAATACCCTTGCCGACCAGGTAGTTGGCTACGCTCTGGGCACGCTGCTCGGAGAGCTTCTGGTTATAGGCATCCGAGCCGATACGGTCGGTGTAACCGATCACGGTCGCCACCCCATCCTTGGGTCGGGCCTCTTCAATCTGGCTATAGAGGGAGTCCAGCGCCTGGCCCGCTTCCGGCTTCAGAGTAGCTTTATTGAAGTCAAACAGCACATCGGAGCTCAGGGTGAACTGCTTCTCGACCATCACGGGCTCGGGAGCCGGCTCGGGAGCTGGTGCAGCAACCACGGGAGCGACCTGACCGAAGCGATAAACGGCCCCCAGCGAGAGCAGGCCGTTGTCCATGCGCACGCCCGTGTCTTCACGGCTGCCATAAGGTGTTGAGTATTGATATTCGAGGCGTGCGGCCCAGTCACGGTTGAAAGCGTACTCGGCACCCAGGGCACCGACGACGACGAAGCGGCTGTCACTGTCGAAACGTTCGCTGTCAGCCCAACCATAACCACCACCGATACGACCGTAGAGATCCAGGCTCTCGGTGACCGGGAAACCCAGCTTCAGGGTCAGCTGAGCCAACTGGGACTTCACGCTATCGCCGAAGGCAGTACCGGCGGCAGTGGTAGCGTCATACTTGTATTTGCCCAAGTAGTCATAACCCAGCTCGATACCCAGATTCTGGTTGACCTGATAACCGGCAAAAGCACCGGCACCCAGTGCATCGTTGGTTTCATCGCCAAGGGTAAAATTGTTGCTTTCATCAATGCCGTAGAAGTTGGACCAACCCAGCTTGGCACCGCCATACCAGGTGTTGTCTTGGCCTGCTGCCTGGGCATTGGCCGCGAGCAAGCCGGTAACCAACAAGGTAATCAATGACTTTTTCATGTTTTAGCCTCTGCAACTTTATGTAGGAGGGGTTGTTTGATACCACCCCATCTTATGGGCACGACCACATCGACTGCGATCGCAGCATATTAACGTTAGTCCATTTTCAAGTGCTTGATACCAATTAACAAAAAACACCATAACCCAGAAATGCTCACAAACACAGCACAAGCGTCTGATTTTTAGACAAAGTTGTGACATGTAAGCGGCAAAGGAAAGAGGACCATAAAAATGCGGGGCCAACATAATGTTGGCCCCGCATCGGTGTTTACAGATCGCAGATCAGCGACGAATAAACTCGTAATGCTGTTCGATGAAAGCGGCGACCCGCTCCCCCATCGCCTTGTGCACCGTCGCAGTCGGGTGCACCTGATCCCAGAACATGTGTTCATCGCAGTTCCGGGCTGCCGCACTGCGGGCCGCTTGCGGGCTCACAACAGCCTGGGCCAGGATCGGGTTGCCGGCCACTGCCAGACGCTCTGGGACGCTCAAGGCTGGCGCCTCGCTCGCATCGGAGAAGGGCTTCCACAGATACCCGCCGCCATAGCAGGCGTGCTCGATGTCGCTCAGCCCGAATTTCTGGGGATCACCAACCATCTCGTCAAACTGCTTGTCCACTTCGAACATCTTGACGATGCCAAGGGGGGCCAGTTCGCGCGAGAGATTGAGCAGCCGCTGGTTGTGATAGCTGGCTACGTGGCGCACCTGATCCACTACCTTCATGCTGTTGGCGGATGGAGTTCTGCCCAGATCCGGGATGTTGAACAGCAGGATCTGCTGCGCCCCGTTGAGCACCAGTCGGTTGGATGCCAGGCGAATGGTCTCGATCACCCGATCGGCATCTTTCTCCTGATTCCAGCCATAGGCCAGATAGTCGTTGGCCCCCACCCAGATCACCACCAGATCGTCGGGACGCAAGCTGTCCTTCGCCAGGAACTGATCGATCTCGTAGTCGAGGTTGTTGATCACCTGATACTTGGGATCCCAGGCCCAGAAGTTGAGCCAGCCCAGCTTGTTGTAGGCCACCGCCGTCGCCCCACCTTCAGCCTCGTTAGCCAGCTGAAGCCCGGGGAAGTGTTCGTCTCGCAACCGTTCCAACCAGACCGGGCCATTGCTGAAACGCCCCTCGTAATAGGGAGGGCTGGAGGGGAGATACCCCTTCATCTTCTTGTACATCTTGCCGGTGTCCGAGAGGCTGTCACCAAACATCACGATCCGGGAAAAGCTCGGGCGCTCCACCGCCTGAGCGGTCAGCGCCAGTAACCCCAATAAACAAACAAGCCATTTTTTCATATTGTTATTCTCATTGATTGAGCAGGCAGAGCCTGCAACTCGTCCTCAAGCCGCAACGACGTCGGGAATGCGTCGAACCAGCCCCTTACTAACCAGACGACAGATTACAGATTCAAATGAAGTTGAACACGCCGAGCTGTGCGATTAAATCGATTGCGCTCTCATTCGTCGGCAAAAAGTGCCGTTCTTTCACGCTTGTTTCACGCCTGCCTCGCCAAAATGGCCCCATACCAACGACAGGAGCATAAAAATGAACAAAGCAAGCGTAATCGGACTGGTGGCCCTGATGTCTGTCTCTTCTTTCGCCATGGCGGCCTACACCGGCCCCCAGGAGCAGAACAAGGTTTCCGTCGCGCAACTGAAAGACTTGGCTGATGACAGCTGGGCCACTCTGGAAGGCAAGCTGGTCAAACATCTGGGCGACGAAAACTACCTGTTCCGCGATGCCAGCGGCGAGGTAGAAGTCGAAGTGGATCAGGACGTATGGCGTGGCGTCGAAGTGGGTCCGGACGATCTGATCCGCATCCGCGGTGAAGTGGACCACAGCTGGAACAAGACCGAGGTAGAAGTGGAATCATTGGAGAAGGTGGGCGCGGCTCACCAGGCCAAAGGTGGCTTCATCGGTAAATAATGGCAACACCATGCCAGTCAGAACCAACAAGGGCGCTTGATATCAAGCGCCCTTTGTCGTTATTGCCGGTTATCCCGCCTGCCTGGCAAAGGATCGTTTGAACCCCTTTTCGGCCTGATTGACCTTGTAGAGGTAACGGCGCGCCTCCGCCTTGGGATGCTGCTCGGTCAGTACCTGATAGACAGCCTCGGGGGAGAGCTGGTTGATCCGCCCCGGCGCCGCCTTGCGATCGCTGGAGAAGGTGTTGAGCACACCACCGGCGCCACCGTTGTAGGCGGAGATCACCGCATAGCGACGGGACTGGGGATCCTGGATATCCGCCAGATAGACTGTCTGCAGCAGGTGCAGATAGGCCGTCCCCACGTCTATGTTGTAGGCGGGATTGAACAGGTCTTCCCGGGTCGGCTGACCGCTCTTGCCCTTGACCCGCACATAGACATCGCGTCCAGCGGTGGCCGGGATCACCTGCATCAGGCCATAGGCGTTGGCATGGCTCACCGCATAGGGGTTGAAGCTGCTCTCCGTCTTGATCACCGCGTAGATCAGGCTCTCGGCAACACCGTACTTGCGGGATGCCTCCCGGATGATGCTGGCATACTTGTAGCCACGTTTATCCTCATGGTTGGCCACCATGGGGATATCGATGAAGAAGATGTTGCGGATCCCCAGGGTGCGTTTCTTCATCGCCGTGTTGAGCAGATAGTCGGCATAGCGCTCGGCCCGCCAAGTGGAGCGGATCGGTTGCCCCTGGTTGTCCAGCACCTGCCCATAAAGAAACGGCTCGCCACCGGGCATGATCTCCCGATCCGAGTAGAGATCCACTTCCGCCGGATCGTCCGGCGTCAGCAGGGTTTCGATGATGGCACGGCGCAGGTGGGCACGGGGCTCAATCCCGGAGACCGTCTCCACCATGATGTGACCGGTGGAAAAGTCGATGTGAGCCCGGCTCTTGTACTGATCCGTGTATTTGACGTAGTCAAACTTGCCCGCAAACAGCGCCTCCCGCCCCCATATCTCGTTCACGTTATGGGAAAGCGCGCTGATCATGTGTTCAAAACCGCGAATGTCCTTGCCGTTGACCAGATCATCATCGTCGCTCCCGCTGGGCTTGGGAGAGGATGAGCAGGCAGAGAGAAACAGCAAGGCACACAGCAGCCAAAGAATTCGGCCCATAGGATCCTCAAACCGGGCGGCCGGGCCGCCCGTCACTTAATTGGCTTGTACCAGGAGGGTATAACCGTTTTACGCTCTCTCAGCTCACTGGCTGGGAGGGGTATAACCGTCGATCTGGACTTCACCTGCGTCAAACAGGTAGCTGACCATCTCTTTCTCCAGCAACTGGCGATGCTCGAGATTCATCATGTTGAGCTTCTTCTCGTTGATCAGCATCACCTGCTTCTTCTGCCATTCGGCCCAGGCTTCCTTGCTGATGTTGTCGAAAATCCGCTTGCCGAGCTCGCCCGGGTAGAGTTGGAAATCGAGACCCGGCGCCTCTTTCTTCAGACGTTGGCAAAATACGGTACGGCTCATGTTGACCTCTGTGGTTGTAAGTCCGGATAGGCGAGCAGGCGGGCCGTGGCGGCTGCCAGCCCCACCTGTGCAGGATGGCGTAAGTTATACCAGAGTCGGTTATCCGCTTCCATGAGACGCAGGGCCGGCGCCTTGTCCGTCTCTATCAGCAGCGGCTGTATATCGAGATGGAAGTGGCTGAATGTGTGGCGAAAACCCTCCAGCTCCCGATAACTGCTGCCATTGAGGCCCAGCCCCTGCAACACCCCGTCGACCTCGGCCAGCGATGCCACCTGGGGGAAGCAATAAAGTCCGCCCCAGATCCCCTGTGGCGGACGTTTTTCCAGCAGCAACTCATCACCGTGGCGGATCAGCAGCATGATGCCGGTGCGCGCCGGAATGCTCTTCTTGGGCTTGCTGTTGGGGTAGTCGGTGGGCTTGCCCTGCGACAGCCCCTGGCAATCATCCCGCACCGGACAGCGCTCGCAAGCGGGCTTGCTGCGGGTACAGATGGTGGCCCCCATGTCCATCATGGCCTGGTTGTATTGGGCCACCCCCAACCTCGGGGTGAGGCGGGTCGCTATCTCCCACAGCTCGTTTTCCACTTGTTTCTGGCCAGGCCAGCCCGGCAGGGCAAGCCAGCGGGTGAGCACCCGTTTCACGTTGCCATCGAGAATGGCGTGGGGCTGCCCGAGGGAGAGGGAGAGCACGGCGCCAGCGGTGGATCGACCAATGCCCGGCAGGGCCACCACCTCGTCAAACTGCTCCGGGAAGACCCCCTGATGCTGATCGCGGATCTGCCGGGCCGCCTTGTGCAGATTGCGGGCCCTGGCGTAGTAGCCAAGACCGGTCCAGTGGTGCAGCACTTCGTCTACGGGGGCATCTGCCAACGCTACCACATCGGGAAAGCGCGCCATAAAGCGCTGGTAATAGGGGATCACAGTGGCGACCTGGGTCTGCTGCAGCATGATTTCGGAGACCCAGACCCGATAGGGGGTCTTCTCCTGCTGCCAGGGCAGGGTCTTGCGGCCGTGGAGCTGGTACCAGTCCAGCACCCGGCTAGCGAAGGTTGATTGGTTCACATTGTTCTCATGTATCTGATATGAAAAGGAACTCTCCGGCTCCTTCGGTTCACCATATACCGACATGCCCTGCAACAGGCGACGGAGGGTATGGCGAGCGCTCATGTGTGCGGCAGGGTAAGGCCTCCCCCAGATGAAGTCAAAGCGCCGCAGAGGGATTTTTTCCCTCCCTCGCCCCCGGCAGCAAAGCCGCCGCAAAGACGATATACTCGGCCCCATCATTGCTGAAGAGGTACAGGGTTTGCAGACTTATCTGGTTGGGGGGGCAGTACGGGATCGGCTGCTGGGACTGGCGCAGGGCGACAGGGATCATCTGGTGGTGGGCGCCACCGTGGAACAGATGCTGGCGCTGGGTTTTACCCAGGTTGGTCGCGACTTCCCCGTGTTTCTCCACCCCAAGACCCAGCAGGAGTACGCTCTGGCCCGGACCGAGCGCAAGCAGGGCCAGGGCTACACCGGCTTCGTCTGCCATGCGGCCCCCGACGTGACCCTGGAGCAGGATCTGCTGCGCCGGGATCTCACCATCAATGCCATCGCCGAAGATGAAGAGGGCCAGCTCCACGATCCCTACGGCGGTATCCGGGATCTGGAAAATCGGCTGCTGCGCCACGTCTCCCCCGCCTTTGCCGAAGATCCCCTGCGCATCCTGCGGGTGGCCCGATTTGCCGCCCGCTTCCACGCCCAGGGATTCGTGATTGCCCCCGAGACCCTGGCCCTGATGAGCGAGATGACGGCCGCAGGCGAGCTGGCTCATCTCACCCCGGAGCGGGTCTGGAAGGAGCTGGAGAAGGTGTTGCTGGGCCCGACACCGCAGGTGTTTTTCGAGGTATTGCGCGAGTGCGGCGCCCTCAAGGCGCTGTTCCCCGAGCTTGACGCCCTGTTCGGGGTGCCCGCCCCCGCCAAGTGGCACCCGGAGATCGACACCGGCATCCACACCATGATGGTGCTGGCACAGGCCTGTCGCCTCTCCCCCGAACTGACAGTGCGCTTCGCCGCCCTCTGCCACGACTTTGGCAAGGGGCTGACGCCCAAGGAGTTCTGGCCGAGCCATCACGGCCATGGCCAGAAGGGGCTACCCCTCATCCGCGACTTCTGCCAGCGCTTTCGGGTCCCCAACGAGTGCCGGGATCTGGCGCTGCTGGTGAGCGATCTGCACACCCACATCCATATCGCGTTTGAACTCAAACCCGCCACCCTGCTCAAGGTGTTCGACAAGGCCGACGCCTGGCGCAGACCGGAACGTTTCGCCCAGTTGCTCGATGCCTGCCGCGCCGATTTTCACGGTCGCACCGGCTTCGAGGAGCGGGTCTATGCCGAGCCGGATTATGTGGCCGAGGCGCTGGCCGCCGCGCAAGCCGTGCCGGTGAAAGAGATTGTTGCGGCAGGCTTCAAGGGAGAGGAGATCAGAGCCCAGCTGGCCAAGCGGCGTACCGACGCCATCAGCCGGGTCAAGGATGAGTGGACCTTTATCGAGGAGTAAGGCTTCCGGCCACAACCACCCAATAAAAAGCGGCCGTACCGACGGTAATTTCCCACAGGGAAAACATCGTCGGTACGGCCGCTGTCGATGCAAAGGGGGCCTGAGCCCCCTTTGTCATGTCCGCCCGTCAGGCAGGGCCAATCCGGTCCAGCAGGCTCATATGGGTTGAGCCATCGTGGCGCTTGAGGTTTTGGCGATACTCGAACTGGCGCTGACTCTCCTGCTTGAGCCCCAGCATCAGCGAATAGCACATGGCCAGCATGATCACCGAGAACGGCAGCGCGGCTATGATGCTGGCCGCCTGCAGGGCAGCCAACCCGCCCGAAACCAGCAGGATGGCGGCTACCAAGCCCTCGCCCAACCCCCAGATGGCGCGGTGCATCACGGGAGGATCCTGATCCCCGATGGAGAGCAGAGTTGTGATGACCAGGGTGCCCGAGTCACTGGAGGTGATGAAGTAGGTGCAGATCAGCAAGGTCAGCACCCCCTTGGCAATCCAGCCGAAGGTCTCCCAGTGCAATAGATCTACCGTCTTGTAGAGCGCCAGGGTCACGTCCTGATTGACGGCCGCCAGCACGCCACCATCGCCAAACAGCTCCAGATTCATGGCGGTGCCACCAAACACGGTGAGCCACAGCATGCCGAGCAGGGAGGGCACCAGCAAGACACCGAGTACGAACTCGCGAATGGTTCGGCCCTTGGAGATGCGGGCGATGAACATGCCGACAAACGGTGCCCAGGCGATCCACCACCCCCAGTAGAAGGCGGTCCAGCTCGACTGCCAGGCCGAGGTGCCATTGGCTTCGGTGTTGGTCCAGAAGCTCAGCTGAATGATGTTCTGCAGGTAGTCACCGATATTCTGCACATAGGCGTTGAGAATATAGGTGGTCGGGCCCAGCACCAGGAAGAGGCCGAGAATGAAAACACTCAGCCAGATGTTGAGCTCGGAGAGCAACTTGACCCCGCGCCCCACACCGGAGACGGCCGACAGGGTGGCCACCAGGCTGATGCCGCCGATCAGCCACAGCTGATTGGCCTGAGAGATTTCCATCCCGAACATCTGGTTGAGGCCGGTATTCATCTGGGAGACGCCAAGACCAAGGGAAGTCGCCACCCCGAACACTGTGCCGAATACCGCCAGCACGTCGGCGGCATGGCCCCAGAAACCGTAGATGCGATCACCGAGAATGGGATAGAGCACGGAACGGATCGCCAGCGGCAACTTGCGGCGGTAGCTGAAGAAGGCCAGCGACAGACCGACGATCACATAGATGGCCCAGGGGTGCAGGCCCCAGTGGAAGAAGGTGAGGCGCATGGCGACCTGAGCCGCCTCGGGAGTCATTCCCTCGGTGATGAAGGGGTTGTCCTGCAGGTGATACATGGGCTCGGCGATGCTCCAGAACACCAGTCCAATCCCCATGCCTGCACTGAACAGCATGGAAAACCAGGCAAAGTAGCCGAACTCCGGTACCTGGTCGTCGTCACCCAGCCGGATGTTGCCAAAACGGCTGAACATCAGATAGACAGCGAAGAACAGGAACAGGGCGACCACCAGAATGTAGTACCACTTGAACCCGGCAATGATCTGGTCCTTGGCGCCGGTAAACCAGGCTGCGGCCGTATCGGGAACAAAGACCCCGAACAACAGAAACAGGGTGATGACGGTGAGCGCCGTCATGGCCATGGTGGGATTGAGGCCTTTCAACAGCCCTTTGCTTGCTCGCATCCAGCCTCCTTAGTCGTGGTTGAAAAAGTCTTCGCCAACGTGCTCGCCGGCGCCGCCGATGGCGCGATAGACCAGCTTGCCGGCCGCCTGTTCACGATGATCCACCAGGGAGACCGACGGTTGGCCATTCACTGCATGACGCTTGCCAAGGAAGATGGCCATGGGCACGCCGAGGTTGGAGATACCACTGGTGATCCAGAGACGGTTGAAGTCATAGGAGCCGCCGATGAACTCCAGCTGCGCCAGACCGGTATCCAGGCCAGTCAGGTAGAAGTTCATGGCACTCTCGTCGGGGAAGAGATGAACCAGCACATAGGCATAGCGCAACTCGTTGACCAACTCCTTTAGGTTGAAAGTACCTGTCTCACTACAAGAGAGGGGAAGCTCACCATCATAGTGATGGACCTTCAGATTGTTGGGGTCTTCGTCGTAGGCGGGCTGGTAGCGTACAAAAGCCGATGTATCCGGCAGTTCATAGCGTACACGCACCACTTTCAACCCGCTTACCAGGGTCTTGATATCCAGTTCATTGGTCATCTTCACTCCTCAAATGTCAGCGCTAATTCTGCAAAGAGGGGGCTAAACTAACACAAAAATACTTTGAACATAAACCATTAGAGTCGTAACCATATTGACGTTTTCCTCTGGCAAGAGCAGAATTTGCCCCCTTAAATCCTCCTGACGACCCGGTTCCCCATGGAAAAACATGATGAAGTGCTGATAGCGCTGCGCCAGATCATTCGTGCCATCGACATGCACTCCAAGCGCTTGATCAAGGAGGCGGGTCTCACGTCACCACAACTGCTGCTGCTCAAAGGGATTGACGAACTTGGCCAGATCTCCATGCGCCAACTGGCCAATCACACCAACATGAGCCAGGCGACGGCCACCACCATCATGGATCGACTGGAAAGCCGCCAGCTGGTGCAACGCATTCGCAGCGAAACTGACAAGCGCAAGGTACATGCCACTCTGACCGACGCCGGTCGGGCCCTGCTGAACCAGGCCCCCAGACCGCTGCAGGAGTGCTTCATCCAGCGTTTTCAGGCACTGGAGCCCTGGGAGCAGACTCTGCTGCTCTCCTCCCTGCAGCGCATCTCGTCGATGATGAATGCCGATGAAATAGATGCGGCCCCCGTGCTGAGCGTGAGACCTCTCACCGAATAGCGGGCATGACAATAAGGCCGGATGGCATGCCATCCGGCCTTATTGTTGATAGCGAGACAGGCGGTCGGCGCGGCCTCATGACGAAGCCATACGTCATCCGCTGATGGTCAGGGGCCAGCCTTTACCATCCTGCGGAGTATTACAGCGCCTCTTCATCCCCTTCGCCGGTCCGGATGCGTACAGCTTGCAGCAGGTCGTAGACAAAAATTTTGCCGTCACCGATCTTGCCGGTATAAGCCGCCTTGCAGATGGCTTCGATCACCCCTTCCACGTTGTCGTCGGCGGTCGCGATCTCCAGCTTGACCTTGGGCAGGAAGTCGACCTGATATTCGGCTCCCCGGTATAATTCTGTGTGTCCCTTCTGACGGCCAAATCCCTTGACCTCGGACACGGTCAACCCTTCCACCCCCAGGTTGGCAATCGCCTCACGGACATCGTCCAACTTGAATGGTTTGATAATCGCAGTAATCAGCTTCATCTGGTTGCTCCCAATCCATGGTGTGTCATGAACCAGCAATCAATTCTTGTGCCAATAATTTTTACTGTGTTATCTCATGTAGATAGCGTCTAATTGCAGTCCCCTTGACCTGAGCCGCCCCCGTAACCGATCTGCGCGCCCCATAATGAGGCACCAAGGTGCAGCGACCTGCACGCCTGCACCAAACAAGAGCACCACAGCATGTTAGTGATTTCCAATAGCGTCACCCTCCCCTGGCATGAGCTGCAATTCCAGACCATGCGGGCCCAGGGAGCCGGCGGACAACACGTCAACAAGACCGACTCCGCCGTCTGGCTGCGCTTCGATTACCGCCACTCACCGAGCCTGCCGCCCCTCTACATAGAGGGGCTCGACAAACTGAGCGACAGCCGGATCCACGATGGCTTCATCCTGATCCGGGTCGAGACCCATCGCAGCCAGGACATGAACCGCAAGGAGGCGATGCACCGCCTGGTGGAACTGCTGAAAAAAGCAGCCTGGCGCCCCAAGACTCGCCATGCCACCAAGCCGACCCGCAGCTCCCAGCGCAAGCGGGTCGATGCCAAGAAACGCAAAGGGGAGATCAAGTCTGCCCGTGGCAAGCCGGTACTGGAGTGATGCCCCCCTTCACAGCGAGAGCGAAAGAAGATGAGATACAGTTTTTGCGAAAGCGCCCGCGGCCCCCTGCTCATCGCCATCGACGATGATGGCCTGCGCCATGTGGAGTTCATCCAGGGCGAACGCCCCGTCATGCCACAGCCAGAGTGGCAACGGGACGATACCGCACTCGCCCCCTACAAAGAGCAGTTTGCCGCCTACTTTGCAGGTCGCCTGCGGCAGTTCGATCTACCGCTCGCGGCCAGGGGGACACCGTTTCAGCAAGCGGTGTGGCAGGCACTGTGCGACATACCCTACGGCGACACCGTCAGTTACCTCGATATCGCCACCGCCATCGGCAATCCCAGGGCGGTACGGGCGGTCGGCGCCGCCAATGGCCGTAATCCCCTCAGCATCATAGTCCCATGCCACCGGGTGATCGGACGCAGCGGCGATCTGACCGGCTATGCCGGCGGCATCCCGATCAAACGCTGGTTACTGGCTTTGGAACAGACGGCGGGAACATTCGAGTTGCTCCCCTGACAAAACCGCGCTGATGGAGACTCGGGCTGAAGATGGAAACAGGCTGGCAGGATACCCGAAAGCATTGGCTGGCAACTGGCACGGCGGCCGGAAATAGTTGCCGAGAATATGAACAGAGGATGAAGAATCATCTCAGCACTACTTCAGATAGCCCCTGGCAATATGAACCCATACTTGATTGGCATGGCTCATCGCCGATTCAAGTAGCACCCATGTGACGCTTCCAATCTGTCTTTTTCCCCCGCGCCTCCTTTGAGGCGCTTTTTTTGTGCCAAGCCCCCCACTACTGTGGTCAGTCGACACAAAAAATGAGGCGAAGGATCTCCTTCGCCTCTAGTAGCACACTTCCATCATTCGCTCTGGGCAAGAAAAGAGAGCTCGGGCGCCGAGGAGGTCAGCACATCGGCGCAGTAGTCCCAGGTCGAAATGCGGTAGTGCTGCAAGTCCTCGTCCAAATGCAAGCCATCGGATTCCTGATGAAACCAGCTGGCAAAACGGGACGGTGTGATGATCTGGATCTGCTCCTCGATGGCATGACTATCCTTCCCCTCCGCCAGATCGCAATCCTCCATCACCCGCAGGGCGTAGATATGGCGAAAGTGAACCCGGCACAGCAACTGGGGCGGCAGATCTATGCTGCGAGCCCGTCCCAGCATGATGGTCAGGGAGTCGCTCCAGAGATCCTGATGCAGCTCGGCGACAACCAGGCCGGGTGGTAGCTGGCGGGAGGGCGCCCAAGGGACGGCCACCTGCCGAATGGCATTTTTCTGTTCCATCATCCACCTCCAGCTTGTGACGACAACACCCTTTCTTGAGTCTATCTGAACCACATGGGTTCACCGAAAGCAATTGATAGACAATAAAAAAGCCGACGTATCAAACGTCGGCGAATAAAAAGTGCTTACAACAGAGGATTCATATAATCAGACCCATCACTAGGAAGATTGGTTCCCTCTTTTTGTAATTAATTTTCTGCACGTTTAAACATCAGGGTGGCGGCATCTGACTCTTCCGGCACGAAGTAGTAGCCATCGGCGTTGAAACCGGTCAGCTGTTCCACACTGGTCAGTTTGTTTTTGATGATGTGGCGAGCCATCATGCCCCGCGCCTTTTTGGCGTAGAAACTGATGATCTTGAACTGACCGTTTTTCTCGTCCTTGAATACCGGAGTAACAATCCGCCCCTTCAGGGCCTTGGGACGCACGGATTTGAAATACTCGTCGGAAGCCAGGTTCACCAGTACCTCATCCCCTTGGGCTGCCAGCGCCTTGTTCAGGTGTTCGGTGATGATGTCGCCCCAGAACTGGTAGAGATCCTTGCCGCGCGGATTATCGAGGCGAATCCCCATCTCCAGCCGGTAGGCCATCATCAGATCGAGCGGGCGCAGCACACCGTAAAGGCCGGACAGCATGCGCAGATGTTGCTGGGCAAACTCGAAATCCTCGTCACTGAAATCTTCCACCGCAAGCCCGGTGTAGACATCACCCTTGAAGGCCAGCAGGGCCTGACGGGCATTGTCCGGGGTAAACGCCGGCTGCCACTCGGCGAAACGGGCGGCATTCAGACCAGCCAGCTTGTCGCTGATCTTCATCAGGCTGGCGATCTGATCCGGGCTCAGCTGGCGGGCCCGGGCAATCAGCTCGGCGGAGTGATCCAGCAGTTCGGGTTGGGTGAAACGGGACGTCACCAGGGGTGACTCGTAATCCAGCGTCTTGGCCGGAGATACCACAATCAGCATAAGGATCCTCTATGGCGAGGAACCGCCCGCCCCGGGCGGTCCCGTTATTCGTCTAGCGTCACATTGTCCAGCATGCCGGATCCCAGCTGTTCATGACCCGAAAGCTTGATCAGCAGTCGCAGGTCATTGGCCGAGTCGGCATGAGCGAGGGCCTCACTGTAGCCAATCTGGCCGGCACAGAACAGGGCAAACAGCGCCTGATCGAAGGTCTGCATGCCAAGCTCTGAGGATTTGGTCATCACTTCCTTGAGCCGGTGCATCTCTCCCTTGCGGATGATGTCGGTGATGAGCGGGGTGTTGAGCAGGATCTCGAAGGCGGCAAAACGTCGCCGCCCGTCGATGCTGGGCACCAGTTGCTGGGCAACGATGCCACGCAGGTTGAACGAGAGATCGAACAGGAACTGGCGATGTTTCTCCTGGGGAACCAGATGCAGGATGCGATCCAGCGCCTGGTTGGCATTGTTGGCGTGCAGGGTTGCCAGACAGAGGTGGCCAGTCTCGGCAAACTGCAGGGCAAACTCCATGGTCTCCTGGCTGCGGATTTCGCCGATCAGGATCACATCTGGCGCCTGGCGCAGAGAGCTCTTCAGCGCCACGTCGAACGATTCGGTGTCTATCCCCACCTCGCGCTGGGTCACCAGGCTGCGGCCGTGCTGGTGCACGAACTCCACCGGATCTTCCACCGTCAGTATGTGCCCATCCGCATGCTGGTTGCGATAGCCAATCATGGCCGCCTGGGTGGTGGACTTGCCCGCCCCCGTGGCCCCGACGAACAGCACCAGCCCCCGCTTGGCCATCGCCACGTCCTGCAATATGGGAGGCAGGCTCAGATCATCGAAGGTGGGAATGCGAGTCTCGATGCGGCGCAGCACCATGCCAGGCAATTCCTGCTGCCAGAAGGCGCTGACCCGAAAACGGCCCAGCTCCTCACGATGGATGGCGTAGTTGGCCTCCTTGGTGCGGATGTAGCGTTCAAAATGGTCCGAGCTGAGGGTCTCCCTGACCAGGGTCAGCGCCTCCTTCTTGTCGAGGGGCTCGTTGCCCAGCGCCACCAGGTGACCATTGACCTTGAGGGTGGGAGGCGAGCCCACCGTCACAAACAGATCCGAGCCCTTGCGGCTGACCAGTTCGGCCAGCATCTGATCCAGATTCATGATGTCTCCTTCCCTGGATTCGTTGTTGTTATACGCTGTTGGGGTCGACGGCCTTGGCCTTGGCATCGAGGGACGCCACCACACCCCGGCTGACCAGCTGTTTGAGGCTCTGATCCATGGTCTGCATACCGTGGGTCATCCCGGTCTGGATCACCGAGTAGAGCTGGGCGATCTTGTCTTCCCGAATGAGGTTTCGCACCGCCGGAATGCCCATCATGATCTCGTGGGCCGCAACCCGGCCGCCGCCGATCCGCTTGAGCAAGGTCTGGGAGATGACAGCCCGCAGGGATTCGGACAGCATGGAGCGCACCATGTCCTTCTCCGCGCCGGGGAAGACGTCGATGATACGGTCTATGGTCTTGGCCGCCGACGAGGTGTGCAGGGTGCCGAACACCAAGTGACCGGTTTCGGCCGCGGTCATGGCGAGTCGGATGGTCTCGAGGTCCCGCATCTCGCCCACCAGAATGATGTCCGGGTCTTCACGCAGGGCCGAACGCAGGGCGGCGCTGAAACTCTTGGTATCGCGGTGCACTTCCCGCTGGTTGACCAGACAGCGCTTGTTCTCGTGCACGAATTCGATGGGATCCTCGATGGTGAGGATGTGGTGATGGAAGTTCTCGTTGATGTAGTTGACCATGGCCGCCAGAGTGGTGGATTTGCCCGAGCCGGTCGGGCCCGTCACCAGCACCAGACCCCGTGGGAATTCGGCAATCTTGCGAAATATCTCGGGGGCATCGAGATCTTCCAGGCTCAGTACCGTACTGGGGATGGTACGAAACACGGCGCCGGATCCACGCGCCTGCTGGAAGGCGTTGACCCGGAAACGCGCCAGATTGGGCACCTCGAACGAGAAGTCGACCTCGAAATTTTCCTCCAGCTCCTTGCGCTGGTGGTCGTTCATGATGTCGTAGATGAGGGCGTGAACTTCCCTGTGCTCCAGGGCGGGCAAATTGATCTTGCGAACCTCCCCGTCAACCCTGATCATCGGGGGAACCCCGGCCGACAGGTGTAGATCCGAGGCTTTATGCTTTACACTGAAAGCCAATAACTCTGTGATATCCATAGATTTGTCATTCTCCCATCACAAGATCACTTACGAAATATGAACCAGATTGCCCAGCACCTGCTTCAGGTAAAGGAGCGCATTGCCCAGGCCGCCGGGCGGGCAGGCCGCAATGCAGAAAGCATTCCCTTGCTTGCCGTCAGCAAGACCAAACCCATTGAGGCGATCATGGCGGCTCATGCCGCGGGTCAACGCCGTTTTGGTGAGTCCTACGCCCAGGAAGCGGCGACCAAGATCGATACCCTGCGCCAGCAAGAGGGCTATGCCGACATAGAGTGGCACTTTATCGGCCCTTTGCAATCAAACAAATCCAGGCTGGTGGCCGAACGGTTCGACTGGGTACAAAGTGTCGACAGGGACAAGCTGATCGAGCGTCTTAACAATCAGCGCCCGGCCACGATGGCACCGCTAAATGTTTGTCTGCAAATCAATATTAGCGGAGAGAGCAGCAAATCCGGAACGTCTGAACAAGAGATTTTCCAGCTGGCCGAACGGGTTGCCCAATGCGAACGACTGGTGCTCAGAGGCCTGATGGCCATCCCGGAGCACACCAGTGACGAGGCCGTGCTGGCCGCCCAGATGACTCGCATGCAGGCTCTGTTCACCGAGCTTGCGCGACAATACCCGAGCGTCGACACCCTCTCGATGGGGATGACGGAAGATCTCGAGCTGGCGATCGCCCACGGCAGCACCATGGTGCGAGTCGGCACCGCCATCTTCGGCGCACGTGACTACTCATAAGCATGAAGGGGCCGCAGCGTTCCCTCTTGCAACCATCTCATCAACAGGAGCGTTTGATGCAGCATAAAACCATCGCCTTCATCGGCGCAGGCAACATGAGCCGCAGTATCATTGCCGGTCTGGTCAAGGCGGGTTATCCGGCAGAGAAGATCACCGCTGCCAATCCCAGCCTGCCCAAGCTGGAGGCCCTTGCCAGCGACTACGGCATCCATGTCACCCAGAACAATGCCGACGCCGCCCGCCATGCCGAGGTCATCGTGCTGGCGGTCAAACCGCAGCTGATGGCCGACATGCTGGGGACGCTGGTCGGTGAGCTGGGATCTTTGTCCGGCAAGCTGCTCATCTCCATCGCCGCCGGCATCAAGGTGGCGCGCCTTGGCGAGATGGCCGGTGGCCATGCACGCATCATCCGCACCATGCCCAACACCCCTGCCCTGCTGGGGCTCGGCATGACGGGCCTCTACGCCCCCGATACGGTTGACCAGGAGGATCGCGACTTTGCCGAACAGATGATGCAGGCCGTCGGCAAGACCCTCTGGGTCGAGCAGGAGTCCGGCATCAACGGCGTCATCGCCGCCGCTGGCAGCGCCCCCGCCTACTTCTTCCTGTTCATGCAGGCCATCGCCGAAGAGGCCGAAGCCATGGGCTTTCGCCCTGAGCAGGCCCGTCTGTTGGTGCAGCAGACCGCCCTTGGCGCAGCCGCCATGGTGGAACAGAATCCGGCACTCGCGCTCGCCACCCTGCGTGAACAGGTGACCAGCAAGGGCGGCACCACAGCCGAGGCCATCAAGACATTCCAGCAACAGGGGCTGATGCCGCTGACTGCCCAAGCCATGCAGGCGGCCGTTGCTCGCGCCGCCGAAATGGAAACCCTTTTCTAACAGGAGCCCAGATGAACACCGCTTACTTTCTGATTAATACCGTTTTCGATCTCTACCTGATGGTGGTGCTGCTGCGGGTCTGGCTGCAGTGGGCCCGTGCCGACTTCTACAACCCCATGAGCCAGATGGTGGTCAAGCTGACCAACCCGCTGGTGGTGCCGCTGCGTCGCATCATTCCGGGCTTTGGCGGCATCGATATGGCCTCCGTGCTGCTGGCGCTGGCAGTGGCTTTCCTCAAGCTGGCCCTGCTCAAAAGCATGAACGTGCTGCTGGCCGACTGGCTCAGCATCAGCCTGTTTGCCGCCCTGACCGTGCTGAAGAAGGCGGGTTCGATGATCTTCTGGATCCTGCTGATCCGTGCCATCCTGAGCTGGGTCAGCCAGGGTCGCAACCCTATCGAATACGTGATGCACCAGCTGACCGAACCCTTCCTGGCCCCGATTCGCCGCGTGCTGCCGGCCCTGGGCGGGCTGGATCTCTCCGTGCTGGTCGCCTTCATCGGGCTGCAGGCCATCAACTACCTGCTGGGTGACCTGTTCGGTCAGCTGTGGTGGATGATTTGATGCCAGCCGTCCAGCAACAAGGGGATGAACTGGTACTGCATCTGGTGATCCAGCCCAAGGCGAGTCGGGATCAGATCGTCGGGTTGCACGGAGAAGAGTTGAAAGTGGCCATCACGGCACCGCCGGTGGATGGCCAGGCCAACAGTCATTTGATCAAGTTTCTGGCCAAGCAGTTCAGGGTGGCCAAGGGGCAGGTGAACATAGTGCGGGGGGAACTGGGTCGCCACAAGACGGTGGCCATCGATTCCCCCAAACAATTGCCACCGGAAGTGAGCGCCTTGCTGGATACTTGAACTTGAGCCAACAGTGAACACGAGAGGGACGACACCATGAAAACAGCCTGGATAAGCTGCCTGCTGGCACTGCTGATGACACTGCCGCTCAAGGCAGAACAGATGAAGGAGCTGGGCCCCTGGCAGGTGCACTACAGCGCCTTCAACTCCAGCTTCCTCACTCCCGAGGTGGCCAAGACCTACGGGCTGGAGCGCAGCCGCTACAACGGCATCATCAACATTTCGGTTCTGGACAAGCAGGGGAAAGCCCAGGCGGTGGGCATCACGGGCGAGGCGAAAAACCTCACCGGCACCATCCGCACCCTGAGCTTTCAGGAAGTGAAAGAGGGTAACGCCATCTACTATCTGGCGACTCTCCCCTACCGCAACGAAGATACCTACCAGTTCACCCTGAAGATCATGGGCGCAGGGCAGCAACAGACCCTCAGTTTCCAGCAGACCTTCTACGTCGACTGACACGAGCGCACAGAAAGCCCCGGCCATGGCCGGGGCTTTTTTTCGCCGGATGAAAACAGGGGCGCCTGGTGGCGCCCCTGCTGATCCCCGTATTGAAACCTGCTCTTACAGGGAGAGGAACAGGCCGGCCAAGGAGGCACTCATCAGGTTGGCCAGCACGCCGGACATGATGGCTCGCATGCCGTAACGGGCGATGAAGGCCTTGCGCTCCGGCACCATGGAGCCCAGACCACCGATCAGGATCGCCATGGAGGAGATGTTGGCGAAACCGCACAGGGCAAAGGTAACGATGGCCTTGCTCGACTCGCTCAGGCTTTGATCCTGGACCAGGGCGATGAAGGCGACGAACTCGTTGACCACTATCTTGGTGCCGATCAGGGCACCAGCGGCCTGGGCCTGATCCCAGGGCACACCGATCAGCCAGGAGACGGGGGCAAACAACCAGCCCAGGATGATTTGGAAGCTCAGATCAAGCCCCACCAGATCACCGGCCCAGCCCAGCAAACCGTTGAGCATGGCGATGACACCGACGAAGGCCAGCAAGGTGGCACCGACCGCGACCGCGATATTGAGACCGCCCATGGCACCGTCGGCCGCCGCCTCGATGACGTTGGTGGCGCGGGGCAGTTCGACATCCTGATGGTGATCCTGCTCATCGGCCGCAGGCGGCACCAGGATCTTGGCCATGGCCAGACCGGCCGGCGCGGACATGAAGGCGGCTGCGATCAGGTATTTCAGCTCAACCCCGATACTGGCGTAGCCCACCAGGGTGCCGCCAGCCACGGAGGCGAGGCCGCAGCTCATCACCGCGAAGAACTGGGAGTCGGACATCCTGGAGAGATAGGGTTTGACTACCAGCGGCGCTTCCACCATGCCGACAAAGATGTTGGCGGTAGCGGAGAGGCTCTCGGCGCGGCCGGTACCCAGCAGCTTTTGCAGCACGCCGCCCAGCAGGCCGATGACACGCGGCATCACGCCGATGTGGTAGAGGATGGCGATCACAGCGGAGAAGAAGATGATGATCGGCAGCACGTTGAAGGCGAAGATAAAGCCCAGCTTGAATCTGGCCAGATCGCCAAACACGAAGGCGATCCCTTCCTGACCATAGTTGATCACACTGCTGACACTCTCGCTGACCCCGTTCAGCACATGCTGGCCGGCAGGCAACCAGAGCACCAGGGCGGCAAACATGACTTGCAGGGCGAGGGCGAGGCCCACTGTTCGCAATGGGATACGGCGGCGATTATCAGAGCAGAGCACGGCCAGGGCCAGAATACTCAGTATGCCGAGCAGGGCAATCATAGGGACTCCATCAGGTGGTCAAAAAGATGGCCGCGGATTCTGCGCCCACAACCCCGCCACTGCAAGTCCGCTTGGTTACAGCTCTGTTAGAAAAAACGTTTTCACGATACCGGTTGCGGCAACTGGCTGATTTGGCTCGATTTTAGTATCACGAGAAAGCCAGTGTTTTTATATGGAAACGATTATTCCTCGGTGCCGGACAATTTGCCCCCGAGCCAGGGGGCCAGCCGCTGCTCCCAATAGGGTTGCTGGCCGAAGCACTCCTTGAGGAAATCGATGAAGAGGCGGATCTTGGGATCCAGGTGCTCGCGTCTGGCATAAACCGCGTGGACCGCCATCTGCTGGTTCGGTCGCCATTCTGGCAACAGGGGGATCAGCTGGCCGGACTGCAACTCCTTGTCCAACAAGTAGTTGGCGATATAGGCGATGCCGAGTCCGGCCAGCGCCGCGTCCCGCACCGCCTCCGCCATATCGACCCGATAGTTGCCTGCCACCTGCACCGTCTGGCGTTCCTTGCCCTGACGGAACGACCACTGGTGATAGCGCCGCTCACGGCTCTGATAGGTGATGCAGTTGTGCTGGGCCAGATCCCTGGGATGCAGCGGCGTGCCGTGGCTCAAGAGATAGTCCGGCGAGGCCGCCAGCACGAAGCCGATGTCGGTCAGGCGCTGGCCCACCAGTCCCTCCGGCTTGTCCTCATAGGTGGTGATCCAGAGATCCAGCCCCTCATCAACCAGATTGGTTCTGTGGTCAAACAGGGAAACCTCCAGCTCCAGCTCAGGGTAGCGATCCTGAAACGCCTTCAGATGGGGGATGACGTGCAGCCGGCCGAACGACTGACCGACGCCGAGGTGGAGCACACCGCTCACCTTGCCGCGCCGCTCGGCGATCATCGACTCCGCTTCCTGCCCGACCGCCACCAGGGCGTGGCAATGGCGGGCATACTCCTGACCCAGCTCGGTCAGGGCGAAACGACGGGTGGTGCGCTGCACCAGCTGGGCACCGAGAGCGGTTTCCAGCAGCGCCAGCTGCTTGCTGATATGGGATTTGGAGACGCCAAGGCGCCGGGCGGCGGCAGAGATGCCCTGCTCGCGCACCAGCGCATCGAAGATCACCATTTGCGGAAGACGTTGCAGCACGGGATAACCAGTTGGAGGAGGCAGGGGCCCATTATTCCAGAGCCGCCCGCCAAGGGGTAGGTTCAGTTCCCCAGCGCCTGCTCCAGCTGACGCCTGAGGGGATCCCTGGCCGGATTCTGGTTGGCGCCATAACTGCCAATAAGCTTGCCGTCGCGCCCCAGCAGATACTTGTGAAAATTCCAGTTCGGCGCATCCCCGTCGGCCGCCTCGGTCAGCCCCCGATACAGGGGCACCGCATCGGAGCCCCGCACCGCGACTCGGTTGAACATGGGGAAGGTAACGCCATAGTCGCGGCGGCACACCTCGGCGGTCTTGCCCTCGCTGGCATCCTCCTGCCTGAAATCGTTGGAGGGGAACCCCAGAATAATCAGCCCCTTGTCCTTGTAGTTCTGGTAGAGCTTCTCCAGATCGCGAAACTGGCCGCTATAGCCACAGTAAGAGGCTGTGTTGACCACCAGCACCACCTTGCCTTCGGTCAACTGGCAGAGGTTATGGCGTTGGGTGCTATTAAGCTCCCGCATCTCCACGTTGAAATAATCCGGGCAGGTGGCGGAAGCCATCCCGCTCACCAGCAGCAACAAAACACTCCATTTCATCATCGCACCTCCTTGGGGGTTGTCTGACATTCATTCCGGTTCACCCTCAGCGGAGCGCAATACCGGTCAGCCAGCCGTGTCCCCAGAAGATTAGCAGGGCCGTCGCCACCAGCCCGGCCCCCGTGCTGATCCCGGTCGCCTTCCAGTTGGCGGCGGGACGGGGCGCTTGTTGCCAGTCACGCCATG
The DNA here is from genome assembly GCF_000819845.1 of Aeromonas enteropelogenes. Taxonomy (GTDB): domain Bacteria; phylum Pseudomonadota; class Gammaproteobacteria; order Enterobacterales; family Aeromonadaceae; genus Aeromonas; species Aeromonas enteropelogenes. The sequence goes on from NZ_CDCG01000026.1 coordinate 112,544, forward strand.
AAATCCAGACGATGCTGACCAGGGCCCAGAGGCCGATGCCGCCAAACAGCACCAGGGAGCGGGCCTCGCTGTTGACCAGCAGGTGGGCCAGCGCCCAGATCAGGGTGCCCAGCAGTTGGGGATGCACCAACCAACGCCGGAAATGGTTTTGTCCCTGGCCGGAAAAAAACAGGATCAGGGCGATGGGCATCATCCCCATCATGGCCAGCGGCCCCCAGGCGGGCAGAAAGTAGAGGGGCAAGGGGCTGGCCATGCGCCATCCGGCGATGATGAAGGCGATGGCGATAAACACCAGCAGGGAGAAGAGCCCCTTGTAGCGGTTCTCCCCCAGCCGTTCGCGCAGATGGTGTCGGTGCTCCGCGCCGTAACAGGGATAGAGATGGATGAGGGTGAACAGCGCCACCCCCAGGGTCAGCAGGATCATGGCTCTCTCCTTGTCGTTGTTGTGAACAACTATGCCGCAAAGGGGCGGGAGCGCCTATCAAAACTGCGCCATCCCGCCACGAACCGCCATAAAAAATGCCGATCGCAGGGGATCGGCCAAGAGGTGCCAAGGGCGCCCGATGATCTCGATAGCCGAGAGCGGCGTCCTGACGGGGCGAGGTCGGGCCGATGCATGCGCATCGGCCCGGGAGTATCAGCGCGGCAAGCGGTAGAGGGCCGCCACGTTGCGAGCGGTCAGCTCGAGATTGATGCTGGCGGTCGCCAGGGCTTCCGGCAGGGACATGGCGCGATTGACCACGGCAAACACCGCGTCCAGCCCGTGCTCATGCACCACACCACAGTCGTCGGTGAGACAACCGGAGATCCCGATCACCGGCTTGCCAAACTGCTTGGCGCAACGGGCCACCCCGATGGGAGTTTTGCCGTGGATGGTCTGGCTGTCGATCCGTCCCTCGCCGGTGATGACGAGATCCGCATCGGCCACCGCGTCGGCCAGCTTGAGCGCCTCGATGACGATCTGGATGCCGGGCTTGAGCTCGGCGCCGAGCAGGCCGACCAGCGCGGCCCCCATGCCACCGGCGGCGCCCGCCCCCGGGATCTCCTTCACCTGCTTGCCGAGGGCCTGCTCGATGCAGTCGGCATAGTGGGAGAGGTTGGCATCCAGCTGCGCCACCATCGCCGGCGTGGCCCCCTTCTGCGGACCAAACACGGCGGAAGCCCCCTTGGGCCCGCACAGTGGGTTGTTCACATCGCAGGCCACCTCTATGGTCAACCCGGCCAGACGCGAGTCCAGCTTGCTCAGGTCGATGCTGGCCAGATCCTTCAGACCGGCGCCGCCCAGGGCAATAGGGGTGCCATCCGCTTTCAAGAGCTTGCCGCCGAGCGCCTGGATCATGCCGGCACCGCCATCATTGGTGGCGCTGCCACCGATGCCGAGGATGAGGTGGCTCACCCCCATCTCCAGCGCAGCCAGGATCAGCTCGCCGGTACCAAAGCTCGAGGTCAGCAGCGGATTGCGTCGCTCCGGCTCCACCAGGTGCAGGCCGGAGGCGGCCGCCATCTCGATGACGGCGCGCTTGCCGTCCCCCAGCAGGCCGAGGAAACCCTGCACCCGGTTGCCGAGCGGTGCGGTCACCTCGACCGGCAGGATGCGGCCCCCGGTGGCATCCACCAGGGATTGCACCGTGCCCTCGCCGCCATCGGCCATCGGCAATTTGACGTAGGTGGCCTCTGGCAGCACCTGCTTGAAACCCGCCTCGATGGCATCGGCCACCGCCATGGCGCTCAGGCTCTCCTTGAATGAATCGGGGGCGATCACAATTTTCATATCAATTCCTTAGGCGAGGCCAAACACGCCAAACATCAGGGTGGAGACGGTAGCAATGGTCAGACCGACGGCAGTTTCGTAAGGGATCAGCTTGAGACGCTCGCTCACCCCCATGTGGACGCTGCCACCGGTCGCATGGAAGAAGGAGCCGTGCGGCATGTGGTCAAACACGGTGGCACCGGCGTGGATCATGGCGGCGCCTGCCAGACCGCTGACACCCAGCTCAAGCAGGGTGGAGCTGAAGACGTTGGAGGCCACCACGGTACCGGCGGTGGTCGAGGCGGTCGCCAGCGACATCAGGGCACCGGAGATGGGAGCCAGCAGGTAGGAGGGCAGACCGGAGGCGGTCAGGCCGCTGATCAGCACATCCTTCAGGCCGGAGTTGGCGATGATGCCGGCCAGGGTACCTGTCCCCAGCAGCATGATGGCCACCGGCGCCATGCGGGCCAGACCCGAGACTGCAAACTGGTTCACCTTGGTGAACTTGCCCATCATCAGGGCGCCGACCAGGCCACCGAGGGGCAGGGCAATCAGCGGATCCACCACGATACCGGCCACCGGGCGCAGGGCGAGCAGCAGGATGGCAACCAGAGGGGCACTGATGGCGGCGGCAAAACCGGGCAACTTGACCCCGTCAAAGCTCACCACTTCGTCGGCGGCAACCTTGCTGCCCTTGTTGTTCAAACGCTTGGCGAGCCAGTAGGCCATCACCAGGCCGAACAGGCCCGGGATGATGCCGGCAGCCATGACGGAGGTGAGGGGCAGATGGAAGGCATCGGCCGCCGCGATGGCGTTGGGGTTGGGGGACATGACGTTGCCCGCCTTGCCACCACCGATCATCGCCAGCAGGATGGCCGCCTTGGAGAGGTCGGCACGGCGGGCGATGGCCAGGGCAATCGGGGCAACCGTGATGACCGCCACGTCCACGAAGACGCCGACCGCAGTCAGGATCATGGTGGCCAGCGCCAGTGCCAGCAGGGCGCGGGTTTCACCGAGTTTTTTGACGATGGTTTCGGCGATGGTGGTGGCCGCACCCGATTCGATCAGCACGCCCGCCAGCACACCGGCCGCCAGGATCCGCATCACGGCGGTGGTGATCCCTTGGGCGCCGCCGATCATCAGAGCGACGGTCTGGCTCAGGTCGGCACCACCGATCAGGCCACCGGCCAGGGCGCCGACGATCATGCCGTAAGCGGGAGGAACCTTCTTCAGGATGAGGAAGATGGCGATGGATAGCGCCGCGATGGCGCCAAGGGCTGTAACCGGGATCATGACGGACACCTTGCATGTGAGTGAATGGTGGCCATTATGGTGATCCGAAACCGGAAAGCTTTGTTCAAAAAGACAAATATTAGCTATTGGAAAAGGATTTATTTGTCACATCAAACAAATCAGTTGTCGAGATTGAGCCCGAGATAGAGCAGAAACTTGTCGTCTAACTTGTTGAAATTCAAGCCGGTTATCTGCTCTATCTTGCCAATGCGATAGCGCAGCGTATTGGGGTGGATGAACAGGATTTCGGCACAGCGATGAAGATCACAATCCTGCAAGAAATATTGGCGCAGGGTTTTCAGTAGCGTTCCCTTTGCATCCTCTCGCGCCAGCTTCTGCAGGGGGGCGCGCAGCTGATCCGCCTGCCAGGAGTCCGCCAGACTGCCGAGCAGCACCGGCAGCCGATAATCCTCGAAGAAGTAGACCTGCTTGCGGGGGGCCTGGCGCATGCCGCGGCGCAAGGTGTCCCGCGCCGTCTGGTAGGAGCGTGCCAGCCCGTCAATCCCGGCGAAGTAATCACCCACCGCGATGCGCACCTTGAAGTGGGGAATGCGTGCCAGCAGCTGCTTGATGCGGCCCCGCTCCTGCTCCGACTGCCACACCTCGTCCACGATCTGGGCCGGTTTGAGCACTACTATCTCGTCCAGCCCATGGATGGCCACCAGATTGTCCCGCTCCGGATGTTCCAGCTGATGGACCAGCTCCCGCAAGCGGGCCGGATCCGCCTCCTCCAGCGCCAGCACAGCTACCACTCTGGGCTGGGCCAGATCCAGTCCGAGGAAACGGGCCGCCTGTAACAGCTGGTCGACCTTGCCCTCCCCCCGGATCAACTGCAGCACCAGCTCCTCCTTGTGGCGCTTGTCCCACTGCAGCTGCTCGGTGAGCGCGGCCTGCTCCAGAATGAGTTCGGCGGTCATCCGCACCAGCTCGGCGTAAGCGCGAACGATGTCCGGATCGCCAGAGATGCCGATGACCCCCAGCAGCTCCCCCTGATAGGCGATGGGCAGGTTGATGCCGGGGCGCACCCCTTTCAACTCGCGGGCGGTGGCTTCGCTGATCTCCACCACCCGGTTCTCGGCCAGCGCCAGCACGGCCCCCTCGTGACGCTGATGGAGCCGCTCCGGATTACCTGAGGCAATGATGAGTCCGTGTTCATCCATCACGTTGACCGAGAACGAAAGGATCTTCATCGCCCGACTGACAATCTGCTGCGCGAGTGTGTCATTTAGCTGCATAACATCTCCGGACAAGGGACGACTGGTGGTCCGCCAACCCGCGACGGGAAGGCAAAGATGCCACATCATCAAGACAAGCGAGAGGGGGATCGCTAGAATAGGCCACTTTACCCGATGTGTGCCCCGCCATGGAGCAGGAATTTGGTGCTTTCACCTCTGCCCGGGCCGGCCCATCCCTCCGAGATATGGACTCTGCTATGGATTATGAATTTCGCCGCGACCCGTTCGGTGGCTATCGCGCCCGGTTCTCCATGGGCCACGAGGCCATCGGTCAGTGGCTGATCGACGAAGTGGGCAAGGATGAAGAGAAGATCGACGAGCTGTTCGCCATTATCGATCAGCTCTCCAACCGCACCCGCACCGAGTACCGGCTGCTTGGCGGCGACTACTCCCTGCTGCTGACCCACGAAGAGGCCGAGGTGAAAGCCAACGCCCTCAATATCGAGCTGGACGAGGATCTCGACGATCTCGCCTACTACGATGATGAACAGCTGGCCATGTGCGGGCTGGAAGATTTTGCCCAGGTGCTGGTCTCCTGGCGCGCCTTTATCCGCAACGAGGATATGGGCTGATCACCCCATTTCGGGCAAGCATGCCCTTTGCCTAACCAACAGGATTGACTATGTCTATTTACGATTTTGATGACGAACTGCCGGAAGACGAGCTGGATCAACCGAAGAAACCCGCCCAGCCCAAGAAGAAGGGCAAACAGGTGCTCAACACCCAGGTCAACCTGAGCCCGCGCGATGCCAGCCGCCTGAACGGTCTGCACGTCGAAGCCATCACCACCCTGGATGACGTGAGCCTGCCGAAGAACGTGATCTTCAAGGCCGGCCTCATCGCCCTGGGCGAGCTGGACGCCAACGCCCGTGCCGACATCATCGCCCGCGTGATCGCCGAATCCGGCCGTTGATACGTCCCTGAATGCCAAAAGCCGGAGCCCATGCTCCGGCTTTTTTTATGTTGGCGCGGCCGTGACGGGTGGGGATCCGACCAGCTTATTGAGCCTTGTGTCACGGGAGACCCCGTTGTTAAGGTGCGACCTTCCGCTGCCAAGGAGATTCAATTTTGCCCCTACCCGATTCCCTCATCTGGGCTGCGCTGGCGCTGGCCGTGCTGCTCTGTCTGGCCCGCCAACGCTTGCCCGGCCTGATCCTGCTCGGCATCTCCCTGCTGCTGGCGCTCTGGCTGGAACGCATCACCCCCGTCGCCCTGCTGGCAAGCCTGGCAGGATTGCTGCTAGCCTGGCGCACCCCGACTCTGCCCACCCCCTGGCGATGTGGTGCGCAAGGGCTGGTGCTGCTGTGGGCCATCGCCCTGATGCTGCACCTCATTCCAGGCTTTCACAATCTCAAGGTGCTGGATCAGGTACTTGCCGGGCCGGACAGTGTGCCGTTCAACATGTATCTCAATCTGGACAAGCCGCTGGTCTTCTTCGGCCTGCTGCTGGCCTGGCCCGGCTTGCTGGGCCCGGGCGGCGCTATCCGCTGGCGTGTGCTCGCCCTGCTGCTGTTGCCGCTGGCGGCGCTGTTGATCTGCGCCTGGCAGCTGGGAGCGCTGAGGCCCGAGGTGGGGCTGCCTCACTGGTGGTGGCTGTTTGCCTTCAACAATCTGCTGTTCACCTGCGTAGCGGAAGAGGTGCTGTTTCGCGGCGTGATCCAGCAGGAGATCGCCCGGCGCGGCCGGCTCTGGCTGGGCATTCTGGTGGCCAGCCTGCTGTTCGGGGCGGCGCACCTGGCCGGTGGCCCACTGCTGGTACTGTTTGCCGCCCTGGCGGGGGCCTGTTACGGGCTGGCGTTCCATTTCAGCGGGCGTCTGAGCGTCGCCATCGTCGTCCACTTTCTACTGAACTTCGCCCACTTGGCCCTGTTTACCTACCCGCTGGCCCGCTGAACCTCAGCCGCGCGGGGGCTTGCCCCTGAACTGCTTGATGCTGCGCTTGGCCTGGGTACGGCGATTGGCCTGCTTGTCCCGCGGTGCCCGCTTGCCCTCGCCGCTCGCGGGCTTGTCGGTCACCGGGAAATCGCCGAGCTCGGCCAGTGGCAGCTCACGCCCGGTGAGGGTTCGGATCGCAGTCAGGGTTTCGGCTTCGCCGTGGCAGGTGAGCGAGATGGCCAGACCGCTGCGCCCGGCCCGGGCAGTGCGGCCGATGCGATGCACATAGACGGGGGCGCTGGCGGGCAGATCCAGGTTGATCACCACGGGCAGCGCCTCCACATGGATGCCGCGCGCCATCAGATCGGTGGCCACCAGCACCCGCACCTTGCCTGCCTTGAAATCTGCCAGCGCCTGTTCTCGCTGCGCATGCTCCTTCTCGCCATGGAGGGCAGCCACCGCGATGCCCGCCTTGGCAAGCTTGCGGGCAACCCCGTCCGCATCGTCCCGCGCGCTGATAAACACCAGCACCTGAGGCCACGCCTCCTCCCCGAGCAGCTTGATGAGCGCCGGCACCTTGCTGCTCTTGTTGACCAGATAGAGCCGCTCTTCGAAATCGCTCGCCACGCTGTTGAGCGGATCCGCTTCGACTCGCAGCGGATCCGTCAACAGGCCGCTGGCCAGCCCATCCAGCTCGGCGGGCAGGGTGGCAGAGAAGAGCAGGGTCTGGCGAGTGGCAGGAGTCAACCCCAGGATCATCCGGATATCGGGCCAAAAGCCCATCTCCAGCAGGCGATCCGCCTCGTCCAGCACCAGGGTACGCAAGCCATCGAGCTCCAACAGCTGCTGGTTGAGCAGATCCCGCAGCCGCCCCGGCGTCGCCACCAGCAGTTGCGGCCCCTGCGCCAGTTCGCTCTGTTGCAGCTCCTGCGCCACTCCGCCGCACAATGTCACCATGCGCACGCCAAGTGCCCCGGCAAGGCCTGCCAGCGCAACGCTCACCTGGGTGGCCAGCTCGCGAGTCGGCACCAGCACCAACCCCTGCACCTGGCGGGCGGCGGGATCCAGCCGCTGCAACAGCGGCAGGCCGAACGCCAGGGTCTTGCCGCTGCCGGTACGGGCCAGCGCCAGCAGATCCCGCCCCGCCAGCGCTGCCGGAATGGTCAGCTGCTGAATGCGGGTCGGGGTGTGCAGCTGTTCGGGCAGGGCGGCCAGCAGAGCAGGATGAAGGGCAAGTTCGCGAAAAGTCATGGCGCTACGTCGTTGAAGAAGTGGGAGGCGAAGTCTAGCCAGCGCAAAGGGAGAAGTAAAAGAAAGGTCGCCGTGCAGGCGCCCTAGCGCCGCAGCCGGCCATAAAAATAACGGCCTGCCCTGGCAGCAGACAGGGCAGGCCGTCGGGCCATCAGAACGAACGTCGAATTACAGGGCGGCCAGGGCAGCGGCGTAGTTCGGCTCGTCAGCGACCTCGGCCACCAGCTCGCTGTGCAGCACCTTGTTGTCCGCATCCAGCACCACGATGGCGCGGGCAGTCAGCCCCACCAGCGGGCCGGAGGAGAAGGCCACGCCGTAATCTTCCATAAAGGCGGCACCACGCAGGGTGGAGAGGGTTACCACCTTGTCCAGCCCTTCGGCGCCGCAGAAGCGGGACTGGGCGAACGGCAGATCGGCGGAGATGCAGAGCACCACGGTATTGTCCAGGGCGCTGGCCTGCTCGTTGAACTTGCGCACTGAAGTGGCACAGGTCGGGGTGTCAACGCTCGGGAAGATGTTCAGGATCTTGCGCTGACCGGCGAAGTTCGCCAGGGTCACATCGGAGAGATCCTTGGCCACCAGGGAGAAGGGCTTGGCCTGCTCACCGGCAACCGGGAAGTGACCAGCGACGGCGACGGGGTTGCCTTGCAGAGTGACTGAACGGCTCATGTGTTATGTCCTTTATGGGTGTTGTAACTATCCGGATCGCCAGTATAGGCGGGCGAAGGCCCGACAAACACCCGCCAACATCAGGGATATCGGGAACTCTTGCCTAGGCACCGGGCCGGCAAACTGCCGCCAGAAACTGACTGAAGAATAAAGGGGGATTGACCTTGGACATAACACCAAGGTTTACACTGAATCCAGTCATCAAGGAGCCCGCAGGGGCGAGCTCCCGCCAAGAGGAACCCTGTATGAGCAAATCCTGCTGCAGCTATCAGCATGCTACCTCTCCCATCAAGGCCGTCAGCAAGGCGGCCAGTGGCCAATCTGAACATAGGCACGACAGCCACTGCTGCGACAACGCGGTGCCGGCCAGTAGTTGCTCCGGCAAGACCGCCCACGAGCATCAGGCGCACCCGACCGGCGAGTCACCGGACGAGGCCGAACCTCCTCAAGGGAGCTGTCACGGCCAGGGTTGCTGTAGCCAGCCCTCATCCCATGAGCATAACCATGAGCATCATGAACACGGCGAGGCTACCGACTCGGGCGAGCCGCTGGCGGCCCCCGCCGGCGACAGCCAGCGCCACAGCTGGCAGATACTGGGGATGGACTGCCCCAGCTGTGCCCGCAAGATAGAGACAGCCGTCGGTCGGGTCGAGGGGGTGCAGCAGGCCCGCGTACTCTTTGCCACCGAAAAACTGGTGGTGGATCTGGCCCCCGGCCTCTCCCCCGATCCCGTCACCGCCGCCGTGCTGGCCGCCGGTTTCCAGCTCAGGGATGCCACCCAGGCCAGGCAACAAGAGGAGAAGAGCCGCGGCCCCCTGATGACCCTGCTCGGCAAATATTGGCAACCCCTGTCGCTGGCCAGCCTGATGCTGGTAGCAGCCCTGCTGCCGGACGAATTCGGCCAGCCCCTCTTTACCCTGGCCACCCTGTGGGGCCTGTGGCCCATCTCCCGCAAGGCCTGGTCACTGACCAGGAGCGGCTCCCCCTTCGCCATCGAGACCCTGATGACGGTCGCCGCCGTTGGCGCCCTGTTCCTCGGCGAAACCGCCGAAGCCGCCATGGTGCTGCTGCTGTTTATGCTGGGCGAGCACCTGGAGTCCTACGCCGCAGCCCGCGCCCGTGCGGGGGTCACAGCCCTGATGGCGCTGGTGCCCGACAAGGCTGTGCGCATCCGCACCGGTTTACAGGGTCAGCCACAAGGTGAAATCCGGGAAGAGGTGGCGGCCGAAGATCTTCGCCCCGGCGACATCATCGAAATTTCTCCCGGAGCCCGTTTGCCCGCGGATGCCAGATTGCTCGACGACCTTGGCACCTTCGACGAAAGCGCCCTGACCGGTGAATCCATTCCGGTGGAGCGCAGCAAGGGGGAAAAAGTGCCCGCCGGTAGTCTGGCGGCAGATCGGGTCGTGCGTCTTGAGGTGGTTTCGGAACCGGGCAACAACGCCATCGACCGCATTCTGCACCTCATCGAGGAGGCAGAGAGCCAGCGCGCCCCCATCGAGCGCTTCATCGACCGCTTCAGCCGCTGGTACACCCCGGCCATCATGCTGGTCGCCCTGCTGGTAGTGATCATCCCTCCCCTCGCCTATGGCCAGCCCTGGGACGAGTGGGTCTATCGCGGGCTGGCACTGCTGCTCATCGGTTGCCCCTGCGCCCTGGTGATCTCCACCCCGGCGGCAGTCACCTCCGCCCTGGCAGCCGCGACCCGGCAAGGGGCCCTGATCAAGGGTGGGGCGGCGCTGGAGCGGCTGGCCCATATCGATACCGTCTCCTTCGACAAGACCGGCACCCTGACCCTGGGCAAGCCGCAACTGACCGAGCTGGTGAGCCTCAATGGCCAGGCCGAGAGCGAGCTGCTGGCGCTGGCGGCGGCCATCGAACAGGGGTCCCATCATCCGCTGGCCAAGGCCGTGGTGACGGCGGCCAGTGAACAGGCGCTGGCTCTGGCGGCAGCCCGGGATCTGCGCGCCCTGCCAGGCATGGGGGTCGAAGGGCGCATCGACGGCACCCTCTGGCAACTGCTGGCACCGAGCCGGGTGGCCACCCTGAGCCGCGAGCAGAACGAAAGGATCACCACGCTGGAGCAGCAGGGCAAGACGGTGGTGGTGCTCTGCCAGACCCGTGACGATGCGACCACACCGGTTGCCCTGCTGGCCCTGCGGGATCAGATCAGGCCGGATGCGGCGGCGGCGCTGCAGGAGCTCAGGGTACTGGGGCTGCAGGGCATCATGTTGACCGGGGACAACCCGCGCGCCGCCGAGGCCATTGCCGGCGAGCTCGGCATGGACTGGCGCGCCGGTCTGCTGCCGGAAGACAAGGTGCAGGAAATAGCCAAGCAGGCCACCCGACAGAAGGTCGCCATGATAGGAGATGGCATCAACGATGCTCCCGCCATGAAGCGCGCCAGCATCGGCATCGCCATGGGGGGCGGTACCGACGTGGCGCTGGAGACCGCCGACGCCGCGCTGACTCACAACCAGCTCGGTGGCATCGCCGCCATGATCCGCCTCTCCCGTGCGGCGCTGGCCATCATCCACCAGAATATCGCCCTGTCGCTCGGGCTCAAGGCCATCTTCCTGGTCACCAGCCTGCTCGGCATCACCGGGCTCTGGATCGCGGTGCTGGCCGACACTGGCGCCACCGCGCTGGTCACCGCCAACGCCCTGCGTCTGCTGCGCAAGCGCTGATCCCGTCAAGGCATTAATCGCCACATCCACAAGCCGCCCCCCGACAGGGCGGCTTTTCTTTGCCCATTTATCGGACGACGACATAGAAAAAGCGCGCCTGCCGGTCGGCAGTCGCGCTTTGCTTACTCTCTCGGGATTATCCCACCCTTGGCGAGGTGGAATTCAACCCGGGGACGCCGAGCCATCCCCCGGGCTCTATGGGTCTGCTTACCCCGCGGACTCGGTCACGCTGACGCTCAGGGTCGGATGCTCCTTGTCCATGGCATTCAGGACAAACCGGTAGCTGCCCGCCTTGTCCAGCGTCATGCCGATATCATCCCCTCCCTTGCACAGGGTAAGCGGTGCCGCCGTCGCCAGCACATCGGTGGCCTCACACTTGCCGTAATTGAGCGCTCCCCAGCTGGCATCCGCAATCTTCAGGGTCGTCTCACCCAGCTGCGCCTCGGCAACCGGCATGGTCAACTCATACACATAGTTGCCACTGAAGGTCAGCTGGTTGACGGGATCCCACTGGCCGAGGAAGCCACGCACGAAGACATTGGTCATGCCAAAGGGTGGCAGCGTACTGAGGTCCGTCTTCTTGCCGACTGGCAGCCCCGTGCCCTGGGCCCCGCTCTGGGGCTTGACGAACACGGCGGCAGACCAGGCACCCAGCGTCAACTGGCCACCGGACACCGCGGCTCCGCGGGCTATGCTGTCACTGCTGTCGTGAGCCGGGCTCAGCACCAGACCGGCGAGATCGATGGGCTGATCCGCCCCGTCGCGGAAATCACCGATACTCTGACTCTGGTTGGTGGCGTTGAGCATCACCACCAGACCGTCGATGGCCGGATCCAGATCCGCACCGGCGGCCATGCCGTCATCCACCGTCATCACGATGAGGCCGGGCACCTGATCCGGTCCGGTATTGCGAAAATCGACCCGCTTGATCACTTCGGCCCCACTGCCCAGACGCAGCAGGCGAGAAGATTGACGCAGCCTGGCCAGCTCCTGGTAGAAACCCACCATGGTCGCCATGTCGGCACCGCTCGGCTTGGCATGCTGGCCGAGCACCTGATCGATCAGCGGATAGTTGTCGCCATCCTTATCCTTGCGCGGCAATCCCTTGTCAAAGTTGTTGTCAGCCAGGGTGTAATCGACCCGGTTGTACCAGTCCCCCGAGTCGTAGCTGTCCCGCTCCATGGACTTGGAGCGCAGCAACTCGACGCCGGCGTGGGTGAAGGGAATGCCCTGCCCCAGCATGGCGGTAGCCAGCGATACCCCCTGCATCCGCACCAGATCGGCTCCTGCCGGCGCCTTGTAGATCAGGTTGTCGAACAGGGTCTGGTTGTCATGCTTGGAGACATAGTTCTGGATCTCGGTCGGATCCTGGGCATAGCCGGCAGGCTGACCGTTATAGTCGATCTCGGCCCCCTTCATCGGGATGCCATTCTTGTCGGTCAGCACGAACTCCTTGAGATTGCCGGCCATGCCGAGACGCACCAGATCGGCCTGATGCAAAGCCGTGGCCAGCTCGACGCCATCCAGCTCGTTGGGATCCACAAAGGCGCCGTTGCCAAAGCCCTGGGTCTTGCGAATGGTATCGCCACCGTCGAACGGGCTGCCGCCGCGCACCGCATCCCGCAACCGATCCGAGAAGGATCCGATGCCGGTCCCAGCCAGGTGCTTCTGGGTCGCCTGCACGAAGCGCTTGTCATCCTGCACCTCGCCGAAGTTCCACCCCTCGCCGTAGAAGTAGATCTCGGGGTTGACCTTCTTCACCGCCGCCAGCGCCTGCACTATCTGATCTTTCGGGTGGTGGCCCATCAGGTCGAAGCGGAAGGCATCGATCTTGTAGTCGCGAGCCCAGGTCACCAGGGAGTCATCCACCAGCTTGGCGAACATGGCGTGTTCCGGCGCCGTGTTGGAGCAGCAGGTGGAATTCTCGACCGAGCCGGTCTCCGGATTGAGACGCTGATAGTACCAGGGCACTATCTTGTCGAGCACCGACTTGGGACCCAGGCCAGCCTCGTTGGTGTGGTTGTAGACCACGTCCATCACCACGTTCATGCCGATGTTCTGCTTGATGGCCTTGACCATTTCGCGGAACTCCAGGATGCGCTGGCTGCCCTCGGCGTTGGTGGCATAGGAGCCTTCCGGCGCCGTGTAGTGATAAGGATCATAACCCCAGTTGAAGGAGTCGACGCCGCGCAGATAGCCGTAGAGCGACTGTGCCTGTTCGCCACGCGGATCCAGGGTTTCCAGCACGGAGGCTATGGTCTGGCCGCCGCCACAGTAAGCGCCAAAGGCTGAATTCTGCACCTCGGGGTTGACCTGACACAGCTTGCTGAAGTCATCGCCGATATTGGCCACCTTGGCCGGGTCCTCGTTGATGGTCGCAATGTCGAACACCGGCAGCAGGTGCAGGTGGCTGACGCCGCTCTGCGCCAGGGATTGCAGGTGCCTGACCGGTACCGTGTCGGTATCGGTCAGGCCGAGGAACTTGCCGCGGTGCTCCGCCGGGGTCGAGTCGTCGTTGCCGGTCAGATCGCGGACATGGGCCTCGTAGATGGTGATGTCAGCCGGGTTCTGCTGGCTGTGGGGGGCCTTGAGCTCGTCCCAGCCGGCCGGCTTGAGGGCCGGATCGTCGAGATCCACCACCTGGCTGAACTCGGAGTTCATCGCCAGGCTCAGGGAGTAGGGGTCGGTCACCTGATAGGATTCCAGCTTGCGGCTGACCGGGTGATAGACCTGGATGTCGTAACGGTAGAACTTGCCTACCAGCTCGCTGCCCCCCTGCACGCTCCAGCTGCCGCTGGCTTCGTCCAGGATCATGGCGCGCTCGCCAAGGGAGTTGTGCTGCTCGTCAAACAGCGCCAGCTTGACCGATCTGGCGGTCGGCGCCCACAGCCGGAAGGTGACATTGCCCCCCTCAACGATGGCGCCATAGTCGAGCTTGCTCGCCGCATCGCTATAGAGAGCATCAAGGGCGCCGGCGCTCTGCACCAGGGTTGCTCCCTGCAGTATGCCATCGGCATCGGTGCCGATGGCCACCAGCTCCCCCTTGAGCAGGGGCTTGAGATCTTTTCCTGACGGCAGGGCAAAGGCGGCGGCATCTTTGAGATGCGGATACCTGGCCTGCTGCTCCGCCGTTAGGCTGGTCGGGGTCAGGCTGATATAGGGGAAGTCGAATACCCCGTCGGCATTGGCCTCGATGGTGCCCGACTCTGTGTAGTAGAGGCGGACATGGGGCTTGTCCTTGCCCCCCTGCCAGATCAATGTGTTGCCGTCGATCAGGTGGGCGCTGGCTCCGGCAACGCCGAAGGCGGCGGTGAAAGCCTCGGCCCGGCTATCGAAGATCGCGTTCTTGCCGGCAACGATGGCCACGGTGCGATCCGGATGATCGCTGAAGACTACCTTCATGTCGGCGCCGGTCAGGTTGCCGAGGGAACCATCCCGGGCGATAAAGTTGATACACCCTTCCACCTTGGCCAGCGGGATCACCCAGGCAGGGCCAAAGCTGTCGGCTGCCGTCGGCGTATTGATCTTGTCATCCCAACCGCCATTCAGACCACTATCGGCAGTGGCAGAACACGCTTCGTTGTTCCAGAGATGAAGACTATGACTGGCGAAGGGGCCATCCACCCCGCGGGCGGCACTGGTCTGGGTATCCACCAGGGCGATGACCACCTGATTGTCACCCGCCATCAGCAATTCGGCGGGGGCCTGCACCTTGGGCAGACGGGCGACAGGTCCGTCCTCGGTGCCGGGAGGGACGGTCACATCCGGGTTGGTAGGGATCTCGGGGTTGATAGGCACATCAGGGGTGGTAGAGCCGTTGTCATTACAGCCAGACAAAAGCACGATCAGTGAGGCTGTTGCCAGCGCCACCTTGGTCTTTTTCATATCCATGATTTTTATAATTCCCGCTGTAGTTAGTCTCGATAGTCGAGCACCCGGTCGTTGCCAGGCGGTGCCATATTAATCAGCGACAATCGTTTCAAATGTGAGCGGGTGGGCAAAAAAACGACCATTTTCAACAAGATAACGTTTTCAGACTGAAACTTGGATCCGGCTCACAGACCTTTCCGGCATTTGGTTCCATATCTAGAAAATGCCTGTCACAGGGTCAGAAAAACCATTTCCGATCAAGTGGATATACAAGGAGCAAGGGATGAAAAGGATTGAGGAACAAGCCAGACAGCTTGATCAGGAGTACCAGGCCATTGCCCAGCTGTTCGACCAGTTTTGCCAGCAGGCGGGCACGCTCGCCGAGCAGTACCAGTTCTTCAGCTGGCCGGACTATGAAGATTCCCCTCCCCTGAGTCGCGCCTTCACCCTGCTGGGAGAGCCCCGCGAGCTGCGACTGCATTGTCAGCCGGGGGAGCGGGGCGCCCTGCATGGGCTGATCCAGGTGGTCACTGAGGATGAGGCCATAGATGCCAGCCTCGGCTTTCGCGCCGATGGCCAGCTGTTGCTGGAGTCGGGCAAGCTGCTGGACAACCCGCCCGGGCTGCTGCTCAAGCTGCTGCTGGGGGCCATCTGGCAGCACAAGCCCGAGCCGGAGAACAACGGCCACACCCACTGAGGCCGGAGCCTCCTTCCACCATGCGCAGGAATAGCGCGACCAAACGGTGCAAAGAGGGCCGTCCGGCCAAAGAAAAATGCCAGTCAGCATTCACTGACTGGCATCGACAAGGTTCGGGCCGGGATCAGATGGCGACGGGCGCCTTGATGCCTGGATGGGGATCGTAACCCTGGATCTCGAAGTCCTCGAACTGGTAGTCGAAGATGGAGTCCGGCTTGCGCTTGATCACCAGGGTCGGCAGCGGGCGCGGCTCGCGGGTGAGCTGCAGCGCGGTCTGCTCCATGTGATTGGAGTAGAGGTGCACGTCGCCGCCGGTCCAGACGAAGTCGCCCACTTCCAGACCACACTGCTGGGCCATCATGTGGGTCAGCAGAGCGTAGCTGGCGATGTTGAACGGCAGGCCGAGGAAGACATCGCAGCTGCGCTGGTAGAGCTGGCAGGAGAGTTTGCCGTCCGCCACATAGAACTGGAAGAAGGCATGACAGGGAGCCAGCGCCATCTTGTCCAGCTCGCCCACGTTCCAGGCGGAGACGATGATGCGACGGGAATCCGGATTGTGCTTGATGTCGTCCACCGCCTTCTGGATCTGATCCACCACGCCACCGTCGGCGGTCGGCCAGGAGCGCCACTGGGCGCCGTAGACCGGGCCCAGATCGCCGTTCTCGTCGGCCCACTCGTCCCAGATACTGACGCCATTTTCTTTCAGATAGGCGGTATTGGTGTCGCCGTTGAGGAACCAGAGCAGCTCGTGAATGATGGAGCGCAGGTGGCACTTCTTGGTGGTCACCAGCGGGAAGCCTTCGGCCAGGTTGAAGCGCATCTGATGGCCGAACAGGGAGACGGTGCCGGTGCCGGTACGGTCGGACTTGACGGTGCCCTCATCCAGGATCTTCTGCATCAGGTCGAGATACGCTCTCATTATTTTGCCTCCTTCACGGCATTACCAAACAACTGCGGGCGCTTGTAGGCGGCCCAAATCATCAGGGCTCCGATGAGGATCATCGGGGTGGACAGGATCTGGCCCATGCTGATCTCGTTGAAGTAGAGACCCAGCTGGCTGTCCGGTTGGCGCACAAACTCCACCAGGAAGCGGAACAGGCCGTAGAACAGCAGGAACATGCCGGAGATGGCACCGCGCGGCGGATGCTTGCGCCAGAACAGGTTGAGGATGATGAACAGCACCACCCCTTCCAGGGCGAACTGGTAGAGCTGGGACGGATGGCGCGGCTCCGGGCCCGCCTCGGGAAAGATGATGGCCCAGGGCACATCGGTGATCCGGCCCCACAGCTCGCCATTGAGGAAGTTGCCGATGCGGCCAACCCCGAGACCAAACGGAATGAGTGGCGCCACGAAATCGGCCACGGTGAAGAAGTGGCGCCTGGTCTTGTGGGCAAACCAGATCATGGCGGTGATGACGCCGATGAGGCCGCCGTGGAACGACATGCCACCGGTCCAGATCTTGAACAGATAGGTCGGATCCGCGAGGAAGAGATCGAAGTTGTAGAACAGGACATAGCCGACTCGGCCACCCAGGATCACCCCGAGGAAGCCGTAAAACAGCAGATCGGAGACCTCGTCACGGGTCCAGCCACTGCCCGGTTGGGCGGCGCGGCGCCCCGCCAGCCACATGGCAAACGCGAAGCCAAACAGGTACATGAGACCATACCAGCGTACCGATAGTGGTCCCAAACTGAATGCTACGGGATCAATCTGCGAGAAAACCCAATATCCGTCGTGCTGCATAAGCGGCCCCAGTCAAAAAGAAAAGCCGCATTTTCCGATCATTCGTCAGCAGGGACAAGGCATGATTATCAATCAGTCTGTTTGACCTTGTGGCCGGCCCGCAACAAGCCGCCCAGCCCATGTTCTTCCAGATAGCGGGCAAACAGGCCGCGCAGCATGTGGGGATTGTCGTGCTTGAGGCCGTCTGCCAGCAGCGTGATCAGCTCATCCAGCCGGGACTGGCGCAGCACGTACTTGATGCGGGCGATGTTATGGGTGTTCATGCTGAAGCGGCGATAGCCCATGGCCAGCAGCAGGAGCACGCCGACCGGATCCCCGGCCAGTTCGCCACAGACCGAGACCGGCTTGTGGTAGCGGCGAGAGGCATCGGACAGCAGTTGCAGAGCGCGGATCACCGCCGGATGGAAGGCGTCATAGATGCTGGCAACCCGGGCGTTGTTGCGATCCACCGCCAGCAGGTACTGGGTCAGGTCGTTGCTGCCCACCGACCAGAAGTCGATGAGGGGGGCCATCTCCGGCAGGATATAGAGGGCGGAGGGCACCTCTATCATCACCCCGAGACTGGGGTAGCGGATCTCGGCTCCCCGGCCGGCAGCCTCTTCCGACACTTCCCGCCAGGCCTGATCCAGCAGGCGGCGGGAGGCCTTGATCTCGTTCACGCTGCTGATCATCGGCAGCATGATGGCCAGATTGTCGAGCCCTTCGCTGGCCCGCAGCATCGCCTTGAGCTGCACCAGGAACAGCTCGGGGTGATCCAGGGTAAGCCGGATCCCTCGCCAGCCAAGGAAGGGGTTCTCCTCGACGATGGGGAAATAGGGCAGCTGCTTGTCACCCCCTACGTCCAGGGTCCGCATGCAGACGGGGCGATTACGGTAAGTCTCCAGGATGCCGCGATAGCGGGCGGTCTGCTCCCACTCTGACGGGAAGCTGTCCTGCAGCATGAAGGGGATCTCGGTGCGATAGAGACCGACCCCGTCCGCCAGATGATTGAGGGCTATCTCGGTATCGGCGCTGAGGCCGGCGTTGAGCAGCAGGGAGACGGGGGTGCCATCGGCGGTTTCCGACGGCTGGTTGTCGACACTGCGCACCAGGGTATCGAGGGCCCGCTCCTCATTGAGCAGTTGGCGATACTCGGTGAGGATCACCTGGTTGGGCTCAATGAAGAGATCGCCGCTGTAGCCGTCGACCACCAGCATGCGGCCACCGATGTCGCCGAGCGGCAGATCCACCCCCATGATGGCCGCCACCCCCATGGCACGAGCCAAGATGGCCGCGTGGGAGTTGGTGCCCCCCTTGAGGGAGACCACGCCGCTCAGAAACTCGCGCGGGACTTCGGCCAGTATGGTGGCGGTCACCTCATCGGCGACCAGCACCACGGGTTCACCGATGGAGATATGTTCCGGTTCGTTTTGCACCAGTCGGCTGATGAGGCGCAGGGCGATATCCTTCACATCGGCGGCGCGCTCCTGCAGATAGGGATCCTTCATCCCCTTGAACTGCTCGATCAGACGATCGCTGATGATCTTGACCGCCGAGACCGCCGTCCAGTGCTCCTTGCTCACCTTGTTGCGGATCGGCTTGATGTAGCCGGGATCGTTCAGCAGGTGCAGGTAGATATCGAAGATCGCCACCGAGTCCTGGCTGTAGCTCTCGCGAAAGCGCAGCGCCAGGCTCTCCAGATCGTGGCGCACCTCCTCCACGGCTTCTTCCAGCCGAGCCAGCTGCTTGCCGTGCTCCTCATCCTTGCGCGGGGTGATGGAGTTGAGCGCCTTGCGGGGCCGCCACACCCAGGCCTTGGCCATGGCGATGCCGCTGGCCCCGGCAATGCCGCGCAGGGGCTTGCTCCAGTCGGTCTTCTGCAACCACCCCTTGGCCTGGGCCTGGGCAATGCGCGCCGCCAGCTGGGCCGCCAGGGTGACCATGAAGGACTCTTCCCCCTCATCGAAACGGCGACTCTCTTTTTGCTGGGCCACCAGGATACCGACCACCTGGCGCTGATGCATGATGGGGGCGCCGAGGAAAGAGCGAAACGCCTCCTCGGCCACATCGGGCAGAAACTTGAAGCTGGGGTGTGCGGGTGCATCGGCCAGGTTGATCAGCTCTTCACGCTGACCCACCAGACCGACGATGCCCTGCTCGAAGGGCAGAGTGACCTTGCCAACGGCAGAGGGGGCCAGACCATCGGTGGCCGCCAGCCGGTAGCGGCGCATGTCGGGTTCCGAGACATAGACGGAGCAGCAGTCCACCTTCATGGCATGCCGGGTCTGGCTGACCAGGGCCTGCAGGGCTTGCTCGAGGGTATTGGCCTCGGCCATGCTCTCGACGATACGTCTCAGTTCCGTTAACAACTAATCTGTGCTCCTTAGCGTGCGCGATGGCGCCGCCCATCCTTCTTGTTGACCTGGGTTGCCGCGACCGGCATCGCCAGCGGGGCAAATTCCTTCATGACCCGACGATAAACCTCCCGTTTGAACGAGACAACCTGGCGCACCGGGTACCAGAAGCTGACCCAGCGCCAATCATCGAATTCGGGATGGCCATGACAGCCAAACTGGATCCGGGACTCCCTGCCCGAATTCAGCTGCAACAGGAACCATTTTTGTTTTTGGCCAATACAGACCGGTGAACTGTCCCAACGGACGAGACGCTTGGGTAAACGATACTTTAGCCAGTTACGACTGGTGGCCAATATGGTCACATCTTCGGGCTTGAGGCCAATCTCCTCATATAGCTCTCGATACATGGCCTGTTCCGGCGATTCACCATCATCAACCCCCCCCTGCGGGAACTGCCAGGAGTGCTGCCCATAGCGCTTAGCCCACAATACTTGTCCGTCACGGTTACAGATCACGATACCGACATTGGGACGAAATCCGTCGCCATCAATCACGTGATCACCTTATAAAGGCTGAATCTATAAAGAGATTGTTCCACATTCACCCCGTGGCAGCAAACAAGGAGTGAATCCCTCGTTTCATGAATAACTTTCAATTTCAAACATACTTATAAACAAATCCCAGGATCTGCGACGGCAAGTTGCCCACCCAGACTGTGCATAAAGCTGTTAGTAAACGGGTATATACAGTACTTTTTGATGATGAGTAAAAATGCCAACGGTATATCCCCATCCCGTAGCTAACAAGTAAAAACATTATTATACATATAGTTAAATGTAAAATAGTGGTTCTGGATCCTCGATGGCGCCCCCGCAGGATCCACGCCATGGATTGTGAACAAGTCCAACTGTTCAAAGATCCACCACGACCAAATTATCCACAGGAGTGGCACACTATCTGCCCGCTTTCCCCTGTAAAAATGGGGCTGCATTCACATTTTTTTGTAACATCTCGGCGACTCTTCCCAGTTACATTCACTTATCCAAGATTTCTGTGGATAACTGTGTGCAACATCAGGCGCAAACCCTTGGACAACTGTTTCAAGCTAAAAAGCCACTCTTTACTGGCCTCGATAAAATAACCAAAACCCTTTAAAATCATTGAGATGTGCTGATAACAGCCAAATTATCCCCATTTGCCCGTCTCCATGCAGGATCGGCTATAAAAACAGCGATCCTTCTCTGGATCCAGGCTGGCGAGGAGAGAACGAACAAGATGGAACCAAGTATGCCGACCAATCCCCAGTCCGAGCAGGAGTTGCTGGCCCGCGCCTATGCCATGGCAGGGTTCACGCTGGCCCAGCTGGCAGCACAGGCGGGCATAGCCGTTCCCGGGGATCTGCGCCGGGACAAGGGCTGGGTCGGCCAGCTGATCGAATGGCAGCTGGGTGCCAGTGCCGGCAGCAAGCCGGAGCAGGACTTCCCGGATCTCGGGATCGAGCTCAAGACGATCCCCATCGATCCTCAGGGCAAACCGCTGGAAACCACCTTCATCTGCGTTGCCCCGTTGATCGGTGTCACCGGCCAGCGCTGGGAGGAGTCGAACGTGCGCAACAAATTGTCACGGGTACTCTGGATCCCGGTGGAAGGTAGCAGGGAGATCCCTATCGGGGAGCGCAGAGTCGGTATGCCGCTGATGTGGAGCCCGAACGAAGAGGAAGATCGACTGCTGCGTCAGGATTGGGAAGAGCTGATGGACATGATAGTGCTGGGAGAAGTGGAGCAGATCAGTGCTCGCCACGGCCAGGTGATGCAACTGCGACCCAAGGCGGCCAACAACAAGGCGCTGACCCGGGCCATCGGCCGTGATGGTCAGCCCATCATGACGCTGCCACGGGGCTTCTATCTCAAGATCAACTTTACCCACGGCCTGCTGCAACGCCATTTCGCCCTGCCGGTTTAACCTGCCGTATCAACATCCTTGTCATAAGCTGGTATAAAAATAGGCGGGAGCCAATTTTTATACTCACTGACAAGGAGGCGTCATGCCACTCATCAAGCAATTCCTCAAATCAAAACCCGAAGTCAAAGTCACCTTTGCCGTGGAGAAAGAGGCGGCCGCCGGCGCCGAGCAGGTTCGCCTGCTGGGCGAGTTCACCCAGTGGCAGCCTATCGATCTGAAAAAGATGAAGAGCGGCGAGTTCAAGACCACCCTCAACCTGCCCACCGACGGGCCCGGTTATTTCGAATATTGCTACCAGCTCATCACCCCTGAGGGGGAGACCCTCTATGACAACGACTGGGAGGCCGATGGCTATGTGCCAGGCCCCTTCGGGCGGGATAACTCTGTGGTGCGGGTGAACCAGTAAGGCTCCCTCGCCAGTTCAGACGCAGAAACAAAAAAGGCTCGCCATTGGCGAGCCTTTTCACTACCTGTCGAGCTTTTCGCCGACATATCGACACCAATTCGAATCGAATTAGTTGAGCTTCTCTTTGATACGAGCAGCTTTACCGGACAGGTTGCGCAGGTAGTACAGTTTGGCGCGGCGAACATCACCACGACGCTTCAGTTCTACACTGTGGATCAGCGGAGAGTGAGTCTGGAATACACGCTCAACACCTTCGCCGTTGGAGATCTTGCGAACGGTGAAAGCAGAGTGCAGACCGCGGTTACGCTTGGCAATCACGATGCCTTCGAAAGCCTGCAGACGCTCTTTACCACCTTCTTTAACACGAACTTGAACACGTACGGTGTCGCCCTGGGCAAAAGCCGGGATGTCGGTACGCATTTGCTCTTGTTCAAGCTGCTGAATAATCTTGCTCATTGTCTTTCCTTACCTAGGATAAACTGAAAACTCTACTTAACGCTGTCACGCACTTCGCGGACATACTCGGCAAGAAGTGATTCTTGCTCGTCAGTCAGAGCTAGGTTGTTAATAAGTTCCGGCCTTCTTTGCCAGGTTCGTCCGAGCGATTGCTTGAGACGCCAGCGCCGAATCACTTCGTGATTGCCGCTTGTCAGCGCCTCGGGCACCGCCAGCCCATCCAACACCTCCGGCCGAGTATAGTGGGGATGATCCAGCAAGCCATCCGTAAAGGAGTCCTGCTCGGCACTGGCCTGATCACCCAAAACCCCAGGGACCAGACGCGAAACCGCATCGATCAGGGTCATGGCAGGCAACTCGCCACCACTTAACACGTAATCCCCGATAGACCACTCTTCGTCGACTTCGGTTTGTATCACGCGTTCATCGATACCTTCGTATCGACCGGCTACCAGAATCAGTTTCTGATTCGTCGCCAACTCGGTTACGCCCGCTTGAGTCAGCTTGCGTCCCTGAGGAGAGAGATAGATGACTTTCGCCCCGTCTCCCGCCGCTTGCTTGGCTGCATGAATCGCGTCACGCAGCGGCTGAACCATCATTAACATGCCGGGCCCACCACCATAAGGACGATCATCGACCGTACGGTGCTTGTCGTGGGTAAAGTCCCGGGGGTTCCAGCACTCAATCTGCAGCAGGCCACTCTTGACGGCCCGACCCGTTACCCCGTGCTCGGTAATGGCTCGGAACATTTCAGGGAAGAGGCTAATCACCCCAATCCACATAAGAAACCTCCGGCACTCGTGTTACCGCGGGAAACTAGAAACCAGGATCCCAATCAACTTCGATTGTTCGAGCAGTCAGATCAATATTCTTGATCACCTGCTCTTCCAGGAACGGAATCAACCGCTCCTTTGCACCAAAGGCATCTTTTACATTGGCCTCAACCACCAACACATCGTTGGAGCCGGTTTCCATCAATTCGGTCACCTTGCCCATGTCGTATCCCTTGGTGGTCACTACGGAGCAACCAATCAGGTCACGCCAGTAGAACTCGCCCTCGGGCAACGCAGGCAACAGATCGGCGGGTACGCCAATCTCAACATTGGTCAATGCCAGGGCTTCCTCGCGCACGTCGATACCATCGAGTTTGCAGATCAGACCCTTGTTGTGACGTTTCCAGGACGAAACCCGAATTTCACGCCACGCCCCGTTCTGATTGATCAGCCAGGGGTTGTAATCGAAAATCGCTTCGGCAACATCGGTGAAGGAGTTCACTTTAAGCCAACCCTTGATGCCGTAAACGGTACCCAGGGTGCCCAGAACTACAGGTTTTTCCACCTTAACTCCTTACCGTCTGGCTGATTAAGCAGCTTTGGCAGCGTCTTTGATCAGCTTGGCAACGCGCTCAGAAACAGCGGCACCAGTAGCAACCCAATGCTCGATACGAGCCAGGTCCAGGTTCAGCTTTTCAGCGTTACCAGAAGCAACCGGGTTGAAGAAACCAACGCGCTCGATGAAACGACCGTCGCGGGCGTTACGGCTGTCAGCAACTACTACCTGGTAGAACGGACGCTTTTTCGCGCCACCACGTTGTAAACGAATGGTTACCATATCGTCCTCATTAACATCTAATGAACAAGGCCCGCAAACACGCGGACCCTAGCTTAAAATAAGCCGCATAATTCTACTTGGATTCGTAATAATTGCAACCAAGCCAGCCATTTTTTGCGCAGGGCAGTAATGAAAAAGGCCTGCCGCTGGCAGACCCTCTCTCAATACGGCATGGATGATCAAAACGGGCCGCGGCCGCCACCGAAGCCCGGAGGCAGCATATTCTTCATCTGGCTCATCATCTTGCGCATGCCGCCCTTGCCGGACATCTTCTTCATCATGCGCTGCATCTCGGTGAATTGCTTGAGCAGCTTGTTCACGTCCTGCACCTGCATGCCGGAACCCGCGGCAATGCGGCGCTTGCGGGAGCCCTTGATGAGATCGGGATGGGCGCGCTCCTTGGGGGTCATGGAGCTGATGATGGCTTCCATCCGCACGGTCAGCTTGTCATCCATCTGATCCTTGACGTTATCAGGCAGGCCGGACATGCCGGGCAGCTTGTCGAGCATCCCCATCATGCCACCCATGTTGCGCATCTGGGCCAGCTGCTCGCGGAAGTCTTCCAGATCGAAGCCCTTGCCACTCTTGACCTTGCTGGCCAGCTTGGCGGCCTTCTCCTTGTCGACGTTGCGCTCCACCTCTTCGATGAGTGACAGCACGTCACCCATGCCGAGGATGCGGGAGGCGAGGCGATCCGGGTGGAACGGCTCCAGCGCGTCGGTCTTCTCGCCCATACCGATGAACTTGACCGGCTTGCCGGTGATGTGGCGCACCGACAGGGCGGCACCACCACGGGCGTCACCGTCCGCCTTGGTGAGGATCACGCCGGTCAGCGGCAGCGCCTCGTTGAACGCCTTGGCGGTGTTGGCGGCATCCTGACCTGTCATGGCGTCGACCACGAACAGAGTCTCTACCGGCTTGATGGTGGCGTGGAGGTGCTTGATCTCCTCCATCATCTCGCCATCGACGTGCAAACGACCGGCAGTATCGACGATCACCACGTCATAGAACTTCTTGCGCGCCTGATCGATGGCCGCGTTGGCGATATCGACCGGCTTCTGGCTGGCATCGCTCGGGAAGAAGTCGACGCCGATGTCGCCGGCCAGTGTTTCCAGCTGCTTGATGGCCGCGGGACGGTAGACGTCGGCACTGACTACCAGCACCTTCTTCTTGTTGCGTTCCTTGAGCAGCTTGGCCAGTTTGCCAACCGTGGTGGTCTTACCGGCACCCTGCAGACCCGCCATCAGGATGATGGCCGGTGGCTGAGCAGCCAGGTTGAGCTGTTCGTTGGCCTCCCCCATCACGGTGACCAGTTCGCCGTGGACAATCTTGATGAAGGCCTGGCCCGGACTCAGGGACTTGGCCACTTCCTGGCCAACCGCACGCTCCTTGACGCGGGCGACGAAATCACGCACCACCGGCAGGGCGACGTCCGCCTCGAGCAGCGCCATGCGGACTTCGCGCAGGGTATCCTTGATGTTCTCTTCGGTCAGGCGACCACGGCCACTGACATTGCGCAAGGTGCGCGAGAGTCGTTCTGTCAAATTCTCAAACATGACGCATTCCGGTTCTTGGCGTAACAAATGGGGGGCATTATAACCCAGAGCTGGCGCGAGAACGATTATTCACCGCACTGTCGCAGTAAGCGCCTTCCTCTTTATATATGGGCAGATCGGCGGCAGCACAACTGGCGAGCATATCTTGTGCAAGGTATACTGCCCCTCTTATATCCCTAAATGCTTGTGCAACAACGACCTGGTTATGATCGTGATCTCTGTTCTGGCCCTGGCGTTCTATCTGCTGGCCATCGTCGCCTCCCTGCATCTGTTACTGAGCGCCAAGCCGGTGGGACAGCGCCCCCTGTTCGCCTGCATCGGACTGGCCCTGATGACTCACGCTAGCGCTCTCGGCTCGGAAGTGCTACTGAGTTCCGGCCAGAACCTGAGCATGCTCAACGTGGCCTCGCTGGTCAGTCTCATCATCAGCTGCTTCATGACCTGCGTCACCCGCCGCTTCAACGGCTGGATCCTGCTGCCGGTGGTCTACAGCTTCTCGGCCCTGCTGCTGGCCGCCAGCGCCCTCATTCCCGGTCGCTACATCACCCATCTGGAGGCCCATCCCCAGCTGTTGCTGCACATCGGCCTCGCCCTGATGGCCTATTCGGTATTGATGATCGCCTGCCTGTTTGCACTGCAGCTCGCCTGTCTGGACAAGCAGCTGAAATCGAGAAAAATCAGCCAGCTGCCGGCCATGCCGCCCCTGATGACGGTCGAGAAGCGCCTGTTCCAGCTCATCTCTGCGGGTGTGTTGCTGCTCACTCTTTCCATCGCCTCCGGCCTCTTCTTCCTTGAGGACATGTTCGCCCAAGGCAAGTCCCACAAGGCCGTGCTCTCCATCCTGGCCTGGTGCGTCTATGTACTGCTGCTGTGGGGCCATCACACCTATGGCTGGCGCGGCCGCAAGGTGATCACCCTGAGCCTGATTGGCAGCGTCATCCTGACCCTGGCCTACTTCGGCAGCCGCTTCGTCAAAGAAGTGCTGTTGAGCTGACCCGTTTTCCCCTTTAGCGACACCATCCACAGGAGCCCTTCTTGGACAGCATCTCAACGAGCACATTGCTGATTGTTCTCGTTTTCTTGATCCTTCTATCCGCCTTCTTCTCCAGTTCCGAAACCGGTCTGATGTCCATCAACCGCTACAAGCTGCGGCATCTGGCACAGACCAAACACAAGGCAGCACGCCGTGTCGAGCAACTGCTGTCCCGACCCGATCGCCTGCTGGGGCTGATCCTGATCGGCAACAACCTGGTCAATATTCTCGCCTCCGCCATCGCCACCATCGTCTGTATCCGCCTGTTTGGCGATCTCGGAGTAGCCGTCGCCACCTTCGGCCTGACCCTGGTGGTACTGGTCTTCGGCGAGGTCACCCCCAAGACCCTGGCGGCCATGTTCCCTGAGAAGATCGCCTATCCCGCCTCCTGGGTGCTCAAGGGATTGATGGTGCCCCTCTCGCCCTTCGTCTGGATGATCAACGGCATCACCAGCGGCCTGCTCAAGATGCTGAAGATCAATCCGAACAAGGATGACTCCCTCAATACCGAGGAGCTGCGCACTATCGTCAACGAGGCGGGCAACCTGATCCCCCAGCGCCACCAGGAGATGCTGCTCAGCATCCTGGATCTCGACAAGATGCTGGTCGAGGACATCATGGTGCCCAGAAGCGATATCTACGCCATCGACATCAACGACGACTGGAAGACCATATTGCGCCAGCTGGCCCACTGCGCCCACACCAAGATCCTGCTCTATCGCGACAACATCGACGACGTGGTGGGCTTCCTGCACGCTCGCGACGCCCTGCGACTGATGGCCAAGGATCAGTTCAACAAGTCGAGCCTGCTGCGGGAAGTGGACGAGATCTATTTCATTCCGGAAGGGACGCCCCTCAACGTGCAGCTGGCCAAGTTCCAGCGCAACAAGGAGCGGATCGGCCTCATCGTCGATGAATATGGCGATATCCAGGGTCTGATCACCCTGGACGACATCCTGGAAGAGATTGTGGGTGACTTCACCACCTCCATGACCCCGGCCCCCAGCGACGAGATCCACCCCCAGCCGGATGGCACCTTCCTGGTGGAGGGCTCGGCCAACGTGCGCGAGCTGAACAAGGAGATGAACTGGCAGCTGCCCATTGACGGCCCGCGGACCCTCAACGGCCTGATCCTCGAATACCTGGAGGAGATCCCTCAGCCCAACATCGGCATCCGGCTGGCGGGCTATCCCATCGAGATCCTGGAAGTGGAGAACAACATGGTGAAGATGGCGCGGATCATGCCGGCATCCTATCGTCCGGATACCCACGACGAAGATTGAAAAAGGGCTGCCTCTGGCAGCCCTTTTTAGTGCTTATTCACCCTCTTCCTCGGGCTCCAGCACCAGGGTCGGGATCAGCTCCCCGAACACCTTCTGCAACTCGTCACGGTTGGCCAGCAGATCCAGCAGCGTGTAGCTGTCCATCACCGCCAGGAAGGCATCCATCGCCTCCTTCAGGGCACTCTTCAACAGGCAGACCGATACGATGTGGCAGGCTGGCGAGTTGCAGTCGATACCATCGAGATTTCCCTCCAGCGCACGGATCACCTGGCCTATGTTGACGGTCGCAGGATCGCATGCCATGCGAATGCCACCGTTCTTGCCGCGCTGGGATTGCAGATACCCCAGCTTCACCAGCTGGTTGACCACCTTCACCATGTGGTTGCGTGACACGCCGTACAAGGCCGATACCTTGGCAACACTTGAGAGCTCTCCCTCCGGCAGGGTGGCCAGATAAAGCAGGGCTCTCAATCCAAAATCTGTATAACTGGTTAGTCTCATAAAGCCTGATTAGCGCAATGCGAAAAGTGAAGTGTTGATCCAAATCAAATAAACATCTAGGATGCCATTTATTAAATGACATTTTATATGTTCAATTAGAAAGAGGTTCCCTATGCTAGACCAAACGACCGTTGCCGTCATCAAAAGCACCATCCCTTTGCTCGAATCGGCAGGTCCGGCGCTGACTCAACACTTCTATCAGCGCATGTTCAGTCATAACCCGGAATTGAAAGATATCTTCAATCTGGCCCATCAGCGCAGTGGCGGCCAACCGCTGGCATTGTTCAATGCCGTGGCCGCCTATGCGAAAAATATCGACAATCTGGGTGCCCTGGCCGGTGCGGTCGAGCGCATCGCTCATAAGCACACGGGGTTCCTGATCCAGCCCGAACAATATCACATTGTGGGTAGTCATCTCTTGGCCACGCTCAAAGAATTGGGCGGAAGTGCGATCACTGACGAGGTTCTGGATGCCTGGGGCAAGGCCTACGGGGTACTGGCCGACATCTTCATCGGCCGGGAGCGGGAGATCTATCAGGAGAAGGCGGCCCAGGCCGGTGGCTGGCAGGGAACCCGCCCCTTCATTATCAAGGAGAAGCGGGCCGAGAGCGCGCTCATCACCTCCTTCGTGCTGGCTCCGGCGGATGGTCAACCCGTGCTGGACTTCAAACCGGGGCAATACCTCAGTATCAAGCTGGCTCACCCCCAGCTCGAGTATCAGGAGATCCGCCAATACTCCCTCTCCGATGCCTCCAACGGCCGGGAGTACCGTATCAGCGTCAAGCGCGACCCCGAGGGACAAGTCTCCAACCTGCTGCACGATCATCTGCACGTCGGTGACAGTATCGACGTCATGCCACCGGCCGGCGACTTCTTCCTGCAGGCTGACAAGACGACCCCGGTGGTGCTGATCTCCGGCGGAGTGGGCCTCACTCCCATGCTGAGCATGCTCAACCATCTGCTGGCCAGAGACCATGGCGCCAGCATCAGCTGGCTGCACGCCTGCGAACGAGGGGATCTGCACGCCTTCAGGGAAGATATCCGGTACAAGTGCGCGCAGCATGACAGGCTGCAGAGCCGGGTCTGGTACCGGGAGCCGATGGCTCAGGATCAGCAGGGGAAAGATTATGACTTCCGGGGAACCATGGATCTGGCTCAGGTGGCAGAGCTGCTCGCGCCCGATGCCCACTACTACTTCTGCGGGCCGCTTGGCTTCATGCAATCCATCAAGGATCAGCTGCTCGCGGCGAGCATTCCTGCCGGGCAGCTGCACTACGAAGTGTTTGGTCCCCATCAGGATCTGTAAGGCAGGTTAAACACTTTCTCCTGACAAGGAGCCAGCCGGTCACGGCGCGGTAACCTCCCACTCCCAACCCACGGATGCAGATCCGTGGGTCATTTTTTAGTGCATGGCCTTGGCCCGAGCCACCACGTTGGCGGGCATGCGGTTGCCAAGCTGCTTCAGCAGGCTCGCCGCCTTCTGGTGCAATGCCTTGTCGCCTATCACGGAGCCGTGCAACCAACGGTAGGCATCCTCGTAGTCAAGGGGACTGCCCATTCCCTGCAGCAGCATCTCGACCCACTCGATCCTGGCCCGCAGAAAACCCTGGCTGGCCGCCTCGCGCATCAGGGTTTCGGCACGCACCAGATCCTTTTGCACCAGCGTCCCCTTCCAATAGTAGCGACCCAGCTGTTCCAGCGCAGGCGCCAGTCCCTGATTGGCTGCCTCCCACATATATTGCACCCCGAGCTCGGCATTGGACTTGGTGCAAACTCCCCAGGCCAGCATATCGCCCCACAGGAACTGATAGGCCGGGATCTTCATCACAGAGGCCCGCGCCTCGATATCCTGGGTCAACTGACAGCGGTCCTGTTTGACCTGTTTGAGATGGCGCCCCTGTTCAATCCAGTTGAGCAGCTCGTCCTGGCGATAGAGGGGCACCGCCTGCAACTCGCCGACCGACAGCGGCGTCACGACAGGAGCCGGAGCCGGCATCGCCTGTGGCAAGGGAGCCGCCCCCGAAGTGGCGGCCGCACTGCTTGTTGGCACAGGCGACAGGGGCTCTGCCGGCAACAGCACGGGAGCACTCGGGGCCGCGGCGGAGGGAACAGGCGCGGCCGCACTCGCAGCAGGGGCCACGACAGCAACAGCAGGCGTCTCGCTTGGCGCAGCAGCCGACACCGCCTCGGCGCCGTACAAGGGCGAGGTAAACAGAATGCTCAGAACAAGAAGCGTAAGGGGTTTCATCATAGGGATCTCCTGCTGCTCTCTGTTATCGGCCAAAATCCCGCTCCCCTTAGCCTGTCACCTTGCCCAATAAAACAAAAGGGAGCCGAAGCTCCCTTTGCGCGAGGATGAACACCTTATTTGACGAAGTCGACACCCAGCTGGATATCGGCTTTCAGGGTAGCCAGCATGCCTTCCATCGCTTCCTGCTCGAAGGCACTCAGCTTGCCGTAGTCCAGCACAGTCTCGACACCGTTCTTGCCGAGCAGCACCGGCTGGGCGAAGAAGGTAGCGTTCTCGCCATTGCCTTCCACATAGGCGCACTCGATGACGTTGGCTTCGCCCTTCAGACCCTTGATGAGCGACAGACCGAAACGGCAGGCAGCCTGGCCCATGGAGAGGGTTGCGGAGCCGCCACCCGCCTTGGCTTCTACCACTTCGGTGCCGGCATTCTGGATACGCTTGGTCATGGCAGCCACTTCCTCGGCAGTAAAGGAAGCCCCTTCAACCTGGGAGAGCAGCGGCAGAATGGTCACACCACTGTGGCCACCGATCACGTTGACACGCACGTTGTCGACATTCAGGCCCTTGGCGGCGGCCACGAAGGTCTCGGCACGGATCACGTCCAGAGTGGTGACACCGAACAGGCGACGCTTGTCATAGACACCGGCTTTTTTCAGCACTTCGGCGGCGATGGCGACGGTAGTGTTGACCGGGTTGGTGATGATGCCGATCAGGGCTTTCGGGCAGGTCGCCGCACACTTCTCTACCAGGTTCTTGACGATACCGGCGTTGATGTTGAACAGATCGGAGCGATCCATCCCCGGCTTGCGCGCCACACCGGCAGAGATCAGCACCACGTCGGCACCGGCCAGGGCGGGAGTCGGGTCTTCACCGCAGAAGCCCTTGATGGCCACGTCGGTGGGGATGTGGCTCAGATCAACGGCAACACCCGGGGTCACGGGAGCAATGTCATACAGGCTCAGTTCGGAACCGGCAGGCAGACGATTTTTCAACAGCAGAGCGAGGGCTTGACCGATGCCACCAGCGGCACCCAGAACGGCAACTTTCATGATCAACTCCATGTTTAAGCGTAGGTTTAAGGTTGTTTGTTGTTGTGCGCCCAACCTTAATGGATCCCCCCATAAAAAACAATCTGATAACAGTTGCAATAACGGGTTATGTGAACCAGAAGACAGGCGGCGAATAAAAATGGGGAAAAATGCGAAAAATTGGAGGGGAAGCACAGATTTCCTGCATCACCCCTCACCACAAAGAGGTAGATTGACTGGTTTCAGCTCTGGAAGGCGAGGGCTCGCCGTTCACACCAGCGAAAACCAATTGTTAACAATCCGTTCATGGTCAGGTAGAGGGCACCCGCGACGCCGAACACCGCCAGGGTGTCATAGGTCTGGGCGTTGAGACGCTGGGCCAGCCCCATGATGTCCATGATGGTGATGGTACTGGCCAGCGAACTGCCCTTGAGCACCAGGATCACCTCGTTGGAGTAGGCGGGCACCAGTCGCCGCGCCGCATGACGCACCTTCATCCACAGGGTCTGCCCCGCCGAAAACCCCAGCGCGCGGCACGCCTCCACCTCACCAGCCGGAATGGCGTCGAGTGCCCCCTTGAACAAGCGGGTCGAATAGGCAGCCGTGTTCAGGCCGAGTGCCAGCACTGCACAAAACCAGGGCTGCTTGAGCAATGGCCAGAGCGGACTCTGTTTAAGCCACTCGAACTGGCCGGGCCCGTAGTAGATGAGGAAGATCTGGATGAGCAGCGGCGTGCCGGTGAAGATCAGCACCCACAGCTGCACCAACTGGGTCGCAAGCGGGATGCGCCGCTCCAGCACCCAGGTCATCAGCAGCGCCAGCGTGATACCGAGCAGCAGACTGAACAGGGTCAGCTCCAGGGTGGTCAGCAGCCCCCCCAGCAGGGTGACGAGATACTCTTGCATCGATTAGCCTCCGTAGCGGCGGGTGTAACGGGCCGCGAGGCCAAGGCCGTATTCGCTCACCAGGCTGATGGCCAGATAGATGAGCGCGGCGGCAGCATACCAGGTGAAGGGTTGATAGGTGCTGGCCGACGCCATCTGGGCTTGGCGCATCATCTCGTTCACCCCGATGAGGGAGACCAGGGCCGTGTCTTTCAGCAGCACCAGCCACTGGTTGCCCAGCCCCGGCAAGGCGTGGCGCCAGGCCTGGGGCAGCACGATGCGAAAGAAGATGTGACCCTTGCCAAGGCCCAGCGCCAGCGCCGCCAGCCGCTGCCCGGCGGGCACCGCATTGAGTGCCGCCCGCAGGGTCTGGGTCGCGTAGCTGGCGAATAGCAGAGAGAGCGCCAGCACGCCACAGGCGAACGGGCTGAACTCCACATACTCACCGGTGATGAGAAACAGCACCTGGGTCGAGCCAAAGTAGATAAACAGCACTACCAGCAGCTCGGGCAGACCGCGTATCAGGGTGGTGAGCGTAGCCACTGGCCACACCAGCCAACGGCGCTTGCTGAGCTCGGCGGCGCTGAACGCCAGCGCCAGCACCATACCCCCGACCAGTGATGCCAAGGCCAGCCCGAGGGTCATCCAGGCTGCGTCCAACAACAGGCTCAACATGGCTTACTGGGCGAAGTACTTGTCGAAGATCTTCTGATAGGTGCCGTTGGCCTTGATCTCGGCCAGCCCCTTGTTCAGCTTGGTCAGCAGCTCCTGGTTGCCCTTGGCCACCGCGATGCCAAAGCCGGTACCGAAGTACTTGGCATCGGTCACAGGCTCACCGACCACGGCGTAGTCCTTGTGCTGCTTGAGCCAGTCGGCAGCGACTGCGGTATCGGCAAAGACCCCGTCGGTGCGGCCATTCATCATGTCGAGGAAGGCGCTCTGATAGCTGGCGTAAGGCACGGTGAGCAACCCCTTGCCGACCCAGTTGTCCACCAGATAAGACTGGTGGGAGGTGCCATTCTGCACGCCGATCGTCTTGTCCACCATCTCTTCCGGCTGCTTGAAGGCATCCTTCTTGGCCACGAATACCGCCGAGTTCTCGTAATAGATGTCGGAGAAGTCGACCTGAGCGGCCCGCTCCGGGGTCACGTCCATGGCGGCGATGGCGGCATCATAGCGGCGGAACTTGAGGCTGGGGATCAGGCTGTCGAAGGCCTGGTTGTGGAAGCTGCACTCGAGCTTGGCCTGGGCACAGATGGCGCGGGCCAGATCGATGTCAAACCCCTGGAACTCGTTCTTCTCATCCAGATATTCGAACGGCGCATAGGTCGCCTCGGTGGCGAACTTGATCTCTTTCGCCAGCACCTGGGTGCTCAGCAGGCCCATGGCGGCAACCAGCAACAGACTCTTTTTCATGACAGCTTCCTTATCGACTCAATATCAATGCATCAAGAATTCGGCAAACCGGCTGGTTTGCGGAGATTGGAAAATGGCGGCACTACCTGATTCTATGATGCGCCCCTTCTCCAGATAGATCACCTGGCTGGCCACCTTGCGGGCAAATTCCACCTCGTGGGTCACCACCACCTGGGTGATACCAGTCTGGCTCAGGTTGCGAATGATCTCGGCCACCTCCTTGGTGATCTCGGGATCGAGCGCCGCCGTCGGTTCGTCAAACAGCAGGACCTCCGGATCCATCATCAGGGTGCGGGCAATGGCCACCCGCTGCTGCTGGCCACCGGAGAGACGGGCCGGCCAGGCATCGCGCTTGTCGGCCAGTTGCAGCTGGGCCAGCAGATAGGCCCCCTTCTCGATGGCCGCCGCCTTGCTCATGCCGAGCACCTTGATCGGCGCCTCAATGAGATTCTCCATGACCGTGAGGTGGGGCCACAGATTGTACTGCTGGAACACCATGCCCACCTTTCGCCGCAACAGTTGTGACTGGCGATTGAAGTCGGCGGCAGACAGAGTGCTCGGGAAAGAAAATTCACTCTCGCCAATGCGCAGCACACCGGCATCCGGCGTATCCAGCAGATTCATCATACGCAACAGGGAACTCTTGCCCGCGCCGCTCGGCCCCAGTAATACCAGGGTCTCGCCGGGAGCGGTCCGGAAACTGACCTGTTGCAGCACCGGCACCTTGTGCCAGGATTTTTCGATACCGACTAATTCAATACCCATACAACCAAATTGAATAAATTTGCAAAATTTCGTCCTGATTCTACCCCTTATCAAGGCTCACGCAAGCCATTTTTGAATCAATATGCAGAACAAGCGCCGCTTCCTTGCAAAAATCGGCATATGAATGCAAAATGGCCGCGCTGTTCGTATCTGCCGCCTGCCCTCTCGCAGGCCGCTACACCTCCTCATTCGTGAGACCAAGATGAAACACAACGACAAGCAAGAAAAACTGGCCAAGGCCTTTAAAGCCTTGCTGAAAGAAGAGCGATTTGGCTCCCAGGCAGAAATCGTTACCGCCCTGCAAGAGCTGGGCTTCGAGAACATCAACCAGTCCAAGGTATCGCGCATGCTGAGCCGCTTCGGCGCCGTTCGCACCCGCAATGCCAAGATGGAGATGGTCTACTGCCTGCCGGTGGAACTGGGCGTGCCCACCACCTCCAGCCCGCTCAAGAACCTGGTGCTGGACGTCGACCACAACGGCGCCCTGGTGGTGATCCACACCAGTCCGGGTGCGGCCCAGCTGATCGCTCGTCTGCTCGACTCCCTCGGCAAGGCAGAAGGGATCCTCGGCACCATCGCCGGTGATGACACCATCTTCATCACCCCCACCAGCGATACCGACATCGAAGAGCTCTATCTCTCCGCCCTCGAGCTGTTCGAACAGACCCCTTAATCAGGCCTGACGACCCGACCTGAACGAAAAATCCCGGCCAAGGCCGGGATTTTTGTTATCTGCACTCTCTGCTGATTCGGGCTTGTTGCCAGTTCGGACTTAACGGCCCTGGGCCAGCAAAAAGTCGACCGATGGCGCGAAGAAGGCCGCCCCTGTCACCGCCCTGGTGAAGCGCAGCAGATGGTCGAAATGGCTGCCCTCCCCCTTGTACATGCTGGCCAGCATGGCGTTGAAGTGCAGCGGTGTGCGGCAGCAGGAGATGAAGTAGAGCCCCTGCTCGGTCATGGTGCCCCAAGGCATGCTCTGGCGCAGGATCTCCATGGACTCCCCCTTCGGAGTCTTGAGGTTGACCCGCTTGATGTGGGAGGTCAGCGGCTTGTCGGCCGACTCGTATTCGATGTTGTCGGCCTTGGTGCGACCGATGATGTCTTCCTGATCCTTCAGGGCCAGCTTCTCCCAGTCGCTCATGGCGTGTACCCAGCGCTGGACGTGAACGTAGGAGCCACCGGCAAATTCGCCACCGTCGATCAGCGCCACTTCGGCGCGGTGGTCATCCTGCGGGTTCTCGGTGCCGTCGACGAAACCGGTCAGATCGCGACAATCCAGGTTGCGGAAACCGCGCACCTCTTCGGCAAGCTCCACCAGCCCAGCCAGCAGCGCCATCACGCGCTGACCGGCGTGATGCAGCACATCGACCCGATCGGCACGCAGCTGGACGAAGAGATCGAATGGGGTATTGGGCGCCTCCTGACCATTGGCGGACTGGGCCATGAAGCCGCGGAACTGGGGAGGACGGGCAGCGGGATAGAGGTCATCCCAGGCATCGGAGCCGATGGCGACCAGACCGCTGAAACCGGCATCGGGAAAATCGGCGGCGACGGCCTCCCACAGGGCAGGCATCTTGGCCAGACGGGCAACCAGCTCGGCTGCATCACCGGTACGATTGAACATCAGATAGAGGGCATGCAGATTCGGCTCTGCACAGATCCCGGCTTGGGCTTTCATGTATCTCTCCCCTGTATGGGCAATGGGCATGGCGCGATTATAAACCGCTATCGGGTCAGTTCCTTGATTTCACAACGATATCAGGTCTGTCACGGCAATGGATCAAACAGCACCAGCGCATGGGGGGCAACGTTGACCCGCGCCCGCTCACCGGCGAGGGGTTCGCCTATGCTCGCCTCCAGCCGCTGCCCCTGGATGTCCAATATCACCCGGCAGTGGTGGCCGAGGAATTGCTGTTCCAGCACTTTCAGCTCGCCACCGACCGCAGCCTCCAGCGACAGTTGCTGGGGCCTGAGCATCAACTGCACCCGCTCGCCCACCGCCCGACCGTGGGGCTCGGTGCCGCACACCACGCCGAGTGCAGTCTGCACGCAGTGGCTGTCCACCACTTCGGCAGCCAGATAGTTGACCCCACCGAGAAACTCCGCCACGAAGCGGTTCTGCGGGCGGCGATAGAGCTGCTCCGGCTGGCCCACCTGCTCGATATGACCGGCCCGGAACAGCGCCAGTCGATCGGCGAAGGCGAACGCCTCCTCCTTGCTGTGACTGACGAAGATGGCGCCGATCCCCTGCTGCTTGAGCAGGGCGCGGATCTCGAGGATCAGCTTCATCCTCACCTGGGTGTCGATGTTGGAGAAGGGTTCATCCAGCAGCATCAGCCTGGGTTTGCACACCAGAGCGCGGGCGATGGCGACCCGCTGCTGCTGGCCACCGGAGAGCTGGTGCGGATAGCGATCCCCCAGCCCCTGCAGGTTGACCAGCACCAGCGCCTCTTCCACCTGCTGCTGGCGAGCCGAACGATCGAGCCGGGTCAGCCCGAAGCCGACGTTGTCCGCCACCGTCAGATGGGGGAAGAGGGCGTAATCCTGGAAGATCATGCCAATGTTGCGCGCCTCGGGCGGCACACTCGCATCCGGCCCGTCCAGCAGGGTGTCGCCCAGGCGGATCGCCCCCTCTGCCAGTGGCATCAGACCGGCGATGGCCTTGAGCAAGGTGGTCTTGCCACAACCGCTCGCCCCCAGCAGACAGACGATCTCGTTGTCGGCCACCGTCAGGGACAGCTGTTCCAGCACATTGCGACCGTTGTAACGGCAGCTGACATTCTCAACCTGCAGGCAAGACACGACTTACATCCTCATATGCTTTTGACTCAAACCGGCCGTGGCCGGTCGACCATCCGCGCCAGTGCGGGGTGGCGCTGTTTATAACATGTTTTCGGGGTCAGTGGCCCGGGCCATCCAGGCTGCGGTTGACCCAGATGAGCGGCAACAGGCCCACCAGCACGATGACGATGGCGCCGAGCGCCCCCCGTTCCAGCATCTCGTCCGACACGAACTGGTAGACGTGGGTCGCCAGGGTATCGAAGTTGAACGGCCGTAGCAGCAGGGCGGCGGGCAGCTCCTTCATGGATTCGATGAACACCAGCATGGCACCGGCAAACAGGCCGCGGCGCACCAGTGGCAGATGCACCCGCCGCAGCATGCCGCCATCCCCCTGTCCCAGAGAGCGGGCAGCCATATCGAGGCTGGGGGAGATCTTGCCCATGCTGCTCTCCACCGAGCCGATGGCGATGGCCACGAAGCGCACCAGATAACCGAACACGATGGCGGTGAGGGTGCCGGTCAGCAGCAGGCCCGGGCCCTGACGGCCGAGCCACTCGGCCAGATCGTTGATACCAAAATCGAGGGCCGTCAGCGGCACCAGCACCCCGATGGCGAGCACTGTGCCCGGCATGGCGTAGCCCATGGCGGCGATGCGCAGGGGCAGCAGGCTTTTGACTCCACCGTCGAGGCGGCGGAAGAAACCGAGCAACAGGGCGATCCCCATGGCCAGCAGGGCGGTCAGCGCCGAGATGAGCAGGCTGTTGCCAGCGAAGCGGACGAACTCCGGCGTCCACGACAACTCGAAATAACGCACCCCATAATCCAGCAGGATGACGAATGGCAGGCCGAAGCCGGCCAGCACCAGCCCCCAGCACCAGATCGCAGCCAGCCAGCGCCGCATCCCCTTGAGCGGGTAGCGCAACGGCTGTTCGTGACCCATCGACTTCTGGAACACTTGCTGGCGCTGGCGGGAGCGACGCTCCATCGCGATCAGCAGCACTACCGCCAGCAGCATCAGGCAGGAGAGCTTGGCGGCGGTGGCCAAACTGCCGTAGCCGAGCCAGGTGTCGTAGACCGCCGTGGTCAGGGTGTTGATGGCAAAGAAGTGGACGGTGGCAAAGTCGGCCAGGGTCTCCATCGCTACTAGGGAGACGGCCACCATGATGGCCGGGCGCGCCAGCGGCAGGCTGAGGCGGCGAAAACTCTGCCAGGGGGTGCAGCCCAGCAGACGGCTGGAGTGAATGAGGCTGACCGACTGCTCCAGAAAGGAGGCGCGGGTCAGCAGATAAACGTAGGGAAACAGCACCAGCGCCAGCACCCAGGCGGCGCCACCGAGGGAGCGGATGCCCGGAAACCAGTAATCGGCGGGGGATTGCCAGTCAAACAGGGTGCGTAGCCCCGCCTGCAACGGGCCCGAGTAGTCGAGCAGATCCGTGTAGACATAAGCCACTATGTAGGAGGGCATGGCCATGGGCAGCATCAAGGCCCACTGCAGGGCACGGCGCCCCGGCACCTGACACATGGCCACCAGCCAGGCGGTGGGCACGCCGAACAGCAGACTGAGCAGCACCACCCCGATAACCAGCCCCAGGGTATTGCCAAGATAAGCGGGAAGCACCGTATCGGCGAGATGGCGAAACAGATCTCCGTCAGCCGAGAAGGCGGAGAAGACGAGGGCAAGCACCGGCAAAGCCAGCAGCAGGGCGGTGGCCCAGCTGCCGGTAATCCATCCAAAATTTTTCATGTGTCCACAGAGGTTGATGGGGCCGTTGGCCCCATCTGATTACAAGTCGAATTTCACTTCATCCAGCAGTTGCAAGGCGTCCTTGCGGTGCTTGGCGTAATCGCTGACCGGCATGGGGTCAGACTTGAAACTGCCCCAGGACTTGACCATGGCGGAAGGCTCGACGCCGGCCTTGACCGGATACTCGGCATTCACGTCAGCATACATGTGCTGGGCGGTGTCACCGGCCAGGAACTCCATCAGCTTCTGGGCAGCCTCTTTGTTCTTGGCATACTTGGTCATGGCCACGCCGCTCACGTTGACGTGGGCACCGCGATCCCCCTGGTTCGGGAAGTTGATATAGACAGCATCAGCCCAGGACTTCTGCGCCGGATCCTTCAGCATGGCGCCCAGGTAGTAGCTGTTGCCCAGGGAGACATCACAGATGCCATCCTTGATCGCCTTGACCTGATCCCGGTCGTTGCCCTGCGGCTTGCGAGCCAGGTTGGCCTTGACCCCTTCCAGCCAGGTTTTTGCATCCGCCATGCCGTGATGGGCGATCATGGAGGAGACCAGGGCCACATTGTACTCATGCTTGCCGCTGCGAGTACAAATTTTCCCTTTGAATTCAGGTTTTGCCAGATCTTCGTAGCTGATGGTGTCCAGCTTGCCGAGGCGCTCCTTGCTGGAATAGATGGCGCGCACGCGAGTGGTGAGGGCGAACCAGCGGTTCTCCGGATCACGATAGATGGAGGGGATGTTCTCCTGCAGGATCTTGCTGTCTACCGGCTGCACCAGGCCCTTGTCCACCAGATCGGTCAGCCGGCTGATGTCGACGGTCAGCATCAGATCCGCCGGGGAGAGCTTGCCTTCCCGCTCCAGACGCTCGTTCAGACCCTCTTTGGCGAATACCACATTGACCTTGATGCCCGACTCTTTCTCGAATTGCTGGATGATGGGCTTGATCAGCTCATCCTGGCGGTTGGAGTAGACATTCACTTCCCCTGCTGCAAAAGCCGATTGAGCCGCCAACGCAGAAAAAGCCAGTGCCAACATCTTCATTTTCATCATCCATTCCTTGAGGTAGTTA
Source organism: Aeromonas enteropelogenes (assembly GCF_000819845.1). Taxonomy (GTDB): domain Bacteria; phylum Pseudomonadota; class Gammaproteobacteria; order Enterobacterales; family Aeromonadaceae; genus Aeromonas; species Aeromonas enteropelogenes. The sequence continues at coordinate 152,696 of NZ_CDCG01000026.1, forward strand.
GAGTGAGAACTATTGCCGTTTGCATTCTGCATATTACCCACCCTGGAATCAAGGCCGACCAGATGTGTGGAGTCACATATTTAAATCAGGATGAATAATGCGGGCGAAGCACTCTGCGCCGAACAAGCCTCCGTCCACAGGAGGCTTTCCAGCAACAAATCAGGAGAGAGGAAGAGGCGGCACACTCGCGCCCCCAGTGCCGCAACCTGGTGGTCGCGGTTGGGATGCGGGAGTCGATGACCCCTTGAGGCTCAATGGCCGTTGACCTCTATGGTCACATGCACCAGCTCTTCGTGGATGGCGAGCCGCTCACGGATCTGTCCAGCTGGCAGAGGTGCCGCCATCAGCAGGGAGAGTACACAGGCATACTGCGCCTGCCCCACCCGCCACACGTGGAGATCGCGGATCTCGGTATCGGGCAGCTCTGCGATCACTTCGCGGATCTCCGCCACCACGGGGTCGTCCATCTCGGCGTCCAGCAGCACCCGCCCGGTCTGGCGCAGCAGCCCGACCGCCCAAACCCCCACCAGACCGGCCCCCACTATGCCCATCACGGGATCCAGCCAGTCGGCTCCCCACAACATGCCCCCCACCAGGGCCAGAACGGCCAGCACCGAGGTGGCGGCGTCCGCCAGCACGTGGATATAGGCGGCGCGCAGGTTCAAGTCACCATGACCATGATGATCGTGGTCATGATGAGCGTGACCGTGGTGATCATGGCTGTGATGGTGATGGCCGTGGTCGTCCTTGAGCAGCCAGGCGCAGGCCAGGTTGACCAGCAGGCCCAGCAGGGCGATGGCGATCGCCTGCTGGTAGTGGATCTCGCTCGGGTGAAGTAGCCGCTCCCCCGACTCCACCAACATCAGCAGGGCCACCCCCACCAGCATCAGGGCGCTGGTGAAGCCCCCCAGCACCTCAATTTTCCAGGTGCCGAAGCAGAAGCGGTGATCCCGCGCGAAGTGACGCGCCGCCCGATAGGCCAGCACCGACAGCCCCAGTGCCAGGGCATGGGAGCTCATGTGCCAGCCGTCGGCCAGCAGGGCCATGGAGTTGAACCACCAGCCGCCCCCGATTTCGGCCACCATCATGATGACGGTGAGCAGCACGGCCCAACGGGTCTTGCGTTCGGCGAGCGGATTCCCCTCGTGAATGACGGGTTGATGGCAGTGGGACGAGGCGAGGGATGACATGGATTTCTCCTGATGCGGGACATACCATATACTATACCCTAGTATAGTTTTATCGATCGAGAGGATCCTGATGTCACACACCATTCACGGCAAGAAGAAGCTGCTGACGCGGGTTCGCCGCATCAAGGGCCAGGCCAGTGCACTGGAGCATGCCCTGGAGCAGGAGAGCGACTGCGCCGCCATCCTGCAGCAGATCGCGGCCATTCGCGGCGCCGTCAACGGCCTGATGCTGGAAGTGCTGGAGGGCCATATGCGCGAGCATCTTGGCGCCGCAGAAGCCACTCCGGCCGAGCGCATGGAAGATCTCGACCAGGTGGTCAGCGTCCTGCGATCCTACCTGAAATAATCGGGAAGCCCCCGGCCCGCAAATGATCGCCTGAAGCCGCCATCCCCACGTGCGCCGGGCTTGAGCCCTCGCCCGCTTTACGCCATGATGACCGCCGATCATTGATCGCCATCATCTGGATTTTATTTCGCAAGGACCCCCCATGTTTGAACACGTCGACGCCTACGCTGGCGACCCCATCCTGACCCTGGTCGAGACCTTTCACAAAGACACCCGTGAGCAGAAGGTGAACCTGGGGATCGGTCTCTATTACGACGAGCAGGGGCGCATCCCGCTGCTGCCGTCGGTGCAACAGGCCGAGGCCCAGCGCGCCGCCGCACCGGCGCCGCGTCCCTACCAGCCGATGGAGGGTGCCGCCAACTACCGCACCGCGGTGCAACACCTGCTGTTTGGTGCCGACCATGAGGCGGTCAAGGCGGGGCGGATCGCCACCATTCAGACCATTGGTGGCTCTGGCGCCCTCAAGATCGGCGCCGATCTGCTCAAGCGCTACTTCCCGACCTCCGAGGTGTGGGTGAGCGATCCCACCTGGGACAACCACAAGGCAATGTTCGAGGGGGCCGGCATCAAGGTGCATGACTACCCCTACTATGATGCGGCCACCGGCGGCGTCCGTTTCGACGCCATGATCGACTGTCTGAACCAGCTGCCGCCGCAAAGCATCGTGCTGCTGCACCCCTGCTGCCACAACCCGACCGGGGTGGATCTCTCCCGCGCCCAGTGGGACCAGGTAATCACCCTTGTGGTCGAGAAGAAGCTGATCCCCTTTATGGATATCGCCTATCAGGGCTTCGGCGACGGCCTGGAGGAGGATGCCTACGCCATTCGCGCCATGGTCGCCGCCGGTGTCAGCTTCTTCGTCAGCAACTCGTTTTCCAAGAACCTTTCCTTCTACGGCGAGCGCTGCGGCGGCCTGTCGGTCATCTGCCAGAACGCCGAAGAGGCAAGCCGGGTGCTGGGCCAGATGAAGGCCACCGTGCGCCGCAACTACTCCAGCCCGCCCACCCACGGCGGCCAGATCACCGCGGCCGTGATGAGTCAGCCCGAGCTGCACGCCATGTGGGTGGATGAGGTGACCGAAATGCGCATCCGCATCAAGGGAATGCGCCAGAAGCTCTACGAAGTGCTGAGCGCCAAGGTGCCGGGCCGCGATTTTGGCTACTTCATCAACCAACGTGGCATGTTCAGCTACACCGGCTTCACGCCGGAGCAGGTCGACCGTCTGCGCGAGGAGTTCGCCGTCTACCTGGTGCGCTCCGGTCGCATGTGCGTGGCCGGCCTCAACAGCCGCAACGTCGACTACGTGGCCGATGCCATGGCCGCCGTGCTCCAGGGCTAATCCCGTCAGCCCCGCTTTGGCGGGGCTTTTTCTTGTCCCCTGCCCGCTTTATGCAACTTCAGAAGTCATCAGATACCTGATTGCACTCTCCCGCCCAAGCATGAGTTCGCCATCCGGTCACCCCGAATTGGCTTCCCAACCTTGGCGCTCGTCAGTACCGTAGGCAGCTTGTCGATTCTTGTCGCTTTCATCCTCTTTCAGGAGCCTTTATGGATCTGATTGCCCTGTCCCGATTGGGAGGACGCCATCTGGTCACCCTGCACCTGCTGCTCGACTGCCAGAGCGTCACCCGCTGCGCCGAGCGACTCTGCACCACCCCTTCCACCGTCAGCAAAACCCTCAACCAGTTGCGGGAATTGCTCGGTGACCAGCTGCTCTACCGCCAGGGCAACCAGTTGCTGCTCACCCCCTTCGCCGAACGGCTGGCGCCTACCCTGCACCGGCTGCTGAGCGAGCTGAGCGGCCTGACCCAGCAAAACGCCTTCGACCCTCTGCAGTGGCAGGGTACCCTGCGCCTGGGAATGCGGGAGAGCATGATGACCTGGCCGGTCGGCCCCATTCTGGGCCAGCTGATGCAGGAGGTGCCCGGGCTGGTTCCCGAGATCTGGAACAAGGATGAACAGGGGCTGGAGGCGCTGGTCGCGGGCAAGCTCGATTTCGTGATCCTGCCCCATGATCAGAGCCAGCCCCCGCCCCGCCAATCCGGGCTGGTATGGGAAACCCTGCGGGAAGAGAAGCTCGTCTGCCTGCTGCGCCGAAATCACCCGGCCCTGGCGCGACACTGGGATCTCGACGCCTACCTGAGCTGGCGCCATATCGCCATTCGCGACAACGAACTGGCCAATCCCTTCTTCGAGCAGAGCCTGGCCCAGCAGCAGGTAAGGCGCCAAATTGGCGCCACCATGCCGGATTTTTCCAGCGCGGCAGCCCTGCTGCCCAGGACGGATCTGATCCTCACCGCCGTCGGCGGCTGGGCCGCCCACATGGCAAAGCAGGCGGATCTGGCGCTGCGTCCCGCCCCGTTCGATTACGGCAAGGTGAGCCACAGCCTGGTGTGGTATGGCCCGACCGGAGAGAGTTCGGCACGCAACTGGTTCCGGCAACGGATCCTGGCGCTGGGGCGGGATCTCTCACCGCCCTGAGCGGGCGGCAAGTCATATTCAGGCTGGGCGAAACATGACCCCGATATCAGGGGCGTTTGGTATAGATGGGGCCGGGGAAGGGAGAGACGTTGTTGCCAAGCTCGGTGATGCGGGCAGCCCCCTGTTTTTGCACCTCATCGATGCGCAGCACCTGGTGCATGGGGATCAGGGTGTGGCGCACATCGGCAAATTCGCTCTTGAGCTTCTCGTGGCTGGGGTCGACGATGAGAGCCGAGTGGGTGTCCCAGACAAAATCTGCAATGTCGATAAAACCGAACAGCTGCCCCTGATTGACCTCGCGCACATACACCTCATAGCGCTCGCTGTGGCAAATGAACTGAACCCGATATAACGCCTTGCTTTCACTCATGATTATCTGTCATTGAGGGAGAATGGCCGATATTCTAGCCGCCGTCCGGCTCCCCGACCAATAGACAGAAATCACAGTTGCAGCCTTTATCCTGCCCTGCAGATCCGGATAACTACTCACTCATCAGGGCTGGCAACGAGACTGGCCCCAAACCGATCCCGGTTAGCCGATTGGCCAGCAAGACCAGTTCGCTGCGGGATGCCTGCAGCCAGTTTCGTGCCTCGCCGCGCACCCCGTGGTGACGAAAACCGTTGAGGCGGATGGGCACAGATCCCAATCGCCGCAAGAAGGCGATCAGGTCAGGCGCCAGCTCCCCCTGCCCATCGAGAAAATCGCTGCGCCCCGGCACATGGAGCAGGCGCAGCTCGGCCAGCTTGCCCTCCTCCGCCAGCAGTTGCAGCGAGGCCAGCACCCGCTCGCGGCCATAGCCGGTCAAGGAGAGATGTACCGACTCTCGCCACCCCTTCAGATCGATCATGGCGCCATCGAGCACGGGCAACAGTCGCCGCCAGCCGGTTTCCGCCAGAGATCCATTGCTGTCGAGCAGGCAGGTCAGGTGCGCCAGATCCTGCGCCTGCTTGATGGCGGTGAACAGGGCGATCACGAAGGGGAGCTGGGTCGTCGCCTCGCCGCCGGAGACGGTAATGCCGGTGAGCAATGGGCCGTAGCGGCGCAGCAGGACCAGCACCTCGATCACCGTCATGATGCTGGTCTTGGGGCTGGCGCTGCGGGGACAGATTTCCAGACAGAAATCGCAATCGGTACAAAGCGCCGCCTGCCAGCTCACCCTGCCCTCATCCAGGGTCAGGGCCCCGCTTGGGCAACCTGGCACGCAGTCACCACAGTGATCGCACAGCCCTATGGTGTGGGGGTTGTGGCAACTTGGGCAGTTGAAATTGCACCCCTGCAGAAACAGCACCAGGCGGTTGCCCGGCCCATCGACACAGGAGAAGGGCAACACCCGGCTGACCCGGGCGCTGCACTGCCTGGCGCAATCTTTCATGTCGCCGCCATTCACAATTCGCTGACGAGCGCCTCATGGGCGATGACCCGCGGCGCCCGCTGGCGAATGGCGGTCACCTCGCTCGCCTCGGCACCAAGGCAGGTGGTCTGCAGACGCGAGCCCTCTTCGGCAAAACGGGCCACATCGCTTTTGCGGATCATGTAGCCGGTCACCCGCACCAGATCGCTGTCCGCCACGTTGGCGGTGAACTCCCGCATACCGATGGCGAGTGCCCCCTTGCACAGCTGCAGCAACGCCTGCGGATTCTGGCGAATGGTGGGCTCCAGGGTGAGGATCTCGCTGATCCCCGAGTGATAAAAGCCGTGATGGGGCGCCAGGGCCAGCACATGGCTGGCGGGATCCGGCTCCTGACCATAGGGAATGCGTACCCCCGGGGTCACGCCCACATCCACGCTGAGACCGCCTTGGGAGTGAAGCAGCGCATGGCCCCGCCAGGCGTGGGGCTGAGGCGTCTCCTGCACGTAACGGGCAAGCTGGGCAGAGATGCGATAGCCAAGCTGGTTCGCCTCCTCCTCACGGCCGTAGCGATCCGGCAGATTCTCCTTGTCCATCAGGATATTGACCGCCTCCGCCATGCCATAGATGCCAAACATGGGGACGAAGCGCTCCTCTTCCAGCAGCTCCTCCTTGAGCAGGAAGCTGTCGAAGAAGCCGGACTCACTGTGCAGAAACGCTGCGCGCGCCGTGATCAACTGGGAGGCAAGGCGACAGTAGTGGGGCAGCAGGCAACCGAGAAAATCGTCGATCCCCTGCGCCTGTTCGGCCACCCGCTTGAGAGAAAGCCGTACCAGGGTGTTGGCGCCACCGGCCAGCGGCAGGGCGTTGTAACAACTGACGATGCCAAAGCCGCGCTCGTCGAAGGTCGCGCTGTGGATCGGGTAGTTGGCGATATGGGGTTTGCTGCAACTGGCGATATTCTTCACCCCTTGCAACAGCAGCGCATCCGGCGTCACGGCAGGATCGTGGAACAGGGTCAGATTCGGCGCCACCTGCTTGAGCTCGCCGTCGATGCGCAGGATCAGGCGGCAGAGACGGTTGTCATCAGGGCCGATATTGACGTGCATGAAGGCATCCGGCAGTACCCGATCCAGATAGATCCAGAATGCTTTCAGCTTGCGATAGAGCGCATCGTCATCCAGCCCGCCGACGAAAGGCAGCAACAGGTGATCGAGCCGCCCCAGCCAGACCGGCATGCCGGTGACGGAGGGAACATGGTGATAAAGGATGCGCAGGGCATCGAGTGCCTCGTCAAAGTCCTGTGGCGGGGCCAGCTCCAGCCAGGCGGAGCCCTGACGGAGGAAACGTTCATAGTCGGGCAGCACATAGCGCGGCTTGTAGGGAGCATGCCCTTCGAACATGTCGCAGATAAACCCCTGCGCCATCGCCTCGCTTACCGCCTCGGGCAGGTCGGGATAGGGCAGGGCATTTTCGGCGGCCAGCGCCATGGCGTGGCTCTTCTGGGCTGGTGACAGCAGGGGATCACGGACGATACGCTGGCAGGCTTGGGTGAAAGACATGGGGCGCTCCTATGCAGATGACACCATATCCTTACCCTTTGAAGGCTTTTTTTGAAGTGACATTGGCAACATGGCGGATGTCACTAAATGACATCCGCCATGCGAGATCACGCCCCTTTCGCCATCAGGACAACAGCACTGCCACGCCCCCCAGCCAGCGCAGCAGGAAGAAGCCCCCCATGCCGACCACGACCACCACCAGGGTCGGCAGCCGCAGCAGGGTCAGAACCGTCACCAGCAGGGTGGCGGCCAGATAGTCGGGATCCCAGGTCACCCCCTGCCCCGGCTCGTAGCTGAAGACGATGGGCAACCAGATGGCAGTCAGCACCGACTGGGCCGAGAAGCTGAGGAAGGCCCCCATCTCGGCACCGGGCTGGTAACGGGTCAGGCGCGAGAAGAAGGCGAAGCGGTTGAAGAAGGTGATCAGGGCCAGCAGGCCTATCATCAGCCAGGTCATGCTTATCTCCTCATCCGGTGCAGCACGTAGCCCACCACCATGCCGGAGAGAGCCGAGACGATAATGTACACCTCCGCCAACAGTGGCTTGGTGAGCAGCGCCATGGATCCGCTCACCAGGGTCGCCGCCACCATGGGCAGGTTCTTCATGGCGGGGATGGTCATGGCGATAAAGGTGGCCGCGATGGCGAAATCCAGTCCCATCTGCTCCAGCCCGTCGATGTACTGGCCGGCGGCGATGCCGAGCAGGGTCGCCAGATTCCAGAACAGATAGAAGACGAAGCCCGCGATCAGGGCATAGGCGGGGTCGAAGCGCCCGTTGTGCTCCCTATCCTTGAGCGCCACCGCAAACATCTCGTCGGTCAGAAAGAAGGCGAGACTCGCGCGCCAGCGCAGGGAGAGCGGCAGCACGTCGCGGCGAAAGGTAAAGCCGTACAGCAGATGCTGGGAGGTGATGACAACCGTCGACCCCATGATGGGCAGCAGCGGCGTGCCCGCCCCGAACAAAGTGGTGGCCGAAAGCTGGGCTGCGCCGGCATAGACCAGCAGCGACATGCATTGGGCCTGCAGCGGGCTCAACCCCACCTGCAGCGCCAGGGCGCCGCACAATATCCCCCAGGGGATGACCGAGATGGAGAGGGGCAAAATATCGAGTGTCGCCTGCCACCAGCGCACTTGGGACAGGCGAGAAGCACCGCCAGACAGCGCTGCAGGATTGACGTCCATATCTGTTTTCCACAACCGAACAAAACCAGCAAGCTACCATAGCCGCGCAGAAACGCTAACTTCTGTCGCAAGTGATGACTCTGTCAGTGCCAGCACGTCGTGCTTGCCCGGCGCCCCCCTGCCCATAACCGGTATGATTTCTGTCATGGAGGATGCAAAAAATATTTTCCACGCCCTTCAAGACGCACCGCAGAAATAGATACTGATAACTCAGCTAACAACCATAAATGAGCAAAGCTTTATTCTGAAAAATATAAATAACACCACTTATTAAACTTTCTAATTAATCATCAGGCTCTATATTCAAATAATGACTAGCGTATATAAAAGGGGGATATTTGATATTCATCAAAATGTGAGACACACCAAAGCAGCCATGTAATGCATTGATACACAATGTCATTTAATTGCCTTGTTTTTATAAATAGTTAGCTGGTTAAGCTTGGGGACAGCTAGTGAATTTAAAAATGCCCCGCTGAAAATAACACCCTATGAGATAAATCCGACTTCACTTTCACCGTGAGAGCCCGCTATGCAATACGATACCAACCCGGAACTGGAACGCCGCTTGTTTAACAAGTTGCTGGATGTACTTATCAAGGCGGGACTGATCCTGGCCCTGGTTATCATCTGCTACGGGATCTTCTCTCCCTTCCTGACCCTGATGCTGTGGGCCCTGATCCTGGCCGTGACCCTCTATCCCGCTCACCAGCGCCTGGCGGCACGACTGGGCAATCGCCAGGGCCGGGCGGCGACCCTGCTGGTACTGGGAGGCATAGCCCTGATCGTGGTGCCCACGGCGATATTGACCAGCTCGCTGGCCGACACCATCACAAGCCTCATCCACGACATGAGGAACAACACCCTGCAACTTCCCCTGCCCAAGGAGTCGGTGGCGGGCTGGCCTGTCATAGGTGACAAGCTCTATGCCGCCTGGCACATGGCGGCGACCGATCTGCCCGCCTTTATCCAGAGCATGCAGCCCAAGATTGGCAACATCGCCAAGACGGCGCTCGGCATGGTGGCCAGCATGGGGACCGGCATACTGCAGTTCATCCTCTCCTTCGCCATCGCCGGCATCATCATGGCTTACGGCATGCCGGGCCATCAGAGCGCCAAGGCCATCTCCACCCGCGTCATGGGCGATGCCCGGGGTGACGAATTCGCCACCCTCTGTACCGCGACCATCCGCGCCGTAGCCATGGGGGTGATCGGGGTCGCCTTTATCCAGGCCATCCTGCTGGGTCTCTCGGTCGCCATCGCCGGCATCCCGGCACCCGGCCTCATCGCCCTGGTTGCCCTGATCCTCGGTATCGCCCAGATCCCGGCCGCGGTGATCTTCATCCCCGCCGTCATTTACATCTGGAGTAGCGGCGACTACGCCACCGTGCCGGCCATCATCTACACCGTGATGCTGGTAGCCTCCGGCCTGGCTGACAACGTGCTCAAGCCCATCCTGCTGGGACGCGGTGTCGACGCCCCCATGCCGATCATTTTGCTGGGCGCCTTGGGCGGCATGGTATCGAGCGGCATCCTCGGCATGTTTGTCGGTGCCACTCTGCTCGCCATCGGCTATCAGGTCTTCATGTCCTGGGTGGCCGGGCACCATCTCGCCCCCCAGGGCAGCGACAACCAAGCCGCAGAGCCGCAAGATGCCCCCTAAGCCAAGTCGTCACCTTCATCACAGGGCGCCCCTCGGGGTCGCCCTGTTCGGCAGCCTGCTGCTGAGCGCCTGTACCACCCTGGGGCCGGACTATGTCAAACCCGGGGGAGGCGCCGCCGACACCTGGCAGGGGGGCTCCCTCGGCCAGGTCAAAGGAAACTCGTTTGTCGACACCAACGACCAGTGGTGGACCCAGTTCCAGGATCCCGTGCTCGACGCCCTGGTGCAGGAAGCGCTCAGCAAGAACCACAGCGTACGCGCCACCGGCCTGCGCATCCTGGAGGCCAGGGCCCAGCTCGGCATCGCAGATGCCAGCCGCTATCCCCAGTTGCAGCAGGTCAGCGGCAGCGCCATGCCGGTCGGCCAGGTGCGGGATGGTCCCAACACCGATTTCGTGAGCTACAACCTTGGGGCCAACCTCGGCTGGGAGATCGATTTCTGGGGCAAATTCCAGCGCAGCATTGAAGCGGCCGATGCCAGCTACTTTGCGACCCTGGCCCAGTACGACGATATCCAGGTCCTGATGGCCGCCCAGGTCGCCACTCTCTACGTCAACATCCGCACCCTGGAGGCGCGGCTGCAGATCTCCCGGGAGAACGCCCGCCTGCAACAGCGCAGTCTGGAGATCACCCAGAAGCAGTTTCGCAGCGGCAACAGTGACGAGCTGGACGTGCAGCAGGCCAAGACCCAGTACCTGAGCACCCTCTCCGGGATCCCGGCGCTGGAGGCCAGTCTGCGGCAGAGCCAGAATGCCCTGAGCACCTTGCTGGCTCGCGCCCCCGGCCCCCTGCCCGAGATGAGCGACAACACTGGCAAAATCCCGCACGCCAGCCTGCAGCTGGCCAGCGAGCTGCCGGCAGATCTGATCCGCCGTCGCCCCGATGTGCGCAGTGCCGAGCGACTGATGGCGGCCCAGTCGGCCCTGATCGGCGTCAGCGAAGCCGAGCTCTACCCCTCCCTGACCTTGCTGGGATCCCTCGGCCTCTCGGCCACCTCACTCTCCGGCAGCAGTACCACCCTGGATTGGGGAATAGGACCAAGCTTCAAATGGAATGTGTTTGACCATGGCCTGCTCAGCAATGCCGTGCTGGTGCAGGATGCGCGCTTCCAGCAGCTCAAGGAGAGCTACCAGAACACCCTGCTGACTGCGGCCCGCGAGATCGACGACGCCGCCATCGGCTTTGCCAAAAACGAAGAGCAGATAGGGCTGCTGGAGCAGACGGAGCAGGCCGCCCGCCGCTCCCTCGAGATAGCCAATATCCGCTACCGTGAGGGCATGGCCGACTTCCAGCGGGTGCTCGATTCCCAGCGTGCCCTGTTCAGTCAGCAGGAGCGACTGGTCAGCAGCCGCGGCAACGTGATGCTCAGCCTGATCTCCCTCTACAAGGCGATGGGAGGCGGTTGGCAGCAGGGACGCACTCGTCCCCTGCTCGACGAGCAGAGCCGCCAGGAGATGCAATCGCGCAGCGACTGGGGCCCCATGCTGACCGATCCCCTGCCCGCCGCCCGTGCCCCCTAATGTGATGACGAGAAGACCATGAGCCAAGATCCCCAGCCTTCCCAACCCACTCCGTCTGCTCCCCCTGCCCCTGCGGGCAAGGGGAGCCGCGTCGCGACCCAGCTGCTGCTCGCCCTCATCGGCCTTAGCCTGCTCTGGTATTTTGCCGCCGATCGCCTGACTCCCTACAGCTCACAGGCCAGGGTGCAGGCCTTCGTGGTCCCCATCGCCGCCCAGGTCTCCGGCCAGGTGCAGCAGGTGCTGGTGAAGAACAATGACGACGTGGCCCAGGGCCAGCCCCTGTTCGAGATCGATCCGAGCCAGTACCAGATAGCGCTGCAACGGGCCAGATCCGATTACGACTCGGTGCTGCGTTCGGTCAACGCCGCCTCGGCCGGTGTCACCGCCGCCGAGGCCTCGCTCCAGGCCGCCAAGGCCAACCGCCTCAAGGCCGAACAGGATGCCAATCGCCAGGAGCGGCTCTATGCCGAGGATCCGGGCGCCATCTCGGTGCGCCGCCTCGAAGTGGCCCGCGCCACAAGGGTACAGGCCCAGAGCCAGGTCAAGGCGGCCGAGGCCAGCCTGATCCAGGCCAAAGAGGCCGCCGGCAACAGCGGTGACAAGAACTCCCAGCTGATGAGTGCCCGTTCCGCCATCGAAAAGGCCGAGCTGGATCTCGCCCACACCAGGGTGCTCGCCCCCTCCCGCGGGCTGGTGACGGATCTGCGTACCGACGTCGGCCAGTTTGTCTCGGCAGGGGCTCCCGCCATGACGCTGATCGCCATCCACGACGTCTGGATCAGCGCCGACATGACGGAGAACAACCTGGGCAATCTGAAACCGGGCGACGAGGTCGCCATCGTGCTGGATGTGATGCCGGGTCAGGTGTTCAAAGGGCGGATCCGCAGCCTGGGCAACGGGGTCAGTGCCGGCAACCAGACGGCAGCGGGCAGCCTGCCCACAGTGCAGAACAACCGCGACTGGCTGCGCCAGGCCCAGCGCTTCCCGGTGGCCATCGAGTTCGACAAGGAAGAGCTGTCACGGTTGCAGGGGATCCGGGTCGGCGGCCAGGCCGAAGTACTGGTCTACAGTGGCGACAACTGGCTGATGAACGGCCTGGGAGCCCTCTTCATCAGGCTGATGAGCCTGCTCTCCTATCTCTATTGAGCGTGCCCGTCATGAACCAGCGAGGAAGAGGCTGATGCACAGGGCCGACAAGGCAATCCTCAGGCTGACCCTGGGCATGGGGCTGTGCATCCTCATCACCTATGGCCTGGCGCTGCCCCTGCCACACCTCAGCAGCCTGGTGGTGATCATGCTGCTGTGCAAGCCGGGCCCGCCACTCTCCACCATGAAGGGGTTGATGATAGGGGGCGCACTCATGGTGCTGATGGGCACTGGCGTGCTGATGGTGCCCCTGCTCCAGCACTATGGCACCAGCGCCATGCTGCTGATCGCCCTGCTGCTGTTCGGCCTCTTCTATCTGGGGCTGAAAAACGGCAACCCGCTGCTGTTGCTGCTCGTGGCCACCCTCACCCTGATCCCGGTGGCAGGCACGGCAAGCCAGGCCCTCGCCTTCGTGGTGATCCAGGCGCTGGCGATCGGCATCATACTGGGCGCCTTCATCAGCTCGGTCTCCCACAACCTGTTTCCGGATGAGGGGGCCCCCCTCCCCAAACCCGAACACCTCAGTCCGGACAATGCTGGCTGGGTGGCGCTACGCGCCGTCATCATAGTGCTGCCCGTGCTGGTGATGGCGCTGCAGGATCCGGCCCACTATCTGGCCGCCATTATGAAGACGGTGGCGCTGAGCCAGCAGGCCTGCACCACCCAGGCGCGCAACGCCGGCAAGGAGCTGGTGGGCTCGACCCTGATGGGCGCCCTGATCGCGGCTCTCGCCTGGTTCGGCCTGGCCCTGCTGCCCAGCCTCTGGATGTTGATGCTATGGGTCATGCTGATCTGCCTCTGGCTCGGCCGTCGGTTGTTCCGGATAGTGCCGAGCCGTCTGCCCGCCTCCTTCTGGAGCAACGCCCTGATGACGGTGATCATCCTGCTGGGGCCGGCGATCCAAGACAGCGCCAACGGCAAGGATGTGATGCAGGCCTCCCTGTTCCGGCTCGCCCTGTTCATCCTGGTCTCCTGTTACGCCTGGGGCGCCATCTGGGTGCTGGAGCGCTGGCGGGCGGGGCGCAGAAACGGGATCTCTATGATCCCCGGGGAGCCTCACCCATGACGATGATGTCACTACTGGCGGGCCCGATACCCGGGACCGCCATCCCGTTTGATCCAACCAACCATGAGGGCCACCCATGATGCTGATGAACCTGCTGGTGGGATTGCCTACCATGCTGATCTGCCTTGTCCTGCAAGCCAGCCTGACCTTTCGGGCGGTGCGTTTTTATATCAACCAGGTCCACAACAACCCCACCCCGGGCTGGCTGGGCCGTGGCGTCGGCCCCCTGCTGGTGGTGATGGTCCTGCTGATGCTGGGGAATTTCATCCAGATCATGATCTGGGGCCTGCTGTTTCTCGGCCTTGGCCAGTTCGATCAGATCTATGAGGCCGTCTACCACTCCGGGGTCAACTTCACCTCACTCGGCTATGGCGACATAGTGATGCAGCAGCAGTGGAAGATGCTGGGACCGCTGGAGGCGGCCAATGGCGTGCTGATGTTCGGCATGACGGGGGCGGCCCTGATGGCCGTGCTGCAAGCGCTGATCAAGACCCAGCTCAACAACGGCAACCGGTTGAAGTAAGGCTGTTTTTCAATAAAAAATGGCAATAAAAAACGGCAGACCCAGGGTCTGCCGTTTTTGTATTTTTATCTGTCTCTACCCGAATCAGGGCTCGATGACGATGGGCGTACCGGGTTCGATGGCATCCCAGATCTCATCCAGATCGTGGTTCAGCATGGCGATGCAGCCGTTGGTCCAGTTGGAGGGCTGTACTCTAACGTTGCCCACGTTGTTGCGCTGACCGTGGATCATGATCATGCCACCAGGATTGACCCCCAGCTCATTGGCACGCTGGATGTCCTGCAGGTTCGGGTAGTTGATATGAATGGCCTTGTAGAAGCCGGAGTTGGTCTTCTTGTAGTCCAGGGTGTAGCGCCCTTCCGGTGTGCGCTGATCCCCTTCCCGCTGCTTGTGTCCCATGGGAGCCGGCCCCAGGGCAATCCAGTATCGTTTCACCTCCTTGCCATCCTTCATCAGGGTCAGGCTATAGGTGGATTTCTTCACCACCACCATGTCGGCAGACAGGGTGGCAAAACTCAATGCGGGCCAAAGCCCCAACAGACACAGCAATACGGCTCTCATTCCATCCCTCGGCAAGCCTCTGGTGCGGGCTTTTGCGTTTGATCTCATCATCTGAATCTCGCCAGCCAACTGGCAAGCGAGCGCCATGATATTGGATCGCCATCAATACTCAATATGTCAGATAAACATATCTTGCGTCCCCGCTGTGCCTTTCCTTGAGTCGCCTGTTTGTTTTTTATTAATTAATAATTAAAACAACAAGATACGAGTGCAATTCCAGCTAGCCCCCACACCGATGATCGGCGAAGATAAGGATTCGACTCTTCGACAGGACCCCGCCATGCGCTCTTCGTGCCGTTTCATCCCCCTGCTGCTCTCTCCCCTGCTGTTCTGGCTGCCCGCCAGCTTCGCCGCCGAGGCACTCTGGCTACGCGAGCCTGCCCTTTCCCCTGATGGCAAGCAACTCGCCTTCACCTGGCAGGGGCGCATCTTCGTCGGCAGCGCCGACGGAGGGCCTGCCACTGCGCTGACCGGCGGCGACTACCTGAGCCAGCGACCGATCTGGTCGCCGGATGGCAAGCTGATCGCCTTTGCCGCCAACCTCTACGGCAACGAAGACGTCTTCGTGGTGCCCGCCAGCGGCGGGGAGATGGTGCGCCTCACCCGCGACTCGCGCGCCGATCTGCCCCAAGCCTTCAGCCCGGATGGCAAGCGCCTGCTGCTGAGCAGCCAGCGCCCCTGGGATTCGAAGGCCGACCACTTCGTCGCCGAAGGGATGCAGGGCAGCGCCCTCTACTGGACGCAGGTGACTGGCGGCAAGCTGCAGGCCGATCTGCCGCTGCCGGCCACCCTGGCCCGCCCCAACGGGGAGCGACTGGCCTACCAAATGCCGACCATGGATCAGCCCTTTCGCAAGCACCAGCAATCCTTCGCCGTCTCCCGCCTCTGGCTGTTTGACGGCAAGCAGCACCGGCAACTGACCGAAGACAGGATCGCCGCCAGCGATCCGGTCTGGCGCGACGACGGGAACGCCCTTTTCTATCTCAGCGAGCGCAGCGGGGACTTCAACGTCTGGCAACGGGATCTCACCAGCGGCAAGGAGCAGCAGCTCACCCACTACCAGGGCCATCCGGTGCGGGGGCTCAGTGCCTCCCGCGGTGGCGATCTGGTCTGGTCCTGGCTGGGGGAGATCTATCGACTCGACGCCGGTAGCACCCAGCCGCGCAAGCTGACCATCGCGCCTCAGGTGGCGACGGAGCCGGATGAACAGAGCCAGTCCCTGACCCATGCCGACGAGGCGCTGGTCAGCGAGGAGGGCAAGGAGCTGATCCTGGTGAGCGAGGGCAATCTGTTTGCCGTCGATCCGGAGCGGGAGCGGGTACGCCGGCTGACCCGGGATCCCGGCGAGCAGTCGAGCCCCCTCTACGCCGAGAAGGAGCGCTCGCTTATCTATCTCTCGGAGCAGCAGGGGCCCGCCGCCCTCTATCGCCTGCGCAAGGCGGACCCGGAGCGCCTCTTCAGCGATCCGGGCAGCCTGCAAGAGAGCCTGCTGCTGGCCATTCCCGGCAAGGGGATCAGTCGGCCCGTACTCTCCCCCGATGGCAAGCAGCTCGCCTTCGTGGTGGACGGCCAGGCCATCCACCTGCTGGATCTGGCGAGCAACAAGCAGCGCGAACTGGTGCCCGCCAGCTTCAACCCCGCCCGCCACGAGGTGGATCTCGCCTTCGCCCCCGACTCCCGCCATCTGGCGCTCACCCTGCGCCCGGACTCGGCCCAGCAGGAGATCGCCGTCATCGACACCGGCGATGCCAAGGCCAAGCCGGTCAATGTGAGCCTGAGCGGCTATCAGGAGAGTGCCCCCGCCTGGAGCGAGGATGGCGGCATCCTCTACTGGCAATCGACCAAGTACGGCGCCCTGGGGGCCGATGGCGAGCCCCTTGGCAACAACCTGCTCGGCATCTACAGCAGTCGCGCCGCCAAGGCCGACTTCCTGGCCGAACAGGCACCGCCCAAGGAGGGCTATGGCTTCGAGACCGATCGCCTGGCCCATCGGGAGGCGCTGCAACTGCTGCCCGCCGGCACCCTGCTCGCCAGCCGTCTCGTCAATGATCAGCTGACCTATCTGGTGGAAGAGCCCGGCACCGGCGAACAGAGCGAGATCAAGGGCTACACCCTGGATCTGCGCAAGGGAGAGACTCGCCAGCTGTTTGCCGAGCAGCCCGGTCCCGCCCTGGCCAGCCTCAACAAGGAGGCCACCCTCGCCACCCTGGTGCGGGAGGGAGAGGTAACCCAGGTAGCCCTCGAATCTGGCGAAGCCATCAGCGCCCCCTTTGCCCTGCCATCGGACAGCGGCTGGCATGCCCGCATGAATGCCGCCTTCGACCAGATCACCCGGCTCACCCGGGAGGAGTTCTATCGCGACGACATGAACGGGGTGGACTGGGACGGCTATGTCGCCAGCTACCGCGCCCTGCTGCCCGGCATCAACAATGGCCGCGACTTCGGCAATCTGCTGGCCGAGCTGGCCGGCGAGCTGAACGTCTCCCACACCTGGGGCTATGGCCCGGCCCCCTTCCCGCGTCTGGCGGATGACACCGCCAGCCTGGGGGGCTACTGGCAGGAGAGCAAACAGGGGGTGATGCTGACCAGCCTGCTGGCCGGCGGCCCGCTGGATCAGGAGAGCGATATCCGGGCCGGCGCGCGCCTGCTCGCCATCAACGACACCCCCATCCCGGATCTGGCCGCCCTCGATCAGGCGCTCAACCATCAGGCCGGAACCCGGCTTGCCCTCACCTTCCAGCAGGCGGGCCAGAAGGAGCCTGACGAGGTGGAGGTGACCGCCATCGATCTGCAGCAGGAGTATGCCCTGCAACTCGATGCCTGGGTCGCCAAGCGGCGCGATCGGGTGGCGACCCTGAGCAAGGGGCGCGTCGGCTACGTCTATCTGCCGGAGATGAGCAACGCCGTCTACGAGGAGCTGGTGGCACAGGCGCTCGGGCGGCTGCGCGGCAGCGAGGCCCTGATCGTCGACGTGCGTTTCAACAAGGGGGGCTATCTCGCCAATACCCTGGTGGAGTTTCTCACCGGCAATGGCCGCGCCAAGGGGATGGCGGTCAACTGGCCGCGCCTTGGCAAGGGGGCAACGGATGCCGCCACCCGCCAGTGGACCAAACCCTCGGTGGTGCTGGCCAATGCCGGCAGCTACTCGGAAGGTTCCGCCTTTCCCGAGTATTACCGCGCCCTCAAGATTGGCCCCATCATAGGTGAGCCGGTTCCCGGCACCGGCACCACCGTCTATGCCCATGAGTCCCGCCTGATCCCGGGGCTCGGTTACGGCATCCCGAGCCTGGGGCTGCGCAAACCCGACGGCAGTTTCTACGAAAATCAGGAGCTGCTCCCGGATCGCCAGGTTCCCCTCACCCCGGCCGACATGCTGGCGGGGCGCGACCCCCAGCTGGAGGCCGCGGTACAGGCCGCCCTCGAGCAGTTGTCAGCGAAAGCGAAATAGCTCGCGGTGCAGACGCCCGTCCGGCAGCAGCCGGGTCAGGGCGTCTGCCATCCCCTCTGGGCCGCAGAACCAGACCTGGCCGGGCGCCCCTTCGGCGACCCGCGCCAGATCCAGCCGTCCCGCCTCCTTGTCCAGATGCAGCTGATAACGCACCCCGGTGCGCTGGCACAGCTCGGCGATCCGCGCCCGATAGACGGCTCCTACCTTGTCGGGTGCACACTGGATCAGGGTGATCCCCTCGCCGCGCTCACCGCGGGCCGCCATCGCCTCCAGCCAGGCGACGAAGGGGGTGATGCCGATCCCGGCTCCCAACCAGAGTGACCGGCCGCGGCCAAGGGGGGCGACGAAGGCGCCGTAAGGGCCGGTCACCCGTACCGGATCCCCGACCCGGGTCGCCGCCACCAGCTCGCGGGTATGATCCCCGAGCGCCCGCACCGCGATCACCAGTTCGCGCCGATCCGGCGAGACCCGCACCAAGGTGAAGGGGTGCGGCCCCTCTTTGACATCGAATTCGAAGAAGGCGAACTGGCCGGGGCGATAGTGGGCGAGTGGTGTCTCAAGGGCCATGGTCAGCTCACAGGTCTGATCCGCCAGCTCCCGCACGGCAACCAAGCGGCCGGCATGTCGATCGCTGGCCCCCACCCGTCCCAGCAGGGAGTAAAACGCACCGAGGGCCGCCACCCCGCCGGGCAGCCAGATGGCGATGCCGAGCGGGCTCAGCCAGCCAATGTTGGGCAGCAGACAGAGCCCGTGGATCCAGCCCGCCAGATAGATGAGGGGCGCCAGCCGATGGATCAGGCGAAAACGCCCGTAACTCACCAGCGCCAGCAGGCTCACCACCACCAGGGCGATCAGCAGATAAAAACCCCACTCTCCCAGGTCATTGCCCAGCGCATGGAGGGAGGCCCCCCCACCGTTGCCACCACCCGCGCCACGGCGGGCGGGGCGCGTCAACCAGCCGGCCGAGACCGCCCACTTGGGGGCCTCCACCAGCAACCAGTGGCCGGTCAGGGTCAGGGCCGCCGCAATGGCGCTGTGACGATGCAGTCGCAGCATCCGATCCAGCCCGCCACACCAGGCTTCCAGCTGCGGCAGGCGCAGCGCCAGCACCAGCGAGATCGCCATGTATCCCATCCCCAGCAGGCCGGTCAGCAGCAACATCTCATGGCGCCAGGGCCAGAAATTGCCGGCATCCCCCCCATAGCCAAGCCACCAGATGGCCACCGCCAGCAGTGGCCATCCCCACAGCATCTGTTTGCCCGTCATCACATGCTCCTTGGTTTGCATACCACAGGGCCTCGTCTCCCTGTCCATGGTTTCATTACAGACCCATCAGGTCACAAGACTTTGCCAGCAGGGGGAAAGTTTGTGGCAATGTGTGACAAGCACAGACAACGAAGGGGCCCGCAGGCCCCTTCCCCCAGAGATCGAACTGCCCACGGGGCGGTTCGGTCTCCCGGTGTCAATCACCATGCCCGGGCCGGCAAGCCCGGGCATGCCTTGTCAGGCTGGCAACACCTCGGCCGGCTGGCGCAGCAGCGCCAACTGGTATCTGTGCTCGGCCAGCTCCACCTCGCGGCGGGCTTCCTCCACCTTGCCATCGGCACTCTTCACCGCCGCAATCAGCTGGTTGTAACGATCCCAACTGCCGTTGTACTCCTTCACCTCGTCGTTATAGCGCTGGCTGATCCCGTTGTACTGGCGGATCAGCTCGTTGCTCTCGCTGCGCAGCTGGTTGATCTGCGCCAGCAGGTCGTTCTGGATGACGCGGATCTTCTGGTACTCGGCGAGGCTGTAACGGCCGTTGTAGCTGTTGTACTGCTGCACCAGCCGGTTGCTCTCCTTGATCGCCTTGTTGCTGCGCTGGTTGAGATCCGCCTGCTCGCGCTGGTAACGCTCGAAGTTGGCCAGCAGCGTCTCCTGCCGCTCCTTCAGGGCAGTCTGGGCCGCCAGCTGCTCACTATAGTGAGTTCGTGCCGTCTCCAGCTCCTGACGACGCTGCTCGAGGGTGCGCTCCAGCTCGCCCAGATCCGGCACCTCCTCCGTCAC
Source organism: Aeromonas enteropelogenes (assembly GCF_000819845.1). Taxonomy (GTDB): domain Bacteria; phylum Pseudomonadota; class Gammaproteobacteria; order Enterobacterales; family Aeromonadaceae; genus Aeromonas; species Aeromonas enteropelogenes. The sequence continues at coordinate 172,781 of NZ_CDCG01000026.1, forward strand.
CATGGTGGGATAGAAGGCGGCGATCTGCGGCGTAGTGACCTTCAGGGCTCGCACCGCGTCGGCGCCGTTGGCCGCATCGAGGTGATCCACGCCGCAGGGTTGGCCCTTGCAGACTAGGTCGGGGCTGGAGAACTTGTACTCGTTGCTGAAGACCCCGAAGCTGGAGGGATAGGCCATCACGGTGGCGAACGATCCCTTCACTCCGTGGCCCAGCGCATAGTGATAGGTGCCGCCCGTGCCATCCTGCAGACGGGAGTGGTTGAGCCCCATGTTGTGGCCCAGCTCGTGAGCCAGCACCACATCACCGCAACCGGTGGCGGTGACATGGCTGAACATCTTGCCCGCTTCCTTGGAGAGATCCCCGTCGGCGTAGACCTTGCGACCGTCGGCATAGGTCGCCGAACCGCCGACCCAGGCCAGACCGCAACTACCGTGATTACCGGTATCGGGACGCAGCAGCGCCACCATGTCGGCGCCATAGCGGGTGCGCAGGGTCGGCACCTCCTTGAACGCCTTGTGGGTCTGTTTGGTCACGGCATTGAGCGCCGCGTTGTCGGTGCCACCGTCCGGATAGTCCACTTCGGCGCTGTGCACGGCTCGCACCGTCAGATCCAGGCCGCTGGCGGCGTAGATCTGGTTGGTGACGTTCACCATGTGCTGGATCCGGGTCTGGGCATCCCCCTGATAGCGGGCGGCCAGCCCGGGGGTGTGCAGCACCATCAGATCAATGGTATTGGCCACTGCCGGTGTAGCACCCAACAAGCCTGCGACCACGATTCCCAATGTGGTTCTTTGCATGTGATTTTCCTTTTTCTGTTGTTATTGATGTGTCGGGATCAGGCCGTCATTGTCACCATGACCCCGATCCAGTGGCGGGTTCTTGTAAACCCACCCTTTGCCCCCCAGGGTCTCGACGGAATAACTGCCTTGCGGCGTGCCGATAAACCCGAAGGTGGCCTGCTTGCCGACGGTGAAATTGACCGGATAGCTGCCACCGTCGATCTGCACTTCACCCTGCCAGTTGCGCTCACCGCCCCGTTGCAACTGCACCTTGGTCACCCTGGCCTTCAGAGTGCTGCCATCGGGCAGCGGCAGGGTCACGCTGTCACCGATCTGGGCCCGTCCCAGCTCGTCACCCTGCAAGGCGATGGGCTGAAGCTGCTCAACCCCCTCACCCGGCTCCGCCAACGGGAAGTCAGCATCCACCTCGGCGGCCTGCCAGGGCTCATCCAGTTCATAACCCCCCTGCGCGCCGAGCCGACCGGGCTTCTCTGCCACCGGCATGGGTTTAAGCTCCGGTACCGGCAAGGCAGCCGAAGCCACGGGTTCGGCCAATACCAGAGGCTCCATGGTGGCTTCTGCCTCCACACCGATGGCAACAGTGTCGTTTGTCTCTTTGGATTGCGGTCCCCTGACCCACCAGGCCAGCCCAGCCAACAGAGCACACACAACCAGCACGCCAACCCATCTCTTTCGGTTCATACTGATATCCATGTCAAAAACAACCTTATAAAACAACGACTTAAAAAATTAGAGCCGGAATACTAAACATGAACCACAAGGGATGGCAATAGTCTTTTGAAACCCTATCAAGATGGGTAGTTGCCACCGTTCCGAACGAGATGGCAAAGAAAATAGCCCCAAGAGGAGCTTTTTAAAGGAAGGAGATCCCCTCTCGGCACTGACCTGGACAGGCATGTGAAATGGGTTGCAATCGGGGCCAACACCCACCATCAGCGCCTCGCCCGCGACAATCTGCGTCGGTAGATCCGGCAAAGACGCCATCAGTCCCTGATGACCCTCTGGTTTATCAACGTGAATGCGCCGGAAGGCAGACTGGCATTTTCTCTGGCCACATCCACGGGAGATCCCGGCACCGGCAACGTTTATGAATGGCCCTGTGTGGCCACCAGAAACGGCGGAGGGGCCCATGGCCCCTCTCGCTTACTTGTCCTGCTGTGCCGCCCGCTTTCGCATCAGGCGGTACAACAACTTGTTGTATTTGGCCCAGGAGTGGATCAGCAGGAAGATGCCGAACAGCAGCGCCAGAAACAGCTGCCCCACCTCCACCATATCGAGCGAGCCGATGAAGTTTCCCTCCGCCCCCGTTTCCAGGTAGCTGAACCAGGGTTGCAGCACCAGAAACAGCCAGCCACTCCAGGTCACCAGCAGGATCAACATATCCCGCACGCGGTAACGCCAGCTACGCCGGGTGCCATTGCGGATGATCATCTCCTGCGCCAGCTTATGCTTTGTCACGGAACGACTCTCCTCTGTCGGGGCTTTCCCAGACCGCCAACTGACCACGACGGCGCAAAATGGCCTTGGGCACGGCGACGATCACTGTCACCAGATTGAGCAGCCAGTAGATCAGGGGATACCAGACACACCAGATGAAGCTGCGGGCCATGCTCTTGTCGTAGTGGCTGTCGATAAAGATGCTGACGGAGAACTGCAGCAGGCAGATGCCGGTCATCATCACACCTGTCCACTGGAACAGGTGCCCCCTTGCCAACCCCTCCAGCTCGGGGTTGAGCAGCCAGCTCACCGCCAGCATCAGCATGCTGTAACACCAGGCGACGCTGGAGAGATACTCCAGCAACAGCAGCCAGAAACGGCGATTGCGCCAACGCAGCGCCTGCAAGCCATAGCGCAGAAATACCTCGGCCCCGCCCTGGGCCCAGCGCAACCGCTGCTTGTAGAGACCTCGCACCGTTTCGGGCATCAGCACCCAGCACAGCGCCTGGGGCTGGTAGTGGATGAGCCAGCCCGCGAGCTGCAGCTTCCAGCTGATGTCGATATCCTCGGTCACCATGTCGGTGCTCCAGCCGCCCACCGCCTCCACCGCCGACTTGCGAAACGCCACCACCACGCCGGAGACGGTGAAGACGGTGCCATAGATGCGCTGGGCCCGCTTGATGAGGCCTATGATGGAGCTGAACTCCCCGGTCTGGATCTTGCCGATGATGGTGGAGCGGGTACGCACCCTGGGGTTGCCGGTGACGGCGCCGACCTTGGGACTGTCGAGAAAATGCTTCACCATCCAGCGAGCGGCTTCATGGTCGAGCACCGCATCGCCATCGATGCCGATCAGTATTTCCCCTTTGGCCAGCGCCAATCCGTTGTTGAGGGCCATGGCCTTGCCCTGGTTGGGCTGATGCAGCACTGTGAGGCGCTCATCTTGCCTGGCCAGCCGATCCAGCCGTTCGCCGGTGTCATCCTTGCTGCCGTCATTGATGGCCAGCACCTCGAAGTCGGGATAACGCTGGCGCAGCAGGTGACCTATGGTCTCCTCCACATTGGCCCCTTCGTTGTAGCAGGGCACCATCAGGGTCACCTTGGGATAGCGGGGCAACTCGAGCCCCTTTCTGGCCAGGGCGATATCCCGCCGCTCCCACTGGAAGTAGTAGTAGAGGCCGCCACAGATCCACACCAGCGCCATTACGCTCGGATAGGCCAGGGTGAACATGGCGATGCCCGTCAGCAGATCACTCACCGCGTCACCTCCGTGGTCGCTGCCCCCTGGCGGATTGAGCCGCCTTGTACGCCCCTCTGCAATTCAGGTTGTGGCTGTGTCTGTACCGAGAAGACGGGCCTCAGCACGGCGGGATCCGGTTGATTGTTGTGAAAATCATCCGGGTAGTAACCGAAGTTGTTCACCCCCTTGCTCCGGATGATCTGCATCCAGCGCGCCAGTTCGGCGTCGGGTATGGGTTGCTCGGTGCGCCAGTTGCGGCTCTGCAGCTCGAACACCAGGCGATCGGCCGGCACCCGGGCTAGCGAATCCTCCGCCAGTCTGGCCAGCCACTCGTCGGGATTTTTCGCCTGCTCCATGTAGGGCATGGCCATCACGGCGGTGTAGTCGTAAGCCTTGGCAAACGCGGCCATGCTCTGGGCAAACCACTGCTGGGACTCGGGCTCGGTCACCAGGGTCGCGTAGATGTTGCGGGCAGTCTTGAGGCCATCCGCGCCCCCCTGACGGTAACGGGCGGCGGCATCACGCAGCTCCATGGTGAAATCGATCAGCAGGTCGGTCTTGCGCTCTCCCTGTGCCTGCAGTGCCTCTGGGGTACGCTCCAGAGGGAAGGGGCCTTCGTAGTCGCTGAGGAAGGCGTCATCGTGGAACAGCAGGCCGTCGAACTTGGTGTAGAAGCCGAGATCCTCGTAGATATCCAGCAGGATCCGGCGGCTGGCCGGATCCCAGGGTGAGAGGCGCAGATACTGCCCCTTGGCCGGCGCACCGGTGCGGCTGTCGGTCACATAGGCATGGTTCGGCCCCATGTCGTAGGCCATCACCGGCATCCAGGCATACACCTTGACCCCGGCCCGGGTCTTGAGCTGCCAGGCCACCCGGTTGAACAGATCCGCCTTGACCGGCATATGGCGATTGGGGAAGTAGAGCGCCTCCGCCACCCCATCACCGTTGTCATCGGCATAGGCCTGCAGATAGACGGTAGTGATGCCGTAGCCCTTGATCCTGTCCAGCAGCATGTCGATGTTTTTGTTCATCTGGCGGGGATCCGGGTCATAGACATAATCGAGATCCACGTGTACCAACCGCTCCACCTGCCGCTCCCAGGTATTGCCTCCCATGATCTCGTCCAGGGTCTCGAGACTGGTGTCCTCATCCAGCAGATAGCGACGCACTGTGCTGCCCGTGTCGTTCACCTTGTTGAGTCCTTCGGCCAGGGTGAAGGTGTAGGGCATGCCCGCCTCCCGGGCCAGATCCAGCGCCGTCTCGTTGAAGGCGCCATAGGGCCAGACCATGATGCGCGGCGCCTGCCCCGTCTGCTGCTTCAACTGGCGAGCCGATGCGTCGAAGTCGGCCTTCACCCGCGCCCGGTAAGCGGCCATGGACTCGTAACCCGCCTGGCTCCAGCCCGCCGTGGTCACCGCCGGTTGCACGTTGCCTTGCGGGTTGGCCAGCAGCCCGTAATGGGAAGCGAAGGTGTGGGAGGCGATCTCCACCAGCCCGGAGGCCTGCATCTCGCGGATCTGCGGCCAGTTGACGAAATAGCTGCGGGGCAGTTTGTCGTTGCCATAAGAAACCATCTGGTCATCCGCCACTTCCAGCCAGCTGCCCACCAGCGCAAAAACGGCCGGATAGTTGTAAAGCTTGAGCAGGGGGTAAACCAGCCGGTAGAAACTCTCGTAACCATCGTCGAAGCTGAGCAGGATCGCCTTGTCCGGCAGCGGCGCCTTGCCCGCCCTGGCATCCAGCACCTGCTGGAAGCTGACCGGATGGTAGCCCTGCTGCTTGATCCAGTTGAAGTGGCGGATCAGGGTGTCGCGCCGGATCGTCTGGGGATAGAGCTTGAGGTTGGGGGTCAGCTTGAGATCGACGATGTCGTGATAGCAGAGCACCACGTAATCATCCGGTTTGCGGGCCGCCTGGGTGAGACCGGGCAGCAGGGTCAACAACAGAAAAAAAGGAGCAAGCCAGCGTCTCATCACATGAAACTCCATTGCAGATTGGCGAAGACAAAATTTCCATACTCGCGGTTGCCGTCGTAGACGGCCTGACGACGGCCCAGACCATAGCCAAGGCTCAATGCAGGTGAGAGCATCCAGTCATGGCGATAGCTGAGCTGCCAGCCCTGATCGCCGCCATAGCGCTCCTGCCAGTAGTGATTGCCGCTCATGGTGAGGCTTTGCAGCAGAGAGCGACGGCCATCCAGCGGCAAGCGGTAGCGCGCCGCCAGTTCCAGCTCCAGATTGCGATCACTCAAGGGGTTGAAGTAGTCCGCGTCCACCTCCTCGTTGCGGGAGGTGGCGGCCCGCAGGGTGCCGTCAAACCACCAGCGATCCCGGCGCCAGAGATCCTGGCGCAGCCAGCCGGAGGCAGTGAGCCGCCGGTTGCCATCATCGATGTCCATGCGTTCGAGACGCAGGCCGCCCTCACGGGTTTCGTCTTGGCGCCAGCCAAGATCCAGCAGGTATTGATCGGCGTAATGGCCCCGCGCCAGGGCCCGCAGCGGGGTGTCGGCGCTGTTGAAATTGACGGCGGCCCCCAGTTGCCACTGATCGTCCAGCCGCCAGTCGAGACGGCTCCACAGGTAGCCCTTGTGGTTAAGCTCACTGCCCGTGCCCCCTTCCAGGGTCAGCAGCAGCGGATAGAAGGAGAGTTCGGCCCCGACTCCGGTGTAGGCGGCTCTCTCCCCTTGCCCCTCATAGTCACCAAAGCTGCCCTGACGACGAACAAACAGACGATCACCACCATCACTACGGCCACTATAGAGACGGCTGTCATAACGCCAGTCGCGACTGGCCTGCACCGAGCCTCCCTCGTTGCGGCCATGGGTCAGCTCGGTCGTGAGCATGGGTGCCTGCTCCAGAGCCAGCCGTTGTTGCAGCTCCTGACGATCCCGGGTCAGGTTGCCAAGGGCTCGCACCGCTTGTGGCGTCTGCTGCCACTCCCCCCGATCGAGCCGGGCATGGAGGCGACCCGGCTCGGCCTGCACCGTGCGTCCGGTTGGCAACCAGCGCATAGCCTCCCTGTAGGCCTGTTCGGCCCCGTCAGGATGACCGCGCCAGCGCCGGATATCCCCCAGTTGCAACCAGAGCCAGGGATTGGCCGGTGCGGTTTTCAGCCAGGATTCCAGCTGTGCCTCCGCCTCCCCGGCCTGACCACGCCAGGCCTGCAGCAGGGTTCTCAGTTGCAGTAGCTTCTCGTAGTCATCGTTGGCCATCCGCTGGTTGCCGGTAAAATCCCAGCGAGTCGCCGGTTCCTGCCAACCCGCCAGCAACGCCTGGGCGGCCTCGTAACGTTCCGCATCCGAATAGGCGTAGAAACGCTTCTCCAGCAATGTCTTGTCTCTGGCCCGTTCGGGAGTGGCCAGCCGGTCATAGAGCGCAGATGCCTCCGTCGCCCGCCCCAGCCCGGCCAGGGCATCGGCCCGCGCTTCGAGCAGATAATCCGGCAATGGCCCTTCTGCCTGCAAAGTGGCGGACGCCTTTTCTGCTTGGGCAAACTCGCCGAGGGCGACCAGGGTCACCACCCGATCCCGCCGGGTGCTGAGGTAGAGCACATGATCGCGGGGAGCGCGCGCCAGGATCTTGTCCTGCAGCGCCAGGACCTGGGTCAGAGAGGTACGAACCTGGGCGGGATCCTCGATCTTGGATGACATCCGCAGCAGATTGACAGCCTGATAGTAATCGAGCCAGAGCCTGTCCACCGGCTTGAACAGCGAGGGATAACGGGCCATCAATTCGCCGGCCGCAGGCCCGGCACCCAGCCCGACCGCCACCCGATAGAGCGCCAGCACCTGCTCGGCATTATCCGGCTCGAGTTCAAGCCACTGCTGATGCACCAGCAGTTCGCCCATGGCATCTTCCGCCTGGCGGGCGGCGTAGAGACGGGCATCAAGGATGGCGCGATCACGGCCGAAACGCTGTTCGTACTCGCTGGCCACCTGACGGGCCAACCTCTGGTTGCCCTGATCGCTGGCGGTGAGAAACAGCCCGAGCCAACCGTTGGGATTGGCGGGAGCGCGCCCCTGCAGGACGCGGTAGTAGCTGATTGCCTCCGGATAACGCTTCTCGTCCCGGGCGGCGCGGGCCACCTCTTCCAGCGTCTTGTTCGAGATGGGACTGAACTCGCAAGGTGTGCAGGCAGCCAGCGCCCCCTTGCGATCGCCATGCCAAAGCCGCACCGCGATCAAATCGTCGAGCACCTTGCCATCACCTGTCTGTCGATAAAGGGCATCCAGCCCCACTATGGCAGTCTCAAGCTCCCCCGCCCTGGCCTTGATGACCCAGGCTTCGCGGGCGTTGTCCACCCCACCGGCCCATGCCAACGACGGCAGCAGCACCAGTAACCAAAAGATGCGATTCATTCGCAACATACCACCCATAACAAACGCGGGTCGTATCGTCCTTGAACTCCCACACGGATATACACACGCGTCCGCTCTTGCCGGATGGGCAAGATGGCTTCCTGACCTGTGTGCTGATTTGAGGGTGAAAGGTGGGCAGCAAGACCGGCACCTTTCCTATGTGCGGCCCAGCCATCTCCGGGAGGAGACCTGTAACTTTCCGAACCCGATTCACATCGGGAGTGGCGAGGACGACAATTTTGATTCTGTAGAGAATTTAGTCAATCCGGGGGTGTAACGAATTTATGCTCATCGACGAGTCGTGGAGACATGCAAAACCACAAAATTCAGGAGGGAAAATAGAATTGGAGGAGGCAATTGATGTGCCAATTATAAGGGTTTTGCGGCTAATTCCCCTTTTATCATCACACTCACCTGATTGACCGTTTTCCTCAGGAACCAAGATCGGGCCCAAACCAGCAATACGACACAAGTTGTCGTAATCGATGACCAGCATAATAACTGTCACATGCTTGGTTGAGTGACGCTCCTTTTTCGCCAGAAAAAATTAACTGACGAATAGCAAAAGAAAGTGTTCGTATCTTGTGGTCGCCAAGCCACGCAGATCATCAGAACCTCTGAACGACAGAGACCGCTTCAACTTGCCGGCCTCTTGTCTCTCAAAACGGCTGTATCTTCAACGCGAGTCGAACAGACCCGGCAACGTGACAACATCCATGACACTCAAACGGGACTCAATGGCCCCGTTCGTATTCTACTTTGCTCTTTTACTGGCTCTTTAATGCCTTTTTCGAACAGGACATCAATCGAACAAGACAGTGACTGGCAACCCCTCAACTTGCAGATTGGCAGGGAGTTTCTCATCCAACGCCAGGGCCACCTTGAGGGTCGCCTTCTCTCCTTCAAACGGCGCAGCCAGCTGGGCTGGCAATTTGTCCGCCAGCTCCACCGGTCTGGCAATCCGTGCAGACAAACGCTCGCCACTCGGCAACTTGACGGTGGCTTTGTGTCCAGTTTCCATCGAGGTCAAGTACTTGGGTTGCACATAGGCGATGACCAGGGGATCCATATGTTTGGATATCAGCGCCAAAGGCGCGCCCGAGAAGACCCAGTCCCCTTCCTGCACCAGCACGTCAGACACCTTGCCGGTGGCCGGAGACAGGGGCTGTTGCTGTCGCATAATGGCTTCCATCTCGGTCAGCTCCTGCTCCAGCTGGTGGCGGGCGCTGGCCAGCGGTCCCGTCAGGTGATCCTCTTTGATCTGCAACTCTTGCTGCGTTTTTTCAGCCCTGGCCTTCTGCAGGTCGATGCGAGATTGAGTCCAGCTCAGCAAAGCGCTGGCATATTCAGCGCTGGAAACCAGCTTTTCCTTCCTGTACCCAGCATACTCCTGATAGATCCCCTCCTGTTCACGAGTGCCCCGCTCGGCGATGCTGATCTGCTCGTCCAGATTGTTCAATATCGCCTGTTCGTCATTCCCCTTGTCCAGCTCAAGCGCTTTCAGACGAGCCTTGCGACCTTCAATGTTGGCCTTGAGCGACGGTGATTCGAAACGCATCAATGCATCACCTTGCGAGATGGATTGGCCGGGGGACATATAAATGCTGCGAATGAAACCATCACCATTGGCCACCACCAGCTGGGGTTCCGTCGTGATGATCGCTGGCGCCTGAGTCAGCCACCACTCTCGTCCAAGGTAGCCGAGCAAGATGATGACCGGGCTGAATGCCAGCAGCAAGATCAGATACCAGCGAGCCTTGAACGCGATGCGCTTGGCAGGGGCATACAACACCCGGATCCCGTCATCCGAGGTAGCATCCTGCTTCTTGGGGGGATTGAATGTGACTTTCATCAGAATTTATTTCCTCGTTTTAATACCCACCAGGGCGCCATGCTGCTCTCTTCATGACCACGCCGGAATATTTCATTGAGTAGAGCCACGGCGCACCACAAGCGCATCAGCAAGGTATATACCGGGTACAGCAACAACCATGGCAGCATGTACAGATCTGCTTTGGGCCGCTCCGAGATGGCGAGCAGAAACACCAAAAAATTGACCAGAGTAAGAAACAGATAGACCAGATAGAGACATAACATCAGGGCTGTCACGAACGGGCCCGGATAACTGAGCACCAGCCACCAGCTGTATCCCATCACCAGCAGCGGCAGCACCACGTTTTGCGCCACGCCGTAAATCAAGGTAAACAGAAAGGTCTTCCAACCCAGGATGCGTGGAGTCAGCGACAACTTGTGCTTGCGCAGGTAGAGAAACAGCAGATCCCCATCCCAGCGCAGACGCTGGTTGGCCAAGGTCATCAGATCCGCAGGGGCATCCGTGTGGCCTATGGCCCTGGGAGCAAACCCTATCTTCAGATTGGGGTGACGCTTGAGGTAATGTTTGATCCTCACCGTCAGATCCAGATCTTCCGCAGTGTGGGTATCCCAGCCGCCGATCTGGCGCAAAAAATCGCGGCGAAATGCCCCGAACGCACCGGAAATGTTATTGATCAGGTTCCATTCGCTCAGGCCCGTCTTCCCCCCCTGCATGGAGATCATGTACTCGATCCCCTGCATGCGAGTGATCAGGCCATCGCGCAAGTTGCGCACTCTCAGCGCCCCGCCGACGGCCGGCACGTTCGGATCATCGAAACAGGCCACAATCTCGTCGATCATGTTGTTGTCGAAGGAGGTGTCCCCGTCGGCATTCATGACTATTTCACCGGTTGCCGCCGACAACCCGGCATTGAGGGTCGATACCCGCCCACCACGCTGCCACTTGGGCAGCAGCACCAGGGTTCGCGTCTCGCATCCCTGGAACTCGGCGACGCAGTTCAAGGCTGCCTGATAGGTATGGGCGTTGGCCTTGGCACCATCGATCACCGCAATGATCTCCAGATGACCACGATAAAGCTGCTCCTTGAGGGTCAGGATGGTCGAGCGGATCGCCTCCCCCTCCCCGTAGCAGGTGATGATGCAGGAGACTTTGGGACAACGGCGTGATAGCGGCAGATCCGACGCCTTGGGTACCTGACGGGAAAACCATTTTAGGATCCCGGTCAGGGTCAGCGCCATCAGTGGTACTTCCATCAACAGCAACATGGGTAGCAGCAACAGGATCATCCTGGGTGAAAACTGCAGACTGCCCAGGATCTCGGTCAGGATGTAACGGACCGTACTCATCCACTCAGGCATCCTGGAGGCTCCCATCCAGCCAGCGACTCAACCATAGACTGATATCTTCACCCAGCGTGGTAGGCAACGGCTCTACCTTCACATTCAGCGTCAGGGCATCCAGACCCTCGACATTGTTGAGCGCCAGGATCCGCCCCTGCAGGATCTGCCAATCCTCCACATTGGTGTGTGGCAACAGCAGTAACAACTGATCGTCGGCATACTGGCAAACCACATCGGTATCCCGAAACAGCGCCTGCAGACGAGCCAGCAAGGCCCCCAGTCGCTGCTGGGTTTTCAACAGTCCCAACTCGGCTCGCAGTTCGGCAAGATGTTCAACCCGGATTGCCAGCAGGGTATGGCTGCCACCATGACGTTGCAGTAGACGATTGCTCCATTGCAGCAGCCAGGGAAAGTGATCCATGGCCATAGGCGCCCCCCAGGTCAGGGGAAGATGCAACTGTTGGGTACCCTCGCGGGCAATATGGCGAGCCAGCTTGCCAATGCGGTACTCATAGATGGGAGATACCACCAGATCATCTGGCTTGTGGGCCTGACCACACTCGTGGCATCGAGCCTGTACTGCCGCCTCCATGAAACGGGCATGGCAGGAGAGGCAGCGGTACTTCTCCAGCGGCCTGTCGTAGTCTACCCCGATATGACGCAGGGTCGTCACGCACTTGGGGCAACGCAGCACACCCTGTTGCATGAAGGCATCCTGATCATCCACATGACCGCAGGTGAAGCAGTGCACCGCAGGCTTGGCCTGGATGGCGATATGGGAGCATTCCGGACACACGTCGACAAAATTGAGGTGGGCCGAGTTGCAGCTGTTGCACAGGCGCACCCGATCGACCAGTTGTTCGCTCTGCAGCAATCGTTCGGAGACCAATTGCGGCAAGGATGTCCCGGCATCGGCACCCAGCAAACAATCCAGCAACGGATAGCTGTACCCCTGGCGACAGCCCGCCTGCCAGCGGGGCAATAGACGGAAATGGGCACGGGGCCAGCTGTACCAGGCCAGCTTTTCCATGTCATCGGGGTGTTCGCGCGGAGTCAGCAGTGCCAGCCGCTCCAGCATGTCAGGAACTCGCTCATCCAGCTGGGACGCCAAACCATCTGCCAGCATGGGCGAAAGCGGACTCTTCTCTACGCAAAACACCGGATAAAGATAACGGGAAGGATCACGACGGATTGCCAGCAAGATCCGATCCTGCTCTTCACTTGGCAAGTTGAGCAGCAATACCGGCTGTAATGCTGTCTGCCACTGGGACAAATCATCGAGAGACTGGGTGTTTCGCTCTACCGGCGCCCCCAACAGGGATATCTGGCAGAGTTGTTCACTTGTGCTCGTCATGGGGAGATTACCTCTTTCCACAGGCAAAAACAGAGACGGCCCAGTGGGCCAATGTTCAGTACCAACCGGAATGGGAAAAGCGACATACGCATTTCTCATCATTGTCGATACCAACGACGCGGTCGACGAAAGCGACCCATGTTATGGATATGGTAGGAGCAGGAGGATAATCAACAATGACCAGTGCCATATTCCATATGCGGCACAGCCATCTCCGGGAGGAGATCTGTAGCTTTCCGAACCCGATTCACATCGGGGGTGGCGAGAGCGATAATTTTGCCAAAGTATAATAATTAGTCAATGACACAATTAGCAATATAAATAGTATGCATGGCGCATCTTTATCAGCATAAGGCTTTACCCATAACTAACCCGGCAGCATTTTATCAAATGAGATTTATTCGAATATAAAATAACCCCGCCAAGCTGGCGAGGTCATTGACACGGATCACCGTGGTTATCAACGCCTCAGTGCTGTACTGTCGCGACCGGACAAGGTGCGGATCCAAGCCTCGAAATCGGCCAGCATGCGTGCCTCTGATTCGCTGTTGTCGGCGATGAGCTCGGCGCCGTGTACCACCCGGATGTGAGCGTCTAGCGGCATTCCTTCCCCCGCCGGCGGACGTTGCTGTGCCGCATCCATACACTCCTGCGCCTGCTGCCACGCCTCGGCCACGCTCCGGTTGCACGCCTCGGCCAGCGGCGCGGCGCTAAAGCCCTCGCCGGTGAGGCTGCGCAGCGTCTCATCATGGCTCTTGCCGTTGCCCGGCCCCCAGTAGTGGGCAGCAAGATCCGGTCCGATGCGCGGATTGTCGGTGAGATAGCCGTCGCGCTTGAGGAAGTAGGCGCGGGTCTGCTCCACCGCCATCAGCGCCAGCAGGTAGCCGTGATAGGCGCAGGCTGATTCCTGGTTCAGGAGGTGCGGAATGGCCAAGAGCGGGCGCGGGCTCTCTACTCCCAGGATCTGGCGCTCCCAGCGACGGGCCAGCGCCAGCACGGCGGCCGGGGTGCGATCGCCATCGGCCATGGCGTAGAGATCCCGCTCGAAGTAGGCCACCAGCGCGATCTGGCGCTCGTTGAAGGCGCGAAACGGCTGGCGCGCGGCGATCATCGCCTCGATGAGCGCGTCGGGGATCGCCTCCCCCGCCGCATTTCTGGCGTAGCGTTTGAGCCAGTCCGCGTCATCCAGCAGGCTGTCACAGAACATGGACTGGGTCTCGGCATAGGCCATGGAGGTGGGCGGAAACTCTTGGGAGAAGCAGGGAGCGTTGCCGGTGACGTTGGCAAAGTGCGCCGCGTGGCCGCCTTCGTGGAACAGGGTGTTGAGCCCGCTCCAGCCGCTGCCCACCTGGGCCGGGTTGCCCAGGCTGGTGAAGTTGACCACCGCCGGTACCCACTCCCCCTCCTGCCAGAAGCTCGGCACCGGGCCGTGGCAGAAGCCATTCTCGTATTTCCCCTCCCGGGTCAGTAAATCCAGAGTGAGAGTCGCGCCGCGATACTGGATGCCGAGGCGGCGGAAGCTCTCGACCCAATCCTTCAGCGCCCGAGAGAAGGGTACATAGGGGTCGAGCTGGCGGGTCACGTCGCCGCTCACGCTATAGCGCAGGTTGTGGGGCAGCAGGGCCTCTTCCCCCTTGGCCGCCTTCAGCTCGGCCAGGCTCTGGTGCAGCCGCTGTTCGGTGCGGGCGATAAAGTCGTCGAGGATGGCGAAGAGCTGCTCCGGGCTCATCTGCTCATTCTTGTGCACCTTGTAGTCGAAGTAGTCGCGATAGCCCATGGCGCGGGCAAAACGGTTGCGCAGCGCGACTATCTCCAGATAGCCATTGTCGACCACCCACTGCTCAAGGGTGTGAAACATGGCGAGCGCGCTCTGGCGTACCGCTGCATCGGCGCTGGCGGCCAGCGCCGTGCTGGCGGCGGGCAGGCTGCCTGCCACCTGGCGGCCCTGCTCGTCCAGCAAGGTCAGCTTCAACCCCTTGCGGCGGGCAAACAGCGCTGCCTCGGCAGCCACCAGCTCATCCATCAGGACGGCGGCAGCAGGATCTTCGATGACGTTGCACTCGAAGAAGGCGAGCCAGCCCTTGAGCCCCCGCTTGAGATCTTCTTCTTGTGCCAGTGCGAGCATCTCGCGCAGCTCGGGCAACCGTGCCGGATTGGCACAAAAGCCCTTGTAAGCCTGCTCGGCGGCGGTGAAGCCGGCCTGATCGTCGCTGGTGCCCATGTAGGTGGACCAGAAGAGATCCTCCTTGCGCCTGTGTACCTGCAGGTAGTCGGCGTTGAGCTGGTTGAAGTAATTCCTGGCAATGGAACTCATAAATTCCCTCTTGTAATGGGGTCACCCGCACGGGGCCCACTCCTTATTGGTGAAATGCCATCTCATTCATTTGTGTTGGCAAATAATGCGCCGGGATGCGCATAAACAAGCTACCAAAAAGTGGGGAGAGCTATCTGCTGACTATACTGTTGTTGAAATACTCAATTAGCTCTCGCTAGCGGCAAGCTTTTGAAAGTTAATTAAATGTTAACTGCAAAATAATCTGGAGCACGGGAGTGGCTGGACACAGCCAGACCCATAAGGAAATCAGGGAGATACCATGTTCAAGCTCGGTGATATCGCCGTGAGCCGCAAATTGATGCTGCTGCTCACCTTGGCGCTGGCCGGTTTTATCGCACTGCTGCTGATCTCGGCCAGTGCCCTGCATCGCAACCTGATGAGTGAACGGGAGGCGCGGCTGCAGGCGGTGCTGGATCTCGCCATGAGCCGGATCCAGGCCCTCGCCACCAGCCTGCCTGCCGACCAGGCACAAGCCGAGGCCAGGGCCATGCTCAACAGCATGCGTTTCGATGGCGACAACTACCTGTTCGTGATCGATGAGACCCGCCACATCATCGTCCACCCTGCCAAGCCGGAACTGGTCGGCCAGCAGATGGGGGAACAGCGCGCAGCACATACGGAGGACCACTGGCAGCGCATGGTGGATCTCGGCAAGGGGGGGCATCAGGGTCGGCTGGAATATCTCTGGGCATCCCCTTCCGGCGAGTCCGCCCGCAAGATGTCGCTGGTTGCCGGCTACCAGCCCTGGGGCTGGATCCTGGGCTCCGGCATCCTGTTGCAAGACATAGAAGCGACCATCTGGTCCCAGTATGAGTTGATGGGGGGCGCGACCCTGCTGGCTACCCTGCTGATGGGCCTGCTGGGATTTGCCATCAGCCGCTCCATCGTCAATCCCCTCACCCGGATCAATCACGCCATGCAGCGGGTCGCCAAGGGGGATCTGGTGGTCAGCATCCCGGTTGAGGGCAAGGATGAGCTGGGGATGGTAGCACACTGTACCAACCAGGGTCTGGATGCCATCCGCCACGCCCTGCTCGAGGCGAGCCTGGGGGCCCGCAACGTGGCGGATGCCGCCCTGCGCATCGCGGCCTCCGCCGAGCAGACCAACCAGGCAGTGACCAGCCAGCGGGATCAACTGGCCCAGCTTGCCACTGCCATGAACGAAATGAGCGCCACCATCTCGGATGTGGCGGGTCACGCCGAAAATACCGCCCGCGATACCCAGGATGCCACCAGCGAAGCCGGCCTAGGCAATCAGGACGTACACGCCAGCGTGCACGGCATCCAGGCGCTGGCGACCGAGGTGGAGCAGGCCACCCTGCAGGTCAATCAGCTCAAGGAGGGGGTGATGCAGATAGGCGAGGTGACCGCCGTCATCAGCGCCATCTCGGAGCAGACCAATCTGCTGGCCCTCAACGCCGCCATCGAGGCTGCCCGGGCCGGCGAACAGGGGCGCGGGTTTGCCGTGGTCGCCGACGAGGTGCGCCAGCTGGCGAGCCGTACCCGCCAGTCCACCGAAGAGATCCAGGGCACCATTGCCCAGTTGCAACAGCGGGCGGTGAGTGCGGCCGACGCCATGGACACCAGCCGCAAGCTGGCAGAGAGCAGCGTCAACCAGTCCGAGAAGGCAGGCCAGGATCTCTCCCTCATCGTCAACCACATCCAGCACGTGA
Source organism: Aeromonas enteropelogenes (assembly GCF_000819845.1). Lineage (GTDB taxonomy): Bacteria > Pseudomonadota > Gammaproteobacteria > Enterobacterales > Aeromonadaceae > Aeromonas > Aeromonas enteropelogenes. Next base: position 189,152 of record NZ_CDCG01000026.1, read on the forward strand.
GCGACATGGCAACCCAGATCGCCACCGCCGCCGAACAGCAGAGCATGGTGGCCGAAGACATGAACCGCAATGTCAGCGGTATCAACGACTCGGCGCTGGAGATGTCGCAGTCTGCCTCCCAGCTGGCTCAGGAGAGCGAGCTGCTGGCCGGCCTCTCCCGCAACCTGGACGAACGACTCGCCGTGTTCAAACTCGGCCACGCCAGCGAACAGAGCCCGTTGCCCATGCAGATGCCGTCACCGCGCCAGAACGGATCCCCCCGGGTTCGCCACTGATCCGTCTTGCACTGTCGCATCCCATCCCCTGACCACGAAGGTGGCAGGGGATTTTTTTATTGATAAAAAATGCCAAATTTTCGCATCTTATCGACATGATTGGCGAGCTTAAGAAGACTAGGCTGATTATTTATACATTTAAAAACATATAGTTGAGTGAAAAACCAACGCTAGAAAGGTCAAGCTGTAAAGATTTACACTTAATAATTTAATCAAAATTAGTCATGATAATTTTGTCGCCAAACGCGACACCATGACCCTTTCTGTAGTCATTTGGCAAACTGGCTGAAAAGTCAGGACGCAAAACTTCCGGTCTAAAGACGTTCGTCCAGGATAGCGGGGTTGCCACACTCAGGTGTGCCCGGGGATTCCCCTGCCAACGTGACTGCCCACATCTATCGACCAGAGGAATGTATGGCAGCAAGCATCAGATTAAATCACCTCGCCACCGCCCTGGCGCTGCTCGCCAGCGGCAGCGTGCAGGCCCACGGCTACATCAGCCAGCCGGAATCGCGCAACGCCCTGTGCAAGACCGGCGGCAACAGCCAGTGCGGCGCCGTGCAGTGGGAACCCCAGAGCCTGGAGGCCTCCTCCGGCTTCCCGGACGGCGGCCCGGCAGATGGGCAGATTGCTGCCGCCGGCCATCCCCAGTTCGGTGAGCTCAACGCCCAGACCAGCGATCGCTGGACCCGCCGCGACGTGCAGGCCGGCCCCTTTTCCATCAGCTGGACCTTCACCGCCAATCATGTGACCCGCAACTGGCGTTACTACCTGACCAAACAGGATTGGAACCCGAACCAGCCTCTGACTCGCGACGCCTTCGAGCTCACCCCCTTCTGCGTCATCGACGGCAACATGGTGCAACCGCCCAAGCAGGTCACCCACCAGTGCATCCTGCCGGAGCGCACCGGTTACCAGATCATTCTCGGGGTGTGGGAAGTGGGTGATACCGCCAACAGCTTCTACAACCTGATCGATGCCAACTTCAAGGGCGGTACCCAGCCACCGCTGGCGTGGACCCAGGGCGGCACCATCTACCCCTCCATCGATCTGGCGGCCGGCGACAAGGCCAGAACCCGGGTATTCGATGCCAACGGCGAGCGCACCGATCTGCAGACCGAGCTGACCATCGCCAGCGCGGAGCAAGGCCAGAAGAACAATTGGGCCCACGCCCTGGCCGGCAAGATCAACGCAGAACAGAGCCTGATCCGTGCCGGCCAGCAGGGGACGGATGGCCAGTTCAACCCCGTCTACGGCCAGAACCCCGTCTACCTCAAGGCGGGCAGCGCTCTGGAGCGGGTCGAGATCCAGCTCGAGCAGTTGCAGCCGCCGGTTGGCAACGACATCAGCGTCAGCGGTCTGGCGAGCGAATACCAGCTCGACAACGGCAAGGCAACCCTCGACTTCACCGTCACCACCCAGGGCGATCTGACCGTCACCAATACCCTGTATGACCATGGTGGCATCGCCAAAGGCCAGTCCAGCGCCGACATCAAGGACAGCAGCCAGGGCTTCACCATGCCGCTCACCGGGCTCAGCGCCGGTCACCACCAGCTGGTGATCAAGGGCACCCCGAAAAATGGCGGTACCCCGCTCCAGCAGACTCTGGATCTGATGTTCAAGGATCCCGCTGCCGGCGGCGCTCATGACTTCGCCTTTCCGGAGGGGCTCAAGTCCTACACCGACGGCACCAGGGTGCTGCAACCCAAGAACGGCAAGGTCTACCAGTGCAAACCCTTCCCCTACAGTGGCTGGTGCAGCCAGTGGTCTGCCAACGCGACCCAGTATGAGCCGGGCACCGGCTCCCACTGGCAGGATGCCTGGATTGAGTTGAACTAATCGTTTCATCGCGACATGAAAACGGGGAGCCAGTGGCTCCCCGTTTGGTCTGGTGAGAGGCTCAGATCTGGTAATCGATCTGGGGCTCGCCGCCCATGGCACGAGCCTGGATGTCGGCCAGCGCCAGCTCGGGGTTGCAGAGCTGGATGAATTGCCAGGCGAAATTGTGCTGGAACTGCCCCTGCTTGAGGCCAATCCAGGCGGTGTGCGGCGCAAACAGATGGCTGCCGTCGAGTTGCACCAAGGTGTGATCGCGCCGGGCATCGAACGCCATGTCCGCCAGTATGCCGACCCCCATCTCCAGCTCGACATAGGTCTTGATGACATCCGAATCCTGGGCGGTCAGCAGGATCTGCGGCGTGATCCCCGCCTCGGCGAACGCTTCGTCCACTCGCACCCGCCCGGTCAGCCCCGCCTGATAGGTGATGATGGGCCAGTCGGCCAGCGCCTCCAGGGTCAGTTCGGACTCTTGCGAGAGCGGGTGGCGCTCCGGCACCACTATGTTGTGATGCCAGCGATAGTAGGGAAAGGCCACCACCCCTTCGCTCCTGTCGAGCTGCTCGCTGCTGATGCCGATGTCCACCTCGCCGGTCTGCACCAGCCGCACTATCTCTTCCGGCCCTCCCTGACGCAGCTCCAGCTGTACCAGCGGAAACTGTTCGCGAAACGCCTTCACCACCCGGGGCAGGGCGTAACGGGCCTGGGTATGGGTGGTCGCCACCAGCAGGCGTCCGGAATCGCGGTTGGCAAAGGTACTGGCCAGTTTGCGGATGTTCTCGGCATCCCCGAGGATGCGCTCGGCGATCACCAGCAGCTCCTTGCCCGGCTCCGTCATGCCGAGCAGCCGCTTGCCATAGCGGATAAAGAGTTCCACCCCCAGCTCCTCTTCCAGCTCGCGAATATGGCGGCTGACTCCGGACTGGGAGGTGAACAGGGCGTTGGCCACTTCGGTCAGGTTGTAATCCCGCCGGGCAGCCTCCCGGATAATACGTAACTGCTGAAAGTTCACTCATCGCCTCCTGCGTCGAGTCGCGGCGGTGTCCACCGCCATGCGTTGTGGGTGATGCGGGCAGGCCGATGACTCGCATCCAGCCTGGATAGCCCATCAAATCTGGTAATCGGGGTAGAACTGCGCCTGTCTGGCTACCAGCCGTACCTCCTGGCCCGGCGTGAAATGGCTGGCCGCCTCCTTGCCAAGTTCTACCTCGTAGTGGACGCCCCCCTCGCCACGTAGCTCCACCCGGATGCGCGGCCCCATGGGCAGCAGGCGGGTGATGGTGGCGCTGATACCGCCGCTGGCCTCTACCGGCAGAATCTCCAGCTCGTGGGGACGCACATAGGCGATGGCGGCACTGCCCGGGGCCAGATGGGCGGTCGAGGGGCCGCCGAGCAACTGCTCACCGATGCCGAACCCCTGTTCGGCCACCCGGCCGCGAAACTGGTTCACGCTGCCGAGGAAACTGTGCACGAAGGCGCTGGCGGGATGGTCATAGACCTCGGCCGGGGTACCGATCTGCTCGACCCGGCCGGCGTTCATCAGCACCACCCGATCCGCCACCTCCAGCGCCTCTTCCTGATCGTGGGTGACGAACAGGCTGGTGACGTGCAACTCGTCGTGCAACTCCCGCAACCAGCGGCGCAGCTCCTTGCGCACCTGGGCATCGAGGGCGCCGAAAGGCTCATCCAGCAACAGCACCCTGGGCTGCACCGCCAGGGCACGGGCCAGGGCGACCCGCTGACGCTGGCCGCCGGAGAGCTGGGTCGGGTAGCGCTCGGCCACGTGGCCAAGCTGAACCAGATCCAGCAGCTCCCTGACCCGGGCACGGATGGCCACCTCGCCCGGGCGTTCGTTGCGCGGCCTGACCCGCAGGCCGAATGCCACGTTCTCGAACACCGTCATGTGGCGGAACAGGGCGTAGTGCTGGAACACGAAGCCGACGTTGCGCTCGCGCACGTGCAGCGCCGAGGCATCCTCGCCGCGGATAATGATCCGGCCAGCGTCGGCCTGCTCCAGCCCGGCGATGATCCTCAGCAAGGTGGTTTTGCCGCAGCCGGAGGGGCCCAGCAGGGCCACCAGCTCACCGTCGTGAAAATCGAGGTGGATGTCGGTCAGTGCCGCATACTGGTTGAAATGCTTGTTGAGTCCTTGCACCTGAATGCTCATGGCTGCCTCCTTGAAACTGTGATCAGTGAGAGTGGGTGGGTTGGCCACGCAGCCGGGCCAGCAGGGTTTCCCCCAGCAGGGTGAAGATCCCGAACAGCGCCAGCAGGCTTGCCACCGCGAAGGCGGCGCCGGTCTGGTACTCGTTGTAGAGGATCTCGATATGCAGCGGCAGGGTATTGGTCTGGCCGCGAATATGGCCGGAGACCACGGAGACGGCGCCAAACTCCCCCACCGCCCGGGCAGTACAGAGCAGCACGCCGTACATAAGGCTCCAGCGAATCCCGGGCAGGGTAACCCGCCAGAACATCTGCAATCCGCTCGCTCCCAGCATGATGGCGGCCTCCTCCTCTTCCGGGCCGCGCGCCTCCATCTGGGGCAGCAGTTCGCGCACCACGAAGGGCACAGTGATGAAGGTGGTGGCCAGAATGATGCCCGGGGTGGCAAAGATGACCTTGATGTCGTGCTCACTGAGCCAGTCGCCAAACCAGCCGTGGCTGCCAAACAGCAGCACCAGCATCAGGCCCGCGATCACCGGCGAGACCGAAAACGGCAGATCGATGAGGGTGACGAGCAGCTGCCGGCCCGGGAAACGGAAACGGGCGATGGCCCAGGCGGCCGCGAGGCCGAACAACAGGTTGAGGGGCACGGCGAACAGGGTCACCAGAGCGGTCAGCCCAAGGGCGCTCAGGGCATCCGGCTCGCTGATGGCCTGCCAGAAAAATGCCAGGCCAGGACTCAGCGCCTGAATAAAGACGGTCGCCAGCGGCAGCAGCAACAGGGCAACAAACCAGCCCAGCCCCAGGGTGATGAGCAGCCACTTGACCCACTGCGGCTCGCGGATCACCGGCGGCGCCTTGCGCTGGTCCTCTGCCACCACGGGGGCGACATCCATGGCGATGGTCGATGCATTCATATCCGGCTCCCCCCGATGCGGGCCCAGCTCCAGGCCTGCAACTTGTTGATAAGCAGCAATAAAACAAAAGAGATCAGCAGCATGACCACGGCGATGGCAGAGGCACCGGCATAGTCGTACTCCTCCAGGTGGCTCATGATCATCAGGGGCGCAATTTCAGAGACCATGGGCAGGTTGCCGGCGATAAAAATGACCGAACCGTACTCCCCCACGCCACGGGCAAACGCCAGGGCAAAGCCGGTGAGCAGGGCCGGCACCAGGGTCGGCCACAGCACACGCAGGAAGGTCTGCCAGCGATCGGCCCCCAGGCTGGCGGCCGCCTCTTCCTGTTCTGCTTCGGCCTCCCGCAGCACGGGTTGCAGGGTGCGCACCACGAACGGCAGACCGATAAAGGTGAGGGCGATGACCACTCCAATCGGGTTGTAGGCAAGCTCGATACCGAGTGGAGCAACCCACTGACCGATCCAGCCATTGGGGGCGAAGATGGCGCACAGGGCGATGCCGGAGACGGCGGTGGGCATGGCGAATGGCAGGTCGATCAGCGCATCCACCAGACGGCGGCCGGGGAAGGTGTAACGCACCAGCACCCAGGCCAGGATCAGGCCGAACAGGCTGTTGAGCAGCGCCGCGACAAACGCCGCCCCGAAACTCAGACGAAAGGAGGCCAGCACCCGGGGCGACCCTATCACCTGCCAGAACTCGGCAGCAGTCAGGTTATTCAGCGCAAACAGCACCAGTGCCGAGAGGGGCAGCAGTACCAGCAACCCCAGATAGAGCAGACTGAAGCCGAGGGTCTGGCCAAAGCCAGGCAGAACAGAATAAGAACCAAATCGCATAACAAATCCATGTGTTATAAATTAATTTCGACATAGTGATTCTGCTGGCTCTCATTCCCCGTCACAAACACCAATAACACCTTTGCTAATCACTTTTTTGTCTAACGGCGTGAAAACAGGGCGTTGCGGGCAACCCAGATAAAAAAGGTCTTTCATATCAACAAAAGACCTGAAAAACGGAGCCTTGTGCAATTGAGCCAGTGAACAAAATCAGACAGTTATCATCTCGATCTCCATCCCTCCCCCGCGGTCATCCAACCATCAGCGAAACCCCAGAGCCGGGCACCCTTTCCACGCCACCGGAGCCGGTTCGATCACCATCTCGGCCCGACGGTGAAGGTTGCCGAGCAGATGCAGTCCCTGATGCCACTCCCCGTGACCGGACTGGGCATTGATATGACCCGCCTCACCGGCATCAAACAGCGGCACCTGCCACTGCTGGCTCCAGTGTTCGGCCCGCTCGAAACTCATCCAGGGATCGTTGCGGCTGGCCACCATCTGGGCCGACACCAGCAGGGGGCCGGCCAGTCGCTCGTCTGCAATGCCGAAACGGGCCGGATCCGCCGGCGCCACCAGCAGGATGGAGGCAATCTTGTGGGGTTGCAGCCGGGCGGCGGCAATAGCGGTCAGGGCGCCGAAGGAGTGGGCCACCAGGTGCACCCGGCCGCGACGGCTTTTGAGCTTGCTCGCCAGCTTGGCGCTCCAGACCGTCAGGTTCGGCTTGTCCCACGGCAACCCCCTCATGCGCTGCCAGTGGGGAAAGTGCAGGTGCCAGCGGCTCTGCCAGTGATCCGGCCCGCTATCGTGCAAACCGGGAACCAGGAGGATCTTGTCCATCTTGTTACTCCTATCCGTTGGCGCGCTGGCCAGTGAGTGATGGGGGGCGTGCCGCTCAGCGGCCCGGCTGGTAAATCTGGTCGAACAGGCCACCCTGGGCGAAGTGCTTCTGCTGGGCCTTGTTCCAATCCCCTTCCAGCTCCTTGACGGTAAACAGGGTCAATTTCGGGAACTGGGCGGCCGTCTCCTTGAGGATCGCCGGATTGCTGGGGCGATAGTGATACTTGGCGATGATCCGTTGCCCTTCGTCTGAGTAGAGGTACTTCAGGTAGCCCTTGGCCACCGCCTCTGTGCCGTGCTTCCTGGCCACCTTGTCCACCACCGCCACCGGTGGCTCGGCCAGGATGGAGACCGACGGCACCACCAGCTCGAACTTGTCGCGGTTGCCGGCCTGGCCCAGCACCAGCAGGGCTTCGTTCTCCCACGCCAGCAACACGTCGCCAAGGCCCCGCTCGATAAAGCTGGTGGTTGCGCCACGGGCGCCGGAGTCCAGCACCTTCACATTTTTGAAGAGATTGCCGACGAACTGCCTGGCCCCCTCTTCACTGCCGCTCTGCTTCAGGGCATAGCCCCAGGCGGCCAGATAGTTCCAGCGCGCCCCGCCGGAAGTTTTGGGATTGGGGGTGACGATGGCTACATCCTTGCGCACCAGATCCCCCCAATCCTTGATCTGCTTGGGATTGCCTTTGCGCACCAGGAAGACGATGGTGGAGGTGTAGGGGGCGGCGTTGTTGGCCAGGCGGCTCTGCCAGTCGGCGGCGATCAGCCCCGTCTTGGCGATGGCATCAACGTCATAGGCCAGTGCCAGCGAGACGACGTCCGCTTCCAGTCCGTCCACCACGGCGCGGGCCTGCTTGCCGGAACCACCGTGGGACTGACTCACCACCACGTCGTCACCGGTTTTCGCCTTCCACTCTTTGGCGAAGGCGGCGTTGTACTCCTGAAACAGCTCGCGGGTCGGATCGTAGGAGACGTTGAGCAGGCGGATCTCGGCGGCCCCCGCCTGGAAGGCCAGCAGAGAGAAGATTGTCAGGGCGGTCGTTCGCAGTGTCATGGTGATGCTCCTTATCGTTGGGTTAAGGACAGCATGCCGCGAAGCAGTTATGCCAAGAAGAAAGAAATAACGCTTTGCTTATCTCTTTTACTCATATAAATCCCCCAAAGGGCGTCATTCGTGCACTCTGTGAGCCAGACCCCTCTGCCCGTCAGCCGGCTGTGCCATCATGGGAGCAAGGCAGACACAGGGCGAAAAGGAGGTCGTTATGTGGATCAATGCAGAACCGGTCAATGGCGCCCTGGTGTCGCTGGCCATCGGTCTTATCATCGGGCTGGAGCGCGGCTGGCAGGTGCGCCAGCTGGGGGACAACCAGCGCATCGCCGGGATGCGGACCTACGGCCTCATCGGCCTGCTCGGCGGGGTCTGTGCCCTGCTGCTGCCGACCCTTGGCCCCTGGCTGCCGCTGCTTGGCCTGCTGGCGGTGGTGATTGGCTGCGGCCTCTCGGTCTGGCTGGCCCAGCGCTGGCAGGGGGAGTTCGGCCTCACCAGCTCGGCAGCCATGCTGCTCACCTATCTGCTGGGCCTGATGTCGGTGCTGCTGAGCCCGAGCGAGGCGGTCGCCTGCGCCGTACTGGCGGCCCTGCTGATGGGGCTCAAGGGCAAGATCCAACAGGGCATGCTGTTTTTGAGCGAAACCGAATTTCACGCCACCCTGCGCTTTTTGCTCATCACCCTGGTACTGCTGCCGGTGCTGCCCAACGAGGAGATAGGGCCGCTCGATGCCTTCAACCCCTTCAAGATCTGGCTGATGGTGGTGATCATCGCGGGCATCTCGTTTTGCGGCCACTTCGCGGTGCGCCTGCTCGGTACCCGCGCCGGGCTGGTGCTCACCAGCATGCTGGCAGGGCTCGCCTCCTCCACCGCCCTCACCCTGCAGTTTGCCCGCCTCAACAAGGAGCAGGGCGGGCTGGAGCGGCTGCTGGCTACCGGCATACTGCTGGCGGGGGCCACCATGTGGCTGCGGTTGCTGGTGCTGGTGCTGCTGATCCACAACGAGCTGGCGATGCGCCTCGCCGCCCCCCTGCTGCTGCTGGCGGTCACCGTCTACGGCTTCGCGTTCTGGTTCTGGCGCCAGCGCGAGGAGCTGACCGACGGCCCGGTGCAGCCCCAGACCAGCAACCCGCTGGATCTCGCCACCGCCATCAAGTTCGGCCTGCTGCTGGCGCTCATCGGCTTCATGGCTACTTTCCTGCAGAGCAAGGTGGGCAACTCCGGGGTCTATCTGCTGGCACTGGTCTCGGGGATCACCGACGTGGACGCCATCACCCTCTCCCTCTCCCAGCTCTCCCACAAGGAGCTGGCGCTGGAGGTGGCAGCCCGCGGCATCCTGCTCGCCGGGCTGGTCAACTCACTGGTGAAGGGGCTGCTGGCACTCGGCATCGGCGGGCGCAGGCTGGGGCTGCGGGTGCTGCTCCCCTACTTCATCTCGGCCCTGCTGATCCTGCCGCTCATCTGGCCCGGCACCTGATCTTGCAGCAAGTGACAGCCTGACGCCCCAGCGCCGGTCACGTATACTGGCCTCTCTTGCATATTGTGGAGGTAAACATGGCAAGCGACTGGGACAAGGTTCTGGCGGGGGGCGCCCTCGATAGCCAGAGCCAGGAGATAGCGAACGACCGGATCCGTGGTCAGGCGCTGCTGGCCGAGCTCAACGCCTCTTCGGCCGGCGACGAGGCCCTGCGACAGCGATTGTGCCGCGAGCTGTTCGGTCACTGCCCCGACTCCTGCTGGATCAGCACTCCCTTCACCTGTGAATTCGGCCGCAATATCCACATCGGCGAAAAGACCTTCTTCAATTTCAACGTCACCATACTCGACGTGGGTGAAGTGCATATCGGCAGCCATGTGCTGCTGGCCCCCAACGTGCAGATCTACACCGCCACCCACACTATGAACTACCTGGAGCGGCGCAACTGGACCGCCTACAACAAGCCGGTACACATTGGCGATGACTGCTGGATCGGTGGCGGTGCCATCATCTGCCCCGGCGTCACCATAGGCCCCCGCTCCATCATAGGGGCCGGCGCCGTGGTGACCCGCGACATCCCGGCCGACTCGGTGGCCGTGGGCAACCCGGCCCGGGTGATCCGCACCCTCGAGCAGGACGAAGAGCGCTGCCGGGAGCTGGCCCAATGATGGCGCTGGCCCTGCTGCCACTCGGCTCGGCCCTGTGGCTCGGTCTCGACGGCCAACAGTGGTGGCCGCTGGCGGTGCTGCTGGTAATGAGTATGCTGACCGTGGCCGCCTACGCCTGGGACAAGCGCCAGGCGGTGCGCGGCGAGTGGCGCATTCCCGAATCCCGCCTCCATCTGCTGGAGCTGTGCGGTGGCTGGCCCGGTGCCCTGGTGGCCCGCCAGTGGCTGCGTCACAAGACCCAAAAGCGCAGCTACCGGCTGGTGTTCTGGTTTATCGTGCTGCTGCACATCACCCTGTGGGGGCTCTGGATCGGCAGACCGCTCTGGCAATAACGCATCTATTGCAACCGCCATCACAAAGGGAGTCTGCGCCCCGTTGCGACGGACTGGTGACTGTGAGAAAACGGGGTGATCCCATTCAGTGATCGCCGTTAATGACGACAAGGAGTCGTGACATGACCATGTGGACAGGCATAGTCCTGATCGTGTTTATCAGCGTGCTGTTTGGCTATCTCGGCAAGCGGGCCCGCTACCAGATGGGGGATGCCCGCATCACGGATCGCCTCGGCAAGCAGGATCAGGTCATCAGGGAGCTGCAAGAGCGGGTGGCCAACCTGGAGGCTATCGTCATCGAAGAGGAGAAGCGCCGCCCGTTCAAGGAGCTGTGAAACACTCTCCCCATCCGTCTCCCAAACACAGAGGGCTGCACCATGCAGCCCTCTGTCGTTTTAAGCCAGCGGTTTAGTCCGCTCAGACTGCCAGCGGCAACAGCTCGGCGTAATCCCGGATCGCCGGGAAAGCGGTGATCTGCTGTTCGGGTTGGCAGCTGTCCGGATTCTGGATGGCGAGCTGAAAACCGATACCGTAGTCGGCGGCGGCGCGCAGGATCCGCTCGCTGTCATCGACAAACAGGGTGCGGGCCGGGTCAAACGCCAGCCGCTGCGCCAGCGCCTGCCAGCAGTGCTGACTCTCCTTCGACCAGCCCAGCTCATGGGTGCTCACCAGCTGATCCAGATGTTCCCCCAATCCGAGCCGCGCATCCTTGACCGACAGGCTGGCCGGATGGGCGTTGGTAAACAGCACCAGCTTTTTGCCCGCCGCCCGCAGCGCGGCCAGAAAGGGGATGGCATGGGGCCGCCACTGGATCTTCTCCAGGGTCTCCTGCTTGAGGGCGCGAATATCCAGCCCCAGAGTCTGGCTCCAGTAATCGACACAGTACCAATTGAGAGTGCCGTTGACGGCGTGGTAGTGCGCGTCTATCCGCGCCCTGGCCTCGGCCAGCGGCAAGCCGTGCTGCTCGGCGTAGCGCTCGGGGACCAGCTGCTGCCACAAATGGTTGTCGAAATGCAGATCGATCAGGGTGCCATCCATATCGAGCAGAACGGTATCTATCTGGTGCCAGGGCAATCGGGTCGGCATGGGGTCTCCTGAAGCAAGCGTCATGAAAAAAACCGGGGGGCAGTATAACGATTTTTCCATCCCCTTTCGCGCCCTTGTCCCGTGGTGTTCGGGGTGGGAGTCGTTTACTCTTGAAGCACGATTTTTTAACGAGCAACCCGCGGTCGATGAGCAACCACCACAAGAACAAACCCGAACACATCCGTGTCGAGATCCTGGACCACGACAAACCCAAGCCGGAGATCCTCAAGGCCGAGCTGGTGGCCGAGAGTCGCCTGTTCAAGGTGGAGTCCCTGCACCTGAAATTCACCAATGGCGAAGAACGGATCTACGAGCGGATGCGCGGCGGCAACCGGGGTGCCGTCATGGTGGTGCCCCTGTTCGATGCCCACACCCTGCTGCTGGTGCGCGAATACGCGGCGGGCACCCACTCTTACGAGCTCGGCTTTCCCAAGGGGCTGATCGACCCAGGCGAAGACGCCCTGGAGGCGGGCAACCGCGAATTGATGGAGGAGGCTGGCTTTGGTGCCCGCACCCTGATCCCCCTCAAACAGGTGTCGCTGGCACCGGGCTACTTCTCCAGCCGGATGGAGATACTGCTGGCCCGGGATCTCTTCCCCGAGCAAAGGATCGGTGACGAGCCAGAACCCCTCGAGGTGATCCCCTGGCCGCTGAACCGGATCGACGATTTGCTGGCGCGCCCCGACTTTACCGAGTCGCGCAGCATCTGCGCCCTGCTGCTGGCCCGCAAGTGGCTGGCGGAGCAGGAAAACTAGCCCGCTCGCGGGCATCGGCAATAAAGACAGAGGATAACGAAATGCAGGAGTTGTTGGCCTGGGTGCCAGGGGTCAAGGAGATCGCCCGCGAAGCGGGGCGGATCCTTCACGAAATCTATCACGGCGGTCAGTTCGAGCGTCAGCTGAAGGAGGATGCGACCCCGGTCACCAGTGCCGACCTTGCTGCCGATGCCTACCTCAAACAGGCGCTGTCGGCGCTCACTCCCCACGTGCCTGTGCTGACCGAGGAGGCCGCCGACATCCCCTTCAGCCTGAGATCCAACTGGCGGCAATACTGGCTGGTGGATCCCCTCGACGGCACCGGCGAGTTCATCGCCGGTAGCGGCGACTTCGCCACCCTGATCGCCCTGGTACGGGATAATGTGCCCGTGCTCGGCGTCATCTATGCCCCCGAGTCCGACGTACTCTACTGGGCGGTACGCGGCCATGGCGCCTTCAAGGAGGTGGATGGCGAAGTACATCCCATCAGCGCCATGCACCACGAGCACAATCAGCCCGACTCGCTGGTGGTGGCCATCAGCCGTCGCCAGAAACTGGAAAACCTGACCCGTCGCCTCAACCCGGCCATCAACTACGAGTTGATCCCGCTCGGCTCCAGCTCCCTCAAATCCTGCCTGGTGGCGGAGGGGGCGGCCGATTGCTACGTGCGGCTCGGTCCCACCGGCGAGTGGGATACTGCTGCTGCCCAGTGCATCGTCGAGGCGGCCGGTGGCCGCATCCTCAGCCTGACGCTGCAACCGCTCAGTTACAACGAGACGGAGTCGCTGGAGAACCCTGACTTCATCGTGATGGGGGATCCGGATCTCGCCTGGAACAAGATCCTGGTTCAGCAGCCTGGTTGATATGTCATCGGACAGCGCAAAGAGGCGGCTACCAGGCTGCCTCTTTGCTTGGTGTGATCCGCTGGCTATATCGACAATGGGTAGGGATATCCTCTGGCAAATGGTGAGAATGATAGTGAATCATCACAACCGAATCCGGAGTATCGGCATGATTTTCATGTAATTCTGAAAACACTCAGTTAGCCGAGACAAAAAATTAATTATGAATGAAAATTAGGATTTATATCCTGATATTTTTTATATTTCCAGTTTTACTTAATTTCGCAAACCCGATTCTATTCCCAATTTCACTGGCTTTCGCCCATTATGGTAGTGATATGTTTCACCCCGGATTTTTGAGAATTAAATCCCGATAAACCACAATAAGCTCAGATTAAAACACTAACAAAAAGTGAATTATCAATGAGTTTATCTACAGAGGCATCCCGGGAGCTCTCCGGTTCCCAATCCACCCTTGCCACCGCCAGCAGCTGGCGCCGTCACGATACCCACTGGGTCATCAGCCTGTTTGGTACCGCCGTCGGTGCCGGCATCCTGTTTCTGCCCATCAACCTGGGTCTGGGCGGGATCTGGCCCCTCATCATAGTCGCCGTGCTGGCTGGCCCCATGACCTTCTTGGCCCACCGCGGGCTGGCGCGCTTCGTGCTGTCCTCTTCCCGCCCCCACGCCGATTTCACCGATGTGGCCGAGGAGCACTTCGGCAAGATGGCCGGCCGCCTCATCTCGACGCTCTACTTCCTCTCCATCTTCCCGATCCTGCTCATCTACGGCGTGGGACTGACCAACACGGTGGAGAGCTTTATGGTCAACCAGCTCGGCATGGCCTCCCCGGATCGGGTGATGCTCTCCGGCATGCTGGTGTTCGCCATGATCGCCGTGATGCTGGCGGGAGAGAAGGCGATGCTGCGAGCCTTCGCCTTCATGGTCTACCCGCTGGCGGCCATACTGGCGGCCCTCTCCTGCTATCTGATCCCCCAGTGGCAGTGGCCACAGATGAGCGCATTTGAGGGCGGCAGCTTCCTCAACACCGTCTGGCTGGCGCTGCCGGTGACCGTATTCGCCTTCAGTCATGCCGCCGCCATCTCGGGCTTTGCCAACGTGCAGCGCCGGGAATATGGCGAGCAGGCCGAGGCCAAGAGCGGCCAGATCCTGCGCAACACCACCATCATGCTGGTGGGCTTCGTACTCTTCTTCGTCTTCTCCTGCGTGCTGAGCCTCACTCCGGCCCAGCTGGCGCAGGCCAAGGCCCAGAATGTCTCCGTGCTCTCCTATCTCGCCAACATCACCGACAACCCGGTGATCGTGACCCTGGGGCCGCTCATCGCCTTCATCGCCATCAGCTCCTCCTTCCTCGGCCACTTCCTGGGAGCGCGAGAGAGCCTCAAGACCCTGATCGCCAAGCCCACCGGCCTGTCGCTGGCCAGGGCCGACAAGCTGGGCATCGCCCTGATGTTCTTCTCCATCTGGGGTGCGGCCGTGGTCAACCCGGGTATCCTCGGCCTGATGGAGACCCTCTCCGGCCCCGTCATCGCCATGATCCTCTTCATCATGCCGGTAGTGGCCATCTACAAGGTGAAGTCGCTGGCGCGCTTCCGTCACCCTTGGACCAACGGCTTCATCCTGCTGACCGGCTCCCTAGCGGTTTCTGCACTGCTCTTCAGCCTGCTGAAGTAACAAGATGCAAAGAGAAAGAGGCGACCCTGTGGTCGCCTCTTTTGTCTCTGTGTCGCACCGGTTTACCCCAGCCTGGCACCGTTCTCCACCGCCTGCTCCGGGATGGCCATCACCACGGCGCCATCCGCCCGGTAGAAACCGGTCAGCAGAAATTCGGACTGGAAGGGGCCAATCTGTTTGGTCGGGAAGTTCACCACGGCGATGATCTGACGGCCAACCAGCTCCTCTGGCTGGTAGAGATCCGTTATCTGGGCACTGCTCTTGCGCACGCCGAGCTCGGGACCAAAATCCGCCCACACCTTGTAGGCGGGCTTGCGCGCCTCGGGAAAGGGTTCGACCCGCACCAGGGTGCCCACCCGCAACTCCACCATCTCGAAATCCTGCCAGCTTATGGTCTGCATTCCGGCTCCTCGTCCCGCCAATGTCTCATGAGACTCATGCATGCCCCGAAATACCAGCCCTTGTCTTCGGCAAACGGCCGCTTCGTGACGGCTGTCGGTCACCGGGCAACGCAAGAGAAGAGAGCGCCGGTCAGGCGACAACAAGAGTGGCGGAGAGAACCAATGTGCGCGGGTAGCGGCGAAGGCGGCAATGGGGGATGGCAGATAGCAATGACGCGGCCATCAGCCGCGTCATTGAAAGGGGTTATTCCTTGTCGAAATCTTCGATTTCCTTGCCCAGCGCCTCCATGATCGCACGCGCTTCGGCAGGCACGCTGTCCGGATGATCCTTGCGAAGATCGTCGTCGCAGGGCAGCGGCTGACCGGTGAAGGCATGCAGGAAAGCTTCACAGAGCAGCTCGCTGTTGGTCGCATGACGCAGGTTGTTCACCTGACGGCGGGTGCGTTCATCGGTCAGTACTTTCAGCACCTTGAGCGGGATCGAGACGGTAATCTTCTTGACCTGTTCGCTCTTCTTACCGTGTTCCGCGTAGGGGCTGACGTAGTCGCCGTTCCACTCTGTTCCCATGACTCACCTGTTCTCATTTGGCCGTGAGCGCGGATTTTAACCCTTAAGGAAATCAATGGCAATCCAACGGCAAAGCCATTTAGACGTCTAGAGCTATTGACGGCTTTTTCTTGCTCGCGTAGTGTGAATCACCATAGGCCAGCAATGGCGGGATAACGCGTGACAGCAAGATGCCTGCGTTCGAAGAGACATCAAGGAGAGTGATATGACCCACAAGGCCACCCTGGCGGTACGCACCGGGATTGAGACAGACCAGCAGCACGGTGCCGTGGTGCCACCCATCTACCTCTCCAGCAACTACACCTTTGCCGACTTCGGCGAGCCTCGTCAATACGATTATGCCCGCTCCGGCAACCCAACCCGCACCAATCTGGCGGATGCGCTGGCGGCGCTGGAAGGGGGCGCCGGCGCCGTGGTCACCGGCACTGGCATGGGTGCCGTCCACCTGGTCACCACAGCCCTGCTCAAGGCAGGAGATCTGCTGATCGCCCCCTACGACTGTTACGGCGGTACCTGGCGCCTGTTCGAGTACCTGGCGGCCAAGGGTCACTACAAGGTGCTGTTCGTCGACCAAGGGGACGAGACGGCGCTGACCGAGGCGCTTTCGCAAAAACCGGCGCTGGTATGGATAGAGACCCCCTCCAATCCGCTGTTGCGGGTGGTGGACATCGCCGCCATTGCCAGGACTTCCCACGAAGCGGGCGCCAAGGTAGTGGTGGACAACACCTTCCTCTCTCCCCTGCTGCAACAGCCGCTGGCGCTGGGGGCAGATCTGGTGGTCCACTCCACCACCAAATACATCAACGGCCACTCGGACGTGGTGGGCGGCGTGGCAATTGCCAAGGAACAGGCCGTTGCCGAGTCGCTGGTGTGGTGGGCCAACTGTCTGGGTCTCACCTCCGGGGCGTTCGATTCCTACCTCACCCTGCGCGGCTTGCGCACCTTGGCTCCTCGCCTGCGCACCCACCAGGAGAACACGGATCGCATCCTCGCCTTCCTGCAGCAGCAACCCCTGGTCAAACGCATCTATCACCCCAGCCTGCCGAGCCATCCGGGCCACGAGATTGCGCGCCGTCAACAGTCGGGCTTTGGCGCCATGCTAAGTTTTGAACTCGATTGCAACGAAGCGGGCATTCGCGCCTTCCTCGCTGCCCTCACCCTCTTCTCGGTGGCGGAGTCACTCGGCGGGGTGGAGAGTCTGGTGGCCCATCCGGCCAGCATGACCCACAGGGCCATGACCCCGGCGGCGCAGCAAGCGGCAGGCATCAGCGCCCAACTGCTGCGCCTGTCGGTCGGTATTGAACACGGTGAAGACCTGGTGGCCGATCTGGCCCAGGCATTTGCACAGGCAGAACAGGCGGCGAAGTAATGGAACAGCAACAACAGCAAGGAGAGATCGCGGTGGCAACAGAAGCAGGATTGAAGCGGCGCCATGTGCACAAGTTTGGTGGCAGCAGCCTGGCAGATCCGGTCTGTTACCGCCGGGTCGCCAGCATTCTCGAACAACAAGCCGAGCAACAAGGGGGCGGGAGAGAGCTCGTCGTAGTCTCCGCCGCCGGCAAGACCACCAACCGGCTGATCCAGCTGGTGGAGCTGGCCGAGGCTGGCGACGAAGCCGCCGGTGAAGCCATCTCCGCCCTGCAAGCCTACCAGCAGAGCCTGATAGATGGCCTGCTGGAGGGGGAACTACAGCTCGAGCTGAGCAAACAGTTGGCCGACGATATGCAGCTGATCGCCAAAACTCTGGAAGGGCAGTTTGACCGCTTCGAGCGCAACGGCCTGCTCGCCTTTGGCGAGGTGTGGTCGGCGCGCCTGCTGGCGGCCCTGCTCACCAGCCGCGGCGACAAGGCCATCTGGCTCGATGCCCGCAGCTTCCTGCGTGCCGAGGATGGCGCCCTGGTCAAGGTGGATGCTTTGCTCTCCAGCGAACTGCTCAAGGCGCGGCTGGCCGAGCACGCTGGCCGCATCGTGGTGACCGGCTTTATCGCCGCCGACCTGGAGGGGCGTTCCCTGCTGCTCGGGCGCAACGGCTCCGACTACAGCGCGAGCCTGCTGGCCCAGCTGGCAGATGGTGAATCCACCACCATCTGGAGCGACGTGGCCGGGGTCTACAGCGCCGATCCGCGCCGGGTGAAGGAGGCGCGCCTGCTGGAGCGCCTGAGCCTGGCCGAGGCCAACGAGCTGGCCCGCCTCGGTTCCTCGGTGCTCCATTCGCGCACCCTGCAACCGGTGGCCGACAGCCGCCAGCGCCTCACCCTGCGCTGCAGCTACAACCCGGACGAGGGCTGTACCCATATCCTGCGCCGCGCCCCGCGCTCCGGCGGCGCCCGCATCGTCTCCTCGGTGGATCAGATCGCCCTCATCGAGCTCAAGGTGTTACCGCAGACCGACTTTGACCAGACAGTGGCAACCATCGAAGCCTACCTGGCCCGTCATCGCCTCAATCCGCTCACCCTGCAGCGCCAGCCGGATCGCCGGATCCTGCGTCTCGCCTACACCCTGGAGGTGGCGCAAGGGGCCTTCGAGCTGCTGCGCGACTTCCAGCTGCAGGGCAGCTTCACCGGCCTTATCCAAAAGGAGGGATTCAGCCTGGTGGCCCTGGTGGGCGCCGGTGTCACCGACAACGCCGAACAGTGTCACCGCTTCTACCAGCTGCTGGCGGATCAACCGCTGGAATTCGTGCAGGTGGCCAGGGACGGTCTGAGCCTGGTGGCTGTGCTGCGCCAGGTGGTGCTGGAGCCGCTGCTCATCGCCCTGCACAGCGCCCTGTTCAGCCGCCCGACCCGGGTCGGACTGGTGGTGTTCGGCAAGGGCAATATCGGCGGCCACTGGCTTGGCCTCTACGCCCGCGAGAAGGCGCACCTCGAACACGAGCTCAACCTGGCGCTGACCCTCTATGGAGTATTCGATTCCAGGGGAGGCCTGCTGGATGAGGAGGGGCTGGATCCGCTCAAGGTACAGGACAAGTTCGACCCCAAACCACTGATCTGGCCCGAGCTGCTCGGCCAGCTGGAGCAGCACGGCTTCGATGCGCTGATTGCGCTGGATATGACCGCCAGCGAGACGGTGAGCCGCTACTACCCCGATTTCGCCCAGCTCGGCATCCACATCATCGCCGCCAACAAGTTTGCCGGCGCGGCCGAGAGCGAGTTCTACCAGCGCATCAAGCAGACCTGCCGCGACCATCAGGTGCAGTGGCGCTACAACGCCACCGTGGGGGCCGGCCTGCCGATCCAGTCCAGCATCCAGATGCTGCGCCAGAGCGGCGATCGCATCCAGGGGGTTTCCGGTATCTTCTCCGGCACCCTCTCCTGGCTGTTCCAGCAGTATGATGGCAGCCGCCCCTTCTCCGAGCTGGTGGACGAGGCATGGCAGCACGGTCTGACCGAGCCGGATCCCCGCGAGGATCTCTCCGGTCAGGATGTGCGTAGAAAGCTTTTAATCCTGGCGCGGGAGGCAGGTTTCGAGCTCGACTCAGCCGACATCGAGCTGGAGAACCTGGTGCCCGTCGCCCTGCGCAAGGTCGGCACGGATCAGTTCATGGACAGGCTGAAAGAGCTGGACAGCCCGATCCAGAGCGCCTTCGAGGGTGCCAGGCGCCTTGGCAAAGTGCTGCGTTACGTGGCCCGCTTCGAGCATGACGGCAAGGCACGAGTTGGCCTCGAGAGCCTCGAACCCCACCATCCGTTTGCCAACCTGTTGCCCTGCGACAACGTGTTCGCCATCGAAAGCGACAGTTACCGCACCAACCCGCTGGTGATCCAGGGGCCGGGGGCGGGGCGCGAGGTGACAGCCGCCGCCATCCAGTACGATCTGTGGCAGATCTGCGCGGCGCTCTGAACCGATAGATGCAAGCCAGCCATGGCGCAATAAAAAAGCCCGAGTCGATGACTCGGGCTTTTTGCTGGCAGTCTGCTCCTTAAGAGAAGAAGGCCTGCAGCACGTAGAAGATGGCGATGGCCAGGATGGCGCCTGCCGGCAGGGTGATGACCCAGGAGACCACGATGTTGCGCAGTACGCCCAGGTTCAGCGCCGCGATACCGCGCGCCAGACCCACACCCATGACGGCACCCACCAGAGTCTGGGTAGTGGAGATGGGCAGACCGGTACCGGAGGCGATCACCACGGTCGCGGCGGTCGCCAGCTGGGCGGCAAAACCACGGCTCGGGGTCAGGTGAGTGATGCCGGTACCGACAGTCGCCATCACCTTCTCGCCCATGGTCGCCAGACCGATCACGATACCGATGCCGCCGAGCGGCAGGATCCACCAGGCGATGGAAGCCTGGCTGGCGATCTCGCCACCGGAAGCCACGATGGAAGCCACCGCAGACAAGGGACCGATGGCGTTGGCCACGTCGTTGGAGCCGTGGGCAAAGGCCATGGCACAGGCGGTGATCACCATCAGGATGCCGAATACCTTCTCCACGTTGGCGAAGTGCATCTTGCTGTCATCCTGCGGGTTGTATTTCTGGCCACGAATGTAGACCCAGCCCGCGATCGCTACCGCAATGGAGATGACCACTGAGAGCAGGACACCTTCCCCATTGGTCAGGTGCAGACCGACGTGGGTCAAGCCCTTCTTGATGGTCACCAGGCAGATCACCAGGGAGGTCAGGAACATGTAAAACGGCACATAGCGCTTGGCGTTGTTCAGGGGATCATCGGTGTTGAAGATAAGCTTCTGCACGCTGATGAACATGAAGTAGGCGATGACGCCGGAAAGGGCCGGAGTCACGACCCAGGAGCCGACGATGCCACCAAACTTGCTCCACTGTACCGCCTCCGGGCCAATGCTCACCACGGCGAAGCCGACGATGGCACCGATGATGGAGTGGGTGGTGGAGACGGGCCAGCCGAAGTAGGAGGCCAGGATCAGCCAGGCGCCCGCCGCCAGCAGGGAGGCGATCATGCCAAGCACCAGCAGATCCGGGCTATCGGCAAAGGCATTGCTGTCGATGATGCCGTTGCGGATGGTGGCGGTCACTTCACCACCGGCCAGATAGGCACCGGCAAATTCGAAGATCATGGCGATGATGATCGCCTGACGAATGGTCAGGGATTTGGTACCAACCGATGTCCCCATGGCATTGGCCACGTCGTTCGCACCAATGCCCCAGGCCATCAAGAAGCCGAACAAGGCCGCCACGAGCACCAGAGTGGTGCCGTAATTCGCGATAATGTCCATTAGTTGTGTTTACTCAGTCAGTGGATTACGAACGAGCCAGCATCAATTCCAGACGGGCGCCTACACGCTCGGCCTGATCTGCCAGGTCACCTACCCATTCGAGGATCTTGTAAAGGAACATCACATCGATCGGATTGTAGTTCTGCTCAACCGCTTGCAGCTGTTGGCGCAGACCGATCTGCATGGTGTCTGTATCGTCCTCGATCAGATCCAGCTGATGGATCATCTCGGCAACCATTTCAACTTCCCGTCCCTTGAAGCCGGTCTCGAGCAGCTCGTCGAGCTCCCCGATCGCTTTCTCGGCCTGAGCGGTCGCATCAATACAACGTTTGAGATAGGCCATGAAATCCGTCCGCATTTCGGCCGGGAATTCCATGCGACGACCAAGCATGCGGCCGGAGATGTCCTTGGCACGGTTGGCAATCTTGTCTTGCTGAGTCAACAGTTCCAGCAGGTCGGTACGTGCAACCGGCAGGAACAGGCCGCGCGGCAGTTTCAGACGGATTTCACGCTTGAGGATATCCGCCTCTTTTTCCAGCTGGGAGATCTGCTGCCGGATCTTCTCGGCATCTTCCCAACGGTCTTCGGCTACGGCGTCAAAGAAGGGAATGAGCTGCTCGCAGCACACGTGAACCTTGACGATATGCTTCTGCAGCGGCTTGATGGGGGACTTGGCAAAAAGCCCCAAAATAGTATTTACTGGCATGGCCAAACCTGTGTCGGTGAAAAAACACTCGATACGATTTTATGAGGCGCGCATGTTAACCGAACTGCGCCCTCAATAAAACCGCGAATTAATCTAGTTGTCTCGCGGGCATTATATCCTCGCGACCCGATTCCTGCCCCCCAAAGTTGCCTCCCAGCCTGGAATGACTATGCAAACTGAGATCGAGATAAAGTTTTTCGTCGCCAATGACGTCGCGCCCGCCTTATCCAACCTTATGAATTCATTGGATATTAAAGAGGCATCGCAGCAGCGCCTTGGCAACGTCTATTTCGATACCCCAGATCTGGCCCTGCGCCGCCTCGAGATGGGATTGCGGATCCGCCGCTGCGATGAATTTGCCGAACAAACCATCAAGTGCCGCGGCCAGGTCGTGGGTGGACTGCACGCCAGACCCGAATACAACACGCCCATCGACGGCGATCTGCCCACCCTCAACGCCTTTCCCGACGACATCTGGCCCACCCTGGCCGAGCGTGACCGTATCCAGCAGCAGCTGATTGCCCAATTCCGTACCGATTTCCTGCGCCGCCACTGGCTGATCGCCTTCGACGGGGCCGAGATCGAGCTGGCCTGGGATCAGGGGGAAATCGTCGGCAACCTGGGTAGCAGCCGGATCGACGAGCTGGAACTGGAATTGAAATCCGGCGACACGGCAGCGCTGTTTGCACTGGCCGGGCGTCTTGCCCGACTCGGCGGCGTGCGCCTCGGCGCCCAGTCCAAGGCACAGCGTGGCTATCAGCTGGCGGGGCTTGGCAAGCCGCTGGCACGGCAAGCTCTGACAGACGACAAAGCCATGAGTGACTCTGCCGCCATCGGCGAAGGGCTGCGCCACTGGCAACATCACGAGCAGCTCTGGCTGGAAAGCCGGGGAAATAACGAGGTGCAGCAGCAAGCCTTCACCGCCTTGTGTGAAGGCGTGGCCCTCATTGAGCGCCGCGCCACCGGCGTGACGGCACCATGGCAACCCCAACTCATAAGCCTTCAGGCGCACCTTGCCAGAGAGGAGCGGCAGAACGACCACTGGCCCGCCGAATTGTCAGCCCTCTTCCTTCATCCGGATTATGTGGCGCTGCAACTGGCCATTGCGGCCTGGTTACATCAAACAGCCCGCTGACTCTCTCTTGAGGCCCTGTAAACAAAACGGGTGAGCCAAGGCTCACCCGTTTTGTTCTGACTGTTTGCGATAACTTACAGCAGGTTCAGCTGCTGCATGGCACTGCGAATGCGCTCACGAGTGGCCTCAGAGAGCGGCATCACCGGCAAGCGGCACTCTTCGCTGCAAAAACCGAGCAGGGAGGCGGCGTACTTGGCACCGGCTGGGCTAGGCTCGGCGAACATGGCCTGATGAAGCGGGATCAGCCTGTCCTGCAGCTCGCGCGCTTCCTGCCACTTGCCGGCCAGCGCCAGATTCTGCACCTCGGCCACCAGCTTGGGCGCCACGTTGGCAGTTACCGAGATACAGCCCTGACCGCCACCTATGTTGTAGGCCACCGCGGTAGCATCTTCACCGGAGAGCCAGGCAAAAGGCTTTTTGATCAGCTGACGCTCGACCCATGGGCGGGCCAGATCGCCGGTCGCATCCTTAACCCCGGCGATGCGCGGCAGTTCGGCCAGGCGAGCCAGAGTCGCCGGTTGCACATCGACGATGGCGCGGGGCGGGATGTTATAGACGATGATGGGCTTGGCGGTGGCATCATGCACTGCCTTGAAGTGATGGTAGAGTCCCTCCTGATTGGGACGGTTGTAATAACCGGCCACATGCAGGGTCGCATCGGCCCCAACCCGCTCGGCATGGAGGGTGTACTCGATCGCTTCGACCGGATTGTTGGAACCGGCCCCGGCGATCACCGGAATGCGCCCCGCCACCTGCTTGACCACCAGCTCCACCACCCGGCAGTGCTCGTCGTGAGTCAGGGTCGGGCTCTCGCCTGTGGTCCCGACCGGCACTATGCCATGGGTACCCTGCTCGACATGCCACTCCACCAGACGCAGTAGCGCCTCTTCATCCAGCTTGCCCTGTCGAAACGGGGTAATCAGAGCAACGATTGAACCTTGAAACATGGGATCTCCTTCTCCTAAATGGCACGCATATGGCAATAAAAAACCCCGGTACGATGTGCGCAACCGGGGTTTGAATGTTCTCAGGGATGAGAGGTTACGCGCGAACGTCGGCAGGCCCGGATTTCAGGCTTTTTTTATGCTTTCGTTTCAACTCGTTGAACCGCATTTCATCATCTCTGGTCAAAAAATGGTGTCTGGGCATATTTCGGGAACACGGCAAAAATGTCAAGGCGAAACCGGCTATGTATAATGGCCGCCCAAAATTGCGTGGAGAGAACCGATGAGCAGCCCTGCTGGAGCCATCAGCCATAAAAATAGTGCCGTCAGCCAGATGCTGGAACGAAACCAAGCCCTCTTTGTCGGCAAGCGGCTGCTGGTATGCGGCGCCCTGGAGGATGACTATCCCCGCCAGCTGGCCACTCTGGCCGACTCCCTGACCGTCTTCACCACGGATTATTGCTACTACCGCAGCCAACAAAGCGCGCTCAAGGATGCCATCCTGTTCGACCACCAGCTGGGAGGCGCTCCCCGCTTCGATGCCCTGCTGCTGCTGATGCCCAAGGCCAAGGCCGAGGCCCAGTATCTGCTGGCCATGATGACACCGCTATTGGAAGCCGGTGCCGACCTGTTTCTCGCCGGCGAGAACCGCGGCGGCATCAATGGGGCCGACAAACTGCTGGCTCCCTATAGCGAGAAGCCGCTCAAGCGCGATTCGGCCCGTCGCTGTTCCCTCTATCACGGAGAGCTCAGCAAGCCGCTTGCCCCGTTCGAGCTGGATGCCTGGTTCAGCCGCTATGAGTGCAAGGCGGGTGACACCGAATTGACTGTGATGGCACTGCCTGGAGTATTCAGTGCGGACGGACTGGATCTGGGCAGCCAGATGCTGCTGGCGGCCCTGCCCCCCATAGGCGGCGAGCTGCTCGATTTTGGCTGTGGTGCGGGAGTGATAGGTTCGGTGCTGGCCAAGCGCAACCCGGAACTCTCAGTCACCATGGTAGACATCAATGCCCTGGCACTGGAGTCGAGCCGCCGCACCCTGGCCATCAACGGCCTGCAGGGCAAGGTGCATGCCTCCGATGTCTACTCCGACATCAGCGGCAAGTTTGATCGGATCGTCTCAAACCCCCCGTTTCATGCCGGGCTCAAGACCTTCTACGGTGCCACCGAGACGTTTCTCGCCAAGGCGCCGGAATATCTGCGCCCCCATGGCAGCCTGACCATAGTGGCCAACGCCTTCCTGCGATACCAGCCTATACTGGATTCGCACTTCAAGCAGACCGAAACAGTGCGTAGCGATGCCAAATTCAAGGTCTATCTGAGCAAAGTGTAAATAAGTGTAAGTCTTGTCCCGAAAGCGCTAGAGAGCGTCACACGGGATCTGATAAGGTACTTGAATGGAAACAAAAAACACCCCTTAAGGGGTGTTTTTTTGAAACGAATTGAAAACCTTTTCATCTTGTTTATTCAGGGAGAGACATACGATGGCCGGCATTTTGACCATGATCCTGGCTGGGGGCGAAGGAACCCGCCTGCAGCCCCTCACCACCACCCGCAGCAAGCCCGCTGTCCCGTTTGGCGGGAGTTACCGGCTGATCGACTTTGTCCTCAACAACTTCGTCAACGCCGATTTCCTGCGGATCTACGTCCTGACCCAGTTCAAGTCCCAATCCCTCTACCTGCACATGAAGAAAGGCTGGAACATCGTCGGTATCACCGACCGTTTCATCGACCCCATTCCAGCCCAGATGCGCATGGGCAAACGCTGGTACGACGGTACCGCTGATGCCATCTACCAGAACCTGGGGTTTATCGAGCGCGCCGAACCGGACCACGTCTGCATCTTCGGATCCGATCACATCTACAAGATGGATGTGAGCCAGATGGTGGCTTTCCACAAGCAGAAAGCCGCCGCCATGACGGTCGCCGCCCTGCGTATGCCCATTGAGGAGGCCAGCGCCTTCGGGGTGATCGAGGTGGATACCGAGGGGCGCATGATAGGTTTTCAGGAAAAGCCCAAGCATCCCAAACCCATTCCCGGCGATCCCACCCAGGCGCTGGTCTCCATGGGCAACTATATCTTCGAGACCGAGACCCTCTGCCGCGAGCTCAAACGGGATGCCACCGAGGAGAACTCCAGCCATGATTTTGGCAAGGACGTGATCCCCAGCCTTTACCCGCGTGCCCCCGTCTATGTCTACGACTACAGCACCAATCTCATCCCGGGCGAGAAGCCGGATGTCTACTGGCGTGACGTGGGGACCCTGGACTCCTACTGGCAGGCGCACATGGATCTGGTGGCTGACAATCCCCCCTTCTCCCTCTATAACCGCAAGTGGCCGCTGCATACCCACTATCCGGCCCTGCCGCCCGCCACCTTCATCGACAGCGAAGAGTGCAAGGTCAAGATCGCCAACTCACTGATCTCCGCTGGCTGCTTCATTCAGGGCAGCCAGATCCAGCGCTCCATCCTGGGATTTCGTTGCAACATAGGCCCCTGCAGCCATATCAGTGAATCCGTCCTGCTGGGGGATGTGAAGATAGGGGAAGGTTGCTCCATCCGGCGCGCCATCATCGACAAAAACGTTGAAATTGCACCCGGCACCGTTATCGGTGAAAATCTCGACCACGACAGAGAGCGATTCACCGTATCCGAAGGCGGTATCGTCGTGGTACCTAAGGGAGCAAGAGTTGGCTATTAACCCACTGAAAATCCTGTTTGTTGCCTCGGAAGTTGAGGGGCTGGTCAAGACCGGGGGCCTGGCCGATGTCGCCAGAGCCCTGCCTATGTACCTGGCCCAGAAGGGACATGATGTCCGGATCATGCTGCCCTTCTACAAGACCATAAAACGGCGGGATGAGGCCAGACTGCTGGCCTCCCGCTGGCTGCCAACCCATCCGGGTCTGCCGGATATCGGCTATCGTATCTATCAGATGGATCTGGACGGTGTCTGTGTCTATCTGCTCGACTGCCCGCAGTACTTCGATCGCCCCCAGCTCTACGCCGAAAACAATCAGGCCTATGGCGACAATGGCGAACGCTTTGCATTCTTGTCTGCGGCCGCCCTGCATGCCTGTGAGCAAATCGGTTTTGCCCCCGATATCGCCCACTGTAACGACTGGCACACAGGTCTGCTACCGCTGCTGCTGAAGACCCGGCATGCCCACAACCCCTTCTTCCAGCATACCCGCAGCGTGATCAGCATTCACAATGCGGCGTTTCAGGGAGGCTTTGGCCGCGAGCAGTTCTGGGCTATTCCCGAGATTGCCGATTACGAACGCCGCATCAACTACGACTATGGCCACGTCAACCTGCTCAAATGCGGGGTGCTCTACGCTGACAAGATCAATGCGGTCAGCCCCAACTATGCCCAGGAGCTGCTCACCCATCTGGGGGCCCACGGCATGGCCCACATCTTCCAGCAACGGGCGGCCGATCTGTGCGGCATCCTCAACGGCTGTGATTACAAGGATTGGGATCCCGAATTCGACGAGCTGTTGCCTGCTACATACAGCATCGACAATCTCGCCGGCAAAGGGATCTGCAAGCAGCGCCTGCAACAGGAGGTGGGCCTGCCCGTCTCGGACTTGCCCATCTATGGCATGGTGTGTCGCCTGACCGAGCAAAAGGGCGTGCCACTGCTGATCCCGGCACTGGAGAAGTTCCTCCACCATCAGGTACAGGTGGTGATCGTGGGTTCCGGCGATCCCGTGCTCGCAGCCCAGTTGCAGACCATGGCCCAACAGCATGCGGACAAGCTGGCCTTCATCAACGCCTATGACGACAGGCTGGCCCATCTGGTGGAAGCGGGTGCCGACTTCTTCCTGATGCCCTCCCTGTTCGAACCCTGCGGCCTCAACCAGATGTACAGCCTGGCCTATGGCACTCTGCCGCTGGTACGTGCAGTGGGTGGCCTGAAAGATACTGTGGTGGACTGGGATGCCAATCCCGAGCATGCCACTGGCTTTTGCTTCAACGATCCTACGGCGGCCATCCTGCTCGATACCATGCGCCGCAGCCTGCTCTACTTCCTGCAGGACAAGGAGCTCTTTGCCAAAGTGCAGCGCAACGCCATGAGCACTCGCTTCAACTGGGCCGACTCGGTGACCCAGTATGAACAGATGTACCAGAGTGCCCTTGGACGCCACTGAGCCATCGGCGTCGGCGAATTGCTGAAGTTTTGTCCCTTTGGCATGGCTTTGAGCGTCAACAGTGAAAAAAGTCCCCTCTGGCTGTTGACGCTCCCCCAAAACTCTATAGAATCCCCCTCCGCAGTGATGCGAAGGTGGCGGAATTGGTAGACGCGCTAGCTTCAGGTGTTAGTGTCCCACGGATGTGAGGGTTCGAGTCCCTCTCTTCGCACCATACTGCAACATGCTCTTATCAGGCGGCATGTAAATTCAGACTGATAACCCGATGTG
>NZ_CDCG01000026.1:217339-228924 GCF_000819845.1 Aeromonas enteropelogenes
GTCCCTCTCTTCGCACCATGACTCTGACATGTAAAAACAGAACGATGCGCTCCATCCGCATGTAAAAAACAGCTGGGAAAAATCAGTGTGCGAAGGTGGCGGAATTGGTAGACGCGCTAGCTTCAGGTGTTAGTGTCCCACGGATGTGAGGGTTCGAGTCCCTCTCTTCGCACCATTCATTACGCAAAAGGCCCATCACGAAAGTGACGGGCCTTTTGTTTTTACCCCTTGTTATGACTATGCTTTTGACGATTCCCCGCCTATCGCCATGCCAAGGAACCGTTATGATACTGGATACCGATATTCACAATTTCTACGAACACCTGATGCTCAAGGAGATTGAGAAGCAGGGACTGCAACAGACCCTGAGCAGCGATCAGATAGCCGATCTCTGCTGCCTCACCCTCAACCAGCTGCCTGCCCACTACATTCGCCACGATGTCGATATGATCTACTTCCTGACTGACGCCAAGCGGGCCGAGATGGAGAAACAGGTCATCGAGTCCCTCAAGCTGGCCCAGCAGACCATCAAGCAGGCCCCCACCAAGCAATCATAGCCATGGCTGCTGCCAGAGCAGGGTGACGGCCCCCGCCGCCCCGGCCACTGGCAGCAAGATCAGCGCAGGTTTCAACCTGGGTTCGAGCATCACCCAGGCCGCCAGCACAAAACCGAGACTCCAGAAGCCATACTCCTTCCCGTGCCCCCAATAAAGCACGGCCAACGCGGCCAGTAACAGGACCCCTCTCAACCCCCAGCGCATCTCTTCTCTCCCTGCACTACAATTGAGAACAATTATCATCTTCATTTGTTGGTAGCGCAAGCCATTTCAAGGGAGTCTCGAATGTCACTCAGCTTGCCGACAGGGCGCTCAAAAATGGGTTATGAGATCAACTAAATTGTGATTTTTTCAATCAATCTTGTGTTTTTGCCAATTCAGTTGGGATTTTATCCCCCCGGATTGTGATAGATTGCGGCCTCTTTTTGGGTTGGCCCCTCGGGATACAGATATCCACAGGACGAGAGGGACCGACCTTGGCGAGCAAGAGTTTAGGAAGTATCTATGCAAAACCAACACAACCAAATCCGACTGCCGAGCATGCTGCAGGTATTTGCCTGTCTGGCCATTTTCCTGGCCCTGGCCTTCTCCTTTACCAGCGTGCTCGACCTGCCGATCCAGCTGGCCCTGTTCATCGCCTGGTTCGTCATCATGGGGCTGGGCATCAAGCTCGGCCATGATTACAAATCCCTGGAACAGGCTGCCGTCGACGGCGTCTCCAAGGGGATGGGGGCCATTCTGATCCTGGTTTCCGTCGGTGCCCTGGTCGGCACCTGGATCGCAGGCGGCATAGTGCCCAGCATCATCTACTTCGGCCTCAAGGTGATACACCCCTCCATCTTCCTGCTGGCGACCCTGATCATCTGCTCCCTCACCTCGCTGGCCACCGGCACTTCCTGGGGCTCCGCCGCCACCGCCGGTATTGCCATGATGGGCATAGGCCACAGCCTGGGTGTTCCGGCACCTCTGGTGGCCGGTGCCGTGCTCTCCGGCGTCTACTTCGGTGACAAGCTCTCCCCGCTCTCCGACTCCGTGGTACTGGCCTCCACCATGTCCAACGTCGACGTGATGGAACACATCAAGGGGATGCTGCCCATCAGCCTCTTCTCCTACATCATCACCGCCGCCCTGTTTACCGTGGTCGGCATGCAGTACTCGGGCAATGTGAGCCTGGAGCAGGTCAACCTGGTGATGGAAGCGCTCGACAAGCAGTTCAACATCACCCCGCTGGCCATCATTCCGGTGGTGCTGGTGCTGGGCCTCCTGGCCAACCGCAAGCCCGCCTTCCCGGTGATCAGCTTCGGCGCCCTGTTGGGCCTGGTGTGGGCCATCGTTTTCCAGGACATGGATCCGGTCAAGGCGATGCACTCCGCCTACAGCCCGTTTGCCATCACCTCCGGTGTCGATTTCATCGACAACATCCTGGGCCGTGGCGGTATGGAATCCATGCTGGGCTCGGTGGCCGTCATCATCTTCGGTCTGGGTTTCGGTGGCCTGCTGGAGAAGGTCGGCATTCTGGAAGTGATCGCCAGCGCTTTTGAAAAGCGCATCAACGGTGCCGGCAGCCTGACTACCCACACCATAGGCACCGCCTTCCTGGCCAACGTGTTCGGCTCCGCCATGTATGTGTCGCTGATCCTGACCCCCAAGATCATGGCCAAGAACTACGACCGGCTGGGACTGGCGCGCAAGAACCTCTCCCGCAATGCCGAGTTTGGCGGCACCCTCACCTGCGGCATGGTGCCCTGGAGCGACAACGGCATCTTCATGGCCGGGGTACTGGGGGTGGCTACCCTCGATTACCTGCCCTACATGTGGCTCAGCTTCACCTGCATCATAGTGACCATCACCCTCGCCTATCTGGGCAAGGCTGTGAACCGAGTACCGCTGGTCGAGGCGGCCAGTTCCCGCTAAACCAGCACTTTGAACAGGATAAAGGCGCCCTTGCGGCGCCTTTATCGTTATTACCACTCAACCAACAAAAACGGCCCTCGTTGCCGAGAGCCGTTGCATCGAACCGGATTAGTGGTCAGATGGAGAAGCTGGAACCACAGCCACAGGTCGTCGTGGCGTTGGGGTTGGTCACGGTGAAACGCGAACCTTCCAGACCCTCGGTGTAATCCACACTGCCGCCCACCAGATATTGCAGGCTCATGGGATCGATAACCATGGTAACGCCGTTCTTCTCGACCACGGTGTCGCCATCGTTGATCTTCTCATCAAAGGTAAAACCATACTGGAAACCAGAGCAGCCCCCACCCGTGATGTATACCCGCAGCTTGAGCTCCGGATTTTCTTCTTCGGTGATCAGGGTCTTCACCTTGTTGGCTGCCGCATCCGTCATCTGGATTGGCAACGGGGCTTCTGCTACTGCACTCATCACTGACCTCACAACCATTAGATCCACAAACATGGAAACCGCGAAATTATCCAATACCCGACCATTCAGTTCAAGTATTCACCACTACTCTTGTCCGGTGGCGGGCACGGGAGCCGGTGGCGCCGCGACCAGCGGTTTGATCACTTCGCCCCACTCCACCAGCAACTCCTGTGCCGGCTGCCGGCCATCCTTGTTGATGGTGACCCGGATCCGGTCCGGCACGAACCCTTCTGGCAACTGCCAATTCCCCTCAAGCAGCTGGAAATAACGCAGGGCATAGCGCCATTCGCTCACCTTCATCCCCAGATCCCGTCCGGTCAGCACTCTGGGCTTGTCACCCTGGCTGCCTTCGACCCGGATCTGCACTTGACCGCGAAACAGCTCGCGCTTCTTGGCAGGCTGCGTCAGGGCCAGACGATAGTGATAACGACCGGGAATACTGGTCTCCTGCAGGGTGAGGTTATCGATCACCACCCCGACCTGTTCACCGGTGGGGCGCATGATCCGCTCAAAGAACGCCAACTGGCGCTTGAGCTCTTGTACTTGAGCCTCCTGGCTCTTCAGGGTGGTCTGCAACTGCTCGAAGGCTGCCTTCTGGGTCGCCAGCTGGGTATCCTTCACGCCCAGCTCGGTCTTGAGCTGACCGATGGCCTTGCCCTGGCGATCCAGTGCCTCCTGCTGCACCACCAGCAGACTGCTCTGTGCCAACTCTTGTCGGTTACCGACAAAGTATCCGATGAGCGCCCCCACGATCAGCACCGCCAACAACTTCAATATCTGGGACATAGGGCCTCTTCTGTTACCACGCCATACGGCAGCCACCTTCTCTTCACTATACGCGACCCAAGCTGAACCGCGATGATATACAAGGAGTTAACTGGTGGTGGCGCCGCTCTCTCCCCGCTTTTGACGCGCGGCGAGCCGTAAAGTTCGCTCCAGGATCTGGGAATAGATGGGGCGACCACCCAATCCCTGCGCCACCAGGGTCGCGCCGACGGTCGTGATCATCATGGGCAGGATCAGCTGATAGTTGTCAGTCATCTCTGTCACCAGCACTATGCCGGTGATGGGCGCACGCACTGTGGCGGCAAACAACGCCCCCATGCCCGCGATGGCGAAAGCGCCGGGCTCGATGCCAAGATCCGGAAACGCGGAGTGAAAAAGATGGCCGAACACCACGCCAAACAGGGTGCCGAGGGCCAGGGTAGGGGCAAATACCCCACCAGGGGCGCCGGAGCAAAAGCAGATCAGGGTCGCCACCAGTCGCACCGAGAAAATGAGGAACAGGGTAGCCATCGCATATTCCCCTCCCATCAGGTGGGGGATCAGTTCGGTACCGCCCCCCGTGACAGCCGGCGCAAACAGCGACAAGACGCCAAAGGTGCCAGCCACCAGCATGCCAATGGCGACAAAGCGGTGACGTTTGTTCTGGTGCAGCGCCAGATAGCCATCCTGACAGGCCAGCACCAGCTTATTGAAGACAAAGCCGAGCACCCCGAACATGCCCCCCATAAAGAGGAACAGCCAGAGTGCCTTCAGTGCCGGGGCATCATAGTGCGGTAGACTGATGACGGGAGCTTGCCCCTTCATGTTCTGCAGCATCAGGGTGGCCATGATGGCAGAGATCCCCACCGCCTTGATGGCCAGGAAGGAGTAGCGAAACTGCGGCCGCATCTCCTCCATCACGAACAGGATCCCAGCCAGCGGCGCATTGAAGGCGGCGGCAAGGCCGCCAGCCGCCCCGGCGGCCAGCAGAGCATGGCCATGCTCCTTGGGCAGCCGAAAGATATCCGCCACCATCTTGCCGAGGTTGCCGCCAATCTGGACCGACGGCCCCTCACGTCCCAGCACCATGCCGGAGCTCAGGGTACAGATGCCGCCGAAGAACTTGACCGGCAACACCCGCCACCAGCGCACCGGGCGCAGATCGTCCATCGCCCCTTCGATTTCGGGAATGCCGGAGCCGCCCGCCTCGGGGGCAAAGGCATGGGTAAGAAAGTAACCGACCAGACCCAGCAGGGCGCTGAACCCGAATCCGAGCAGCCCCAGCTGCCACCATGGGCGATCGGCCAGCAGATCCAGGCGTTGCCCGACCAGCCAATGCACCCCAGATTCAAAAAGGCCGCATACCAGTCCCGCCAAGGTGCCGACCAAGGCTGCAAGCAGCAGTACCAGCAAGGGGATCTTGTCTTGCCGGATGATTCGAGAGACGGCTCCCCGAGGAGCTGCATCCGGTTCAGAAGAGGAGAGAGCTTGTTGCGCCATCTTGTTACACCAACTTGAAAAACGACATCGTCAGCGAGCTGAGATCAGGATCACCCGGCGCATTGCTCGGCTGCCCAGGGCTGGGGCTTTCTGCTATAGTCGGCCCGTTAATTTTGTCACGGGTGCAGACCGAGAGTCCGGGTGGCGAGAGCGCAAAGCATACTCCTCATGCCACAACCTGCCGAGTCTCAATCGGCTGCTTTCCCCTGTGTGACGACCAAAATCCCATTAAGGATGATCCATGTCAAAATCAGATCAGCTGTTTGAACAGGCCCGCCAGACCATTCCGGGCGGCGTCAACTCACCGGTCCGCGCCTTCAATGGGGTCGGCGGCACACCCCGCTTCATCGATCACGCCGATGGCGCCTACCTCTATGACGTGGACGGCCAGGCCTACGTGGATTACATCGGTTCCTGGGGCCCCATGCTGCTCGGTCACAACCACCCGGCCATCAAGGCTGCCGTCATCAAGGCGGTGGAAAAGGGTCTGAGTTACGGTGCCCCCACCGAGATCGAAGTGCTGATGGCCGAGAAGGTACGCCAGATCGTCCCCTCCATGGAGCAGGTGCGGATGGTCAACTCCGGCACCGAGGCGACCATGAGCGCCATTCGCCTCGCCCGCGGCTACACCAGCCGCGACAAGATCGTCAAATTCGAAGGCTGCTACCACGGCCACGCCGACTCCCTGCTGGTCAAGGCCGGCTCCGGCGCCCTGACCCTCGGCCAGCCCAACAGCCCGGGCGTGCCGGCCGACTTCGCCAAGCACACTCTCACCTGTGTCTATAACGATCTGGACTCGGTGCGCGAGGCCTTCGCCCAGTACGGCAGCGAGATCGCCTGCATCATCGTCGAGCCGGTGGCCGGCAACATGAATTGCATTCCGCCGGTCCCCGGCTTCCTGGAAGGGCTGCGCGCCATTTGTGACGAGTTCGGCGCCCTGCTGATCCTGGACGAGGTGATGACAGGTTTTCGCGTCTCCCTGCGCGGCGCCCAGGGGCACTACAACATTGCTCCGGATCTGACCACCCTCGGCAAGATCATCGGTGCCGGCATGCCGGTCGGCGCCTTCGGCGGCAAGAAGAAGGTGATGCAGCACATCGCCCCGACCGGCCCCGTCTATCAGGCGGGCACCCTCTCCGGCAACCCGGTGGCCATGGCCGCCGGCTTGGCCATGCTGGATCTGCTGCTGGAGCCGGGTCTGTATGATCAGCTGAGCGCCAAAACCGCCCAGGTGGCCGAGGGGCTCAAAGCCGCAGCGGCCAAACACGGCATCCCGCTCGCCATCAACTATGTCGGCGGCATGTTCGGCTTCTTCTTCACCGATGAGCCCGAGATCACCCGCTACGAGCAGGTAACCCGCTGCGACATGGAGCGCTTCAAGCGCTTCTATCACCTGATGCTGGAGGAGGGCGTCTATCTGGCGCCGAGCGCTTACGAGGCTGGCTTCCTGTCGCTGGCTCACGGCGACAAGGAGATAGCACACACCCTGGCAGCAGCCGATCGCTGCTTCGCCAAGCTGGCCGGTTAATCCCCTGCCGATACAAAAAGGGCCCACGAGGGCCCTTTTTTATTCTTCACCTTGGCGGTGCAATCCTTCCTGACCCGCCCCTCTCCTGCCGCCTTCTGGTGCAATTCCCTCTCCTATCCCTGTCATAAAGCAGGTCCACAATTTGCACACCCAGCTCAGGCCCCATGCAAACGAGGTTCCCATGGCAGAGATGAGCCCCATCGACGTGTTGCGACGCTATCAGGAGTTCAGTGACGAACTGCATCCTCTGCTGCAGGGATTGCTCGAAACCCCGCTCGCCTCGCTCAAACGCTACCCCTTCATCGTCAGCATCGAACAATGGAAGGGGGCTGCCGGGATCCTGCCCCCCACGCCTGCCGAATCCGACCGGCTGCATCTGGTCATCCGTGGTCAGGGACGGGCAGTCACCGTCTGCCTGCACCAGCTTATCGCCTGGTTGATGGGCGATGGTGGGCGGCGGCGCGCCATTCCCTGGTTCAAAGGTGTCTACGTGGTATTGAGTGCGGCCCTGTTCCTGATCGTCACCACCCTCATCTGGCACGGATTGGAGCAGCTTTACCTGCTGTTGTGCGGCACCCGGCAGAACCGGCTTGGCGCCTTCAGCGCCATCATCTTCCTGACCCTGGCGCTGGCGGTGTTCGATCTCGGCAAAACCATACTGGAAGAGGAGGTGCTGCTGCATAAGGATATCTTCCGCCATAGCGCCATTCGCCGCACCATCACCCGTTTCATCGCCGCCATCTTGATCGCGGTCTCCATCGAAGGGCTGCTGTTGCTGTTCAAGGGCTCGCTGGGCCAGAGCGAGCTGCTCTGGCCTGCGGTCGGCGTGATGGGATGTGCCGTGGGTCTGCTGCTGGCACTCGGGCTCTATGTCTTTCTCGGGGCCAGAGCCGAGGCCGCCCTGGTGCAGGCTAACTTGCGTCCGCAACCAGTTGTGGAGAGGGCTGACGACCCGCCCGCCAGGAGGCGTACATGGTCCAG
This sequence comes from Aeromonas enteropelogenes, assembly GCF_000819845.1. Taxonomy (GTDB): domain Bacteria; phylum Pseudomonadota; class Gammaproteobacteria; order Enterobacterales; family Aeromonadaceae; genus Aeromonas; species Aeromonas enteropelogenes. The sequence goes on from NZ_CDCG01000026.1 coordinate 225,051, forward strand.
GAGGTATAGATGACGATGAAGGCGACCAGCCACTTCAGCATCTCCACATCCATCGACTTGACCAGCATGGCCGCCAGCACCACCCCGATGGGGCCAAAGATGGCAACCGCCAGCACGGCCTTGGCATCAAAGGCCCCCTTGCGGATAAAAGTACCCGCCGAGAAGACACTCAGTACCGCGGTAGAGCCCATCATGATGGGAAACGCCGCCAGCGGGTTCATGCCGAGCAGATAGACGAGGGTCATACAGGGAGCAAACAGGCCGATACCGACATTCATCAACACCCCGAAGAGGAAATTGCCGAGCAGGGCGATCACCAGCTTGTAGCCGCTCAACCCCATCGCATTCCCTCCCACGGGGAAGAGGCCCAGGAGACCGGCGAAGATGAATCCGGCGACTACGAGAAGAGAGATGGCCATCACCAACCGCACGGTTTGCCGATCAAACGAGGCAACCCGCCGTGCGCCCCAGGCGGCGCCTGCCGCGGCTGCAACCATCATGCTGAGCAAGGTCAAGGGGTCGACGGCCACTGCACCGATAAAGATGAGTGATTGGGTCACCGCAGGCAACACACACTGGCTGTTGAGGGTGCCGGGCAACAACCGATCGTCGATCAGCTTGAACTGCTTGTAGCACGCCGTTTTAACCGCAAAACTGCCAATCCCCAGGGTATCGAAGAAGTTGGCAATCCCCCCGATCGCCGCCACAGGCCAGAAAGGGGTAGGCTCGATCGTCCCGCTGCGCTTCATTCGCCAACAGGCCTGTGCCAGCATGATGACGTATGCCAGGCCGCCGAATATAAAAATTAACCGTAAAATTTCAACTAACATATGGGTTTCTCCTGCCACGGCGGCGATTCTAAGGCAGGCAACAGGAAAAATCTTGACTGGAATTAAGCAATTCCCCAAATACGCGGCAGTGGGAGCAAATATTCCCGGATAGACGTCGAACGACTCTGCTAATACTTGTTACTGGGGCGAGAGGCCCATCCCGTCGGACGTTGTTATGGTCCTTTCGCGACGACCACCTGTTCCGATGGGCATAATAAAAAGAGGACCGGTAGCAATACCGGCCCTCTTTTTCTATTTCTATCACGGCTGAAGGTGCAAACAGAGCTTACTGAATGCTCTTGCCTTCCCGCACATCCTTGATGAAGCCTTTCAGACTCGCGAGATCCCGCGGTGCACCACGCAGGATCTGATCTCCGATGATAAAGGCAGGGGTGCCCGAAATGGCAAGCGCTTCCGCCAGTGCCCGGTTGGTACTCAGATTCTGATCGATGCTGCCATCCTTGAGCTTGGCCTCAACCTTGCTCCAGTTCACGCCTGCCGCTTCAGCCACCTGTTTGACCTGTGCCTCATCGGCCAGCGGTCCCTTGTGCGCATAGAGCTTCTCATGGAAGGCCTGGTACTTGTCTGGCTGTCCCAACTGGACTGCCAGTGCAGCACGAGCGGCAAAGTAGGAGGTTTCGCTCAGGATCGGGAACTGCTTGTAGATGTAACGGATATCCTTGTCTTCCGCCATCAGCTGTTTGACCAGCGGGTGGGCGCGCTTGCAGTAGCCGCAGTTATAGTCGAAGAACTCGACCACTGTCAGCGAGCCTTTCGGATTACCCATCTCGGGGTCATTGTTGTCATAGAGCTGCTTGGCATGAGCCTTGATCAGCGCCTTGTCGCTCTCGGCTTGCTGCTGCTCCTGCTTGGCGCGCAGGGCATTGGACATCTCGACCAGAATTTCCGGATTCTTGACCAGATAGTCGCGCACGATTTGCTCGACATCACTCTTGGTCAACTCGCTTGCCTGGGCCGGTGCCGCCAGCAGGGTCACACCCGCCAGGGCGCAAAACAGGGCATTTTTAATAGTCATAACATTATCTTGCAGAGGATATGATGGTGGCCACTATAGTGGTTGAGTCTGTATTCAAGTCAAGTTATCTGGTGAAAAATGCGATAACCCTACCCTTTTCATCCCTTTTGCCGTGATTTCGTGCAATTAACCAGCGATCAGGCAAGTCAGGGATTTACAAGCAGAAACAGCATGGTAATATTCGCCGCACTGCTGCGGAGGGGTGGCAGAGCGGCTGAATGCACCGGTCTTGAAAACCGGCGATGGGCGACCATCCGTGGGTTCAAATCCCACCTCCTCCGCCATCAATCTAGAGCCCATGCAATTTTGGTTGCGTGGGCTTTTTTGTATGTGCTGATACGCTCCCTCTCTCATCTATTTCCCCCTTGCCTCAGCAACACCAAACGCAGCAGGCTGCATATCCCATCATTGATGCCCACCCCATATCCTCTTCCGAATAATCCATTTCCGTTGCCCAGATACACTGTGACATTAACGTAGATAAAGTCCTGAGAAGAAGCTTTGTTCACCTCACTCTGCTAGATAAGAGACTATTCACGATCGTGACGGCTTCAGACTGAAGAAAATAGATCAGCTACAGGAGAAGATAAATTGATAGGAGGGAAAACTGCCCAATAGATTGGCCCCTTGAAAATCCAGACACTTCGCCCCTCTTAACTTAAGAGGTAGTCTTGGAACTATGTTCAGTACTAGTCGCAATGAGAAGATGGGCGAAGTGTTAACAGGGGCCGAGCGCCGTCGACGCCGGACTCCGCAGGAAAAGATCACCATCGTGCAGCAGACCTTTGAGCCCGGTATGACCGTCTCTCATGTCGCTCGCTTGCACGACGTCAACGCCAACCAGCTTTTAAAATGGCGTAAGCGATTCCAGGAAGGGTCTCTCACGGCGATCTCCGCCGGTGAGGATGTTGTTCCAGCCTCAGAGTTGGCTGCTGCCATCAAGCAGATCCGAGAGCTCCAGCGTTTGCTCGGGAAGAAGACCATGGAGAACGAGATCCTCAAAGAAGCCGTGGAGTATGGTCGAACAAAAAAATGGATAGCGCATGCGCCCTTGTTGCCGGGGGACGACGATTAAGGGCTGTGAGCCAGGCCCTTAATGTATCGCGTACGCAGCTATCCGTTCGTGTTCATCGAAAACCGGGTTGGCAAGATGGTCGTCATCATCGCCAGCGTGATGATGCAGTCTTACTTGGCCGGATCATGGAGGCGATGGCAGAGCTTCCCTCCTATGGTTATCGCCGAGTCTGGGCGCAGTTACGGCGTCAGTCAGAGGCAACACGACAGCCTGTGGTAAACGCCAAGCGTGTATATCGTGTCATGCGCGATCATGGCCTGCTGCTGGAAAGAAAACCGGCGGCACCATTGACCCAACGGGAACATAAGGGGCGTATTGCCGTCAAGGAGAGCAATCGACGGTGGTGCTCGGATGGCTTCGAGTTTCGCTGCGATAACGGTGAAAAACTACGGGTCACGTTCGCCATGGATTGCTGCGATAGGGAAGCGTTGGACTGGGCCGTCAGCACAGGAGGTTACGATAGCGACACGGCGCAAGATGTCATGCTGCGGTCTATCGAACGTCGCTTTGGGGATGTATTGCCGACATCGCCAGTGGAGTGGCTGACAGATAATGGCTCGGCGTATCGAGCCCATGAGACCCGAGCGTTTGCACGAGAAATCGGGTTGGAGCCCAGAACGACGGCGGTGAGAAGCCCACAGAGCAACGGTATAGCGGAGAGCTTCGTGAAGACGATGAAGCGAGACTATATCGAGATGATGCCAAAACCGGATAGCCGAACAGCGGTAGGCAATTTGGCTATCGCGTTTGAGCATTATAACGAGCACCACCCGCACAGCGCCTTGGGATACCGTTCACCCCGGGAATTTCTGCGCAGTCGGGTATCACAACCCTAAGCGGGAAAAAGTGTCTGGACCTATGGGGTCAAATCCACCCAAGGCAATGCTGAATATGACCCTAAGGGCCAGAAAAGAAAAAGCCTTCCCTATCTGG
>NZ_CDCG01000027.1 GCF_000819845.1 Aeromonas enteropelogenes
ATTCAAATTGTTAAAGAGCGTGGCGCTTGTCGCGCTGAGGTGGCGTATAATACCTTCCTCACTTCGAAAGTCAAGCGCTTGTTTTCGCTTTTCTTTCGGCGCTAGCTTCACGAGGAAGCGAGCTCATCAGGTTGGCGTGTTCTGCCGTGCTGGTGAGGGCGCATTATAGGGAGCGGCGTTTCGATGACAAGACTTTTTTTGAAGAAAATCACGAAAATTTCAAATCTTTCAATTAGAAACAACTTATTCAGTGTATATATACAAGGTTATCCACAAAACAGCGGTTCCACGCCCTTTTAAGCGTCATTTCTGACAACGCAAAGGGCTCCCGGAATGCCATACTGACGTCGATAACCTCTCCCTAGTGGTCCGTGGTAGCGCCAATCAGGAAAGCTGGTTACCATGGAGGTGAATATAGTGTTGCACCTTTTTTGCTTTCATTTACAAAAGGTCTTTTAAGATGAATTTATCCAAATTTCCCGTCTATGTGCAGGCCGCCATCCTTGCACTGGTATTGGCAGTTATCGGTTATCTGGTTGCTCAAGCCCTGCAGTTTTCTTTGAAGGCGGAAGTTATTTTTGCCGTGGGCCTGGCTATCGGTGGTTTTATCGTCCCGCTCTGCCTGAAACGTTCCCCGGCCAATGCCGTAGATGCGGTCGCCAATCAGGAGACATGCACCTTATATGTAGGCAACCTGCCATATCGGGCCAACGAGATCGCCGTGCGCGAATTGTTTGCCGAGCAAGGCCAGGTGATTTCCGTTCGCCTGATGAAAGACAAGGCGACCGGCAAGCGCAGAGGATTTGGCTTTGTGGAGATGCCCGCCGCCGATGCTGCCAAGGCGATTGCAGCCTTGAATGACAAGGAGTATCAACAGCGCACCCTGAAGGTACGTGAAGCCAACGACAAGCGGGATAAAGAAGAGAAGGAAGGTGGCGAGGCTGACGCCTGACCTGAGCGTCGGAATACCTCAGTAACGTACCTCTTCCAGTGATGACAGCCCCCATGCTTGCAAGGGGGCTGTCAGTTTTTGAGCCTCCCCATCCAGCCGGGTGCAATAAGCCCGAGCAATCACCTCATCGCAGTGAATCTGGCCGGAAGCGGCATGGCCCCCGTTGGCCAGCAACCAGGCCACCCGTTTGGCCACCGCGCAACCCGAATCGACGAGCCGGCACCCTGGCATCAGTTGCTGGATCTCCTCATTCAATAACGGGAAGTGAGTACAACCCAGCACCAGCGTATCCGGCATGCACTCCCCTTCCAGCCACTCGGCCAGGACTTCGCGCAACAGCGGCATGTTGACCGGCAGTCCGGCCAGCTTGTGCTCGGCCTCGATGACCAGCTCTGTCGTGCCTTTGAGCAGCACCCGCTTGCCGGGGGCAAACTGGGCGATCAACTCCTGGGTATAGTGGCGGCTGACCGTGCCGGGCGTTGCCAGAAGACCGATGCAACCATTGCGGGTCAGGGCGGCTGCCGGCTTGATGGCGGGCACGACTCCCACGACCGGAATGGCCAGTGCGGCACGCAGCGCGGGCAACGCTATGGTGCTCGCTGTGTTGCAGGCGATCACCACCAGGTCGATGGCATGTACTGTCACCATGTGACTGACGAGACCGGTACAGACCGCGATCAGATCGGGTTCGCTCAGTTCGCCGTAGGGGAAGTTGGCGTTGTCGAAACAGTAGAAATAGTTGTGGGCCGGCAGGACGCGGCGGATCTCGCGATAGATGGTGAGGCCACCCATACCGGAATCAAACACGAGAATATTGGCCACTTGAGCTCCCCCTTTGGTGCAAGGGGGCGATCATACTCCCGGCTGCGGCCAATAGAAAAGGCCCTGCCAATGGCAGGGCCCCGGTTTTTTCCGATCAGACGGATACAGCTTACAGGGAGTAATCCATGGTGATGTAGTAAGCGCGCTCATCAGCCGGATAGCCGACCGCGGTCTGATACTCCTTGTCCAGCAGGTTGTTGATCTTGCCGGACACCTTCAGCGCCGGCGTCACCTTGTAACCCACCGCCAGATTCCACACGCTGTAACCACCCAGCTCGGTGGTGTTGGCCGCGTTGCCATAGCGCTCGCCCTGGTAAATCCAGCTCAGGGAGCCGTCAAACTGCTGCCACTGCGCCTCTGTCACCCACTTGGCGCCCTTGCGGGATATCAGCTGCAGCTGTTTGTCGGTGATCCTGTCTTTGGGATCCTTGTATTCGGCAGAGACCCGATGGCTCAACCAGCCGGTGTCAAACTCCCCTTCCAGCTCGACCCCTTCGATCCGTGCCTTGCCCACGTTTTGCGGCGTCCACATCCCCTGGCTATCGGGAGCCCACTGGATCATCTGCTCGAAATCGTTGCGATAGCCAGTCAGGCGCCACTCCACCCCGGCGGTCTGACCATCCAGCATCAATTCGCTGCTCTTCGACTCTTCCGGCTTCAGCTTGCTGTTGCCGGAGCCCGGATAGTAGAGATCGTTGAAAGTCGGTGCACGGAAGCCGGTGCCGTAACGGGCACTGAGACGGTAATCCTCTGCGAAACGCCAGCCCGCTCCGGTCTGCCAAGTGTTGTGACGGCCAAACTGTTCGTTGTCGTCGCTGCGTCCGCTCAACTCGGCCTGCCAGGTCTGGTTGTCAAACTGGGCGAGGGCATAGAGGCCGGTGTTGTCACGTTCTTTGGCGTCAGCCGGATAGGTGGCGCCGGAGGAGCGGGAGCGATCATCCAGCATGTCGCGCTGCCAGTCGGCCCCGCCACCCAGGGTCCAGAACTCGTTCACCTTGAAGCTGTTGACCCAGTTCAGGCTGTACTGGCGGGTATAGGTGCGGTTAACAGCCTGATCGCGACCGCTGTTGTCCGGATAGTCGTAAGCGTCCTGCTTGGAAAAGGCACCGCGCAGCTCGCTCAGGTAACGATCATCGTGATAGCGGGAACCGAGCTGGTAGCTCTGGTTCTCGGTCCAGGTTTCGTTACGCTGATGATTCGCCGGCCCCCAGGCGGAAGCAGCGGACGAACTGTCGTACTGGGCAACGTTGCGGAACCAGCGGGTCGTCCCGAACAGATCCCAGTTGCCAGTGAGCGCCTGCTGATAGTCCAGCATGGCGTTATAACCGCGGTGGCCATGACGATCGCCATCATTGATACCGGGCAGAGGATGTACGTTGTAGCCGGACTCGTCGTCAAAGCCGCCGGCGACTTTGAGCTGACCCGCCTCGCCCACCTGGCTGGCGCTGCTGAACGCCGCCTGGCGCTGTTGATTGGAACCAGCCCCCAGGTTGAACTTGTGCTGGTTGGTGCCCTGCTCGGGGCGCGTGATGATGTTGATCACCCCGCCGATGGCATCGGAGCCATAGATGGATGCACGCGGGCCGCGAATATATTCGATCCGCTCGACCTGATTGAGCGGCAGGTTGTTGAGTTCGGTCATGCCGGCGGTCAGGGAGGCGCTGCGCACGCCGTCTACCAGCACCAGCGTCTGGGAAGAGGTACCGCCGCGCACCCGCAGCGAGCTCAGTTGACCGCGGCCACCATTGCTGACCACTTCCACGCCGGGCAGGGTCTTGACCACATCGGTCACAGTCTGGGCTTGCAGGCGATCGATCTCGTCCCGGCTGATCACATTGACGGGAGCCAGTACGCTGGAGGCGGGTTGGGCGACGCGAGTGGCGGTCACCACCATGGTAGGATTGACAGGAATGGTCAGCTGCTGGGCAAATGCCGCCGTCGGCAACAGGGCAGCCGCCAATAATTTCTTGGACATGAGAGATCCTTAAGTTCGCGTAAGCATCTACTTCGTGGCCGGTTTCTCTCGGCCCGAAATACGAACTCTGGCAGGTCTTCGGGCTGGGGGGCTGATGACCTACGGCGACGGCTTCCCACCTGACGGCAGTGCCCTGATGTCGCTTCGTTCCCCCTTACCGCTGCGCGCCAGCTCCGGATTTTCACCGGATTCCCTATTAAGCATGATGCGCCAAAGCGGGGGGGATTATAGGCAGACGCATATCGGATGTATAGCCATCCAGATTTCTATTTTTTATTTTCCAGTGCCGCCAATCGCTGGCCGGCCCCCTCCATCACCGCCTTCACGCCGGGGTGGGAGAGATGACGACCAGCCGAGACAAGATAGTAGGAGAGGGTGACCTCGGGCAGGGTGGCAATCCACTCGACACCATAGACGCGGGTTATCTCCTCCCCCATGGCGAGCGGAGCCGGAAAGATCCCCATCCCCGCCTTGCCAAACGACTTCATCAGGGCGGAGTCATCGAACTGGCCGACCAGGTGGGGATGGATACCCTGCTGGTGATACCAGGCCAGCAAGCGATCATGGGTCACCGACTTTTCACCCGGGATCAGCACGGGCAACCCCTCCAGCGCGGCGGGAAACCCCTTGCGGGCCTGCGCCGCCAGCGCCGGGCTGGCAAACAGGGCCAGCGGGCTGCGCCCCAGCTCGTGGTTATAGCCGCGGATGCCGCTGTCGGGGGGCAGCGGGCGGTCGGTCAGCACCATGTCCAATTTGTGTCTGGCCAGCTCGCTGAAGAGCTGGTCTGGCCGTTCCTCATGACAGATCAGCCGAAGCGGGGTCGCCAGTGCCATGGCCGGCGCCAGCAGTTCGAACGCCAGGGTGCGGGGGACTGACGCGGTAATCCCCACCTGCATGGTCAGCTCCTGGCTGGCGTGGCGCAAGGAGTGCTCCAGCTCGGCACCGAGCGAGAAGATGGCCCCGGCCTGTTCGAGCGCCTGGCGCCCGGCCGCCGTCAGCACGAGCCGCCTGCCGACCCTGTTGAACAGCGCCACGCCGAGGGATTGCTCCAGCTCGGCCACCTGGCCGCTGATGGTCTGCGGGGTCAGATGCAACTGCTGCGCCGCCCGCGTCACGCCACCGCTGCGGGCCACATGCCAGAAGTAGTAGAGCTGTTTGTAGTTGAGCATCGGACCCCTTATCAGTTTTTACCGAACAACCATCAATCAAAATCTGATTTTATCGAAGCATCATGCACTCTAGCATGCAACCACCCTGTGGACTGCTCCCGCGAGTCATCATGTTGGATGTTGTTGTTCTCTTTTTCCTGTTTGGCCTGCTGGCCGGTTTGGTGCGTTCCGAGCTCAAACTACCGCCCGCCCTCTACGATACCCTTTCTCTCTTTTTGCTGCTGGCCATCGGCCTCAAGGGCGGCGTCGGGCTGGCCCAGCAATCCCTGCTCCCCCTGCTGCCCCAGCTGGCGCTGGTGATCCTGCTCGGCGTGGTGCAGACCCTGCTCGGCTTTGTCCTGCTGCGCATTAAGATGAACCGGATCGATGCTGCCGCCACCGCCGCCCACTACGGTTCGGTCAGCGTGGCCACCTTCGCGGTCGGGGTGAACTGGCTCACCGAGCGCGGCATCGACTTCGAATCCCAGCTCTCCATCTTCCTGGCGGTGATGGAGATCCCGGCCATCCTGGTCGGCATAGTGTTGGCGCGTGGTGTGAGTCGCCAGACCCGCTGGCGGATGCTGGCCCACGAGACTTTCCTCGGCAAGGGGGTCACCCTGCTGCTCGGCGGCATGGCCATCGGCTATCTGGCCGGCCCGGAAGGGGTCGCTCCCCTCAAACCGCTCTTTGTCGACCTTTTCAAGGGAGCGCTGGCCCTGCTCCTGCTGGAAATGGGCCTCATTGTCGCGCGCCAGTGCCAGGACCTGCGCCGTCACGGTCTGTTCCTGCTCGGCTTCGCTCTGCTGATGCCGCTCGCTTCGGCCGGACTGGGATTGGCCGTCGGCAAGCTGATGGGGCTCTCCCTCGGCGGACTGACCCTGCTTGCCATCCTGGCCGCCAGCGCTTCTTATATTGCCGTGCCCGCCACCCTGCGCATCGCCCTGCCCCAGGCCAATCCCGGACTGTCGCTAAGCGCCGTGCTGGGGGTCACCTTCCCGTTCAACATCATGCTGGGGATCCCGCTCTACCACAGCTGGGCCCGCCACTTCATGGAGTAGCCATATGCAGACCGAGACCCGCACCCTGCTGACCATAGTGACAGAGGCCACCCTGGAACCCACCCTGCTGCGCACCCTGACCCGAGAAGGGTTGCGCGGCTACACCATCACGGACGCCCGGGGCCGGGGAGACCATGGCGAACGCAACGCCAGCTGGAGCGAAAGCGGCAATATCAGGCTGGAGGCGATCTGCACTCGCGAGCAGGCCGAGCGATTGATGGAACATATTAAGATCCGTTACTACCCCGATTACGCTATGATTGCGTTCCTGCAAACGGTCGAAATAGTGCGACCCGAGAAATTCTGAGCCGGCATGCCGGCTTGTTTTGCCAACCAGAGACAAACGTTTGACTGCAAGGAGTAGTAATGAGCACCCCTCCCCTGATCGGCCTGGTAATGGGCTCTGACTCTGACTGGCCCGTCATGCAAGCGGCCGCCCGCATCCTCAAGGAGCACGGGGTTCCCTACGAAGCGCGCGTGGTATCGGCCCACCGCACCCCGGATCTGCTGTTCGAATACGCCGCCAGCGCCCGCGAACGCGGCCTGCGCGCCATCATCGCCGGTGCCGGCGGTGCCGCCCACCTACCGGGCATGCTGGCCGCCAAGACCACGATTCCGGTGCTGGGCGTGCCGATCCCGACCCGCCAGCTCAAGGGGATGGACTCCCTGCTCTCCATCGTGCAGATGCCCAAGGGCGTACCGGTCGCCACCTTCGCCATCGGCGAGGCGGGTGCCGCCAACGCCGGCCTGTTTGCAGTCTCCCTGCTCTCCGTCGCTCAGGACGGCGACGCTCCCCGTTATCATCAGCAGCTCGACGGCTTTCGCGCCAAGGAGCGCGATCGGGTGCTGGCCCTCACCCTGGAGGAGCCGGCATGATACTGCCTCCCGCTACCCTGGGCATGCTCGGCGGCGGCCAGCTCGGCCGCTACTTCGTGATGTCTGCCCACCGCCTTGGCTATCAGGTCATCGTGCTGGATCCGGATCCCGCCAGCATCGCCGGCGCCGCTGCCGACGATCAGATCATCGCAGCCTATGACGACGCCGATGCCCTGGCCGAACTTGCCCGCCGCTGCGATGCCATCACCTGCGAGTTCGAGAACGTGCCGGCCACCTCCCTGGCACTGCTGGAGCAGCACAAGCCGGTGCGCCCGGCCGCGAGCGCGGTGCGCGTCTGTCAGGATCGTCGTGAAGAGAAAGCTTTCCTGGCTCGCGCCGGCGTACCCGTCGCGCCGAACCTGACCCTGCTGCCCCACGAGCCGCTGCCCGAGCTGCCGGATCACCTCTTCCCCGCCATCCTCAAGACCGCCCGCGAGGGTTATGACGGCAAGGGGCAGTGGACCATTCACCAGGCCAGCGAGCTGCCGGCGGCTCTGGCCGCCAGCGGCGTACCCTGCGTGCTGGAAAAACGCCTGCCACTGGAAGGGGAGTTTGCCCTGACGCTGGCGCGCAGCCCGAGCGGTGCCATCAGCGCCCTGCCCCTGGTGCAGAACTGGCACAGCGGCGGCATCCTGGATCAGACCCGCTCCCCGGCCAACGTGCCGGCCCTGGAGGCCGAGGCCCAACGCATCGCCGAGCACATCATCGCCGCCCTCGACTACGTGGGCGTACTGACGGTGGAGTTCTTCCTGGTCGGCGGCCAGCTGCTGGTCAACGAGATGGCACCCCGCCCTCACAACTCGGGTCATCCCAGCATCGACAACGCCGGCTGCAGCCAGTTCGAGCTGCAGGTGCGCGCCCTGTGCGATCTGCCACTGCCGGCACAGGCTGACGTTCAGCCTGCCATCCTGCTCAACCTGCTCGGGGATTTGTGGCAAGACGGCACCCCGGACTGGGCCGGCGCCCTGGCCCTGCCCGGGGTGCACCTGCACCTCTACGGCAAGGGCGAGGCCCGTCCCGGCCGCAAGATGGGCCACGTCACCGTCACCGGCCGCGACTGGCCGGCGGTCGAGGCCACCGCGCATCAGCTGCGCGCCCTGCTGGGCCTGCCGCCGCGCTAAGCGTCGCTGGTACCAACGAAAAGACCCGGGCCTTGGCCCGGGTCTTTTTTATGGTGCTGCCTTCAGACTAGGGATCAGGCCCGTTCGGCAGAGACAGTGACGGGAGCCGGCAGGCGGATGGTGAGGGAGAGCACCAGGGCCACCACCAGCAACACCAGGATCAGGTTGAAGGTCGCCATGAAGCCGCCGAACAGGGAAGCCACGATGGAGCCGATGATGCTGCCCAGACCAAAGCCCAGATAGATGACACCGTAGTTCTTGGTCAGGTTGTTGAGACCGAAGAAGTCGCTCACCAGGGAGGGGTAGACGGTGATGGTGCCGCCGAAGCTGAACGCCACGCAGGCCACCGCCACGAAGAACAGGTTGGCGTTGAGCGGCACGAACAACAGCAGCGCCATGCCGGCCAGGGTAATCAGCTGGGCAATGGTGATGACCCGGATACGGGACATCTTGTCGGAGAGGATACCCAGCACCAGCCGGCCACCCAGGTTGGCCATGGCGATGATGGCGACGGCGTTGGCAGCGACCACGGCCGGCAGGCCCACCATGTTCTCGCCGATGTCCTTGGCCACGCCGATGACGTAGAGACCGCTCATGCAGGCAGTGAGGAACATCAGCGCCAGCATCCAGTACTGCGGCTTGCGCATCGCCTCGGCCAGGGTGAAGTCGCGGCTCTCGCTCTGCTGCACGGCAGCGGCCTGCTTGGGCGCATCCTTCATCAGCATGCCGCCCACCAGCACCATGGACATGGCGATCAGCCCCCACAGCTGGAAGGTGGTCTCCAGCCCGTTGCTGGAGAGCAGCAGCAGGTTGATGTACTTGAAGCCCAGGCTGCCGAGGCCGTAGGCACCGATAGAGCAGGCGGAGATCAACCCCTTGCGCTCCGGGAACCACTTCACGCAGTTAGAGAGGGTCATCAGGTAGCCGGTACCGTCGGCAAAACCGACCAGGATGCCGGCGCAGAGGTAGAGCATCGCCAGATTGCTGGCGTGGGCGGTGAGGAAGAAGCCGATGCCGAGCAGCACGCCGGCACCCAGGGTGACGTTGCGCACCCCGAACCGCTCCTGCAGCTTGCCCGCCAGGGAGGAGGCCACCGCCAGGGAGAGGCTGAGCAGGCCGAAGGCGAAGGCGACCTGGCTGACCGGCTCGTCCAGCTTGTCGGAGAGCTGGGCGTTGAACAGGCTCCAGGTGTAAACGGATCCCAGCGCGAACTGGGTGATGATGGTCCCCAACAGGGTGAGGTAGCGGGTGCGATTCATCTCTTTGGTCATGATACGTCTCGGTCAATGGCCTTAAGGAAACTGGGGCCACTATAGGCAAGACGCCACTCCCGCCGACCGATTAAGGCATGAAATGCAGATCGGCGGGAATGAATGACAATCAGAGCCGCATCAGCTGACGGAACGCTTTGATGTTGCTGCGGCTGACCGGCACCTCGAACGGCAGGTCATGGAGCCGGATGAGATAGGTGCTGTTGAACCAGGGCACTATCTCACGGATCTTGTTGATATTGACGCAGTAGGAGCGGTGGCAGCGGAAGAACCCCTCGGCAGGCAGCCGGCTGACGAACTCGCTGAGGGTCATGGTCATCACGTAACGGTCATCGCGGGTGTAGACATGGGTCAGCTTTTCGTCGGCTTCCGCGTAGTAGATCTGCTCGCAGGGGGTGACGATGATGCGCTCCCCCTTCACCAGGTTGACGGTGCGATTGTGCGGCGTGCCTGGCTCGCTCCCCTGCCCCGCCTGCGACTTACCCGCCAGCTCGAGCTTTTGCAGCAGGCTGATGAGACGCGGCTCGTTGTAGGGTTTGAGGATGTAGTCGAACGCCTCCAGCTCGAACGCCTCCACCGCAAACTCCTTGTAGGCGGTGACGAAGACGATGTGGGGCGGATGGCTCGACTTGTGCAGATTCTTGGCCAGCAGCAGACCATCGATGGCGGGGATCTGGATATCCAGAAACACCACGTCCACCTCGTGATCCTGCAGGTATTTGAACGCCTCCAATCCATCCTCGAAGCTTGCCACTATCTCGATGGTGCTGTGCTGCTCCACCAGAAAGGCCAGCTCCTCGCGAGCCAGGTATTCGTCTTCGACAATAATGGCTTTCAACATGACAACGCCTCACTAGTCAGACACTTAACTTCCACAATGATGGCCTTCAACATGGCATCGCCTCCTGATCCGGCAGATAGAAACTCACTTCGGTACCCGGCTCCAGCCGCGTGAGGCGCAGGCCGTCCCCGTAGAGCAGCTTGACTCGCTGATGCACGTTCATCAGGCCGATGCTGCGGCTCTCCACCCGGCCAGCGGCGACCCCGTCGATCACCGCCTGGCTGATGCCGAACCCCGTGTCCCGCACCGCCACCCGGATGCCACCCGCCAGCTGTTTCACCTCGATGGTGACCTGGCCCGGCGCGCTGCGGGGCTGGATGCCGTGCAGGATGGCGTTTTCCACCAGCGGCTGCAACAGCAGGCTCGGCACCTGGATATGCACGTCATCCACCTCGAACACCACCTCCAGCTTGTCGCCGAAGCGGGCCTGCTCGATGGCCACGTAGTCGCGCACCTGCTGCAACTCCTCCTGGATGTCGATGAGGGTGTCCCCCTTGTTGAGGTTGTAACGCAGGTAGTCCGCCAGGTTGGCGATGAGCTGGCGCGCCTGCTGGGGACGGATGCGGATCAGCGACGAGATGGCGTTGAGGGCGTTGAACAGGAAGTGCGGATTGATCTTGCTCTGCAGCGCGGTGAACTCCGCCTTGCGGGTCATCTCTTTGAGTTGCTCGATGCGCGACACCTCCATCTGGGTGGAGATGAGCTGGGAGAGGCCCACCGCCATCTCCCGCAACGAGCTGGTGATGCTGTGGGTGCGGCGGTAATAGATCTTGAGAGTACCGCTGACGGCGCCATTTTCCCGTAGCGGAATAATGATGACCGAGTGGAAATCGGCCAGGTGATACTGGCGCAGATCGTTGTTGATGATGATCTGGTCCAGCAGCACCGCCTTGCGGGTCATGCCGCTGATGGCGTGATGCTCGTCCAGCGCGTAGTAATCCTTGCCCACCCCCACATAAGCCAGCACGTCATGGGTATCGGTGATGGCCACCGCATCGGCGCTGATCTCGCGCCGGATGACGTCACACACCTGGCTCAGGGAGTGGCGGTCGATGTTCTGGAAAAACGGCAGGGTCTGGTTGGCGATATCCAGCGCCAGCTTGGCCTGCTTGGCGGCGATCAGCTCCTTCTCGTCATCCAGATCCTGCACCAGCTTGATGATGAGGCCGATGCAGAGCGTCCCGGCGATCATCGGATAGGCGATGTGGTTGACGATCTCCACCCCCACCGCATGGGGCTCGGTCAGCTGCCAGATGAGCAGCATGGTCAGCCCCTCGCAGGCCATCCCCGCCAGAATGCCGTAGAGCCAGAGCCGCGACTTGCGGCAGCGCAGGTGCAGCCAGGTGGCCAGCAGACCTGCGATGATGCTGGCGATAAGGCAGGGGATGGAAGTGTGACCATCCATGTCGATGAGGTAGCGGTGCAGACCGGAGATGACCCCGGCCGGAATGCCGACCCAGGGGCCGAACAGGATGCCGCCCGAGATGATGGCGATGATCCGCACGTTGATGAGCGCCCCCTCTATGGGGATGCCGGTGTAGGTGCTGAACACCGCAAACAGGCAGAAGATGGCGGCGACCAGCACCAGTTCGGCCGGGGTGTGATCCCGCTTCTGAAACAGCCGCTGGAACGGCCGGGTACGAGTCAGGAAGAACAGGGTCATCAGCATCAGGGCGGCCCGTTCGAACACCGCTAGCAGCATCATCTGATTTTCAAGCATGGATACCTCAAGAGCGCGACAGGTGGGAGCCCACTATAGGGATTGTGAGCCCGGCCACCGCTGACCGGGATCAAGGAGAGAGGGCGAGTCACCGCGCCAGAAACGAAAAAGCCCCGCGCCAACACGCGGGGCCTGACAAACAATCCTCATCAGGAGAGGGTGGCCAACCTGGCCGCAAACCCCATAAAGAAGAGGCCGATGAGACCGTTGCCCAGCTTGGCGAGGCGCACCTTGCGCGCAAAGAAACGGGCCATCAGAGTACCGCCGAAGATCAGCAGGCTCAGATAGACGAAGCTCATCGCCTCCAGCATGCCCGCCAGCACCAGATAGGAGAGCCAGGTGTGGGCATAGTTGAAGTCAATGAACTGCACGAAAAAGGAGACATAGAACAGGATCGCCTTGGGGTTGGTGAGGCTTAAGGTCAGGGCCTTGCTGAAATAGCGCTCTCCCGCGTCTATCTCGGACTCCTCTCCTTCCCGTCTGGCGATGAAGTTGGCGTGCAGTATCTTCACCCCCAGGTAGAGCAGATAGATGGCGCCGAGGTAGCGCACCAGGGTGAACAGCAGGGGCGTGGTGCGAATGAGGGAGGCAACCCCCAGATAGGCACAGAAGATCAGGATGGCATCGCCGACGAATACCCCGAGAGCGGCACGATATCCCGGCCCTATGCCACGGCTGGCACCGGTGCGCAGCACGTAAAACGAGTTGGGGCCCGGTGCTATGATGATGAAGAAGAGACCCACCAGATAGGTCCAGACGTTGATGACCCCCAGGCTCTCAAACATCGGCCACCTCCGTTCTTGTCATCGACCAGGCCGCGACATCAATGCCATCCAAGCGTTCGTACATGTTGCCCCCGAGAGACGGAGGACACCTGTGCAGAGGCGCCCTCCCGGATGAAAGAGTGAACAACCACTCTATACCAATCTCTGGCAGGTCGGAAACCGTCGCATAAAAAAGCGGCAAACATGCCCTATTCCGTTAGTAAACCGGCGGCAATCACAACGCCGCCGGCGATCAGCAGTATTGACCGGCCACCCAGCCGGAAGACCAGGCCCACTGGAAGTTGTAGCCGCCGAGCCAGCCGGTCACGTCCACCACCTCGCCGATGAAGTAGAGGCCGGGCACCTTGCGTGCCTCCATGGTCTTGGAGGAGAGCTCGTTGGTGTCGACGCCCCCCAGGGTTACCTCGGCGGTGCGATACCCCTCGGTGCCGTTGGGCAGGATCTGCCAGTCTCCCAGCAGGGTGGCGATAGCCTCCAACTCACGCTCGTTGTACTGGCGCATCGGCTTGCTGTCGAGCTGGCCCATCTCCACCAGCTTGTCGACGAAGCGTTTGGGCAGCTCGCGCCCCAGCACGGTTTTCAGCTCCTGGGCCGGATGGGCCTGGGCCCACTCCCGCAGGGCGGCCGCAATATCGAGCTCCGGCAGCAGGTTGATGTGGATCTTCTCGCCGGCGTGCCAGTAAGAGGAGATCTGCAGGATGACGGGGCCGGAGAGGCCGCGGTGGGTGAACAGCATGGCCTCCTTGAAGCGGGTGCCATCCTCGGCGGTCACCGCCACCGGCAGGCTGATGCCCGCCAGATCGGCAAAGGCCTCTTTTTCGGCCTGATGCAGGGTGAAGGGCACCAGACCGGCACGGGTCGGCAGCACCTTGAGGCCAAACTGCTCCGCCAGCTTGAAGCCATAAGGGGTGGCGCCGAGCTTGGGCATGGAGAGGCCGCCGGTGGCCACCACCAGCGAGTGGCAACGCACCTCTCCCTTGCTGGTCGCCAGCACGAAGCCCTCGTCACCCTTGCTGACGGAGAGGATCTCGGTCTGACACTGCAGGGTCACCCCGGCCCAGTCGCACTCGGTGAGCAGCACGTCGACGATATCCTTGGCGCTCTCGAGGCAGAACAGCTGCCCCAGGGTGCGCTCGTGATAGTTGACCCCGTGGCGGTCCACCAGATCGATGAAATCCTGCTGGGTGTAACGGGCCAGCGCCGACTTGCTGAAGTGGGGATTGGCGGAGAGGTAGGCGTGGGCCCCCGCCTGATGGTTGGTGAAGTTGCAGCGGCCACCGCCGCTGATGAGGATCTTGCGGCCCGGTTTCTTGGCATTGTCGAGCACCAGCACGGAGCGGCCCCGATAGCCCGCCTGCGCCGCACACATCAGCCCGGCCGCACCGGCCCCGATCACCACCACATCCACTTGCATCATCACAGCCTTACTCATCAAACGACCAACCAACACGGCCCGGAAAAATACAGCAGGGTCGCCATTGTGCCTGGCGGCCACCACCACTGCGGTTTTCGCCCCGAGACAATAGAAAACGGCCCGTAAAAGGGCCGTCATTGTACTGGCTGAACACTAAGTGTCCACGACTATCAGGCGTTGCTATCCATGATGCTGGCCGGCGCGCCCTTGGCCAACTCGGCCAGCTCCTTGTCGATGAAGTAAAGACCCTTGCCATCCTCGCCCACCAGACCCAGACGATCGACGATGCTCTTGAACAGCTTCTCCTCTTCATGCTGCTCGGCCACATACCACTGCAGGAAGTTGAAGGTAGAGTAGTCCTGGGTGGTGAAGGCCACATGAGCCAGGCCGTTGATGCACTTGGTGATGTGGTATTCATGCTCCAGGGTGGTGCGGAACACGTCACCCAGCGACTTGAACTCGTGGGGAGGCGCATCGATGGCACCCAGCTTGGGCATGGCACCGGTCTCGCTCACATAGGTGAACAGACGCTCCATATGCTGGCGCTCCTCGACCGCGTGCTGGCGCAGGAAGGTGGCGGCCCCTTCGAAGCCCTTGTCTTCGCACCAGGCGCTCATCTGCAGATAGAGATTGGAGGAGTAGAACTCCAGGTTAATCTGTTCGTTCAACTTTTCGATCATGGGTTGGGCCAACATACTGATTCTCCACTGTGATTTGGTATCGATTGTCGCCACAGTCAGGTTGCGAATCAACCCGCCAACGGGAGGGAGATCCCATTTCCTGCTCGCTTAAGGGATCAGCTCGGTCAGCGAGGCGACATCCACGGGCGCACCATAATCCACGCCTGTCAGCTCGAAACCGTTGAGCTGC
This sequence comes from Aeromonas enteropelogenes, assembly GCF_000819845.1. Classification (GTDB taxonomy): domain Bacteria; phylum Pseudomonadota; class Gammaproteobacteria; order Enterobacterales; family Aeromonadaceae; genus Aeromonas; species Aeromonas enteropelogenes. The sequence continues at coordinate 14,854 of NZ_CDCG01000027.1, forward strand.
ATGAAATCCCGGCGCAGGCCGACGAAATCCCCCAGGGCGTGGAAGTTGTCCGGCGTTACCTTGGGCCAGAGCGCCGAGACGGCGGCCTGAATGGCCGGATCCAGCTCGTGATCATCCATCCGGATCAGCCGGTTGCCATCGGCCACCACCCCATTGGGGCCATACATCTTGGCGGCAAACAGCCGCTGCATCTGCTCGATGCAGCCCTCGTGCACTCCGCGCTCCTTCATCACCCCCATCAGCAGGCCGAGATAAACCGGCAGCACCGGAATATAGGCACTCGCCTTGGTCACCAGCGCCTTGCACACCGACACCCAGGCGTGGCCACCGATTTGTGCCAGTTGCAGGTTGATGGTCTCGGCGGTGGCATGCAGATGCTCCTTGGCATAGCCGATGGTGCCATCCCGATAGAGGGGATAGGTCGACTCGGGGCCGATATAGGAGTAGGCCACCGTCTGGGCTCCGGGCGCCAGGCAATCCGCCTGCTGCAGCGCCTGCAACCAGAGCTGCCAATCCTCGCCCCCCATCACGGTGACGGTATCGCGGATCTCCTCCGGGGTGGCAGTTGCCAGGGATTGCTGCACCAGGGCATCGCGCTCCAAATCCAGCCCCCAGCCGCTGAAGGGCTGGCCCGTGCTCTTGAGCACGGAGCGCACCTGAGTGCCATCTGCCAGCACCCGGATGCCGCTCGCCAGCGAGTAGATCACCAGATCCACCTGCCCGAGCTGCTGGCGAATGGTCTCGATGGCCTGCTGGCGCATGGTGTCGGAAAAAGCGTCCCCGATCAGGTTGATGGCGATGCGCCCGGCCTGCTCCGCCGCCTGCCGAAACCAGATGTTGTTGTACCAGCCGGCGCTGCCAAGTCCCTTGTCGGAGGGGCCGCGCTCGAACGAGATACCTATGGTATCGGCTCCGGCGCCGAAGGTGAGCGCGATGCGCGACGCCAGCCCGAAGCCGGACGAAGCCCCCAGCACCAGCACTCGTTTGGGCCCGTTGAACGGGCCTGCGGCCCTGACGCTGGCGATCTGCTGCTGCACGGCGGTCCGGCAGCCAAGGGGGTGACAGTTGCGGGCGACGCAACCCTGGATCTGGGGAGTAATGATCATGACGGAGCCTCCAAGGGAATTGGCTACAGCATAACCAAGCGCAGGGAGATTACCTTGATGCCGGACGGATTCCGGAGAAGAAAAACGACAGAAAAACAAAAGGGAGCCGAGGCTCCCCAAAGCGGTATTCAAATGCTTTTTGTTGTTTTGTGTTCATTGCGAAGCACGGGCACATCCTATGCCTCTCCCTGCCGCCGAGCAAGCCGGGGGATGTGACCCGCGTCAAACTATTGTTTATTTAATGTACAAACAATGCTGTTGCTGCGAGCAAGCGCACGCTCCCGGCAACCATTCAAGCCCGTTCAAATCCCTAAACTGTGCCCTCGGCACCATTTTAGTTTCAGCGGAGATTGGTATAGTGGGCTCAGGATCAGTGAGGAGATATCCCATGAGTGGAACCTATTACAAACACATTCTGGCCGCGATCGATCTGTCGGAAGACAACCGCAAGGTGATCGAGAAGGCGGTCGATCGGGCCCGCTCCAACGGCGCCAAGTTGTCGGTGATCCATGTCGATGTGGACCTCAAGGACCTCTACACCGAGATGATCGACATCGACATCGACAACGTGCAGGATCAGGTGATTGCCGAGGCGAAGGAGAAGCTGGAGACCTTCCTGGCCTCGGTGGACTACCCCATCGAGAAGAAGCTGGTGATCTGCGGCGACCTCAGCGAACGGGTCAACCAGGCGGTCAAGGATTACCAGATCGACCTGCTGGTGTGCGGCCATCGCCAGAGCTTCTGGAGCCTGCTCACCTCCAGCGCCCGCCAGCTGATGAATACGGTGCCCTGCGATCTGCTGGTGGTGCCCTTGCAGAAGTGATCAAACAGGCGTAGCTTGATTTGCCATGAATATGACCATCTTCACTCACAACTACTGGTGGTGCTGCTTCTAAACAGGCGGCACTGCTTTTCTATGTGAAATTTTCCCGAAGAAAACACCGTGACCGCCGAGAGGCGGTCAACTGTTTTTACTCCCTTGTCGCCTCCCGGCCCACCCCCAACTGGAGAGAGTGACATGCAAAACCCCGTTATCCTGACCGGCGATCGCCCCACCGGCAAACTGCACATCGGCCATTACGTTGGCTCGCTGCGCCAGCGCGTCGAGGCCCAGCACCATTACCGCCAGTTCGTGATGATCGCAGATCTGCAGGCGCTGACCGACAATGGCCACAACCCGGCCAAGGTGACCGATCACGTGCTGGAAGTGATGGCCGACTATCTGGCGGCCGGTCTCGACCCCGCCAAGACCACTTTCTGCCTGCAAAGTGCCCTGCCCGCCCTCGCCGAGCTCACCAGCTATTACCTCAATTTGGTCAGCGTCGCCCGGCTGGAGCGCAACCCCACCGTCAAGGCGGAGATCCAGCAAAAAGGGTTCGAGCGCAGCCTGCCGGCCGGTTTTCTGGTCTACCCGGTCAGCCAGGCCGCCGACATCACCGCCTTTCGCGCCACCCATGTACCAGTGGGGGAAGATCAGCTACCCATGCTGGAGCAGACCAACGAGATAGTGCGCCGCTTCAATACCCTGGTGGGCAGGGAGGTACTGACCGAATGCCAGCCGATCCTGAGCGACACTGGCCGCCTGCCCGGCATAGACGGCAAGGCCAAGATGTCCAAGTCCCTCGGCAACACCATAGAGCTCGGCATGTCGAGCGACGAGATCAAACAGGCGGTGTTCGCCATGTATACCGACCCGGACCACCTCAGGGTGAGCGATCCGGGGCGGGTGGAGGGCAATATTGTGTTCGTCTATCTGGATGCCTTCCATCCCGACAAGACGCTGGTAGCCGAGATGAAGGCCCACTACCAGCGCGGTGGCTTGGGAGACATACGCTGCAAGCAGGTGCTCAACGACTGCCTGCAAACCCTGCTCGCCCCCATGCGGGAGCGGCGCCAGGCCGCCATCGCCGACAAAGATAGCCTGCTGGCGTTGCTCTATCAGGGCACGGAGCAAGCCCGCCTTCTCACCGGCGAGGTGCTGGCCGAGGTGAAGGGCGCCTTGGGACTCGACTACTTCACCAGGCTACGCTGAGCGGGAGAGCCCAGCGCATCGTCGCCATAGAGGTCGAAGGCTATCCGGTGCAGCAGACTCTTGAACCAGCCGATCGCCTCGTCGTGGGCGGTGAGCGGGTGGCCCGCCATCAGATAGACGATGGGGATGGCGGGATCCAGCTGATGGAGGCGCAGCGGATAGTAGCGGCAGAAGTGGCGCCCGATCATCTCGGGCACCACAACAAGATAGCGGCCGGTCGCCATCAGCGGCGGCACCGCCATAAAGCTCGGCAACCTGACCCCCAGTTCACGCTCCACCCCGAACCGGGCCAGCCAGAGCTCCACCATGGCCTGGCTGTGACCCCAGCTGGAGGTGTGGATATGGGGTCGGCTGACCAGCTCGCGCGGGCCCAGCGCATCGGGCAGTTCACTGCCCAGCGGTGACAGGCAGACCAGCGGGTTGTTGAACCAGTCCTCGCGCCACAGCCGGGGCGAGAGGTGGTTGGCGCCGGCAAACCCGATCACCAGATCCAGCTCTCCCTTCTCCAGCTCCCGTTCGTAGTCGCTGTCCGCCAGCTCGCACACCTCCAGCCGACAGTGAGGCGCCTGCCGGTACAACCGGTCCACCAGCACGGGGACCAGACCATGCTCTACCGATCCCGGGGTGGCGATGCGAAAGATCCGTCGTGCGCTGGCGGGATCGAACCCCTTGGCCTGACGCAACCCCTGCTCCAGCATGGCGAGCGCCTGACGCACCGGCCCGGCCAGCGCCTTGGCCCGCTCGGTCGGCATCATCTCGCGACGGCTCATGACAAACAGGGGATCGTCGAGCGCCGTTCGCAACCGCCCCAGGGCGTGGCTGACGGTGGACTGGGAGAGGTGCAGCCGCTCGGCGGCACGGGTGACGTTGCGCTCCTGCATCAGCATGTCGAACACGGTGAGCAGGTTAAGGTCGAGGCGGGAGAGGGAGGTTTCCATCGATAATGACCATAGTTGAATGCCAACAATTCATTTTTGACATAGTAACAGATTGCCTAGAATGCGCAGGCTCAATACATCGGAGATTAAAATGCGTAGCTATTTGTTATTGCTGGCCATTGGCCTGCTGTGGGGTTCCCAGTTCATCTTCATGCACCAGGCCGTTGCCGAGTTGCCCCCCATACTGGTGGCTGCCGGTCGTGCCCTGTGCGGCAGCCTGACCCTGGGTCTGCTCTGCCTGTTCATGCGTCTCAAGAGCGAGCACACCCCGTGGCGTACCTACATGCTGATCGCCCTGCTGGATGCCACCATCCCCTTCATCATGGTGGCCTGGGGCCAGCAGTATGTGGATAGCGCCATCGCCGCCGTGGTGATGGGTTGTATCCCGTTTGTCACCATCCTGATGGCACCGCTGTTTATTTCTGGTGAAAGAATCACCAAGAGCGGCCTGCTCTCCGTGGTCATCGGCTTTGCCGGTGTGCTCACCCTGTTCTGGCCGAAACTCTCCCAGGGCATGAACGCCGGCCTGCTCGGCTCCATGGCCATTCTGTTCGGCGCCAGCTGCTTCGCCATCGGCCTGCTGATGATCAAGCGCTTTGCCAAAGACCATCCGGTCGTGGTGGCCCGCAACATCCTGATCTCCTCTGCCACCCAGCTGCTGATTGCCGCACCCTTCGTCGCCGATCTGAGCAGCCTGGCCATGCCGAGCAGCCAGGCCATCAACGCCATCGCCGTACTGGGCATCTTCTGTACCGGTCTGGTCTACTTCCTCTACATGGCGCTGATCCAGAAGGCAGGCCCGACCTTCGCCTCCTTCAGCAACTATCTGGTGCCGCTGTTCGGCGTCATGCTGGGTGCCCTGTTCCTCGGCGAGCAGATCCAGTCCACCACGGGTGTCGCACTGGCGTTGATCCTGGGTTCCGTCGCCATGAACCAGTGGGCCCAGCAACGCCGGGTGCAGCGTGAGGCACAGCTATGTCAGGCATCCTGACAACCCTGTGCGGCGGCCTGGTGTTGATTGCCAGCTGGCAATATCGCCAGCGGCTGGCCGGGGTGGTGGGTCTCTTGATGGTGCTGCTGCCCTGGTTCTTCGACAGCAAGCTGCAGGCGATGCTGAGCTATGCGCTAAGTGCCTGAGCTGACCTGAATGTGTGACGAGAGTGTGTCTCTCCTGTTTGTGGGACCGTTTTAAATAAAAAACCTCCGATTTGTCCCCGCTACCGGCGCCTTGCGCCGGTTTTTTTATACCTCTTTTCTTGCCGTCGCCGGCACTCATATCCGGTAGCGATAGCTCAGCCCCTCGTTCTTGCGCGGGCCGGTGATCTGCCAGGTGAGCAGAAAGCCGTTGTCGGTCGGCGTCAGCTCGGCACGGTAGTGATCCTGACCGCACAGGTGGGGCTCGGCGGTGAACCAGCGGCCATCTGCCCCCGGCCTCAGCTCGAACAATTCGACCGGTTTCTCGTGACGCAGGTGGGAGAGACGCACTCCCTGTTCGGTGCGCTGCCACCAGAAGCGATTGTGCATAGCCAAAACCCGGCCATGGGGCGTGGTATAGCGGCCCGTTTCGACAAACAACCAGCCATCATGATGATCGGTCACCTGCACCTCCCCCTCCCCGCGACCATTCCAGTCGGTCGCAGAGCCCACTCCGTTGTTCGCCGCAAAGGCAAATGCTCCGATCTGTGGCAACTGGCACCATAAACGCTGGATCACGGCTTCCATCTCGGCCATCATAGCCCCCTTTCAAATTGACAACTGACGACAAATCAACCACATGAACTACTTGATAGGGGTTACCCTGCTCTGGTCATTCTCCTTTAGCCTGATTGGGGTCTACCTCGCCGGCCAGGTGGATGCCTACTTCTCGGTGCTGACCCGCATCGCCCTCGCCAGCCTGGTGTTTCTCCCCTTCCTGCGCCGCCGCTGGCTGCGACCCGAACTGGTGCTAAAGCTGATGGCACTCGGCGCCATCCAGCTCGGCATCATGTATCTCTTCTATTACCACTCCTTCCTGCTGCTGACGGTACCGGAAGTACTGGTGTTCACCATCTTCACCCCCATCTACGTCACCCTGATCCACGATCTGCTGGAGCGGCGCTTCAAGCCTGCCTATCTGTGGGGTGCCCTGCTGGCAGTAGCCGGCGCTGCCATCATCCGTTTCGACGGGCTGACCGAAAGCTACATCCTGGGATTCCTGGTGGTACAGGGGGCCAACATCTGCTTCGCCCTGGGCCAGGTCGGCTACAAGGTCGTGCTGGCCCGGGAGGCGGAGCAGCCGCCGCAACAGGCGATCTTCGGCAGCTTCTATCTGGGGGCCCTGGCCGTCGCCCTGCCCGCCTGGTGGCTACTGGGCAAACCCCAGTATCCGACCAGCGAACTGCAGTGGGGCATATTGCTGTGGCTGGGGATTGGCGCCTCGGGACTTGGCTACTTCCTGTGGAACAAGGGGGCGACGCTGGTCAGCAGCGGCGTGCTGGCGATCATGAACAACGCGCTGATCCCGGCGGGCCTGCTGGTCAACCTGCTGCTCTGGGGCAAGGATACCGATCTGGTGCGGCTGGCCCTTGGCGGCCTCTTGATGCTGGCCTCCCTCAAGGTGTGCCAGCGCCACGCAACCACCTCCTCCTGACGACCGTCAGCCGACGACTGTGTTGTGTTCCCGTCTGGCCTGACCATGGCAGCTCGCCAGACGGGCCAGCAGGTGATCAAGCATCTCGCCTGGCTGGCTCTGCACCAATCCGACACTGACGGTAACCGGCCGCTGGGGTAGCAAACTGGCATCGGCTATCTCGAGGCGCAGCCGCTCGGCGATCTCCAGGCCGCTCGCCCGCTCGGTCTGGGAGAGCATCAGGATAAAACCGTCTTCGTCCCAACGGGCGAAGGGATCTTCCCGGCGCAACTCGTGACGCACGATACGCGCCAGCTTGGCCAGCATGGCATCGCAGGCCGCCTCGCCAAACAGCTGCTGGATCTTGGTCATGTGATCGACGGAAAACTGCATCAGGCTGAAACTGCCGCTATCGGTCGCCAAACGATCCTCCAACAGCAATTCGAAGCTGTTGCGGCTCTCCAGCCCGGTGAGGGGATCCGTGCCGTGACGCTCTTCAACCGGCTCCTCGACCGAATCAAGATGGCGCACCGCCCCCAGCAGATGGCCGCGCTCGTCACGACGAATGCGCTCTTCCAGCCGGATGTAGTGGCCGTGGTGATGAAGGATGCGGTACTCGAGGCGCAGAGTGGCACTGCGGCCACTCTGGCAGGCGAGCAGCGCTTCCTCCAGCCGGGAGACATCGTCGGGATGCACCCGATCCAGCCAGCCCATGTCATCCGGCCAGCTATCCCCCAGCCCCAACAGATGCAGGCAGCTGGGGTCCCGGCGCAGTCCCTGCTGCACAGACCAGGTCCAAAGCCCCGCCTCCAGCAGATTCATGGCGTCAGACAAGAGACCCGGGTCAAGCCGGGTCGTCACATCCACCAAAGGTGTCTTGAGTGTTTCCATGGGGCACCTCGAAACCAGATCTAAATAGCAGCAGCTCAATAAGTAACATTGGCTCCGGCGGCGAGCAACAGGGTCAGAGCGCTTTTCCCTGATAGCCCTTCATCAGGGTTTGCCAGTTCTCCGGTACGAAGTGGAAACTGGTATGCAATTGGGCCTCTTTATTGAAGGAGCGCAGCAGCCGCTCCAGATTGGCCTTCTGCCACTCCCCCGGTGCGCGGATGGCGCCCTTGTCAAAGTCGATCACCCACACCTTGCCCGCCTTGTCGATCAACAGGTTGTGGCTGTTGAGATCGGCGTGATAGACGCCTGCGTCGTGCAGCTGGCGCACCGTCTGGCCGGCCTTGTGCCAGAGCTCTGGCGCAATCGGTCCCTGTTTGAGCAGGGCGACCATGTCTTTGGCACCGCGGATGCGCTCGATCAGGATGTCGGCACGATAGAAGGGCCCCTGCTTGACCATGCGGGCACCAAACGGACGTGGCACCGGCAGCCCCAGCTCGCTCAACTTGGCGAGCAGGGTGTATTCGGCCATGGCGCGGCTCGATTCCACTCCTTCGAACCAGAAGCGATCCCGTACCACCTTGCCTACCATGCCGCCACGATAGTAGTGGCGCAGCACCAGATGGCGGGATTCATCCTTGACGAACCAGGTCACTCCGCGACCCAGAGAGGTCCCCACCACCTGTCGATTGCTCTGCCACCAGGCAGGATCGAATAACTGGGGAGAGGGGTCTCGAAAGGCCCCTTCGGCATACCAGCAGATTTGGTTGTGTTCGGTCTGTATTCGCATCATGAGCTCCCGCTCGGTGGGTCATTGCTCGCTAGATTTGCAACTGCGATGGGGCTGTCGTGGCAACCGCCTGCAATATGGTCAATATCCTGTGCCGGCACAGGTCAGCCACAACCGGGAGGTCATGGCGAAACCGGGCTGACGATTGCGCGCAATTTTACAATCCACAGGGGAGTTTGCATAATGCCATCCACCCTTTTTGCCAGCCGTGCCGCACATCATGCCGCTATTTCAAACGCCTCCCTCTTCCATCTGCATCCTGCGGCTCTCCGCCATCGGCGATTGTTGCCACGCACTGGCGCTGGTTCGCGTTATTCAACGGGAGTGGCCGCAGACCCGCATCACCTGGATCACCGGTAAAATCGAGGCCACCCTGTTCGCCGATCTGCCCGGGGTGGAGGTCATTGCCTTCGACAAGAGCAAGGGTTGGCGTGGCTATCACGATCTGTGGCGCACCCTCAAGGGGCGCAAGTTCGATGCCCTGCTCCATCTGCAGGCTGCCATGCGAGCCAGCATCGCCACCCTCGGCATCAGGGCAAACATCAAACTCGGTTTCGACAAGGAGCGGGCCAACGACGGCCAGTGGCTGTTCACCAATCACAGGGTGCCCTCGCCTGCCTCTCCCCATGTGCTGGACGGCTTTCTCGCCTTCGCCAGGGAACTCGGCATCCGGGATCTGACGCCGGACTGGCAGTTGCCCATCTGCGCCGAGCACCAGGCCTGGGCCCGGGAGAAGATTGCTGGCAAGCCGACCCTGCTCATCTGCGCCGCCGCCAGCAAGCCTTTCAAGAATTGGACCGCCGCAGGCTATGCTGCGCTGGCGGATCACGCTGCGAGCAAGGGATTCCAAGTCTATCTATGCGGCGGACCGGCCAAACTGGAGCGGGATCTGGCCGCCGACATCCAGCGACTGAGCCACAGCAAGCCGGTGGATCTGGTGGGTCAGACCAACCTCAAACAGCTACTGGCACTGATTGGTGAGGCCAGTCTGGTGCTGGCGCCCGATACCGGCCCCACCCACATGGCGACCCTGGTGGGCACGCCGGTGATCGGTCTCTATGCCCATCACAACCCGGATCGCACCGGCCCCTATCTGTGCCGCGATTATGTGGTCAGCGTCTATCAGGAACTGATTGAGCAGGAGACCGGCAAGCCGCTAGCCGAACTGGGTTGGCGCACCCGCCTCAAGGATCCGGATGCCATGGGCAAGATCAGCAGCGAGCGGGTCATTGCCGCCTTTGACAAGCTGTGTGCCGATAAACATCTGCTCGGGCAATTCGAAAATCCCGAGCAATAAGGCAGGGATAACCTGATGGCCCCGCCCCAATAGCCACGGCAAAATGGCAACCAATGTGGGTTACGCTCCCGCAGCAAGCTACGAATCCTTTGATCGGCTGGAATATGATTCCGGCCGTTTTTTTATTCGCCACCTTCTGTTAAAATTCGCCGCCTTTACATCCCCCTGATTCTGAATTTTTCCGCGTTTTGCGTTGGGCTGTCTCCCTTTCGGGCACAAGACGGCGGCCTCTGCTACAACCAAAAACACGGTTATCGATTAAAGGTAATAACATGGCGCAACAAGGCACTCTCTATATCATCTCCTCCCCGAGCGGTGCGGGTAAATCCAGCCTGCTCAATGCCTTGCTGACTCACCATAACGCGGCTGGCAAGATGCAGCTGTCGGTCTCCCACACCACTCGCGCCACCCGCCCCGGTGAAGAAAATGGCGTTCACTACCATTTCGTCCCGGTGGAAGAGTTCAAGGCGCTGATCGAGCGCGGTGATTTTCTGGAGTGGGCCGAAGTGTTCGGCAACTACTACGGCACCTCTCGCGCCGCCATCGAGGCCTGCCTGGCCCAGGGCATCGACGTCTTCCTCGATATCGACTGGCAGGGTGCCCGCCAGATCCGTGAACTGATGCCGACCAAATCCATCTTCATCCTGCCTCCCAGCCGCGAAGAGCTGGAACGCCGCCTGATTGGCCGCGGCCAAGACAGCGCCGAGGTGATCAAGGGCCGAATGGAGAAAGCCATTGCCGAAATGGTGCACTATGACGAATATGACTATGTCATTATCAATGAAGACTTTGAGCTGGCACTGTTCCAGCTGAGGGCCATTATTGAGTGCCAACGGCTGGAAATGCGTCAGCAACAGCAGGCACAACAAAACTTGCTGCAACAGTTACTGGCAGAGTAAGCCAAAAACGAGTAAACTTTTGCGTCATTTTTAAACACCGCTTTTCTAAACACAGAAAGCCCACATACTGGAGTCCTGCATGGCACGCGTTACTGTAGAAGATGCTGTAAAACAGGTTGGTAACCGTTTTGACCTGGTGCTGGTCGCCGCACGCCGCGCCCGTCAAATCGCGGTTCAAGGCAAAGATCCCCTGGTTGAAGAAGAGAACGACAAGCCGACCGTGATCGCCCTGCGTGAGATCGAGCTGGGTCTGGTAAACAACCAGGTGATGGACACCCAGGACCGTTACGAGCAGCAAGAGCAGGAAGCCGCTGAGCTGGCTGCCGTTGCTGCCATCGCCGAAGGCCGCGGTTAAGTCATTCTTTCGGTTGGCACCCGCCCGGGTGCCGACTGTTCATCCCCATTTACAACCGCTCCAAAACCTCGCAAACTCAGGGCTATACCCTCGATTCCACGAATTGCCGTTTCACCGCAGCGGGGACTGTCTTGTATTTATTTGAAAATCTTAAAGAAATAGCCAGTTCCTACCTGCCGGCAGAGCAGGTCGAGAAGCTCAGGCAAGCCTATGTGGTGGCCCGTGATGCTCACCAGGGTCAGCTGCGTTCCAGCGGTGAACCCTATATCACCCACCCGGTCGCCGTGGCCCGCATCCTGGGCGACATGCGCCTCGATCATGAAACCCTGATGGCCGCCGTGCTGCACGACGTCATCGAAGATACCCCCGTTACCAAAGACGACCTGGCTGAGCAGTTCGGCGACGCCGTGGCCGAGCTGGTTTCCGGCGTATCCAAGCTCGACAAGCTGAAGTTTCGCGATCGAAAGGAGGCCCAGGCCGAGAACTTTCGCAAGATGGTGATGGCCATGACCCAGGATATCCGGGTCATCCTGATCAAGCTCGCCGACCGCACCCACAACATGCGCACCCTGGGTTCACTACGCCCGGACAAGCGCCGCCGCATCGCCCGCGAGACCCTCGAGATCTTCGCCCCCATCGCCAACCGCCTCGGCATCCACACCATGAAGAACGAGCTGGAAGAGCTGGGCTTCGAGGCGCTCTATCCGATGCGCTCCCGGGTGCTGCGCGAATCGGTGCGCCGTGCCCGCGGCAATCGCCGCGAGATCATCGACTCCATCCAGAGCGAAATCAGTGGCCGGTTGCGGGAGGCGGGTATCGAGGCCCAGGTGAGCGGCCGCGAGAAGAACCTCTTCTCCATCTACAACAAGATGGAAAAGAAGGAGCTGCAGTTTCATGAGGTGATGGATATCTACGCCTTCCGGGTCAAGGTGAAGGATATCGATACCTGCTACCGGGTACTTGGCCAGATGCACAGCCTCTACAAGCCGCGCCCCGGTCGCTTCAAGGATTACATCGCCATCCCCAAGACCAACGGCTACCAGTCGCTGCACACCTCCCTGGTGGGACCGCACGGGGTGCCGGTGGAGGTGCAGATCCGCACCGAGTTCATGGACCAGATGGCCGACAAGGGGGTTGCCGCCCACTGGGCCTACAAGCAGGATGGTGACAGCTCGGGCACCACGGCCCAGATCCGCGCCCAGCGCTGGATGCAGAGCCTGCTCGAGCTGCAGCAGAGCGCCGGCAGCTCCTTTGAATTCATCGAAGGGGTCAAGACCGATCTCTTCCCGGACGAGATCTACGTGTTCACACCGGAAGGGCGCATCATGGAGCTTCCTGCCGGCGCCACCCCGGTGGATTTCGCCTACACGGTACACACCGACATCGGTCACGCCTGCGTCGGCTCCCGGGTCGACCGCCACCCCTATCCCCTGAGCAGCCCGCTGCACTCGGGCCAGACGGTGGAAATCATCACGGCCCCCGGCGCCCGCCCGAACGCGGCCTGGCTCAACTTCGTGGTGACCACCAAGGCGCGCTCCAAGATCCGCCAGTTCCTCAAGAACCTGCGCACCGAAGAGTCGGTGGTGTTGGGCCGTCGCCTGCTCAACCATGCGCTGGGCGCCAAGAACATCGAAGACATCCCCGAGCCACGCATCAAGCAGGTGCTGGCCGATACCAAGCACGAGAACCTGCAGGGGCTGCTGGCCGACGTGGGTCTTGGCAACGCCATGAGCGTCATGGTGGCGCGCCGCATGCTGGGTGACGAACTGCCGCCGGAAGATCAACCCAAGTCCAGCAGCAAGAAGATGCCGATCAAGGGTGCCGACGGCATGCTGGTCACCTTCGCCAACTGCTGCCGCCCGATCCCCGGGGACGCCATCATCGCCCATATCAGCCCGGGCAAGGGGCTGGTGATCCACCAGGAAGCCTGCCGTAACATCAAGGGCTACAGCAAGGAACCGGACAAGTACTTGCCGGTCCAGTGGGAAGTGGACAAGGAGCAGGAACAGGAGTTCCGCACTGGCATCAGCATCGAGATCATCAACCATCAGGGTGCCCTGGCCGAGCTGGCCAACGTGATCGCCGCCACTGGCGCCAACATCCACGCCATCAGCACCGAAGAGAAAGATGGCCGGGTTTATCAGGTCAGCTTGCTCATTACCACCAAGAGCCGTATCCACTTGGCCAACATCATGCGCAAGATCCGCGTGATGCCCAACGTGCTCAAGGTGAGCCGGCAGAAGAACTGAACACAGGCGGCGCAAGCCGCCTGCTGTTTTACAGAGACAATGGAATGGCCCACTGCGCTGCCAGCGCGCCACCGGCATGCCAGCCCGATATGACCATCTGCAGCACCAGCCTCATCGCATAGAAACTGATATGACACCTGAACGCTTTAAACGGATTTCCGACATGCTGGCCCAGCGCCAACTCGATTTGACCGTCTGCATGGAAGAGGTGCACAAGCCTCACAACCTGGCCGCCATCGTGCGCACCGCCGATGCCATCGGCATCCACCGGGTACACGCCGTCTGGCCCAAGACCTGGATCCACAAGCGCAAGGGCACCGCCCGCGGCAGCCAGAACTGGGTGGACGTGAAGCTGCACCCGGACATCGGCAGCGCAGTGGCCGAGCTCAAAGCCAGCGGCATGCAGATCCTGGCGACCCACCTCTCCGACAGCTCGGTGGATTTTCGCGCCATTGACTACACCAAACCCACCGCCATCCTGGTGGGCCAGGAGAAGCACGGCATCGGCGAAGAGGCGCTGGCCCTGGCCGATCACCATATCGTCATCCCCATGGTGGGCATGGTGCAGTCTCTCAACGTCTCGGTGGCGGCCGCCGCCATTCTCTACGAAGCCCAACGCCAGCGCGAGCTGGCCGGCTGCTATCAACGCGGCTGCCCGCTCAGCCTGGAAGAGCAGAACAGCATACTGTTCGAGGGGGGTTACCCCGTCTATGCCCAACTCTGCAAAGAGAAAGAGATGCCCTATCCCCAGCTCGGCCCGGCCGGCGAGATCCTGGCGGACGAGCGCTGGTGGCAGCAGATGCAGCTGACCCGCAAGGGCTGGGCTGCCCAGCAGGAAGAGGATGAATGGCAGGAGCAATGATGGAAAATCCATTCGGTAGCTGGCTGGAATCCCAAGTAATACGGGATCACCTGACCAATCCCAATATCGAGGCCGGGGAGTACAGCTACTACTCCGGCTACTACCACGGCAAATCATTCGAAGATCACTGTGTGCGCTACCTGCTCGGCGATGGGTCGACCCGCGCCACCTGGGAGAGTGGCATTTGGGGTGACGTAGATCGCCTCATCATCGGCAAGTTCTGCTCCATCGGCTCGGGGGCCACCTTCTTGCTGGCGGGCAACCAGGGTCATCGCATGGAGTGGGCCTCCACCTTCCCGTTCGATCCGGGCACCTTTGGTGAGGGGGTTCGCAACGGCTTCCAGCGCAAGGGCGACACCCGGGTTGGCAACGACGTCTGGATCGGCTCGGAAGCCATGATCATGCCGGGCATCACCATAGGCGATGGCGCCGTCATCGCCACCCGCGCCGTGGTCACCCGGGATGTTGCCCCCTACACCATAGTCGGCGGCAACCCGGCCCAGCCTATCCGCCGCCGCTTCGACGAGGAGCAGATCGCCATGCTGCAAGCCATGCAGTGGTGGGACTGGCCACTGCCCCGTTTGCAGGCCGCCATGCCCCTGATCTGCTCGAGCGACATAGCGGCGCTCTACCACCATTGGCGAGAGGAGCTTGCCCGATGACATATTTCTCTCTTCCCTTGCTGGCCCTGACCCTGTTTTCTGCCGGAGCCCTTGCCGTGAACAACCCCTATCAGCTGACCACTGAAGCCGACGTACCCACCCTCTATCAACAGACCCTGCCCGACTTCTGGCGCGAGCATGCGGTGGAAGGGGAGTTCAAGGGCAAGGACGGGATCAGCATCCGCTATGCGGCCCTGCGTCAGCTTAAGGTCGATCGCGCCATCCTCATCGTCAACGGCCGGGTAGAGAGCTACCTCAAGTATCAGGAGCTGGCCTGGGATCTGTGGCGCCAGGGCTACAGCCTCTACCTCATAGACCACCGCGGTCAGGGAATGTCGGATCGCATGCTGAGCGATCGGGAGAAGGGATATGTCGACCAGTTCGACGATTATGTGGTCGATCTCAAACAGTTTCATGATGAGGTGATCATGGCGGACAAGCCCGCCAAGCTGTTTCTGCTGGCCCACTCCATGGGCGGCGCCATCTCGGCCCGCTATCTGGAACGCTGGCCGGATGACATCAAGGCCGCCGTGCTCTCCTCCCCCATGATGGGCATCAACCTCGGCGGCCTGCCCAAGTGGCTGGCCAAGGGGCTGGCTGCCACCATGGGTACCGTCGGTGGCTGGTTTGGTGAGGCCCCTTACGGCCCGGGTCAGGGCCCCTATCAGGATCAGGGCTTCGCCGACAACGAGCTGACCCACAGCACGGCGCGCTATCAGGCCTTCCGCCAGATCTACGAGCAGCATCCCCAGGTCAAGCTGGGCGGGGCCACCGCCCACTGGATCCATCAGGGCATTACCGGGGCGGATGCGGCAATTGCCGATGCCGGCGCCATCAGGACGCCGCTGTTGCTGCTGCAGGCCGGTGAGGACAGCGTGGTGGACAACGCCGCCCAGGATGCCTTCTGCGCCATGGCCAACTGTGAAGGGGGCAAGCCGTTGCGTATCGAGGGGGCCTGGCACGAGCTCTTCATCGAGGCGGATCCCCAGCGTCAGGCCGCGCTCAATGCGACCCTGGCCTTCTTCGCGCGCTACTAAAACTGGTTATTTTTTGGATCCCAAAAGAAATGGGGTGACACACGACGCTGGGGTACACTGCGCCAGCGTTCAATAGATGGTGAGGTAATGATGTTCAAGGTAGTTGTATCCGATCTCGATGGCACCCTGCTCAACAAGCAGCACCAGATCTCCCCCCGCACCCGTGACACCCTGCACCGTCTGGTGGAACAGGGCGTGAAGTTCGTGGTGGCCACCGGCCGGCACCATGTGGATGTGCGCAGCATCCGCGATACCCTGGGGCTGGACATCTACCTCATCACCTCCAATGGCGCCGTCGTGCACGACAAGCAGGATCAGCTGGTCTACAACCAGGCGCTGCCGGATACGGTAGCGGCAGAGCTGATCGCGCTGGAGCGGGATCCCTCCATCCACCTCAATGTCTACTATGGCGACGAGTGGCTGGTGGAAGAGGAGCTGCCCTGGCTGCTGCAATTCCATCACGACTCCGGCTTCACCTACCGCCTGACCGATCTCGCCAGCCATCCCATGGACAAGATCAACAAGGTGTTCTACATCGGCGAGCACGAGAAGCTGCTGAAGATCGAGGCGCACCTGAACCAGCAATATGGTGATCGACTCAACGTCACCTTCTCCCTGCCGGATTGTCTCGAGGTGATGCACGCCGGGGTGCACAAGGGCAATGCCGTGCGCGCCGTGCTGGAACAGCACGGGCTGGAGATGTCCCAGGCGGTGGCCTTCGGCGATGGCATGAACGACTTCGAGATGCTGAGCATGGTGGGTCGCGGCGTGGTGATGGGCAACGCCCATGACCGTCTCAAGCTGGCACTGGCGAATCACGAGCAGACCCTGAGTTCGGATGAGGATGGCGTCGCCGTCTATCTGGAG
This sequence comes from Aeromonas enteropelogenes, assembly GCF_000819845.1. Lineage (GTDB taxonomy): Bacteria > Pseudomonadota > Gammaproteobacteria > Enterobacterales > Aeromonadaceae > Aeromonas > Aeromonas enteropelogenes. The sequence continues at coordinate 31,444 of NZ_CDCG01000027.1, forward strand.
CAGCTGTTCGCCCTCGAGAAGGTCAACGCGGCCTGATCCCCTCACCATGGATACCACACCGGGTGGTATCCATGGGCTCGCCTGTCAACGCTCGAAGCTGTGACCGCACCCCTGGCAGCGGTATTGCCGGGAGATCTGGCGATCCAGGGTGCGGCCAAGCCACAACCCCGCTCCACCGCCGGTCGCCCCACCCAGCAGGGCGCCGCCCAGCGCACCGGCGATGGCGCCGAGAGGCACACCTATCCCCCCCAGAGCGGCCCCCATGCCGGCTCCCACCTTGGCGAAACTGGCAGCACAGGCAAAGCCGCCTGCGGCGCCGAATCCCATGGCACAGGCCCGCCCCACCCGTTCATCCAATGCCTTATCAACCCCCTCTTTCAGACACCTCGGACATCTCATGATGCACCCCCTTGGCCGGCAGAATTGAATTCCCTGTTCATTCCCTGAACAGTTTCGCTCTTATCGGCATTGGCTGCACTCGATTATGTGCCGGTAATAACTCAATTTTTTCCTGATCCCACCCGATAGCGTGATCCTCGTCTGAACCCCTGACACATCCGAAGCCCGATAATGGAACGTCATTCATCGCCTCAGCGAGACTCATCGTCATGACACTTCTCAATCGCTTGTCCCTCACGACCAAAACCCGTCTGCCCGTGGTGATTGTGCTACTCATCATGTCCAGCGTGGTCGCCGTCGCCTACACCAGTTTCACCGAGCAACAACGCGTCAACCGCACCGTCGTCGAGCAGATACTGCCGGTACAAAATTCACTGGAAGATGCCTATCGCGATCTCTATCAGGTCATTGCCGCCGGTCAGGGGCTCATCGTGGGTGGCCTCACCACCGACAACGTGGCGCATCAGAAGGCGGAGTTTCTTGATAATGGCAACAAGGCGAGAGACAGGATGAGCCAGGTGCAGACCCTGATCGATGCGGGCCTCATCGGCAAGCAACACCAGACCACCCTGGACCTGATGCTGGGAGAATTTGACGACTGGCTCGCCCACTATCAGGCCGTCTTTGCCGATCCCCATGAGAGCAGCCATCTGCTCTCCAGCCAGTTCCAGGCCTCGCAGCAGCAGTTCACTACCATCCGCCAGCAGCTCAACCAGCTCAAAGATGCCATCGAGCAGTCCCAGCAGGAGCTCAGACTGGAGGTTCAGGATTCGAGCCAGCACGCGCAGCAGGTTCTGAGCCTGGGCACCCTGATCGCCATTGCGCTGGCCCTGGCGCTCACCTGGGTTGTCACCCGACTCACCCTCAAGCCCCTCAACCAGATGCAACAGGCCCTTGAAGATATTGCCCAGGGCGAAGGTGATCTTACCCGTCGTATCACCATCACCTCCCGCGACGAGATTGGCACCCTCGGCGCCACCTTCAACCGCTTCATCGATCAGGTGCACAGGATCGTCAGCGACGTCAGCCAGACTGCCAGCACGGTGCAATCGGCATCACGCCAACTGTACTCCCTGATGGAGGGGATGGTGACCAACGCAGAGGAGCAGCAGCGCCAGAGCGATCAGATTGCCGCCGCCGTAGAGGAACAGAGTGCCACCAGCGCCCTCATGGTGGCGCACGCCAGCCAGACCGAGAACGCCTCGGCCGAGGCGGCCAGCCAGGTACAGAGCGCCACGACGGATCTGATGAATACAGTCACGGCGATGGAGGCACTGGCGCGGGACATTCACGTGTCGGAGCAGGGGATCCAGCGGCTGGAGCAGGACGTCGGACACATCTCTTCCGTGCTGGAGGTGATCCGCGGCATCGCCGATCAGACCAACCTGCTGGCGCTCAACGCCGCCATCGAGGCGGCCCGGGCCGGAGAGCAGGGGCGCGGTTTCGCCGTGGTAGCCGACGAGGTGCGCACCCTGGCCAGCAAGACCCAGCACAGCACGGGTGAAATCCAGCAGATGATCGAGCGGTTGCAGCAGGGCAGCCAGGAGGCGGTGCAAAAGATGGGGGCCAGCAGCCACAGCGGCACCCAGGCTGTCGCCCAGGCCCACCTGACCCGGGAGAGCCTGGGTCAAATGACCCGGGCTATCACCATCATCAACGAGATGAACGGCCAGATAAGGGACGCCGCCCATGAACAGAGCGGCGTCAGCACCGAAATCAACCACAACCTGAGCGTCGTCGCGGGCAATGGTCGCGCCATGCTGGAGAATCTGGAGAGCATTCGCCAGACCTGTGGCCAGCTGGAGGCCCAGAGCCGGCAACTGGCCACCCGGGTGCAGCAGTTCAAGCTCTGAGGGCTCAGCCGGCGGGCTTGAACTGATCCTTGTCGAGGTTGTGCTTCTTCATGCGCAGATAGAGCTTCTTGCGCGGGATGCCGAGGTACTGGGCTGCCTCGGTCACCCGGCCGGAGAACAGAAACAGGGTATCCTCGATCACTCGCCGCTCAAACTCTTCCACCAGATCGTCCAGCGGCTCCTTGGCATTGGCGAGCGGCATGGCCCGCTCTACCCCGGCCAGCTTGACGATACCCACCGCATAGAGCTCGGCCACGTTGCGAAGCTCCCTCAGGTTGCCTGGCCACTGGTGGCGCTTGAGGGTCTCCAGATAGGCGCGGTCCACCGCCGGCACCGGCTTGCCAATCCGCTTGCACCCCTGGCGCAGGAAGGCACGAAACAGGGGGATGATGTCGCAGCTGCGCTCGACCAGGCGGGGCAGTTTGAGCCGCACCTGGGAGAGGAAGTAGTAGAGCTCGGGCATCAGCTGCTGCTGTTCCACCAGCCCTTCCGGTGACTCCTCGAACAACGCTATGGTGCGCAGCGACTTGCCCCCTCTGCGCTCCTGCTCCAGCAGATGGTTGCCGAGCCAGCGCTGGCACTCGGCCGTCAGCCGGGCCGGCGATTGCAGTACCAGAGTCCCCTGTTCGGCCTGTGCCAGGCTCTCCTGCACTTCGGCCAGCGAACTTGCCGACGCGCAGTCGTGCAGGTGGAAGGCCTGCTCCCGGCGGGCGCTGATCTTGTGCAGCAACAACGCCAGGGTGTGGCGTCCCGAGCCGGCCGACCCCTCCAGCATCAGATCCTTGTCGGTCTGCGCCAGCTGGTTGATCTGGTTGCGGATGGCGACGATCTGCGGGCTGGTGCCGATCAGCTCGTCGTCGATCGTTTCCTGGATCTCGTTGCGCCGCGCCAGCACCTCGCAGCGCTGCTTGCAGGCCCGCTCCAGCAGCCCCAGCAGGGCCTGCGGGTTGAGCGGTTTCTCCAGGAAGTCGAACGCCCCCTGCTTCACCGCCTTCACCGCCAGGGGGATGTCGCCATGGCCGGTGATCATGATGACCGGGATCTCGGCATCTATCTCGTGAACCCGGGTCAACAGCTCCATGCCATTCATGGCGGGCATGTAAATATCGGAGACCACCACACCGGGCCACTGGCTGGCCAGCAGGTCCAGCGCCTCGTGGGGGGAGGTGGTCGCCTTGGGCTGATAGCCGGAAAGCCTCAGCAGGTGACAATAGGACTCCAGCACGTCCTCATCGTCATCCACCAGCAACACGTTGGCCGGGCGGCTACGGGGTAACAACATCGACTGACTTCTCCTCATTCAAATACGCTTCGGATTTGGCGCCCTCCTGCGACCGGGCCGACGGGGGCTCGCCAAACTCCAGGATCACCATGGCCCCTCCCCCCAAGTCGGAGCCCAGCAAGATCCCGGCATCACAGCGGGCCAGCAGGGAGCGACAGATGGTCAGCCCCAGGCCCAGCCCCACCTCCTTGGAAGTGGTGAAGGGGGTAAACAGCCTGGGCAGTATGGCCTCGCCAAAACCGGCGCCGCTGTCGGCGATCCCGATCTTCAGCTGGTTGCCATTCTGCTCCAGCAGCAACAGACGGATTTCGCGGATATCCCGCCCGGCGATGGCATCCATGCCGTTGACCAGCAGATTGACCAGCACCTGCTCCACCAGCACGGGATCGGCCTCGATCCAGAGCCCGGCGGGCAGCTCATTTTTCAGGGCACAACCATCCCGCTTGGCCCGGGTCTCCAGCAGCAGCAGCGCCTGATCCGCCAGCTCCCCGAGATCGAGCCTAACCCGGGTCTCCTCGGTCGGCGACTTGCGGGCAAAGTTGCGCAGGGCATTGATGATGCGGCTCATGCGCTGACCCAGCATCTCTATTTTGCCGAGATCCTTGTCCAGCAACTGAAACTCTCCGGCCCCGAGGGCGGTACGGCTGGTGTAAAGGTACGTCATCATGGCCGACAGGGGCTGGTTGAGCTCGTGAGCCAGGCTGGTCATCGCCTGCCCCACCACCGCCATCTTGGCCGCCTGGATCAGCTCATCCTGGGTCTGCAGCAGGTTGCGCTGGGCCTGCTGGCGCTGCACTACCTCCGCCGCCAGCAGGCGGTTGTTCTCGGTCAGCTCGCGGGTGCGCTCCTCCACCAGCTGGCCCAGCTCCCTGGCAGTCAGCTCCTGGCGGGTCACGTCGGTGACCGTGATGATGAAGCGATAGCCGCGCCCCTGCTCGAAGCGGCGCAGGTTGAAGTGCAGGAAGCGCGGCTCGTCGTGGGGCCCTGTGGCCACGGTGCATTCACTGTGACCCAACCGGTGCAGCGGCTGATCAGGCTCAAACTGGCTGGCCAGCACGGCGCCAGCCTCCTCGGGGAAGACTTGCCACAACGGCAGATCCGGGCTGATGGTCGCCTGCCGGAACAGGGTCAAGGCGCTCGGGTTGACCGATTCTATGGTGCCGTCCGGATAACAGGTGATGAGGCAGGCCTGGGTGTTGTTGATGAGGTTCAGGGCGTTGGAGCGCTCCATCTGCTGCAGCTGCTGGCAGAAGTGGCGCAGGTTCTCGCCCAGCTGGCCAATCTCGTCCCGTCCGCTGGTCTGGATCGGCACATCCATCTTGCCGGCCGCGACCCGGGCCAGATCCTGGCCCAGCACATCGAGCCGCCCGATCAGCCGCCGCCCGATCAGCACCACCAGCACGAAGATGCTGAGCAGGATGGCGAGGGCCAGCACCACCAGGATCACCAGCTTGCCGGTCGCCACCATCTGGCTGCTGTTGTTGCCGAGCACGTGGAGAGAGCGGTTCGCCTCGCTCACCGTCTGGCTGACCTTCCGGTGATAACGCGAGACGGCATCATCCAGCTTGGGGCGCAAGGCCATCAGCCGCTGATGGGTCAGGGCGTCGGCTTGCAACAACCGGTGCAGCTGGCCATTCGGTTTCACCAGGGTGACTATGTCCTGCAGGATCTGGCGATAGCTGACGGTAGAGGGGTACTCGGCCAGACGGGAGGTGAGTTCGTCCATCTCGTCGATCTTGTAGCCGATGAACAGAAAGGCACTCTCCAGATCCTGCTGGTAGCGCTGGTCGATCACCTCATTGACCAGCGATTGCAGCTCGTTCTCCTTGAAGGTGAGATCCTGCAGGGCGGAGAACTCCTTGATGACATTGCCAAATTCGCTCATGTCGTCGGAACTGTTCACCATGCTGGTCAGGTGCCACTCCACCTCCTGCAGCAGGGGCGCCACGTCATCCACCAGATCCTGATGCAGCCAGTTGCTGCGCTTTTGCAACTGCTGCAGGGTTTCGGCATGGACGATTTGCTGCTTCAGGTAGCGGGCGTGATCCGCCACCAGGGCACTCAGCTCCTCGAACGCCCGCTGCTGGGAGAGCGCCTCGTCATCATCTTGCGACCCCAGCAGGTAGGCATTCTGGATATCCTGCAGTGTGGTGGAGACCGAGAGGGAGAGCCGCTTGTACTGCACCGGGTCCCGGGTATCCCGCAACTGCGCCAGCAGCAACAGCAGACGGGAACTGGCCCGCTCCAGCTGGTAGGCACTGCCGATGGCGGGCAAGCTCTCCCTGACAATCTGGTTGACCTGCTGCCCCAGCCGATCCCACACCATGTAGGCCGCCATCCCCATGATCCCGGTCAGGGTCGTGATGGCCAGAAAGGCGAGGATCAGCCGCCGTCCAAGGCTGCTCGGCAGACGCAGGCTGCGCCCCAGGCGACTCATGGCTTGCTGGCCTGTTCGACCAGCCGCTGCGCTTCGTTCAGCCGCGCCTCCGTCGTCTGGCGCCACTGGTGCATCACGCGCTCGGCCCGGGGGTTGCTCTGATCCCGCTCGTACATGCCGTCAAACAGCGCCAGCAGCGCCGGATCCCTGGCCTCTTGCTCGCTCAAAGGCGGCGTGCTCGCCAGCACCTTCGCCTGCTCGACCAGCTTGATCCGTTCGGGATCGTTTCGGGTGTCCGCCCCGTTGATCCCCCGCCAGGTCATCTTCAGTTTGGGCAACTGCTGGGTGATGGTCTGTTCGAACAGGGCCTTGAGCAGGCCCGCCCGCCGGTAGAGCAGCGCCTTGTCGGTCACGTAATGGGTCTGCCTGGCCAACTCGGGCTGACTCAGGGTCGCCTTGGCCATGCCGGGAGTGCCGATAATCGCCTGCCCCTTGTCGGAGAGCAGGTACTGGATGAACAGGGCACCGTTTTGCGGATTGTCCGTGCTGCGGGGCACCCCGAGGTAGGTCGGCAGGATCACCGAATCCGCCATGGTACTGAAGCCGATGTGCTTGAAGAGTGCCTGGCTGTTGAGGGCATAGCTGTCGATCACCGGGCCGGCCCCCGCCAGACCGCGGGCAATACCGTCACTTACCCCGAAGCTGCGCGCCGTGATGGCGGAGAGGTTGCTGCCAAGGCGCATCAGCAAGGCCCAGCCCCGATCCCAGCCATATTGTTGCAGTATGCTCTCCACCATCATGTGGGTGGTGCCGGACTGGGAGGGAGAACTCATCATGACGTGGCCCATGAACACCGGCGACGCCAGCTGCTGCCAGCTGCCGGGTTGTGGCAATTGATATTTGGCCAGATAGTGGCGGTTATACATGATGCCGCTGCTGGAATATCCCACCACCGCCACCTTGTTGCTTAATCCCAGGGTATGGGGACTCAACCAGTCCGGTGGAATGGTGGCCGTTGGCAAGGGAGCCAGTAAACCTTCTTTATCGAGGGTGTTAAAAAATGTCGGTGACGATGACATGATAATATCGACCGACGGCGCCTCAGCCTCCGTTAATAAGCGCAAAGAGGGGATGGTTCGCCGATAAATAACCTCGACCCGGATCCCGGGATATTGCTGAACGAATCCGTCTATCACCGATTTGACCGGCGTCTCCGAAAAAGAGGTGAGCACGGTCAGTGACCCGGCCTGAGGGGCGCCAAAGGGCAACAAAATAGCCACCAGACTCACAGGCAGCAGTCGAAAAAATAGAGACATGGGGGTCGTTCTGCTCACTATCAAAAACGGATTATGTGCGGTACATCTAATAATTGGTAGTTCACATTATTTTTATTAGAGAGGGGATGAGCCAATTCTGACTCATATCTCTCCGGTGATATGACTATTGTTATTCATCGCTTATCAATAGGACAGTCAGAATATGCCATTTCTGACTCATGGTTTTCCCTTGCTCGAGTCACAAGTGACTCATTTCCGACTTTTTGCCGCCTTAATTTCTCCCTTCATATCATGGCATCCGTGATCAGAGCTTCCTCTGAAACCATGCTGCCAAAATAGAAACGGAGAACACCATGTTCAACTTCTTCAAGACGCGAGCAGACCTACCGGTCATGGATGCCGCGCCAGATAAAATTCGCTCGATTTACCGCAAGTACCAATGGCAGGTCTTCCTGGGCCTGGTACTCGGTTATGCCATGTTCTACGTGGTTCGTATGAGCCTTAACGTAGTCAAGAAGCCCATGCTGGACTCCGGCGTGGTCACCCTGGAAGAGCTGGGCGTCATCGGTTCTGCCTTCCTGTTCACCTACGCCGTCGGCAAGTTCTCCAACGGCTTCCTGTCCGACTACGCCAACATCGGCCGCTTCATGTCGGTGGCCCTGGGCCTGTCGTCCATCTGTACCATCCTGATGGGCATGAACACCGCCACCTTCTTCCTGGTCCTGATGTGGGGTCTGAACGGCTGGTTCCAGTCCGTCGGCTCGGCGCCGTCCTGCGTCTCCATCTTCCAGTGGTTCTCGCCCAAGCAGCGGGGCTCTGTCTACTCGGTCTGGGGCGGCTCGCGCAACATCGGTGAAGGCATCTCCTGGATCCTGACCGCTACCATCGTCAGCTACTTCGGCTGGAAAGCCGGCTTCATCGGCGCCGGTATCGCCTCCCTGATCGCCGCCCTGTGCATGTACCTGGTGCTGAAGGATCGCCCGCAGACCTACGGCCTGCCGGAACCTGCCGTTGCCTTTGGTGAAGAGCCGGAGATCTCCAAGAAAGTGGAGCCGGCCGAAATTCGCCGTGCCCAGCTGTTCGTGCTCAAGCAGCCCACCGTGTGGCTCATCGCCGCCGCCTGTGCCTGCATGTACATGTCCCGCTACGCCATGAGCTCCTGGGCCGTGCTCTATCTGCAGGAGCAGAAAGGCTACAGCCTGATCGATGCCGGTTTCGCCATGTCGGCCTACCCCATCGCCGGTTTCCTCGGAGCCATCCTGGCCGGGATCATCTCTGACAAGGTGTTCAACGCCAACCGCCACATCCCGACCCTGCTGTACGGATTGGCCAACATCGCCGGTATGTGCCTGATGTTCTGGGGCCCGCAGAGCCGCATGATGGATGCCGTCGCCCTCGCCCTGATCGGTTATGCCATCGGTGGTCTGGTGGTGTTCCTGGCCGGTCTGACCGCCTGTGACCTGATGCCCAAGACTGCGGTCGGTGCGGTGAAAGGCTTCATCGGCCTGTGCTCCTACATCGCCGCCTCCATTCAGGAACTGGTTTCCTCCGCGCTGATCAAGACCGACGTGATCGACGGTGTGACCCGCTACGACTTCAGCAACGCCCAATACTTCTGGCTGGGTGCCTCCGTGGTCTCCATGCTGCTCGCCATGACGGTGTGGAACGCCAAGAAAGTCGTCAACTACTGATATTTGCCCATAAAAAGGGTGGTCCGGTGACCACCCTTTTTCACGTCGTCGCAACAGGAGTAACCCATGCGCAAGACCAAAATTGTTGCCACTCTGGGCCCCGCCAGCTCATCGGAAGCCATGGTGGAGAAGCTGATCCTGGCGGGAGCCAACGTCTTTCGGCTGAACTTTTCCCACGGCACTGCGGAGCAACACTTGGCGCTGGCCACACGGATCCGCGCCACCGCCGCCCGCCTCAACACCCATGTCGGCATTCTGGCCGACCTGCAGGGCCCCAAGATCCGCATCGCCTGCTTTGCCGATGACAGCATCCGGCTGCAGATCGGCGATTCCTTCGTGATCGATGCCGGCCTCGGCAGCCATCAGGGCGACCAATATCGGGTCGGTACCGACTACCCGGCGCTGGTTCAGGAAGTGCAGGCAGGCAACACCCTGCTGCTGGACGATGGCCGCATCCAGCTGCATGTCGAGCGGGTGGAAGGGGAACAGGTCGTGACCCGCGTGCTGGTGGGCGGCATCCTCTCCAACCGCAAGGGCATCAACGTACTGGGTGGTGGCCTGAGCGCCCCGGCCCTGACCACCAAGGACAAGGAAGACATCCTTACAGCGCGCCAGCTGGAAGCGGACTTCGTGGCCGTCTCCTTCCCCCGCAGCGCCGCTGACCTCGAAGAGGCGAGAACCCTCATCCGCGCCACCGGCAGCAAGGCGGCCATCGTCGCCAAGGTGGAACGGGCCGAAGTGGTGGCATCCGTCGAAGCCATGGACGAGATCATCCAGGCTTCCGACATCATCATGGTCGCCCGTGGCGATCTGGGGGTGGAGATCGGGGATGCCCGCCTGCCGGGGGTACAGAAGAAGCTGATCAAGCGCTGCCGCGCCCTGGGTCGCCCCGTCATCACCGCCACCCAGATGATGGAGTCCATGATCGGCAACCCCATGCCGACCCGCGCCGAGGTGCTGGACGTGGCCAATGCGGTCATGGATGGTACCGATGCCGTGATGCTGTCGGCCGAATCGGCGGCGGGACTCTACCCGGTCGAGGCGGTCGAGGCCATGGCGCGCATCGCGCTGGGTGCCGAGCAGGAGATGGAACCCGTACAGCCACGCTGGCGCCGGGAGAGCAGCCAGGCCGACCACTCGGGCCGCTGCATGGCGCTGGCCGCCATGACCTCCGCCTTCAGTCAGGATCGCTCCTGCGGCATCGCCGTGTTGACCAATCAGGGAGAGGCGGTGATCGCCATTTCGCGCGGGGGTCTCCACAACCCGATCTGGGCGCTGTCGGACAATCCGCAGCTGCTCAACCAGATGACCATACTGCGCGGGGTCACACCGATTTTCTTTCAGGAAAATGCTCCCCAGCCCCATCACGAGCACCTGATCGCGGCCCTGCAACAGGCCGATCAGCTGGATGGCATCCACTCCCTGCTGATTAGCCGCCTCGATTCCCTTGAAGGGGCAGGCCATGAGGATGTCTGCCGTCTGGTCTCCCTGAGCGGCATCGCCCATCAACCCGTACCGGCGGCCCCCGCCGCGGTCGCTGTCAGCCACTCACACTGAGTTCAAGTCACCCCGAATGGACGAAAAGCCTCAACGGATGAGGCTTTTCAACTCCAGCTGCTCCAGCAGACTCTCTTCACGCTTCCACTCGAAACTCTGGTTGGCCCCGCCAAAGCACTCCGCCAAGCGCAGCGGGGTACCCGGCTTGTGACGACGTCCTGCCACATCCAGGCAAAGCGCGGCCTGCCGATTGAACAGGCGATCCCCCTGCCACTGCCATTGATGGCTCGTCTCCTGGCACTCGGCCACGGCCAGTTCGCTCCGGCCGCTGGCGACCAGGCAGCCTCGGGCCAACTCCAGCGCACCGGCATCCCAGCTGAACTGCTGATTGGCGCTCTCGTCACAGGGTTGGGTAAGCAGCTGCTGGCCACTCAGGGTCACGCAGAAGCCTGCACTGGTTACCAAAGCGGATGTGATATCGGTGCGCTGCATCGGTGCAGAGCCCATCAGGAGATCGTCTGGCGTGGGCTTGTACGAACAGCCGCTGATCACCACGACAACCAGCGCCAGCATACTGACGCGAATGGAATGAGGGTGCATATGAGATATCTGCCTGATATGTGATCCATGATGCCCGCTTGCTGCGGATCTGCGCCCAGCATACGCGAAGCCGGGTTGGGAGGAACCAGCAAAAATGTAAACAGACGTGACGGGGAAGTGGCAGGAAATGGCGATGCCGGAAAGCAAAAAACCTCGCCGAAGCGAGGTTTTTCTGAAATTGGTCGGTGATAAAGGATTCGAACCTTTGACCCTCTGGTCCCAAACCAGATGCGCTACCGGGCTGCGCTAATCACCGAGACTATTTTAAAAATAGTGTTTTTCAAAAAACAAAGACGACCAAAAGGTCATCCTCGTTATACAGCAAGTATGGTGCGAAGAGAGGGACTCGAACCCTCACACCCGGGGGGCACTAACACCTGAAGCTAGCGCGTCTACCAATTCCGCCACCTTCGCGTACCTGACAAGCTGTAAAATGGGGTGGCTGATGGGGCTCGAACCCACGACAACCGGAATCACAATCCGGGACTCTACCAACTGAGCTACAGCCACCACAGCTGTTTTCGTTCCACAACACCGCCCGTTTAACCGGCGCACTTTTGATGGTGCGCCCGACAGGATTCGAACCTGTGACCTCTGCCTCCGGAGGGCAGCGCTCTATCCAGCTGAGCTACGGGCGCTACGCTGTCGAACGGGGCACGATATTAATGATGGGGGGCATGCTTGTCTACACTTTTTTTCTTTTGCTGAATCAACCGTTGTTTTTTCAAACACATTGAGCACTTTTTTAGCGTCTGTGACGAGATATTCCACCGGGCAGGGATATTTTTCGGCTTCACCCCCCGTGTAGCCAATACGAATCTGTTTGCTGCCTTGACTTGGTTTAAGGCCCATCTAGAATGAATGAACGTTCATTCACAAGGTGATGCCGATGAGTCAGGATAAAAACCAGGACAAAAAAGAGAGCATCTTCAACGCAGCCCATGAAGTGCTGGGTGAACGGGGTTTTCACGGCCTGTCGATCGCCGAGGTAGCCAAAAAAGCCAATGTGGCGACCGGCACCATCTACCGCTACTTCAGCGACAAGGATGACCTGATCCGGCAACTGTATCAGCACACCATATTGCGGTGCGTTCCCATGGTGATGGCCGGTGTGGATGTTGAAAAGGTTTCATTTGAGCAGTTTCAAAAGATATGGCGAAATATCCACACCATCTTTGTCAACGACCCCAACGCCATCAAGTGCAAATTGCAGTATGAAAGCTCTCCTTTGGGAGCCGCACTGGAAACCGAGCCGGTCATGCTGGCTGCATGGGGGCCACTGGACAGTTTTTTTGCCCGGGGCGTTGAGCAGAAGCTGTTTGTGGATTTACCCATACGGGCACTGCAGGTGTTGAGCCTGGATTGTGTCATGCATCTGGCCCTGCAATGCAGGGTTCACCACTTTACGCTGACCGAGGAGCAGTTGGAGACTGCCATTCGTGCCAGCTGGAATGCCATTTTATCCCCCCACATTTCCACCTCAGGAGCCTGTTCATGAAAAAATGGATGGCCATTATGTTGCTGATCGCGATTGCCCTGTTTGGTAGCGTGATCGGCTTCAATGTGTTCAAGCAGAAGATGATTGCCGACTATCTGGCCAACCGGCCGGAGCCCGAGTTCCCGGTGACGTCCATGGTCACCAAGGCACAGGACTGGGTGCCCACTATCGAAGCCATCGGCTTCATCGAGCCCAATCAGGGGGTCACTCTCTCCACCGAGCTGGCGGGCACCATAGATGCCATCAGCTTCGAATCGGGCAAGCCGGTCAAGGCAGACCAGCTGCTGCTGAGCCTGGACTCCAGTGTGGAAAAAGCCAATCTGCGCGCCTCCCAGGCCAAGCTGCCGGCTGCGAAGGCCAAGTTCGATCGTTTCCAGAACCTCTACAAGACCAGCTCCATCTCCAAGGAGCAGCTGGATGAGGCTGAAGCAGCCTATCGCTCGCTGGAGGCCGACATCGAGAGCCTGAAGGCCACCATAGCCCGGCGCGAGGTGCGTGCCCCCTTCAGCGGCATGGTCGGCCTGCGCAACGTCTTCCTCGGCCAGTATCTGCAACCGGGCACAGATATCGTGCGGCTGGAAGATACCAGCGTGATGCGCCTGCGCTTCACCGTGCCCCAGACTGACATCTCCAAGATCACCCTGGGCCAGCCCATCGAAATCAAGGTGGATGCCTACCCCCAGACCCGGTTTGATGGCCATATCTCCGCCATCGAGCCCGCCGTCAACTTCCAGAGCGGCCTGATCCAGGTCCAGGCGGACATCCCGAACAACGATGGCCAGCTGCGATCCGGCATGTTTGCCCGCGCCAGCATCATTCTGCCAACGGTGAAAGATCAGATCGTGATCCCGCAGACCGCCATCTCCTTCACCCTCTACGGTCAGAACATCTACGTGATCAAGGAGAGCGAGGAGACCGACAAGGATGGCAACAAGGTGAAGGTCAAACGAGCCAAGCAGGTGGTGGTCAAGGCGGGCGAGCGTCGTGGCAACGACGTGCACGTGCTCTCCGGCATCCAGGCTGGCGACGAAATCGTGCTCTCCGGCCAGGTACGCCTGAGCAACGACACCAGGGTGCGCGTGGTCCAAAACGATGCCCTGGCCGTCCCGGCACAAACCCCGATGCTGTAAGCGCGGAGATCAGCGATGCGATTTACTGACATTTTCATCAAACGGCCTGTGCTGGCGATCTCGCTCAGCTTTCTGATCGCCCTGCTGGGCTTTCAGGCCATCTTCAAGATGCAGGTACGGGAATACCCCGAGGTGACCAATACGGTGATCACCGTCAGCACCAGCTACTATGGCGCCGGTGCCGACCTGATCCAGGGGTTCATCACCCAGCCGCTCGAACAGGCGGTCGCGCAAGCCGACAACATCGACTTCATGACCTCCTCCAGCCAGCTGGGCAGCTCCACCATCACCGCCTACATGAAGCTCAACACCGACCCCAATGCCGCGCTGTCCGACATCCTGGCCAAGGTCAACTCGGTGCGCTCCCAGTTGCCGAAAGAGGCGGAAGACCCCTCGGTCACCTCCTCCACCGGCTCCACCACGGCAGTGCTCTACCTCGGCTTCACCAGCCCGGAGCTCAACTCCAGCCAGATCACCGACTATCTGGAGCGGGTCATCAAGCCGCAGCTGTTTACCGTGGGGGGCGTCTCCAAGGTGGATCTGTATGGCGGCGTCGAGTTTGCCCTGCGGGTGTGGCTGGATCCGGCCAAGATGGCGGCTTTCAACCTGACCGCCAGCGACGTGATGACGGTGCTCAACAGCAACAACTATCAGTCCGCCACCGGCCAGGCCACCGGCTACTTCACCCTGTTCAACGGCAATGCCGAGACCCAGGTGAGCGACACGGACGAGCTCAAGCGGCTGGTGGTTGCGACTCGCGACAGCAAGGTGATCCGCCTCTCCGACATCGCCAAGGTCACTCTGGAGAAGAGCCACGACATCTACCGCGCCAGCGCCAACGGCCGCGAGGCCGTGGTCATGGCGGTCAACGCCGCCCCGACAGCCAACCCCATCAACATCGCCCACGATGTGCTGGAGCTGCTGCCGAGCCTGAAGCGCAACATGCCGAGTACCCTGCAGGCCGACGTGCTGTATGACTCCACCATCGCCATCAACGAATCCATCAGCGAGGTGATCAAGACCATCCTCGAGGCGGCCGCCATCGTACTGGTGGTGATCACCCTGTTCCTAGGTTCGTTCCGGGCGGTCATCATCCCCATCATCACCATCCCCCTGAGTCTCATCGGCGTGGTGATGGTGATGGACATGTTCGGTTTCTCCATCAACCTGATGACCCTGCTGGCCATGGTGCTGGCCATCGGCCTGGTGGTGGACGATGCCATCGTGGTGCTGGAGAACGTGGATCGCCACATCAAGGAGGGTGAGGAACCGTTCCGTGCCGCCATCATAGGTACTCGCGAGATCGCCGTGCCCGTCATTGCCATGACAGTCACCCTGGCGGCCGTGTATGCGCCGATCGCCCTGATGGGGGGCATTACCGGCTCCCTGTTCAAGGAGTTTGCCCTGACCCTGGCTGGCGCCGTGTTCGTCTCGGGCATCATCGCCCTGACCCTGTCGCCCATGATGTGCGCCAAGATGCTCAAGGCCAACGAGCAGCCGGGCAAGTTCGAGAGCAAGGTGCACCACCTGCTCGACCGCATGACCGATCGCTACGACAGCATGCTGCACGCCGTGATGCAAAAGCGTCTCGTGGTGGTGGTGTTCGCCGTTATCGTGTTCGCCAGCCTGCCGCTGCTGTTCAAGTTCATCCCGAGCGAGCTGGCCCCGTCGGAGGACAAGGGGGTCATGGCAGTGCTGGGCACGGCGCCTTCCAACGCCAATCTGGACTACATCGAAAACACCATGGCGGACGTGAACAAGATCCTGGACGACCAGCCGGAGATCGCCTTCTCCCAGGTCTTCTCCGGGGTGTTCAACTCCAATCAGGCGTTCGGTATCGCCTCCATGGTGCCCTGGAGCCAGCGTGAAGCGAGCCAGAAAGAGGTGCTGGACCGGGTCGCCGGCCTGGTGAAGGATATCCCCGGCATGGCCATCACCACCTTCCAGTTCCCGGAACTGCCGGGTGCCTCCAGCGGCCTGCCGATCCAGTTCGTCATCACCACGCCGAACAGCTTCGAGAGCCTGTTCCTGATCGCCGGCGAGATGCTGGCGGCGACCCAGGCCAACGGCCAGTTCGTCTATTCGGATCTCGATCTGAACTACGACTCCGCTACCATGAAGATCCGCATCGACAAGGACAAGGCCGGCGCCTACGGTATCACCATGCAGGACATCGGCATCACCATGGGCACCATGATGGCGGATGGCTACGTCAACCGGATCGACCTGGATGGCCGCTCCTATGAGGTGATCCCGCAGGTCGAGCGCAAATATCGTCTCAACCCCGAGTCTATCAAGGGGTATTACGTGCGCGCCGCCGATGGCAAGTCGATCCCGCTCGGCAGCCTCATCAGCATCGAAGTGGTCGGCGAGCCCCGCGCCCTGCCCCACTTCAACCAGCTGAACTCGGCCACCATTGGTGCCGTACCCGCTCCGGGCGTCGCCATGGGGGATGCGATCAACTGGTTCAAGGCCACCGCCGAAGAGAAGCTGCCCCAAGGTTACCGCTACGACTTCATGGGGGAAGCCCGCCAGTTCGTGACCGAGGGTAACGCGCTCTACGCCACCTTCGCCCTGGCCCTGGCCATCATCTTCCTGGTGCTGGCGATCCAGTTCGAATCGGTCCGCGACCCGCTGGTGATCATGGTGTCGGTGCCGCTCGCCATCAGCGGCGCCCTGATCGCCCTGGCATGGGGACTGGCCACCATGAACATCTACTCCCAGGTGGGCCTCATCACGCTCGTGGGTCTGATTACCAAGCACGGCATCCTGATCTGCGAAGTGGCGAAGGAGCAGCAACTGCTGCGCGGCGTGAACCGGATGGAGGCCGTCATGCAGGCCGCCAAAGTACGTCTGCGTCCGATCCTGATGACTACGGCCGCCATGATTGCGGGCTTGATCCCGCTGCTCTACGCCACCGGCGCAGGGGCGGCCCAGCGCTTCAGCATCGGCATCGTGATCGTGGCGGGGCTGGCCATCGGTACCCTGTTCACCCTGTTCGTGCTGCCGGTGATCTACACCTTCCTGGCTTCCACCCACAAGCCGCTGCCGGTATTCGACGAGACCATTCCGCCCAAGGCCAACGGCGGACACTGATCGCGTCCATCACCAAGAGGTCCGCCGTGGACCCCAGCAACAAAACACCCCGCCAGAAGCGGGGTGTTTTTTTATCGAGGCTTGAGTAAGGCCACGCCGTAGTTCATGAGTGGCGGCAGTGAACTAACGGGGAAGGCCCCTGATATCAGATGAACTCGTAGGCATCGCCGAAGATGCGCTCCGGCTCGGCGCCGAGGATCTTGAACTCCTCTCGCGCGGCCCCCGCCATCTCGAAGCGACCGGCCACATAGATGTCGTAGTCGTGCAGGCTGACGAAGTCATCCATGATGGCCTTGTGCACCAGCCCGGTCTTGCCGGTCCAGTTGCTTTCCGGCTCCTGCACCACGGGGATGTAGGTGAGCGGCGCATAGTCGCGCTCCCACTGCTGCATCTGCTCCTGCTCGTAGAGCCAGTGTGCCTGACGCACGCCCCAGTAGAAGAACACAGGACGCTTGCTGCCGGTCGCGATCAGGTATTCCAGAATGGATTTGGCGTAGGAGAAACCGGTGCCGCCAACCATCAGGATCAGCGGACGGGGGGATTCGTCGCGCAGGAAGGCCTTGCCAGCCGGCAGTTCAACCTCGATCTCGCCCTGCTCGCGCATGCGGGCCAGCACCTGGCCGGCGTAGGCGTTCTCGGGGGTGGCACCGATCTGCAGCTCCAGCACGCCGGAACGGGTCGGCGAGTTGGCGATGGAGAAGGGACGCTTGTCCGAATCGCTCATCACCACCAGCAGATACTGGCCCGGCTTGAAACTGACCTCTTGCAGCGGCGTCAGGGCCACGTGCCAGATGGTGTCGACATATTCGCGCAGTTCCTCTACGCGGCACTTGATACGTTGCATTCTTGTCCTTGTAACGGGCTCGCTCGGCCCGTTTTCGCTCATTGATTCACTGTGAACGGGTGACCAGCGACCCGGTCTTGCCCGTCGAGAATACCCAATTCAGGCGAAATGGCATCTCTCTTTTGCGGCGCGGTGGCCGGTCAGGCCACCGCTCACTCTTCTCAAAGGATATTCAGCTCATCCCAGATGGCATCGATCTTCTGTTTCACCGCCTCGTCCTGGACGATGGGCTGACCCCACTCACGGTTGGTCTCGCCAGGCCACTTGTTGGTGGCGTCGAGCCCCATCTTGGAGCCGAGCCCGGAGACCGGCGAGGCGAAGTCCAGGTAGTCGATCGGCGTGTGCTCGATCAGGGTGGTGTCGCGGGCCGGGTCCATCCGGGTGGTGATGGCCCAGATCACGTCTTTCCAGTCGCGGGCGTTGACGTCGTCATCGCACACCACCACGAACTTGGTGTACATGAACTGGCGCAGGAAGGACCAGACCCCCAGCATCACCCGCTTGGCGTGGCCCGGGTAGCGCTTCTTGATGGTCACCACCGCCATCCGGTAGGAGCAGCCCTCCGGCGGCAGGTAGAAGTCGACGATCTCGGGGAACTGCTTCTGCAGCAGCGGCACGAACACCTCGTTGAGCGCCAGCCCCAGCACCGCCGGCTCATCGGGCGGACGGCCGGTGTAGGTGCTGTGATAGATGGCATCACGACGCTTGGTGATGTGGGTGATGGTGAACACGGGGAACTCGTCCACCTCGTTGTAGTAACCGGTGTGATCCCCGTACGGCCCTTCCGGTGCCATCTCGCCCGGCTCCAGATAACCCTCCAGCACGATCTCGGCACTGGCGGGTACCTCCAGATCGCAGCTGATGGCCTTGACCACCTCGGTACGGCTGCCCCGCAGCAGCCCCGCGAAGGCGTATTCGGAGAGGGTATCCGGCACCGGCGTCACGGCACCGAGTATGGTCGCCGGATCGGCACCGAGCGCCACCACCACGGGGAAACGCTCGCCCGGGTGGGCCTCCTGCCACTCGCGAAAATCGATGGCACCGCCGCGATGATCGAGCCAGCGCATGATCAGCTTGTTCTTGCCGATCTTCTGCTGGCGGTAAATGCCGAGGTTCTGGCGCTTCTTGTAGGGGCCGCGAGTGATGGTCAGACCCCAGGTCACCAGCGGGGCCACGTCACCCGGCCAGCAGTGCTGGATCGGGATCTGGTCCAGGTCGACCGCATCCCCCTCCAGCACCACCTGCTGGCAAGGGGCGGACGAGAGACGCTTGGTCGGCATGTTGAGCACCTGCTTGAAGATCGGCAGCTTCTCCATCAGCTCCTTGAGGCCGCGGGGCGGCTCGGGCTCCTTCAGGTAGGAGAGCCACACCCCGACCTGACGCAGGGCGCTCACATCCGGCTGTCCCATGCCCATGGCGACCCGATCCGGCGTACCGAACAGGTTGGTCAGCACCGGCATGGTGTGGCCTTTGGGGTTTTCGAACAGCAGGGCCGGGCCCCCCGCACGCAGGGTGCGATCGCTGATTTCGGTCATCTCCAGATAGGGATCTATCTCGCGCGTGATGCGCCTGAGTTGTCCGTTTTGTTCCAGCTGCGCGATAAAATCACGCAAGTCCTTGTATTTCATGCGGGTTCCCAACCGGATTCAGGGTGTGCTGCATTATAACCCTGGTGTCACACCGGGTGTACCCGAATCGGGTAACAGGCTCGGTGCAATGGGGGGCATGTCACGGCGTCCCAGGTGTTTCGCCAACGCCGAGAGCATCAGGGGTTCGTCCACCTCCAGCAACAGGGCAACCACCTGGGCGCCATACTGGCGATTGGTGAGCTCGGCCAGCAGATAGCTCCTCGCCTGCTCCGGCAAGGGGGAGAGGGTACCCAGCTGATGCAGGGCAGCGCCTTTCAGCTGAGGGTTGGCGCTGGCCTCGATCAGCAGCCTGCTCGCCACCACGCCCTGATGGAAACGGTTGATGGTGGGCAGCGCCGCCAGGGCATCCTGATCCACCGGCTGGCGCCACAATCTGGCATAGAGCCCGGGCTCCCCGGTGCGCTGCAACAGCTGCAACAACAGACGGTTGTCGGGCAGGTAGATGTTCTGGGAAGCCAGCTGACGCGCCTCCCGCAGCCAGACTGGCAACGGCAGTTGCTCGAAGGCCTGCAGCAGCGCCTGTTGCTGCTGGGCCAATTCGGGGTTGGCCCGGTAATAGATGGATTTGAACTGGAAGCGGCCGAGGGCCAGTTGCTGGCGATACTCTTCCTGCCAGGCCTGCTGCTGCCAGCGCGACAACAACAAGCGCGCCTGGGCGGCAAAATCATAGGCAGGCTGCTGCACCAGAAAACCGTTCTTCTCCTTTTCGACCAACCAGCCGGGCACTCTGGCCGACTGGGCTCGCACCCAGACCAACTGGTCCGCACTGGCGGGAGCCGATTGTTGCTGGAGGGTCGCCAGCAGCTTGCTCAGCAGGTACTCCCGTTGACCGAGGGCCAACGAATCCAGCAGCGCATCGATGGCTGCATACTGCTCCTGTTGCAAGCGATCCGTGAGATAGGTGAGATGCTCGGCCACCCCTTCGTCGGCCACCAGCACAGGAGCCGTGGCAGCGGTCAGCTGGGGCGGTGCGCCGGCCAGGGCTGCGAGCAACAAGATGATGCGGATTGTCATGACGTCTCCATCCTTGTGACATCGAAAATAGAGGGGCCATCTCTGACATATGGCCGGCATCCCTGCGCCCGGCCATACACACTCAACGCCTCAATGGCCTTCCATAGTACTCAGGCGAGCGGCCAATCCATAAACAAAAACCGCGACCTGGGCCGCGGTTTCGTCATTTCTTGACCGGATTACTTCTGCTGGCGCCGCATGGCGTCGAAGAACTCGTCGTTGGTCTTGGTCATCGCCAGCTTGTCGATGAGGAACTCGATGCCGTCAATCTCGCCCATCGGGTGGACGATCTTGCGCAGGATCCACATCTTCTGCAGCTCGTCGCCGGTGGTCAGCAGCTCTTCCTTGCGAGTACCGGAGCGGGTGATGTCGATGGCCGGGTAGACTCGCTTCTCGGCGATCTTGCGCGAGAGGTGCAGTTCCATGTTGCCGGTACCCTTGAACTCTTCGTAGATGACTTCATCCATCTTGGAGCCGGTATCGATCAGCGCGGTGGCGATGATGGTCAGGCTACCACCCTCTTCCACGTTACGGGCCGCACCGAAGAAGCGCTTCGGACGGTGCAGGGCGTTGGCATCCACACCACCGGTCAGTACCTTGCCGGATGACGGGATCACGGTGTTGTAGGCGCGTGCCAGACGGGTGATGGAGTCCAGCAGGATCACCACGTCCTTCTTGTGCTCGACCAGACGCTTGGCCTTCTCGATCACCATCTCGGCGACCTGGACGTGACGGGATGCCGGCTCGTCGAAGGTGGAGGCGATCACTTCACCCTTCACCATCCGCTGCATCTCGGTCACTTCTTCCGGACGTTCGTCGATCAGCAGGACGATCAGTTCACAATCCGGGTGGTTGTAGGCGATGCTCTGGGCGATGTTCTGCAGCAGCATGGTCTTACCGGCCTTGGGCGGAGCGACGATGAGGCCGCGCTGACCCTTACCGATGGGGGACGCCAGATCCAGCACGCGGGCGGTGATGTCTTCGGTCGAACCGTTGCCACGCTCCATGCGCAGACGCTCGTTGGCGTGCAGCGGGGTGAGGTTTTCAAACAGGATCTTGTTGCGGGAGTTTTCCGGACGGTCGTAGTTGACCTCGTTGACCTTGAGCAGTGCGAAATAGCGTTCGCCCTCTTTCGGTGGCCGGATCTTGCCGGAGATGGTGTCGCCGGTGCGCAGGTTGAAGCGGCGGATCTGGCTCGGGGAGACATAGATGTCATCAGGACCCGCCAGGTAGGAGCCGTCTGCACTGCGCAGGAAGCCAAAACCATCGGTCAGGATTTCCAGCACACCGTCGCCAAAGATATCTTCACCACCCTTGGCGTGCGCCTTGAGGATGGCAAAAATAATGTCTTTCTTGTGCGCCCGAGCCAGATTTTCCAACCCCATGGATTCGCCGAGCTTGACCAGCTCAGACACAGGAGTGTTCTTTAATTCAGTCAGATTCATAGTGGTGAAAGTCTGTAAGCAAGGATTGAAATGAGGAGACAGTCTGCTGGATTGATGCTGATCGGATTTGATTTGCCGGGCTGATGTGTGAGCAAAGAGTCAGGCAAAAAGGTTAGCAAACGAGCGATAAATTAGCACCAATCGGGGTGAGCGTCTAGGTGATAAAACACAAGGAGCGCATTATTGCAATGCGCTCCTCTTGGATTATTACAGGTTGCCGTCCAGGAACTCTTTCAGTTGAGTTTTGGACAGTGCACCGACCTTGGTCGCTGCCACTTCGCCATTCTTGAACAGCAAGAGGGTCGGAATACCACGAATGCCGTACTTGGGCGGAGTATCAGAATTATGGTCGATGTTCAGTTTGGCAACGGTCACGCGACCGGCGTACTCTTGGGCAACTTCTTCCAGGATCGGGGCAATCATTTTGCACGGACCACACCATTCGGCCCAGAAGTCTACCAGAACGGCACCATCGGCTTTGATTACATCTGCCTCGAAGCTGGCATCGCTCAGCTGAACAATCTTGTCACTCATCTCCAACTCCAGTCAGTAAATAAGACTTTATTGACATGTCAATAAAGGCAATAGTTGCCCTATTTGAAATGATCCTGTTTATTATTGCAAGCCTAACCTGATAACCTACCGCCATGAGCAAAACACACTTAACGACCGACAAATTCGCCCAAATGGGCCTCGAACCCGAAGTTCTGGCTGGTCTGGAAGCAAAGGGATTTCATTATTGTACGCCTATCCAGGCACTGTCTCTGCCACTGCTGGTAGAAGGTCATGATCTCGCTGGTCAGGCCCAGACAGGTACCGGCAAGACCATTGCCTTCCTGGCGGCGACATTCAACTATCTATTGACTCATCCACTGACCAAGCCCCGCCTGGTAAACCAACCCAGAGCCATCATCATGGCCCCCACCCGGGAGCTGGCAGTACAGATTTACAACGATGCCGACAGCATGGCTGCGAGCACCGGCCTGAAACTCGGCCTCGCCTACGGTGGCGAAGGATACGACAAGCAGCTGGCCGTGCTGGAGCAGGGCGTCGACATCCTGATCGGCACCACTGGCCGCATCATCGACTACTTCAAGTCCAAGGTGATCGATCTGAGCAACATTCAGGTCGTGGTGCTGGACGAAGCGGATCGCATGTTCGATCTCGGCTTCATCAAGGACATCCGTTTCCTGTTCCGCCGCATGCCGCCCGCCACCGAGCGTCTGAGCATGCTGTTCTCCGCCACCCTCTCCCTGCGCGTGCAGGAGCTGGCCTACGAGCACATGAACCATCCGGAGCACGTGCAGGTCGAGCCGGAGCAGATGACTGGCGTGCGGATCAAGGAGGAGCTGTTCTACCCCTCCAACGAAGACAAGATGTTGCTGCTGCTCTCCCTGATGGAAGAGGAGTGGCCGGAGAAAGCCATCGTCTTCGCCAACACCAAGCATGTCTGTGAAGACGTCCATGCCTGGCTGGAAAACGACGGCCACCGTGTCGGCCTGCTGACCGGTGACGTGCCGCAGAAGAAGCGGATGAAGATCCTGGAAGAGTTCACCAAGGGCTCCCTCGACATTCTGGTCGCCACCGACGTGGCCGCCCGTGGTCTGCACATCCCCGACGTGACCCACGTCTTCAACTACGACCTGCCCGACGACTGCGAGGACTATGTTCACCGCATCGGTCGTACCGGCCGTGCCGGCAAGAGCGGTCACTCCATCAGCCTGGCCTGTGAAGACTATGCCTTCAACCTGCCGGCCATCGAGGAGTACATCCACCACCCGATCCCGGTCAGCAAGTATGATCGCGAGGCGCTGCTGGATGACGTGACTCCGCCAAAGCGGGTGTTCCGCAATCGTCAGCCGGTGAACCGCAACATGCGGGATCGCCAGGGTGGTGGCAACAGCAACAATCGCCGTCGTCCGCCCCGCAAGAGCTGAAGGATCGGCCCAGTTGCACAACTCGCCTCTCTATGCGGCCATCGACCTCGGCTCCAACAGCTTTCACATGCTGGTGGTGCGCGAGGTCGCTGGCGCTCTGCGCACCGTCACCAAGGTCAAACGCAAGGTACGCCTCGCCGCCGGACTCGATGCCGAATTTCGTCTCAGTCGTGCCGCCATGGAGCGGGGCTGGGACTGTCTGCGCCTGTTCGCCGAACAGCTGCAAGACATTCCGGCCGACAACATCCGGGTAGTGGGTACCGCCACCCTGCGTCTGGCCACCAACGTCGATGAATTCCTTAGCGAAGCGGAACGGGTCCTCAACCACAACATCGAGATCATCTCGGGTGAGGAAGAGGCCAAGACCATCTATGAGGGGGTCTCCTGGACCTCGGCGGGGGAAGGCAACCGGCTGGTGATCGACATCGGCGGCGCCAGCACCGAGTTGGTGATCGGCGAGCACAGCGAGGCGAAACTGCTCAACAGCCTGCACATGGGCTGCGTCACCTGGCTCAACAACCACTTCGGTGACGGCGAGCTCTCCGAAACCCGCTTCAATCAGGCCATCGCTGCCGCCAAAACGGTGCTGGAGAGAGTGGCTGACGAATATCGCACTCTCGGCTGGCGTACCTGCGTCGGCGCCTCCGGCACGGTCCAGGCGCTGCAGGAGATCATGATGGCCCAGGGCAAGAGCGAACGGGTCACCCTGCCGAAATTGCAGGAACTGATGGCACAGGCCATCGCCTGCGGCCGGCTGGATCAACTGCAGTTGGAAGGGTTGGCGGCCGAACGGCTGACCGTGTTCCCCTCCGGCCTCGCCATCCTGATCGCCATCTTCGAAACCCTCGACATCGAGAGCATGACGCTGGCCGGCGGCGCCCTGCGCGAAGGCTTGATCTACGGCCTGCTCGGCAACAATCACGACTGTGACGCCCGGGATCGCACCGCAGACAGCCTGATCAATCGCTACCAGCTGGACAAGGAGCACGCCGAGCGGG
The DNA here is from genome assembly GCF_000819845.1 of Aeromonas enteropelogenes. GTDB lineage: Bacteria > Pseudomonadota > Gammaproteobacteria > Enterobacterales > Aeromonadaceae > Aeromonas > Aeromonas enteropelogenes. Next base: position 56,031 of record NZ_CDCG01000027.1, read on the forward strand.
TGCGCGATACCGCCATCGAGGCGTTCACCCAGCTGCAACCGGCCTGGCGCCTCTCCAAGCGCTATGGTCGGCCGATCCTGCGCTATGCGGCGCTGCTGCACGAGATCGGTCTGTGCATCGAGTATAAAAAGGCGCCGCAACACGCCGCCTACATCATCGACAACATCGACATGCCGGGCTTCACTCCTGCGCAGAAGAAGCTGTTGTCAGCCCTGCTGTTCAACCAGCGGGATGAGTTCAAGCTGGAACCGCTGGAGAAACAGGGCGCCGTGACGGCTCGCCAAGCAATCCGGCTGGCCCGCATCCTGCGCATCGCCCTGATCCTCTGCATGCGCCGCACCCAGGGTACTGTGCCCCACTTCACCCTTGAAGCCGAAGAGGATGCCCTGACCCTGACCCTGCCCAAGGGTTGGCTGGAAGAGCATTATCTGCGCGCCAGCGAGCTGCGCCTCGAGGTAGAGCGCCAGCAAAAGATGGGCTGGCCCACCCGCCTGCAGGAAGACTGATCTCCTCTCCCATCAAGGAGCAGACCATGACCGACTACCACCCCATCAGTTGCGACCTCTACGACTGGCTCGAGATCGCCGCCAGCTGGCAATTGCCGGTGACGCTGACCTGCCGGGACGGGCGTCAGTGGGCAGACAGGATCCGCACCATAGAGGCCAGGGAGGGTGTCGAGTACCTGTTGCTGGAGAGTGGGGAGCGACTCTGTCTGGCCGAGCTGGCCACCCTCGACCTGCTATGGCAGGGTGAGCAGAAACGGATCCGCTTCGCTCCCGGATCTTGATAGCCCCCAAACCTTGAGCGCCGGATAGCGGCCAACAAAAAGGAGGGTCAACCAGGTTGGCCCTCCTCTCTATTTGATTCACCCAGACAGTTGATCAAGCTGCTGTCATGGCTGCCAGCACATAGACATCGAAGCGGTTGCTCTTGGTCTCGATGGCCATGCTGGGCTTGTGTTCGTTGAGCCAGCCCGCGTAGTCTGGGCGCTTCACCACCACCCGCTTGTCGGCCATCTTGAGTGCCGCCGGCAGCAGTACATCGGCGTCGAGATCCGGCCCCACCAGCGACTGGAACACCCGCATCTCCTTTTTCACCAGCGCCGACTTCTGCTTGTGGGGGAACATGGGGTCGAGGTAGATCACCTCGGGCCGCTCCGTCAGCGCCAGCAGGGTATCCACGGCAGGCCCCTGCAACAACTGCATCCGTTCGCTCACCCAGGGGCCTATCTCGGGATCCTGCGCCGCCCGCGTCAAACCATCCTGCAGCAGGGCCGCGACGACCGAGCTGCGCTCTATCATGGTCACCCGGCAGCCGAGGGAAGCGAGCACGAAGGCATCGCGTCCCAGCCCGGCGGTAGCATCCACCACGGTCGGGGTCGCCCCCGCCTTGAGCCCCACCGCCTTGGCGATGGACTGGCCTCGGCCACCACCGAACTTGCGGCGATGGGCGACCGCCCCTTCGACGAAATCCACGTAGACGGCGCCCAGCTTGGGTTCATCCAGCTTGCGCAGCTCCAGCCGCTGTTCGGTCAGCACCAGCGCAAAGGGGGCCGGAAACTCCACGTCGGCGAGGCGCTGGCGCAGGGCATCGAGCTCGCCGTCGCGGGCGGGCACTTCACTGAAAACCTGGATATGGGGCATTGGGAACAGACTCATGACACGCACGGAAGCGGCCATGATAGCAGAAGCACCGGATCACCTCACGATGGAGAGGTTCATTCCTTGGCGGTTGAGATCGAGATAATCGGTCAGGTCATCGAACGTCAGCGGGCGGCTGAGCAGATAGCCCTGGGTGAAGGCACACCCCTTCTGGCAGAGGAAGTTGAGCTGCTCGCGGGTCTCCACTCCCTCGATCACCACCTGCATACCGAGGTTGTGCACTATGTTGATGATGCCGTCGAGCAGCATGCGATCCTGCTCGTTGAACGGGATGTGACGCACGAAGGAGCGATCTATCTTGACCAGATCCACCGGGAAGGTGCGCAGATAGTTGAGCGCCGAATAGCCGGTCCCGAAATCATCGATGGCCAGCTTGCACCCCGCCTCGCGCAGCGCCTCGATCCGGATCCTGTGCTGGTCACTGCTCTCCATCAGCAGGGATTCGGTGATTTCGATGACGATGTCGGCAGGATTGAGCCCGAAGTGATGGATCACCTTGAGCCATTCGCTCGCCTCCGGATCTATGGTCTGGAACTCCATGGTGGAACGATTGATCGACATCTGCAGCTCCGGAAAACCGGATTGCTGCAGGCGCGCCAGATCCCGGCACGACTGCCACAGCACCAGAGCCCCCAGGCTCTGGATCAGGCCAGCCTCTTCCGCCAGCGGGATGAATTCAGCGGGAGAGACCTGCCCCCAGTGCGGGTGATACCAGCGCACCAGAGCCTCCAGCTTGGCCACTCGTCCACTGCGGTTGTCCCAGATGGGCTGGTAGGCCATGGTCAGCTGCTCCTGCTTGATGGCCTCCGCCAGATCCTGTTGCATCTGGTGGCGCTGGCGCACCTCTTCGCGCATTGAAGCGCAGTAGGTGCCGATCAGCCGCCCCTGCCGCTTGGCGGCAAACAGGGCCTGCTCCGCATTGCGCAGCAGCTCGTCACTCTCACCGCCATCGCTGGGGCAGAGGGTCATGCCGATGGTGGCCGTCACATAGAGGTGCTGGTTGGCCAGCATGAAGGGGCGGGCAAAGCTGCCGATCACCTGCTTGGCAAACACCTCAGCCTGGCGGCGGATAACGATGCCGGGCACCAGAAAGGCAAACTCGTCGCCACCGATACGCGCCACCAGATCCTCGGTGCGCACCCGGCTCACCAGGCGATCCGACACCTCACGCAGCAGGGCGTCACCGGCATGGTGATCCATGCTGTTGTTGACCGCCTTGAAGTTGTTGAGATCCAGCACCATCAGGGCGAAACGCTCACCCCGCTCGCAGAAGCGAGCGAGACAGCGGCCAAACAGCCAGCGGTTAGGCAGGCTGGTAAGGTTGTCGTAGTTGGCCTGGGTCGCGATCTTCTGCTCGGCCAGCTTGGTCTGGGAAAGATCGCTGAAAATAGCGATATATTGCTGGATTTTGCCCTCTTCCCTCAGGGTGCTGATCATCAGCTGCTGGGGATAGAGCTTGCCGTTTTTGCGCTTGTTCCACACCTCGCCACGCCAGACGCCGGCCCGCTCCAGTGCGTGGTACATATCGGCATAGAAGGCCTGGTCGTGCAGCCCGGACTTGAGCATGCTGGGGCGCTGACCACACACCTCCTCGCTGCTGTAGCCGGTGATCTGCTCGAACGCCGGGTTGACCGAGATGATGCGGCTGTCGGCATCGCACACCAGGATCGCCTCGGAGAGGTTGTCATAGACCCGGTGGGAGAGCTTGAGCTGCTCGGCATGGCGGCGCAGGGGATCGATATTCTCCAGCAGCACCATCAGGTAGTCCGGCTGCTGCTCTGCATCGCGGATCAGGGTAACGGTCACCCGTCCCCACAGGATCTCCCCCCCCTTGCAGCGATAGCGCTTCTCCTGGGTGAAGCTGTTGCGCTCGCCACGGTAGATCTGCTCGTAATGCTCGGTGCTGCGCAGCCAGTCCTCCGGGTGATTGATGTCGGAGATGGAGTACTGGAGCAGCTCATCAATGGGGTACCCCAGCATCTGTTCGATGGCCGGGTTGACCCAGAGAATGCGGCCGCCGAGATCCAGCTTGCCGATCCCGACCGGCGCCTGGCTCAGCATGTTCTGCAGCTCGTGGGGTGTCTCGGGAAACAGGGTTGGAGACGGCCTTTGTGGCAGCATCAGTGCCAGTTCACGGCCCGCCAGCGGCCCCAGCAGCCTGAGCAGCCCCATCACCTTGGCCATGTTGTCCTGGGGGTGACGATAGAGGAGGCTGCAGAGGCCTATGGTCTGTCCCTCGGCATTTTTGAGCGCAATGCCGGCATAAGCCTGTGCCTGCCACTCCTGTGCCAGCGGGGTATGGGGAAACAGTTGCAGCAAACGGTCGCTGAACCAGGCCTCACCCTCCTGCCAGGTGATGGCTTCCGGGGTGGCGGTCAGCGGCAAATCCAGAGAGGCGGGATCGAGCGAAGCCGGGTAGGCGGCATGTCCCCTAAGTTGGCCAGAGGAGGCCTCCCAACTGGCGATCAGGACGACATCGGCCATCAGGGCCGAGGCGATTTCACTCACGAAGGTATCAAAATATTCCCGACCACTCGAATGAGCCAGACTGGAGATGATTTGATAGACAGAATCGAGTGCTCGCCTCATGGCAAGTGGCATTGCCCCCTTGAAAGTTTAGAGACGACTCTACTTTAAGAGGCGCCGAAAGTGCAAATATGCAGTCAGCAAGATATTAAAAAGCATTGAGAAAAGGGACCATCAGGTCCCTTTTTATCTCAAAAATCACGCGGCGATCTCACTATGCCGCAAAAGTGTATCTGCTTGAAGCTCGCACCTGCGGGTGTCACGCGGCAATCCCGCTATGGCGCAGCAGGGCATCCACTCTGGGCTCGCGGCCACGGAAGGCCTTGAACAGCTCCATGGGCTCTTTTGAACCGCCTTTCTCCAGAATATGTCTGAGGAAAGACTGGCCGGTGACCGGGTTGAAAATCCCCTCCTCCTCGAAACGGGAGAAGGCATCGGCGGAGAGCACCTCGGCCCACTTGTAGCTGTAGTAACCCGCCGCATAACCGCCCGCGAAGATGTGGGAGAAGCTGTGCTGGAAGCGGTTGAACGCCGGCGGCGTCATCACGGCAACCTGGCTGCGTACTTCGTCCAGCAGGGCCGGGATCTGATCCGGTTTGGCCGGGTCAAACTCCTGATGCAGACGGAAGTCGAACAGGGCGAATTCCAGCTGGCGCAGCATCTGCATGGCCGCCTGGAAGTTGCGGGCCGCCATCATCTTCTCCAGCAGATCGGCAGGCAGTGGCTCGCCGGTCTCGTAGTGGCCGGAGATAAAGGCCAGCGCCTCGGACTCCCAGCACCAGTTCTCCAGGAACTGGCTCGGCAACTCCACCGCATCCCAGGCCACGCCGTTGATGCCGGCCACCCCGGCCACATCGACCCGGGTCAGCATGTGGTGAATACCGTGGCCAAACTCGTGGAACAGGGTGACCACTTCGTTGTGGGTGAACAGGGCCGGTTTGCCATCCACCGGGCCGTTGAAGTTGCAGGTCAGGTAAGCCACCGGTTTTTGCAACGAACCATCGCGACGGTAGCGGCGACCCAGGCAGACATCCATCCAGGCTCCGCCCTGCTTGTGCTCGCGTGCATAGAGGTCGAGGTAGAAGCTGCCACGCAGCTCGTCATCGGCGTCGAAGATGTCATAGAAGCGCACATCCGGATGCCAGGTATCGATACCGAGGCGCTCGCGCACCTTCATGCCGAATACCCGTTTCACCACCTCAAACAACCCCTTCACCACCTTGCTGGCCGGGAAGTAGGGGCGCAGTTGCTCATCGGAGATGGAGAACTTGTGCTGCTTGAGCTTCTCGGCGTAGTAGGCGAGATCCCAGGCGGCCAGTTCGCTCTGGCCGTGCTGCTCGGCGGCGAAGGCTCGGATCTCCTCCAGCTCAGCCTTGCCCTGTGGCAGGGAGCGCCGGGCCAGATCGGTGAGGAAGTTCACCACCTGCTCCGTCTTGTCCGCCATCTTGGTAGCCAGGGAGAGCTCGGCGTAGTTGGCAAATCCCAGCAGCTGGGCCAGCTCACGGCGCAGGGCGAGCAGCTCGGTCATGATGGCAGAGTTGTCCCACTTGCCGGCATTCGGACCCTGATCCGAGGCGCGGGTGGTGAAGGCCTCGTACATCTCGGTGCGCAACTCGCGGTTGTCGGCATACATCATCACCGGCAGGTAGGAGGGGATATCCAGGGTGAACAGCCACCCCTCCTTGCCCTTGAGCTCGGCCATCTGACGGGCGGCCGCCAGCACGCTCTCCGGCAGACCGGCCAGCTCGGCCTCGTCAGCCACCAGCTTGTGCCAGCCCTGGGTCGCATCCAGCACGTTGTTGCTGAAGCGGGAGGCCAGCTCGGAGAGGCGGGCCTGGATTTCGCCGTAGCGCTGCTGCGCCTCGGCGGGCAGTCCGATACCGGACAGGCGGAAGTCGCGCAGGGTGTTCTGGATCTCCTTGCGCTGGGCATCGTCCAGACGCGGGAAGTCGTCGCTCTCGGCCAGCTCGCGATAGGCCTGATAGAGCCCTTCGTGCTGACCGACATAGGTCTGGAATTCGGAGAGCAGCGGCAGGCAGGCGTCGTGAGCCGCGCGCAGCGCTTCGCTGTTGAGTACCGAGTTGAGGTGGCTGACCGGCGACCAGATCCGCGCCAGACGGTCATTGACCTCTTCCAGCGGGGCGATCAGGCTGTCCCAGGTACGGGGCTCCTGTTTGGCCAGCACATCGGCGATCTTCTGTTTGCAGTCGGCAATCGCCTGCGTCACCGCAGGTTGCACCTGTTCGGGCTGGATCTGGCTGAAAGGGGGCAGCGAGTCCATTGTCAGCAAAGGGTTAGTCATCCGGCGATACCTCTAAATTCTCTACAGCCCCTGCCGTCCAGAAGCTTGCTTGGACTACCTAAGATGTAGGCAGAAACCCCATTAATCAAGCCTTTGCCGCCGAGAGCGAGGCCAGTTGCCCACTTTTGGCCAAAACATGTACACAAAACGACCAGATTGGCCGCCAGAGACAACAATGCCGGCTCCAGGGCCGGCATTGTCTGCACTGAAAGATATTGAGCCATCAGGCCCGGGCATCTTCCTGCAGCCACTGCGCCACCCGTTTGGCGAAGTAGGTGAGGATGCCGTCGGCCCCGGCGCGCTTGAAGCAGAGCAGGGACTCCAGGATGCACTCCTTCTCCTTGAGCCAGCCATTCTGGATCGCCGCCATGTGCATGGCGTATTCACCGCTCACCTGATAGGCGAAGGTCGGCACGCCGAACTGATCCTTCACCTGGCGCACCACGTCCAGATAGGGCATCCCCGGCTTGACCATCACCATGTCTGCCCCTTCCTGCAGATCCAGCGCCACCTCATGCAGGGCCTCGTTGCCGTTGGCCGGGTCCATCTGGTAGGTGGCCTTGTTGCTCTTGCCAAGGTTGCCGGCGGAACCGACTGCATCGCGGAACGGGCCGTAGTAGTGGGAGGCGTACTTGGCGGAGTAGGCCATGATCTGGGTGTTGATGAAGCCGTTCTCTTCCAGCGCGGCGCGGATGGCACCGATACGGCCATCCATCATGTCGGACGGCGCGACGATATCCACCCCGGCGGCAGCATGGGAGAGCGCCTGCTTGATCAGGATCTCGGTGGTGATGTCGTTCAGCACATAGCCTTCGTCATCAATGATGCCGTCCTGACCGTGGGTGGTGAAGGGATCGAGCGCCACATCGGTGATGACCCCCAACTCCGGGAAGCGGGCCTTGAGGGCACGCACGGTGCGCTGGGCCAGGCCATTCGGGTTGTAGGCCTCTTCCGCCATCAGGCTCTTGCTCTCCAGCGGAGTCACCGGGAACAGCGCGATGGCTGGCACCCCGAGCTCCACCAGCTCGGCCGCTTCCTCCAGCAGCAGATCGATGGAGAGACGCTCCACCCCCGGCATGGAGGGCACGGTCTCACGGCGCTTCTCCCCCTCCAGCACGAACACGGGGTAGATGAGATCGTTGGCGGTCAGTACGTTCTCGCGCACCAGACGACGGCTGAAATCATGTTTGCGCACCCGGCGCAGGCGGCGGCCCGGAAAGGCGCCCGGAAGAGTTGTAGCCATGAATCACTCCAAAAGAGGAAGTTGGAAAAATGCGGCGGAGGTGGCCCGGGTATGGGCCAGCAAGGCCTCGGGCGCTTCACCACGGCAGGCCGCCACCACCTGGGCGATGTGCGGCAAAAAAGCGGGTTCATTGCGTTTCGGTCTGGGTTTCAAATCCCGCGGCACCAGATAGGGGGCGTCAGTCTCTATCATCAGGCGGCCAGCCGGAATGCGGGCCACCTGCTCACGCAGCAGCTGGCCGCGGCGCTCGTCGCAGAGCCAACCGGTCACCCCGATATGCAGCCCCAGCGCCAGGCACTCGTCCAGCTCCTCGTCGGAGCCGGTGAAGCAGTGCAGCACGGCCCCGGGCAAGCGGGGCAGCCAGGGACGCAGGATCTCGATGAAACGGGTGTGGGCATCGCGGCAGTGCAGGAACACCGGCATCCCGAGTTCGGCGGCCAGCGCCAGCTGGGCGTCAAATACCGCGTCTTGCACCGGACGGGGGGAGAAATCCCGGTTGTAGTCGAGGCCGCACTCGCCGATGGCGACCACCTGTGGCAGGGCCGCCAGCTCGCGCAGGGCGGGCAGTGTCAGTTCATCGACACTTTTGGCATCGTGGGGATGCACCCCGGCGGTAGAGAAGCAGTAACCGGGCCATTGGGCAGCCAGTTCGGCGCTTTCCCGGCTGCCGGCCAGATCAGTGCCGGTCAGGATCAGCGCTTCCACGCCGGCGGCGCGGGCACGGGCCACCAGTTCTGGCTGTTCACCGGCAAACTGGCTGCTGGTGAGGTTGAGACCAATATCGATCATGATGCGAGACATTCCGGGTAAAGAGGCGGCATATCAGGTATTTGAAAACCATCTACTCGATGGGACATCACCATACGCCTCGAACGGGAGCATGAAAAGAGGAAGGGAGCCTCAGCTCCCCTCCTCGGTCTGTTCCTGCTGTTCTTCATCCTCTTTCTTCACATAGAAACGGGCGAAGAAGAGGCCCAGTTCCCACAGCGCCCACATGGGGATCGCCAGCAGAGTCTGGGAGAACACATCGGGCGGTGTCAGCAGCATGCCGACCACGAACACCCCGACGACGACGTAGGGGCGCTTCTCCTTCAGGCTCTTGGGCGTGGTCACGCCGGTCCAGCACAGCAGTATGGTGGCCACCGGAATTTCGAACGCCACCCCGAACGCGAAGAACAGGGTCAGTACGAAGTCCAGATAGCTGGCAATGTCGGTCGCCACCGTCACCCCGGTAGGGGCGGTACTGGTGAAGAAACCGAACACCAGCGGGAACACCACGTAGTAGGCAAACGCCATCCCCGCATAGAACAACACGGCACTGGAGGCAACCAGCGGCATGATGAGTCGCCGCTCGTGCTGGTACAGACCGGGGGCGATGAAGGCCCAGGCCTGATAGAGCAGATAGGGGATGGCTACGAAGAAGGAGACCACCAGGGTCAGCTTGATCGGCGTGATGAAGGGGGTCGCCACATCCGTCGCTATCATGCTGGTGCCCTCCGGCAACTGGCTGAGCAGCGGCTGGGCGATGAAATCGTAGATGTCGTTGGAGAAGTAGATCAGCGCGACAAACACCAGCAGGATGGCAGCAACGGAACGCAGCAGGCGCGTTCTCAGCTCCACTAGATGGCTGATGAGGGGTTGCTCGGCCTGGGTCATGGCTTCACCTCCTCTTTGTCTTTGCCGGCCTGCTCGCTGGCGGCCGGAGCCTGCTCGCTGGCGGCCGGAGCCTGCTGCTGGCTATCGACCGGCGGCACCGCCGCAGCGGTTGCAGGGGCGGGCTCGACGGAAGCAGCCGGGTCAGCCTGGGTCGGCCGGATCTCGTTTTCCACCTGATAGGGCCGGTTTACGGACTGGGCCGCCGACTTGAGCTGTTCGATGGACTCTTGCAGCTCTGGGCTCAGATTGCTCATCTGCAGCTTCTCGGCCTTTTTCAGGTCATTGTGCAGCTCTTGCAACTTGAGCTCCTGCTCCAGCTCGGACTTCACCGAATTGGCGGTCGAACGAATGAGCCGGATCCAGTGGGTGGCGGTACGGATGGCAACCGGCAGCCGCTCGGGCCCCAGCACCAACAGCGCCACCACGCCGATGACGATCAGCTCCCAAAAACCGATATCGAACATGGCTTAGGCCTGATCTTTATCTTTCTGCTTGGCGGGCTCGCTGCTCTGGGCAGCCGTTTCGTTCAGCTGTTTCGGGGGAAAATCGGCATCTTTCTGCTCGGGTTTGGCGTCGGCCGGCTCATCGGAGAGCGCCTTCTTGAAGCCCTTGACCGCCGCACCCAGGTCACCACCGATCCCGCGCAGTTTCTTGGTCCCGAACAGCAGCACGACGATGACAGCGATGATCAACAATTGCCAAATACTGATACCACCCATGATATTTCTCCAGTCTTGGCGCCATTCGGCGCACTTTTTGTTTAATGGGAGCGGGCGCGCAGCCAGCCGAACAACCAGCATAACCCGGCGCCGGCGAGACTGATTTGTCCCCACTCAATATGTTGTTTTTGGGTCAGCAAGAATACACCCGCCAATAGCAGGCTGGCTCCCACCCCTAAGAGGTAGCGAGCCTGCCCCTGCCGCCGGCTGTGGCGGCGGAACTCGGCAAACATCTGGTCGAAATGCAGCTGCTGATGACGAGTCTGGCGCAGGGTCTCGTAGACCAGCTCCGGCAACTCGGGCAGCTTCTCGGCCCAGAAGGGCGCCTTCTCGCGAATCGCATTCAATACCGCCTTCGGCCCCACCTGCTGGTGCATCCAGTTTTCCAGATAGGGTTTGGCGGTCTGCCACAGATCCAGCTGGGGATAGAGCTGACGACCCAACCCTTCCACATAGAGCAGAGTCTTCTGCAGCAGCACCAGCTGCGGCTGCACCGTCATGTGGAAACGGCGCGCCGTGTTGAACAGGTTGAGCAGCACGTGACCGAACGAGATCTCGGACAGCGGCTTCTCGAAGATGGGCTCCAGCACGGTGCGGATGGCGAATTCGAACTCGTCCACCTTGGTATCGGCCGGTACCCAGCCGGACTCCACGTGCAGCTCGGCCACCCGGCGATAGTCGCGGTTGAAGAAGGCAAGGAAGTTCTCCGCCAGGTAGCGCTTGTCTTCCCGATTCAGGGTCCCGACGATGCCGCAGTCGATGCCGATCCAGAGCGGATTCTCCGGGTGATCAAAGGAGACGAAGATATTGCCCGGGTGCATGTCGGCGTGGAAGAAGCTGTCGCGGAACACCTGGGTGAAGAAGACCTCCACCCCGCGCTCGGCCAGCAGCTTCATGTTGGTGCCGTTGGCCTCCAGCGCCGCGATGTCGGACACCGCAATGCCGTAGATGCGCTCCATCACCAATACCTGCTCGCGGCAGTGATCGGTGAACACCTCGGGCACATAGAGCGCCTCGGAGCCGGTGAAGTTGCGGCGCAGCTGGATGGCATTGGCCGCCTCGCGCATCAGGTTGAGCTCGTCGAGAATGGTCTTGCGATACTCCTCCACCACCTCGATGGGACGCAGCCGTGCGCTCTGGGGCACGAAGCGGGCCACCAGACGGGCCAGCGCCTGCATCAGGCGCAGGTCGGCCTCGATGACGTGTTCGATGTCGGGGCGGATCACCTTGATGACGATCTCGCGGCCATTCTCCTTCAGCCGTGCGGTATGCACCTGAGCGATGGAGGCAGACGCCAGCGGCGTCTCGTCGAAGTCGTCGAACAGAGTCTCGATAGGGCAGCCCAGGCTGCGCTCGATCTGCTGACGGGCGGCCTGGCCGCAGAAGGGGGGCACCCTGTCCTGCAGCAACGCCAGCTCTTCGGCGATATCCGGCGGCAACAGATCGCGCCGGGTCGAGAGCATCTGGCCGAACTTGATGAAGATGGGACCGAGCGCCTCGAAGGCAAGCCGGATGCGGGCACCACGGCTGAGATCGGGTTGCTTGTTCTTCAGCCAGAACAGGCTGCGCCGGGCCAGACGACCGGGCCAGGGTTGATAGCGGGCGGGCACCAGTTCGTCGATGCCCTGCTCCAGCAGTATGGTGACGATGCGATAGAGGCGTTTGAACTCCTTCGGGGTCATCAGGTCACCTGCTGTTCGAAACGGGCCAGGCGCAGTTCAATGGCCTTGAGTTGCTGGGCCAGCACTTCGACATCGTCGTTGAAGCTCGCCACTTCCAGCGGACCCGGCGCGAGGCGGATCTCTTCGGTCAGATATTCTGCCAGCTGACGCTGGGAGCGGCACAGCTCACGGCCCACCAGGCTCCTGGCCTGACGAGCACCCCGCAGCAGGGTGTGAGCCATCACGTCACCGGTATAGCGGGAGAGTTCCTCTTCCCAGTCGATGTCGAGCTCCCCCAGCAGCACGCTGAACGCCTGAACCAGTTGGGGATCGCCGCTCAGATCCAGCTTCTCCTCGCGGATGTAGCGGGTCAGGGCGGACGGATCTTTCAACAGACCGAGCGCCGTCAGCGACAGGCTGAGGACCGCATCAGCCTCCCCTTCGTAGCGGGCCAGCACGTCCAGCCGACGATCGGAGAAGACAAACCAGAGCGGCTTGAGTTCACGCAGCTCCAGCTTGAGCACCTTGCCGGTCAGCTTGCGCAGCTGCTCCGGGCTCTGTTTGTCCAGTTCCAGCAGCCGGTTGAGGCTGGTTTCGATCACCGCGGTGACCATGGCATCCATCGGCATAGGCAACCTTAAAACTTGTAACCGCGGTGCAGGGCAACGACGCCCTGAGTCAGGTTGTAGAACTCGACCTGCTCGAAGCCGGCCTCTTCCATCATGCCGGCCAGAGTCTGCTGGTCCGGGTGCATGCGGATGGACTCCGCCAGATACTTGTAGCTTTCGCTGTCGTTCGCGACGATTTCGCCCATTTTCGGCAGCAATTTGAAGGAGTAGAGATCGTACATCTTGGCGATCACCTCGCTGACCGGCTTGGAGAATTCCAATACCAGCAGGCGTCCGCCCGGCTTCAGTACCCGGAACATGGAGGCCAGCGCCTTGTCCTTGTTGGTCACGTTGCGCAGGCCGAAACCTATGGTGATGACGTCGAAGTGATTGTCCGGGAAGGGCAGCGCCTCAGCGTTGGCCTGCACGTAGGAGACGTTGTTTGCCACTCCCAGGTTGCGCAGCTTGTCGCGGCCCACCTTGAGCATGGAATCGTTGATATCCGCCAGCACCACCTGGCCAGTCTCGCCGACGATGCGGGAGAACTTGGCGGTCAAATCGCCGGTGCCCCCGGCCAGATCCAGCACCTTCTGGCCCTTGCGAACCCCGGAGCAGTCGATGGTGAAGCGCTTCCACAGGCGGTGGATGCCGAACGACATCAGATCGTTCATCAGATCATACTTGGCCGCCACCGAATGGAAGACGCCTGCCACCAGAGTTTCTTTCTCGGTTGCAGCCACGGTTTTAAAGCCAAAATGCGTTGTCGTTGCTTGTTCTGACATCCTCTAAACACCCATAGAGCAAAGAATGGTCGCCAGTTTACCAGAGCCAATGGCGTGCGGACACCTTAAACCCGGCTCGCCACCAACTGCATGCCCAGCACCACCATGGCCAGACAGAGGCTCAGGTTGAGCACTATGTTGAGCAGTGCCTTGAGATAGGCGCCATGCTGAGCCAGCACCACGGTATCGAGTGCGAAGGAGGAGAAGGTCGTCAGGGCTCCCAGGATCCCGACCATCAATAGCGGTTTCATCGGATGCTCGACGACATGACTATGGCTGATGAGGGCATAGGCCACCCCCATGATGAAGGAGCCGATCACGTTGACCAGCAGGGTGCCGTAGGGAAAATGGCGCCCCAGCAACAGGGCCATCAATTCGGCAATCCCAAAACGAAGGGAGGCACCGATGGCCCCCCCCGCAGCAACATATAACCAGGTTTGCATGGCGTTACTCCTTCAGGCTCAGGCCGACATTATGCGCAATGCCGACCATTGTGCCCAGAGGGGGAACTAATCGCCCAACCGGTTGATTGAAAACTTATCGCCGAAAATCAACCGGTTCCGGCTGACCGAGCAGGATTTCCGTCTGCGCTGGCCGGGTCTGGGCGATCACCTTGCCGTGGCGAATGGAGTAACGCACTGGCACCTGGCGGCGCACCGCATCGAAGCCATTTTCTGCGGGCAGGATCAGCAGGTTGGCAGGCTTGCCCACCTCGATGCCGTAGCGATCCTGTACATTCAGGGTGCGGGCGCTGTGGCTGCCAATCAGCTTCAGCCCCTCGTTGATCTGCTCATAACCCATGATCTGGCAGACATGCAGCCCCATGTGCAGCACCTGCAACATGTTGGCCGTGCCCATGGGGTACCAGGGATCGAACACATCATCGTGGCCGAAGCAGACGTTGATGTTCGCCTCCAGCATCTCCTTCACCCGGGTGATGCCACGGCGCTTGGGATAGGTATCAAACCGCCCCTGCAGGTGGATGTTCACCAAGGGGTTGGCGACAAAGTTGATACCCGCCATCTTGAGCAGCCGGAACAGGCGGGAAGCATAAGCGCCATTATAGGAGTGCATCGCCGTGGTATGGCTGGCGGTCACTCGATGGCCAATGCCGCGCTCGTAGGCCAGGGTCGCCAGGGTCTCGATGAAGCGGGACTGTTCGTCGTCGATCTCGTCACAGTGCACATCCACCAGAACCTGATACTTCTCGGCCAGATCGAAGATGTAATGCAGACTTTCGACGCCATATTCCCGGGTAAACTCGAAATGGGGAATGGCACCGATCACGTCAGCCCCGAGCTTGAGCGCCTCCTCCAGCAAGGCCTTGCCATTGGGGTAGGAGAGGATCCCCTCCTGGGGGAAGGCAACGATCTGCAGCTCGACCCACTCCTTCATCTCCTCTCGCACTTCCAGCATCGCCTTCAGGGCGACCAGGTTGGGATCGGAGACATCGACGTGAGTACGGACAAACTGGATGCCATTGGCGATCTGCCACTTCAGCGTCTGGATTGCGCGTTGTTTTACATCCTCATGGGTCAGCAGCGCCTTGCGCTCGGCCCAGCGCTCGATCCCCTCGAACAGGGTGCCGGAAAGGTTCCAGCTTGGCTCACCGGCGGTCTGGGTTGTGTCGAGGTGAATATGGGGCTCGATGAAGGGAGCGATAGCCAGCCCCCCCTCCCCGTCCAGCACATGGCCTGCCACCGCATGTTCATCATGGGGCTCGATAGCGGTGATGACGCCATCCTGGCAACGGATCTGCCAAAAACCTTCCCGGTCGACGAGGCGAATATGTTGAATCAGCATTTGTCTGCTTCCTGTACCAGAATCGGTCGCGGCGTGAGCCGAACCAGAATGAAATAGGTGAAGGCGGCGCCCAGCACCGCGTTGAGGGGCACTATGCCCGGCAGCCACTTGCCGACGGCTACTCCGACGACGGTGGCAACCAGCGCCTGCCAGCGAATGGCTTCGAATTGCTGGTCGGCAAATTGACGATAACGTTCACGATTGAGCAGGAAATCCATGATGATGATGCCACCGATGGGCGGGATCGCCGTACTCAGAAAAGCCAGCCAACCGACGAAGTTGTTGTATAGCCAGAGCGCACAGGCAGTACCGACCAGGCCATTGATCACGCTGAGCGGCTTGCTCTTGAGACCCGTGATGTTGGCAAAACCGAGGCCGGAAGCATAGAGGGCATTGTCGTTGGTGGTCCAGATATTGAGGCCAAGCACCAGGATGGCGGGGATCAGCAGCCCCTGCATCAGCATCACTTCAGAGATATCGGCTTGACCGGTCACAGCCGCGCCGGCAGCCCCAAAGACGAACATCAATGTGTTGCCCAAAAAAAACGCCACCATGGTAATCATGACGGCGCCCCAGGGTTTGCGACCAAAGCGGACAAAATCAGCGGTCAGGGTTCCTGCACTGATAAAGGAACCGACCACCATGGTCAGCGCCGTGGTGAACTCGATGGGATTGGATGGCTGAACTTGCTGCAGGGCTTCCATACCACCGGCGGAAGTGACAGCCAGCCAGACGGAGTAACCACCGAGCAACGCGATGGCCGGTACGGCGACAAAGCTCAGCACCATCAAGGCAGAAATACCGAAGTAGACGGTGACCGTCATCAAGATGCCCGAGATGGCGATCAACCAGTTCACGTCGATCCCCGTGGCCTTCTGTACCGGTAGGGCAAACATCGCCACCCCGACACCAAACCAACCAACCTGGGTACCGCCCAACAGCAGCGAAGGCAGCCAAGAGCCTTTGACGCCGAAGGAGTAACGCGCCAACAGATGAGTAGAAAGGCCGGTCGAGGCACCGATATAGCCCAGACAGGCGGTATAGACCCCCAGCAGCAAATTGCCCAGCAGCACGGCCTTGATGAAGTCGTCAAACACCAGACCGGTACCCAGCGCCCCACCGGTCCACATGCTGGCAGAGAAGAAGGTCAGACCCAGCATCACTAGCATCAGCGACAGCACACCCTTGCGCCCCTTGGCAGGAACGGCTCCCAAACAATATTCATTATCCTGCGCCATGCTTTCTCTCCACGTAATAGGCAAAACGCGGCGGATTCTACATGTAAAACGTTTCCCGTCAATCAACAACGGACAATTATCTGGATGAAACCATCAATAACAGCCAAATAAACAGCAGAAATGAGGATGCCCGAGATCAGGCAGGAGTTGAAGGGTAACAAGATCACAGTAAAATTTAGAACGAAAAAAAGCCTCCCTTTTCAGGGAGGCTTTCTATTTAATGGTGCTGATACCCAGAA